>JADJQW010000002.1:0-1200000 GCA_016712535.1 Flavobacteriales bacterium
TGAATCGTTGAAGCCGCGCAAGAGGATGTACTCGAAGGTGACGTCCTTCCGCAGCGTGCGCGTGTAGTAGCGCAGGGCATCCTTCAGCTCGGCCAGCGAGTTCTGCTCGTTGATCGGCATGATGCGGTCGCGCTTGGCATCGTTGGCAGCATGGAGCGAGAGCGCCAGGTTGAAGCGTGCGCCATCGTCAGCCAGCTTGCGGATCATCTTGGCGATGCCGGCCGTGCTCACCGTGATGCGTCTTGCGCTCATGCCCAGGCCGTCCTCGGCGGTGATCCGTTCCGCGCTGCGCAGCGTGCTGGCGTAGTTGAGCAGCGGCTCGCCCATGCCCATGTACACGATGTTGGTGAGGCCCTGCTTGTAGTACTTGTGCGCGAGCGCATCGATGAGCACCACCTGATCCACGATCTCGCCGGCGTCCAGGTTGCGCACGCGCTTGAGCTTGCCGGTGGCGCAGAAGCTGCACGTCAGGCTGCACCCGATCTGGCTGCTGATGCAGGCCGTAAAGCGCGTTGGGGTGGGGATCAGGACACCTTCAACGATGTGGCCGTCCCAGGTCCTGAAGGCGCACTTCACCGTGCCATCCTGGCTGCGCTGCTCCTCGGCCAGCACCAAGGGCCGCAGCACCGTGCGCTCCGCCAGTGCCGCGCGGAAGGCTTTGGGCAGGTCGCTCATATCATCGAACGAGCGGGCCTTCTTCTTCCACAACCATTCCCAGAGCTGCTTGGCACGGTAGGGCTTCTCGCCGAGCTCCGCGACGAGGGATTTGATCCCATCGAGGGTGAGGGAGCGGAGGTCGGGGGCTGTCATGCTGGAAACGTATCGTGTCAACCGAGCAGCGATTCGATGACCCGCATGTCCATGGCGGATGTCACCTTGATGTTGTTCTCCTCGCCTTCCACCAGCGCCACCTTCACGCCCAAGCGCTCCACCAGTGTCGCTTCATCGGTGAAGGCGGGGTCGTAAGGCTGCTGGAAGGCTTTGCGCAACAGGTCGGTGTGGAAGCATTGCGGCGTCTGCACGGCCAGCAGCTTCGCGCGGTCGAGCGCGCGTGATCCTTCGGCGGTGGTCTCGCGGATGCTCGGCACCACGGGTACCACTGGTATCGCCGCGGCGTGCTTGTCCGCAGCATCGAAGCAGCGAGCGATCAGCTCAGTGCTCACCAACGGCCGTACGCCATCATGCACGGCGACGAGCCCGTCGCCTTCCGCCTTCTCAAGGCCGGCCTTCACGCTGTGCCAGCGCTGCTCGCCACCGGCCACCACCTCGTGCTCGATGAAGAAGCGATGACCCATGCACAGCGCTTTCCAGATGTCGAGGTGCGCCTGGGGCAGCACCACGATCAGCGCCATTCCCGGATCGAAGCGATGGAAGGCCTCGATGGTCCACATCAGCAGGGGACGGCCCTTCACCGTTTGGAACTGCTTGGGAACGGGGCCGCCCAGGCGCTTGCCGCTTCCGCCGGCGACGATGATGGTGGAGCGATGCATGGGTATTGCCGAAGAGGCGAAGAGTCGCGGAGAATGCAGGGGCTTTCACAAAGAAAAGAGGCGCAGAGCTTCTCCTCTCCGCGCCTCAGCGTCCCTGCGGCTTGTTTCTTCAGATGATGAGCATCGCGTCCCCGTAGCTGAAGAAGCGGTACTTGTCCTTGATGGCCACTTTGTAGGCGTTCCACACGTGCTCGTATCCGCCGAAGGCGCACACTTGCATGAGCAAGGTGCTCTCGGGCATGTGGAAGTTGGTGACCATGCTGTCGGCGATGCTGAACTCGTAAGGCGGGTAGATGAACTTGTTGGTCCAGCCGTTCATCGACTTCATGTGGTTCTCCGTGCTCACGCTGCTCTCGATGGCGCGCATGGTGGTGGTGCCCACGCAGCATACGCGCTTCTTGGTGTCCTTGGCCTGGTTCACGATGGCGCAGGCCTCCTTGGAGATGATCACCTGCTCGCTGTCCATCTTGTGCTTGGTGAGGTCCTCCACCTCCACCGGACGGAAGCTGCCGAGGCCCACGTGCAGTGTGACTTCGGCGAAGTTCATGCCCTTCAATTCCATGCGCTTCATCAGCTCGCGGCTGAAGTGCAGGCCCGCAGTGGGTGCGGCCACGGCGCCTTCGTGCTTGGCGTAGATGGTCTGGTAGCGCTCCGTATCGCTGGGCTCGGTCTCGCGCTTGATGTAGCGCGGCAGCGGGGTCTCACCCATCTCGGTGATGGTGCGCTTGAACTCCTCGTAAGGCCCATCGAACAGGAAGCGCAGCGTGCGGCCGCGGCTGGTGGTGTTGTCGATCACCTCAGCCACCAGCTCATCGTCCTTGCCGAAGTAGAGCTTGTTGCCGATGCGGATCTTGCGCGCAGGGTCCACCACCACATCCCAGAGCAGGCTCTCGCGATTGAGTTCGCGCAGCATGAACACCTCGATCTTGGCGCCGGTCTTCTCCTTGTTGCCCCACATGCGGGCCGGGAACACCTTGGTGTTGTTCAGGATGAAGGTGTCGCCTTCATCGAAGTAGTCGAGGAGGTTCTTGAACTTCTTGTGCTCGATCTTGCCATCCTTGCGATGGAGGACCATGAGCTTGCTTCCGTCGCGGTCCTTGGTGGGATAGAGGGCGATCTGCTCCTTCGGGAGGTTGAACTTGAATGCGTTGAGTTTCATGTGGATTGCGGGGTCTTACGGGGCCTCGCCGGGTTTGGGGGGCCGAATATAGTGTCACGGTTAAGCCAAGGTCAAAGAACTTCGCATTCAGGGGATTACACCCCGGAATTCAACAGCCACGAGATGTCCTTGGGCGGGCTATTGGGCGCCTCGGTCGGGCAAAGGGGCAATGTGCTGTGCCCAGGCTTCCGGCACGTGCGCGTCCTCTACCCGGTATGGACCGATGGCCGTTCGGCGCAACTGGCTCAGGTGGGCGCCGCAGCCCAGCACCTGGCCGATGTCGTGCGCGAGCGAGCGGATGTAGGTGCCCTTGCTCACATGCACTTCGAAATCGACTTGAGCGCCCCGGACGGCGGCGACTTCCAATTGACTGATGATCACTTTCACCACGGGCATCACTACTTCGTGGGCCCGCTCGGGATCGCGGGCCAGGAAATAGGCACGTTCGCCCTCGAAGCGCTTCGCGGAATAATTCGGCGGGCGCTGGTCCACTTCACCGATGAAGCGGGCGAACGCGGCGCGTATCTCCGCTTCGCTCAAGTGCTCCCACGGTCCGCTGTGCAAGGTGGCCGTCTCCAGATCGTAGCTGGGCGTGGTGCTGCCCAGGGTGATGGTGCCCGTGTAGGTCTTCTCCAATCCCGTGAGCGCGGGCAGCTGCTTGGTGAGCGGGCCATAGGCCATGATCAGCAGTCCGCTCGCCAGCGGATCCAAGGTGCCGGCATGCCCCACTTTGAAGTTGCGGCGCTGCACCACGCTGCGCATCGCGCCCCGGATCTTCTTCACCGCATCGAAGCTGGTCCAGCCGAGGGGCTTGTCCACCAGGATCAGGCCACCGGCGACCGGGTCAAAGACATGGTCATGGATCATGGGCTCAGAACATCTGCATCTGAACGCCCATGAAGTGCAGCGCGATGATGACGCCGCCCACGGCGATGCGGTACCATCCGAAGGCCTTGAAGCCATGCTTGGTGAGGAAGCCGATGAAGCCGCGGATGGCGATGATGGCCACGATGAAGGCGACGGCGTTGCCGACGGCGAAGAGCTGGAAGTGCTCGTTGGTGAAGGCGCCGCCATCCTTCATGTAATCGTACATGCTCTTCACCGTTGCGGCGAACATGGTGGGCACCGCGAGGAAGAAACTGAACTCCGCCGCATGCTTGCGGGTGAGCCCCTGCGAAAGGCCGCCGATGATCGTGGCCGCCGAGCGCGACACGCCGGGCACCATGGCCAGGCATTGCCACGCCCCGATGGTGAAGGCCTTGCGCCACGTGATGGGCTGCGGCCCGGCTCCCGTTCCGCCCGGCATCCAGCGATCGATGAAGAGGAAGACGATGCCGCCGAGGAAGAGCGCGAGGCCCACCACGAAAACGTTCTCCAGCAACGCATCGATGTGCTCTTTGAAGAGCAATCCTGCAATCACCGCCGGGATGAAGCCCGCGAGGAGCTTGAGGTAGAAATCGATGCTCTGGAAGAAGCGCTTCCAGTACAGCACCACCACGCTGAGGATGGTGCCGAACTGGATGGCCACGGTGAAGAGCTTCACGAACTCATCCTTCTCGATGCCCATGAGCGCCGAGCCGATGATCATGTGGCCCGTGCTGGAGACGGGCAGGAATTCGGTGAGCCCCTCGATGATGGCCAGGATGATGGCCTGCAGCAGCGTCATTGCGCCTCGCCGCTACGATCGCGCTTGAGGATGGCGTATACCACGAAGAGGTAGCCTACCAGCACCACGATGGGCGCCACGGTGATGCGCCGATCACTGAAGATCTCGGTGGCATCGAAGGCGTTTGGATCCCCGTTGCCGCCGCCGCTCATGAGCAAGTAGCCCACCACCACGATGCCCAGTCCGATGAGCAAGAGCTTGTAGTTGGTGGCGGTGAATGCCAGGTCGTTGAAGTGGTTCTGCTTGGCCATGTGCGATTCGTTCAGCTCCAGTGCAATGCTTCGTGATCCATGCGAAGGTAGCGGCCCACGGCCACCCAGGTGGCCAACAGCGCGATGAGCAGCCCTACGACCACCACGGCCGCGAAGAGCAGGCCCAGGGAGAGCGCGTCGGTGAAGGCAAGCAGGTCGGGCACGTAGCGCTTGCCCAGCCAGAAGAGGCCGGCGAGCGTACCGACGGCCAGCACCGCCGCAATCAGCCCTTGCCACACGCCGCTCAGGAGGAAAGGCCGCTTGATGAACCAGCGGGTAGCGCCCACCAAGTGCATGGTGCGGATCAGGAAGCGCTGGCTGTGGATGGCCAGCCGGATGGTGTTGTTGATGAGCGCAACGGCCACCACCAGCAGGAGGGCCAGGAAGATGAGCCCTCCGATGTTGAGGGTGACGAAATTGCGGTCCATGTTCTCGATCACGGCGGCGTTGTAGGCCACATCGTGCAGGCGGGCATCCTTCTGCAGGCCGGCCACGATCCACTTCATGCTGTCGGGGTGCGCATATGCGGGCTTCACGCTCAGCTGGATGCTGGGGTCGATGGGGCTCACCCCGCCGAGCAGCTCCAGGAAATCCTCGCCCAGCTCCTCCTTCATTTGCGCAGCGGCTTCTTCCGGGGTCACCAACAAGGTGCCGGCGCTGTATGGCTGAAGGTCCAGCTCCTTGCGGAAGCGCAGCACGTCGGCCTCCTTCAGCTCGCGCTTCAGGAAGAGCTCCACGCGCACCTGCTCCTTGAAGTAGCGCTCGATCGCGCGGGCATTGAGCAGGATGAAGCCCTGAAGGCCCAGCATGCACAGCACCAAGGTGATGCCGATGACCGTGCCCACGCTGGTGGTGCGGGTCCGGATCTTGCTGCGGCGGGCGCTCATCGGGCGGCGAAGGTAGGAGCGCGTACGGACGCCCTTCTACCTTTCGCCACGCAAGCAACCGTGATGGCCTACGAGCACAACGAGATCGAGAAGAAGTGGCGCGCCGAATGGGCGAAGCGCGGAACCTACCGTGTGGAGAACGACGCTTCACGTCCCAAGTACTACGTGCTCGACATGTTCCCCTACCCCAGCGGCGCCGGCCTGCATGTGGGGCACCCGCTCGGCTACATCGCCAGCGACATCGTGGCGCGCTACAAGCGGCATTGCGGCTTCAACGTGCTGCACCCCATGGGCTACGACAGCTTCGGGCTTCCCGCCGAGCAGTACGCCATACAGACCGGACAGCACCCCGCGAAGACCACCGAGGTGAACATTGATGGGTGCCTTGATGATGAAGGCAACATATTGCCGAAGTATCTGAACTCTGATGGCAGCATCAAGAAGGAGGCCCTAAACAGCAGCGGCGAGGTCATTAGGGGATACAAAAGACAGCTTGATGCCATCGGCTTCAGCTTCGATTGGAGCCGCGAGGTGCGCACCAGCGATCCGTCGTTCTACAAGTGGACGCAATGGATCTTCCTGCAGCTCTTCGACAGCTGGTACGACCACGAAGCGCAGAAGGCGAAGCCGATCCACACCTTGGTCGTGCGCTTCGGGCACCAAGGCTGGCAGCCATCGGACCCCTGCGCGCTGACCGGCGATGTGGAAGAAGAACTGGGTGCATTCAGCGCTGATGAATGGAAAGCCTACGATGAGCGCACGAAGCAGCGCATCCTTCAGCACTTCCGGCTGGCCTACTTGAGCGAGGCATGGGTGAACTGGTGCCCCGCATTGGGCACCGTGCTCGCCAACGACGAAGTGAAGGACGGCGTGAGCGAGCGCGGCGGCCATCCCGTGGAGCGCAAGCGGATGCCGCAGTGGAGCATGCGCATCACAGCGTATGCGCAGCGCTTGCTCAGCGGGCTCGATACGCTCGATTGGAGCGAGAGCATCAAGGAGGCGCAGCGCAACTGGATCGGCCGCAGTGAAGGAGCGCTCGTGCGTTTCAAACTCAAATCCAACCTCACCCCTAACCCCTCTCCCGAGGAGAGGGGAACAGCTCACTTCGACCAGGATGAATCAGATAGTGGTGCGATAAGCCGATTCCGCGAGACCGCAAACCCATTCATCTGGTCGAAGCTCGTCGCACACGCGAAAGAGATGCGTCATAACCCCACCGAGGCCGAGAACAAACTTTGGCAGGCCATCCGGGGGAATGCGACCAGTGGCCGAATCCGGCGCCAACACATCATCGACAAGTACATCGTGGACTTTGTTTCCCTAAGGAAACAATTGGTCATCGAAGTGGATGGTGATATCCACGACCTTCAAATAGAGGAAGATGCACTGAGGACGCTAGCGCTTGGCGAGAAGGGATTCAAGGTCATCCGCTTCCGAAATGAAGAGGTGCTCTCCGATGTGTTTGAGGTCAAGCGACGGATTCAAGCAGAACTGGATTCAAGGCCGGACTTCAGTGCATCAGCAGACGATAAAACCGAAGAGGAGTATTCCTCCCCTCTCCCCGGGAGAGGGGTAGGGGGTGAGGCAATCGAGGTCTTCACGACACGGCCCGACACCCTCTTCGGTGTGACGTTCGTAACGCTCGCGCCAGAGCACGAACTCGTGGAAGTAATCACGCCCGCCAACCGCCGTGACGAAGTGATGGCCTACGTCACCATGGCGAAGAACCGCAGCGAGCGCGAGCGCATGACGGAGGTGAAGCGCGTGAGCGGGGTGTTCACCGGCGCAACCTGCATCCATCCCTTCACCGGACAAGAAGTGCCCGTGTGGGTGGGCGATTACGTGCTCGGCGGCTACGGCACCGGCGCTGTGATGGCCGTGCCCGGCGGCGATCAGCGCGACTGGAATTTCGCGACGCACTTCAATCTGCCCATCATCGCCGTGACCGAGGGCGCCGACATCAGCAAAGAGGCCGATGAGCGCAAAGACGCGACGATCAGCAGCGAAGGTTTTCTCCGGGGCCTGAAGGTGCCCGATGCGATCAAACGCGCCATTGATGAATTGGAGAAGCGCGGTGCCGGCGAACGCCGCATCAACTTCCGCTTGCGCGATGCCGCTTTCGGCCGCCAGCGGTACTGGGGCGAGCCGATCCCCATCTACTACAAGGACGGAGTGCCTTACGCGCTGCCCGAGAGCGAGCTGCCCCTGAAGCTGCCCGAAGTGGACAAGTTCCTGCCGACGGAGGACGGAGAACCTCCACTCGCACGCGCTGCGAATTGGAACTACCAAGGCCATCCGTTGGAAACGACGACGATGCCCGGTTGGGCTGGTAGCAGCTGGTACTTCCTGCGCTACATGGACCCGAAGAACGAAGGCCGCTTCGCATCACCCGAGGCCCTCAACTACTGGCAGCAGGTGGATCTCTACGTGGGCGGCAGCGAGCACGCCACCGGCCACCTGCTCTACTTCCGCTTCTGGACCAAGTTCCTGCACGACCGCGGCTGGATCAACTTTGATGAGCCCGCGAAGAAGCTGGTGAACCAGGGGATGATACAGGGACGTTCGAGCATCGCACAAATGATTGTAGACCGAGAGGATTGGGGGATTCTCGAGCACACATTGGGAGCCGATGGATGGAAGATTATGTACGAACCCAAGGGCAACGAAACCGTCAGACCCGATTTGATGCTCACTAGCCCGGAAGGGGTGAATGTGATCTTGGAAACCAAGGCTTTGATTGAAGGGGCCGAAGGACGATTAGCGGCCAAGAGACGAATCGAGCGGTTCACGGAAAACATGAGCAACACGGTGGCCGTTGTCGTCACACTTGGAGAAGCGGTAGTGAATCTCGATTCAGTAATCAATAGAATCCGAGAGGCAGCCGCCACACGAACCTCTGTCGTTTCAGACGAAGAGTATTCATGGCCCCTGCTCATTTCTGCTGGGACTGATGCACGTGAATTCCGAACGATAGCAACGCATGTTGATGTCAACTTGGTTGTAAACGATGTCCTGAATAAGGATATGTTCCGAAGATCAAATCCCTCCTTTGCAACAGCTGGGTTCATACCTGATGGCGGAGAGTTCTTCTGTGCTTCAGAAGTAGAAAAGATGTCCAAGTCGAAGCTGAACGTGGTAAACCCCGACGACATCATTTCGAAGTACGGTGCCGACACGCTTCGCCTCTACGAGATGTTCCTCGGCCCCCTGGAGCAGAGCAAGCCGTGGGATACCAACGGCATTGAAGGCACCTTCCGCTTCCTGCGGAAATTCTGGAATCTCTTCCATCTTGCAGGTGATGCATTCGGCGTTACCGACAATGCTCCCACCAAACCCGAACTGAAGGTCCTGCATGCCACGCTGAAGAAGATCACCGAGGACATCGAGAAGATGAGCTTCAACACCAGCGTGGCGCAATTCATGATCGCCGCGAACGAGCTGGGCGCGCTCAAATGCAACAAGCGCGCGGTGCTGGAGCCGCTGGTGATCGCCTTGGCGCCCTTCGCGCCGCACATCGCAGAGGAATTGTGGGAGAAGCTCGGCCATACCGACAGCGTAACAGGGGCAAAATGGCCCCAATGGGATGCCCAGCACTTGGTGGAGGACAGCTTCAGCTACCCCATCAGTTTCAATGGAAAAACGAGGCTACAACTCGAATTCCCCATCGGGCTGAGCAAGGAAGAGGTGGAGGCCCAGGTACTCGCGAATCCGGAGGTGCAGGCCAAGCTGGGAGGTCAGCCGCCGAAGAAGGTGATCGTGGTGCCCAAGCGGATCGTGAACATCGTGGTGTAGCGCATGCCACTAGCTCCTAGCCCCAAGCTACTAGCCCGCCTTCGGCGGAAGCCGGCTAGAGGCTCGTGGCTAGGAGCGAGCAGCTGCACTCGTACCGATCGGCACCCGCTTTGCGTTCCTGAGGGCATGGCACGCACTTCCACCTTCCTGCTCGCGGGCATCGGCCTCTTCACCATGGCCTTCGCCCAGAGTGATCGCCCAACCGAACCGAACACGCTCCCGGCTCCCTCGAGCACGCCGTACCGCAGCATCAGCCACAATGCCTTCAAGCCCGGCGAGAAGCTCACCTACGTCGTTCACTACGGCTGGATGAATGCTGGCGAAGCGGTTGTGGAATTGCGTGAGTCGGAGCAGCCCATCATGGGACGCAAGGTGCTGCGCGCGGTGGGCCGCGGCCGGAGCCTCGGCGCCTTCAACGCCTTCTACAAGGTCGATGACTATTACGAGAGCCAGATCGATTCCGAGGGCGTGTTCCCGTGGATGTTCCAGCGCCGCGTGAGCGAGGGCGGCTACGAGTTCTCACAGGACTACTTCTACCGCCAGCACAAGAACGAGGTGACCACGCAGAAGCAGCAAACGCATGCGGTGCCACCCAGCGTGCAAGACATGCTCAGCGCCTTCTACTACGCGCGCACCATTGACTTCAGCAACGCCAATCCCGGCGATGTGTACACCATCCAGACCTTCCTCGATGACGAGCTCTGGCCCTTGCAGATGAAGTTCATCGGCAGGGAGACGATCAAATTGCGGAACGGGAAGTACCGCTGCATGAAGTTCCAGCCCGTGGTGCAGGAGGGCCGCGTGTTCAAGACCAACGACGACCTCAACGTGTGGATCACCGACGACGGCAACAAGATCCCCGTGCTCGCGCAGGCCAAGGTGCTCGTGGGCTCGATCAAGATGGAGCTGAGCCAGTACGAAGGGCTGAGCCATCCGATCGCGAAGCACTAGGATCGTTTTGGTCGCGATCTGATCGCGAAGCAGGAATGGCCTGCCAGCCCGGGGCGATCACGCGGCTACCATCCCGAAGGCCAGCATCAGCATAAAGGACAAACCCTCTGGTGCTGGTCCTATTTGAGCAGGTGCTCATGTGACCCGGCACCGCCGGATATCCGCCCTTCCGCGCCCGGCAGTCCGCGCGTGCGTTCAGATCCGTTGCCAAACGAATGGTTCGCGGCTGGTTGTGAATGCACCCGGTGACCGGGATCGGATGACTTGCGATACCCATGAGCGCAGTGATATTCGACACAGTGCATTCGGACGGGATCACTCAATTTGCCGGCCCCACAGGCCTTGCCCGTCGGATTCACAATGATGCCATGAAATCACTTGCACTCGCCCTTTCGCTGCTCACCGCCTTCACCGCCACCGCCCAGAGTCGTTTCTGGAGCGAATTGCCCGCCGCACGTGCTGGCCAGATGCCCGGTGAACGGCGCATCGTGCCTGATCGGGCACGAACGCTCAGTCTCGATGCCGAAGGACTGCGATTGTTCCTCGCCACGGTCCCTGTCGGTTCGCTCGAGCAGGTGGGCAGTTCCTCGCATCTTTTGGAATTGCCCATGCCCGGCGGGGGCTTCGCGGGATTCCGATTCCTGGAGGTTCCGGTGATGCACCCCGACCTGCAGGCTCGGTACCCCATGATCCGCACGTATACCGGAGTTGGGCTCGAGGACGGCGCGCTGCTGAAAATGGACCTTACCCCGCATGGCTTGCACGCCATGGTGCTCACGCCAAGTTCCGACGACTGGTTCATCGACCCCCTCATTCACGGCGATGCCGCCCACTACCAGAGCTACTTCAAACGCGACTTCCGCAAACAACTGCCCGCCGACTTCGAGGCCTGCCACTATGACCAGGTGAACGACATCGACGCCGCACAGAAGCAGTCGCGCGAATGGATCGCTCAGATGGGCGTCAATCGCGTGGGCGATTGCCAGCTGCGTCGCTACGACCTGGCTTTGGCCTGCACCGGCGAGTACGCGAATTTCCACGGCAGCAACACCACTAACAACAACAAGAGCTTCGCCGCAGCTGCCATGGCCACCTCGCTCAACCGGGTGAACGGCATTTATGAGAGGGACGCTACGCTCACCATGTTGCTCGTCGCGAACAATGATGCCATCATCTACCTCAACGCCGCCACAGACCCGTACACCAACAGCAATGGCGGAACCATGCTGGGCGAGAACATCAGCACCTGCAACAGCGTGATCGGCTCGGCCAACTACGACATCGGGCACGTGTTCAGTACCGGGGGCGGCGGCGTGGCCTACCTGAACAGTCCTTGCACCAGCAACAAGGCGGGGGGCGTCACAGGCTCCGGCGCACCGGTGGGCGACCCCTTCGACATCGACTATGTAGCGCACGAGATGGGGCACCAGTATGGCGGCAATCACAGCCAGAACAACAATTGCAACCGCGCCGCCAGCGCTGCCGTGGAGGTGGGCAGCGGCATCACGATCATGGGCTACGCCGGCATCTGTTCGCCCGATGTGGCCAGCAACAGCATCGCCATGTTCGGCGGCTACAGCATGCAGGAGATCGCCGCCAACATCACCACCGGCGCCAGCAGCGGCTGCCCAACCACCACCGCGCTCGCCAACGCCCAGCCCACCGCGAATGCCGGCGTGGACCGTGTGATCCCGCGCTCCACGCCCTTCATCCTCACGGGCAGCGCAACCGACGCCAATCCTGGCAACGTGCTCAGCTATAGCTGGGAGCAAATGGACAACGCCGTGGCCACACAACCGCCCGCGGCTACCAACACGGGCGGCCCGGCCTGGGTGCCCTTGTTGCCGCAAGGCACGCCTGTGCGCTACATGCCCAACCTGCCAGCGGTGATCGCCAACACCACGCCCACTTGGGAGGTGCTCAGCAGCGTGGCGCGCACATACAATTTCCGCTTCACCGTGCGCGACAATGCCGTGGGCGGTGGCTGCGCGAAGCAGGATAACATGGTGGTGACGGTGAACGGAACGGCCGGGCCCTTCGTGGTCACCGCGCCCAATACGGCCGTGGCCTGGACGGCGCTCACTTCGGCAACGGTGACTTGGAACGTGGCCGGCACCAACGTCTCGCCGGTGAGTTGCGCGAACGTCGACATCCTGTTGAGCACCGATGGCGGCCTCACTTATCCCATCACCCTGGCCACCGCCACGCCCAACGATGGCAGCCAGACGATCACCGTGCCCAGCAACCCCACGACCACTGCACGCGTGATGGTGCGCGCCAACGGCAACATCTTCTACGACATCAGCAACACCAACTTCACGATCACCGTGCCCGCCACGCCAGACTATTCGTTGAGCGTGTCGAGCGCTACGGCCAACGCGTGCCAACCCGCCAACACCACCTATGCGGTGCAGGTCGGCAGCATCCTCGGTTACAGCAGTGCGGTCACGCTGGGCACCGCGGGTCTCGCGTCGGGCCTGAGCGCATCGTTCAGCCCCAACCCGGTAACGCCCGGTGGCAGCAGCACGCTCACCATCAACGGCACCGGCAGCGTGGCGCCGGGCACCTACAACTTCACGCTCACCGCCACCAGCGCCAGCGGCAACAAGAACCTGGCGCTCACGCTTGAGGTGATCGCCTCGGCCGGCACCGTCACCTTGGCATCGCCGGCCAATGGCGCATCGGGCGTGGGCGGCGGCACGCCTTTGACATGGAATGTGGATCCCAATGCGGCATTGTATGCCATCCAGATCGCCACCGATGCGGGCATGACCAACATCGTGGAGACCGGCAACGGACTCACCGCCACCAGCTACAACACGGCGGTGGCCACGCAGCCGCTCACCACCTATTACTGGCGTGTGCAATCGAGCAACCCCTGCGGCTTCGGTTCGCCATCGGCCATCTGGTCATACACCACCAGCGATTGCCAGCCGGTGGCCATCCGCATCGTGCTGGACCGTTACGGCGCGGAGACCACTTGGAACCTGCAGAGCAGCGGAGGCAATGTGGTGGCCAGCGGCGGACCCTACACCAACCAAGCCGCCAACGGCACGTACCCGCAACCCGACGTGAACCTGTGCCTTCCATCAGGCTGCTATACGCTCACGGTGAACGACAGCTTCGGCGACGGGCTGTGCTGCAGCTTCGGCAGCGGGTACATCGCTGTGCTGGAAGCCAGCGGCGTACCGCTGGCTTCGGCCTCCACCTTCACCAGCACCATCGCTTCGAACTTCTGCATCGGCACGCCGTGCATCGGCGCACTGCCGTACAGCGAGAACTTCACCGGGGGCCTGGGCGCCTGGGTGCAAGGAGTCACGGATTTCTTCAACTGGACCCTGCAGAGCGGCAGCACGCCCACCAGCAACACCGGCCCGACAGGCGACCACACCAGCGGAACCGGCAACTACCTCTTCACCGAATCGAGCAGCCCCAACAACCCCAGCCGCGCAGCCGAGCTCTTCAGCCCGTGCATCGACCTGGAGCCTTACGCCAACGCCGAGCTCACCTTCTGGTTCCACTTATGGGGCGCGACCATGGGCACCTTGAACGTGGATGTCTGGAACGGTGCGACCTGGACGCAGGCAGCTTGGAGCCGCACCGGCAACCAGGGCAACAGCTGGCAGCAGGGTACGCTTTCACTGAACCCTTGGCTTGGCCAGGCCATCCGCATCCGATTCCGCGGAATCACGGGCTCAGGCTCCACCAGTGACATGGCCATCGACGATATCCTGGTCACCGGCAGCAGCGAGGTGCAGGTGGCCGCACGCGTAGCACTCGAAGGCCCTTATGACCCGGGCACCGGCTTGAT
The DNA here is from genome assembly GCA_016712535.1 of Flavobacteriales bacterium. Taxonomy (NCBI): domain Bacteria; kingdom Pseudomonadati; phylum Bacteroidota; class Flavobacteriia; order Flavobacteriales; species Flavobacteriales bacterium. Next base: position 14,008 of record JADJQW010000002.1, read on the forward strand.
GCGCGACAACCTGCGCGTGCTTCCTTCCTTCCCGCTCACTGAGCCATTCACCGCCCTGGGCTATGCGCACGTGAGCGGTGGCGGCGAAGCGGTGGCTGCGCCGGTGCTCGCCACCAGCGGAAATAACGCCATCGTCGATTGGGCGGTGGTGGAGCTGCGCAGCAGCAGCGGGCCGACGACGGTGATGGCCACGCGCAGTGCCCTGGTGCAGCGCGATGGCGATGTGGTGGCCAGCGATGGCCTCAACCCGGTGAGCTTTCCTGTGGCTCCGGGCGATTACCATGTGGCAATCCGCCACCGCAATCACTTGGGCGCGATGACGGCAATCCCTGTAGCCCTAAGCACTGCCGCCACCACGGTCGATTTCCGGCTGGCCAGCTTGGCCACTTATGGCACCGAGGCGCGCAAGACCATCACCGGCGCATTCCCGGCAGAGGCCTTGTGGGCGGGCGACGTGACCTTCAACAGCATGCTGCAGTACGTGGGCACCGGCAACGACCGCGACCCCATCCTGGTGCGGATCGGCGGCAGTGTCCCCACCAACACGGTGAGCGGATATCTCCCGGAAGACGTGACCCTTGACGGCACCGTGCGCTACGTGGGCGATGGCAACGACCGCGACCCGATCCTGGTGAACATCGGCGGCAGCCTGCCCACGAACACGCGGGTGGAACAACTGCCCTAAGCGGACTCGAAATGCAAGCGGCCCGTGCGTGAATGCACGGGCCGCTTCTGCTTGAGCGTGATTCAAGCAGGTGAAGGCGAAATCTTCGTCGCCGCACCCTCATCCCCGCTCGTGGCTTGTTCGCGCACCGGCACCCACCGGTACAGAACCTTCGTGAGCAGCAGGAACATCACCGGCACGATCACCAGGGTGAGGAAGGTGGCGAAGACGAGGCCGAAGATCACGGTCCAGCTCATCGGTCCCCAGAACACCGTGTTGTCGCCGCCGAGGGTGAACTGCGGATCGAGGTCAGTGAAGAGCGTGAAGAAGTTGATGTTGATGCCGATGGCCAGCGGGATGAGGCCCAGCACCGTGGTGATCGCGGTGAGCAGCACGGGGCGCAGCCGTCGCGCGCCGGCATCCTCGATGCTGCGCAGCACTTCGGCCATGGGCAGGCGCTGCTCCTGCGTAAGACCGAGCTCGGCCTTGCGACGGTTCTGCAGCAGCAGCATGAAATCAACGAGCACGATGGCGTTGTTCACCACCACGCCTGCGAGCGAGATGATGCCCACCATGGTCATCATGATCACGAACTCCATGCGGAAGATGACCAGGCCCAGGAAGACGCCGATCAGCGAGAAGACCACGCTGCTCACGATGATTCCCGGTATGGCCGCGCTGTTGAACTGCGCCACGATGATGAGGAAGACGAGGAACACGGCGATCATGAGCGCGGTGCTCAAGAAGCTCATCTGCTTCTCCTGCTCCTTCAGCTCACCGGTGAATTCGTAGGTGAAGCGCGGGTCCTTCTGGTAGCCCTCGAAGGCGGCGATCACGTTCTTCACCACGGGGTCCTTCTGGAACTCATCGGTCACGTTGCTCTGCACCTGCACCATGCGCTTGAGGTCCTTGCGCTTCACGGCGCTGAAGGTGCTGGTGTAGGTAGGCGTGGCCAGCGCGCTGATGGGCACCTGGCGGATCTGGCCGTTGGTCTGGTCGCGGAACGTGACGCGCATGCCGGCGAGCACCTCGGGATCGTAGCGGTACTCGTCCTTCAGGCGGATGTTCACCGGGTAGTCGTCCTCCCCCTGCTTGTAGGTGCTCACCTCACGGCCATAGAGGCCGGTGCGCAGCGCGTCGCCGATGGCCCAGGTGCTCACGTTGTAGCGACGGGCCTTCGCGCGGTCGATCACGATCGGCATCTCGGGCTTGCCCAGCTCCACATCGAGCTTCAGTTCCTCCACCATGTCGATGTGCTGGTCCTTCAAGAAGGCGCGCACCTTCTCGCCCTCTTCGATCAGCGCGAGCACATCATCACCCTTGATCTCGAGGTTGATGGCCTTGCCCACCGGCGGACCGGCAGCGTCCTTGTCCACCACCACGGTCACGCCGGGAACGCCGCGCACGGCCTCGCGGATGGCTTCCATCACGTCGAGTGAATTGATGCCTCGCCGCTCAGCGTACTTCACGAAGCTCACCTGTACGCGCGCCTTGTGCGGCGTGGCGTCGAAGCTGGGACCGGCCATGGGATCGCTGGTGCCCTCGCCCACCTGGGCGATCACGCTGCTCACCATGAAGTTCCGCAGGCGCTGCGCGGTGCTTCCATCGGGCAGGGTGTCAATAACCGTGTCGTTGTACTTCGGGTCCGCGAGCACGTCGAACACCCTGCGCTCGATCTCACGCGTGGTGGCATCGGTGCTGTTGATGTCCGTGCCGATCGGTTTCTCGATGAACACGTTCACATAGAGCGGCTGGTTCACCGGGAAGAAGAGGGTGTTGAGCGGGAAGATGGCGGTGAGCGCCATGGAGAAGAAGAGCAGGCCGATGGTGCCGATGAACATCCATCGTGGCCGCTTGCCCTGCAGGGCCCAGACGAGGAAGAGGCGGTAGCGCTCCTCCACGCGCGGCATAGTGACGTTCTGGAAGCGTATGCTGGCCGGGTACAGCACGTAATGATTGAGGTAGCCGAAGAGGCCGAAGGCGAAGGCCAGGTTGCCGAGCGTGAACAGGAAGGTGTTGCCGCCGAAATGACCGAGCAGGCTGAAGAGCAGGCCGAGGCCGGTCATCCATCCGCCCACCTTGAAGGTGAGGAAGCGCGAGGGCCCGTCCTGCTTCACCCGCATGTAGCGCGCGGCGAGCATGGGGTTGACGATGAGGCCCACGAAGAGCGACGAGGAGAGCACGACCATCAGCGTGATGGGCAGGAACTTCATGAACTCGCCCATGATGCCGGGCCACATCAGCAGGGGAATGAAAACCGCCACGGTGGTGGCCGTGCTGGAGATGATGGGCCATGCCACCTCCCCGATGCCATTCTTGGCGGCGCGGATGGGGCTCTGCCCCTCGCTCATCAGGCGGTGCGTGTTCTCGATCACCACGATGCCGTTGTCCACGAGCATGCCCAAGGCGAGCACGAGGCTGAAGAGCACCATCATGTTGAGGGTGTAGCCCATGGCATTGAGCACGATGAAGCTCAGCAGCATGCTCATGGGGATGGCGATGCCAACGAAAATGGCATTGCGCAGGCCGAGGAAGAACATGAGGATGCCCACCACCAGCAGCACGCCGAAGATGATGGAGTTCTCCAGCTCATCCACCTGCGTGCGGGTCTGGTCGCTCATGTCGCCGGTGATGGTGACGGTGAGGTCCTTGGGGAACACGTCCCGCTTGAAGCGGTCAAGCACGGCGTTGATGCTGTCGCTGGCCACGAGCAGATTGCGGCCGCTGCGCTTGATCACGTCGAGCATCACCACGGGCTGACCGAATTCGCGGGCGTAGCTGGTGGGCTCCACGAAGGTGAAGTCCACATCGGCGATGTCGCCCAGGCGCACGATGTCGAGGTTCTCCTGCTTCACGATGATGCCGCGCACCTCGTCCATGCCGGTGAACTCGCCGTTCACGCTGATGGTGCGGCGCAGGCCATCCACCAGCACTTCGCCGCCGCTGATGCTCACGTTCTCCTGCTGCACGGCGCTGGCCACATCCTGGAAGCTGAGCTCGCGCGCCTCCATCTTGGGCAGGTCGAGGCTGATGCGCAATTCCTTCTTGGGCACGCCGCGGATCTCCACCTTGTTCACGGTCTCCAGGTCCTCGAGCTTGTCCTCCAGCTGCTCGGCCCATCTGTTCAGCTGATCGATGCTGTAATCGCCGCTGAGGTTGAGGTTCATCACGGGCATCATCTCCGAGAAGTTCATCTCGAACACGCTGGGCTCCGCAGGCAGGTCGGTGGGAAAGTCGGGGTCGGCCTTGGCTTTGTCCACCGCATCCTTCACCTTGCGCAGCGCCTCACTGGGCTTCACGTTGAAGTCGAACTTGATGTGGATGGTGCTGAACCCCTGCACGCTGGTGCTGAGGATCTCGTCGATGCCGGTGATGGTCTTGATCTCCTTCTCCAGCGGGCGGGTGATGAGCTTCTCCATGTCGTCCGGCGCGTTGCCGGGGTACATGGTGCTCACGAAGATCTCCGGTGTGACCACCTCGGGGAAGGCCTCGCGCGGCATGCTCTGGTAGGCGCTCCAGCCCACGAGCGCGATGAGGATGCTGAGCACCATCACGGTGGCGCGGTTGTCCACCGCCCATGAGGCGATGCCGAAGCGCTTCTCAGGGAATACGTTGTCGTTTGACATGATGCTCTCCTTGATGTCCGTTATCCTTTGTTGCGATCAGAAAGATGTCGTGCTGTTGCCGGCACTTGTTCGTCGACCCATTCGGTCGCCGCTTCGGGTGAGTCGGGAAAGCCGCTGGTCGTTGATCAGGATCATGCCCCCTTCATCACCTGCACCTCCTGCTTGTCCACCACCAGGCGGGCGCCCTGATCGATCAGCGTGACATCTCCCTTGAGCGCATCGGATGATTCGAGCAGCATGTCGCCGCCTTGGGTGCTGAGCACCTTCACGAAGATCTTTCGGCTGCGGGGCGTGCCGTTCTCCTGGTCCAGCGTGAACACATAGCTCTCACCGGCGCTGTTCTGCATCACCAGGCGGCTGGGAACCACGATGGCATCGGCCACCATGAGGTCGCGGATGCGCACGTTCAGGAGCTGGTTCGGGCGGAGCTTGGTGCCGTTGTCCATCCGCAAGGTGGCCTTGAAGCTCCGGTTGGCGGGGTTGATGTACTGACCCACCTGCGCGATGGTGGCCATGTGCTTCTCGCGGGTCTCGGGGATATGCACCTCGACGCTGTCGCCCGGTTTCACCTTCGTGAGCAGGTCCTCCGCGAGGTCGCATTCGATGCTGGCCTTCCCGAGGGAGACCACGCGCGCCACGGGCTGCATGGGGTTGGCCATGTCGCCGAGATTGGGGAAGATCGCGTCCACCACGCCATCGAAGGGCGCGCGCACTTCGGCGCTGCTCACCTGATCCATCATCGACTTCACCTGGGCGGCGCTGCTCTCCATATTGGCCTTGGCCTGGAGGAATTGCACCTCGCTGCCGATCTTCTGCTCCCAGAGGCGGGCTTGCTTCTCATACACGGTGCGCGCCAGCTCGGCTTGGGCCTGGGCCTGTCGAACGCCTTCGCGCAGCGCATCCACATCGATATCGACGATGGCCTGGCCTTGCTTCACGCTCTGGCCCTGCTGCACCAGGATCCGCCGCACCTTGCCGCCGGTGGCAGAGAACACCAGCGCATTCTCGTCTGCGCGCACGCTGCCATGCGCCTCGGTCCAATGCGCGAATGGCTGCGATTGCAGCGAATAGGTGGTGACCATGGGCAGCGAGCGCTGCATGGCGGGGTCGTTGGCCGCGAGCCAGCCTTCGACCTCGGCGATGGAGGCGTTGAGCTTCTCGCGCGCGGCTTTCAGGGAATCGCGTTCGGCGCGCTTCGCGGCAACCTGCGCATCGGTGTCGGGGGCGCTAGCGCCGCAAGAGGCGAGCAGGGCGATGGCGGGGACTAGGAGAAGGAGGGAGTGACGCATGGTCTTGGGTTGGTCGCGTTATCAATAGAGGTCGAGCGCGCGGCGCAGGTCGGCGCGCGTGGTGAGCAATTCGATCAGGCGCTGCACGTATTGCTGCTGCGCCGCGAGGCTGTTGCCGCGCTCTTGCGTGAGCTCGAAGCTGCTGGCGGCGCCCTGCCCGAACTTGATGCTGGTGCGCTCGGCGATGCGCTGGGCGAGCAGCAGGTTGCGCTCTTCGGTGCGGTAGTTCTCGAACGCGGTACGGGCCTGGCTGCGCGCGCGCTCCACCTCGGCCAGCAAGCGCTGCTCGGTGGCGGTGCGGTTCACTTCGACCTGCTTCACGGCGATGGTGGCCTGCTTCACCTTGTGATGCCTGCTGCCGCTGCTGATCACCGGTACATTCAGCTTCACGCCCCAAACCGTGGTCGGATAGAACGGATACGTGCCGCCGGGGTCGAAGTCGGGGCCGTTCCACACTTGCTGGTGGCTGAGGAAGCCGCCGAGGCTGGGCAACTGCTTGCTTCGCTCGTTGCGCATGTTCAGCTTTTGCAGGCGCACCAGGGTCTCAGCGCCTTGGAGTTCGATATGCTGCGCGGGTTGGAAGGCCTGCTCGCTCAAGGCGGTCTCGTCGGGGTCGTTCAGCAGTGCCTTCAGATCGTCGGTGAGCGTGATGGGCGTGCCTTGCGGGGCGCCGAGCGTGAGCGCGAGCAGCATGCGCGCCACATCGGCCTGCTGCTGGAAGCTGTTCTTCAGGCTGGTGGTCTGATCGAGCTGGATGGTGAGTCGGTCCACATCGGTCTCTTCGAGGAAGCCGGCCTCCACCATGGCCCGGGCCTCGCGCAGGCTCTGCTCGATCAGCGGGATGCCCTCTGCGGTGATTCGCGCCCCCTCTTCAGCCGCAAGCACGCCATAGTAGGCTTTCGCGGCCTGGTTGCGCGCATCAGCGCGCGCCTTCTCCAATTCCTCGCGGCTTTGCTGGGCCAGGGCCTTGGTGGCCCTCAGGCCGATCAGGTAGCTGCCATCGAAGAGCAATTGCGAGAGCGTGGCTCCGGCGCTGGCGTTCCATGGCAGGCCGAACTGCGCGGCAACGAATTCCGGGCCCTGCCCCGGCGTGAAGAAGTTCGGGATCAGCTGCGTGGGCACATCGATGAAGTTCTGCAGCTGCACCTCGCCATTGATCTGGGGCAGCCCGATGGCCGTGATCTCCTTCACGCGGTGCTGCATCTTCTCGGCTTCCAGCGCGCTGGACTGCACGGCGTAGGCCTGCTTCGAGGCCATGTCCATGGCTTCCTTCAGCGAGAGGCTGATGGGGCCTTGGGCCTGCGCGGCGATGGCCGTTGCGGAAAAGAGGAAGGTGATGGATGTTCTCATCAGGCGCGTTCTTTCTTGGCTTTCTTCTCCAGGTAGGCGACGCCCTTCTTGCTGGCGATGCCGCGGATGTGGTACTCGAAGTGCTTCCAGAGCACGTCGCTCAGGTTGAATTGGTCCGTGGGGAATACACGGCCATCCCAAGTTGAATCGATGCGGGCGATGTACAGGCGCGTGATCACCTCCACATCCAGATCCTCGCGGTACAGGCCCTCAGCGATGCCCTTCCGCAGGTTGGTGCTCACGCAGGTGTAGATGTCCTCCTGCTCGCGTTGCTCCATGATCTCCCACGCCTTGGGGTGGTACTTCTGGAGATCGAACTGCACGCTGGGGTGCATGTTGCCCACCTGTGCCACGATGAACCTCGTGATCTCCTCATTCTCGTCGATGGCATTGAGGCCGCGCGTGCAGATCGCATTGATCGCATCACGATGGAAGCTGCACACAGCGGTCACCGCCTGTTCCACCAGGTCGTTCTTGTCCGTGAAGTGCTCATAGAGCGTCTTCTTGCTCATGCGCAGCTGGGTGGCCACGTCGTCCATGGTCAGGCTCTTGATGCCTAAGCGCATGAAGAGCTTCAGCGACTGCTCCAGGATCTCTTGCTTCTTCGGGTCCATTCCGTCGGGGTTGGGGAGGCGTTCTCGGAAGGGGGCGCAAACGTAGGGGACAGAGGAAACGAAATGCAACAGGAATCGTTTCCGGTGTGATGAACGGTGCTATCGCTGGATGAGCACCCGATCTTTCGGCCCGACCCGCATGCGCGCCGCCATCCTCTCCATGGGCCTCTGGGCCTTGTCCATCGCGGCTTCTGCTCAATTCCAGCCCATGTCCACCACCCCTATCGGCGCCGACCAACCGCTCACCATCGAGGTGTGGAGCGATGTGGTCTGCCCCTTCTGCTACATCGGCAAGCGCGAGCTCGAGAGCGCCTTGGCCCGCTTTCCCCACCGGGATCAAGTCCGGGTGGTGTGGAAGAGCTTCGAGCTGGACCCCAACGCTCCGGACCGCGCGCCGCACGACACCTACGGCATGCTCATGGAGCGGTACCGCATCAGCCGCGACGAAGCGAAGGCGCGCGTGAACGGCGTGACGCAGCGCGCAGCCAGCCTCGGTTTGAAATACGATTTCGACAAGGTCATCGTGGGCAGCTCGTTGCTAGCGCACCGATTGCTGCAGTACGCCAAGAGCCAGGGCAAGGGCGATGCGATCAAGGAGCGCCTTTTCCGCGCCTACTTCACCGAGGGCAAGCACCTGGCCGACAAGCCGACCCTGATCTCACTGGCGAAGGAGGCAGGCCTGAATACGGATGAGCTCCGCTACGGCCTCGAAGGCGATTCGTGGATCCGCGAGGTTCGCGCCGACGAGCAAGAGGCGCGGCAGCTCGGGGTGAGCGGCGTGCCCTTCTTCGTCTTCGACAGGCGCTTCGCGGTGAGCGGGGCGCAATCAAGCGCCGTGTTCCTGCAAGCGCTGGAGAAGGCGCGGGAAGAGCGTGGGAAGTGAGCCGCAAGCCGGCCGTACATACCACGAGCGTGGTATTGCAGATCCGAGTGCGGACCTTCACTTTCGCCCGATGCGGAGCCCTGTCATCATAGCCCTGCTTTCCATCGCCCACACGCTCGCTGGCCAGGATCTGGACAGCCTCCGCAGCGCCTGCGCCGACCGCAGCCTATCGGACTCCGCTCGATTCACGGCCTGCAACGAGTTGATCTGGGAGGGCTACATGTTCAACTCGCCCGATACGGCTTGGCTGCTGGCCGAACGCATGGAGTCTGAAGCGCGCGCCAATGGCAAGGAGCGCTTCGTGGCCGTGGCCATCGAAGCGAAGGCCGCCACGTGGTATGTCCGCGGGCAGTTCGAGAAGGCCCTTGGCTTCTATCAGCAATCACTGGCCATCCATCAGCGGCTAGGGGACAGGAACCGGCAGGCTGACGTGATCACCAACATGGCCGCCATGCATTCCTTCCTCGGCGCAAAGGACACGGCGCTGGTCCTCTATGAACAAGGGCTTCGCGTTCATGAGGAGCTCAAGGACTCCGCCTCCATCGCCAACGACCTCAACAGCATCGGCGGCATCCACATGATGCGCGGTGATCATGCACGCGCGGTCGCGCTGTACGCGCGAAGCCTGCGCATCCAGGAAGCGCTGGGCGACAAGCGCGGCGCGGCTACCACGCTCAGCAACATCGGAGCCGTATACCTGGCGCAAGGCGATTATGCGGAAGCGCTGAAGCGGTATACAACGGCCGCGGAGGCCGCCGAAGCGCTGAACGACGGCCACCTTGCCGCGAAGGTGCTTCTTGAAATAGGCACCTGTCAGCAGGAGCTCGGCGACCTTGAGCGCGCGTTGAGCCACTTCAATCGCAGCTTGGACCTGCGCACGTCGCTGGATGACCAGCATGGCATCGCCACCGCCTTGAACAAGATCGGCGAGATCCAGCGGATCCAAGGGAACACAGCGGCTGCCATAACCACCTTTCAGCAGAGCGCGTCCATCGCAGCCGAACAAGGCTCGCCATTCAATGGTGGCACCGCGTGGATGGGCCTTGGCAACGCATGGCTCGACCAGGGCCGATATGCCGATGCGCTCATTGCCGCGCGGAACGCGCTACCCCTCGCAGAAGAAGCGGAAGAGCTATCGATGCACCGTGATGTGCTCGTTCTGAAGTACCGTGCGCTTAAGGAGCTCGGTCGGGAGCGCGAGGCGCTTGCGGCGCTGGAGCAGAGCATCGTGTACAACGATAGCTTGATGCGCGAAGAGAACCAGCGAGAGGTGCTTCGACATGAATTCGCCTATGCCTATGAGAGCCAGGCCTTGGCCGATAGCCTGCGGCATCTGGAAGAGAAACGCGCCATGGCTTCCGCCCATCGCGACCGTCGCAACGTGTTGGTCGGCGGGTTGGCCATCCTCCTCGTGCTCGGCCTTGCGCTCTGGGGGCGGGTACGGTACATGGCGCGCGCGAACAAAGCCATCCTGGCGGCCCAATCCAAGCTGGTGATCAGCGAAAGGCAGCGCGAAGCAGAGCATGTGCGCAACCGGATCGCGAGCGACATCCATGACGACCTGGGCAGCGACCTGACGAAGCTGAGCCTGCTGGGCGATGAGATGAGGCGCACCGTGGCAGACCACGCCCATGCCACGGCAAAGCTCGCCAACCGCATCGTGGAGCTCTCACGCGATGCCACTACCGCCCTCAGCGACATCGTATGGGCCGCCGATCCGCATCAGGATACCGCCCATGGGCTCATTACGCGGTGCAGCGCCTACACCCACCGCATGCTCGATGGAACGAGCCTGCAGCAGGACCTCCGGTTCGAGCACACAGGTCCCGACCTCATGCTCGACCCTGGCATCAAGCACGATGTATTCCTATTGCTCAAGGAATTGGTCAACAATGCAGTGAAGCACGCAGGGGCCACTCGAATCGAAGTATCGCTCACCACTGACGCGAAGCGCTTCCGATTGATGGTGGCCGATGATGGCATCGGCTTCGACCAGGGCTCTGTGCAACCCGGCAACGGCTTTCGGTCCATCGCCAGCAGGGCCAAGCGCGTCGGTGCCAGCTTCGCGGTGAACGCCTCGCCAGGCAACGGTTGCCGGGTCAGCATAGATGGGCAATGGGGTCTGCCCTCTTCAACGATGGATGGCCCTGAATGACCAAGCAGCCCAATGGAACCCGAGCACGCGGCGCAACCGCCTCACAATGGCACCTCAGCACATCATGCGCCATGCGTGGTCGGGGTCATTGATGAACCGGACTTCGCAGCCGCTCGATGCTGGCTTCTTTCGCCGCCGAAGCGCTTGATCATGAACCCGGGCAACATGCCGCATGGCCATGGAAGGATCCTTGAAGGTTGGTTCACCCTGAAGATGACTGATCCGATTCCCCGATCATGAGAAAGGACCTGCTACGGGCACCTGCGCTTTCAGCACTGCTTCTGGTCATTAGCGCTGGATGCCCACCGATCAATGCGCAGGGGCAAACCCACGAGATCGATAGCCTGCTCGGCGAGGTCGGCCGCATGCGAGCAACTGGAGACCTGCGGGACACAGCTATTGCCAAGCTTCGGAACAAGCTCGTGGATAAGCTGAGCAAAGCCGGCGAATACGGAAGCGCGCTGAAACAGGCCGAGGCCTCCATTGCGCTGCTCAATGGCCTTCAAGAGCGCCATCGCTCTCACCCGAGCGTACAGCTGCTCCTCGCAAAGGCGAACAGGCTGGGCGGGCGCGCCCATTACTTCGAAGCTCGGTATGCCGAGAGCCTCAAGAGCATGCAGGCTGCGAATCGGCACGCCCTCCTTGCCCGCGATACCGTGGAGGAAGGGAGAAGCCTCATGTACATGGCTTTCTGTTTCCGTGAGATGCAGGACACGGCTCAGGCGATCAACTATTCGAGGCGCGCCATCGCCCTGCTGGAGCGCACTGATGCGCAGGCTGACCGAGGCACCGCGATCATGAGCCTCGGGGGCATCTATTCGAATGTGAGCATGGTCGATAGCTCGGCCCTGTACTTCCATCGCGCACTGGAGCTTTTCCTTCAGATCGATGCCCGGTCCCAGATCGCTGCTGCGCAACTGAACCTCGCTGAGCTGTACAATAACAACGGCCTGCACGATTCCGTGGACCATTACCTCGAGCAAGCCGCGCCGTACGTCGACGCTTTGAACCCGCAGAGCCGGTTGCGCTACAAGGGCATGCTCGGCCGTTCACGTGTGATGGGTGGCCGATTCAAAGAAGGACTCGACCTGCTCGCAGAAGCAGAGGCCGGCGCGAACGGCAATCCCGCAGATCTCGCCGTGATCCTGCATTTGAAGGCGCTCGCCTATGCAGGCTTGCACGACATGCCCGCTGCAATGGCGGCACTGCGCGCGGGTGATGATGCGACGGTGGAGGACCTCGACCTCGAGAAGGTGCAGGAGGTGACCGCTTTGCGCGTGGCCTTCGAGCAGGAGCGCGAGGCGGCGCTCGCGCAGGAACGCATCACCGAGGAGCAGGAGCGGCGGAAACTCGCATACGCAGCGGCAGCACTGCTAGGCGTGGCGGCCATGCTCCTGCTGGCCCTGGTTCGGGTGCGTTCGCGATCGGCGCGCGCGCTTCGCCTCAAGAACGACGAGCTGATCCGCGCCCAGGAGCAGCTCGTCCGAAGCGAGAAGCGGCGCGAAGCCGAGCAGGTGCGCACGCGGATCGCGCGCGACATCCACGACGACATGGGCGGTGAGCTCACCAAGATCCGCCTGCTCGGAGGCGAGGCCCAGCATCTCTTGCGCAGCGATCCCGGTCAGGCGGGCATGGCCGTGGAGCGCATGGCACGCTCGGCGCAGCTGGCGAGCGATTCCTTGCGCGACATCGTATGGGCCACCGATCCGCATTACGATACACGGCAAGGGACATTGGACCATGCGCGCGATCTGATCCAGCGGATGCTGGAGGGCAGCGGCCCGAAGTACACGATGGACCTGCAGCTCGATGGTCCCGATGGACCGGTGGACACTGCTTGGAAGCAGAACCTCATCCGTATCCTGAAAGAAGCGCTGAATAATGCCTTGAAGCATGCGCAGGCCTCGCGCATCGATGTGACCCTGTTGCTGACCGAGGACGGCTATCGGCTTACCGTGCAGGATGATGGCCGCGGCCTGGGCTCCTCCGGATCGGGCAGCGGCCATGGGCTCCGGAACATGCGGGCCAGAGCCGCGAGCATGGGCGCACGTTTCGATGTGAGCGCCCCGCCCGAAGGCGGATGCCGCATGGAGCTGCAAGGCACCAAGCTGGCTCCGGCATACCACTAATGTGGTATTCCGCCGAAGCGGTGCGGCGTGTTGCTTCGGCGTCAACATATCCTTCCCTGTGCATGATGTTCCTGGCGATGACGATCATGTCATCGCCAGGAGGGTCATGGGCCTTTGCAGGTTCGGCGTCAACGGTTAGCTTAGGCAGCGATTCCGGCTACGTGTGCCCGGACCTTGCGCATGAGCGAATCGAACATCCGTGTCATCATCGTTGAGGACGACACCGAGATCCGAGATTTGATGCGGCGGTCCTTGGAGCGAGAGGCTGGGCTCCGCGTGGTTGGCTTGTTCGGAGATGCCGAAGGCTTCTTGGAGCGTTTCGAGGAGCTGGAGCCGGACGTGGTGCTGATGGATATCGGCCTACCGGACATGAGCGGCATCGATTGCGTGGCGAAGGCGAAGCCGATGCGGCCGCAGACCCAATTCCTCATGAGCACGGTCTTCGAGAATCCGGCCTTCATCTTCCAGGCCCTGTGCGCCGGTGCAACGGGCTACCTGGTGAAGAACGCCGGACAGGAGCAATTGGCCATCGCCGTTCGCGATTTGCACGAGGGCGGCTCCCCCATGTCATCGACCATCGCACGGCTGGTGGTGGATTCCTTCCAGAACGGCGTGAAGACAAGGATCCAGGACCACGCCCTCACGGATCGGGAGAAGGGCATCCTGGACCAATTAGCCCAAGGCCTGATGTACAAGGAGATCGCCGCCAAAACGGGCATCAGCACCGAGACCGTGCGCAAGCACGTGCGCAACATCTACGAGAAGCTGCAGGTAGGCTCCCGCATGGAGGCCATCCGGAAGGTGTACCCCAACGGCTACTGAATCCGGTCTACTACTGACGTGGTATTTCCTGGGCCATCGTGCGCCGCTTGCTTTGGCCATAAGCATGCACGCGCATGCGAGGGGCCATGCGCAGCGTCAGACAGGCGGTCAATAGGTCAAAGTGGGCATTGCTCCTGATCGGGTTACTGGCGCCTGGGCCGGGCCGATCGCAAGACCTCGCGCAGATCGGCCAGAGGAAACCGTTCGGCCTCTCCGGAAGCATCTCACTGCAAGGCGGGCCCTATTTCTACAGCGGCGATGGTGAAGCGCGCAATCAGCCGTTCTTCTGGAACAGCACTGGTACCATCACGCTCTCGATCTGGGGTTGGCAGGCCCCGTTCAGCTTCTCCGTCGGCTCGCAGGAACGTACGTGGACCCAGCCCTTCAACCGTTATGGCGTGAGCCCCTTCTATAAGTGGGCGAAGCTGCACCTAGGCTATCGCAGCATGCGCTTCAACCCTTACACGTTCGCCGGCCTTCAGTTCTATGGCGGGGGCCTGGAGCTGGAGCCGAAGGGCTTCCGCTTCGCGGCATTCTACGGTCGCTTCAACAAGCCCATTGCGCAGGACACCCTTGGCAGCATCGTACCCGTGCCGGCCTACCGACGCATGGGCATGGGCGTGAAGATCGGTGCCGGCTCGCGCAGGAATCACGTTGACCTGATGGTCTTCCGCGCAGCTGACGATACCGCTTCGATACCGGAGGTCACCGGAAACGCGCGCGTGACACCCATGGAGAACGTGGCGGTCGGGCTCACTGCCCGGATCGCGCTCAGCAAGAAGATCACCTGGGAACTGGATGCGGCAGGGAGCGCGATCACTGAGGATGTCCGGGCTCCTGTGCTCGTGAATGATGACCTGCGCCGCTTCTCCACCGGGCTGTTCACGCCGCGCATCGGGACCCGGGCGCTCTTCGCCGGCAACACCTCGTTGCGCTGGAGCAGCAGGCATTTCAACCTCCGCTTGCAATACAAGGAAGTGGAGCCGGGTTACCGCTCACTGGGCGCCTTCTACCAGCAGACCGACCTGCGCGCGGTGACCGCGGAGCCCAGCCTTCGCCTGATGAAGGGCAAGCTGCGCATCGGCGGCAGCTATGGATTGCAGCAGGACAATATCCGGATGACGAAGGTGACCACTTCGGTGCGCCGCATCGGGTCGGCCCAGGTATCCTGGAATCCTTCGAACGCATATGGGATCGACGCTTCCTACTCCAACTACGGAGTGGTCCAGCAAGCGGGCCTGCGCGTGCTCAACGACACCTTCCGGGTAGCCCAGGCCAACCGCAACATCGTTGTCGCGCAGCGCATCAACCTGCGCAACAAGCTGCGCACGTGGTCGGCAATGCTCTCGGGCGGCTACCAGGAGCTCGTTGACCTGAACCCCTTCGGGACATTCTCCAGCGCGGAGAACCAGGTGCTGCATGCGAACCTGCACATCAGTCGAATCCGCGCCCGCGACAACCTGATGGTGAGCGGGGGGCTCAACGCCAACCGCAACACGACGGAAGCCGGCGAGTTCATCCTCGCGGGCCCCACCCTCGGGTTCTCGCGGCCCTTCGCCAAGCAGAAGCTCATGCTCTCGCTCTCGGGCAGCTACAACCAAGCCTATTTCGATGGCGCTGAGGCCGGCACCACGATCAATGCGAATCACACGCTGCAATACAGCGCAGGCCGCTCGCACCGCTTTCAGCTAACGATCACGGCCCTGCAGAACCGCACCACGTTCGTCGCCGTCCGCGAGTTCACCGAGGTGCGATTCATGGGTGGTTACGTGCTCACATTCCAAACCAAGTCCTGATCCATGCGCCACGTTGCATCCGCGCTCATCGCCACTGCAGCCGCCGTGCTGCTCTCGGCCGCCTTGCATGCACAAGGCGAATATCCGCTCACGATCAGCACCAGCGTCCTGCCGCCCTATTCGCCCAGCATCGCCAACTATTTCAGCAGCAGCAGCAACGTCGCCTTCGTCATCTTCAACAGCACGACGGAAACGAAACGCGTGTACCTGGCGGGCTCGATCACCCGCATTCCGGAGGAGGACCTCTCCGCCACGGTGGACGGACAGCAGGCCTGGAGCGCGCCCCCCTTGATCGTTCCGCCCGGCTCGAACTACTTCACTGGCGATAACCTGGTGCCCATCCTGAACGCCATCAACGGGAACCCGGCAACGCTGGTAGGTGATGGGCTGGAAGACCAGCTTCGGCTTGGCGTGATCCCAGAAGGTGAGTACGAGCTCTGCCTGCGCGTGTATGACTACGACGTGCCCGGCACCGCCCTTTCAGCCGATGGATGCCGGATCTTCACCATCCGGGAATTGGAGCCGCCGGAGCCCTTGGCGCCGTCCTGCCAGGATGATGGCGTGGGTGAGATGGTGACCCCGCAGGATCCGCAGTTCATCCTCTTCAACTGGTTCCTGCCTGGGGGGGTTCCGCCCGGCGTGACCTTCTCGTACGAGTTCCGGCTGGTTCGCATTGAAAGTCCAACAAATGCGCAGGCCGCATTGGAGACGAGCACCGATGTGGTGTACGAGACAAGCGTGCCCACGAACCAACTTATCTACACGCAGATGATGCCGGCCCTTGAGCCGGGGCGCATGTATGCCTGGTGGGTGCGCGCTGTGCCATTCCCAAGTGATGCCGCCTTGGTGCGCAACAACGGCTACATGCGTCCATGCACGTTCACTTACCAAGAACATGGCGATACGGAGTTCGGGCTGAGCTTTCCCGTGCAGCAGGATACCCTGCCTTGGGACCTAATCCCCATCATGGCGCGATTCGAGCCGCATGCCCCTCCCAACGATGACCTTACCACCGGAAAATTCTGGAGCCGGTTGGACGTGTACAAGGACGGAGCCTTTCTCAACCGCACATTCCGACACACGCAGACGAATGAGATCGATTGGGGTCGAGGGTACTATCACTCGCAAATGGAATTGCTCGGTAACCCATCGGATTTCACCGAGGAGCAAGCCCGCCACATCAACATATACACCAACAGCCCCGATGCCGAGGGCCGGTTCAAGCGCGGATCAAGCTATGCGCTATCCGCAGACCTGCGCACGAAGAACCGTGCAGGCTTGGATGTGCGCTATGGAGATGCGGAAGGGATCTTCGTCTCGGGCATGGGGCGACCGAGACCCCTGACCCCGGCGAACAACGCACTGCTGCCGAAGAACGGCGGTGATACCACCATCACCGGATTCGCCCCGGTGATGCTGCGTTTCCAGACCGCAGATGAACCGATGGCACTTCGCCCGCCATTCCCAATCCGCATCCTCTACGGCTCGAACGCCCCCACCCAAACCCATGGCCAGGCACATGAACGTTGGCGCTTGGAGGTCTCGCGCTCCGCGACCATGACCAGCCCGATACTCGTGCGCAGCAAAGTGCTAGGGCCCGTGCAACTGATTGATGATGCATGCAGCGATGCCTGCGTCAAGGACCAGTTCTACAGGTTGGACTCAGTAGAATTCGCGCCAGCGGACACGGGCACCTACTACTGGCGCGTGGCCTGGCTCCAAGACCCCGGCTCCGAAGCCGGAGCGACCTACCACGACGGCCCAGTTCGGATGTTCCGTGTGGCAGCCGACACGACAGCACCGCCCGCGGAAGAGGAGGTGCGCCCGCGCGAATGCGTGAGCATCTGCCGGGCCGCGCCCACACCGATGGCGCAGCGCGTGCCCGTAACGAGCGCTGCTGTCACGGACACGATCGCCATCGGGTTGTTCCGCATGCGCATCACGGAGATCGCATGGGCCGGCGGCACCGCCAGCGGTGAAGGCCTGATCCCTGTGCCATTCATGAACTGCCCCATGAAGGTGAGTTTCACCGACGCGCAGATCAATGCGCAGAAAGTGATGTATCAAGGCGATGTATACGGCCGATACGACAATGAATCCATCGTCCCAGCCGCCTGGCGAATGGGCGCCGGGCTTGCAGCGGGCTTCAGCCCGAGCGCCGTGCAGCAGATTGATGACTACCTCAATGCCGCTGGCCGCCTCACCATGCAGCTCACAGGCAATTCGCCCATGGGCCTGCCCATCGGCATCGCCGCCGACGTGCCGGGCGGCCGTTTCACCGTGGGCATCGTGGGCATGCAGTTCACCGACACAGTGGCGAAGCTCAACGCCATGATGAGCGTGCCCGTGCCAGAGCTCGGCTTCAACTACGGGCTCGGCGTAACCGATCAGGTCTTCCATCCGGATGGCGTAGGCTGCCCCGATAGCGACGCCATGCTCTACCTGGTGGACGATGTGCGCGTGGGCATCGGTGGCGATTCACTGGTGATGAAGGGCACACGCTTCGATCCCGCGAACCACATGGCCGTGGTGGACTCCGGTACTTACGCGGCTTGGGACTGCCGAGGCTTCCGCGCCTTGCAGATCGATGCGCAATGGCGATTCGATCGCGAGCATCTGAAAGAGGACCGGCCCGACGGCACCTCTGGTCCAGAGAAGATCGTGGCCGCCATGAAGATGCGCACGGGGCGTGGCGGGCTCATGGGCCGCGTGGATTTCAACAAGCCCTTCCACATCGATGGCGCGGAAGGCTGGGGCTTCGACGTGCAGGAAGCCTGGCTCGACATGGCCAGTTATGCGAACCCGCCGGAGATGAGCCTGGAGCCCGCTGTGGCGCAGCATATCGGCCTCACCGATGCGCAAGGCGCTGCCCAAGCGGCATGGCGCGGGTTCTACCTGAAACGGGCGATGCTGCGCCTGCCCAATGGCGTGAAGCGCTTCGGCAGCACGGAGCGCGTCTCCGGCGTGGTGGATGACCTGGTTGTGAATGGCGACGGGCTCACCGCCAGCTTCAAGCTCGCCAACCTCCTGGGCGAGAATGAAGGAGACCTGGCCGGGTGGGCCATCTCACTGGATACGCTGCGCATGGACATCGTGCAGAACAGTTTCCACCAGACCGGGATCAAGGGACGCATCCGCACATCCGTGAGCAGCACCTTGCTGGATTATTCCGGCGTGTTCCGCCAGAGCCTCACCAACGACGACCATTGGCTCGAGTTCCTCGTGCAGCCCCAAGAGGACCTCTCCTTCCCGATCCCCTTCCTCTATTCCTCGCTCGAGCTCGAGGAGACCAGTACGCTGACCGCGGTGATCGCGAACGAGGGATCGACCACTTCCGCGCGCGCCAAAGCCACGCTTCATGGCCGCCTGAATCTGGCCACGCCCGAGACGGCGCCTGTGCAGCTCAACTTCACGGGGATCGAATTCCAGGACCTGTGGTTCAGCACCGATGCGCCCTACACCAACATCGATAGCGCAGTGAGCTTCTCCTACGCCAGTCCGCAGAAGTACATGGGCGTGGCACTTGAGGAAGAGGATGCTCAATTGAGCAATGGCGGCACGGCCAGCGGTTTCCCGGTGAGCATCACCGAGGTGAAGGGTGAGCGCACCACCATCGATGGCAAGCCCGCTGCCGGCATCGCCTACGACATCAACCTCCAGCTCGTAGACAACAGCAACATCTTCCGCGCAACCACGCGAGTGGCGACCCTGGGCGTGCTCAACACGAGCAGCATCCACGAATGGGGCGCGCACGAGATGCGGCTCGATTCGATCGGTGTTGAGGGCGACAACGGCGCAGTGGACATCCACGGCGGGCTGCGGTGGTACCGGGATAGCCCCACCTACGGCAACGGTATCCGCGGAAGCCTTCGCGCGAGCTTCTGGAAAAAGAAGATCGAGGTGCTGGCCAACGCGCAGTTCGGTGACAAGAGCGGCAGCAGATACTGGTACGTGGATGCGATGCTCGCCAAGGAGGGCGGATTCAACAAGCCATCGGCCTTCACCGTGTACGGCTTCGGCGGCGCAGCGTGGTACCACATGCGCAGGAATGGCGCGCTCCCCCTCTCAACCGAGATCACCGCGCAGGAGATCGAGAATGTCGGCGACTCCCTGTTCGAGCCGGGAATCACCCTCAGCGGCATGAGCTTCACGCCGGATGCCTCCATCGGCTTGGGTTTCCAGGGCACCATCATCTTCGGCGACCCCAGCAGCGGTTACGCATACAACGGCGATGCAACGCTCGGCGCGCAGTTCTCCAGCACCGGCGGCATCGAGACCTTGTCGCTCACGACGAACCTGGCCCTGCTGCACAAACGAGAGGACACGGGGCATGTGCCCCTCAAGGGCGATGGCAGCATCTCATACGACTTCGCCAATGACGTGCTCGCCGCGAACTTCAATGTGTTCGTGGATGTGAAGGCAGCAGAGACCAGCGTGCTCTATGGCAACGGCCCGCAGAAGAGAGCGGGCGCCATCGCGCTGTACATCGGCCCGGAGAACTGGCACCTGCTGCTGGGCACGCCTTCAGAGAGAGTGGGCCTCACTGCTGCGGGCTTCATCTCCGGCGGCTTCTACTTCATGCTGGGCGACGATCTGCCGGGCATTCCGCTGCCGCCCGCTGAATTGCTCGCTCATGCCCCTCCGAGCTACTTCGCCGGAAGAGCGGACATCGGCGACGCATCGGGCATCGCTTTCGGCGCGAACCTGCCGTTCTCCAAGCGTGATACGGTGGTGGTGTTCCGCTACCACATCCAAGGAGAGGTCGGCTTCGACATCCTCTTCCGCTTGAGCGATGGCATGGAATGCCTGAACATCCCGGATCCGGGCATAGGGCCGTTCTATGCCGAAGGGCAGGCGTATGGCTACATCGATGCATCGGTAGGCATCTACGTTGACATCTGGCTCGCCTCCGGCGAATTCCACCTGTTCGATGTGAGCGCGGGCGGCCTCTTCCAATGCGGATTCGCGAATCCCTCCTGGCTGAGCGGCTTCATCTATGGCACCTATGACATCCTGCACGGTGCGATCTCCGGATCGGTCACCCTGCCCTTCAAGGCCGGACAGCGCTGCCAGGTCCCCGAGAACGGCATGCTCGCGAACCTGAACCCGATCGGCGATCTGTCTCCGGAAGACAAGGACGGCTTGCCGCCCGGGTGCGCGAATGCGGCGCTATGCGGCGTCGATTGCGGCATCGAGCCTGAAGTGGTCTTCAACCTGAAGATCGACTCGCCCTTCACCATGCAGCAGATCAACAGCAACGGATCCCGCACCACGCGCACCTTCCGCATCGTGAAGGAGGCCTTTGAGCTGAAGCGCAACGGTGCCGTGCTGGCCGGTACGCAAACCTTCAATGCTGCGCAGGACCATCTGTCCATGCGCCCATCGCAATACCTGGAGCCCCTTTCCACGCACACCATCACCATCAAGCTGCGCGGCGAAGAGCGCCTGGCCAACGGTCAATGGGCACAGGTAATGCACAACAATGCGCCAGTCCGTTGGGAGCGCACGCACACCTTCAAGACCAATGAGGGCATCAAGGAGCTCACCGCGGGCAATGTGGATGTGAGCTACCCCTTCCTGGGCCAGCGTTACTTCCTGCAGGACGAATGCCGGATGGGGAAGATCATCTGCAAGTCTGACCTGAGCAATCAACCGGTCTTCAAGACGAGACCGGGTCGAAGGCGCGTGTTCAAGGCTGTTTTCCTGCCGATCAATGGCGGCACTCCGCTCGAGAAGCCGGCAACCGCGACCCATTTCGAGAAGTCGGTGATCAACTTCGAGATTCCGGCATTGCTGAACAGCCGCACGTATGCGCTGCGCATCGTGGCCCGTGACGAGATCGACTTCGGCACCATGGAGATCAGCGGTGATGGCCTGGCATCCGGCGGCAGCACCCCGCAGATGCCCGGCTTCCCTGGAGCAAGCAGCTCTTCCATGCCTGTGGCATCGGTGACCACGAACACCACCAGTCAGTTCAACAACATGGTGCAGATCCGAATGCGCTCGCTGCAGGGCTTCACCTTACGGCCGGACGAGAAGCTCACTTACCTCTACCATTTCCGCACCTCTCAGTACAACACCTTGGCCGCGAAGGCCGCAGGAATCGTTCACAGCGCGACCACGGCCACGGCACTGGCCACCATACCCCCGCGTGAAGTGCTCGACATCACCTTCGGGGGCGAGCTCTTCGATGTGTACGATGTGCGCGGCCAACCATACGGCGGAACGAACAACCAGCCCGCATGGCGCGCCGGACCCTTGGTGCGCATGTTGGATCCCCACACCGACGCCTGGTTCACCGATTGGGCTCAGCCGAAGCTCTACGACTACTATGATGTGCTGCGGAATTCGGGGTGCACGGCGCACCGGCTCATCCGGGCCAACCCGGACACGCTCGGAATACCGCCCAAATACACCATCCGCTTCCATCCCACTTGGGAGCCGAAGCCGCCCTTGAGCACTTCAGAGACCAGCCCATCGCCCTATGGCGCTCCCGCCTCAGCGGGCGCGATCGCCCTGCCCGGCGGTGCGCCCGCGCTGAGCTACATGCGGATGACCACCGGCACTGAAGTGGCCAATGATTATGTGCGCCTGCAAACCCTCACCAACCTGGTGATCACCAATTGCGGGCCCGTGACCGCGCCGCCCAACCAGCATGATGATGTCTATCAGCAGATGGCCGAGCCGTTGCGCAGCAAGGTCATGTCCTTCCAGAACACCTCCTTCCACCGCATGTACCGTGGCAACTACGGCATAGAGCTGCGCTATGGCGTCCCGCTGCTGCTCTGCGCGGTCATCGAGAGCGCGCCTATAGGCGGGCAGGCCGCAGTGAACGACGGCATCGCCATCTACAACTACCCAAGCGGTCCGGAAGCGCCAAGGCCTTACATCCCGCCTGGCCTGCCCGGTGGTGGCGGTGTGATAAAGAAGTAACCATGCGCAACCTTTTCCTCCTCCTCGCAGCGCTCGTCGGCATCTCCATTCAAGCGCAGCACGTGCGCCTCGTTGCGCGCAATACAGCCGATTCCGTAGTGCTGCGCTGGGCGGCCAGCGACCCCGCCGCCTGGCGAGCGAGCAATGTGCATGGCTACCGCGTGGAGCGCCTGCTGATCAACGAGCGCACCTCCCGGAGCAGCAAGTGGACCACAGTCGGGCCAGAGCGCCACTTGCCGCTTTCGCTCGAAGCCATGAAGCTCCGCTACGCTGCGGACCACCCGTGGGCTGGCGCGGTCGCGCAACTGCTGCACGGGAGAATGGAAGGGACTAGAACGCCGGAGACGGACCTCGTGGCCGCCGCGCGAATGGCCGATGCGCAAACAATGGAATGGTCCATGTGCATGCTCGTCGCCGACATGGACGCCACCATGGCCGACGCCCTTGGCCTGCGGTGCGTGGACCGCAACGCGGCACCCGACGCCAACTACCTCTATCGCGTGATCGCGCTCGATGCCACGCGGCCCGATACGGCCGTGGTGGCGGTGAACCGCGCCTGGGGTGAAGACCCTGTGCCGCATGGCCCGGCCATTTGGACCGATGAGCGCGAAGGGAAGGTGCAGTTGCGCTGGGAGGCACAAAAGGGCGTGGCGTCCTTCAGTGCCTATTGGGTGGAACGCTCGAGCGATGGCAAGAGCTGGCAGCGCCTTAACCGAAGGCCCTACGTGCCTACGGGCGAGATGGGGAAACCCCTTGAGGTGGTCTACTGGATGGACACGACGATCACGGCGAACTACCAGCCGATGCGCTATCGCGTGCTGGGCATCACGCCCTTCGGCGATGTCAGCGCGGATGCGCCGGTGGTCACGGCCATGGGCCGTGACCGCACACCGCCCGCGGCTCCGGAGATCACCGCCGTGAAGGATGAGCGCGGGAAGCTGGTGGTGCATTGGGATCAGCCAGCACCGGTGACGGACCTGAAGGGCTATGCCGTTGAGAAATCACAGCAGAGCAACGGCATGTATTACCCGCTCCACAACGGCCTGCTGCCGCCCAGCGCCCGGCAATTCACGGACACATCAACCTTCCTCCTGGGAGAGAATCACTATCGCATTGCAGCGATCGATACCGCAGGCAACCGGATGAACTCCAATCCCGGCTACGGCTTCCTCATCGATAGCATCGCGCCTGCGCCCCCCACCGGCCTTTCAGGCAGCATCGACTCGAGCGGCGTGGTCACCGTGCGCTGGCGTTTAGGCAAGGAGATGGACATCCTCGGCTATCGGGTGTTCTTCGCCAACGCGCCGGACCATGCGTTCAATAATCTCTCGCCGCAGCCTGTGGCCGACACCACCTTCACCGACACGCTCCAGCTGCGCACGCTCACCAAGCGCATCCACTACAAGGTGGTTGCCGTTGATCGCAACTTCAACCACAGCGGCCTCAGCGCCATGCTCACGCTCACGCGCCCGGACGTGATCGCACCTGCTGCACCGGTGATGAAGCGCTACACGGTGAGCGATAGCGCCGTGCTGATCGACTTTGTGCCGAGCCACAGCAAGGACGTGAGCCGCCACGAGCTGCTGCGCCGGATCCATCCCGATACCGCATGGTCGTTGGTGTCGGCAATTCCTGCTCCCTCGGAGCAACGAACCTGGCTTGACCAGGATGTGAGCGGCCCCGCCTACTACGCCTACAGCCTCGTTGCTGTGGATAGCGCCGGCAATCGATCCGCGCATGCGCGCCCCATGGAGGTGCGCGTGCCACGCGGCAGCAAGCGGCCCGGCGCGACCGAGGTGAGCGCCGTCGCAGTGGATGGACGCACGGTACAGGTGAGCTGGAAGCATCCGCCGGCGCCGGTTCGCCATTACCTGTTGCTGCGGTCAAAGGAAGGCGCGCCTCCAGTGGCCATCGGCTCCGCCCCGCGAGATGCCCGGACCTTCACGGATATCCGATTGCCAGGCAAGGGCAGCTACACCTACATGGTGCAAGCCGTATTCCCTGATGGTGGCGCGGCGCCCATCGCAACGGCGTACGCCGCTGTAGTCCTGCCATAGCGCCCGTACTACTGATGTGGTATTGATGGCGCTGAGCGCCTCGGGTTGCTTCGCTACCCCAATGCCCACGACCATGCGCGCTTCTCTGATCGCCCTTCTGTTGGGTTCGCCCATCCTTTCTTCCGCACAGGAAGTGATCGGCACAGGAGGCGCCTACCACACCAGCGGTACTGCTGGACTGTCCTACACCATCGGTGAGCCGGTGACCGCCACCGTGGGCAACGCCAGCACCACGCTTACGCAAGGCTTCCAGCAGCCATGGGCGGACATCAACACGGTGGTGGATGACCCCGTGACCGATGGCCCGAGCATCAACGTGTACCCGAACCCCGTGCGCCACATCCTGCACATCGCCATGGACGGCACGCCCGAGGGGCACCACTATGTGCTTCACGACGCCGCCGGAAGACAAGTGACCGATGGCCGGATCGGTTCCGCCATCACCGACCTCGACATGGAGCCCTTCGCCAGCGGCAGCTACTACCTGCGCGTACTCGGGCCGAACGACAACAGCGGGCGCTCATTCAAGATCTCCGTCACCCACTAAGCCATGAAAAAGACCCTCCTCCTCCTCACCGCCATGGCGCTCACCCTTGGCGCACTGGCCCAAGCGCCGCAGCGCATCAGCTACCAGGCCATCCTGCGCGATGCCGGCGGCGCCATACAGCCCAACACCAGCGCCACGCTCGGCCTGGCCGTGCTGCAAGGCAGCGCCAGTGGCCCCGTGGTGTACAATGAGAACCACGCGGTGACCACCAACGGATTCGGCCTGGCCAACGTGGCCATCGGAGGCGGCACCGTGGTGAGCGGCAGTTTCGCGGCCATTGATTGGAGCAACGGCCCCTATTTCGTGCGCACCAGCGTGAACGGCACGCCGATCGGCACCACGCAATTGCTGAGTGTTCCGTACGCGCTCTTCGCGGAGCAGAGCAACACTCCGGGGCCTGCGGGGCCGCAAGGACCGGCCGGCCCACAAGGACCAGCTGGCGCGGATGGTACAGGGGTGACCATCCTTGGCTCGCTCACGAATGTGAATCAACTGCCCGGGTCAGGTAACCCAGGCGATGCATACCTGGTGAACGGAAGCCTTTACGTTTGGAGCGATAACACGAACTCGTGGGAGAACGTGGGATCCATCCAAGGCCCTGCAGGGCCGCAAGGCGCAGCTGGTACGGATGGACGCACGATCCTGAACGGAGCGAGCAACCCCACAGCTGGAACAGGATCGAATGGCGACTTCTACATCAACACATCCACCAATACGCTCTTTGGACCGAAAACAGCAGGAGCGTGGGGCAGCGGAACATCGCTGATCGGACCGCAAGGACCGCAAGGCGTTGCCGGGCCACAGGGTGCAACGGGCGCCACCGGTGCAACCGGAGCCACTGGACCACAAGGGCCGCAAGGCTCACAAGGACCTGCGGGACCCACGGGGCCGCAGGGTCCGGCTGGTGCTGATGGTACCGGCGTCACGATCCTCGGAACGCTCACCAATGTGAATCAGCTTCCCGCGAACGGAGACCCGGGTGACGCCTATCTCATCGGGGGCAGTCTCTATGTATGGAGCGAGACCTCGAACGATTGGGAGAACGTAGGCTCCATACAAGGACCTGCAGGACCGCAGGGTCCGCAAGGACCAACGGGATCTACAGGCGCTACGGGGCCACAAGGTCCTGCGGGGCCGCAAGGGGCTACAGGCGCCACTGGTGCGCAGGGTGCAGCAGGTGCCGATGGCCGCACCGTGCTCAATGGAACCGGCAACCCGACTGGTGGCATCGGCGCGAATGGAGACTTCTATATCAACACCAGCAGCAACACCCTCTTCGGTCCGAAAACCGCCGGCGCATGGGGCAGCGGCGTTTCGCTGGTAGGTCCGCAAGGAGCAACGGGCGCTACGGGCGCCACCGGACCGCAAGGACCACAGGGCAATACCGGAGCAACGGGAGCGACCGGTTCGCAAGGGCCAGCAGGTCCAGCTGGGGCAACGGGCGCCACCGGTCCTCAAGGACCACAGGGAGCAACGGGACCACAAGGTGCCGCAGGCGCAGATGGCCGCACGGTGCTGAACGGTGCGTCTAACCCAACCGGGGGCACTGGCGCAAATGGAGACTTCTACATCAACACTACCAGCAACACGCTCTTCGGCCCGAAGACCGGAGGCGCATGGGGCAGCGGCGTTTCGCTAGTAGGTCCGCAAGGAGCTACGGGCGCTACGGGTGCAACCGGACCGCAGGGACCACAGGGCAACACCGGAGCAACAGGCGCGACCGGTTCGCAAGGGCCAGCAGGTCCAGCTGGGGCAATGGGCGCCACCGGTGCAACAGGACCACAAGGGCCTGCTGGAGCAACCGGTGCGACAGGGCCACAAGGCGCGCCAGGCACCAATGGCACCAACGGTGCTGATGGCCGCACGGTGCTGAACGGTACGGGCAACCCAACAGCGGGCACCGGCGCGAATGGAGACTTCTACATCAATACCTCCTCGAACACCTTGTTCGGACCGAAGACCGGAGGCGCGTGGGGCAGTGGCGTATCACTCGTGGGTCCACAGGGAGCGACGGGCGCCACCGGTGCAACAGGACCACAAGGGCCTGCTGGAGCAACAGGTGCAACGGGACCACAAGGTCCGCAGGGCGCTCCAGGAACCAATGGCACGAACGGCACCAATGGGCTCAATGGAAAGACGGTGCTCAATGGTGCCGCGGACCCAACCGGAGGCATCGGCACCGATGGCGACTTCTACATCAACACCACCACCGATTTCATCTTCGGACCGAAGACCGCTGGAGCATGGGGTACAGGCACCTCGTTGGTTGGACCGCAAGGGCCTGCTGGCGGAGGAAGCGGTTGGCTGCTCACCGGTAACGCCGGGATCGATCCGGCAGCGAATTTCCTCGGCACCACCGATGCGCAACCGTTGAACTTCCGAATGAACAACATCGGCTCAGGCACGATCAATAACGTCACACGGAATACTGCGCTTGGCTCTCTCACGCTGAACGCATCGCCCACCGGGAACTGGAATTCGGCCTTCGGCTATGAGGCGCTTCGCTTCCTCACCACTGGCACCTTCAATGCTGCCGTTGGCGCGCGCGCCTTGAAGGCGAACACGACCGGATACGACAATTCAGCCGTCGGCACCGAAGCGATGACAGCGAACACGACCGGGTACCGGAATAGTGCCTTCGGCGCAGCCTCGTTGTACCAGAACATCTCGGGGCGCTACAATACCGCAGTGGGCGTCTACGCGCTCTTCGGGGGACAGACGGGGTCTTCCAACGTAGCGATAGGGGTATCTGCCCTTCAGAACAACGTTGACCGGAAGAATATCGTGGCCGTCGGGGACAGCGCGCTCTACAACAACAGTATCGGCGCCGGGCCTATTGATGATATCGACGTCCCGAATCAAGCGATGTTCAACACAGCCGTGGGTTCAAAGTCGCTCTTTGCGAATACGACGGGTAACCGGAACACCGCGTTGGGTCATAGCACTTTGGATGCGAACGTCATCGGAGACGCGAACACCGCATTGGGCTATGCCGCGCTCTCGTCGAGTACAGGTGGCAATAGCAGCACTGCCGTGGGATCCGGTGCGATGAGCAATACGACGGCCTCGTTCAACACGGCCTTGGGCGCATTAACCGGTCCAACTTCGAATTCCTTCAGCAATACCACTTCGCTGGGTTACCAGGCAGCATGCACTGCGGGCAACATGGTGCGCTTGGGCAATAGCGCGGTCAGCAGCATCGGTGGCTATGCCGGCTGGACGAATATCAGCGATGCCCGGGTGAAGAACAATGTGCAAGCGAACGTCCCCGGCTTGGCCTTCATCACGCGCCTGCGCCCGGTGACCTATCACTTGAACGTGGACAAGATCGCCGCCCACCTTGGCGAGGACATGCAGCTCGACAAGAACGGCAACCGCATCCCATTGCCCTTGGCTCCTGAAATGGCTCAAGCCCGTGCTGAGAAATCAGCAATTCTCCAAACCGGCTTCATCGCGCAAGAGGTGGAAGCTGCCGCGCAAGAGGTCGGGTTCGACTTCAGCGGCGTGGATAAGGCCGAAAATGGCGATGGCCTTGTAGGCCTGCGTTACGCCGAATTCGTCGTTCCGCTCGTGAAGGCTGTGCAGGAGCAACAGGCCCAGATCGAAGAGCAGCAGAAGGAGATCGCCGAGCTGAAGGCATTGGTGCAACAGCTCCTGAAACGCTGATCAGCGATCCCTCCGGGCGGGCATCGAAGGCAATCCCCTCCTTCGATGCCCGCCCGTCTCGTTCCAGCCATGCGAACCCTGGCGCTCCTCCCAGCCCTCGCCCTCTGCTTTGGCTCCAGCGCACAAAACGACCGGGCGGATTCGCTGCGCGACTTGATCGGCGACTATCGCAACGCGGGCAGCTTGGCCGATACGGTACAGGCCGTTCGGTTCAGGCAGCTCACGCGCGCATTCATCAATGCCGGCAACCTCGACTCCGCCGCTGCCGTCGCGCAAGCGGGTGTCGATTTCGTGCTGCAAGCAAAAGGACCATTCGCCCAAGAGGCCGGCTGGTTGAAGCAGCGTATGCAGGCGCATAAGCTGGTCGGCATGGTGTCCTTCTACCGTGGTCACTATGACGAGGCGTTGGAAGCGATGCAGGACTACCAGCGGGATGCCGCCTTGATCGGCTCCGCCACGGATGAAGGCGCGGCGTACAACTACATGTCGTACTGCTTCCGCTCCATGAAC
The DNA here is from genome assembly GCA_016712535.1 of Flavobacteriales bacterium. Lineage (NCBI taxonomy): Bacteria > Pseudomonadati > Bacteroidota > Flavobacteriia > Flavobacteriales > Flavobacteriales bacterium. Next base: position 43,049 of record JADJQW010000002.1, read on the forward strand.
GACGACCAGCAGGCGGAACGATATGCGCGCAAGGCGATTGGCATCCTCCGCGCGCTCGAGCCCGACGAGGACCTCGCCGATGCGTTCACTGGACTAGCGAGCACCATGGCCGATGGTGGCCGCATCGATAGTGCGCAACGCTACAATCGCCTGGCGATCGGCGTGTACCGCCGCACCGGCAACGTGGCCAATGCCACCAACACCTGGTTGAACATGGCGGGCAACTGGGCGCGCATCGAGGCTTATGACTCCTGCTCAGCAGCTCTTGACCAGGCACGCGCAGGACTGGAACAGGCGCTTCCTGATGCGTGGATGAAATACCATGCCCACACCGGCCAATACCTGCTTGCAACCGGCCGGATAGCGCCCGCGTTGATTGCCTTGGACAGCGCCATGCACCTCGCGCAGGAGCTCGGCAGCGCGGAGGCTGTCGCGCATGTCGGGGCGCTGCAAGCGCTCTCGGCAGCGGCATCCGGGCGATATCGTGAAGCCATCGCGCTGCAACGCAAAGCGACGGATGCCCTCGTGGAGGACCTTGATCTCGAGAGGACCCGTGCGCTCACCGAAGCGCGGCTCACCTTCGAGCATGAGCAGGAACTCGCCCAAGCCGAGGAACGTACGGCGCAGCAACGCAAGCAGAAGAACCTCTTCCTGGTCATCGGCGCATTGACGGCCGTACTGTCCATCGCGCTGCTCGTTCTCGTTTCGCAAACAAGGCGTTCACGCGCGTTGATCCGCAAAGAGCGCGACCGCAACGAGGAGCTGCTGCTGAACATCCTGCCTGCCGAGGTGGCGCAGGAGCTGAAGGACAAGGGCGAATCGCAGGCGCGACTGATCGATGAGGCGACGATCCTCTTCTCCGATTTCATGGGCTTCACCGGCGTGAGCGAGCAGCTCTCCCCGCAGGAACTGGTGGAGGAGCTGAATGCGTGCTTCAAAGCCTTCGACGACATCATCACCGCGCGCGGAGTGGAGAAGATCAAGACCATCGGCGATGCCTACATGGCCGCTGGCGGGCTCTCGGGCGAAACGGGGTCCTCAGCCTTGAACGTGGTGCTGGCGGCGCTGGACATGCAGGATTTCATGTCCAGGAGGCGCGCGCTGCGCGAGGCCCTGGGCCGACCGGCGTTCGCCATGCGCGTGGGCATCCACACCGGTCCGGTGGTGGCGGGCATCGTGGGCGTGAAGAAGTTCCAGTACGACATCTGGGGCGACACCGTGAACACGGCGAACCGCATGGAATCCACCGGGGAGCCCGACCGCGTGAACATCAGCAACAGCACACGCACGCTCATCGCCGCCGAGAGCGGTTTGCGGTTCCATGAGCGCGGCATCGTGGAGGCGAAAGGCAAGGGCGGGCTGGCCATGTGGTTCGTGGAGCGCGCGTAACGCGGAGCACAGGCCAAGCCCCTGCCCCATACTACGAACGTGGTATTCCAATCAGCCGCTTCCGGCAGTCCTTTTGCACCGCCATGAAACCGGTCCAGCGCATCCTTTCCACCTTGGCAACCCGGCTTTTCCAAGGCCTGGCGGGTTTGGCGGTCCTACTTGGCCCATGCTCGAACGGGGAACGGAACGAAGGCCTTGGTCCGGGTGGATGGATCGTTGATGGCGTTGGTTTGTCCGGCACAGGTTCGGCCATTAGCCTGGCCCCACCGGCTCCCGCCGCAAACGCGGGCTACACGCTCTCCAAGGAATTCCGGGCAAGTACCTGGACCAACCCACAAGGCCTGCGGGCCTCTGTTCGCGCCGATGGTGTGGTCCTGTCGCCCATACTTGAAGACACAGGGGCATGGAACGTGGCCCTCCTGCTGCATCGCATCGGTCGAGCGGAGGACTGGTCGGCTCCCATCGCAGAGCCGGAGATGGACCGAACGCATAGGCGCACCCTGGCCCGACATGGCGGCTTCGACCTGGAACAGGTGAACGGCGACGACGGAGTGCGCCAGAACTTCATCGTGCATCACCGGTCGAAGGGTGAGGGGCCGCTCCGGGTCGAGCTCGCCGTGGAAGGAGATCTGCGATGCAGGCATGCAGGAGGGGACCGTTTCGAATTCAGCGATACCGCCGGAACGGTTCGGATGCACTACAGCGACCTGCATGTCTGGGATGCGCAAGGCGATACGCTGAATGCCTGGGCCGCATGGGAGGATGAGCGCATCGTGCTCCTCGTGGATGAACGGGATGCAGCATATCCCATCACGGTGGACCCCTTGCTCACCACGCCTGTCTGGACCATGGACGGTGCCCAATCCAACAGCGAATTCGGCTGGAGCCTGGCGTCCGCGGGTGACGTGAACGGTGATGGTTACAGCGACATCATCGTCGGGCATCACGCCTATGACAATGGCCAGACGAACGAAGGACGGGTGGTGGTCTACCATGGCAGCGCGTCCGGGCCTTCCTCCACGCCAAGCTGGACCTATGAGTCGAACTCCGCGTCCGCACAGTTGGGGTACAGTGTTTCCACAGCCGGTGATGTAAACGGTGACGGCTACAGTGATGTGATCGTGGGCGCGCCCTACCTGGACAACGGCCAGACCGATGAGGGACGTGTCTATGTGTTCCATGGCAGCAGCAGCGGGCTATCGGCCACGCCGGACTGGACCTACGAGCGTGATCAGGCGACGGCCTATCTGGGGCGCAGCGTGGCCTGCGCTGGCGATGTGAACGGCGATGGGTACAGCGACATCATTTTCGGGGCACCGCTTTTCGACAACCCAGAGACCAACGAAGGGCGCGTGTTCGTGTTCCATGGCAGCGCCTCCGGCCTGCCCACATCGGTGAGCTGGATCACCGAGAGCAACCAGAACGATGCGAACGCCGGAGCCAGCGTGGCTTGCGCAGGCGATGTGAACGGTGATGGGTACAGCGACATCATCTATGGAGCGCCGCTGTATGACAACGGGCAGGCCGATGAAGGACGCGTGATAGTGCACCTCGGAAGCGCCACCGGCCTCCTCGCGGCCACGCACTGGACCATGGAGAGCAATCAGCCCGGCGCAGCCACGGGCACCAGCGTATCCAGCGCCGGCGACGTGAACAACGATGGCTACAGTGATGTGGTCTTCGGCAGCCCGCTCTGGGACAACGGGCAACCCGATGAAGGCGTGATCCAGATCGCCCGTGGCGGTTCCGCCGGCCTGACCGTGGTGCATCACAGCCTTGAGCCCAACAATGCAGGCGAGCAGCGCGGGACCAGCGTGGCCTGCGCGGGCGATGTGAACGGCGATGGATACGCCGATGTGATCTCCGGCTCGCCGCTGCACGCTAGCGGGGGCAGGATCGACCTGTTCAACGGTACCGCGACGGGGATCAGCGCCGCACCCACCACGATCCTCAGCACACAGCTCAACGCCCGCTTCGGGCGCAGCGTGGCCAGCGCAGGCGACATGAACGGGGATGGATTCAGCGATGTGATCGCCGGTGCGCAGTTCCATGATTTCGCCTTCACCAACGAGGGACGCGTGCGGTGTTATCCAGGTGCCCCCGCGTCCATTAACAACACGGCCGATCGCATGCTCATTGGGCCTGGTGGTGCTTCATCAACCTACGGCAGGTCCGTGGCCAGCGCTGGCGATGTGAACGGCGATGGATACAGCGATGTCATCATCGGCGCTCCGAACCAACGTACCGCCTACGTCCATTATGGGTCTCCTGCGGGCACCTCGCTCGTGGCTGACCGCACATATACCCAGGGCGGCATCGGCGGCTATGGCTACTGCGTTTCCGGCGCAGGCGATGTGAACGGCGATGGTTTCAGCGACATCATCATCGGTGCTGATCTAGGAGGTACGGTGCATGTCTACCACGGTTCGTCCGCCGGACTGCCGCCTGCACCGAACTGGACCGTTTCAGGCACGGTGAACACCCGCTTCGGGTTCAGTGTGAGCTGCGCGGGCGATGTGAATGCCGACGGCTATGCCGATGTGATCATCGGGCAGCCCGGGCATATCTCGAATGCCGGCCGCGTAACGGTCTACCACGGCAGCCCTTCCGGGCTAAGCACTACGCCCAGCTGGGTATCGGCCCCCTTTGTTGCCCCCCTCCTCCCCAACAGCTATTACGGCGAAGGGGTTGACGGTGCCGGAGACGTGAACGGCGACGGCTACAGCGACGTGATCATCGGTGCAGGCGGTTACAATGGCGATCGGGGCCGAGTGGTGATCTTCCATGGTGGGCCTGCAGGCCTGTCGGCATTGCCGGCGTCCGTCTACGATCATGCGGTCAGCGGGCAACGTTTCGGCTCCAACCCGCACAGCGGAGCGTGCGCCGGAGGAGCCGGCGATGTGAACGGCGATGGATACAGCGATGTGATCATGGCCCGGATGGGCTTCCAGGCGCACATCCATCACGGCGGGCCCTCCGGTGCGTCCGCAACCCCCTCCTGGAGTTCAAGCATCATCGGTGGTGGTTTCTACGGCGCCACGGTGGCGAGCGCGGGCGATCTGAACGCCGATGGCTACAGCGATGTGGTGGTCAGTGATTGCGCTGTGGGGGCCAAGATCTACTTCGGAGGGCAGTGGGGGTTGGGCGGCCCCATCTTCGGTGCGCCCACCAACGTGCCGGACTTGACCATCCCGGGCTCCAGCATGCACAGTGCGGCCGGGGCGGGCGATGTGAACGGGGACGGGTACAGCGATGTGGTGATCGGACAGTACGGGCCGAGCCTCGCCTTCGTCCACTTCGGCAACACGAGCTCAACCCTCGCCCGAGGCCACTTCAGGCTCTATGAGACGAACCTGACCACACCGATCACTGCAGCGAACATCCCCATCCCGCAATTCGGGGCGGGGCTTTTCGTGCGTCCCTTCCTGGGCCGCTCCCGAACAAGACTCGTGTGGGAGACACGCATCCAAGGAGCGGCTTTCAGCACGGGCAGCAACGGGCTGGTGAACAACAGCACGGCCTTCACCGCCCAGCAGGCCGTGCTCACCGCCGGAGCGGTCGCCGGTGTTGAGCTGAAGAACCTGGTGGATAAGCCCGGCGGAGGGAGCGGCCTCACCGCCACGAAGGTGCGCGCCAGGGTCCGTTACGATCCGGTCACGGCCATCACCGGACAGGTCTTCGGCCCCTGGCGCTACATGCCGGGATACCAGGATGGCCTAGGCACCCACAATAATGTGCCACTGCCCGTGGAGCTGCTGCGCTTCGATGCGACCTGCAAGGGCGGCGTGGTGGAACTCACCTGGGCCACCGGTACCGAAGAGAACAGCAGCCACTTCCTGGTGCAGCGGAGCGATGATGCGATCAACTGGACCGAAGTCGCGCGCGTGCCCGCTGCTGGTCACAGCCATCAACTGATGGAGTACTCCTGTCAGGATCCTGGCGCCCGAAGCGGTGGAACGATTTTCTACCGGTTGGTTCAGGTTGACCTGGATGGCGAAACGTCCGTGCTGCCCTCTGCTGCGGCGCAGCCCTGCGCGAGAACACCGGGCATCTTCTTCCCGAACCCAACCCACGATCTGGTCAACGTCGATCTGGGTGAATCGAACGGGGCGATTGCCCGGATAGTCATCCTGGATGCGCTTGGCCGAACGGTCGTCTCGAGGACTCAAGCCGAGGTTGAAGGTCCGTTGTCGATCAGCATGGTTGATTTGCCCAATGGAAGCTATACCCTGATGGGCTTCGACACCTATGGTGGCATCCTTTTCAGCGATCGGGTCGTGAAGCAGTGAGTCGCAGGAGGACTGTGAACGAGCCGTTAACGCCAGGACCACTTCATCTCCGGTTCCCGGAGGAGCGCGCACTAGTTGGATCACCGATGGGGATGCAGCCCATCTGATCCCCCATGATCACGTCCGGGGCATCGATCGCGGAGATCTTGTCAATGCGGACGATGAAGCTGCGGTGCACGCGCATGAACTTCTCCGGCGGCAGTCCCGATACGAGGTCCTACATGGTGCCGTGCATTAAGTAGCGGCACTCCGTCAGAAGCACCGAGAAGTAATCCTTGAGCGCCGAGATGAAGTGGATGTCCTCCAGGGCCATGCGCCCCGGACAGCCCTCGTGCTTCAGGAAAAGCGCATCCAGCGGCTTCATCGCCTCCAAAGGAGCTGCTCTGAAACGGAAGTCCGAAGCCGTCAGCCGTTCACCCTGTTTTCCCCTGACCGATACCGATCGCTGACCCGGCACCCTTGGCTCCGAGGAGAACGGCCGCTTGGGGATGGAGGTGCGGCGCGACCGATCACGTCCTCCCTCTTATAGCCCAAGGAAAGCAGCATGGGCCGGGCGCGTCAACGGATGCTGTACTTAGGAGTCCGTCAGAATTCCACACCACGGAAAATCTCATCGCGTATCCAATTGTACTTGCGTCGCAAAAGGGTATTACCCATTGCAAGGTCCTGCTGTATCCAAGTACGCATCTGGCCGCCATTATTGATGTACTCGTGAACCGCATAAATGAATGAGTGCTCGCGTCCGGTCATATCGTAGTTGCCTCCCCAACCAACGAATCCTGGGCAACGCGCCACATCCCCGCAATTCGTGCCTGTTCCTTCATTGAATAGTGCGTGGGCTTGCTGTCGCGCCCCCAATTGAATCGCGGTAAGCGCATTCTCCTGCGTCGGGAAGGGGCAATCATTGCAGATGCCCATTGGGAAGGTGAGGTAATGCCCGAGCTCTTCCCAATAGACGGTGTGGTCCACATCATAGTTCATCCAGGGCCCTGCGCAGAAGTAGATGGGGCCCGACTCTTTCATGATAACCGGCATGCGCGCAGTAGCGCAAGGCAGCGGGGTTCGTCCTTTGATGTGCCAATCGGGATGGTTGGCGCACATGTAACCGCCAACGCGCCTCCACTGGCCATCGATCAGCCACGCCGGCAGCACCCAGCTTCCGAATCCCAGCTCCGTGATGAACGGGCTATCGATGCTTGCTGCCGGTCCCAGTGCCACAGGCGCATCGGGATCTCCAGTACCGGCGCAGCCTTCACTGACCGGGGAGTGGAACAACTTGAACTCATCGTCCACAAGCTCTTGGAACCAGGTGCGGCTTAGCGCCTCGAACATGGCCCGTCCACGCTGGCTCGCAGCCGCGAACAAGTCGTTCCCATAATTCGGACGAGAAGTCCGACGCTCCTCGATCGGGATATGCGGTCTATGGTCGTAGGCGCAAAGCGCTGGCCGTCCTTCCGGCTTCATGGCATATCGGATCCGTTCATCCACGATCCATGGCATGGATGGATCGGCATCGTCCAAGCGGGCGTTGCTCAACCCACCGTCAGCGGTTCGCCACAAGGCAACCAGCTTGCTGCGGTATGCTGCCAACGCGGATCGGGTGTGCTCGCCTTGGGCCGAGTACTCCATGACCGGAATAGCGCGGGCACGGCCACCTTCCGCATCAATCATCCAATGCTGCAGGGCCTGCGTGGATCGCCCGGCAGAGTCCGGTGCGGCCTTGCGAGTGTCCAACAATACATGGTGACTGTAGGTGGCAGGAGGAAAAACCAGCTTCTTCGGTTGCGCCACGACATTGCTAATATCGTTGGTGCCGAAAGGGTAATGCCTCGTTTCCAACTCGGCAGGAGGATCCGCAGTCCCGGTATTCGCGAACGCCGTGACCTTGTTCGCGTAGCGCAGCACCATCACGGCCCCGGTTCCGAAACCGCTTCTCGGGGCCAATGTCCCGTCGACCGCACCCTGAAACTGGTGCCTCAGCGGAAAGCTGTAAGCGGTTCCACTTCGATAGTTCACAGTGGTCGGACCTGCGATGTGCAGGCAATGGGTGATGGTCTCCGTTCGACAGGTGCTGAAACGGCCTCGGACACTGCCATCTGTGGTCAAGGCGAAAGGGTTCGCAGACCATTGGCCATCGGTCCGTTGACATAAATAGAGATTGTCATCATCGCCGCGGTAGAAGACCTGTACGAACACCAGCGGTCCGGCGCGGAAAAAGTGCACTTCCGGAGAAGTCCGGGGCTCCGCCTCATCGGCGACGATCGTCCAATCGGACCACTCCCCAGGCTTCGTCGAATTCCGCACGGCAACCCTCCCCAGGCTATCCACAACCGCCATGATCAAACCGCGTGAGTCCTGGCTGATGGCTGGAGCGCAATGCGTGCCGATATCCTTGATCACCTCCCAGCGCCGCCCACAGCCATTGCATCCGGAAAGCAGCACGGAGGTGAGCAGCGCCCACCATGCGAGGGGTAGAAGCGATACGTGCATAAAACGAGTTTTCCCGAAGTAAGGGATTTCCCTGGTACCGGATTTCATGCCGCGTGAAGCACCAGCGTTCCCCGTTCGGTCCGCGCTCGCAAAAACGCTGTGTCATCAGATTCAGCCCCGTACATGAACCGTTCGGTGCTTACATCCCGTTTGCGCGCCTGTTGCGTCCCAATCCGCATGCTTCAACAGAGGTGCTCGGCTTCAAGGTGGGGAGCAGCGGCCACCCGCAAGGAAGAGAGAGGCTGTATGTGATGCCGATGAACCGAGTCGGCAGGCACTACTCATCCAGCCGCTTCAGCAGGTCCCCGTAGTACGAATCACCGATGGGGATGCAGCCCATCTGATCCCCCATGATCACGTCCGGGGCATCGATCGCGTAGATCTTGTCAATGCGGACGATGAAGCTGCGGTGCATGCGCATGAACTTCTCCGGCGGCAGTCCAGATACGAGGTCCTACATGGTGCCGTGCATTACGTAGCGGCACTCCTTCAGATGCACCGAGAAGAAATCCTTGAGCGCTGAGATGAAGTGGATGTCCTCCAGGGCCACGCGCCCCGGACAGCCCTCGTGTTCCAGGAAAGCGCATCCAGCGGCTTCATCGCCTCCAAAGGAGCTGCTCTGAAACGGAATTCCGAAGCCGTCAGCCGTTCACCCTGTTTTCCCCTGTCCGATACCGATCGCTGACCCGGCACCCTTGGCTCCGAGGAGTACGGCCGCTTGGGGATGGAGGTGCGGCGCGACCGATCACGTCCTCCCCATGTCACCACGCGGAAAGGCGCTGGCAAAGGACTAAAAGGGAACTGGAGATAATCTTCGTCCAACGCGACGCGATGCGCTGAACTCATGGCCGATTGATGACAGGCAAGGCCACCAGCCTATATGAGCACTACTTCAGCGCCACGCGCTCGAGCAGCTTGCCGTAGTATGAATCGCCGATGGGGATGGACCCTTTGCCGTCCTCCATGATCACATGCGGGGCGTCGATGGCCTCCACCTTGTCGAGCCGGACGATGAAGCTGCGATGGATGCGCATGAACTTATCGGTGGGCAGGCGTGATTCGATGTGCTTCATGGTGCCATGCACGATGTAGCGCTTGTCCTTCACGTGCACGCTGAAGTAGTCCTTGAGCGCGGAGATGTAGTACACATCCTCCAGCGCCACGCGAACCTGCCGGCCCTGATGCTTGAGGAAGAGCGGGCCCGTGGAGGCCTCACGTGTGGCCAGCTCATGCAGCTGGTCGCGCTCGCGGCGCACCTCCGCATCGTGGATGTGCTTGTGCAAGGCCATCTCGATCGCCGCTTGCACCTCCACCACTTTGAAGGGCTTCACGATGTAGCCGTACGGCTCAGCGATTCGCGCTTTGTTCAGCGTGGCCTCGTCGCTGTATGCCGTGAGGAAGATCACCGGCAGGCCAAGCTCACCTCCGATCACCATGGCGGCTTCAATGCCGCTCATGTCGCCCTTGAGCATGATGTCCATGAGCACCAGGTCGGGGCGCTCCTTTTCAGCTACGTCGATCGCGGCCTGGCCCTCGGCCACGGAACCCGCGATCTCGTATCCTAACTGGATCAGCGTGCGCTCAATGTCCTTGCGCACGATTCCTTCATCCTCTACCACCAGGATCCTGCTCGGCATGCTTGCTTGGTTTTGGCGTCCAACGAAGCGTTAGCGGCAACGTTAGGATGCTTCGCCCGCGAAGTTGGTTCAAATCGCTCAACGGGCGGACGGCATCGACCGGAACGAGGCGTTGCGCGCCGCTCTCCATCTTTGCCAGCCTTCGCCCATCCGCGCACCGCATGGCCCGGGCAAAGCCTCAGCAGACCCCCCATGGACATCACCCCGATCAAATCCGTCCTTGACGACACCTCCCTCACCAGCACCACGCTCACCGTGGCCGGCTGGGTGCGCACCTTCCGCAACGACCGCTTCATCGCCCTGAACGACGGCAGCACCATCCGCAACCTGCAGTGCGTGATCGATCAGGAGAATGTTGATGCGGCCACGCGCGCGCGCTTCACCACGAGCGCCGCCGTGAAATGCACAGGCGCGATCATGGAGAGCAAGGGCAGCGGGCAGCGCGTGGAGATGCAGGTGACCGCCGTGGAAGTGCTCGGTGACAGCGATGCGGAGAGGTACCCCATCCAGCCGAAGAAGCACTCTTTGGAATTCCTGCGCGAGAACGCCCACCTGCGCTTCCGCACGAACACCTACAGCGCCGTATTCCGGATCCGTCACCAAGTGAGCTTCGGCATACACGAGTACTTCGACCTGAACGGCTACAACTATTTCCACTCCCCGATCATCACGGCGAGCGATGCGGAGGGCGCGGGCGAGATGTTCCGCGTGAGCACCTTGGATGCGAAGAGTCCGCCGCTGAACGAAGACGGCAGCGTGAACTGGAAGGAGGACTTCTTCGGAGCGGAGAGCCGCCTCACCGTGAGCGGTCAGCTGCAAGCAGAATCATCGGCGCTCGCGCTTGGCAAGGTGTACACGTTCGGCCCAACGTTCCGCGCCGAGAACAGCAACACCGCGCGCCACCTCGCGGAGTTCTGGATGATCGAGCCTGAGGCCGCCTTCATGGACCTGAAGGGCGACATGGACCTTGCCGAGGGATTGTGCAAGCACCTGATCGCCCGCGTGCTGAAGAACAGCATGGATGACCTGCAATTCCTCGATGCGCGCCTGAAGGAAGAGGAAGCCACCAAACCGAAGGAGCAACGGAGCGAGATGGGATTGATTGACCGCTTGAAGTTCGTGGTCGACAATCCCTTCGAGCGCATCACCTACACGGACGCGATCGAGATCCTGCTGCGGAGCAAGCCGCATCAGAAGAAGCAGTTCCAGTTCCCGGTGGAGTGGGGCATCGACCTGCAGAGCGAGCATGAGCGCTTCCTGGTGGAGAAGCACTTCAAGAAACCGGTGATCGTCACGGGCTATCCAGCCAAGATCAAGGCCTTCTACATGCGCACCAACGGCCCCGGCGACTTCGGCTACAGCGACAAGGGCACCACCGTGGCCGCCATGGACGTGCTCTTCCCGGGCATCGGCGAGATCATCGGCGGCAGCCAGCGCGAGGAACGCCTGGATGTGCTCGAAGCGCGCATGAAGGACATGAACGTGCCCGCTGAGGAGCTCTGGTGGTACCTTGACACGCGCCGCTTCGGCACCGTGCCGCACGCAGGCTTCGGCCTGGGCCTGGAGCGCTTCGTGCTCTTCGTCACCGGCATGGGCAACATCCGCGATGTGATCCCCTTCCCGCGGACGCCGAAGAGCGCGGAGTTCTAAGACCTCCCGATCCTTACGCTCGTCATCGTCAGCGAACCCGCCAGTGCCTGGTCGTTGAAGAGCGAGGCCTGCTCATCCTTCTGTTGCAGCGCCAGGGCGTAGAGCAAAGGCAGGAAGTGCTCGCTGCTGTTGATGGCCAGTTCGAAGGCCCGGCCCTGATCGCGGAATCCGATCAGCGGATCGTGGTCGCCAGTGGTGATGGCGCGCTTCATCTTCTCGCTGGCTTCCTGCGCCCAATCGAAGGCGAAAGGCTGATCGGACTTGTCCCAGGCCACCATGCCCAGGTTGTGCACCATGTTGCCGCTGCCGATGATGAGCACGCCTTTCTCGCGGAGGGAGGCAAGTTCCTTCGCCAGCGCGTAATGCTCCTCCGGTGAGAGCGACCGGTCGAGGCTCAATTGGATGATGGGCACATCGGCGTTCGGGTACAGGTGTTTCACAACGCTCCATGCGCCATGATCGAGGCCCCAACTCAGGTCCAGGCCCACGGATGCGCCCTTCACCGTTCGCTTCACCTCCCCAGCGAGCTCAGGGTCGCCGGGTGCCGGATACCGCACATCGAACAGCGCCTTGGGGAACCCGCCGAAGTCGTGGATGGTGCGCGGCATGGCCATCGCGGTCACGTAGGTGCCTCGCGTCTCCCAGTGCGCGCTCACGCAGATGATCGCTTGCGGTTTCGGAATCTCCGCCGCGACCCTCCGGAAGCCCTGCACGAATCCGTTCTCCTCGATGGCGTTCATCGGGCTGCCGTGACCGAGGAAGAGCACGGGCATGCGCTCGGTCGGGCCCAGCGGGTCGGTGATGCGCGAGAGCTCATTGAGGTTCATGGCGGCTCCGGCCAAGGGCAGCGCGGCGAGTGAGAGGAGGAAATCCTTGCGGTGCATGGCGGCGGAACAAAGTTGCGCCTGCGGTGTTCTGGACAGGTCGGAGGGGACGCCAAAAAAACGCAAGCAATCTTCGCCTCCATGCCCCGCCTCTTCTACTACCTCGGCACCTGCTCCACCTGCGAGCGCATCATGAAGGAGATCCCGAACCTGGAGAGTCTCACACTACGCGAGATCAAAGGTGATCCCATCACGGCGAAGGAACTCGACCAAATGAAAAAGCTCGCGGGCAGCTATGAGGCGCTCTTCAGCCGCATCGCGCTCAAGTACCGTGCGCTCGGGTTGAATGGAATGACGCTCTCCGAAAAGGACTACCGAAAGTGGATCCTGCAGGAGTACACCTTCCTGAAGCGGCCGGTGATGATCATCGACAAGGAGATCTTCATAGGGAATGCGCCGAAGGTGACAGCGGCGATGGCAGTGGCGAGCCGTGGGCTTTGAACCTCCAACGGTCTAGGGCTGGAGGTCATCAAGCGCGTGCTCGGGTTTCGGTTCCCTGCAGCGGGCGCAGGGACCAGACCAACCAGTCGCCCTAAGCTCCCTCCTCTTTGGTCTTTTTCCGGAAGAGCCCGCCGAACCAGTCCTTGAAATACCCGATGATGACCGCAATGCCGCCGAGGATCCCCCCGATGGCCGCGATATGGTCCTGAAGCCATTTGATCAGGTCGAATGGCTCGGTGACGGTGACCTCGAAGGTCAGGGTGTTGGTGGGGTTGATGGTCCACTTGCCGGTGTTGCAGTCCAGCGTGTAGGAGTTCACTTCAAGCGTGGTGCGGTCGTCCTTCAGCTTGGAGGGCGTCTTCTCGGCTGTGATGGACCACGTGAACACCAAGGTGTCAGAGCTGCGGATGGATTGGTCAGGGTTGGTGCCGGTGATCTTGAAGCACTCGTCCGGCGAGGACAGCATCAGGCGGAGGGAGTCGTTCACATACACCAGGCCATTCAGGCTCGCCCCTTTCTCTTCCACGCCTTGCTGGGAATTCGGTGATCCGGTATACACGGCGGGATCCACCTTCACTTTCATCACGTCAACATCACCCACATTCCATTCCGGTCGGGGCTTCGCGCTGGCCAGCACATGCAGGTTGCTGCAGCGATTCGCATGGGAATCGGATTTGATCAATGGCATGGACTGCTTGGCCTTGTACCCATGGCACTGGCAGTTGGCGTCGTACTTGTCCTCCACGGTGGCCGGATCACCATCGTCGCAGCGGGTGCCTTTCTTGGCAGTGCCGCCGGGCATGCCCAGGCAATCCTCCTCCAAGGAAGTGCCCGCGCATTTGCAATTGGCCGCCCAAACATCGTTCACGGTCTGCGGGTCGCCATCGTCGCAAGGCTCGCCCTGCACGTCAGGCCCGCCGGGGACTCCCTTGCAATCGGGTTTCTGCACACCGCCGGTGCATTCGCAACGGCGGTTGTATTTCTCCCCGATGGTCTCCGGGTCGCCATCCTCGCACGGTGCCCCAGGCGTGCATTGCTCAGGAATGCCGCGACAAGTGCAGTCCGCTAGCACCTTGTCCTTCTTCGTTCGCGGGTCGCCATCATCGCAGGGCTCGCCGGGTGCACAGGGCGGATCCGGATCCGGTGGCGGGGCCTGCTCCTCGGCCAATTCCCATTTAGGCGGCACGGAGCCATCGTTGGGCACCGATGCCGTTCGGCTGAAGGTCCGCCCGCCGATTCGATAGGTGAGCGTATAAGCATGGCCAGGCTCCACATGTACCAGCCCGTAGCCCTTGGTCATCGGTCGGGTCGATTTGACGAATGCACCATCACCTGTGGTCACGGTGAACACGGGTTCACCGTCCGTGGAAGCGGTGACGCCCTTGGCCTGCGCCAGCAGAGGCAATTTGCCCTTGGGCCCATCCTTCATCTTGGGCACCTTGTCGAACTGGATTTCCTTGATGATGGGCCGGAGCGGCGAAATGCGGTCCGCCACCACCGGCGAGTGAACGTGCCTCACCACACCGCCCAGCTGGTATTCCACTTCATAAGAGACGCCGGTCTTCAGCCTGGCCATGGCGAGGTAATACGCGCCACCTGGTTTGGAAACGTTGGCCTTCTGCGTGGAACCGTCATCGCCCATCACCGTGACCACCAGCTCCTTGCCAGCCTCCACCGGGTAGCCGGTGCAGATGTAGGTGACCTGATCGGTCTGCGCTGAGCCATGACCAGCAGCCACCAAGGCCCAGAAGGCCCAGAACAGCCTTCCGAAAACGATGGGCCTGACGCGGTTTCCTGACAACATGGCGAGTGCGAGGTAAGGCCCGAAAGTATCGTGTTCAGGCACATGGCCTAGGAGTTCGTCCGGTTTCTGGTACCGACCCCAATTCGGGCCGCAACACGGATTGCGGAAGAAACCGCACATTGAGGCCAAGGTCGTATCAGAAGCTCCAGCAGGGGAGCCCGCAACAGATTCAGCTCTTGAAGATGCTCCGAATGCCCACCGTGGCAATGGCGGAACTAAACAAGCTGGAAAGCACCTGCTTAAATCGATTCACGCTGTGGAGGGTCTCCTGTCGTACCGTGGGAGTGCATGTCATAAGCGCTAAGGAACTCGACCAAACGTAGAAGCTCGCAGGCAGCTACGAGGCGCTCCTCAGCCGCGTCACTTTGAAGTGCCGCGCGCTCGGTTCGGGTAAGTTGACACTCACGGAGATGGATTACCGCAAGCATATCCTGCAGGAATACACTTTCCTGAAGCGGCCGGTGATGATCATCGATAAGAAGATCCTCATCGGCAACGCGCCGAAGGTGAGGGCGGCGAGGGTGGTAGCGGCCAAGTCGATCAAGTCCGAAGGCCCCAGCGCACCGCTATCGATCGCACTCGATCATGAAGCAAGAAGCCCGCGCTGGCGATCCAACGCGGGCTTCGGGAATGCGTGCGTCCGCTCAGCGCTGCACCACCAGCTTAGCCTGGCGAAGAAGCGCACCATCGGCAACGCTCAGCGTGTAGGTGCCCGTAGGCAAAGCATCCACCATGAGCGCGCCATTCATCAGATTGCCCTGCTGCACGGTACGGCCCATCGCATCGCACAAAGCATAAGCGGCGCGTGCATCATCAGCGGCCACGCGCACCATATCGTTGGCGGGGTTGGGCCCGATGGCCACTGTTGAACGGCTCAGTTCGCCGACGCCCGTCACCACTTCCACATCGTCCACGAAACGCGGCAGGATCCGCCACTCGCTGAAGGCGTATTGGAGCACCCCGGCGATATCGTAGAACTGCCCCACAACGAAGGGATAAGCGTAGATCACGTCATCCACCAGCACCGGACCGCTGCCGTCGTCAACGGTGAACTGCCCGAAGGCGCCGGACACCGTGCAGTTCGCGGCTTCCACTTTCACGAACACGCTCTCGTAGGGTTCCGTGTTGCCATCGAGGGTGCTTATCAGGGTCGGAGCGAGCGCATTGCCGCTGGTGAGCGTCACCAGGTTCAGCACCGAAGCGAGCTGCGTCTGCCCGTTGAACTCCGTGACCGTTCCGGATACCGCAACTGAATCGCCGATGGCCAGCGCGCCCGGAGTGCCAAACACGAAGAGTCCGGTCCATGGGCCAGTGCCATCCTGCAGGTAGAAGCCATTGCCGAGCAAGGCGCTCACGATACCCTGCGTGAGCACGGTGATGCCGTTCATGGGCGAAGCTCCATCGGGAGCCGTGGTCTCTTGGATCTCGACGATGGTAGCGGGCGTGGGGGCAACGATCGCCAAGGCGGTGATCGTCACATCATCCACCACCAAGTGCTCGGGCGCCACGGTGCTCTGCACGCTGAGGATGAACTCGGCATTGCCGGCATCAACAGCCGCGATCACATTCAGCACGACCTCCTGCCAGGTGTTCCCGGTGGAGGTGGTGTACGATGTGTAAGGCGCATAGCCGCTGCCGGTGGGCCGGCCATCATACAGGCCCAACCGGATCTGGCCTTCTCCCCGCACCCAGAAGCGCACTTCGTATTCCTGGTTCGCCGTGACCGCCAGCACCTGCGTGGTGAAGCGCTGGTGGCCGGTGCCTTCCTTGATGAGCTGCACGGCGCTCGCGCCTCCGTGCACGTTAGCGGTCACTTGCACTACATCGGTCTGGATGATGTTGCTCTTGCTGCCGTACCAATCGGTGGGCAGCCCGGCGTTCCAGTCCTCGAATCCGCTGGTGAAGATCACTTGGCTGTGCGCCGCGAACGAGAACAGCGCCGTGAACGCGAGAAGGGTAATGTGTCTCATGGTCTGAAGGGTTAAAGGTGCTTTGTGGGAGCGATCATTGGATCGCAACGTCGTCGATGCGGAAGTTGGTGGTTTCACCTCCTGTGCCGCTGCCCGTGTAGCGGAAGCCGACCACGAAAGGCCCTGAGAACCCGCCGGGCAGAACCGTGCTCAGGTCGATGGGGCCGCTATCGACCCATACCTGATCCGCCGTTGAGGTATTGGCATACGGGAAGCCGGTGACCTGCGTCCAATTGGCGGTCGCGAGGTTGAGGCCCGTGTAGTTGGTGCTAACGAAAAGCGCGAAGGGGTCGTGCGAGGCAACGCCGAATCCGCGTTGGCTGCGGAAGCTCAGCAGCATGCCGGGCTGGTAGTTCACAGGTGCGGATACCAGCCACGAAACA
Organism: Flavobacteriales bacterium; assembly: GCA_016712535.1. Classification (NCBI taxonomy): domain Bacteria; kingdom Pseudomonadati; phylum Bacteroidota; class Flavobacteriia; order Flavobacteriales; species Flavobacteriales bacterium. The sequence goes on from JADJQW010000002.1 coordinate 59,986, forward strand.
TCGCTGGCGTTGCTGCTCCCGAAGGCCGTGGCTTGCACAGCCATGTTGCCGCTCACGCTGTACCCTCGCCAGAACCGGCTGCCCACCTGAGCCTGGTTGTACCAGCAGTCCGTTGCGAAGTCGACATTGGTCACCGCGGTGGCGAAATCCTGGGCGAGGTTGGCAGCAGGAGCGCACGGCACCGGGCATGGCGCGCAACGGGTTCCGGTCATCTGAACCTCACTCACCTTCCGGATGAAGAGCTGCATCTCGTCATTGAACTGGCCAACCACGGCGATGATGCTTCCGTTGCCGCTGGGCAGCTGCTGTCCGGCGAAGTTGGCATAGCCACTGTTGCGCACCAGCACTGTTCCGGAGCAATCCGTGAGCGTACGGTTCAGGGTCTCCTGACCGGCAGCGTCCGCGTAGGTCAGGCCGTTGCACGCCTCGCTCACGATGAACTCAACGCCTTCGATCTTCACCAGACGGGCTTGCATCGCCGGCGTGATCTGCGCAAGGGTGACGAGCTCTGGCTGCTTCTCCACTCCGGCGGCTTGCTTCACCACATTGTTGTCAACGTCCACGTTGTCCAGCTGCAACAGTCCATTGTAGGCGCCGAGGATGGTGCCCGGCAGGTAGATGCGGATGCTATCGCCCTGATAGAGCCCCCCGCTGTTGATCAAGCGCAGCACGATGGCGCCGGTGTGGTCCTGCACGTAAACGTTCTTGTAGAGGTTGCCGCTCTCTTCATCAGCGGTCACCACGGCGTACACGCTGCTGTCGCCGGTGAAGGTGCGCTGCGTTCCGGTGTAGAGGGCGCGCAATTGAGCCACGGTCATCACCTGCCCAACGGGCAGCGTGCGCACGGGCGGTGAGTCGAGTTCCTTCTCGCAGCCCGCGAGGATCAGGAGCGCGGCGGCGGAGAGGGCGATGGCGATATTGCGGATCATCGGGTGATGCGGTTGTGCGTTGTTGTTCAGAAGCTGAAAGTGAGCATGGCGAAGTAGTTCCGGCCGAAGAGGTAGCTGTACTTCGGCGGGAAGCGGTCCGGGTCCATGCGGTCGTAGCGGAGCTGCTCGAAGCCGCCCACGCGGAATTCGCGGTTGTTGAGCACGTTGCTCACGCTCACGTTCACAGCCAAGCGGTATTTGCGCTTGAACATCCAGCTCTTGCCGGCGAAGAAGTCAACGGTGAGCTGGTCGTCGAGGCGCGTCTGGTTGAGCAGGCCGTCCCATTGCGGATCGCTGGTCACCAGGTTCTCCAGCGCTTCCTGCGTGCGGCGATCAGGGTTGGGGTCGAGGTAGATGTGGCGGAAGTGGTTGGCGCTGGCGCCCGCGAACCAGAATTTCGGCGAGTTGTAGCGCAACCCGAGTGAAGAGGCGCTCTGCGGCATGCCGCCCACGCGGTAGCCTTTCCAATAGACGGTGCGGTCCTGCGCGAACACTTCATCGCTGTTGTTGCGCGTCACGGTAGCCGTCGGGCGCGAATCGTAGCGGTAATCGCCGCCGGCATGAACGGCAGTGAGTTGCCACGTGCTGGTGAGGTTGGCCTCCACGCCGAGCTCAATGCCCTGGTGCACCTGGTCCACGCCGGTCATGGTGTAGTTCACGATGGTGAGGAACTCGTCGTGGTAATAGCTCCGGTTCCAGACCTGGTCGGCGATGCGCGAGTAGTAGAGCGTGGCCCGGCCTTTTACGCGTGGGGCCTTCAGCACGTAGCTCACATCGGCGCCGCTGGCGCGTTCCTGCGTCAAGCCGCTCACCACGGCATCGCGCACCCTCGGGGAGAGGTAGGCCACGCTGCCGGCCGGCGGGCGCACGATGTACGCGAGGTTGGCGGTCACGAAGTGGCGCCCGGTGATCTTGCCGATGAAGCCGCCCTTCAGGCCATAGCCCAAGAATCCCTGCTTCTCCGATTCACCGAACGAATTCTCCGGGAACCGACCGTTGCGCAGATTGCCTTCGCGCCAGAAGCTGGTTTGCGAGATGTTCGCGCCGAGGTAGGCCTCCACGCGCGTCCACTTGCGCTCCCATTGGCCGAAGAGGTCCGCCACGCGCGTATGGATGTTGTAGTCGTGGCCGAACACATCACCTTCTCGCACGAGCTTGTTGGTGGTGCTCAGGTCGTTCTGCGAAATCAGCGTGTCGTTGAAGTCGCGGTCTGCGAACTGGTCGATGTCGAGCCAGAAGTCGCCGCCCAGGAGATCGTCCATCACCCGGAAGTAGTGCGTCTTCTGCTGGTGGAAGCTCGCGCCGATGGTCAGGTGCGTGCGGTCGTTCAGGGCCTTGTCCCACACGCTGTTCAGGCCGAATCGCGTCGGGTCCTGACGCACCTCCTCCACCACATACTTGCTGCGGTTCCCCGTGACGGTGTTCCCTGCGATGCCGTTCGCGTTCTCCACTTGGTAGATGTTCTTCCGGTTGGCGAACCAGAATTGGTCCCAGTTGAGCTGACGCGTGTTCACATCGTTCTGCCAGGCATTCGTCTGCGGGCCGAACTGCTCCGCATCCTGGAACCGGAAATAGCTGGGCAGGTAGCGGTAGTAGTCCGGGCGCGGGTCCTTCGCATCGAACCAGTTCAGTCCGGTGAGGCCGTCGCGGCCGAAGGTGTAGTACGCCGAAGTGGTGAGGCGAGCTGCCGGGCTCACTTGCATGCGATGGGTGAGCAGGATCATCGGCTTGTGGTCGCGGCTCATCTTGGCATTGCGCTTCTGGCCGGCCTGATAGCCCCAGTTCGGATTGTACCAGGGATTATCCGTGAGGTCGTAGGCCTCTTGCACCGCCAAGGCTTGCCTGCCTTGCGTGATCGCAGCCCCGAACGCGCTCAGGCTGATCGAGTGGTTGGCGTTGATGCGCTTCTCGGCCCCGATGTAGTAGGAATAGGCGTCGAAGGGGGTGCCCTCCACATATCCTTCTTCGGCCCACCGCCGGGAACCGCTCACAGCGAACGACCAGCCCTTGGGGTTCATGCCAGTGGCGTAGGTGAACATCGCTCGATTGCGATAGGCGCGGTTGGCGCTGGCATACGACGCCCGGACTCCTTTCCGCAAGGCGCTCGGGCGGATGTCCATGTCCGTGGTGCCGCCGAGGCTTCCGAACACCAAACGGCTCGGACCAATGCCCGTGCGCACCTGCATCCATCGGGTCACATCATTCAGGCCCGCCCAATTGCTCCAAACGGCCCAACCCGTCTCCAGATCGTTCACCCGCACCCCGTTGATGGTGACGACGGTGTTCTCACCATCGTAGCCGCGGATGCGGAAGCGTGCCTGTCCGAAGTTGAAGCCAGCCACCGCCGTGAAGGGGTCGCGCGACGATTGCAGGATCCCGCTGATGTCCTGGTTGCCCAACTCGCCATCGAGGTCGTCGGTGGTAAGGGTAAAGACCGGCAGCTGCGGGCGATTGGCTGCCGAAGTGTCCGGCGGCGCTGGGTTCACCAACGTATCAATCTGCGCTTCCAGCCCGAAAGCGCACGCACACGCAAGCAGGACAAGCAGGGTGCGGCCAGCGGGGAATTGATGGCGGAGTAGTGTCATGAGGGCGAAGGGGGCGCCGGTGGTCGGTGAATCCGCGTCAGTCCTGAGGCAGGGCTGTTTCACGCGGGCGGCAAAAGTAGCCGCGCTCCGGTTGAATGATCAGGCATGAACGGGTTAATTCCATCAGGCGAACAGTTCATGTGGGATTCACGTTACAGCACCCTTCCTGATATTGCCTTAACCACCTGAAGGATAATGGGTTTGATTATCTTCGACGCCCTTTCGACCAGGCCCTGCCCAAGCGCAGGGGCGCATTGAAATGCCATTCACGGGAACCCTTCGGCGAATCGCTGCCTTTGCCACCTTGGCGATGGGGTTCGTGGCTGCCCGTGCCGATCACTTCAGCGGAGCGAACATCACTTATGTGTGCAATGGTGGGAATTCGTACACCATCACGCTCGACCTCTTCCTTGATTGCGCTGGAGCACCGCTCACGCCGCACGCGCTCAACTTCACGAACAACTGCGGCGTCAATTTCACGCTGAACAACATACCGTTGGTTCAGACCAACGAGGTCTCACAGCTATGCGGCTCTCAGTTGCTCAACAGCACGTGCAATGGCGGTACCCTGCCCGGCGTCATGCACTATCAGTTCCAGGTCACGCTCAATCTGGCGCCATGCAATAGCTGGAACATCAGCTGGGCGATATGCTGCCGTGCAGCAACGCAGAACGTGCAGCTCACCCCGGGCATGTACGTGAATGCCACGCTCAACAACCTGGGCGGCCTTTGCGACCAGTCGCCGCAGTTCGGCGATATGACGATTCCATACGTGTGCGTGGGTGAGCCGGTCTCCTACAATCCGGAGGTCACTGATGCCGACGGCAACACACTCGTCTACTCCTTCATCAGTGCACGGTTCGGAGCCCCCCTGCCGACGAACGTGACCTACCAACCCGGTTTCACTGCGGCCGTTCCCATTCCCGGCATCACGCTCGACACTAACACGGGCACCATCAATTTCACGCCAACCATCACAGGCCGCTATGTGGTAGCCTTACAGGTCGCCTCCTACAATGCCTTGGGCCAGCTCATCGGCACCGTGATGCGCGACTTCCTCTTCATCGTGATTCCCTGCACCGACCCACCTGCCGATAACGTGGGGCCCACCTCGATCACCAGCGGAGTGATCACCAGTGCCACTTCCGTGGAGATGTGCGACGGCGTGCCTTCATGCGTTGACCTCACTTTCACGGATGTGGATCCCTTGGCGGTGGTCACGCTCTCCTCCCAGATCACCGCCCAGCTGCCGGGTGCAACCTTCATCGTCAACGGCACGAACCCGGCCGTCGCCACCTTATGCTGGACGCCTGTGCTCGCGCTATCGCCCGTCGCGGTGCTCGTGGATGTGAACGACAACGCCTGCCCGCTGCAGAACCTTTCCAATTACCAGCTCACGATCAATGTGGTGGCGGCACCGCCTATTCCGCCGAATGCCGGAACCTCGACAGTTGTTGCCAGTTGCCCAGGCACCCCGCCTATCAATCTATTCGCCCAACTCGGGGGCGTCCCGCAAGCCGGTGGCGTATGGGTAGGTCCTGGCGGGGCGCATAACGGGACATTCGATCCGGCCACCGATGCTTTTGGGGTCTATACCTACACGGTTGGGAATGGCTGCCAGAACGCCTCGGCAACCGTAACGGTTAATCAAGGTGCGGCAGGCAACGCGGGCATTAACGGGAACATCACCGTGTGCGGCAATGGTGCATCGTTCTCCCTAATCGCGCAATTAGGCGGTACACCCACGGCAGGTGGTGCATGGAGCGGTCCTTCACCGGTGGTGGGCGGCAATTACAATCCGCCTGCGATGAATCCAGGCGTGTACACCTATACGGTGACTAACCCAGCGCCTTGCGCGAATTCGACCGCCACCGTGACGGTTGCAGAGAGCCCGCCACCGAATGCTGGAACCGATGGTGCGCTCGCCGCGTGCAGCAATGGTGCGGCAACGAGTCTTTTCGCCCAGCTAGGCGGTGCGCCGCAAGCAGGTGGAACATGGGCTGGTCCTTCACCAGTGCTCGGTGGCAATTACAACCCGGCCACGATGAACCCCGGCGCATACGTGTACACCGTGACCGGTGCGGCACCATGCGTGAACGCGACAGCGACGATCACCGTCACGGAGAACACGGCTACCAATGCGGGCACGAACGGCAATTTGACGATTTGCAGCAACGGAGCCGCGCAATCGCTCTTCGCCCAGTTAGGCGGTGCGCCGCAAGCGGGCGGAGCATGGGCTGGTCCCTCACCAGTGGTCGGCGGCAACTACAACCCGGCCACGATGACCCCGGTGCTTATGTGTACACCGTAACGGGCATCGCTCCGTGCGCGAACGCAACGGCAACTGTGAACGTGACCGAGAACGCAGCGACCAGCGCCGGTACCGACGGTGCGCTCACCGTGTGCAGCAACGGAGCCGCGCAATCGCTCTTCGCAGAACTGGGCGGTGCGCCGCAAGCTGGCGGGACTTGGAGCGGACCTAGCGCCGTGGTCGGAGGCAACTACGACCCGGCGACGATGAACCCGGGTGCCTATGTGTACACGGTGAACGGCATCGCACCGTGCGCGAACGCAACGGCAACTGTGAACGTGACCGAGAACGCAGCGACCAACGCCGGTACCGACGGTGCGCTCACCGTGTGCAGCAATGGAGCCGCGCAATCGCTCTTCGCAGCGCTGGGCGGTGCGCCGCAAGCTGGCGGGACTTGGAGCGGACCTAGCGCAGTGGTCGGAGGCAACTACGACCCGGCGACGATGACGCCGGGCGCATACGTGTACACGGTGAACGGCGTCGCGCCCTGCACGAACGCAACGGCCACGATCACCGTCACCGAGAACGCAGCGACCAACGCCGGTACCGACGGTGCGCTCACCGTGTGCAGCAACGGAGCCGCGCAATCGCTCTTCGCAGCGCTGGGCGGTGCGCCGCAAGCAGGCGGGACTTGGAGCGGACCTAGCGCCGTGGTCGGCGGCAACTACGATCCGGCGACGATGAACCCCGGTGCCTATGTGTACACGGTGACCGGCGTCGCGCCTTGCACGAACGCAACGGCAACTGTGAACGTCACCGAGAACGCAGCGACCAACGCCGGTACCGATGGTGCGCTCACCGTGTGCAGCGATGGAGCCGCGCAATCGCTCTTCGCAGCGCTGGGCGGTGCGCCGCAAGCGGGCGGGACTTGGAGCGGACCTAGCGCCGTGGCTGGCGGCAACTACGACCCGGCGACGATGACGCCAGGCGCATACGTGTACACGGTGAACGGCGTCGCGCCTTGCACGAACGCAACGGCCACGATCACCGTCACCGAGAACGCAGCGACCAACGCCGGTACCGACGGTGCGCTCACCGTGTGCAGCAACGGAGCCGCGCAATCGCTCTTCGCAGCGCTGGGCGGTGCGCCGCAAGCGGGCGGAGCATGGGCTGGTCCCTCACCAGTGGTCGGCGGCAACTACAACCCGGCCACGATGACCCCCGGTGCTTATGTGTACACCGTAACGGGCATCGCTCCGTGCGCGAACGCAACGGCAACTGTGAACGTGACCGAGAACGCAGCGACCAGCGCCGGTACCGACGGTGCGCTCACCGTGTGCAGCAACGGAGCCGCGCAATCGCTCTTCGCAGAACTGGGCGGTGCGCCGCAAGCAGGCGGGACTTGGAGCGGACCTAGCGTCGTGGTCGGAGGCAACTACGACCCGGCGACGATGAACCCGGGTGCCTATGTGTACACGGTGAACGGCATCGCACCGTGCGCGAACGCAACGGCAACTGTGAACGTGACCGAGAACGCAGCGACCAACGCCGGTACCGACGGTGCGCTCACCGTGTGCAGCAATGGAGCCGCGCAATCGCTCTTCGCAGCGCTGGGCGGTGCGCCGCAAGCTGGCGGGACTTGGAGCGGACCTAGCGCCGTGGTCGGAGGCAACTACGACCCGGCGACGATGACGCCAGGCGCATACGTGTACACGGTGAACGGCGTCGCGCCGTGCACGAACGCAACGGCCACGATCACCGTCACCGAGAACGCAGCGACCAACGCCGGTACCGACGGTGCGCTCACCGTGTGCAGCAACGGAGCCGCGCAATCGCTCTTCGCAGCGCTGGGCGGTGCGCCGCAAGCGGGCGGAGCATGGGCTGGTCCCTCACCCGTGGTCGGCGGCAACTACGATCCGGCGACGATGAACCCCGGTGCCTATGTGTACACGGTGACCGGCGTCGCGCCTTGCACGAACGCAACGGCAACTGTGAACGTCACCGAGAACGCAGCGACCAACGCCGGTACCGATGGTGCGCTCACCGTGTGCAGCAACGGAGCCGCGCAATCGCTCTTCGCAGCGCTGGGCGGTGCGCCGCAAGCGGGTGGGACCTGGAGCGGACCTTCTCCTGTCGTTGGCGGCAACTACGATCCCGCGACCATGGCGCCGGGCGCCTACACCTACACAGTGAACGGTGTGGCGCCCTGCACGAACGCGATGGCGACGATCACCGTCACCGAGAACGCAGCGACCAACGCCGGTACCGACGGTGCACTGACCGTGTGCAGCGATGGAGCCGCGCAATCGCTCTTCGCAGCGCTGGGCGGTGCGCCGCAAGCGGGCGGAGCATGGGCTGGTCCCTCACCCGTGGCTGGCGGCAACTACGATCCGGCGACGATGAACCCCGGTGCCTATGTGTACACGGTGAACGGCGTCGCGCCTTGCACGAACGCAACGGCCACGATCACCGTCACCGAGAACGCAGCGACCAACGCCGGTACCGATGGTGCGCTCACCGTGTGCAGCAACGGAGCCGCGCAATCGCTCTTCGCAGCACTGGGCGGTGCGCCGCAAGCTGGCGGGACTTGGAGCGGACCTAGCGCAGTGGTCGGAGGCAACTACGACCCGGCGACGATGACGCCAGGCGCATACATCTACACGGTGAACGGCGTCGCGCCGTGCACGAACGCAACGGCCACGATCACCGTCACCGAGAACGCAGCGACCAACGCCGGTACCGACGGTGCGCTCACCGTGTGCAGCAACGGAGCCGCGCAATCGCTCTTCGCAGCGCTGGGCGGTGCGCCGCAAGCAGGCGGGACTTGGAGCGGACCTAGCGCCGTGGTCGGAGGCAACTACGATCCGGCAACGATGACGCCAGGCGCATACATCTACACGGTGAACGGCGTCGCGCCTTGCACGAACGCTACGGCCACGATCACCGTCACCGAGAACGCAGCGACCAACGCCGGTACCGACGGTGCGCTCACCGTGTGCAGCAATGGAGCCGCGCAATCGCTCTTCGCAGCGCTGGGCGGTGCGCCGCAAGCAGGCGGGACTTGGAGCGGACCTAGCGCCGTGGTCGGAGGCAACTACGATCCGGCGACGATGAACCCCGGTGCCTATGTGTACACGGTGAACGGCGTCGCGCCTTGCACGAACGCAACGGCCACGATCACCGTCACCGAGAACGCAGCGACCAACGCCGGTACCGACGGTGCACTGACCGTGTGCAGCGATGGAGCCGCGCAATCGCTCTTCGCAGCGCTGGGCGGTGCGCCGCAAGCTGGCGGAGCATGGGCTGGTCCCTCTCCCGTGGCTGGCGGCAACTACGATCCGGCGACGATGAACCCCGGTGCCTATGTGTACACGGTGAACGGCGTCGCGCCTTGCACGAACGCAACGGCCACGATCACCGTCACCGAGAACGCAGCGACCAACGCCGGTACCGACGGTGCGCTCACCGTGTGCAGCGATGGAGCCGCGCAATCGCTCTTCGCAGCGCTGGGCGGTGCGCCGCAAGCGGGCGGAGCATGGGCTGGTCCCTCACCCGTGGCTGGCGGCAACTACGATCCGGCGACGATGACGCCAGGCGCATACGTGTACACGGTGAACGGCGTCGCGCCTTGCACGAACGCAACGGCCACGATCACCGTCACCGAGAACGCAGCGACCAACGCCGGTACTGACGGTGCGCTCACCGTGTGCAGCAACGGAGCCGCGCAATCGCTCTTCGCAGCGCTGGGCGGTGCGCCGCAAGCAGGCGGGACTTGGAGCGGACCTAGCGCCGTGGCCGGCGGGAACTATGATCCGGCGACGATGACGCCAGGCGCATACGTGTACACGGTGACCGGCGTCGCGCCTTGCACGAACGCATCAGCAACGGTGACCGTCACCGAGACGAGCTCGCCCAACGCGGGAACCAACGGCAGCGCCACGGCCTGCGGCAACGGAGCCGCGATCGACCTCTTCGCGCAGCTCGGCGGATCGCCCGATGCGGGCGGCACCTGGAGCGGACCATCAGCGGTGGTCGGCAGCAGCTACGATCCCGCCACGATGAACGCGGGCATCTACACCTACACCATCGCGGCGGTGGCGCCCTGCCTGGGCAGCAGTGCTACGGTGACGATCACCGAGAACGCGCCGGCCGATGCGGGCAGCGATGGCTCGATCACTGCCTGTGACGTTGGTGCCGCACAATCGCTCTTCGCAGCGCTGGGCGGTGCGCCGCAAGCAGGCGGAGCATGGAGCGGACCTAGCGCCGTGGCCGGCGGGAACTATGATCCGGCGACGATGACCCCAGGCGCATACATCTACACGGTGACCGGCGTCGCGCCTTGCACGAACGCATCAGCAACGGTGACCGTCACCGAGACGAGCTCGCCCAACGCGGGAACCAACGGCAGCGCCACGGCCTGCGGCAACGGAGCCGCGATCGACCTCTTCGCGCAGCTCGGCGGATCGCCCGATGCGGGCGGCACCTGGAGCGGACCATCAGCGGTGGTCGGCAGCAGCTACGATCCCGCCACGATGAACGCGGGCATCTACACCTACACCATCGCGGCGGTGGCGCCCTGCCTGGGCAGCAGTGCTACGGTGACGATCACCGAGAACGCGCCGGCCGATGCGGGCAGCGATGGCTCGATCACTGCCTGTGACGTTGGTGCCGCACAATCGCTCTTCGCAGCGCTGGGCGGTGCGCCGCAAGCAGGCGGAGCATGGAGCGGGACCTAGCGCCGTGGCCGGCGGGAACTATGATCCGGCGACGATGACCCCAGGCGCATACATCTACACGGTGACCGGCGTCGCGCCTTGCACGAACGCATCAGCAACGGTGACCGTCACCGAGACGAGCGCGCCCAACGCGGGAACCAACGGCAGCGCCATCGGCCTGCGGCAACGGAGCCGCGATCGACCTCTTCGCGCAGCTCGGCGGATCGCCCGATGCCGGCGGCACCTGGAGCGGACCATCAGCGGTGGTCGGCAGCAGCTACGATCCCGCCACGATGAACGCGGGCATCTACACCTACACCATCGCGGCGGTGGCGCCCTGCCTGGGCAGCAGTGCTACGGTGACGATCACCGAGAACGCGCCGGCCGATGCGGGCAGCGATGGCTCGATCACTGCCTGTGACGTTGGTGCCGCGCAATCGCTCTTCGCAGCGCTGGGCGGTGCGCCGCAAGCAGGCGGGACTTGGAGCGGACCTAGCGCCGTGGCCGGCGGGAACTATGATCCGGCGACGATGACGCCAGGCGCATACATCTACACGGTGAACGGCGTCGCGCCGTGCACGAACGCATCAGCAACGGTGACCGTCACCGAGACGAGCTCGCCCAACGCGGGAACCAATGGCAGCGCCACGGCCTGCGGCAACGGAGCCGCGATCGACCTCTTCGCGCAGCTCGGCGGTGCGCCCGATGCGGGCGGCACCTGGAGCGGACCATCAGCGGTGGTCGGCAGCAGCTACGATCCCGCCACGATGAACCCGGGCATCTACACCTACACCATCGCCGCGGTGACGCCGTGTGCTGGAGCAAGTTCGAGTGTGACGATCACCGAAGAATCCCCGGGCGATCCAGGCCTTCCTGGAACGATTGACCTATGCCCAGGAAGCGACCCTGTGAACCTGTTCATGCTTCTAGGCGGTACGCCGCAAGCCGGAGGCGTTTGGACGAACCCGGATGGCGTGACATTCAACGGGACCTTCAATCCAAGCACTGACATCGGCGGAGCACAGACTTATACCATCGCTGGTGTTGCGTGTCCGAACGCATTAGCGATCGTCACCGTGAACGTATTGCCCGGACCCAATGCCGGCGACGACAACAGCATCGTACTCTGCAGCACGGATGCCCCCTTCGCCATGATCGGGCAACTCGCGGGCGCTCCTGATGCAAGCGGCACATGGACCGATGCGAATGGCACGACCGCTCAATCGAGCTTCAACCCCGCCACATCGATTCCGGGCATATACACCTATACGGTAACCGGTGGCGGCACTTGCCCCGATGACCAATCGTCGCTCACCATTACGGTGAATACCGCGCCGCTTGCGGGCATCGGCGGCTCCTTGACATTATGCGCGAGCGGGGGGTCCGCCTCCTTGTTCGACGGGCTCAGCGGCACCCTCGATGCGGGTGGAAGCTGGACCGCTCCCAATGGCGCTGCGCATGGAACCACGATCAATCCGGCGTTAGATGCATCGGGCACGTACACGTACACGGTCACAGGAATCGCACCCTGCCCTTCGGCCAACAGCTTGGTGCAGGTCACGATCAACCCCGTTCCGATGGCGGGAGAAGACGGCGCGCTCAGCATCTGCACTTCGGGCCCTGCGACAAACCTGTTCATGCAGCTCGGCGGAACGCCGCAGGCCACCGGGACATGGACCGATCCCCTAGGCGCCCCCTTCAGCGGCTTGTTTGACCCGGCCACGGGTCAGGCTGGACCCTATACCTACACGGTGCCGGGCTTGGCTCCTTGCGTCAACGATGATGCACTGGTCTTTGTGAGCGTTAGCATCGCCGGCGATGCGGGGGCCTCAGGAGCGATCTCTTTCTGCTCGGGCGATGATCCCGCGGATCTCTTCAATGTGCTTGGAGGAACGCCGGATGCCGGTGGAGCATGGGTCGCTCCCGATGGCAGCACAACAGTGAGCACCTTCGATCCGGCCACCAGCGCACCTGGCGTTTACACCTATTTCGTTTCTCCTGCAGCGCCTTGCCCCGCAGTGAGCGCAACGGTGGCCACAACGGTGATTCCGCCTGCGGTGGCCGATTTCCTTGCCGAGAGCGAAGGCGAGTGCGTGCCGCTTGAGGTGACGTTCTCGCACGCCTACACGGGCACCGGCACATGCACATGGATCATCGGCGATGAGCCGCCGCTCATGGAGTGCGCTCCCTTTGTCTACACCGTCAACGAACCGGGCAGCTTTGACGTGACGCTCATCGTCGACGCAGGGAACGGTTGCGGCGCGGACACCTTGACGGTGGAGGACGCCGTAACCGCGTTCGCGCCGCCGACAGCCGACTTCACCATGCTGCCCGAAGTGATCACCACCCTGCAGCCGGTCGGCTTCTTCAGCAACACGACCACAGGAGCCAGCACCTATTCCTGGCAGATCAATGAGGAGCCTGTATCCGAAGAGCTTGACCTGCGCTACACCTTCCCCGCACAGATCGGTGATGCATACGGCGTCTGCTTGATCGCATATGCGAGCGCGCTATGCGCCGATACGTCCTGCCGCACCATCACCCTTGCCGATGGCATGGTGCTCTGGGTCCCGAACACCTTCACCCCGAACAACGACAACAAGAATGAGGGCTTCGCGCCTGTCACCTTCGGCATCGATGAGCGATTCTACCGCTTCGAGGTGTACGACCGCTGGGGCTTGCGGGTGTTCTTGAGCGAGACACCGGGCGAGACCTGGGATGGCCGCATGGCTGACGGGTCTGACGCCCCCATGGACGTGTATGTCTGGCAGGTGCGCGTGAAGGACTTGTTCAGTGGAGACCGGGTGGAGCGCATCGGGCATGTTAACCTGCTGCGGTGAGGCAGCAGATCACCTTCCCACTGGCAGGTATCTTCGCCGCGCTCGCTGCGCAACCGTTCGCAAGAGCCTACCCCTTTGCCCGAGCGCCTCGTCATCATCCCCACCTACAACGAGCGCGAGAACATACGCGAGGTCATCGCGCGCGTGATCGGACTGCAACCGCCTTTCGACCTCCTCGTTGTTGATGACGGCTCGCCCGACGGCACCGCCGCACTGGTGAAAGAGGCCCAAGGCCTGCACCCTGGTCGCATCCATCTGATCGAGCGAGCAGGCAAGCAAGGCCTTGGCACGGCTTACATCAACGGTTTCAAGTGGGCGCTTGCCAACGGCTACAGCTTCATCTTCGAGATGGATGCCGACTTCTCGCACAACCCCGACGACCTGGTACGGCTCTGGAGGGCCTGCGCCGATGGCGGCGACATGAGCGTGGGTTCCCGCTACGTGGAAGGCGGCCAGGTGCGCGACTGGAGCTGGGACCGCATCATCCTGAGCTATTGCGCATCGCTCTATGTGCGTGCCATCCTGTGGCTCGGGGTGCGAGACACCACTGCGGGCTTCGTGTGCTACACGCGACGGGTGCTCGAAGCGCTGCCTTTGGATGAAGTGCGCTTCATCGGATACGCCTTCCAGATCGAGATGAAGTACCGCACCCGGCGCAAGGGCTTCCGCATCGTTGAAGTGCCCATCACCTTCATCGATCGGGCCAAGGGCACCAGCAAGATGAACTCGAGCATCTTCCGCGAGGCCATCATCGGCGTGCTGCAGATGCGCTTCGGCGGATGGATCAAGTGAAGCCATGGAGAAGCTCCTGATCCGCGATGCGCAGGTGGTGAACGACGGGAAGGTGTTCCACGCCGATGTGCTCGTGCATGGCGACCGAATCGAGCGTTTGGCGCCGGAAGGCATCGGAACGGCTGCTGGCGCGAAGGAACATGTCGCTCGGGGCCGTCACCTCCTGCCCGGAGCCATCGATGATCAAGTGCACTTCCGTGAGCCGGGCCTCATGCACAAGGAGGACATCGCGCATGGGAGCGCGGCGGCGGCTGCAGGCGGCATCACCAGCTACATGGAGATGCCCAACACGGTGCCGCAGACGCTCACGCAGGAGCTGCTCGAGGAGAAATACCAGATGGCCGCTGCGAGCAGCGTGGTCAACTATTCCTTCTACATGGGCTGCGGCGCTAACAACATCGAGGAAGTCGTTCGCACCGACCCGCGCATGGTCTGCGGGCTGAAGGCCTTCCTCGGCAGCAGCACCGGCGACATGGTGATCAGCGACGACGCTGCGCGCGATACGCTGTTCCGCCGTGCGCACATGCTCCTGGCCGTCCACGCCGAGGACGACCCCACGATCAAGATCGAACTGGAGAAGCGCACCGCCCGTTTCGGCCCAGACATCCCCATCGAGGAGCATCCGCTGATCCGCAGCGCCGAGGCCTGTTACACGAGCAGCAGTGCAGCGGTAGCGCGGGCGAAGGCATTCGGCACACGTTTGCATGTGCTGCACATCAGCACGGCGCGCGAGCTGGAGCTCTTTGAGCCCGGCCCGTTGGAGGCCAAGCGCATCACTGCGGAAGCATGCGTGCACCATCTCTGGTTCACCGATGCCGATTACGCCGCCAAAGGCAGCTTGATCAAGTGGAACCCCGCCGTGAAGACCCGCGCCGACCGGGACGCCATCCGCAGCGCCCTGCACGATGGCCGGATCGATGTGGTGGCCACCGACCATGCGCCGCACACGCTGAAGGAGAAAGCCATGCCGTACGCGCAATGCCCCAGCGGCGGCCCCTTGGTGCAGCATGCCTTGCCGGCAATGCTGGAACTGGCGCGCCAAGGCGTGCTCACCGTGCCGCAAGTGGTGGAGAAGATGTGCCATGCGCCGGCACGGCTCTTCGATATCTCGGATCGCGGCTATGTGCGCGAAGGCTGGAAGGCCGACCTGGTCCTCATTGACCTCGATGCGCCCTGGACCGTGACGCGCGAAGGGGTGCAGAGCAAATGCGGCTGGTCGCCATTCGAAGGGGAGCGCTTCCATGCGCGCGTGCTGCGCACCTGGGTGAACGGCAGGCTCTGCTACGCAGAAGGAAGAGTGGATGCATCCATGCGCGGAGAGCGCCTCCGATTCGCCCGATGAAGCCACTGCCCATCATCGCGATCCTCTTGCTCAGCGCATGCGAAGCGGAGGCCCCGCTGCCCGATGACGTCCTCGACCGCGAGCGATTCACCGAGGTGATGGTGGGCATGACGCTACTCGAGGCACGAATGAGCCAGGAGATGATGGTGGTGCCCGCTGATGCTCCGCCGATGGCGCTCTACTGCAAGGAGCTCTATGCGGAGCACGGCATCGATAGCGCCGCCTTCCGCAGGAGCTTCGACCACTACGCCATGCGTCCTGAGGAAATGAAGGCGGTCTACGATGACGTGGTGGAGCGCTTGCGCCGCATGAAGGACGGCTGGCCTCAGCCCGCTGCGGCGAAAGACACCGCATTGGCCACGGATTCCTCGAGCGGCAGGAATTGATGCCCGAGCACGGCGTCGACCTTCGCGTTGCTGTACGCGCGGGCGCTCAATGCGCTCGACACCGTGGCCTTCGTGACCAACGGCGATGATCCGGTAAGCAGCGAACGCATGCGCTCAGCGCGCCATGCCAGAGCGAGCATCCACGGCTTCGCCTCTGAGACGGGCGGCTCCTGCCCGAAGCACTCAGCCGCCAACTCGAACAGCCTCTTGTACCTGGCATTCGCGCCAACGAGCAGATAACGCTCGCCGGGAACGCCCCGATCCATGAGCTTGCGCATGCAGGCCGCCACATCCCGCGCATCAACGAAAGCATTCGAGCCTGTGGTGTACCAGCGCGTGCCGCTCCGCAGTCGCTCGATGAGCGTCATGCTGCTGCGCCCCGGCAACCCGGGACCGATGATCACGCTCGGATTCACGATCACCGCGTCGAGCCCCTCGGCGATGCCCCGATGCACCTCGAGCTCCGCCAGATGCTTGCTGCGCGCATATTCGGAACTGCAGCGGCCATCCGTGAAGGCCATCGACTCATCGCGCAACACTCCCGGTTGCGCTGCGCCGATCGCGGCCGTGCTGCTCACATGGCAAAGGCGCTTCACGCCGGCCTCAAGCGCGGCATTCACCAGGTTGGCCGTGCCTTGCACGTTCACTGCATGCAGCGCGTCGGCCTTGCGCGGGTCGAAGCTCACCAGCGCAGCGGCATGGTACACGTGCTCCACGCCATCCATCGCATCAGCAAGCGCGGTGACATCCTGGATGTCGGCTTCCGCCCACTCGATCCGCGCGACCAGATCACCGGCCCCGTAGTGATGGAACACGCGGTCAACGATGGAAGCATCGGATCCGCCGCGTCGCAATGCCCGGACGGTGCGCCCCTCGCGGAGCAGCTCCAGCAACAGATGCGTGCCCACGATGCCGGTGGCGCCCGTGACGAGGTCCATGGCGCGCAAGGTAGGCGGGCGTTCCCGGCCTCTACCTTCGCCGCCGCCCGTTCGCGGGCCTCTTGGAATGACCAACTACATCGAGGAACTCCGTTGGCGCGGACTGCTGCACGACAGCATGCCCGGCGCCGAAGAGCAATTGGCCAAGGGCCAGCAGCGCGGCTACATCGGCTTCGACCCCACGGCCGACAGCCTGCACGTGGGCAACATGGTGCAGATCATGATGCTCGTGCATTTCCAGCGCTGCGGCAATACGCCTATCGCGCTGGTGGGCGGCGCCACCGGCATGGTGGGCGACCCCAGCGGCAAGAGCTCAATTGGTGCAGGGCTACGACTTCTACTGGCTGTGGAAGAACAAGGGCTGCAACTTCCAGATGGGCGGCAGCGACCAGTGGGGCAACATCACCACCGGCACCGAACTGATCCGGCGCATGGGCGGCGAAGAGGCGGTGAGCAATCCTGCTTTCGCCATCACCACGCCGCTGCTCACCAAGGCCGATGGCACCAAGTTCGGCAAGAGCGAGAGCGGCAACGTGTGGCTCGATGCCAAGCGCACATCACCCTACAAGTTCTACCAGTTCTGGTTGAATGTAGGCGACATGGAAGCCGAGAAGTGCCTGCGGATCTTCACTACGGGAACGCGAACGCGTTGAGGCGCTGATCGCGGAACATGCCAAGACGCCGCACCTGCGCGCGGTGCAGAAAGCTCTGGCGGAGGACATCACACGAAGGGTGCATGGGGAGGCGGAACTGAAGGCGGCGAAGCAGGCCAGTGAGATCCTCTTTGGCAACGCCACCTCAGATGCGCTGAAGCAGCTCTCCGAACAGCAATGGCTCGATGTGTTCGAGGGCGTGCCGCAAGCGGAAGTGAGACGAGAAACACTCAGTGGCACAACCATCATCGACCTGCTCACCGACCGCACCGGCTTCCTGCCGAGCAAGGGCGAGGCGAAGCGTGCGCTGAAGGAGGGCAGCATCAGCGTGAACCGGGAGAAGGTGGATGAGCTATGGCAGCCCAAGGCCGATGGCCGCTTCGTGCTGCTGCAACGCGGAAAGAAGAACTACTTCCTGGTGAAGGTGGTGTGATGGATAGCCGAGGTCAATTACCGCTCACCCCGAACGGTACTTGATCGATCAGGACAGGCGCAGCTACAGGGTTTGCTCTGTAGTGGATGCTCATCGTGTATGTGCCAGGCTTCAGCTCATAGGCCTTGTATCCGAAGGAGGTACGCTTGCCAAGAGGGAAACAGTGGTATCGGCCCAACGCAGGCTTCCTTGACCGCAGACCAGCGAACGGGATACTATTTGGCAGGACAAGTTCAACGGAGGTCCATTGCACCGGAGCGCCGTTCGTATGGGTGAGGGACATTTCAAGACCTGTGACCTTGAATGGTCGATCCAGGCAACGCTTACTCGGCAAACGGACAATAGCATAAGCAGGCATCACGGACCGGTCCGTCCGAATGAAGTACGCTTCCACGGCGCGCTCGGGCGCCTTAATGCGGGAATCAGTAAGGCCGGGCTGGATGAACTGCAACGGTTGAGCCCATGTCTCGCATTCCAGTTTCCAGTCATGCCACCTTGCCGTTGAAGCATACGAAGGAGAATGCCATCCATAGCGCTTGTCGATGTAAGTCAATATGTGCTCGGTTGTCGGAAGCGGACCTTTCTTGGTCATGCAGCGCTGCACATGACAGGTGAATAGGCAGTGATCGATATCCAGATCGTAATCGATCCAATACATGAGATTCCCATTCTTGTAGTAGGTCTTATCTGAGAGAATGTAGCCATCCTTGAATACGAGTTCCTGTTGAAGCACCCCGTTCCGATAGTGCAATCTGAACGTGCCTGAGATCAGATGGTCGGAGTCTTTTCCGAATTCCGGATCCGTCGTTGTGAGGCGCCTAGTCGGTCGCATCCGGGCTCCGCCCGGATAAACCCCGGAATGGTTAGCCGCGTATCCCAACGTATGGATGGCGCCGAACGCATTGCTCTTTCGTTTCGTCTCTCGAAGGTCCTTTCCCACCCGGGTCGTTCCAGCGATCAACTTGAACGGAACCCTTTCCGGGCAGGGTGATTTTATACCGGTGGCCCACTGCGCCTGGCAATGAGCAAGGACCATGATTAATAGACCAAGCAGCGATACGAATCTGGCTATTCTGAGCGGGTGCATACCTAAGGTCGTTGGAAGGTTGGCGCTTGCCGCTGTATTGAACATGCGTGACGTCCGGAGTGTGAAATTACGTCCCACGACATTCGTCGATACTCACTCCACCATCAAGTTGCAGCCCCTTGCGTCGCTGTTGTCAAACCGCCCCAGTACCTCAAATGACCCATCGGGTTGCATGCGTCCCAGGTCCTGCGTACCGATGAACGGGCAGCTGCCCACGTTCGCCAGGTCAATCACATCTATGCCGCCCGTGCGGCCGAAGTCCACTGGACTGAATGGATCATTCACCTCTCGCAAGCTCACCCGCATCCAAGGTGGACAGCGATAGCGCCCATCTCCCGTGCTCCATGCCTGCGAGAGCAGTTCCGTCATGCCGTACTCGCTGTGGATGGACGCAACACCGAAAGCTCGCTTCAAGATGCTGTGCAGTTCTTCGCGCACGATCTCCGGCCGTCTTCCTTTCATGCCGCCGGTCTCCATGATGGTGGTGTGCTGCAGCCGCATGGGATGCCGCTCGGCCAGGTCGAGCAGTGCGAAGGTGACACCCAGCAGCAGGGTCTTGCGGCCCTCGACTTCCGATCGCTTCAGCACCTCAGCAAGCTCATCGTACTGGTTCAGGTAGAAACCGCTTCGGGAATCACCGCTCGCAGCGATGAGCCTCTCAGCCATGTACACGAGCGAACTGCCCTGACGCTCGAGATAGGCCGGTAGCAGCGCCAGGATCCGCCATTCCGACGGGTTTCCGTACGCGGCGGAGAAGGATGTCATGAAAGAGCGCTCATAGTGCTCGGGCCAAGGCAACAGGTGCGTGCTCGTGATGCTTCCAGTGGTGCCGCTGCTCGTGAAAGCCAAAGCAGGCTCAAGCCCATCAAGGAGCACGCGCTGACTGCGGAAGACCGTGATGGGCAGGCAGGGGATGTCAGCCGCCCGAAGGATGGCCTGCGGGTCAAGGCCTAATGCCGCAATGAAATCACGGTAGACCGGGTTGCGCTCCACGTGGATCCGGAAGAGCTCCAGTGCCAGCGCATCAAAGCCTGCGGCGTCCTTCACCGCGAAAACGTCGCTGCGCAAGCGGGCAACGGCGTGGGCTGGCATTCGGGGCGTCATACTTTTGGGACCATGCGGAAAGGCGGGCAAGCACGGGCGAAAGTAGCCGGGGCCATCGGCCTCCTGTTCCTATCCCTCTCCGGGTGCAAACCGGAGAAGCAATTGCCGCCCGAGCCGGTGATCGAATTCAAGTCATTCACGCAGTTCGGCGATTCTGCTTCATTGGTGATCAGCTTCACGGATGGCGATGGCGACATCGGCCTGAGCGACGCCTACGATCAACCGCCCTTCGACACGGGCAGCACCTACTATCATAATCTCTTCCTCGAGTACGATACGCTCGAGAACGGCGCCTGGCGACGCGTTGCATTCCAGCTCCCGCTGTACTACCGCATACCCGTGATCACCCCCACGGGTCAGAACAAGACGCTGGAGGGCGAGATCGCCGTGGCGCTGAAGCCCTGGCCCTTGATCACGTATCCGGCGGGATGGCCTGCCGATACCGTGCGCTTCACCGTCACCCTGGTCGATCGCGCGCTGAACGTGAGCAATGCGGTGGAGAGCCCGCAGCAGCGGATCGTGTACTAGGGGCGATCACATTTCGCCCGCGAGCGCCTCGCTCACGTTGATCAGGTGGTCGCCCACCTTCTCGCAGCTGCTGAAGAGGTCGTGGTACACCAGTCCGCTGCGCACATTGTAATCGCCTTCCTCGATGCTGCGCCAATGCTTCAGGCGCAATTGGTCGCGCATGGCGTTGATGCGCTGCTCGGCCTCCACGGCGGCATCGAGCCGCACCTGCTCCTGCTCGGCCTCCAGGTTGGACAGCATCACCTCGAAAGCCTGATCGAGCAGTTCGATCATGGAGAGCAGGTCCTGCCGCTGCTCCGGTGAGAACCAGAGCTTGTCGTCGAGCTTGCGCTCCATCGACTTGCTCATCTGGAAGAAGATGTCGCCCACGCGCTCCAGATCGCCAACGATGCTGAGCATCCCGCGGATACGGCCGCTGAGCTCCTCGTTGCGCGCCTCGGTGCTTGTCTTCGTGAGGTACTTGCCCACCTCCACTTCCAGGCGATCCGTGATCTGCTCATAGCGTTCGAGGCGCTGCATCAGCCGGTCGCGCACGATCGGGTCCCGCGCGGTGAGCAGCTGGCGCGTCATGCCCAGCATCTCGTGCGTGAGCTTGCCGAAGCGCGCGATCTCGCGACGCGCCTCGATCAGCGACACCTCGGGCGAGAGCGGGATATCGGCATCGAGGTACTCGAGGCGGTACTCCTCATCGAGCTGCGTGCGTGCAGGCACCATCCAGGTGACGATGCGCTCGAGCATGGGCACGAAGCCCACCAGGAGCAGCGTGTTGGCCACGTTGAAGCTGATGTGGAGCGCTGTGAGCGCCCATTTGATGGACGAGGGCTCGGTGTACGGGGAAGCCCCGAACTGGAAAGTGATGTACGCATCGATCGCATCGAGGTAGGGCCTGAACACGAGCAGCGCCCAGGAGACGCCGATGAGGTTGAAGAGCAGGTGAGCACGCGCGGTGCGCTTGGCCCAAGCGCCGGCCACCAATGCCGCGATGTTCGCCGTGAGCGTGGTGCCGATGTTCTCACCGAGCACCAGGGCCGCCGCCATATCGTAACCGATGGTGCCGTTCTCACAGAGCACCAGCGTGAGCGCGATCGAGGCGCTGGAGCTTTGGATCACCGCAGCCAGCAATGTGCCCACGCCCACGAAGAGCAGCACGGAGAGCAGGCCGCGGTCACTGAGGCCGCGCAGGAAGCTGAGCGCCTCGGGTGAGGGGGTCGGCACCGATTGCTTGAGGAACTCGATGCCGAGGAAGAGCAGCGCGGCGCCCATCAGGAACTCGGCGCCCGCCCGTGCCCGTGGCGACTTGATGAAGAGCAGCGGGAAGGCGATTCCGATGATCGGGATGGCCAGTTTGGTGATGCTCATCTCGGCGAAGACCGCCCAGCTGAAGAGCACCGCCTTGATCGTGGTGCCGATGTTGGCGCCCATGATCACGCTGATGGCCTGCCGAACGCTCAGGAGCCCCGCGTTCACGAAGCCCACCACCATTACCGTGGCAGCGCTGCTGCTCTGGATCACACCAGTGCTCACCAGGCCGGTCAGCACCCCGCGGAAGCGGTTGGCCGTCATGCTCGCCAGCACGGTGCGCATGCGCCGGCCCGCCACCTTCTGCAGGCCCTCGCTCATCACCTTCATGCCGTAGATGAACAGGCCGAGCGATCCCGCAAGGGTGAGGAATTCGATCAATCCGAAGCGCATGGAGCCGATGATGCCAAGCGCGCCAAGCTATCGGCGCCTTGTTGCGGCAAGGTTAATTCCCGGGCGATTGCCATGGCCCCGTGCCTCCGGCCATCACGGCCTAAACTTGCGCATCGGCACGCACCGCTCATGAGCCAGCTCACCACCAGCCAGGTCGCCTTGCTTGCGGCGCTTGTGGTGGCCGTTGCCGGTGGGCTGCTGGCCGGCCTCGCCGTGGATCTGGCTGGCTCGGGGATCGATCGCTGGTGGCCCTTCCTCTGCGCAGTGGGGATCTTCGGCATCGCCTACGGGGTGTTCGCATTCGGCATCGAGCGCTTCGTGCATGGCCGCATCAAGACGCTCTACCGCACCGTGCATGACCTGCGGCGCGCGAAGCCGGAGACGTCCAAGGCATATGTCGGCGATGAGCTGAGCCGCGTGAATGCCGAGGTGGCCGAGTGGGCCAGCGAGCGACGTACGGAGATCCGCGAGCTGCAGGAGCGGGAGAAATTCCGCCGCGAGTTCATCGGCAACCTGGCCCATGAGCTGAAGACGCCCATCTTCAACATCCAAGGCTACATCCTGACGCTTCTTGAGGGCGGCCTGGAGGATGGCAAGGTGAACCGTGATTTCCTGGAGCGCGCATCGAACGGCGTGGAGCGCCTGATGAAGATCGTGGAGGACCTGGACCTGATCACCAAGCTCGAGAGCGGCGTGATGGAGCTTCGCGTGGCGCGCATCGACTTGCACGCCGTGGTGAAGGAAGCCATGGAGGGGCTCGAGATGCACGCACGGGAGAAAGGCGTTCGCCTGGTGAACGAAGTGGCGCAGGGCACCAGCGTGATGGCCGACCGCAACCGCCTGCTGCAGGTGTGCACCAACCTGCTCAACAACGCCATCAATTACGGGCGCGACGGCGGTCGATGCACGATCTCCAATTACTCCCTCGGCGAGCAAGTGGCGGTGGATGTGAGCGACGATGGCATCGGCATCAGCCCGGAGCACCTGCCGCGGCTCTTCGAGCGCTTCTACCGCGTGGGCAAGAGCCGCGCGCGCAACGAGGGCGGGTCCGGCTTGGGCCTGGCCATCGTGAAGCACATCATCGATGCGCATGGGCAGACCATCGCGGTGAAGAGCACCGAGGGCAAGGGCACCTCCTTCACCTTCACCTTGCAGGCCGAGGAGTGAGCGCTACCGGATGGCCTCTTCGTAGAGCATCACCTCCTTCTCGTTGTTGATGCTGATGCGCGGGATGTCGTCGTACACCGTGACCTTGCCCGTTACGCAGACCTTCTTCTGCAAGAGCGCCGCCTCGGGGTCGTAGCTGAAGTTGGGGCTGTTGTAGTCCCAGATGGTGGCGTAGAAATCCTGGTGCGGATGCACACGGTCGAAGTTGAGGTAGACGGCCTTGGCCTTCGCTGTCTTGCGCGTGCTCACCACGGTGCCGCACACCGTGACCGTCTTGCCGATGTGGTGCTTGGCCTGCACGGTATTGAACATGCCCTTGGGCAGAGGCGCCTTCAAAGGCTCGGCCTCGCCGAAGAAGGGGTCGCCCTCGGCATACCAGTCCTTCGGCTCACGCATGGCCTCGATGCGGTCCTCGATCGCATCCTCGAGCACGTGAAAGAAATCCAATCCGGTGAGCCGCTCCACACTATCCACAGTGACGGCGTAGCTGATCGGCGGATCCGCCTGCGGCCCGTTGCGCATCACGAAGCCAATGGCCTGTGGCCGGTCGTCATCGAGGTCGGCGATCACCTTCCAATGCAGCTCGGGGATGCTCACCTCATTCTTGCGATCGGCCTTCTGGATGGTGGGCAGGCCCTCGCGGAGCACTGGACCGGTAACGATGAAGATTCGGCGCTTGCTGTGGTTCACGTAGCGGCGCGCCCAATCCTCGAGCTCGGCCCAAGCGCCCCGGTTCAGCTCAGGTTTCTGCGGGCTCACGTTGCTGTAGTAATAGGTGGCCCGCAAAGCCTCCAGGTTCCAGCGCATATCGGCGCTCGGCACCATGTGGCCGCGATCGTAGCCGCTGTTCCAATAATCCGCCGTGACGGCCGTGCCCGTCTTCACCAAAGGATCAGGCAGGAACGAGTCGATGCGCGCCAAATTCCCCGTGATCAATTCCGGCACAGCGATGTGGGCCACCCATTTGGGCTGCTCGTGCGGCTCGCTGTACACGAGCATGTGGCCAGGGTGCTCAACGATCGCATCGCCGTCTGCGAGCTTGGGCAAGCCCTTCGCGCGCAGGTCGCGGCGGATGATCGCGAGCTTGGCGCTGTCCAAGCGGTCACGAAGGCGCGCCTGATCCGTGAGCATGCGCTGCTGCTGCTCTTCGAGCCGGCGCAGGTTGGCATCAAGGTCATACTGGCACCAAGCAGATGCCGGGAGCACCATGATCACGAACAGCAGGACGGCCTTGCGCATGGCGGCAAGGTAAGCGGGTCAGGCCACGAGGACCGCGAGCTCGTGGAGCGCTGCTGCCAAGAGCTCGTTCCCGTTGGCCCGAGCAGCGGCCTCGTGCTTCCCGGTTGATTTCATCGCAGCCATCAGGTCGATTGATTCCTGCGACTGCACCAGGAAGCGGCCCGTGCGCGCATGCAAGCGGCCCAGGTACTCTTGCTCCTCCTGTCCGGGAGTGGGGATGATCAGCGCGCTCCTTCCCAGCGCTTCGAGATCCATCAAGGTGGTGTAACCGCTGCGCGAAACGATGAGGCGTGCCCCGCCCATGGATCCGGCCAATTCATCGCCGCTCATGTGCGACCGGATGGACACGGAGCCGATGCGTTCGTTGCGCGGCTTGTCCGGCTGGCCGAGCACGAGCAAATGATCGCCGGGGATGCGGCCCAGTTGCTCCATGAGGCGGTACTCCAGCAAGGTGCGCTGCGGTTCCGGCCCGCTGATCACGGCCACGATGTCGTAACGATCGCGGAAAGCTCCAGGCCCGCGCAAGCGGCTCACGGTGCCGATGTAGCGCGCATTCCTCGGCAAGGCCGCACCGTGCGAGAGCTCGCCTGCAAGCCCCGGCGCTTGAGGCTCATCCATCACCCAGCAGCGATCGAAGCGCGCGATATGTCGCAGGTTCAGCTTGCGCAGCGCTGCTTGCGCGAAAGGCGTGAAGGGGAACACCTGATGCGTGATGAGGACGCTCGGCAGCTCAGGGCTCCGCAATCCGAAGCGCTGATCGCTGATCACGGCATCGAGGCGCAAGCGGCCGCGCAGGCGATCGAAGAGGGCGCGCTCGGCCTGCACGCTGCGCACCATGGCCGGGAACTGCCGCGCCATGCTCCAGAGCTGGTTGCTCGTCCTTGAGTAGCGCACATCGACCCCCGGGATGCGCACGTGCTCCAACTCCGGGAACTCCGCGCGCAACAAGGCCAGCGGCCCCTTGTCGGCGCCGATCACGGGCACAGCGCCCGATTCGATCAACCGTTGGACGATGGGCACGCAACGCGCCGAATGGCCCAAGCCCCAATCGAGCGGGGCCACCAGGATGCGCTTGCCGGCGAGCATGGCGGCGAAGGTGGTCACCCGCAGGTGATGCGAACGTTATGCGGCCAGAAGCAGCCTCGGAATTCCTTTCGGAAAGCGAGCCAGAGGATTTTCGCGGCCAGACGAGGCGCGTTCCGGGTCAAGCCCGGAATGACGCCCGAGCAGAGCTGGATGTTCTGGAAGGGTTGAGCAACGAAGTATGGTCGCGAAAAGACCCGGCGATGTCCGAAGGGGGATTCTGAGGCTGCTTCTACTTTCGCCGACCTGCCAGCGGCGGGCAAGCCTTCCAATGGGAAAGAACAAGCTCGCGCGCTTCGCCGAGAACCTCACCTTCGAGCATGTGGTGCAGCCCCGCTTCGAGGAACTGGTGAGGGACGGCTTCCCGCTGAAGGGCCGATGGAACGCCGACTTCTTCAAGCGCGAGGCGCCCTTGGTGCTGGAACTCGGTTGCGGTGGCGGCGAATACACCGTTGGTCTCGCGCGCTTGGCTCCGCAGCGCAATTACCTCGGCGTGGACATCAAGGGGGCGCGGCTCTGGCGCGGGGCGCGAACCGCCAAGGAAGAAGGACTCCACCACGTGGGCTTCCTGCGCACGCACGTGGACCATCTGCTCAAGTGCTTCGGCCCTCAGGAAGTGGACGAGATCTGGCTCACCTTCAGCGATCCGCAGATCGGCAAGGCGCGCAAGCGGCTCACGAGCCCGCTCTTCCTGGAGCGTTACAAGCAGACCCTGAAGCCCGGCGGGATCATCCACCTGAAGACCGACAGCCCTTTGCTCTACGAGTACACCATGGAGATGATCGCGGAGCACGGCCTCATCGTGCACGAGCAGAGCGACAATGTGTATTCCGACCTGGTGCACCGCGCATCGGCCGAGGAACAAGCGGTACTGAGCATCCGCACCTACTACGAGCAGATGTGGCTCGAAGAAGGGCGTACGATCCACTACGTCCGTTTCGCCATGAACGACGCGGCTTGAACATGGCCAAGAAGCAAGTGCGCAACGAAGCGGTGCAGGAGCGCGACTTCTTCGCCGATGTGATGGACGTGGTGCGGCAGATCCCGCGCGGCCGCGTGACCAGCTATGGTGCCATCGCCAAGTACCTGGGCGCCGCGCGCTCGGCACGCATCGTAGGCTATTGCATGAACAACAGCCACACCGTGAAGCCGAAAGTGCCAGCGCATCGTGTGGTGAACAGCGCAGGCATCCTCAGCGGCAAGCACCACTTCGGCCCGGAGGACCGCATGCAGCAATTGCTGGAGAAGGAGGGCGTGCGGGTGAAGGACGACCAAGTGGTGGACTTCGCCAAGCGCTACTGGGACCCCATGGTGGAGCTTGAATTGCGCTGAAGCGAGCGTGATCCAGCACCCTGTAGAAGGCGCGTTGCGCCGACCGATAGCCGCCCGGCCCCACCGGAACAGCGTTCAAGGCCCCGGCTGCATCGCCGCCACCTCCTGATCGCCAGCCTCTTGCGCACGCCCATTCCGTACACATTGCCCGCCTATATTCGCAGCCCCAATTCCAGCAGATAATGGCAGTCATCGGCAAGATCCGCGAGCGCAGCGGCCTTTTGATCGTTCTCGTGGGCGGCGCATTGGCCCTCTTCATCCTCGATGCCCTCCTCTCGAACCGCGGTGGTCCGAGCGGCCGTGGCGATGAGCCCGTGGGTGAGATCGGCGGGCAGGAGATCAAGCTCGCTGACTTCGATCGGCGCGTGAGCGACGAGGTGGAAAGCTACCGCAACGAGTTCGGCCAACCCGCCAATGCACAGGTGAGCGAACAGGTGCGCGGCACAGTGTGGAACGAGATCGTGAAGGCCCGCGTGCTCCTCAATCAGGTGGAAGCGGCAGGCTTCACCATCACCAAGCCTGAGTACGACGACGTGCGCTTCGGCGACAACGTGGCGCCCGAGTTCCGCGGCCAGTTCAATGGCCCCGATGGCCAGCCCGACAAGACCCGCTTGCGCGAATACTTCAATGGCATCCAGCTGAACGCGCCGGTGTACCACGAGATCCAGAGCCGCCGGATCCAGGAGAACCGCCTCTACGCCAAATACAACACCTTGGTGAAGAAGAGCGTGTTCGTGAACAGCGCGCAGGCCCGCGATGAGTTCAATGCGAAGAACACCAAGGCCACATTCAGCTTCGTGGCCAAGCGCTACGACAGCGAGCCCGACAGCCTCTATCCCGTGAGCGACAGCGACCTGCGGAGCTATTACAACGAGCACAAGAACGAGCCGAAGCACAAGCAGAAGGCCGCGCGCACCTTCGATTACGTGCTCTTCCCCGTGCAGCCCAGCGATGCCGATCGCGAGGCCATCGCCGGCAACCTGGCCGCCCTGCGCAATTCCTTCGAGCAGGCCGAGGACGACAGCCTCTTCGTGGTGGGCAACGCCGATTCGCGCAGCTACAGCAAGGTGCCTTACACCGAAGGCAGCATCGAGAAGCTGAATGATTCGCTGATCGTGAACGGCGCGGTGGGCACCGTGGTGGGCCCCTTCCTGGAGGGAACCACCTACAAGCTGGTGAAGGTGAAGGAACTGGCCGACGTGCCCGAAGCTCGCGTGCGCCACATCCTGCTCAGCACGCAGAAGGGCAAGGACGAAGCGGAGCAGAAGCAGCGCGCGGACAGCCTGCTCGCCGTGGTGAAGCGCGACAAGAGCAAGTTCGAGGCGATGGTGACCAAGTTCAGCGACGACCCCGGCAGCGTGAGCAACGGCGGCGTGTACGAGTGGTTCGGCAAGGAGCAGATGGTGCCCGAGTTCACCGCTGCGAGCTTCGACCAGAAGGTGGGCGCCACCACCATCTGCAAGACCAGCTACGGCTTCCACATCGTGGAAGTGCTTGGCCAACGCAGCCGCCAGGAGCGCCGCATCATCACGGTGGACCGTGCGGTGAAGCCGAGCCCGGCCACCTTCAAGGAAGTGTACAAGAAGGCCAACGAATTCAGCCTGCGGAACAAGACCGCCGAGGCGCTGAAGACCGCTGCCGAAGAGCAGGGCCTGCAGGTGACGAACGTGCCCGACTTCCGTGCCGACAGCCGCTATGTGCAGGGGATCGACCAGCCGGGCAGCGTGATCGGTTGGGTGAACCGTGCGGAGGTGGGCCAGGTGAGCGATCCGAAGGACGCTGGCGACAACTACGTGGTGGCGGCGCTGCTGAAGGTGAAAGAAGAGGGCGTGCCTGAACTTGAGGATGTGCGCGAAGCCTTCACGAAGGAGGCGGCCAAACAGAAGAAGGCCGAGGCCTGGCTCGAGAAGATGAAAGGCAAGACCGACCTGAACGCATTGGCCGGCGAGCTCGGCGTGAGCGTGCAGGATGCCACGGACATGGCGCTGAACAGCTTCAGCATCCCCGGCGGCTATGCGGAGTATGAGGTGATCGGGAAGGTCTTCGGCTTGCAGGCCGAACAGGTGAGCGTGCCGCTGCACGGCGAGACAGCGGTGTTCGTGGCGCGCATGAATAGCCGCACCGAGGCCCCCGCCGAGGGCGACATTGCCGGGGAGAAGGGCAGCCTGCTGGGCCGCCTGCAGAGCCGCGCGGAGAGCGCGGTGCTGAACGCGCTGCGCGAAGCCGCCGGCGTGAAGGATAACCGGCACTTGCATTACAACTAGGCGCGGAAACGCCCAATGGAGAGCGCCGGCCATGCCGGCGCTCTTTCGTTACAGGCTATCGAGGCCGTTGTGCGTGCAGGGCGAAACGGTACAGGCTGAATGGTGAGCGGTTCGGTGGCCGCGCAGCGGAATGGCAGTGGGCTACTGGCCTTCGGGCGATGGGGAAGGCGGCTGGTAGCGGTCCTTCAGCTCTGAGGTAAGGCTGATGATGGCTTCGGGCGATAGGGTGCTGATGAGGCGCTGCAAGTCGTTGTTCTCGAGCGGCCCTTTGCGGAGCGGGAGGAGCACATCGTTGGATGGATTGATGCCCCGGCCATGCGGCTTGTAGCAGAAAAGATCGTGCGGCAGGACATGGAGAGCACGGCATAGCTTTTCAAGGTGATCGAAGCGGATGCCCTTACACGTGCCGTTGACGATGTTGTGGGCGACGTGGTGGGTGAAGCCATTCTTGACCAAAAAGGCGTACGGTTTGGCAATTCCCTTCAGCTTAGCGATTCGTTCGACATCGAGGGTGATCATTTGATGACGGTTTTTGAGGTATTGCGATAGACTGTTCGAAAAACCCGATGCGGGGTTGGGATTCTGGGACGTTCTGATCCGGAAAACCGATCAACTCTTGCTGAAGCGGGATGCTCGCATTCCAAAACCTCAATGTCACATTCCAAAACTTCAATCTCGCATTCCAAAACCTCAATGTCTTGTCGGAGAATTTGAATGAAGGGTTCCGAAATTGAAAGGTGGCATCGCTGAATATCCATAACGGGCGTTCCGGACGGGGACGCGCGGTAAGTGAGTGAAATGCGTGCGTTGAATGGAGCACGTGATGCGAATACATGGTTCATGCGAATATGGCGAAAAATGAAATCGATTGCCTACTTGTTTGGCGGTGCGAACGCTGATGCGGCGCTCCGGTGGATGCCGGAAAACCATAACACCACCATGCGATGAGAAAGGATCTTGAGGATCGATTCACGATGTTCTATGCGACCCAGACCGCTGTTGATGCGCACAACGCTGCTTGGGCGGCGCTGTTGCCCTTTGCGAATGCGGTGACCGCATTCAAGGACAAGATCGTTGCGATCGAAGCGGAGATCGCGAAGCAGACCACGGACCTTGAAGGCTATGCCCTGGATAAGGGGGAGAAGAAGGAGAAGATGATCCGGAAGGGTCTGGAGGTCGCGAACAAGGTGTATGCCTTCGCGGTGGATGATGGCAACACCGTGCTGCGTGAGAAGATGGATGTGAGCTACAGCGACCTTGCTGCACCGCGCGATGCGGTGATCGCGCAGAAATGCCAAGTGATACACGATGAGGCGAACGCCGTGGCAGCGAGCATCGTGGCGTACGGTGTGGCG
Source organism: Flavobacteriales bacterium (assembly GCA_016712535.1). Classification (NCBI taxonomy): domain Bacteria; kingdom Pseudomonadati; phylum Bacteroidota; class Flavobacteriia; order Flavobacteriales; species Flavobacteriales bacterium. The sequence continues at coordinate 90,701 of JADJQW010000002.1, forward strand.
GCGGGCGACCTGACGGACCTGCAGACGCTGATCGATGACTACGAGGCGGTAATCAGTGCGCCACGCACGGCGATCACGGTACGGAAGGGAGCGACGGAGGCGATTGAGGCGCTGATCAAGGAGGGAACGACGATCCTGACGACTCGGATGGATAAGCTGATGAGCGAGTTCGAGCTGACGAAGCCGGATTTCTATCAGGAGTACTTCGATGCGCGGATCGTGGTGAACACGGGGGCGAAGGGCGGGGATGAGCCGCCGGTGCCGCCAGAGCCGTAGGGCGCTGCGGAGTGAGCGGCGCATGCTGAATGAGATCGCTTCGCTCCGCTCGCGATGACCGAGCCGCTAGTGAAGAGCCCTGCCGTAGACGGTGGGGCTTTTTGCTGGGGAGCGGTGAACACGGTGGACACCGTGGGGAAGAATGCAATGGAGAGGAATGCACGGGAATGGAGGGTGGACACAGGTGGACACGGTGGGATGGGTGAGACTGCGGGTCTTCGCAGAGCCTCGCTTGGAGTGACGGAGGGCGGGTGGCAATCGCGGTGCGAAGCTCACGAGATCGCTTCGCTGCGCTCGCGATGACCGGTTGGCCAACTATTTTGGGTGAGGGCGGTTGAGGGCTAGGCGATCCAATGCTCCCGGCACTCGATGCGCTGGACGGTGCCGACAGAATCGAAGATGACGTCCCATTCGCCGCCATCGCCCACGTGGCCGCCAGCATACTCGAAGCGGATGCGGAAGTGATCGTGGCCGAGGATGCGCAGCGAAAGCGATTCGCCGTGCTGGCCAATTCTGTTGGTGCGCGGGACGATGCCTTCCTCGGCCACATCGCGCATGAACGACTGGACGCAGATGGGCGGATCGGGGAGATCGAGCACCGCGTGCATGAACAACCGGAAACGCTGCAAGCTGAGCAGCTCGAGGACCTTGCCGTTCTTAAGCAGGGTCTCCTTCTTGGGCGAGGGCTTATCGTAGGGGTCGGGTTGGGCGGTTGGAGGCTTATCGCCATCGTACTCCGGCCTGCGCTTGAAACCGGCATCGGGGCGATCCATGTAGTGAGTGATGTAGGCATCGAAGGAGGGATGGCGGGGCACGAGGAGATCGACGGCGATGAAGCATTGCTCCCAGGGCTCGGCCTTGGGCTGGGTGTACACCACATGGCATTGGAGCAGGAGGCCGTGATCGAGCATGTATGCGAGGCTGACGTTCTCGAACATGGGGAGGTAGCCGAGCTTGTGGCCTTCCCAATAGACGGCGACGGCGTTGTCGTCGTGCTCGTTGTCGTACTCGCGGACGAGGTCGAGGGTGTCCTCGTCTTTGATGCGCTTGATGAGCTTGGGGCCTTGGTGGAACTGGAAGCCGCGGATGTAGGTGTCGTAGATGAAGATGAGGTGGCAATCGGTGGTCCAAGCCAAGCGGTCCTGCTCGGCCTTGGGCAGGAGCTCGAGTGGCGGCAGGGTGAGCAGGGCAGCGTTGCCCAGCATGCTCTTGAGGAAGGTGAGGCGGTCCATGGGTGAAAGATGGGTTGAATGCCTTTTCCACCTTTTGCTTCGCCAAAAGGTGGAGCCAAAAGGCGACCACGATCAAAGCGCCGGGCCGGTCTTCACGGGCCCGCAGCACAGGCCTGCCGACCGGTCGGCGCCGCGCTGATCGTGGACACCCGCGCGCGCAGCCTGCCGCGAGCTGCTGCCGCTAATCGACTGCAGTAACATCCAAGGTCACCTGCTCTTCTGGAGTCATTTCGATTCCTTGAAGTGTGATGAGCATGTGCCAATAGTGAATCTGATGCAGGTAAGGCCCGGATCCAGTTCGCAAATCGACGAGGTAGCGGAGATTCAAGAAAGGGTGCAGCATGTCATTCCGAGCATGCCCGAGAAGGCGGACATCCTCCTTTTTACGGTATAGCTGCTTCTCGTGCACATCGTAGGCTGCCGCTTCAACAACGATCACCGCATTGCGCAATCTTCTTACGGCATCAGGTGCAATCGAGGTAAGGATAACCCGGTGCAACAACAAGCCAACGGTAGATACTGCGCTGCAATGGACGGCCTCCGGCTCTATGAATCGGACTGTCTGCATTTGGTTGGGCTGCAGCTCACCTACGTCTGTCTTGTTTCTGTACTCCAACTCTTTCATGGCTCTGTGGTGTTTGCTCGGCATGACGAATTCGCCGTCATACCGCATCGAACAAGTTAGGAGTGCGGCACTCGCACGGCCCTCAGATATCAACACAATCTGAAAAGTTCTTGCCATGCACTATTCACAACGAAAGGCTTACACGAGACCCAAGGTTCGTGAATCTACGAAGTGGCGCCCGGCTACATTCGCTGCATGCCGACCTTGTATTACGGAGACAACTTAGGCGTGATGCGCGAGCACCTGAAGGATGCGAGCGTGGACTTGATCTACCTGGACCCCCCATTCAATAGCAAGCGGGATTACAATGTGCTGTTCAAGAGCCCGAAGGGTGAAGCAGCGGAAGCGCAGATCACGGCCTTTGAGGATACGTGGCATTGGAACATGCAGGCCGAACGGGAGTTCGAGCAACTGATGCACCAGCCGAACACCGATGTGGCCGAGCTGATGCGCGCGCTGCGCAGTTTCTTGGGTGAGAACGATATGATGGCCTACCTGACCGCGATGGCCATTCGCTTACTGGAGATGCACCGCGTGCTGAAGGACACGGGTAGCTTGTACTTGCACTGCGATCCTGCCGCAAGTCATTATCTTAAGATTGTTCTCGACGCTGTCTTCGGCCCAGAACATTATGGAAGCGAAGTGGTCTGGAAGAGAACTAGTGCTCACAGCAGTGCGAAGCGCTGGGGGCCGATACACGACGTGATCTTCTTCTATCGGAAGAGCGATGACGCTGTGTGGAACTCAGTGTTTGTGCCATACGACGAGGAGTACTTTGACACTTTCTTCGATCAAGTAGACGCCGACGGGCGAAGATGGAAACGAACGGATCTAACTGGTGCTGGTGTACGCCGAGGTGAGACTGGAAAGGTTTGGCGGGGCATTGACATCACTGCGAAAGGCCGACATTGGGCTGTTCCTCCTAGCGTTCTCGACGACTTGGATAAGAAAGGGCGCATTCATTGGCCGAAGAAGGAGGATGGAATGCCCCGTCTGAAACAGTATCCTGAGGATTTGAAAGGTGTGCCAATTCAGGACATCATTTCGGACATCCGACCAATGCACAACCTGTCAGACGAACGCTTGGGCTACCCTACCCAAAAACCTCTTGCCCTCCTTGAGCGCATCATACAAGCCAGCAGCAACGAAGGTGATGTGGTACTGGACCCGTTCTGCGGGTGCGGGACGGCGGTGCATGCGGCGCAAAAGTTGAAGCGGGATTGGATCGGGATAGACATTACGCACCTGGCGGTGAGCTTGATCGAGAAGCGGATGAAGGATGCCTTCGGCGAAAGCTTGAAGTTTGAGGTAATAGGGACACCCAAGGACCTGGAGGCTGCGCGTGACCTGGCCCTACGCAACCGCTACCAGTTCCAATGGTGGGCGACGAGCCTTGTGAGCGCGCAGCCCTACCAAGCGAAGAAGAAAGGCGCTGACAGCGGGATTGATGGCGTGAAGTACTTCCACGATGCGGATGAGGCCGGCCCGAAGAAGATATTGGTGAGCGTGAAGAGCGGCAAACTGAAGGCGGACGATGTGCGGGCCTTCAACCATGTGCGGGAACGGGAGAAGGCGGAGATCGGGCTGTTCATCACCCTGAGCAAGCCCACCAGCGGCATGGTGGGCGATGCGGCGGCGGCGGGGTTCTACACCTACGCGGACCGGAGCGAGCGGAAGGTGCCGAGGATGCAGATCCTGACGATCGAGGACCTGCTGAACGGGAAGGTGCGTGCGGAGCACCCGGACCAGCGGCCGGATGTGAACTTCAAGAAGGCGAAAAGGGAAGAGGGGAAGAAGGGGCAGGAAAAGTTGTTCTGACCAGAGCGATGTCGATAAAACGATTCCTGCGATCCATCGGCACATTGTGCCCATTCACGGGGTGAATTCTGGGACGTATCGCGGAACGCTTTCGCTAGTGCTCAATGAGGCGAAACCGGTCCTTCGCGCGCTGCGCTACAAGGTTCAAACCGGCGCACAGCGATGTCCAAACAGAAGTCCTCCAGGGTATCCAAGGATCAACTGAGCATCTTCTTCGACCAAGATCCAAAACCGCAACTAATGGTCGATGCCAGCGCAGGTACAGTTCTGGCCAATGACCGCACTGAAGTAGTCCAGCCAGCTACTTCTGTTTGGGGAATGAACCGATTCGACTTCAAATGGGCCGTACTCAACGCGAGTCCGCGAGCCTTCCGGCGACATCTGGTGCTACTTGTCCTTGGTTTGTTATCCACGCTGGTCGGCGCAATCAGTTCGTTGTGGCACCTGAATAGCGAGTAATCAAGAATGGAAGTGCCCAATCCCGACCCACTCCTTCTCTGCATTACGCACTCGCCAGAAGCGCCTACCATTGGTAGCGCGCTTGGTGATGGACATACCGGCTGCGGATAGTGATGTGTAGCGCTTGTCGCCGATGCGTACGGTACCATCCTGGCTGAGGGTGGCGCGGTATTCCTTGCCTTTATAGAGTGCGCGCAGGAAGATGGCACCATTGGCGCCGTGGCCTCGAAGTGAGCCGGTCTTGCGCAACACGCTTCGTTTGGGCTTGGCGGGCTTGGCCTCTTTGCCCAGCATTCCCCCGATGATGCGCTCCTGTTCCAGCCATAGGCGGCGCTCTAATTCGCCCTTGTGGTCGGTAGAGCCTTTGAGCTTACCGGACACCCGGTTCCCCGTAGGCTTGATAATGCGGAGCATCAACGTTTCCAGCTCGCGCATGTGCCCCTCGCCATTGGTGAGGTAGACACTGAAGTGGTCCCAGCTGTCCTTATGACGGTCGTTGAGGTGCCGCTTGAGCCTGCCTTTGAGATCGCGCGCGAGGCCGACGTAGTAGAGTTTCCCGTCCGCATAGAGCGCGTAGATACCATTGCGACCACCAACGGAGTCGGTGATCTCCTTGTGGAACCTTTTGAAGATCTCCCGGGAGATGTACTCCAAGTGACCGACGACCAAGTGCTTGCTGTGCGCGTGCATCCCCACAATGTTAAGCGGTGGTCGGGAGACCAATGGGCACTGTGGCCATTCGGCAAGCCCCACCGTAACCGATTCGCGACAATTCAGACAGAAACTCACGAGAACTTGAGAGTGCGTCTGAAGAATTGAGAAAGAGGCGCGTGAAATCTGAGCAGCGGAGTTCATGAATGCGGGGTGGACACGGTGGACACGGTTGTGGAGCGACCGATGGGAAATGGACAGGGTGGCCTGAGGGTGAGGCCCGCAGCGGAGGGGACTACCTCAACTGGCTCAGCCGCTCCGCATCGAGCCGCACCAAGGTGCCCAGCAGCAGCGTGAAGCCGATCATGCTGCTGCCGCCGTAGCTGAAGAAGGGCAGCGGGATGCCGATGACGGGCGCGAGGCCGATGGTCATGCCCACGTTGATCATGAGGTGGAGGAAGAAGATGCTGGCGACGCAGTAGGCGTAGATGCGGGTGAAGCGGGAGCGCTGGCGATCGCTGATCTGGATGATGCGCAGGATGAGGACGGTGAGCAGGATGACGACGGTGGCGGTGCCAAGGAAGCCCCACTCCTCGCCCACGGTGCAGAAGATGAAATCGGTGCTCTGCATGGGCACGTACTTGAATTTGGTGAGGGTGCCCTCGAGGTAGCCCTTGCCACTGAAGCCGCCGCTGCCGATGGCGGTCTGGCTCTGCTTGACGTTGTAGCCAAGGCCCTGGGGGTCCTCCATCTGGCCGAGCATGACGAGGATGCGGTCGCGCTGGTGCTGGGCCAGGACCTTCTCGAAGGCGTAATCGACGCTGCCGATGAAGGCGGCTGAGGCCAGGACGCCGATGACGATGTAGGTGTAGAGCCTGCGGCGCAGGCGCTTGGCCACCATGTTGCGCACCATGAGCCAGCCGATGCCCGCGATGAAGGCGATGACCAGCATGAGGAATTGCGGGCCGGTGAGCACGCGATCGGTGAAGGGCAGGTCGAAGCTGCTCTCTTTGAGGATGAGTGAGAGGATGGAGAGGAAGGCCGCGAGGATGGCGAGCAGCAGCACGTTGCCGGAAAGGCCTTCGCGGTAGAGCACGAGGATGAAGGCGCCGGAGACGAGGGCGGTGCCGGTATCGGGCTGCAGCATGATGAGCGCGACGGGCGCGAGGATGATGAGGGCGCTGATGACGCGCGAGCGCAGGTCGATGAGGGCCTTGAGGCCGCTGAGGTAGCGCGTGAGGGCGAGCGCGGTGGCGTACTTGGCGAACTCGGCCGGCTGGATGCCGAAGCTGCCCACGCCGAACCAGGCCTTGGCGCCGTTGACCTCTTTGCCGATGACGAGCACCAGGGCGAGGAGCAGCAGCACGAAGGCGTAGATGCCATTGGCCCAATCGCGGAAGATGTGGCCGCGCACGAGCAGGATGGCCGCGCCGAGGGTGAGGCTGATGCCCATCCACACGGCTTGCTTGCCGTATTCCTTGCTCTGATCGAAGATGCTGGCGTGGTCGGGGTCGTAGGCGGCGCTGTAGATGTTGGCCCAGCCCATGAAGAGCAGGGCGAGGTACATCCCCAAAAGGGGCCGATCGAGGTTGGCGGCGACGTTCTCCCGGGCGCTCATCGGCGGCGTGGCTTCTTGGGCTTCTTGCGGAAGAACTTCTCCTGCGCGATGAGGTCCGCGTCGAGCATGCGTTGCATCACCTCGGGCCGCGTGATGGTATCGGTGAGGTACTGCTCGATCAACAGGCTCGCGATCGGTGCCGCCCAGGTGCCGCCGAAGCCGCTGTTCTCCACATACACCGCCATGGCGATCTGCGGATCCTCCATGGGCGCGAAGCAGATGAAGACCGCATGGTCCTGCCCGTGGGGATTCTCGGCGGTGCCGGTCTTGCCGCACACGGTGATGTCCTTGAGCCGTGCGTTCTTCGCCGTGCCGCCGGGCTCATTCACCACGCGCCGCATGCCCTCCTGGATATGGTCGAACCAGTGCGGCGCGGCTTCGACCACGTGCTTCTCGCGGTACTTGGCCTGCAGGCTGTCGGCCTCGCCCACCGCGCGCACCACGTGCGGATCGTAGTACCAGCCCTTGTTGGCGAAGATGGCGGCGAGGTTGGCCATCTGGATGGGCACGGTGAGCACTTCGCCCTGACCGATGCTCGCGCTGTAGATGGTACTGAAGGCCCAGCGCTCCTTGCCGTACTTGCGGTCGTAGTAGGCGGGGCCGGGGATGTTGCCACCCTTGAGCGAAGGGAGGTCGAGCCGCGGCTTGTCGCCAAGTCCGAAGCTGTGCATGCGGCGCTCCCACTCGGCCAGGCCCAAGGCGGCATCGCGGAAGCGGCTCTTCTTGTCGAGCTTGCGCTCTACGATGCGGTCGAAGACGGCGTAGTAGTACGGGTTGCAGGAGAACTGGATGGCCTGCTCGATGTTGGCCGCGGTGGGATGGTTGTGGCAGCCCACCAGGTTCTTGTTGCACGGGAAGCTGCTGTTCACGGAGATCACGCCCTCATCGAGCGCGATGAGCGATTGCACGATCTTGAAGATGCTGCCCGGCGGGTATTGCGCCTGCAGGGCGCGATCGAAGAGCGGCTTGATGGAATCGCGCTGCAAGGCGGCGTAGTTGGCGTTGCGCACGCGGCCCACGAGCAGCTCCGGGTCGTAGGCCGGGCTGCTCACCAGGCAGAGCACCTCGCCGGTCTTCGGGTCGAGCGCCACGATGCTGCCCTTCTTGTGCTGCATGAGCTGCTCCCCCAGCCGCTGCATATCGGCATCGATCCCGGTGTAGAGGTCCTTGCCCTCGATGGCGAGCGTATCGTAGCGCCCCTCCTTGAAGCTGCCCTTGATGTTGTTGTGGACATCGACGAGCACGTAGCGCACGCCGCGCCGGCCGCGCAGCTCCACTTCGTAGTACTGCTCCAGCCCTCCCACGCCGATGACGTCGCCGGGCTTGTAGTAGGGGTCGGCTGCGACCTTGGCGGGGCTCACCTCGCTGAGGTAGCCGAGCATGTGCCCGCCCACGCGCGGTGGGTAAGTGCGCAGGGTGCGGCTCTGGCCGTAGAAGCCGGGGTAGCTGTGCAGGTGCACGCTGATGGCCGCGAACTGCTGCGCGGTGATCTGCTTCTCGATCACGCTCGGCTTGTACAGCGAATACGTGCGCGCCTCGGCGATCCGCTGCTTGAGGTCGGGCAGCGGCACGCTGATCAGCGCTGCGAAGGCCGCGGTATCGAAGGCTTTCACCTCACGCGGCACCATCATCAGGTCGTACACCGGCGTGTTGGCCACGAGGAGCTTCCCGTTGCGGTCGTAGATGAAGCCGCGCGCGGGGTAGTCGGTGATCTTGCGCTCGGCCATGCTCGCTGCGCTGGCCTTCCATCTGTCATCGACCACTTGGATCCAGAAGAGGCGGAGCAGGAAGATGAAGGCGATTGCGATCACCCCTGCGATGAGCACGTATTTGCGCCCCTCGAAGTTCATGCGCGCTTGCGTTCGGCGGTGCGCGAGGTGAGCAGCTGCGCCAGCAGGCAGAGGCCCAAGGTGAATGCCGCGCTGAGCACTGCGCGCAGCAGGGTGCCGAAGAAGGCGTCGAAGCGGTGCAGCTCCACGAAGAAGAGCCACAAGTGATGCACGGCGATGAGCACGCCCGCGTTGGTGGCGAACCACGCGAGGCCCATGCTGGGCACCGTGGGGTGCATGCCGAACTCATAGCCGTCGCGGGGAGCCATGAGCCGCAGCAGGTGCTTGCGCACGAACATGAGCACCACGGAGGCGCTCATGTGCATGCCGGGCGTGCTGGCGAAGATGTCCATGACCAGGCCGGTGGCCGCGCCGATGAGCAAGCCTGCCCATGCCGGCAATTCGAAGGGCAGCATGATGAGGAAGAGCACGTAGAGGTAGGGCACCATCCAGCCATGGGCCAGGTCCACCTGATCAAGCAGCAGCACCTGCAGCAGGAGCAGCAGCACGAAGCGGCCAAGGTTCGCGGCGATGCCCTGGATCATGGCTCGTCCTGGCGTTGGATGAGTGAATCGCGCTCGGCACGGTGGATGTCGTGCACCACGTACACGTAGCCGCTGCGGCTCAGGTCCTCGAAGAGCCGCACGATCACGGCTTGATCCGGCCTTCCCGGTGGACTGCTGACCTCGGCCACCACGCCCACGGGCACATCGGTGGGGAACACGCCATCGCCGCCCATGGTCACCACGGTATCGCCAACGGCCACGCGCACGTGCTTGGGGATATCGACCATCGATGCCGTGGCGGGGTCATTCGTATCCCAATACAAGAGCCCGAAGTTGCCCGATCGCTTGAGCTTCACGCTGGTCTTCACCAAGGGGTTGAGCACGCTGATCACCGATGCGAACCGCTCGCTGGCATCGTGCACCACACCCACGATGCCATCGGGGCCGATCACGCCCATGCCGGGCAGCACGCCGTTCGATGTCCCCTTGTCGAGGGTGATGTAGTTGCGCTGCTTGTGATAGGTGGCGCTCACCACCTTGGCCGATGCGAATCGGTAGAGCCGCTCCGTGAGGCTATCCGCGCCGGCGGGGGCACCGATCGCCTTCGCGCTGTCCGCCAGGCCGAAGCGGTTGCGCCATTGCGTGTTCTCAGCGACCAGGCGCTCGTTCACGGCACGCAGGCTGGTGTACTCGGTGACCTGGCGCTGCCAGTCGAAGAGGGTCCCTGCCAAGGCGTTGCTGCTGTTGATGGCCACCGCCCGATGATGCATGCTCCCGGAATAGAGCAGGCCCATGGCGAGGATCATCAGGGCGATGAACAACAAGGTATCGCGGACGCGGAGGAGGAATCGGAAGAGGTCGCGCATGGTGCTTTTGCATGTCCGCCCGCCCGCGCCGGCCTATGTCGGCATGGGCGCGACGTGTCACGCCCCTACCGTCATTCCCGCATCAGGAATTGGAAGCGGTCGATGTTCTTCAGCGCGATGCCGGTGCCGCGTGCCACGGCGCGAAGGGGGTCATCCGCCACGTGCACCGGCAATTTGGTCTTGATGCTGATGCGCTTGTCGAGCCCGCGCAGCAATGCGCCGCCGCCGGCTAGGTAGATGCCGGTCTTGTAGATGTCGGCGCTCAATTCGGGCGGCGTGGCCTCCAAGGCGCTGAGGATGGCCTCTTCGATCTTGCTGATGCTCTTGTCGAGCGCCTGCGCGATCTCGCTATAGGTGACGGTGATCTCCTTGGGGATGCCCGTCATGAGGTCGCGGCCGCGCACGGCGTAATCGGGCGGGGGATTATCCAGCTCGGTAAGCGCGGCGCCGACTTCGATCTTGATGGTCTCGGCGGTGCGCTCGCCCACCAGGATGTTGTGCTGGCGGCGCATGTATTCTTCGATGTCCTGGGTGAACTCGTCGCCGGCCACCCGGATGTTCTTGTCGCACACGATGCCGCCGAGTGCGATCACGGCGATCTCGCTGGTTCCGCCGCCGATGTCGATGATCATGTTGCCCATGGGTTCCTCCACATCGATGCCGATGCCGATGGCCGCTGCCATGGGCTCATGGATCATGTACACCTCCTTGGCCCCAGCGTGCTCGCTGCTGTCCTTCACAGCGCGCTTCTCCACCTCGGTGATGCCGCTGGGGATGCAAATCACCATGCGCAGGTTGGGCGTGAAGAGTCGGCGGCCGGGGTTGATCATGCGGATCATGCCCTTGATCATCTCTTCGGCGGCCTTGAAGTCGGCGATCACGCCATCGCGCAGCGGACGGATGGTCTTGATGTTCTCGTGGGTCTTGCCGTGCATCTGCTGTGCCTGGCGGCCCACGGCGATCACCTTGCTGGTGGTGCGGTCGATGGCCACGATGCTGGGCTCATCGACCACCACTTTGTCGTTGCTGATGATGAGCGTGTTGGCGGTGCCTAGGTCGATGGCGATCTCCTGGGTGAAGAGGTTTAACCAGCTCATGCGGTGGGGAGGGTCAATGTTTGAAGTGGCGGGTGCCGGTGATGCACATCGCGAGGCCGTTCGCGTTGCAGTAATCGATGCTGTCCTGGTCCCGGATGCTGCCGCCCGGATGGACGACGGCCGTGATGCCCGCCTTGTGCGCGATCTCGACGCAGTCGGGGAAAGGGAAGAAGGCATCGCTGGCCATTACGGCGCCATGGAGGTCGAAGTTGAATTTCTTGGCCTTGGCGATGGCCTGCTCCAGCGCATCCACGCGGCTGGTCTGTCCAGTGCCGCTGGCCAGCAACTGATTCCCTTTCGCGAGCACGATGGCGTTGCTCTTGGTGTGCTTCACCAGCATGGTCGCGAAGACCATGTCGCTCACCTCTTGCGCGCTCGGCGCTTTGGTGGTGGCCGTCTTCATGCTGGCGGCGGAGGGCACCACGGTGTCGGCGTCCTCGGTGAGCACGCCATTCAGCGCAGAGCGCACCTTCGTCTTCGGCAGTGCCGCAGCCCTTCGCTTCAGGATCATGCGGTTCTTCTTCCTCATCAGCACCGCAAGGGCATCGTCATCGAATCCGGGCGCAGCGATGATCTCGAAGAAGATGGCGTCGATGGCTTCCGCCGTGCCCTTGTCGATGCGCGCCGAGGTGATGAGCACGCCGCCGAAGGCGCTCACCGGATCGCCCGCGAGCGCGGCATCCCAGGCCTCCTTCACCGTGGAGCGAACGGCGGCGCCGCATGCGTTGTTGTGCTTCAGGATGGCGAACGGCACGCCTTCGATCGAATCGAGGTCCTGGATCAGCTCCACCGCCGCATCGAGGTCCAGCAGGTTGTTGTAGCTGAGCTCCTTGCCGTTCAGTTGCTCGAACATCCCCGCCAGGTCGCCGTGGAAAGCCCCCTTCTGGTGCGGGTTCTCGCCATAGCGCAGCACCGTGGTCGGCCCGGCGCTCAGGCGGAGATCCCCGATGCCGTCGCTGAACCAGTTGTAGATGGCGCCATCGTAGCGGCTGCTAACGCCGAAGGCTGCGGCCGCGAATGCCCGGCGTTGCGCGAGCGTGGTGCTTCCCTCCTGCTCCTTCAGCAGGCGCAGCAATTCGGCGTAGTGCTGCATGCTAGGCACGATCACCACATCGGCGTGGTTCTTCGCGCCGGCGCGGATCAGGCTGATGCCGCCGATGTCGATCTTCTCGATGATCTCACTCTCGGTTCCGCCCGCCGCCACTGTGGCCTCGAAGGGATAGAGGTCAACGATCACCAGGTCGATGGGCGGTATGGCGTATTCCTCCAATTGCGCCACGTCGCTGTCCAGATCACGGCGGCCGAGGATCCCGCCGAAGACCTTCGGATGCAGGGTCTTCACGCGGCCCCCGAGGATGCTCGGATAGGTGGTGATCTCTTCAACCGGTGTCACCTTCAGGCCCAGGCCTTCGATGAAGCTCTGCGTGCCCCCGGTGCTGTAGAGGTGCACGCCCAGCCGATCGAGTTCACGGACGATGGGTTCGAGCCCATCCTTGTGGAAGACCGAGATGAGCGCGCTCTGGATGCGTTTTTGCCCGTCCAATGGGAGATTCCGAGGGTCTAGGCCCCGTAATGGCCGCAAGTTTACAGCGGCTGCGAAGCCCTCGAAGGAAGCCCCGCGCGGCGGTTATCCGGAGGTTACCAACAACGGTTGATGCCGTGATCAGAAGCGGAGCCCCACCCCGAAGGTCAGGTTCGCCACGCGCGTGCCGCTGCTCAAGGTGCTGTAGTCAACATTGCCGGCCTGGTCCACCACGATGGAACGGGGGTCGACATACCCGACCCTGCCGCCGTTGAGCCGCTCCAGGCGCAGCTCTGCGAAGAAATTCCGCGTGGGCGCGTAGTTGATCCCCGCTGCCCAACCGATGCTGCCGATGAACTCGCTGGCCAGTCGCTCTTCGCTCACAGGGTCGTCGATCCCACGCGCCTCGATCTCCGAACGCGTCACGAAATGGCGCATGCCGGTCATGAGCTCGGCATAAGGGCTCACCTTGCCTTGCAAGGGCTGCAAGCGCAGCAGGCCATGGTAGCCATAGATGCTGCTACGCACCTTCATTTCACCGGTGGTGAGGCCGAGGTCCTCCACGTCAACGGTCACCTCCTGAGCGCGCGACCCCATGCGCTGCCAGCCGAAATCGAAGCCGTAGCTGAAGGGCAAGCGCCGCATGGGCATCGTGAAGTTGGCGCTGAGGCCGGCCATCTGCCTGCCCCAGGCCTCATCGAATTCGCCGATGGGGATGCCGATCTCCAAGCCGCCACTGATCGTGGCTGGCCGATTGTTCCAGCGCGATGCCGGCCGATCGTCCCAGCGTTGCTGATTGCGCTGCGCCGCCAAGTGTTGCGCTGATCCGAGCAGGACCGCGAGCAGCGTGGGGAGCAAGGTTTTCATGTGGAATGGTGATGATGCTTCATCGCCGGGCCAAAGGTTATGCCGAAGGCCCACGGATACCTTGCGCCGCATGGGATTTGAGCTTGGTCCGGAATGGGCAACGGCCGGTTTGGCGGGATTGTTCATGGCCAGCTTCCTGGCGGCCACGGTGCTCCCCTTCAGCTCCGAGCTGGTGCTGCTGGCCATGCTGGCCGGGCCTTGGAGCAGCATCGGTTTATGGGCCGTGGCGAGCGCCGGCAACACGCTCGGCGGCATGAGCAGCTACGGGCTCGGGCGCTTGGGCGACCTCGATCGCATGGCCCGGTGGCTGCGCGCTGATCCCGCCAAAGCGCTTCTCTGGCAGCAGCGAACAGCGCGCTACGGTGCATGGGCGGCCCTGCTCTGCTGGCTGCCGGTGATCGGCGACCCGATCGCCATCGCACTCGGGTTGGGGCGGGCGAGACCTCTGCCCACGGCGGTCCTCATGCTCATCGGCAAGGCGGCGCGTTATGCCGTGGTGATCGCAGCAGCCAAGGGATTAGGTTGAGGCCTTGATCTATTTTGCTGCACGATCGCCTCAAGCTGATCCGTAGATTAGAATTGCCCGGCAACTCCCACCTTTACCCGGACCACGAGCGCAACCAAGCACACGAATGGCAAAGAAGAGTTCCAAGGCCAGGCCCGCTTCCAGGACCGGGGCCCTCACCAAACGGTCTTTCACCGGCTGGGTCGCAGGCCAGGAAGCCACCAAGCGCACCACCAAGGCCCGTCAAGGCGGAAGCGCGCGCAGAACGAAGCCCGCTCCGCCCGCCAATCTCCTCAAGGGCATCAGCGACATCCGCCGCTTCTTCTACCGCAACGAGGTGCCCATCTACTTCATCAGCGCAACCAACTTCAACCTGCTGGGCGCCGACGAATGGATCAAGGGCTTCAAGTTCATCACCTACATCGATTGCTTCGATGGGCTGCATCCGAACCTGATGAGCCCAAAGACCGAGGAGCCGCACGAGGAATTCCAGAGCATCGAGGACATCAATAACTACCTGCTCACGCACAGCGAGGTGCGCGACTACATCGAGAGCCGGCGGATGAGCAACAGGAGCGCTGGCAAGGCCCTCTTCCTCATGTTCGATGAGAAGACCGAGGCGCTCGCGAAGAAGGCCGGGCTCGAGGTGATCTTCCCGCCCGCCAAGCTCCGCAGCTGGCTGGACAACAAGGTGAACACCAACCGCGTGGCCGAGAAGGCCGGCGTGCCCTGCGTGCCCTACGTGCTCAGTCCGGTGAAGCATTATGAGCACTTGCTGTCGGTGGCCCAGAAAGGCAAGCTCGGCAATGACCTCGTGGTGCAGACCCCCTATGGCGACAGCGGCCACACCACCTTCTTCATCAAGACCAAGGCCGACTACGACAAGTACGCGAAGGAGATCGAAGCGGAGAAGGAATGCAAGATCATGAAGCGCATCAACTGCCGGGGCGCGGCCATGGAGGCCTGCGTCACCCGGCATGGCACCATCGTTGCGCCGCTGATGACGGAACTCGTGGGCTTCAAGGAGCTCACCCCATACAAGGGCGGCTGGTGCGGCAACGAGATCTTCAGCGACACCTTCACGCCGGAGATCCGCGCCAAGGCGCGTCGTTATGCGCGCAAGTTCGGCGACCAGCTCCTGAAGGAAGGCTATAAAGGCTACTTCGAGCTCGACTTCCTCATCGACACCGACAACGGCGAGATCTACCTCGGCGAGCTGAACCCGCGCGTGACCGGCGCGAGCTCCATCACCAACCACGCGGTCTTCGCGCTGAGCGATGCGCCGCTGCATCTCTTCCACACGCTGGAATGGATGGACGTGCCGTACGAGCTGAACGTGAATACGCTGAACCGCCGCTGGGCCAAGCCGGAGAACATCGACACCTGGGGACAGATGGTGATCAAGTACACCACCGACGATGTGCAGCGCGTGACCGAAGCCCCCCGCAGCGGCATCTGGCGCATGCGCGAGGATGGCAGCATCTACTTCTGGCGCATGGACACCCACCGCCGGTACGTGGAGAAGGACAACGAGGCCTTCTTCTTGCGCATTACGCGCCCCGGCGACTGGTTCTACGAAGGCGCCGACATGGGCATCCTAGTGATGCGCGGCCGCATGATGACCGATGACTTCCAACTCACCGAACGCAGCAAGAAGTGGCTGGCGGCGATACGCAGGCAGTTCAAGAGCGTGGCGCCGGGGGCATCAGGTGCGAACGGGCACGAGCATCTGCTGGAGATCGGCGGGTTCAAGATGATGTGAGGAAAATGGTGAATCGCGAATGGTCATTGGTGAATGGGCCTGAGCCCGCTATTCGCCATTCACCACCGCCCATTCACCTCGACGAATTGTGAGCTAGATGTACGTCCACCTGAAGTTGGTGAAAGAGCCCTGGCCCAGCGAGCGCTGGCAGACCTTCTTCGACCGCGCGTGGCCATTATTCAGGATCTGGTACGAGAGCGAGGGCCTCGACGCGCGACCGGATCTTGTCACGTGCCGCAGCCTGCTGGAGCTGCACATGCCGGAGCTGATCCCGGTGTACAACACGCTCTGTCGCCTGGCGAAGAACGACGACGTGGCCAGCCGCTTCCTCACCATGTGGTGCCCGCCGCCGTACATGGCCGGCTGCTCACAGGTGGCATGGACCAAGGGATCGCCCACGCTGATCCGCAACTACGACTTCGATCCGCGCTACTTCGATGGGCGACTGCGCTACACCGAGTACGTGAAGCCGGTGATCGGCATCCAGGACAGCGCGTGGGGCTTACTCGACGGCATGAACGCGGACGGCCTTGCGCTCTCGCTCGCTTTCGGTGGCAGGAAGGTGTGGGGCACGGGCTTCGGCATTCCGCTGGTGATCCGCTACGTGCTGGAAACGTGCAGCACCACCGACGAGGCCTGTGAGGTGCTCAAGCGCATCCCCGTCCACATGGGCTACAACGTGACGGTTGTGGACAAGAGCGGCAAATACGCCACGGTGTACATGAACCATGATCGTCCGGCGCAGGTGATCTATCAGGCCGTGGCCTGCAACCACCAGCATCAAGTGGAGTGGGACGAGTACGCGGCCTTCACCCACACCATCGAGCGGAAGCATCATCTGGAGCACAGCATCGCGCAACCCAAGCTCACGCACGCGGCGCTCATCAAGCAGTTTCTCAAGCCCCCCCTGTACAGCCAACAATACCTCCGCGGCTTCGGCACGCTCTATACGGCAGCCTACGACCTGGATAAGGGCCGTGTGCAGATCATATGGCCAGAGAAGCAGGTGGAAGCGAGCTTCAAGAAGTTCGAGGAGCAGGAGGTCCAGGTGGTGCTGCTGAAGCCGGTGGGCAGGTACTTGGCGAAGTGAAGCCGGTACCTTTGGCGCATGCCAAGCGTTGCCACCGACTCCCTTTACACACCGGCGAACCTGATCAACGGCCATCGTTCTTTCGAGGGCGATGGCACCTTCAACACCGTCGTTGACAAGTACCACGGCACCGCGTTGGCCAAGCTGCCGAATGCCACGGAGGCGCAGATGGAAGAGGCGATCGCCGCTGCGTACGCGAGTCGTGAAGCGCTGAAGAGGATGAGCGCCGGTGAGCGCAGCGCAAAGCTCGAAGCGCTGGCTGCGTTGATCGCGAAGCACGAAGAGGAGATCGCGCAGTTGATGGTGAATGAGGCGGGCAAGCCCATCGGTGCGGCTCGCATCGAAGTCGCTCGGACCATCACTACGGTGCGCACGGCCGCTGCTGAGGCATTGCGCTTCTGGGGCGAGGTCACGCCCATGGACTTCGGCGCGGGCGCAGGCAAGACGGCCTTCACCAAGCGTTTCCCCATAGGCGTCATCGCCGCGATCACCCCCTTCAACTTCCCGCTGAACCTGGTGCTGCATAAAGTGGCACCCGCCATGGCCGTGGGTTGTCCGGTGGTGCTCAAGCCTTCGCCGCAATCGCCGCTGTGCTCGCTGGTGCTGGGCAAGTTCATGGAGGAGATCGGCTGGCCGAAGGGCGCGTTCCATGTGCTGATGTGCGGCGTGCCTGTAGCCGAGAAGCTCGTGAAGGACGAACGCGTGGCCATGCTCAGCTTCACCGGCAGTGACAAGGTGGGCTGGCACTTGAAGAACATCTGCGGCAAGAAGAAGCTCGCGCTGGAACTTGGCGGTAATGCAGCGGTGATCATCGACGAAGGCGTTGACCTTGCCGCCGCCGCGAAGACCGTGGCCATCGGCGCGAACGTTTATGCGGGCCAGACCTGCATCAGCACGCAGCGCATCTACGCGGTGAAGAGCGTCTTCGTCCAGTTCCGCGACCTGCTCGTGAAGGAATACGCCGCATTGAAGTCGGGCGACCCGGGCGATGCAAGCGTGACCGTAGGCCCCATCATCGACAAAGGGCACTTCGAGCGCATCGGCTCTTGGGTGGATGAAGCGATGAAGGGCGGCGCACGATTGCTCGCAGGAGGGAAGGCCTCCGACGCTGACCGCAACGTGTATGCCCCCACCTTGCTCACCGGAACCAGGAACAACATGAAGGTGAGCTGCGCTGAGGTCTTCGGGCCGGTGGCCGTGATCGAGGAAGTGGCGGACTTCAGCGCGGCCATTGCGGCCGTGAACGATTCAACCTACGGCCTGCAGGCGGGCGTGTTCACCGACTCGGTGGCCCATATGAAGCTGGCGCACGAAGAGCTGGAGGTGGGCGGCATCATCATCGGCAACGTGCCGGGCTTCCGGATCGACAGCATGCCCTACGGCGGCATCAAGGACAGCGGGCTGGGGCGTGAGGGAGTGAAGTACGCGATGGAGGAGATGAGCGAGCCAAGGTTGCTGGTGTACTAGTTCAACGCCCGACCCACGCTGCCCGAACAGCCTCCTTGTGCGTGCGGCCCAGCGGTAAACGTTCGCCCTCAATCAGCACTTCCTTCTCCGAAAGCGCTGTGATCCTTCGGGCATCCACCAGATAGCTCCTATGGATGCGCACGAAATGCGCTGAGGCGATGCGCTCTTCCATGCTGTTGAGCGTAGCCGAGAGCGCGTAACGCTGCCCATCGGCATGGATCACCACGTAGTTGTCGTCCGCCTCCAAGTAGCGGATGTCGTCGATGCGCACCTTCACCAGCCTGCCCTTGTCGCGCACGAGCAGGTGACCCTTGGCCGTACCGAAGCCGATGCGCGCCAATGCGATGGTGATCTGCGCGCGCAAGTCGGCGGCCTCGAAGGGCTTGATCACGAATCCTTCGGGTTTGGTGGCCTTCACGCGCTCCAAGGTGGCCGGGTCGGCATGCGAAGTGATGAAGAGGAAAGGAATGCGCAATCGATGCGTGAGCTCCTTGGCCACTTCGATACCGTCAGGATCGCCGTGCAACCGTATGTCGAGCAGCGCGAGATCGGGCTGCTCTTGCTGAGCCAAGGCGATCGCCGTTGTGCCATTATGCGTCACTCCCACCACATCATGCCCCATCTCCTCCAGCATCGCCTGCATATCCGCCGCGATCAGCGGCTCATCCTCAACGACTAGCAATCGCGCGCGCTGCATGCTCATACAGTGATCTTGAATTCGCGTATAGTCATGCGCACAGCGGTCCCCGGTGAGCCATTCATGTCGTAGGTCGCGTTCAGCCGTGTGGCGAAGTTCTTCAGCAATTGCAGACCGAAGCCCTCGTGATCCGTCTTCTCAGGATGCCCCACACCATCGTCTCGCACCTCCAGAAGGAGCTCCTTGCCTGATTGCCGCAGTGCCACGGTGATGCGGCCCGCGCGACCTTCAGGAAAGGCATGCTTCATGGCGTTCACCAGCAGTTCGTTCAAGATGAGTCCGATGGGTACTGCGGTATCCACGTCCAGGCGCATCTCATCCACCTGAGGGTCGATGCGGATGCGGTCCTCCCTGATCCCATGGCTCTCGATCAGGCCTTGGATCAGCTTCTGCACATAGGGCCTCATGGCGATCCCGTGCGGATCGTCGGCACGATAAAGGTCCTGATGGATAAGGGCCATGCTGCGCACGCGATCCTGGCTCTCGCGAACGGCATCGCGCGCGGCCGGGTCGTTGATGCGCCGCCCCTGCATGCGCAGCAGGCTGCCCACCAGTTGCAGGTTGTTCTTCACGCGATGGTGCAGCTCGCGCAACAGAAGGTCCTTCTCGCCGATCGCGCCTTCGAGCTCCCGATTCTTCATGCCCAAGGCTTCCGTGAGCGCTTTGCGCAGACGGTACGCGCGCAGCAGGAGCAATCCGGCAATGGCCATGATCAGCGCTGCGGCACCGGCGATCCCTGCCAGGAGCGTGCGTTGCTCCACCTCTGAGCGCTGCTGCGCGATCTCCGTATCCTTTCGCGCGCTCTCGAAACGCTCCTGTGCATCGGCCACGGCTTGCTGCTGCTCGGCACGGTACAGCGTATCGCGCCAAGCCAGGTGTTCCTGTAGCAGATTGAAAGCGAGTGCATGGTCGTTCATCGCATGCGCAGCATCGGCTTGGGCGCGCAGCGCATCGGCCAGCGAGGCGGTCAGGTTCGCACTGCGGGCGATCTCGGTCGCGATACGCAATTGCTCTGCTGCCTCGACGGGCCGTCCTGCGGCCAGGAGCGCATGGCCCAAGCCGATGTGCATGCCGCAGCGGACCGGGGCGTCGCCTGATGGACCCATTGATGCTAAAGCCTCCCGGTAGAGCGGAATGGCGGCTTGATGGTCGCCGCGCATCGCGCGCAATTGCGCCAGCTCGAATCGCGCGATGGATCCATGTGCGCCGCCAACACCCGTGAGCAAATCGATGGATCGGCTCAAGCAGGCCTCGGCGCTATCGAGCTGCCCGGAATCGCGGTAGGCCTTGCCGAGTTCCTGCATCATGCCCGCTTGCCACAGCGGCTGCCCCGTTCTCGCATAACCATCGGCAGCGATCCGGTAGTGCTCCACCGCCTTGCCGTAGCGCTTCAGTGCAGCATGCGCGTTGGCCACGCTGCTATGGATGATCAAGGTCGCACTGTGATCACCGGCCTGCTCATAAAGGTCGATCGCCGAGAGGTAGTGCTCCAGCGCGCGGTCGTGGCGGCCCATGATCGTGAGCGGCATGCCTACCGCATTCTCAGCCTGCGCGCGGACCAGCGGCAACCGGCCTCCTGCCAGGCCCCGCATGGCTTCCGCATGGAAGAGGGCGCTATCCGGCGCTCGTCGCAAATGCGCACGGAACAGCGAGAGGTGCGCTTCATAACGCATGCTGTCATCTGCGGCGCTTGCCAGCACGTCGCGCAAGGAATCGAGCTCCGGCTGCGCGATCAGGTGCGCCGCCGAGAGGGCCATTGCGCAGGTCGAAAGGAGCGATCGCTTCATCAGCATAGCGCTAAGGAACTGCACTAGGGCAGCTGCTGCACGCGCGTGGCCGTGGGCGTGCTGCCGCCGATGTTCAGCAGGATCGGATCGCGGTCGTTCTGTTGGCCCACGTATTTCACCACGCCATCGAGGTTCACATCCTCGGGCCAGTACCCGCTCGTGGTGTTGGTAGGGATGCTTCCGCCGACACGTACCAGGATCGGGTCACGGTCGTTCTGCTGGCCGATGTACCTCAGCGCGCCATCCGGTTCGACATTGCCAGCCCAGAGCACCATGTCATCGCCAATCAACTTGCGTGCTTCTGTTCCCCATGTGGGCGCTGCCGGGCTGGTGAAATCGATCACTGCTGGCGTCCCCGACAAGGCCACGGGCTGAGCGGTCATCACGGCCAGGTGGTTGCGGTGGCGGATAGCGATGTGGTATTCGCCATCACCAGCACAGAAACCTACAGGGGCCACGCCATCAACGGCCACGATATCCCCATCGCGCTGAAGCAGCGCTGCACGCCGTGCGATCACCACGCTGGGATCATCGGCTACGCGCAATTCCACCATCACCCAATCGACAATAGCAGAGGACAGCGTCCAGGTGAGCGCTTGCTGCGTGGTGCTCGCATCCTGCTCCAGCACGAA
Organism: Flavobacteriales bacterium; assembly: GCA_016712535.1. Taxonomy (NCBI): domain Bacteria; kingdom Pseudomonadati; phylum Bacteroidota; class Flavobacteriia; order Flavobacteriales; species Flavobacteriales bacterium. The sequence goes on from JADJQW010000002.1 coordinate 112,007, forward strand.
GCCCAAGTCGCTGTACGGCTCGTTCAGCGGGATCAGTCCGGCCAAGCGCAGGTCGTCGCGTTGAGGGAGGAAGGAACCCGTATCGTAGGCGCCTTCGAGGAAAGCCTTGGCGCGCACGAAGATGCCGGCGCAGTCCGGCTTGCGGTACTGGATGACGAATGCATCGGTGCTTCCTGCATTCGTGAGCAGCGATACGCCGGGCCCGGGATCCGCATCCATGGTCTGCAGGTAAGCGCCTGCAACCACGAATCGTCCCTGCGTGCCGAGTGCCAGCGCGTTGGCCACATCGTTCTGGGCGGAGCCGAATCCGAATCCGAAGATGACCGTTCCATTGGCCGTGTAGCTGGCCACGAAGCAATCGCCGCCGCCATTGGTGAGCAGTTCAAGCGTGCCTGGCCCGGGATCGAGGTCGAGGGCGGTTGAACCGAAGCTGCCGAAGACCCCGCAAATCGTGATCCGGTTGAGGGCGTCCACCTTGAGCGAAAGCCCTTCGTTGAGAAAGCTCTTTAGCATGAAGGCCCAAGTCAGGGAGCCATCGCTGCTGAGCTTGCACACGAAAGCCGGCTCGGTGAAATCGCCCGCGAGGCTGAGCACCCCCGGCCCGGGGTCGAAGTCCGTGCTGCTGGTGATGCGGCCAGTGAGGACAGGGCCGCCATCCGGACCTACGCCGATCGCCTTTCCGCGCTCATTGCCGCTGGCGCCGATCCCATGGCCCCAGATGAATGCGCCCGAGGAAGAGAGTTTCAGCACGAAGATGTCTGCATCGCCGCCGCTGGTTCGCGTGGCCACTCCAGGCCCGGGGTCCAGGTCAACGGAATTCCGGAACTCACCGGTAACGATAAGGTTGTCCAGCGCATCCACGCAAACAGCATATGCGATGTCCTGTGCAGTGCCTCCCACCGTGAAGCCCCAAAGGAAATTGCCGTTGCTGTCCATCTTCTGAACGAAGGCATCCTGTTGTCCCATGCCCGCCACCGTAGCGGTGCCTGGCCCGGGATCAAGGTCGCCGCCGTTGCCCAGCGCGCCCACGGTGATCAAGTTCCCCTGGCCATCGATGGCGATGCCATAGCCCTCATCATTCCCAAGCCCGCCGAAGATGCGCCCCCATTGGTAGGAGCCCGAGGCGCTGAGCTTGATCACGAAGGCCGCGAAAACGGTGTTCGGCGTCGTCTGGAAGTCGGTGCCCGGCCCGGGGTCGAGATCCACGGTACCGCGCACGCGGCCAGTGAGGTACATATTGTCCTGGGCGTCGATGACGATGGAGCGCCCGTACTCTGCGCCACTCACGCCCAGGGATCCGCCCCACTGGAAATTGCCCGCAGAATCGAGCTTCTGGATGAAGATGTCGTGATCACCGTTGCTGCTCACGTTGAAGGTGCCCGCTCCAGGGTCGAGGTCCACCGTATTCACGAAAATGCCGGCCGTCCAAACGCTGTTCTGTCCATCAATGCTCGTGGCGAAAGCGTTCTCTGTCAAGGCACCATTGACGCTGCGGCCCCAATCGAGCGATTGAGCGCTAATCGAGCAGGCGAGGTTGGCCATCAGAGTAGCCAGAACGGTGCGAGGGGTCATGGGCTGGTACGTGATTCCGCGCAACCTAGCACGCCAACGGGCGCTGGTTCCGATGCCGACCGCGAACGACGGGACAATAAGGGTGAGGGGAATCCGGGCTTGTTCTGATCGCGTCAATGGGCTAGTTTGGCCGGTCTGAAAACTGCCGGTGCGTGACAGGCCCCGGGAAATCGACCTCCCCATGCGCTTCTTCTCCGCCAACCGCAAGTCGATCATCGCGCTTTCCAGTCTCGGTTTGATCGCCGGACTCACTGCATTCGAGCATGGGCCCGAGGACGAGGGAACGGCCAAGGCGATCGGCAACGGAGTGCCGACGAGCAGCTTCACCAATTTCGAGTCGGCGCATGTGAGCCCGATCGCCATGACGCCCGATGGCACCAAATTGCTCGCGGTGAACACGGCGAATAACAGCCTGGAGGTGTTCACCTTGAGCGCCACGGGCATGATGCATTTCGCCACCATACCCGTTGGCCTTGATCCGGTAACGGTGCGCGCCCGCACCAACAATGAGGTCTGGGTGGTCTGCCAGGTCAGCGACGAGATCAGCATCGTGGACCTCACCCTGAAGGCCACCATCCGCAGTGTTGCGACTGAGAACGAGCCGGCCGACCTGGTGTTCGCAGGCACTCCGCAGAAGGCTTATGTGAGCTGTGCGGAGCGCGAGAGCATCCAGGTGTTCGACCCGGCCAACCTCGCTACCGCGCCCGTTGAGGTCCTGCTGAAAGGCGAGCAACCGCGCGCACTGGCCGTAAGCCCCGATGGGAGCACGGTTTATTGCGCCTTCTTCGAGAGCGGCAACCGCACCACCGCCATCAGCGGCAATGATTTCTTCTCCACCGAGCACGTGCCCACCAAGATCGGCATCTGCTCTACGCAGGGGGGGTGCACCCTGATCCCGAACGATGTCAAGCGACCGACCGGGCCATACGGCGGCGTGGTCCCGGTGCCGAATTCCGGAACGGGATTCAACCCACCGCTCAACCCGAGCAACCCGCCGTCCACCGAGACCAACACGATGATCGTGCGCAAGAACGCGTCCGGCCAATGGATGGACGACAACAACCATGACTGGACGAACATCGTGAGCGGAGGCGCTGGCGTTCGTCAAGCCGGCTGGGACATGCCGGACCGCGATGTGGCCATGATCGCGACCAGCACGAATGCAGTCACATATAAGAGCACGTTGGGGAATATCCTCATGGCCATGAGCGTGCGGCCCGGCACTGGCGAAGTGTTCGTGGTGGGTACCGATGCCACCAACGAGATCCGCTTCGAGCCAAACCTGAAAGGGAAGTTCCTTCGGGTGAACGTTTCGCGCTTCGCACCACCCTCGGGCTCCGTGGCGATCACGGACATGAATCCGCAGATCAATTACAGCACCCACACTTCACCTCCAGCGGTGCGCAAGCAGGCCTTGGGCGACCCGCGCGGCATCGCCTGGCGCACGGATGGCACCAAGGCATACGTCACTGGCATGGGCTCCAACAACGTGATCACGATCAATGCCACGGGTAGCCGCACCGTTCCGGACCCCATCCCCGTGGGCGAAGGCCCAACGGGCGTCGTGATCGATGAAGCACGCCAGCGCGCGTACGTCATCAACAAATTCGGTGGCAGCATCTCCACCATCGACCTCTCCACGGACAAGGAAGTGAGCCGCACAGCCTTCTTCGACCCCACGCCGCAGGTGATCAAGACCGGGCGCAAGCATTTGTACAACACCCACACCGGCAGCGGTCACGGTCACATCAGCTGCGGCAGCTGTCATGTGGATGCCCGTTGGGACCGGCTCGGTTGGGACCTTGGGGATCCGTCCGGCGAGATGGCGCTCGTGGATGGCAAGAGCTTCCATCCGTTGAAGGGCGTGAAGACCACGCAATTCCTCATCGACATCATCGGTCGGGGCCGTGGCAATCTGCATTGGCGCGGCGACAAGGATGGCTTCGCCGATTTCGCAGGCGCATTCCAGAACCTGCAAGGCGCCGATGCGCCGCTGGATGTGGTGAGCATGCAGGAGTTCAGTGATTTCCTGGCCGCCTGCTGGTACGTGCCGAACCCATACCGTGTCTACAAGCCCAATTCGCAATCGTCCACGGCGCGGATCAACCCGAACCGCGTACGAGGTACAGGCGTCACGTTCCAGAGCGTTCCTCCAGCGGTGAATCTTTTCGTTGCCGTCAACGTGAATTGCGTACCCTGCCACAATGCACAAACGGGACGCGGTGACCTTGCCGGGAATGGACAGGTGGCCGGGAACGCCCCCGGCGCGGGAGGCACCACGAACAACACACAAGGCTTCACCATGAACAGGAACATGGCCGGTGACTTGCGCAGCGCCTACCGGAAGACGGGCTTCTTCTACAACACCACCGAATGCACCAGTGGCTTCGGGCTATTGTCCGAAGGTGTGATGGAGACATGGTACAACGGTGCTGGTACAGCTAATTACATGGGGGACTACGAGCCGGAGATCCTTAGTTGGTCAGGAGGCATCGATAATGCCAACTGCTCGCAGTGCTTCAACACCACCAATTTCCCATTCTCCGCCTCTGCCGTGAATGATGTGCTCCCCGCGGTGGGCATGCGCCATACGATCAACGGATCGATCGGCTCCACCACCACGCTCAACGTGCTGAAGGACCTGGCCGACACCCGTGCCAGCGAGTACGGCATGGTGGTGAAAGGCATCTGGGGCGGCGTGCCGCGCGGCTTCTACTATTTGGGCAGCAACAACTACCAGCCCGACCAGAACGGGGCCGCAGCCGTCACGCACACCGCGTTGGTCGCGGCCGCCCAAGCCGGCGGCGCACCGCTCACATGGACCCTCGTGCACCCCACCACCAAGATCCGGCATGGCGTTGACCGCGACATGGATGGCATCTACGACTTCACCGATGGGGACAGCGAGCTCGCCTTGAACCTTGTGCTCGAAGGCGCTTGGACAGGAACCGCGATGCGCACCAGCCTGAAGACCGCAGGCCTGTTGCCTATGAGCGATCCCTACGGCATGGGCGCCACCATGAGCCAGGCATTATTCGACCGCACGGGCAGCAATGCGCCCGTGGATTGGGTGATGGTGCAGCTGCGCGATGGCGCCAATCATAGCACCGTTGTGGATGAGCGCGCGGCCCTGGTACTGGCCAACGGCAAGGTGGTGATGCCCAATGGCGAAGAGCCATTATGGTTCCCCAACGCGCCGCGCGGGCAATACAAAATGGCGACGTGGCACCGCAACCACTTGGCCGCCATGACCAACGTGGCGCAGCAGTATGGCACTGGCGTGGTCAGCATCGACCTCACCAATCCGGCCACCGTGACCTATGGCACCGATGCGCGCACCTTGGTCGATGGCATCAGCATGCTCTGGGCCGGCGATGTGAGCGGCGATGGCGTGCTGCGCTACACGAATGCGGACAACGACCGTGATCCCATCTTGGTGCGCATCGGCGGATCTGTGCCCACCGCGACTGCGGCGGGATACTACCCCGAAGACGTGAACCTCGACGGCGTGGTACGCTACACTGGCTTCCAGAACGACCGTGATCCGATTCTGGTTAACATTGGAGGTGCGGTACCCACGAACTCAAGGAATGAGCAGTTGCCCTGAGCGCGGTCCGGGGTGTTCAGACTTCCAAGGCCAACGCGCTTAAGGCCAGCCTTGGTTCGGGCTTGGGGCGAACCGTTGAGCCTACATTCGACGCCCCTCACGCATGCGCTATCCGATTCTCCTTCCTGCCTTGGCCTTTGCCTTCACCGCGATTGCCCAGGATGAGGGCTTCCGTTGCCTGGCCAACAACCCCGCAGAGCTGAGCCGTCACTTGGCTGCTGATCCCGGCGCCATGGTGCACGCCGTCCAAGCCAAGGCCGCGCTCGATGCGCGCACTGGTGCTTTCGCACGCGGCGGAGGCGAGGACTATGTGATCCCGGTGGTCTTCCACGTGATCCACAACAATGGGACAGAGAACATCAGCGATGCCCAGGTACAGGACGCTGTTCGCATCCTTAACGAGGACTACAACAAACTGAACCCGGATTGGACCTCGACGCACCCGCAGTTCATTGACATCGTTGCCGACGTTGGCATTCAGTTCCGCTTGGCTCAACGTGATCCTGAAGGCAATTGCACCAACGGCATCACCCGTACACAGAGCACGCAGACCAATCTGGGGGACTTCGAAATGACCCAGCTGATCCAATGGCCGCGAGACCGCTACCTGAACATCTGGGTATGCCGCTACGCCAACGGAGCGGCGGGCTACACTTATTACCCCATCTGGCTCGATGGCTGGCCAGAGGCCGATGGCATCGTGGTGCGGTATGATTACGTGGGGAGCATCGGGACTTCCTCCGCTTTCCGCTCGCGGGTGCTCAGCCACGAAGTGGGCCACTGGCTCAACCTGAAGCATTGCTGGGGCGATAGCAACGAGCCAGGCGATGAAGCGAATTGCTTCATGGACGACGACGTGGAGGATACCCCCCTCACCCGTGGCTGGACCAGCTGCGTGCTGAGCGGCGCCAGCTGCGGGAGCACGCTGGACAATGTGCAGAACTACATGGAGTACAGCTATTGCGGCCGCATGTTCACCGCTGGGCAGGGCGATCGGATGCTTGCTGCGCTCACTTCGCCGATCGCGCAGCGAGAGAACCTCTGGCAGCCGGCGAACCTGGCGCTCACAGGCGTAGATGGAACCGGCACGGTGTGCGAAGCGCGCTTCACGGCCAACCGTCGCTCGGTGTGCTCGGGCGGGAGCGTGAGCTTCTCCGACCAGAGCTTCAATGGCATCGTGCAGCGCGCATGGAGCTTCCCGGGCGGCGAGCCGGCAACAAGCACCGAGGCGGCGCCGACCGTGACCTACCCAACGACCGGAGAGTACGAGGTCACGCTCACGGTCACTGACGCCAACGGCAGTAGCCTCACCCGAACTGAAACAGCCTACATCCGCGTGCTCCCGAGCCCCGGGCAGCCCGTGCCTTGGAACGAAGACTTCGAATCAGCTTCGATCCTGCCGAATGATACCTGGGAGGTGATTGACCCCAGCCTCGATGGCGGCTTCCAGCTCACCACGTCCGCAGCGTACTCCGGCACGCGAAGCGCTCGCCTGCCCAATACCATCTTCAGCGCAGGCCGCACCGATGAGCTGATCTCGAACACCTTCGACCTGAGCGGCGCGCCCGGCGGCATCGTGAGCTTCCGCTATGCCTACGCCAAGCGGTACGTTGCAGATGATGATGAGCTGTACGTGTACGTCAGTGCGAACTGCGGCGACACTTGGCTGCTGCGCAAGATCATGCGCGGCAACACCAGTTTGCTCACAGCCGGGGTGGTGCCCGGGGCATTCACGCCGACAAATCCCGAGCAGTGGCGCTTCGCGCAATTCTCCAACATCGGCGCGAACCTCTGCACCAGCAGCTTCCGCGTGCGATTCGTGTTCTTGAGCAATGGCGGCAACGACCTCTACCTCGACGACATCAACGTGCAGGGCGGACTGGTCGGAATCGATGAGCTGCCCGATGGGCAATCCGGGGTGCGAATCCTCCTCGATGCTTCAGCCGGAACCGCTGATGCGTTGCTCAACCTGGATCGACCAGACAGGCTTCGATTCGATGTGCTGGACCCCTTGGGTCGCGTCGTCTCGCAGCTAGGACCGCTGTCTTTGGGCGCTGGCAGCCACCGGATCGCCCTGCCCATTCAGGGTCGGGCCGCAGGTGGCTATATGCTCCGGGTAAGTGGCGGGAATCGGAGCGAGGCTGTGCGCTTTGTGATGCCCTGACTCCCTCGTCGGGGACAAGGTCGCGTTCGGGGAGGTGATATCCGGATTGGTCGGAACCGCACTGCTATTGAGCGATAGCCTGGACTGTTTTGGATCCATCGTGCCGCAATAGCATTGCCAAGCTGTGACAGGCGGGTGAGGCTGGGACGGGTATTTTGGCACCCCTTAGACCCCCCCCCTCGCGCATGCGCCAACTTTCACTCTCGCTGATCGCTGCATTATTCAGCTTCACCCAATCCTCGGCGCAATCACCTGTGCATCCGTGCGGTGCCAATGACCTGGACAAGGCCTTGGCCGGCCACCCCGATCCCATGGGCGAGCGCCAGCGCATTGCTCAAGCCGATGCTGAACTCGAGGCCTTCACGGCGCAATGGGCTGCTGAGAACAGTGGGGCCGAGCGCGTGGTGTACACGATCCCCGTGGTCTTCCACATCATCCACAACAACGGGCCGGAGAACATCAGCGATGCGCAGGTCATCGATGCCGTGCGCATCCTGAACGAGGACTTCAACAAGCTGAATCCCGATTGGCCGAACGTGCGGCCCGATTTCCTTCCACTGGTGGCTGATGTGGGCGTTGAATTCAAGCTGGCCAAGCGCGATCCCCAAGGCAATTGCACCAACGGCATCACACGCACGCTGAGCGCCCTCACCAACGACGGCACGCAGACCATGAAGAACCTGATCCAGTGGCCGCGCAACAAGTACCTAAACATCTGGGTAGCCGCCAGCGCCGATGGTGCTGCCGGCTACACCTACCGCCCGAGCTCGGTGAACAACCAGCCCACTTGGGACGGCATCGTGATCCTGCACGATTACACCGGTGCTATCGGCACGGGCAGCGTGGGCCGCAGCCGGGCGCTTACGCACGAGGTAGGGCACTGGATCAACCTCGCGCACACTTGGGGCAACAGCAACACTCCGGGCGATGAGGACAACTGCGGCATGGATGACAGCGTGCAGGATACGCCCAACACGATCGGATGGACCTATTGCGCGATCAACGGCACCAGCTGCGGCTCGCTGGACAATGTGGAGAACTACATGGAGTACAGCTATTGCTGCAAGATGTTCACCGAAGGCCAGAAGACCCGGATGATCGCCGCGCTCAACAGCGGCACCGCGCAGCGCAACCAATTGCACACCGCATCCAATCTCGCAGCTACAGGAGCGAACGATGCGCCGACGCTTTGCCAGGCCGCCTTCGGGAGCAGCGCCCGTCTGGTGTGCGCCGGCTCTCCGATAACCTTCACCGATCTCAGCTTCCACGGGGTCACCGGTTGGCAGTGGGATTTCCCAGGCGCCACGCCGGCCACAGCGGAAGAAGCGCAGGCCACCGTCACCTACTCCGAGCCCGGAGTTTATCCGGTGAGCCTGACAGTATCGGACGGAACGGCCAACCTGACGACCACGGCGAACGCGTACATCACCGTGCTCGCCAATCCCGGGGAGGAAGCGCCGGTGACCGAAGGCTTCGAGTCGCTCTCTGCCCTCAATGGCCCGGAGTGGTTCACCTTGAACGGGAACAACGACAACACCTTCCAATTGACCAGCACGGCCGCGTACACCGGCGCCAAGAGCGTCCGGGTGCTGAACACAACGGCCATGGCCGGGAACACGGACGAGCTCCTCTCACGCACATTCGACCTGATTGATGCCGAGGCCGTGTCCATCTCCTTCCGATGGGCATACGCCCGCCGCAGCACCAGTACGGACGACATCCTGAGCCTGCACATCAGCAACGATTGCGGAGAGAACTGGCTGCTGCGCCGGATCATGCGCGGAAGCACCACGCTTCCCACGGCGCCTGCCACCACCAGCAGTTTCGTTCCCAATGGCCCCGAGCAATGGGGGCAAACCACGGTCACGAACATCGGCGCCACCAGCCACATCGCCAACTTCCGCTTCAAGTTCGTGTTCGAGAGCGATGGCGGCAACAACCTGTACATCGACGACATCAACCTCAATGGCATGCCGGTGGGCGTTGAGGAGCTCTCCGCAGGCGGGGCCCTGCAGGTGCTGCCCAACCCCGCTCAAGGGCAGGCACGCGTGCGCATCGAACTTCCCCATGCAGCGCCAGTGCGCCTGCAGCTTGCCGATGCCACGGGCCGCCAAGTGCTCCATATGGACCTGGGCACACGGAGCGGCGAAGTGCTGCACCCGATACCACTGCATGGCCTGGCTCCGGGCACGTACTTGATTCGCGCTGAAGTGGATGGCGCACCCTCGGTGGTTCGGCTGATCATTGACTAGTGGCGCAACGCAGCCGGAAGCCACGAGCAGCCTTCGATTAATTTCGCACGTCATCCCCTCAACACGCAGACTGATGAACAGGATCGCGACACTCTTGGCTTGCATCATGCTCTCAGCGGGCGCAATGGCCCAGCAGCAAACCGCCTTCACCTGCCGCACCAACGATGCCGGCATCATGGAGCAGCTGCATGGCAACGACCCGGCCTTGATGGCCGCGATCGCCGAGGAGGAGGCCGCCTTGGAGGCCTGGACAGAAGGATTCAGTGAGGGCGCACGCAGCACCTACACCATCCCGGTGGTCTTTCACATCATCCACCAGTTCGGCGCCGAGAACATCAGTGATGCGCAGGTCTTCGATGCCATGCGGATCCTCAATGAGGATTTCAACAAGCAGAATCCCGATTGGGACAACGTGGTGAGCCAGTTCCTGCCGCTTGTCGCCAACATCGACATCGAGTTCAAGCTGGCGCGGAAGGACCCGAACGGCAATTGCACCAAGGGCATCACGCGCACGGTGAGCGCCCTCACCAACGACGGCACGCAGACCATGAAGAACCTGATCCAGTGGCCGCGCAACAAGTACCTCAACGTGTGGGTGGCCGCAAGCGCTGATGGCGCCGCCGGCTACACGCTAACCCCGGGCGGCGCAGCGGTCTTCGCTGCCGCGGACGGCATCGTGATGCAGCACACTTATGTGGGCAGCATCGGCACGGGCAGCGTGAGCCGGTCGCGCGCACTCACGCACGAGGTGGGCCATTGGATCAACCTGGAGCACACCTGGGGAGGCAGCAACACCCCCGCCGTGGCCAGCAACTGCAACACCGACGATGGCGTGAGCGACACGCCGAACACGATCGGGTGGACCACATGCGTCCTGAGCGGCACCAGCTGCAGCTCGCTGGACAACGTAGAGAACTACATGGAGTACAGCTATTGCTCCAAGATGTTCACCAATGGCCAGAAAACGCGCATGATCGCCGCACTCAACAGCTCCACTGCGCAGCGCAACCAGCTCATCACGTCGAACAACCTGACCGCCACCGGCGTGAACCTGCCTGAAGCGCTCTGCGCAGCGGCCTTCAGCAGCAATACCCGCGTGGTGTGCCCGGGAAGCACCGTGGACTTCACCGATGAGAGCTTCAATGCCGTGAGCTCGCGCAACTGGAGCTTCGCTGGCGGCACCCCTGCCACCTCAACAGATGCCAACCCGAGCGTTACCTATAACACGCCGGGCACCTATACGGTGGCGCTCACCGCCAGCGATGGAAGCAGTTCGCAGACCAGCACGCAGACCGCCTACATCACTGTGCTGAACCAACCAGGTGAGCAGCCTCCGGTGCAGGAAGGCTTCGAATCGCTCAGCGCCTTCAACGCCCCTGAGTGGTTCATCGAGAACGTGCATGGCGACAACACCTGGAACGTGACCACGGCAGCCGCATACACCGGCTCAAAGAGCGCGCGCATCGTGAATGCCGCTTCGATGGATGGTCGCGCGGATGAGCTGGTCTCGCGCACGTATGACATGAGCGGAGCCACCCAGATCACCGTGAGCTACCGCTACGCGTATGCCAAGCGCGCCGCGGCGAACGACGATGTGCTCCGCTTCTGGACAAGCAGCAACTGCGGACAGACCTGGACCTTGCGCAAGATCCTCCGTGGGAGCAATTCCTTGCCGACCGCGCCGAACACGACCGGCAGCTTCGTGCCCAACGGTCCTTCACAATGGGGATTCGCAGAGGTCAATACCATCAGCAGCACGAGCCATGTGCCCAACTTCCGCTTCAAGTTCGAATTCGAGAGCAACGGCGGCAACAACATCTACCTGGACGACATCAACATCAATGGGCAGCCTGTGAGCGTCGAGGAACTGGCCAGCGGCGCTGATCTTCAGGTGCTGCCCAATCCTGCCGACGGCGCAGCCACCGCGCTCCTCAGCATGCGCTCGGCCTCTGCGCTCACGTTGGAGGTGATCGACATGACCGGCCGTGCGGTGCTCAGCATCGCCGGAGGCAACCGTTCGGCCGGCGACCACCGCATCGACCTGCCGATCGCCGGGCTTCAAGCGGGCGCCTACTTCCTGCGCGCGCGCTTCGGCAGCGAGCAGCGCACCATCCGATTCATCGTGCGATGAGAGTGGCTGTTTTCCTTCTTTTGGGCGCTTTGGCCGGATGCGGCCGTGTAGCCGAGGGCACCAAGGGCGCGCTGAACAAGGGTGGCGAAATCGCAGGCGTTGCTGCCACCGAAGTGGTTGAAGGCCTCGCCTCCGGGGTTGAGAAGACCTGGGACCTGGATGTGAAGCTGAGCGAGCACCTTCTTGATCAAGGCCTTTCCATCGGCAAGACCATGGTGGAGCCTGACAGTGCCGGTACTGATAACGTGCTCGTGGTGTACGTAGTGGCCAGCCGCGAATTCAATGGGCGCATCACCGCCGTTGCATTCGATGAGGCCGGCCTGGAATATGGACGTGCAGCGATGGACATGCAGCTCGCCCCCAACAGCGCCGATTATTACACGCTGCGCTTCCAGAGCCGCACGGACCTGGAGCGCAAGAGCCGTGTAGTGCTGCAGTAATCTGGCCAATGGAACAAGCAACAGCGATTCAGGCTCTCACGATGCGCATGCGGCCCATCGAATCCCTTAGCGCTTCGTTCGTTTCACGACCTTGATATCCTTGGCGACGGCTGGGATCGGCCCGCGCATGCCCCCCATCGCCGTTGTCGTCTTCTGCCTGCCCAATGCGGCATCAGTGAACACGCGCAGGCCGAGCTCGGGGCGGTAGCCGTGGATCTCCTTCACGTCAATGGCAATGAGGAAGTCGATGATCTCCTGATTGATCATCTGGCCAGGCATGAGCACGGGGAAGCCCGGCGGGTAGGGGATCACGAAGCTGGCCGATACCAGCTCGCGACCTTCGAGCATCAGGCGCTTGCACTCCTCGAGCTTCACGTGCTCGCAGCGCTCCTCCTTGTATGAGAGGAAGTAGGCGCTTCGCAGGTCGCCGCCGGGCACACCGGGCTGTCCCTGGAAGCTGCGGTGGAAGCTGCTGAAGTCCGGCAGTGGCGGGATCTCCTCGGTGAGCGCGCGGATCCGCGCGATGTGCGCCCTCTTGTCGTCGTGCTCGAAGCCAGCGTTGCGCTGCTCCAATTCCTCCGCGATCTGGAGGAGCACCTTGGTGAGATAGGCCAGCGAGCCGCGCGTGGTCCCGATGTTGGTCATGAAGAGCACCGAGTTCCGCGATGTCTTGTTGATCTGGATCTGGTGCTTGTCCATCAAGAACTGGTTCTTGAAGGTATCGCCATCGATGCCGGTGTGGCCGGTGTAGAGGTTGATCTTGGTGGGATCCACCGCGAACTCATCCTCGGCCCATGCCTTCTCGATCTCGCTCCAGCCCTGATCGCGCCGATAGTAGCTGTCGAGCCCGCTCTGCCGGAACTCACCGGGGATGAGCTCGCCGATGGTGATGATGTCGAACCAGCGCTTCAGCTTGGGATGCTCGCGCACCGTGCGGCGCAGCAGAAGCCCCAGCTCGATCGCCTTCTCCACCAGCTCGTATCCCTCGAACTCCACTTGCCGGCGCCCTGCATCCATGCTCGCGAGGATCTGGTAGTTGGCGCTGGTGCTGGTGTGGGTCATATAGGCCTCGTGGAAAGAGGCCTCGCTCTTCCTCACAAAGTCCTCGTCCCAGATGTGGATCATGCTGCCCTGCCGCAGCGAGGTGAGCGTTTTGTGCGTGCTCTGCGTGGCATACACGCGGATGCGCACCTTGTCGGGGTCGGGCATCCGCGGCGATTCTCCATCAACGAGCTTCGCGAGGTGCGCTTCGTATTCTGCGCGGTACTCCGGTGTGCGGTACTTCCGGGCCAGTTTCCGCGCAATGTGCATGGCGGTGCGCTGGCGCAGCACATAACTGAATCGTGCGAAGGCCCACCAGGCTTCATCCCAGAGGAAGACGATGTCGGGCTTGATGGCGAGCACTTCCTCCATGACGCGCTCCACATTGTACACCACGCCATCGAAGGTGCAGTTGGTGAGCAGCAGCATCTTCACCTTGTCCAATCGGCCTCCGCGCTTCAGCTTGAAGAGCTGCTCGCGGATATGATGGAGCGGCACCGCGCCGTACATGCTGTATTTCTTCAGCGGATAGCTGTGCAGGTATACCGGGTAAGCGCCGCTGAGCACCATGCCGTAGTGGTGGCTCTTGTGGCAGTCGCGGTCGATGAGCACGATGTCGCCGGGCTCCACAAGCGCCTGCACAACGATCTTGTTGGTGGTGCTGGTGCCGTTGGTGGCGAAGAAGGTGCGCTGCGAGCCGAAGGCGCGGGCCGCCAGCTCCTGCGCCTTCTTCAGTGGACCGGTGGGCTGCAGCAGCGAATCGAGGCCTCCGGTGGTGGCGCTGGTCTCCGCGAGGAAGAGGTTGCGTCCATAGAACTCGCCGAAGTCCTGTATCCACCGGCTCTTGAAGACGCTGTTCCCGCGACTGATGGGCATGGCGTGGAACACCCCCATGGGCCGGCGGCTGTATTCCTTCAGGGCGGAGAAGAAGGGGGCCTCGTACTTCTCCTGGATGCCGCGCAGCATGGTGAGATGCAGCTCGGTGAGGTCCTCGGTTCGGTAGAAGATGCGGCGGAAGGTGGCGAGCGTGGCGTCCTCCAGCCCGTCCACCGGGGTATCGGTCACGTAGTAACGGTCGACTTCCGGACGGAACCAGCGGCAGATGCGGCCGAGGTATGGCCCCATGTGCGCACGGCCGATCTCTCCGGGATCCAACGCATCGATGGCGCGCGTGAACGTGCTGAGCATTCCTTTGTGGTTCGTGTTCCGGTATGGAACGCCGAAGCGCACCACCACCACTTGGATGTTGTGATTGAAGAGCAGCGCGATGAGCGCATCCTGCACCGTTCGCACCACCACCGCATCGTACACGAAGGGGTCGGCCTTATCGCGGCATTGGAGCAGCTTATGCTTCAGGGCGGCCTCATCATCCTCGTCGAGCTCATCCACGAAGAGCACCTCGAAGTAGTTCGGCCTGGGCTTTCCCTCCTCTTCCGCAAGCAGCGCATCACGGCCTGATGCCGGATCGAGCAGTGCGGCGGAATCGCTGCGGAAAGCCCCGCTGCTCAGCGTTCGCACCACGTGATTCACCCCGAGGTGCAGGCCATGATGATCCTTGCTGCGGAGCATCTGCTCGAGCTGGCGCACTGTGCTGCGGCCGGGATAGGCCCAGTACAATTCGATGGTGAACAGGTCCTTCAGGATCGCGGCCACTTCATCCGGCGCGCAACGGCCATCGTCGAGGTCCATTGCCGCTAGCTTCAACTGATCCCAGGTATGGGATCGCAAGCGCGCCGCATTGTAATGCTGGCGCAGCGATCTCTCTGCTGCGGTTCCGGAAGCCATCAGATTGCTGATTGCGGGAAAGATAGGCGGGGTGCGGCATCGTGCGAATGGCCAATGCTAGTGTGGGTTCCGGTCATCCCGAAGGCCTCCTTCAACCCGTGATCGTTGATACCTGCGCAACGCCCGGCCATGGGCGCCGGGCATGCCCGGGTACCTTGCCCGCAACACCAACCGCCGCAGCATTGCATCAACGTCCGATCGGCTCCCTCCTTGGCGCTATCGCTGCGGCACAAAACGCAACCGCATGAACGAGCGCGATTGGGATAAGGTGGCCGGGACCTTCGAGCAGGAGATCTTCAATGTGCCCGCGAACGATGCCAAGGGCATCATCCGCGGATGGGTGGAGAACCTCGCGTCCCCGGGCGCCGAAGCCACCGACCTGGGCTGCGGAGTGGGTCGCACGCTAGCGCTGCTTGCAGACCATTATGCACGCGTGTACGCGGTGGACGTGAGCAGCCAATGCCTGGAGGTGGCGGCGAAGGCCAATGCGGGCCGCTCCAACATCGCATACGTGCATGCCGATGTGAGTGCGGACAAGAACAGCTACCCCGCCACCGATGTGGTGCTATGCATCAACACCTGGCTCAATGCCGCGCTCGAGATCCGCGAAGGGCTCATTGACCGGACCTGCCGGGGCGTGAAGAAGGGCGGCCACTTGCTGCTGGTGGTGCCTTCTCTCAATTCAGCCTTGCTCACCGCTTACCGCCACTTGCAATGGAACCTGCGTGATGGCATGGACCCGCAGGCGGCCCAGAAGGCCGCTGCACTGAATAGCCATGGCCTCGAGCATGGCTTGGTGAGCATCGACAACGTGCCGACCAAGCACTACCTCCGGGAGGAACTCGAAGCGCTGCTCAACGATCGCGGCTTCAATGTCCTCGACATCGAGAAGATCGAATACCCATGGAGCACGGAGTTCGACGCCCCGCCGCGCTGGATGAAAGCGCCCTTCCCTTGGGATTGGTTCGTCGCTGCGAAGCGGGTGCGTTAAAGCATCGAACTTCGGCTACGGCAGGCAGCGTACTTTCGGTCGGGCGTGTCCCACCTGAAATCCGCGACCATGAATAGAGCTGTACTCCACTTCGCGATTCTCTTGCCAGCAAGCGCGATCGCGCAACCCTACCTGCCCGGATTCAGCCCTTCGGATACGTTGACGATCGCCTGCCCGCAGGACCCCGGTGTCAACATTCTCACCTACGCGGGCTGGGAGGCCTACCAAACACTCGACGATACATGGTGGGGGCCTAGGGACCCTGCGACCTGCATCAACCTGGCCCATGTGACCGGGAATTGGGTGTGGCCGCGCATCGCTGTGAATGAGATCGATGCATCAAGGCCTGTTTTCATCCGGGCGCTGTACGATGACAACAACGTGCTTCCGCTCACAACCAACAACCAATATGCGATTGGCTTCCAGGCCTTCGGCCCGGGCAGCTTCGACAACGGCCCGTGCCCCGGCGGGCCCTGCTCCGGCCTCTTCGCTGGTGTGCGCATACCCGACGCCAGCGGCACCGGAACCGCTATGCGCTGGTACCAAGCGGCTTACGATGAGCAAGACTTCTCCACGTACCAGTTGGAGCTCTGCGTGCCCACGGAGAAGTTCGCCGAGAACGACTTGCGCGAATTCGTAGTGAGCCTGAAGCTGAACGGAGCACCGCCGGGCACATACATCGAAAACCTCTACAGCGAAGTACAGGACATGAGCGCCTGGGGCACCTTGGTGCCGCTCACCAGCGCGAACCTGCCGCAATTCCTTGGCAGCCAATTCTCCTACTGGATCGGCTGGGGCTGGGACAACATTCTGGTGATGCATGACAATGCCGACTACCCGGACGCCGACCATGTGTACCACCTTGATGTGCCGCCTGTGCCGAACGTGGCCTCTCCGACGAATGTGACCATGTACCTGCAGCCATTCTCGGGCTTCAATTTTCAGCCCTACACGGAGCTGCGTGGCGGCCTTGTGCTCGGGAGCGATTCGATACGGCACCCGCTGACCGTGGTGAACGACGGTGCCGACCTCTGCATGGGTTGGGAGTTCATCGAGGTTGTCTGGACGGCCAATACGAGCTACGTACACCAACATGGCCACATTTCGTTCGAGGGGCGCAACGCCTGCTTCCAGTTCCAGTCGGGCAGCGCGTTGCGCGTTGCCGATGGAAGCACCTTCCATTACGGACAGGAAGGCCGCGGCATGCTGCTGCTAATTGAGGGCTCTGCGCTTCACGTGGGCGCGAATGCCGAGCTCGTGATGAACGGCACCATGATCATCAAGGAGCCTGCAGAGGTGAGCGAGGAACGTGACATGCACATTACACTCCGCGAAGGGGCACGGTTGCGATTTGCTCCCGGCTCGCGCTTGATCAACGATTGGAGCAATGGCCAGCGCATGAAGCTCGTGGTCACCCTCGATGGCGGCAGCATCGATGTCGGGGGGCTCAGCCCAGAGGACCGCACCAAGGTGGTGGTGATCGAACTGTCGAAGGAGGAATGGACTGAACTCTCCGTGCTCGGTAATCCGGTGCGCGACCAATTGCGCTTCTCGTTCGCAACCCGTTCGCATGGCGACCTGAAATTGCGCTGCATGGATGCCTTGGGCCGCTTGGTGATGGATTCGCAGGAGCGTGTGGCCGTTGGCCACAACGCCCTGGAAATACCGGCTCATCACCTGAAGCCCGGAGAATACATCCTGGAATTGGTACTGGGAAGCGAAAGGCGGACGGTTCGGTTCGTGAAGGCTTGATGAGGCGCCCTCTACTTCTTCGGCGCCCGCCCCAGCAGCAGATCCATGTAGAAGCCCGGCTTCTTCAGCCGTTCGCGCAAATCCATGTCGGTGAACATGCTGCTGATCATGTCGGCGAGCGCGGGATTCCTGTTCGCGCGGTCCACCACGAAATCGAAGAGCCAGGGCTGATGCGCCAACTGCTGCAAGCGGGTGCTGATCGCGAGCTCCTTGCCGAGACGCTTCCAAACCCGGTCGTCATAGGAGCGTAGGCGGACAGCGCTGCAGTCTTCTGCCGCAAGCGCCTCCATGGCAACGTCCGCAGCATGCATCCCGCTGATCATCGCATGGCTGATGCCCTCGCCGGTGAAGGGATCGATCAGGTGCGCGGCGTCGCCCACGAGCAGGTAGCCATCGCCACTGATGCTTCGGCGCTTGCTCGCCAGCGGAAGCCCCATGCCCCGCACATCGCCTTCCATCGACGCGGATGCGAAGCGGTCCTTCAACTGCGGATGCGAAGCGATCAGCTCGAGCAGCAGCTTCTTCAGGTCGGCCTTCCGGCGCCGCACCACATCGCTCCGGAGACCGAGGCCCACGTTCGCTCTGCCGCCCGGCAACGGGAATACCCAGAGGTATCCGGGCAGGAGGTCCTTGAGGAATAGCAGTTCGATGAAGCCGTCAGGGTCCAAGCCCTTCACGCCGTTGAAATACGCGCGCACACCGGCTGCATGATGGTGCGGCTCCATCGATAGGCCAGCGACATGGCGCGAGAAAGACGAGTTCGCCCCGCTGGCGTCGATGATGATGCGTGCGCGAAGTTCCCTTTGCTGGCCATCCTGCTCGATGCCGATGGTCCAACCGCCGTCCGCGCGGGCAAAGGACCGCGCCAAAGCATCTTCCATGACGGTGATGCCATCGGCTCGCTTCACGCGCTGGAAGAGCACGTCATCGAAATCGAAGCGCGGCATGATCGCGCCCGGCGCTTCGCCCTCTCCGGTATTGCGTGAGAAGGGCACGCGCAACGCCCGTCCGCTGGGCGCCACGAAGATGACGCCCCAGCTGGGCATGGCCCGGGCATCGCGCTTCACGCTGATGGCGAGCTCGGCATCGAGCCGCTCAAGGACGCGCACCACTTTGCCGCTGAGCGCATCGCCGCACACCTTGTCGCGCGGGAAGCGGGCCTTCTCGACAAGCATGGCACCGATCCCGTGCTTCGCAAGTTGCAGCGCAGCGGAACAGCCGCCGGGGCCACCGCCTAAGATGCACACATCGGCATGCATCAGCCGCGCGGATCAGGAGCGCAGGTGCGCAGGGGTGAACTGATCGAGGAAGCGCACATCGTTCTCCCAGTAGAGCCGAAGGTCGGGCACGCGGTAGATGAGCTGCGCGATGCGTTCCACGCCCATGCCCAATGCGAAGCCGGAATACGCCTCGGGGTCGATGCCGCAATTCGCGAGCACGGCGGGATCCACCATTCCGCAGCCCATGATCTCCACCCATCCGCTGTGCTTGCACACGTTGCAGCCGGGGCCGCCGCAGATCGTGCAGCTCATGTCCACCTCAGCGCTCGGCTCCGTGAATGGGAAATAGCTCGGGCGCAATCGTATGCTCACCTCGGGGCCGAATAGGCTCTTGGCGAAGTAGTCGAGCGTGCCCTTCAGTTCCGCGAAGCTCACGCCCTCATCCACGTACAGCGCTTCGACCTGATGGAACATGCAATGCGCGCGCGCGCTGATGGCCTCATTGCGATAGACGCGTCCGGGCGAGATCGTTCGTATCGGGGGCTTCTGGCCTTCCATCACGCGCACCTGCACGCTGCTGGTGTGCGTGCGCAAGGCGAAACCGCCGGGACCCTCAACGAAGAAGGTGTCCTGCATGTCGCGAGCCGGATGGTCGGGCGGGAAATTGAGCGCCGTGAAGTTGTGGTGGTCGTCCTCCACCTCAGGACCCTGGCTCACGGTGAAACCGATGCGCGCGAACACATCGATGATCCGCTGCCGGATGAGGGTGATGGGATGCAGGGAGCCCGTCGGCTCGATGAGCGCCGGTGCTGAGCTGTCAATGACCGAAGCGACCGTTTCCTCTTCCCCATTCTGGCCGGCCTTCAGTTCCTCCCAGCGTGCCTGAGCCTTCTGCTTCAGCTGGTTCATGCGCTGGCCGAGGGCACGCTTCTCCTCGCCGGCCACTTGCTTGAAGGCTTCGAAAAGCTCAGTAACGGCGCCGTTGCGGCCCAGCATGGCCACGCGGAAACGCTCCACCTCGTCGGCAGTGCGAGCTTCAGCTTTGGCCAGTTCCTCTTCGAGCGAGGCGATGCGGTCGAGCAGGCTCATGGCAATGGGCGCACGAAGATGCGGATGTCCTTCAAAGGTCGGTCCTGCCCATCGCAGAGCGCGTTGCAGATGGCATCGAGCACCTCGAGGCCCTCGACCACTTCACCGAAGACGGTGTACGCGCCATCGAGATGCGGTGCCCCGCCTTGCTCGGCATAGATGCTCCGCTGCTCAGCCGAGTAGCTCACCGGTGTGCCGTAACGGGCGTTCCGCTGCATGGTGCGGTCCAGCTCCTCGGCGTTATGGGTGCGCCCTTGCACCAGGTAGAACTGGCTCCCGCTGCTGCGCCGCTCCGGGTTCACCTCGTCGGGCAAACGGGCCGCTGCCAAGGCTCCGTGCTTGTGGATGAAGCGACCATCGATCTCGGCAGGGAGGGTATAGCCGGGGCCGCCTTGCCCGAGCGGGGCGCTTGGCGTGGCGCGCTTACTGTCCGGGTCGCCGGATTGGGCCATGAAACCTGTGATCACCCGGTGGAAGAGCAGGCTGTCGTAGGCTCCGCTGCGGGCCAGCTTGAGGAAGTTGTCCCGGTGCAGCGGGGTCTCGTTGTACAGGGCCACGATCATGTTGCCCATGGTGGTGCGCACCTCCACCAAGGGCCGCACAGGCACCGCCAAGGCTTGGGCTTGCGTCCCAAGGCAGGCCCATGCGCATGAAACGGCCAGGATTGCCTGCCGCCACTGTCGGGGCCATCGCCTTACATTTGACATCCGCTTCTCGAAGCGCTCAAAAGTAGACCAATGACCAAGTTCAACCCCTTCCGCGCACTTACCGGCGCGATGGCGCTGGCCCTCTTCGTGATCGCCTTGCCCGCTTGCAACAAGCAGAAGCCCACCAAGGCTTTGATCACGGTGCAACTTGAGGACGGCACGGTGGTTCCCGATGCGCTGGTGAAGCTCTATGCAGACCCTGCCTATCCGCTCGGCGACCCCACCCGCCTCGATAAGGAAGGGACCACGGACGGCGGTGGCCTCGTGGTATTCGATTATTCCGAGTTCTATAAGAAGGGCCAGAGCGGCTTCGCGGTGCTCGACATCATCTGCACGTGGGATACCCTCGTGGGTGAAGGCATCATCAAGATCGAAGAGGAGCAGGACAATCGTGAGGTCATCACGCTGCTGCCTGTCGAGTAAGGCCTAGCCCTTCTCGAAATAGGCCAGCACGGCCTCCTTCATCAATCGCTCCTGTTCTTCGGCGCCGAGCGCAGGCAACTCCTGCACGCGGTCGAAGTGAGGCCAGCCATCGGCATCGCGCCCCAGTTCACGATAATACCCGTAGGGCAGAAGCAGCACGCATATGCCGATGTGCATCAGGGCCACCTTCTCGTCCTTCTTGAATTCGCGCGCATGCTGGCCCAGCTCCTGCACCCCGATGAGGAATATGATGGCGTTGAGGTCGAGTGTGCCAGCGTCGAAGCGCTTGGAGAGCGTGGCCACCAAATCGCGCCAGCGTTTCTCGAAGGTGAGGTCCATGGGCGGCGAAGATGAAGCGCGTACGAGCAAAGGTCTAAGGGCAGCATCTTCACCCCCGCATGAACTGGCTCGACATCGTCCTCCTCATCATCTTGGGCGCTTCCGCCTGGAAAGGCTTCCGGCGCGGCTTCTTCATTGAGGTCGCATCCCTCCTCGGCCTGGTGCTCGGCATCTGGGCGGGCATCCACCTGAGCGATCGCGTGATCGATGCGCTGGACTTGGAAGTCAAGGGCGCGGCTGCTGCCTTCCTGATCACCTTTGGCCTGGTGCTGGCGCTTGTGGTGCTGCTGGGCCATCTGCTCACGAAAGCCATCGATCTGGCCAATCTGAGCATCCCGAACAAGTTAGCCGGCATCGCCTTCGGGGTGGTGCGCTCGGCCTTCACCCTCAGCATCGCTTTGAATCTGCTGCAAGGGTTCAGCGGCGGTGCGTTCCCTGCAGCTGAGGTGCGCGAACAGTCGCGACTGCATGCCCCGCTGATGATCCTCGCGCCCTACGTCATCCCGAATCTCAACGAGGCCAAATGGATGGAGGAGCTGAAGGATGAAGTGGGGCGCAGCGTCGAACGCTAACCCAGCACGGCCGCGATTCCCGGAAGCACTTTCCCTTCTAGGTATTCCAGCATGGCGCCGCCGCCAGTGCTCACGTAGCTGATCTTGTCCGCAAGGCCGAACTGGTTCACTGCTGCCACGCTATCACCGCCGCCCACGAGGGAGAAGGCGCCATGGCTCGTGGCCTCGGCAACCGCTTGGGCAATGGCGATGGTGCCTTGTTGGAAGGGTTCCATCTCGAACACGCCCATGGGGCCGTTCCACAGCAGCGTCTTGCTCCGCAGGATGGATGCACGGAACGCTTCGGTGCTTCTCGGGCCGATGTCGAGCGCCATCCAGCCGGCGGGGACCGCATCCGATTCGCACTGATCGGTGTTCGCAGTGGCGGCGAAGGCATCGGCCACTACGGCATCGGCGGGTATGTGCAGCTTCACGCCCTTCGCTTCCGCTTCCTTGATGATGCTGCGCGCGGTATCGAGCAGGTCCTCTTCCACCAGGCTGGCGCCGGTGCTGCCGCCCATGGCCTTCACGAAGGTGTTGGCCATGCCGCCGCCGATGATCAGCTCATCGCATTTCCCGATCAGGTTCCGCAGCACCTCGATCTTGCTGCTCACTTTGCTGCCGCCCACGATTGCTGTCATGGGGCGCTGCGGATTCCCCAGCACCTTGCCCACGCTGTCGATCTCCGCCTGCATCAGATATCCGAAGAGCTTCGCGGTCGGGAAGAACTTCGCGACGATGGTGGTGCTGGCATGCGCGCGGTGCGCCGTGCCGAAGGCGTCATTCACGTAAACATCGCCCAGCTCGCTCAGGCTTTTGCTGAAGGCCTCATCGCCTGCCTCCTCTTCCGGATGGAAGCGCAGGTTCTCAAGCATCAGCACTTCACCGGGCTTCAACGCAGCAGACTTGGCCCTCGCATCGGGCCCTGCGCAATCCGTTGCGAAGAGCACGGGCTGGCCGAGCAGGCCGCTCAAGTGGTCCGCGATGGGCATCAGGCTCATTGCCGGGTTCACCTTGCCCTTCGGGCGACCGAGATGGCTCATGAGGATCGCGCTGCCGCCGTCGCGGATGATCTTCTTCACCGTGGGGATGATCGCCCGCGCGCGCGTGTCGTCGGTCACCTTGCCATTGGCATCCTGCGGAACGTTGAGGTCCACGCGCACCAAGGCTTTCTTGCGGCTGAAGGAGAAGGAGTCCATTGTGATCATGGCCGCGAATATCGGAAGCGGGTGGATGCCTGCTGGAAGTCCGGCATTGGTCAACTATGCAGCAACTTCGCCCCATGCTCTTTTCCAAGGTCATCGGCCACGCCGCCTTGAAGGCGAAGCTGATCGGCAACATCCGCGAAGGCCGTGTCCCGCATGCGCAGCTCTTCGTGGGGCCCCGCGGCAGCGGCAACCTGCCACTCGCCCTGGCCTACGCGCAATACCTCTTGTGCGAGCAACGCGGCCAGGCCGATGCCTGTGGCGCATGCCCCTCGTGCCAACAGATGGCCAAGCTCGCCCACCCGGACTTGCACCTCTTCTTCCCGATCGCCTTCCTCGAGAAGAAGCCGCACACCTGCGACTACTTCACGGCGACCTGGCGCGAAGCCGTGCAGGCCGAGCCTTACATCGACATTGATCGATGGCGCGATCGGCTCGACAGCGAGAACAAGCAATTGCGCATGGGCGTGGAGATCGCGGCTGAGATCCAGCAGAAGCTCGCACTGAGGAGCTTCCGCGGTGGCCACAAGGTGATCCTGATCTGGCTTCCCGAGCTGGTGGACCACCAAGCCGCCAACAAGTTGCTGAAGGTGCTGGAAGAACCCGAGCCCAATACGCTTTTCCTCTTGGCATCCGCCCAGCCCGAGCAGCTCATAGCCACCATCCTCAGCCGCGCGCAGTTGGTGAAGATCAACGCGCTGGAGCCGGCCGAGATCGGCGATGCCTTGCGCGAGCGCTTCCCCGAGCTCATCGCCGATGAGGCCCTGGCTATCAGCAACCGCAGCGAGGGCGACCTGCTGGAGGCGGTTGACATGGCCGAGAAAGGCGAGGCCGAGCACTTCATATTCTTCCGTGATTGGCTGCGCGCCTGCTACAAGCGCGAGGTGGCCAACGCCGCCGAATTGGGCGAGGGCTTCGCCAAGCAGGGGCGGGAATGGCAGAAGGCCTTGATGCGCTACGGCCTTTTCATCATGCGCCAATGCGCGCTGCAATGGATGCAAGCGGCTCCGCTGGTGCGCGTGACCGGCCAGGAGCTGGAGTTCGTGGGGCGCTTCAGCACGCTGCTCAACGAGCGCAACGCCGAGGGCATCCGTCGCGAGCTCGAGACCGCCCACACGCACATCGAGCGCAACGCCAACCCCAAGGTCCTCTTCATGGATGTGAGCTACCGGATGATGACCATGCTGAAGAGCTGAAGGCCAGAGGTTGGCGGGTTGGGGGTTGGTCCGGCCCACGGGCCAGCGCTGGTTGTAGGTTGAGCAGCCCTCTACCCGCTCAAACTCCAGGCTTCGGCACCCCCTCTATCTTCGCCCCCATGGCATGCGGGAATTGCGGGACAGGCGCCGATGGCAAACCGGCCGGTTGCAAGAGCAATGGCTTTTGCAGCACCAGCGGGTGCAACAAGCTGGGCGTCTTCGATTGGCTAACGGGGGTGCCCCTGCCGCACGGGCAAACGGCCTTCGATGGCGTGGAGGTGCGCTTCAAGAACACCCACAAGACCTTCTACCGCAACGCCAGCGGCCTTCAACTCATGCCCGGCGACCTGGTCACAGTGGATGCGGCGCCGGGCTTCGATGTGGGCATGGTGAGCCTCACCGGTGAACTGGTGCGCGCGCAGATGGCCCGCCGGAATGTGATGGTGGAGACCTACGAGCTGCGCAAGGTGCTCCGCAAGAGCACGCAAGAGGACATTGACCGCTGGCACGAGGCCCGCAAGCGCGAGGATGAGACCATGCTGGCCGCACGGGAAATGGTGCGTGATGCGCGGCTCGACATGAAGGTGACCGATGTGGAGTACCAAGGCGACGGCACCAAGGCCACCATCTATTACACCGCCGAGGAGCGCATCGACTTCCGTGGGATCGTGCGCACCATGGCCGACCGCTTCAAGGTGCGATTGGAGATGAAGCAGATCGGCGCTCGACAGGAGACCGGGCGTGTGGGGGGCATCGGCAGCTGCGGTCGCGAACTCTGCTGCAGCACGTGGCTCACCGATTTCCGCAGCGTGACGACCAGCGCCGCGCGCTACCAGCAGCTCGCGCTAAACCCGCAGAAGCTAGCCGGCCAATGCGGCAAGCTCAAATGCTGCCTCAACTACGAGCTCGATATGTACATCGAGGCGATCAAGAGCTATCCTTCGCAGAACGCCAAGCTCAAGACCCAGCAAGGCACGGGCGCGCACATCAAGACCGACATCTTCAGCGGCAAGATGTGGTACGGCTTCAAGAAGCCCGGCGAGGGCTTCGTGATGGCCGGTTTCCCGATTGACGTGGTGCGCAGCATACTCGCCCAGAACAAAGAAGGCATAGAGCCCGAAGTGGACCTGAACATGGTTGATGAGCCTGTGGAGGCCGTGAAACAGCCCGACTACGAGAACGTGGTGGGCCAGGACGAGCTCACTCGCTTCGATACCAAGATGAAGGGCGGTGGCAGGCGATCCCGCGATAAGGGTCGTGGAGGCGAGCGCCGCAGGAGCGACCAAGGCCCGAGGCCGCAGCAGGCCCAAGGCGGCCCAAGGCCGAGGCAAGAAGCGCGTCCGCCGCAAGGGCCGAAGCCGCAGCAAGCTCCAAGCGCACCTCGGCCCGAAGGGCATGGTACAGGCAGCGGTGAGCGGCGCCGCCGCGGTCGCGGCAGGGGCCGTGGCGATCGTCAGCAAGGTGGCGGCGCTCCACCAACCCCGCCGGTGGCGTGAAGCCCATTGCGTTGATCACAACATGCGTCATGCTGCTCTGCGGCTGCGCGGACAATGTCATTTTCCAGGCTGACACCCCGATTCCTGATGGCGCTTGGAGCAGTGCGCTGAAGCCCTCCTTCGCCTTCGACATCACCGACACGCTCAGCGGCCACAATGTCTTCATCGATGTGCGCCACACGGGAGACTATGCGTACAGCAACCTCTACCTCTTCCTCGACCTCGAAGGCCCTGGCGGACGCAGCAAGCGCGATACCGTTGAATGCCTGCTGGCCGACCCCATGGGCCGCTGGCTCGGCAAGGGCACTGGCTTCATTTTCGCCAGCCGGACGCGCGATGCCAAGGTGCTCTACCGCATGGGCAATCGCTTCCCCAAGCCCGGGCGCTACACCATCACCATAGAGCAGGCCATGCGCGATGAGCCGCTGCCGGGCATCATCGACGTGGGCGTGAGCATCGAGCGCGGTGAGCCTTGAGGCTGCGCACACGCCTAAGGTGGTAACACCCGTTAACGCCGGTATGCACCGCTGCCAAGGCGGGTAATTTCGCCCGCTCCCATGGCCAAGTCTTCCTCTCCTGGCAAATCCGGCAAGAGCACCAAGCGCCGCAGGCTCTTCTGGTGGGGTCTGGTGCTCTCGCCCGTGCTCGGCATCTACGCCATGCTCGGCGCTGCAGCGCTGAGCGATCTGCCCAGCGTGGAGGACCTGGAGAACCCGCGCAGCAACCTGGCAACCGCCGTGCTCTTCAGCGACGGCACGCAGATGGGCCAGTACTATAAAGAGAACCGGATTCCGGTGGGCTATGACCGCATCAGCCCCAACGTGGTGAAGGCGCTCATCGCCACCGAGGATGAGCGCTTCCGCGAGCATGGCGGCGTGGACCTTCGCGGCACGCTGCGAGCAGCGGTATTCCTGGGCAAGCGCGGCGGCGCCAGCACCCTCACGCAGCAGCTGGCCAAGATGCTCTTCACGGATCGCAGCGGCAATGCGGTGAAGCGCGTGTTCCAGAAGTTCCAGGAGTGGATCATCAGCGCACGTCTCGAGCGCATGTACACGAAAGACGAGATCATCGCCATGTACCTCAACCGCTTCGATTGGGTGAACCAGGCGGTGGGCATCCACAGCGCGGCGCGCGTGTACTTCAATACCACCCCGGATTCGCTGCGCGTGGAGCAGGCCGCCATGCTCGTGGGCATGTGCAAGAATCCCGCGCTCTTCAATCCGCGCAAGGACTACCGCGTAGATACCGTCCTGCACCGGCGCATGGTGGTGTTCGACCAGATGCGCCGCAACGGATACCTCACCCGCACCGAATACGACTCGCTCAAGGCCCTGCCTCTGGGTCTCGACTTCCAGAGCGTGAGCCACACCGAAGGGCCGGCGCCCTACTTCCGCGAGACGCTGCGCGAGCGGCTTCAGGCGCTGCTCGACAGCAAGGACGACAACGGCAAGCTGCGCTACCCGCGGCCGGACGGCAAGCCCTACGACCTGTACACCGACGGACTCAAGGTGTACACCACCATCGACCGCCGGATGCAGGCCTACGCCGAGTGGGGCGTCCGCGAGCATTTGGGCACCGAACTGCAGGCCGATTTCTTCAAGGACATCGCGCGCAAGAAGAACAAGCCCTTCGACTCGCGCGTGAGCGCCGACGAGATCAAGACCATCCTGAACACGGCCATGAAGCGCAGCGCGCGCTACAAGGTGATCACCGGCAAGCAGTGCGGCAGCTGTGAGCGCCCGGCGCGCTTCATCATGAAGGAGATGCACGAGGGCGCTATGCACTTCCATTGCAGCCCCGAGAAAGGCGAGGGCAGCAACCGCGGCTGCGATGCCTGGTGGCCCGTGGTGAAGGAAGAGGACATCCCCAAGGTCTTCGATACGCCTGTGAGGATGCGCGTATTCGGCTGGAAGGGCGAGATCGACACCGTGATGAGCCCGATGGATTCGATCCGCTACTACAAGAGCTACCTGCGCAGCGGCCTGCTGAGCATGGACCCGCGCACGGGCTTCGTGAAGGCGTGGGTGGGGGGGCCGGATTTCAAGCACTTCCAATTCGACCATGTGGACAAGGCGCGGCGCCAGGTGGGCAGCACCTTCAAGCCCTTCGTGTACGCAACTGCCATTCGCGAGGGAATGGAGCCCTGCCGAGAACTGCCCAACCAGCGCGTATGCTTCGACATGCCAGAGGGCCAGCCGGATTGGTGCCCCGAGAACAGTGATGCGGTTTACGGCGGCATGGTCACCGTGGAATTCGCACTGGCAAACTCCATGAACACGGTCACTGCCTGGCTCATGAAACAGTACGGCCCCGAGAGCGTCACCGTGCTCGCGCGCCACATGGGCGTGAAGAGCCCGCTGGATCCGGTGCCATCGCTCTGCCTCGGCGTGGCGGACCTTAAGCTATCCGAGATCACCGGCGCTTTCAGCTCCTTCGCCAACAAGGGCGTGTACATCGAGCCCGTCCTTTTCACCCGCATCGAGGACAAGAACGGCAACACCATCCTCGACGTGGTGCCCAAGACCTACGAGGCCCTTGATGAACGCACGGCCTATATCATGCTCAAGATGCTCAAGGGCGTAGTTGATGGCGCATACAACCCCAGCACGGGCAAGGTGGTGGGCACCGCCATGCGCCTGCGCACCAGCTGGGGCACCCGGCAGAAATACGCCAACATCAGATTCCCAACGGCGGGCAAGACCGGTACCACGCAGAACAACAGCGATGGATGGTTCATCGGCATCACGCCAGACCTGGTCACCGGCGTGTGGACCGGCGCCGAGGACCGCAGCGTGCGATTCAGCACAACCGACAAGGGCCAGGGCGCGAACATGGCATTGCCGATCTATGGCTACTTCATGAACAAGGTGTACGCCGACCCCACCATCGAGATCAGCACCGGTGATTTCGAACGGCCCGAAGGCGAACTGGGCGTGGAGATCGATTGCCGGAAAGCGAAGGGCGGCACAAGCGCGAAGCCGATCTGGGATTGAACATTGCTCCAGCGGTCAGCAGCCACACCCTCCCTTCTACCTTCGGCCGCCTGATACGACATGAATCCCGGCCCGCTCTTCATCACCAACACGCTCACCCGCCGCAAGGAGGAGTTCACCCCGCTGCGGCCGCCGCACGTGGGCTTGTACGTGTGCGGCCCCACGGTATACAGCGATGTCCACCTGGGCAACGTGCGCAGCTTCCTAACCTTCGACGTGCTCTACCGCTGGCTCACGCACATCGGCTTCAAGGTGCGCTACGTGCGCAACATCACCGATGTGGGCCACTTGGTCGATGATGTGGACCACGGCGAGGACAAGATCGCCAAGCGCGCGCGCCTGGAGCAATTGGAGCCCATGGAGATCGTGCAGAAGTACACCAATGGCTTCCATGATGTCATGCGGCTCTTCAACATCCTGCCGCCGAGCATCGAGCCCACGGCCACGGGCCATTTGATCGAGCAAATCGAGATGGTGAAGCGCATCGTGGCCAGCGGATACGGCTACGAGGCGAACGGAAGCGTGTACTTCGATGTGCCGAAATTCGCGGAACAGCACGCGTACGGCGAGCTGAGCGGCCGGAAGATCGACGAGCTGCTGGCCAACACGCGCGATACCGAGGGCATGGACGAGAAGCGCAGCCCGCTCGATTTCGCGATCTGGAAGAAGGCCGAGCCGCAGCACCTCATGAAGTGGCCCAGCCCCTGGGGCGAGGGCTTCCCTGGCTGGCACCTGGAGTGCAGCGCCATGAGCACCAAGTATCTCGGCCAGACCTTCGACATCCACGGCGGCGGCATGGACCTGAAGTTCCCGCACCACGAATGCGAGATCGCGCAGAGCGTGGCGGCCGATGGCCATGCGCCGGTGCGCTATTGGATGCACGGCAACATGCTCACCGTGAATGGCCGTAAGATGGCCAAGAGCGAGGGCAACGGCTTCACGCCGGAAGAGCTGCTCACGGGCAAGCACAAGCTGCTGGAGAAGGGCTACAGTGCCATGACGGTGCGCTTCTTCATGCTGCAATGCCATTACGCCAACACGCTCGACTTCAGCAACGCGGCCATGCAGGCCTCCGAGAAAGGGCTGGAGAGATTGATGAAGGCGATGGCGCTGCTGCCGAGGCTGAAGACTTCGGATGCTGATGAGGCCGACATCGCCGCAATCGAGCAGCGCTGCTGCGCGGCCATGAACGATGACTTGAATACTCCAGTGATGATCGCCGAATTATTCGAGGCCGCGCGCATCATCAACTCAGTGAACGACGGGAAACTGAAGCTCACGGCCGCCTCTGTGGAGAAGCTGCGCGCGTTGATGCGAACGATGGTGCGCGAAGTGCTGGGATTGCGCGATGAAGCGACCGCGAGCCCGACCAACGACAACGCGCTGGATGCGCTGGTGAAGGAGTTCATCCGCCTGCGCGCAGAGGCCAAGGGCCGCAAGGACTTCGCGACCGGCGATGCCATCCGCGACCGGCTCGCCGCCATCGGCGTCGTGCTCAAGGACACCAAGGATGGCACAACCTGGGAACGCAGATGAGAAAGAAAGGAAAGTTCGGAGCCGCTGCGCTTCTTCTCGGCTTTGCGGCAATGCTCGCGCTCCCGCTGATGCGCTGCGGCACCGATCAGCCAATGCGGTCGCAGGGCAGTGATGCCGCTCTCCCGGCGCTTCCGCCCGCACCCCTCTTCAATCCCGATAGCGCCTATGCTTTCGTTGCCAAGCAGGTGAGCTTCGGCCCGCGCGTACCTGGCACTCCGCAGCACACGGCCTGCGCTGATTGGATGGTGACCAAGCTCAAGGGCCATGGGGCCGAGGTGACCGAACAGAAAGGCACCGTGAAGGCCTTCAATGGCAAGGAGCTCCCGTTGCGCAACATCATCGCCTCCTTCAACCCGCTTGCGAAGGATCGCATCCTGCTGCTCGCGCACTATGACACGCGGCCCTTCGCCGATAAGGACGATGAGCGGCCTCACGAGCCCATCCTCGGAGCGAATGACGGCGGAAGCGGTGTGGGGATCCTGCTCGAGCTAGCGCGCCATCTCAGCGCCAAGGAACACGGGCCCGGCATCGACCTGCTCTTCACGGACGTGGAGGATTACGGCCAGCCCAGCGGTGCCATGGGAATCGATGAGAAGAGCGTCGACACCTGGGCGCTGGGCTCGCAGCACTTCGCCAAGAACCCGCATGTCGCGGGCTATACGGCGCGCTTCGGCATCCTGCTCGACATGTGCGGGGCCAAGGACGCGCGCTTCTACCGCGAGGCCCTCAGCATGAAGTACGCGCCCGCCATAGTGGCCAAGGTGTGGCGCACGGCTGGCGCCATTGGCCACGGCGACCGGTTCGTGCAGGAGACCAAGTTCTTCGTGGGCACCGATGATCATCTGCCCATCAATGAGCGCCTTCGCATCCCCACGATCGATATCATCGAGTTCCACGAGAGCACCAATGCCTTCCACCCCAGCTGGCACACGCACGACGATGACATGGACGTGATCGACCCTGCCACGCTGGATGCTGTGGGCCGCACCGTGCTCGAGGTCGTGTGGAAGGAGCGTTGACCAGCTCAGGGAAGCGCCGTGACCCGCGCCCCGGGCTCCAGTCCAGCCAGCACAGGCAGCTTCAGCCGCACGCGTCCAGCGCCTGATTCGATGACCAGCAATGCCGGTGTGTATGCGTGGATGCTGACCTTGAAGGTCCCAGTGCCATCCGCCCTGCCCTCGGACCGCAACGCGCCATTCACGCTGAGCAAGCGCCATTGCGCGCCAGGCACAGCACCAGAAACCGACCAGCCGTCGGCCATGGCCACTGCACAGGCATTGCCGGTTCCGTTTGCCCAAACCGGGACCATTGGCCCAAGCTCTTCGCTGCCATCCCAATCGGAGATGCGCAAACGGTAATACGCGAGTCCGTTGAGGGGTTCCCGGTCCATGAAGGCATAAGCGCGCTCCGAGACCGAGTTCCCGTCGGCTTGCACGCTTCCGATCGGATCCAAACGGCTTGGCTCCGGGCCTCGCTCGACCATGAACGAGCGCGTGCCTTGTTCCGATCCCGTGCGCCACCGCAACGCAACGCCTTCCTGTTCGGGCGTGGCAGTGAAATCAAGCAGCTCCACCGGCAAATACGCGCAGTCAAGTGCTGTAATGGCGAATGAGGATGTGTTGGCTACGGGACATGCGTTGTCGGTGGCTTGGAAGGCGATGCCTATCGGGAAAGCCCCTGCCGTGGCGGTCCAGCACACCGTGGCTGTAACGGGATTCGTGCCGGTCGTGGTGAATGTGGCCCCCGGCAGGACAGCCGCTGCATTGGAGGTCACCGTGATGGATTGGCCAGGATTCGGGTCGCTGAACTGCATCGAGACACAGAAGCTATTGCCGGAACATGCAACGAATGTTCCAGGACCGAACGATACGCCATTGGTACCGCTTGATAGTCCGATCGTCGTAGGTGGGGTACCGTCGCAGACCACCACAGCGAACATCAGATCGCGCATCACTGTACCGATGAGCTGGCCTCCGCTGGTGAATGATTTCACTTGGACAACCACCACGAAATAGCCGGTGATCGTTGGGAAGAAGCTGAGCTGGCCGGTGACCGGGTTCAGGACGATGCCGGGAATCGGCGCTGTCGCCGAGTAGCCCGGATCGTAGGTCACATTGGTAGGCGCAGGCATGCCGAAGCGAGCAGAAATCAGGCTGTAGCTCAGCAGGTTCCCATCAGGGTCACTAGCGCCGAGATTGTACGCCACCGGCTGGTTGACGCACACATACGGGATGCCCACGTCATTGAATACTGGCGAATTATCGCACAGGCCGCCCGTGTTGTTCAGCGTTGCAGACACATACATGCCGGGGGTGAACATCACGTTCTCGGTGGTGTTCCGGCAGCAGGTGTACCAGTCGATCGTCCAAGAGTTGCAAGGCGAAAGGAAGAGGGTGGTCTGGAACCGGTACTTCCGGAAGCTCGGCTGCGTACCGCCATTGCACGTGCTGTTCGCTGTTTGCGAAGGGCAGAGCTGCGACACCTCTGTGACCGAAACAGGCGTGAGGTTGGAAATGGTGAAGCTCACGCCGCAATTGTTGCTGAAGTTCAACGAATGCGGAGTGATGGCTACGCCTGCGCAATCCAAGAACAGGTCGAGGCTGATGCGGTACTGGTTGCCACCCAAGCACTGGTAGCTGATGCTAGCGCCGGAAAAATGGTCAGCGCGCATCTGCGTTGCACAGAGTATCGGAATCAATACCAGCAACCGCGCAAAATGCGCCCTACATCGATGATATGCGCGTTGCAGAGCCAGCATGGCCTTTCGCCAATAACGAGTAAATATAGTGGGCCTCAGCTATTTATACGCAATCCCCTGAAAAAGGCTGCCCCGAACCGGATATCGGAACGGGGCAGCCGGTACGGTACGTTGTGGTCAGAGCTTGGTAATCCGCTCCTTCCAAGTGCCGCCAGCCGTGACCAAGTGCAGCACATATGAACCCGTGGCCAAGCGGCTTACATCGATGACGCCGTCTGCGGCGTTCGCGCGCAGAACCACCCGGCCAGCACCATCCAGCAAAATCGCCGTGGCCCCCGAAAGCTCACCAGCTATGGTGATGCGGTCCGATGCAGGGTTCGGGCTCAAGGTGTACGCCCCGGCGGGAAGCTCAGCGACTTCGGTACTGAGGCTCTCCGTGACATCGAGCACCTCGTTCACAGCAACATCGGTGATCACATCCACGGTACCGCTGGGCCAATACACCGCCACCTGCTCCACCAATTCGTCGTCACCAAGTCCGAAATGCGCGCCGAGGAAGCTC
The DNA here is from genome assembly GCA_016712535.1 of Flavobacteriales bacterium. Taxonomy (NCBI): domain Bacteria; kingdom Pseudomonadati; phylum Bacteroidota; class Flavobacteriia; order Flavobacteriales; species Flavobacteriales bacterium. The sequence goes on from JADJQW010000002.1 coordinate 145,757, forward strand.
ATGTACCGGAAGCCATCGCCGCTCTTGATGTCCCGAATCTGGGTACCTGATGCACTGGTGATCGCCACCCGAGCCCCGATGCCGTTGACATTGCTCAAGGTGCCATGCAGGTTCACCCGAAGCCAGTTGTTGCCGTTGCCGGTATTCAGGCGAATAGTGCCGCCGTTGAGCACATCAAGGAATCCATCGTTGTTCAGGTCTGCGATCGGACCGCTGCCGGCGGTGACCACGATCGGGGTGAAGGTCCAGTCGCCGTTATTGAAGTGGATGGTGTTGCTGGCGCCCAGAACATCGACCCGGCCATCGTTGTTGAAGTCGTGCGCGACCCATTCGATGCTGGTGCCGCCGAACACATCGAAGCCGGAGCCGACGGTCATGTTCGAGAATGTCGCGCCATCGTTGCGCATGAGCTTGTGCCCGCCTTGCGCCATGGAGCTCGAACCGATGAGCACATCCATGTCTCCGTCGAGGTCGAAATCGGCCCAGGCGCTGCTCCAGCTCAAGTGGTAATCGGCAAGCCCGAGCGGCGCGGCCACATCGGTGAAGGTGCCGTCGCCATTGTTCTGGTGCATCTGGTCCACGCTAGCAGGAGACTGGTTGCTGCCACGGCACTTGGCGATGAAGAGGTCGATCTTGTGGTCGTTGTTGTAGTCGATCCAGATGCTGCCGTAGTTGCCCCCGTCGGGCGTGTTGCCCAATCCGCCTTGGATGTAAGAGAGCTGCCCGGTTCCATCATTGATGTAGTAAACGTTAGGCTGCACATCGTGGCACACGAAGGCGTCGAGGTTGCCATCGTTGTTGATGTCCACGAAGTTGCTCCGCTGTGAGAACACGTACTGCGGGCCGCTCACCTCCGTGAAGCCGGTGCCATCAGCATTGGCCACCATGAAGGTCACCCCGCTGCCGCCGCCGTAGAGCAGGTCCAGGAAGCCATTGCCATCGATGTCGCCGGCGGCCATGCTCCAGCTCGGAGTGTAATCCGCCGAGGTGGTCTCGTAATCCACCATGCTGAAGGTGCCATCGGGTTGCTGGTAGTGGACACGGATGATCGTGGCCGTCACCGACACGATATCGTCGAAACCATCATTGTTCATGTCAACAGCGGCATAGGCATTCCCGCTCGTGCTGACGGCTTGGTTGGTGAAGCTGATGGCCGTGGGGTCCCAAGGCTGCTCACTGACGGTGAAATCGAATCCCGAGCTGGAATAGCGGTTGTCCCAAGCGATCAGGTAGCTCTGACCTGCGTAAGCATTAAAGATGGCGACGGTAAGCAGGCCGGCGCCGCTGTCGTCATCCCCACCTACGCAAGTGAGGCTGCCGCATGCGCCGCTGTAGATCTGCACACGCGTGTCGGTATTGCCATTCTGCGTGAGGTCGCTGCTCACGGTCACGGTCACGTAGTCCGTTGCGGTGTAAACGAACCACTCGCTGCTGGTGGCCCCGGTGCCGCCGGAACTGCAAACGGGCGAGGGCACATCGGTGCCGATCACGGTATCGACCGTGTAGGTCATGCCTGCCAATGCAGGCAGTGGACTCGCGCAGGTGCTTTGCGCTTGAGCCCGCGCGATGGAAAGGACGGCGGCTAGCGCGACGAGGTAACGATGGTTCATGCTTCCTTGGGTTTGGTTCAGGTTCAATTGCAGGGTCCGGGCAGCGAGTTTATCCATTCCGTGGCGAGTGCCACTGCTTCGGCGTGCACCACAGTGCGGCCAAGTAATGGCATCCTGACGGCTTCATCGGTGCTCGAGATGCGGTGGAGCAGCATGCTCCTGTAGGTGTTCGAGGGCGCCACGATGTATGTGAGCTGCGGCTCGCCAGGCAGCGGGTCCTCCGGTTCAACGCAAACGCCGAGGTTCACCGGATTGGCGGTTTCCTGCCACGCGAAGCGCATGGGCCGGTAATCGCAGTGCTTGCCTTCGGAGTGGCAATGCGCGCAGTTCATGTCCACATAGGCACGGACACGGTCATTGAGCGAGGTGCCCGGATCGTCCCAGCGGGCCACGGGCTGCGGGGCGGGGAAGCCCGGCTGCAGGTAGCCGGCATCCACCCATTTCCCGATCTGGTCAGCGGGGCCGCTGGCATAATCCACCGTGCGCGCCAGATTGCGCAGCTTGGGGCCGATGGGCATGGCTACATCGTTCTGCTTGTGGCATGTGAAGCACTCGGCCCATGCCGGGATGCGGTATTGCTGGACGCGGTCGTTGCCCTGGTCATCGCGCCAAGTGAGGGGCACGAATCGGCCATTCAGGTCCAGGACGGCTTCGGTCTGCTCGTCGTTCCAGACATAATCGGCGAAGAGCCATTGGCCATCGCGTTTGATCATCACACGCGTTTCAAGGATCCGCCTGGCGTTGGCTGGTTGCACGTTGTCGAAGTAGAAGCTCTTGATGAGCGCCGTGCCGTTCGGGAAATCGAGCGGGACATTGTCGCCCACGTGGCTTGCGCTGGTTCCGGGGGGCATCCACACGAATCGGAACTTATGCGCGTAATCGCTGAAAAGCGGCGTGATCACATCATATGGAAGCACCCCGCCATTGGGCTGGTGCGCGGCCATGGGCCCATTGAAGAAGCGGTACTGCGAGAGCGTGGGATAAGGCACTTGGTCCAAGTCCATGCTCACCGCCTCCTCCGGATCGGCGGGCGGCGCTGGCGCGGCCATCTCCGCGGGCTCATGGCGGCACGCCAGCACCAAGGCCACGATCGCGATCAAAGTCAGGAGCGTACGGCGGGTCATAGCGGCGAGGCGCCGAATCTAGGAGGTTGACGGCCCCGTCCGGGATGCCGTTGCTCATGCCATCCGAGCCTTCCCACCGAAACTACCTTGCCCCCATGTCCGAACCGACCCAGAATACCCCGGCTGCCGAGGACAAGCGCCTCTTCCTCCTGGACGCCTTCGCGCTCATCTACCGCGCCTACTTCAGCTTCATCCGCGCGCCGCGCGTGAACAGCAAGGGATTCAACACCAGTGCGGCCTTCGGCTTCACCACCACGCTCCTGGACCTGATCAAGCGCGAGAAGCCCACGCACATCGCCGTGGTCTTCGACACCGCCGCGCCCACCGAGCGCCACGAGACCCTCCTCGACTACAAGGCCAACCGCGAGGAGATGCCCGACGACATCCGAAGCAACCTGGTGTACATCCGCCGCATCATCGAGGCCCTCAACATCCCCATCCTCGAGAGCGATGGATACGAGGCCGATGACGTGATCGGCACCCTGGCGAAGAAGGCCGAGCAAGAAGGCTACACCACCTTCATGGTCACGCCCGATAAGGACTTCGGGCAATTGGTCACGGACAAGATCATCATGTACAAGCCGGGACGCGGCGGAGACCCGCCGGAGAAGCTCGGCCCCAAGGAGATCTGTGATCGCTGGGGAGGGCTCACCAGCACGCAACAGGTGAAGGATATCCTCGGCCTCATGGGCGATGCGGTGGACAACATCCCCGGCATCCCTGGCATCGGCGAGAAGACCGCGATCAAGCTGGTGCAGCAATTCGGGTCATTGGAGGGCGTGATCGAGGGCGTGGATCAGCTCAAGGGCAAGCAGAAGGAGAACGTCATCGCGTTCGCTGAGCAGGGGCGCATGAGCAAGGCGCTCGCGACCATCAACATCAACGCGCCAGTGGAATTGGACCACACGGCCCTAACGCTCGACCCGCCCGATGCAGCCAAGGTGCTGGAGGTGTTCAGCGAATTGGAATTCAAGAACCTCACCGGCCGGGTGCTGGGCGGAGAGGGTGCGTTGAAGGGTGACGGGACCGCTTCGTCCCGCCCATCGGCGGGCGTCGCGGTGACCGATACCACCAGGAAATCGGGAGCAGCGCCACCAGGGCAAGTGGACCTCTTCGGAACAAGCGTGGATGCAGAAGGCAATGTCGAGCTGAAAGAGTTCGGCAACATCGACACCGTGGCTCACCGCTATCTGCTGGAGGACACAGAAGAGAAGATGTACATGCTCGCGGCGCAACTGAAGAAACAGCCGCGCTTCTGCTTCGACACAGAGACCACCGGAACCGACGAGCGCACGGCGGAGCTGGTAGGCCTCGCCTTCAGCTGGAAGGCGCACGAGGGCTACTACGTCCCCGTGCCGGAGGACCGTGCCGAGGCCCAGCGCGTCGTGGACATCTTCAAGCCCGTCCTGGAGAATGAAGCGATCGGCAAGGTGGCGCAGAACGCCAAGTACGACATCCGCGTGCTGGCGAAGTACGGCGTGGAAGTGAAGGGCCCGCTCTTCGATACGATGGTGGCGCACTACCTGCTGAAACCCGATCAGCAGAAGCACGGCATGGACTACCTGAGTGAGGCCTATCTGAGTTACCGGCCCGTGCCGATCGAGACGCTCATCGGCGAGAAAGGACGAGGCAAGGTGCAGAAGAGCATGCGCGATGCGGACCTCAACGCCGTGAAGGAGTACGCCGCGGAGGATGCCGACATCACCTGGCAGCTATCGGGGTTGTTCTCGCCCTTGCTGGAAAAGGATGAGGTGGCTTCGCTCTTCAACGACGTCGAGATGCCGCTGGTGCACGTGCTCGCCGACATGGAGACCGAGGGCATCCGCATCGACATCCCTGCGCTGAAGCAATTCAGCGAGGAACTGGGCGCCGAGCTGATCCGCTTGCAGGAAGCCATCCACGCGAGCAGCGGCGTGCCATTCAACATCGACTCGCCCAAGCAGCTCGGCGATGTGCTCTTCGAGACGCTCAAGCTCGGCGGGGACCGGATCAAGAAGACCGCGAAGACCGGTCAGTACCAGACCAGCGAGGATATCCTCCAGGAGCTGAGCCATGCGCATCCGGTGATCCCGCTCATCCTCGACTACCGCAGCCTGCGCAAGCTGAAGGGCACGTACGTGGACACGCTGCCCGAAGCCGCTGATCCAGCAACGCACCGCGTCCACACCAGCTACTTGCAGACGGTTGCCGCCACGGGCCGCCTGGCCAGCAACGACCCCAACCTGCAGAACATCCCCATCCGCACCGAGAAGGGCCGTGAGATCCGCAAGGCCTTCGTGCCGCGCAATGAAGACTACCAGCTGCTCAGCGCCGACTACTCGCAGATCGAGCTGCGCATCATCGCGCACATGAGCGGCGATCGCAACATGCAGGAGGCCTTCCGCCACGGGCTCGACATCCATGCGGCCACCGCAGCCAAGGTCTTCAGCGTGGACATCAACGAGGTGACGCGCGAGCAGCGCAGCCGCGCCAAGGCCGTGAATTTCGGCATCGCCTATGGGCAGGGCGCCTTCGGCCTCAGCCAGAACCTGGGCATCCCGCGCGCGGAGGCCAAGCAGATCATCGACGACTACTTCGCGCAGTTCCCCGGCGTGCGCAACTACATGGATGAGATGATCGGCTATTGCCGCACCAACGGATACATCAAGACCCTGATGGGCCGCCGCCGCTACCTGCCGGACATCACCAGTGGCAACAATACCGTGCGGGCCCAAGCTGAGCGCATCGCCATCAACGCGCCCATGCAGGGCAGCGCTGCGGACATCATCAAGGTGGCCATGGTCAGCATCCACCGCGAGCTGAAGCAGCGCCGCATGCGGAGCAAGTTGCTCTTGCAGGTGCACGACGAACTCGTGTTCGATGCACACAACGATGAAGCGGACGAATTGAAATCGCTCGTGCGCGAACGCATGGAAGGCGCGATGGAATTGACCGTTCCCCTCGTTGTTGACATGGGCTTGGGGAAAAACTGGTTGCAGGCGCACTGATCGCCACGGCGAGCAACGGGACATTTGAAGCGGATCTCTCCCGCACACAGCCCATGCCCCACATGCTTCATCCGCGCAAGCTCCTGCTGCCGGCCCTCGTGCTCCTGCTTGCCGCTTGCGGCGGCGGTGAGCAGCCCAAGGACACCCTGCAAGCCCCCGACGCCGACAGCCTCGCGCAGAGCGAGCGCCAGAGCCGCACCAAGAAGATCTTCTACAGCATCCCCTCGCCCATGGAGACGGCCGCGCTGCTGAAGAAGGCCGGGGCCAGCTACAACAGCAAGATCCTCAACGACGTGAAGAACGTCGATACCTACACCGCTGCCAGCAAGCAAGCGCTCAACCTCGGCGTGTACGGCGCCGACCTCAGCTACGCCAGCGTCTTCAACCACACCCAGGAGAGCATCTTCTACACCAGCTGCGCACGGCGCCTGGCTGATAAGCTCGGGGTCACCAGCGCCTTCAACGACAGCGTGATGGGGCTGATGGAGCAGCACCAGAACGACCGCGAGAAGATGCTCGACATCATCAGCGAGACGTACTGGGACATGGACCGCTACCTGAAGGTGAACGACCGTGAGAACATCAGCGCGCTGATGATCGCCGGCGGATGGGTCGAGGGGCTCTACATCGCCACGCAGGTGGCCCGCACCAATCCCAGCGCCGAGCTCAAGCAGCGCATCGCCGAGCAGAAGCTCTCGCTCACCGACCTCGTCTCGCTGCTCGAGACCTACGGCGAGGACGAGACGTTGATGGGCGTTCGCTCCGACGTGAAGGCCCTTGCCGAACTGTACACCGAGGTGCAGGCCGGCGGCGGTGGCGTCACCGCCACGCAAGAGAACGGGGTCACCGTGATCGGCGCTGAGGGCGGAGCCGCAACGCTCACCGATTCGCAGCTCAAGGCCATCACCGAGAAGGCCGCCACCATACGCAACTCCTACATCAACTGATCGCCGCCATGCTCCGGATCACATTCGCTTCGCTGCTGGTCGCAGGCATGATGCTGGCGGGAACCACGGCCCAGGCCCAGTGCAAATCGTTCGCGAAGAACAAGTGCGTGCCCGGCCTCGCGCCTTACAAGTTCAACGAGACCTTCAACGGTGCGCAGCTCGCGCCCGGCGATGAGGCCGAAGTGGCCCTCACGTTCTACAGCGGGCAGGAGTACCGCGTGATGGTGTGCGTGCACCAGATCCTCGGCGAGGTGAACTGGAAGCTCGTGGACCAGAACAACAAGATCGTGTTCGAGAGCATGGCCGATGATCCGAAGCCCGCTTTCGATTTCAAGGCGGCCAGCACCACCCAGATGCGCGTGGTGGTATGGGTGCCCGAGCGCAAGACCGAGATGACGCATCTGGGCTGCGTGGCCATCATGGTCGGATTCAAGGAATGAGCACCGCATCCGCCGCTGTTGGCCCGTAAGCCGATGGCGCAGATGAGGAGCCCGGGCCGTAACCCGGGCTCTTCACTTGAAGGTGCTCAGCTCACCAGCCCGGCCTTGATCGCCAGCCGCACGAGGCCGGCCACGTTGTGCACGTCGAGCTTGCGCATGAGGTTGGTGCGGTGCGTATCGACCGTGCGCGGACTGATGAAGAGCCGCTCGCCGATCTCCTTGTTGCCTAGGCCCTCAGCCAGCGCGGCGAGCACTTCCACCTCGCGCTCGCTGAGGTCCTTGAGCAGCTCGCTGCCCTTCTTCGCCTCAACGCCCTGCCGGAGGAATCCTTCCATGACGCTGCTGCCGAAATGCTTGCGCCCGGCCATTACCTCACGCACCGCCAGCAGCACCTCATCGCGTCCCGCGGTCTTCACCAGATAGCCATCGGCGCCAAGTTCCAGCGCGCGCTTCACAAGGGCAGGTTCATCGTGCATGGTGAGCACCACCACTTTCAGCGCAGGGTGCTTGGCCTTGGCCCGCTCAGTCAACTGGAAGCCATCCATCTCCGGCATGTCAAGGTCGGTGAGCAGCACGTCGACGCTCAAGTGGTCGAGCATGCCCAACGCCTCAATGCCTGACGGCGCGGTGCCCACGCATTCCACATCGGCGGCAGGCGCGAGCAGGTCGCGCAGGCCTTCGGTGATGATGCGGTGGTCGTCACAGACTAGGATGCGGATGACAGTGCTCATAGGGGTCATTCGGGATGCCCGTTGGTTAAGGGGATGCGCAAGGTCACCACGGTTCCGGCTCCGGGCGTGGAGGCGATGGCCAGGGTTCCGCGAAGCACGCGCGCACGGTCTCGCAGGCCCTGCAATCCGATTCCTGCGCTTCTGCCCTGAGCATCGAATCCGACGCCGTCATCCTCGACGATCAGGATGAGCCAGCCCTTGTTGCGCATCAGCTGCACGTTCACGAGCTGCGCCTTCGCGTGCTTGGCGGCATTGGTCACCAATTCCTGCGCGATGCGGTACACCCCGGTCTCGAGCTCTGGCGGCAAGCGGCCCTCCAAGCCGAAGTGCTCGTATGCATGGCGCATTCCTGGCAGCTTCAAGGTCTTCTCCAGCATATCGCCGATGGCGGGCGCCAGGCCCAGCTCCCCGAGCGCGCGGGGCATCATGCGGTGGGCGATGCCGCGCACTTCGTTGCTCGCATCAACTGCAAGCGTTTTGAGTTCATCCCAGTCCGGCGCGCCTGACGCCCCCGCCTCCATGCGCATGCGCAAGCCCGTGAGCAATTGCCCGACGCCATCGTGCAGCTCCGAGGCGATTCGCTTGCGCTCGGCATCGGTGGATTCCACCAACGCCTTCAGCCCCTGGTCGCGCTCAGCGATGATGGCCGCGTCGCGCTCAGCCTTCAGCCGCGCGCGCTGCCGTGATACCACGAACCATGCCCCCAGCAGCACCAGCAAGGCGCTCCCAGCGGAAATCGCGATGAGCAAGCGCTGTCGCACGATCCGGTTCTCCTGCTCCAGCCCGCGCTGGCGCTCTTCCGCAAGCTCCTTCTCCGTGCGCTCGGTCTCATAGCGCACCTGCATGTCGGTGAGCGCCGACAGCCGCTGCGTGCTGTACACGCTGTCGCGCAAGCCAGTGAGCTCCTTTTGCAGCGCCAATGCGCCGCCCAGGTCGCCGGTGCGCTCCAAGGCCGCGACCCAGCCCGCCAATGCGGACATGCGCTGGTCATCATAGCCTTCTGCGCGGCAGAGGGCCACACTGCGCTCGAACAGGGGCAGCGCCTCCTTGGGCCTGCCCAGATCGACAAGCGCCTTGGCGACATTGAGCGCATAGGTGGCCACGCCGTTCAGGTCGCCGGACTCTTCGCCGAGTTCCAGCGCTCTTTTGTAGTAGGCCAGGCCTGCGTCATCGTCGCCGCGATGCCGGCTGACCTGTCCCAGCTCGTTGTTGAGGTTGGCCACATCCATCTTCGACCCCACCTTCTCGTACAGCTCCATGGCCTCCTGCCCGGCGGCGAGCGCCTCATCGGGCCGGTTCATGTGCTGCAGCACTTGACAGAGCTGGCCGATTGCAGCGGCCAAGGCATAATCATTCTGCTGTCCGCGCAGGATGGCCACCGTTTCCCGTGTGATGCGCTCAGCCGCCGGCAGGTCCGACATCTGTTGATACAGATGCCCGATGTTGCCGCGCACCTGCGCTGACCGGAGCACATCTCCGAGCCCTGCATAGATGCGCGCGGCCGAATAGTTGTGCGCCAAAGCCGAATCGAACTCCATGAGGTCCGTGTAGGCCACGCCGACCTTGCTATGGCTCGCGGCCATGCCGACCGAATCGTGAAGGGCTGCACGGATGCGCAGAGCCCGCATGTTCAGGTCAATGGCATGCCGATGCCGTCCGAGCCGGTACTCGGTGATCGCCATGTCATTCAGCGCTTGCGCGATGAGTGCGCTGTCCTTCAAGCTCTCCGCCAGCCGCAATTCCTCAGCACCAAAGGCCAGTGCGCGCTGCGCATCGCGGAAGCCTAATTCCCATTGCACCTCACTGAGCGTGCGGCATCGCTGCGCGCCTCGTTGCGCGGGCAGCACGCGCAGAAGGCTGTCGAGCACCGGTGTTTGACCCGGAAGCGCCGGCGACGAAAGGAGCGCCGCGAAGGCGAGCAGCTTGCGCATGGTGGCAAAGCTGCGAGTTCCCGGAAGACCCGGCGCTGCGGTATGGACCTGATGATGATCCGCGGATCACCCCAGGGCCTGGAGTTGCGCCGAGCTCACTGCACCGTCACCGACTGAGAGCGCAGCGATTGCTTCACGAAGTAGATGCGTTTGCCGCCGATCACCTCGTTCGCCGAGGTGTAGGCCACCACCTGCGCCAGCGCTGATCCGGTGGCCAGGCTGCTGAGTTCGGCAGCGCTGAAGGTGCACGCCGTGGCACCTCCGGAGAGCGTGCGTGCGACCGGTCCGACCGCGAAGAGCACGGAGTCGGCGCTGACCACGGCATCGACGGAGAGGGTATGCCCCGATGCGCGCACCACCGTGCTGCCGCTATTTATTCCGCCAGTGGCCGGATACGGGCCCATGATGGTGCGCGTGAAGGGGGAGAAGCCGCTTCCGCCGCCAACGACCCAAGTCACTTCATTCGAGGCAGTGAGATCGATGCCCGTTGGGCTTGTGGCGGGCGGGATGTAGGCGTAGGCATTGCCGGCTTGCGGCCCGAGCAGCTCGCCGTTGCACGAAACGGCACCGACATTAACGCGGGTCACGAATTGGTCGTTGCTGAAGGCGCCCGCTGCAAGGCCAGCGATGATCTCCTGAGGGCCAAGAGGCGTACTGATCACCACATAGGCACGGGTGGCCACCAGCACGCCATCGGCATCAGCGAAGGCAGGCGTGGTGCTGGCCGTGTTGTTGCCTGATCCACCGCCGGGGCTGTCGGAGGAGTAGCCGTCTTCTTCCTTCTTGCAAGCAGAGAACACGAGAATGGAAGCAAGGCTGGCAAACGCGATGGGACGGGCACTCATGGCGGATGACGGTTTGATCGACACGAAGGTGCAGCCCTTGAATGCTCAGCGGGGATCGGGCGGGCCGAAGAAATCAACAGCCCGAACCCGCTTTGCTCACAATGGGATGTTCCCGTGCTTCTTCCGCGGCAGATTGTCCACCTTGTTGCGGAGCATGTCGAGCGCGGCGATCACCTTGACCCGCGTTTGCGAAGGGCGGATCACCTCATCGACATAACCGCGCGCAGCAGCCTCGTAGGGGTTGGCGAACTGCTCCTTGTACTCGGCCTCCTTCTCCTTCCACTTGGCGTCCTTGTCCGCAGCCTTTGCGATCTCGCCCTTGAAGATGATCTCGGCGGCGCCTTTCGCGCCCATCACAGCGATCTCCGCGCTGGGCCAGGCGAAATTCATGTCACAGCCGATGTGCTTGCTGTTCATCACGTCGTAGGCGCCGCCATAGGCCTTCCGCGTGATGATGGTGATGCGCGGCACGGTTGCTTCGCTGAAGGCATAGAGCAGTTTGGCGCCGTGGCTGATGATGCCGCGCCATTCCTGATCCGTGCCGGGCAGGAAGCCGGGCACATCCACGAAGGTGATTAGCGGGATGTTGAAAGCGTCGCAGAACCGCACGAAGCGCGCGGCCTTGGTGCTGGCATCGATGTCGAGCACACCGGCGAGCACGGCGGGCTGATTGGCCACGCAGCCCACGGTGCGGCCCGCAACGCGAGCGAAGCCGATGACCATGTTGCGCGCGTATTCAGCGTGCACCTCCATGCTGCTGTCGGGATCGATCACCGCGTTCATCACCTGCCTGATGTCGTAGGGCTGGTTCGGGTTCTCAGGGATGATGGCATCCAGCTCCGGACGCGATTCATCGCCTGGCGCGTACGGTAACACAGGCGGCTCCTCTTCGCAATTGCTGGGGATATAGCCCACCAGCTGGCGCAACTGACGGATGGCCTCGATCTCGTTAGCCGCCGTGAAGTGCGCCACGCCGCTCTTGGTAGCATGGGTGCTGGCGCCGCCCAGGTCCTCGCTGCTCACCTCTTCATGCGTCACCGTCTTCACCACGTTGGGGCCGGTCACGAACATGTAGCTTGTGCCTTCGGCCATGAGCACGAAATCGGTGAGCGCAGGGCTGTACACCGCGCCGCCGGCACAGGGTCCGAGGATGGCGCTTATCTGCGGAATGACGCCGCTGGATCGCACGTTGCGGTAGAAGATGTCGGCGTAGCCGCCAAGGCTCACGACGCCTTCCTGGATGCGTGCGCCGCCGCTGTCGTTCAGGCCGATCACGGGCGCCCCGTTCTGCATGGCCAGGTCCATGATGCGGCAGATCTTCTGCGCATGGGCCTCGGCGAGAGATCCGCCCAGCACGGTGAAATCCTGCGAGAACACGTACACCAAGCGGCCGCCGATGGTGCCGTAACCGGTGATCACGCCATCCCCCAGGAACTTCTGCTTCTCCAGCCCGAAGTTGCTGCTACGGTGCGTCACCAGCTGGCCGATTTCCTGGAAGCTGCCCTCATCGAGCAGCAGGCCTATGCGCTCACGCGCGGTGAGCTTGCCCTTCTTGTGCTGCCCATCGATCCGTTCTGGGCCGCCGCCCTCAAGGGCCTTCGCTGCAAGTTGGTCGAGTCGGTCGAACTGCTCTTTCATCGCTCATTCCGCGCTGTGATGGCGGCGGGGCGAATGTACCTGCCTCCGTCAGGCTGCGCTGCCTTGTGGCGCCCAGCCCCTGGCCTTGCTACTTTGCCCGCATGAAGCTCCGCTTCGCCGACCTGCCGGTGCGCACCAAGTTCATGGTGACCTTGGGCCTGCCCGTGCTGGGCATGGTGCTCCTGATCGGCAAGCAGATCGATGGCAGCCTCAAGCGCCTCGACGTGATGGAGTATATCGACCAGCAGACGCGGCTGATCGGGCTCTATGCCAATGTGGTGCACGAGCTGCAGCGTGAGCGCGCCATCTCAGTTGGCTATCTGGCCGGCATGAACGTGCTGCCGCAGAAGCTGGAGCTGCAGCAGGCACGGACAGATGGCGCGCTGGTCACACTTGAGCTGCCCGGCAATCCGATCAGTGCGGCGGTCCTGGCGAAGCGCCCATTCGACGGGCTGAATATCCTGCGGCAACGCGTGCGCGAACGCCGTATCGACCCGAGCAGCGTGAGCCGCGCCTACCGCGCCATGGACCAGGCCCTGCTCGATGAGCTCGGACGTTCTGGCCGGCTCCAGCTCGACCCCAGCATCAAGGACATGCTCTATGCGCACCTGCGACTGCTCAGCGCCAAAGAGGCCATGAGCGTGCTCAGGGACAAACTCACCATCGGCTATGCCACTCGACCCATTGAAGCGGGCGAGGTTTCGGAGCTTGCTGAGCAGGTGAGCGCTTACGAGACCAACGTGCTGCTGTTCGAGCGTGACGCGCCTGCCGAGGTGCTGAAGGCCTATCAGGAGGAATTCCAAGGAGAGGATGTGAACTTCATGCGGTCCCTGATCGGCACGGTGAAGCAGCGCAGGTCGCCCGACCTGGAAATCGCTCCGCGCGAATGGTGGGAGCTCTCCCTCGATGTGGTGGAGAAGCTGCGCGCGGTGGAGGCCCGATCCCTTTCGTTGATCACCAGCAGCTCCGCCGCCAACAGCCGCGATGCTGAGCTTCGGCTCTTCGCCGTGCTGGCCGCCCTCATCGCCGTGGTGTCCGCCGTTTTCATCATGGGCTTCCTGATCACCCGCGGCGTGAGCCGCACGGTGGATGAGGTAGGGCGCGCCGCGCGCTCCATGGCCGTTGGCGATGTGAACGTGAAGGTGCTCGCCACCAGCGGCGATGAGATCGGCGCGATGGCGGTGGCCTTCAATGGCATGGTCGATAACCAGCGCTCGCTGGCCCGCAGCGCGGAGGCCATCGGTCGCGGCGATTACGATGCCCCCGTGAATGTGCGCGGTACGCAGGACCAATTGGGCCTCGCCCTAGCGCGCATGAAGGAGAACCTGAAGGCCGCCCGCCTGCGCGACGACGAACAGGCGCGCGCGCTGAAATCGGAGAAGGAGAAGCTCGAGGAGGCCAACCAGCGGATCAGCGTGCTCATCAAGGAGATGCACCACCGCGTGAAGAACAACCTGCAGGTGATCGCCAGCCTGCTTCGGCTGCAAGCGGCCTCCTTCAGCGATGAACGGCTGCAGGCCGCCTTCGACCAGAGCCAGAGCCGCGTGACCAGCATGGCGCTGATCCACGAGAAGCTCTACAAGGGCGATGAGCTCGCCACGGTCGAAGTGGCGCTCTACATCGAAGAGCTCTTCGATGAGCTGGTGCGCGTGAACGATGTGCAGGAGCGCATCACGCGCAGCACAGACATCGACCAAGGGCTCAGCCTCGGCCTCAGCACCATGGTGCCGCTTGGCCTGCTCCTCAACGAGCTCATCACCAACTCGCTCAAGCACGCGTTCACCGGCCGATCCAAAGGCCGCGTCACGCTCGCACTTCATCGAGCCGAGGGCGATGCCTTCGACCTGCTCTACGCCGATGATGGCACTGGCATCCCCTTGGAGAAGCTGCAGCCCGATGGAGAAACGCTGGGCTCCACCTTGATCGAGGGCCTCGTGGAACAGCTCAATGGGCGCATGACGGTGGAGGGCGGCACTGAAGGCACGCGCTACCAGATACGCTTCACCGGCCGATGATCCGCGAACGGGCGCGATGCGGAAGGGCGATGTCCATTCACAGCCTCACCGCCCCCCCATCATCCGCTCCACGTACTTCCCGAGCACATCGTACTCAACGTTCACGGTACCGCCAGCGCGCAATGATCGGAAGGTGGTATGCTCGAAGGTGTAGGGGATGATGGCCACGGCGAAGCCATCGTCGTTGAGCTGCGCGATGGTAAGGCTCACGCCGTTCAGGCAGATGCTGCCCTTGGGAACGAGCAGGTGCTTGGAAGGCGGCAGCGCGAATCGGAAGGTCCAGCTGCCGTTCTCGTCACGGACGTCGATGCAGCGCAACACATCATCCACATGGCCTTGCACCAAGTGGCCATCAAGTCGGTCGCCGAGGCGCAGGCTGCGCTCCAGGTTCACGGCATCGCCCACGTGCAGTGCGCCAAGATTGGTGCGTGCAAGGGTCTCCTGCACGGCCACCACCTCGTATGCATTGCCCAGGACCCTGGTCACGGTTAGGCAGGCCCCGTTGTGCGAAACGCTTTGATCGACCTGCAGCTCGGGCGCCATGCGCGCCTTTACCGTGAGCACACGATTGCTGCCTTCGTCGCGCACGGCGGCAATGGCGCCGATCTCCTCGACAATGCCCGTGAACATCAGTTGAGCTTGGGCGAATCCTTGCCGCCGCTGATGTGGACGTACCCCTTGAGCTCCTTGGGCTCATCGCCCATGAGCCGCGCGAAGGTGACGATGCAGGTGTAGAAGTACACGCCATCCGGGCAGGCTTCGCCATTGTTGTTCAGCGTGCCGTTCCAAAGGATATCGGGATCCAAGGTGCTGAAGACCACCTGCCCCCAGCGGTTGTACACCTGCAGGTCGATCGCCTTCACGCCACGATAAGGGAAGGGCACGAAGAGGTCGTTGATGCGGTCGCCGTTCGGAGTGAAGATGTTGGGCAGCGTGTAGAGCGGGCAATTGTCGCCGCAAACCGGCTCGATGAACGCGCTCTCGTTGCCAACGGTGTCGATGGCAGTGACCTGATAGCATCCCGAGACGCTGGTTCCATTCACATGCGTGAAGCTGGTGTTCTCTGCACCCACGATCACGCCGATGAGCGCGTAATCCGAGGTCGGCGTCTCGGCGAAGTACACATGGTATTGGTACGTGTCGTCAGCGCAGCTCTGGTTGGGGTTGTTCCAGGTGAGCGTGTTCAGCGGGGTCTCGCAATCGTTGTCGAGCTGAACGGCAGGTGGGCACGGCGGCGTGCGGTCACGCGGAGCGGCGCAGAGCTCCTGACTGAAATTCAGCAGCGGCGAAGGAATGCCCGGATTGCTGTAAGCACCGGTGCTGCGCACGAGGTAGCAGTATTCGGTTCCGTTGCTGAGGCCGCTCTCGGTGAAGCTGGCCGTCGTGCTGCTTCCAACGAAGGTCCACGTACCAGCAATGTCCCGGTACACCTCATAGATCGAATTGATCCACGGCGTATTCAGCGCCCATGAGATGGTGAGCTGCTCATCGTTCGGCTCGGCGCCGATGAAGACCGACGAGGCCGCGCTGCTGCTGCCGATGAAATCGCTGCCGCCGCTACCGAAGAAATCCACGCGGTACACGTGCGCCTGGTCCTGCGTGTTCAGGCCGAGGTCGATGAACTCCGTATCGGGATGCGCCAAGAAGGGATGCAGCCCGCTGGTATGGATAAGGGTGGTGGCATTGGTGAAGCCCGTGCCGCGATAGAGCTTGAATTGATACGGGCCGGGGCGCAGCAGCGTGTCCAGGTCGTAGGCGTTGCTCCAGCGCACGGTGTCGATGCCGGTGGTGGTGCTGGTCTCGCCCACGCTCACATGCGTGATCACGGGCACCTGCCGGGTGAGAGTGGCGCAGAACTCCACACTGGCATAGCTCTCGGCTCCGTTTACGAAGGTGGCCACCACCATGTAGCAGTACGTATTGCCAACGGTGATGGGCCCGTTGTCGGTGAAGGTGCTGGTGCCGGAGCCGGCGACACTGCCGATGAGCGTGTACCCGGTGTAGGCGGGCACTCCGGTCTCGCAATTGTCCGGGACGAAGCCATACGCGCCGAGCCGCCGATAGATCTTATAGCCCGATGCATTGGTGCACACCGTGGGCGTCCAGCTCAACAGCATGCTGCTGCCGCTGGGCGTGGCGCTAGGATTGGTGGGCGGCGGAGACACCACGGTGATGTTCATGGTGCGATAGTCGTAGAGCTCCACGGGTTGCCCATTGTCACGCGCTTCGAACACGACTTGGTAAGGTTGCGGCCGCACATGGCTGCAGTTCGTGCCCCACGAGAATATGCCCGATACTGACTGGCCCGGCGAGGGGCTCACGAAGGTGGCTGGCGAACTGGGCATAACGAAGGGTTGGCCCAATGCCGTGAGCGTGACAAGCTGACCAGCATCAGGATCGCTGGCTTGCACATTGAAGGCGAGGAAAGCACCGGCGGTGACACAGGTGTCCTGCACTTGAGCGATGACAGGCGGTTGGTTGGAGCAGGCAATCACCGTCACCTGCATGTCGCGCATCACGAAGCCCATATGGAGCAGTGCATTCCCCACACGCCGCCATTCATGCACCCGGAACGCAAGGTTGTATTCACCTTGCGTCCCTGGATTCAGCCAGCGTATCGTGCCGGTGACCGGGTCGATGCTGTAAGCGTTGCCATTGCATCCGGCCATCTGACTCGGGAACAGGTATCCATTGATCGGCAGCACGCCGATTCCCAAGCAGGCCACAGGCTCATAGCTGAGGCTGTCGCCGTCAGGGTCGTAGGCGGCTGAATTGTGGATCCACGGCATGCACGTGCAGGCATCCTGTATCGGCGAGTTCAGGAATCGCGGCGAGCAATTATTCCCGCCCGACGGGCTAATCGTGAGTTCCGTTATCACCGCGAAGGGCTGGTTCACCGAGTTGGGGATGTTCAGCACCCCTGCATTGCGGTTCTCATCGAAGAAGTAGAGCGTGAACACTCCAGGGCCGCCATAAGTGTGCGTGCCGATGTACACGTTGCGACGCAAGTCGTCGTCCGGGAAATCCTGAGGCGGCAGCCGTGAAATCACCGTGCTGTCACCATCGCCCCAATGCAGCGTGAGCTCGGGCCGATCCGCCGGTGCCGAGAGCTTGGTGTGGGTGATGATGGTGGCCTCGTACGTGAGTCCACTCACATGGCACACGATGATCTCCCCAGCGCGGTTGTGCGTGGCCTGCACGGCACGCGCCGTCAGCGCCAAGGACAAAATGAAGAATGCGCGGAGCAATCGCATCGGTAGGCAAAGATGGGCCATCGGCAAGGGCGCCCGTTCCCGTTCACGACGATTCCTGCGCCTTTCCCCGTGGCCCCGCGCCTTACCGGTGCTTGAGCCGGCTTTGCCGGTGCCCGTTGCAGCGTGGCGCCTTATCAGCCCGGGAGCGGCAGGTATCTTCGGCCCATGATCGAACTGGCCAAAGCCCCGCGCGCCGCTGCCTCGCGCGACAGCCTCGTGGTCCTCGACGACCTCGCGCAGCTGCGTACCCTAGACCTCGAGCGCGCCGACCGCCAATACCTGATGGAGCAGCTCAAAGCAGACCCTGCCCTCGGCGTGGCCGATGTGAGCGGGCGCATGGTGATGGCGCATCTGGCCACCGCCCCGGAACCCGGCAAGCGCTTGGAACAGGCCCGTCGCGCCGGTGATGCCATGGCCGCTCGATTGAATGCCGCGAAACGCAAAGAGGCGCAAGTGATCAGCCTTCAGGATGATGCCACCCTCACACTGGCCCTCGCCGAAGGCGCTACGCTGGGCAGCTATGCCTTCCGCAAGTACAAGACCGACGAGAACGGGGCCCCGACCCTGGAGAAGCTCGGCATCGTGGCGAAGGAAGTGAGCGCCGGGCAAGCCGAAGAACTCGCCGACCTCTGTGATGCGGTCTTCACCGCGCGAGACCTGGTGAACGAGCCCGTGAGCTTCCTGAACGCTAAGCAGCTCGCTGCAGAGATCCGAACCTTGAGCCGCAATGCAGGCTTCAAGGCCCAGGTGCTGGGCAAGGAGCAGATCGCGGCCTTGGGCATGGGCGGCCTCATCGCCGTGAACAAAGGCAGCATCGACGAGCCCACCTTCAGCATCCTGGAGTGGAAACCGAAGGGCGCCGTGAACAAGAAGCCGATCGTGCTGGTGGGCAAGGGCGTGGTGTACGATACGGGCGGGCTCAGCCTGAAGCCTACGCCGAACAGCATGGACCAGATGAAATGCGACATGGCCGGTGCCGCTGCCGTGGCCTGCGCCATCAGTGTGGCCGCGAAGCGCGAGCTCCCGTTGCATATCATCGGACTCATTCCCGCAACCGACAACCGTCCAGGCGGCAATGCATATGCGCCCGGCGATGTGGTGCGCATGCACAATGGCCTTACCGTGGAGGTGCTCAACACCGATGCCGAGGGGCGCATGATCCTGGCCGATGCGCTGAGTTACGGTGAGCAATTCAACGGCGAATTGGTCATGACCCTGGCCACCCTAACCGGCGCCGCCATGCGCGCCATCGGCCACTACGGCAGCGCGGTCATGGGCACCGCTGCGGAAGCCGACTTCAGGAAGCTCGAAGCAGCGGGCCACGCCACCTATGAACGAGTGGCGCAACTGCCCTTCTGGGATGAATACGGTGACGAGATCAAGAGCGAGGTGGCCGACATCAAGAACCTGGGCAGCGACCTGGCCGGCGCACAGACCGCTGGCAAGTTCCTCGCGCGCTTCACCACCAGGCCCTTCATCCACATCGACATCGCCGGGCCCGCCTTCATCACCAAGAAGGACGGTTACCGCACGCGCGGCGGCACCGGGGTCGGGGTGCGGTTGCTCTACGAATTCCTCAAACAGCGCGCGGCCGCGCGTTAGGGCTGCGATCTTGCACGCCTCTCCGAGCCCATGAACGAAATACGAAATCCTGTCCGCATCGGAATCTCCTGCGGCGACCTCAACGGCATCGGCATCGAGGTGGTGCTCAAGTGCTTCGAGGACCCCCGCATGCTGGCCGACGCCACGCCGGTGCTCTACGCATCGGCCAAGGCCGTGAGCCATTGGCGCAAATTGCTGAAGCTCGATGAGGTGCAGTTCAACCGCGTATCCGACGCACGCGACGCCCTTCCGAAGAAACTGAATGTTGTGCACCTCTGGGACGAAGAGGTCGTGATTGAGCCGGGCAAGCCATCGGGGGCCCTAGCGGCCTTCGCCATCAAGAGCCTCGAGGCCGCCGTGCAGGACCTGGCCAGCGGCAAGACCGATGTGCTCGTGACCGCGCCGATTGACAAGAACAGCATGCAGCAGGCGGGATTCGCCCACCCGGGCCATACCGAATACCTGCAGCAGATGGCCGGCTCCGATGGCGAAGTGCTCATGATTCTGGTGGGCGAGGGCCTCCGCGTGGGGTGCGTCACCGGACATATCCCATTAAAGGATGTCGCGGCGGCCATCACGGCGGAGCGCATCATCGCCAAGGCGCGGCTGCTGCACCAGAGCCTGCTGCGCGATTTCGGCGTGCTGGAGCCGCGCATCGCCATCCTCGGCCTCAACCCGCACGCCGGCGATGGCGGCGCCTTGGGCAGCGAGGACAAGGAGCGCATAGCGCCGGCCGTGCGCCGCTTGAACGACGAGGGCATCCGCGCCATGGGCCCCTATGCCGCCGACGGCTTCTTCGGCAGCGGCGCGTACAAACACTTCGACGGCGTGCTGGCCATGTACCACGATCAGGGCCTGGCACCCTTCAAGGCCCTCAGCTTCGGCCATGGGGTGAACGTGACCGCAGGCCTGCCCATCGTGCGCACCAGCCCCGACCACGGCACCGGCCTCGACATCGCCGGCAAGGGCATGGCCGACGAAGGCAGCTTCCGTGCGGCCGTGTGGATGGCGGCGGATATCCGCACGAATCGGGAGCGGTACAAGGCCATCATGGCCAATCCATTGCAGCCGCAGAAGAAGGAGAAGGAACGGAAGGAGGGGTAGGTGATCCAACGGGCGTCTCGCCAAACACCCTGCTCCGCGCCGAAGGATATTGGCCCTTCCCGTTGAGCCAACGGCTCTCTTGGCCGCATGGGTCTGCCGCCTACATTTGCCGACCTGTTTTCAACAGCCTGTGGAAGCCCTCGCGGATCATACCATCGCCTTCACCGGATTGAAGGATGGTCAGCACCAGTTCGATTGGTTGCTGGGCCAGGACTTCTTCGATGCCGCGCATGAGGAAGAATTCCATGGTGGGCGGGTGCAGGTGGACCTCACATTGGACAAGAGTGCGGTGCTCCTTGTGGCCAACCTCCATGTGTCGGGCACGGTGAACACCACATGCGATCACTGCGCCGCAGCGCTCGACCTTCCCGTGGAAGGGAAGCAGCGGCAGATCTTCCAGCTCCATGGCGATCCCGACCAGGACGACGAAGAACTGGTGGTACTCGATCCGAAGGCGCACAGCATCAACCTCACTCACTACATCTACGAATGCCTGCGGCTGGCCTTGCCGGCCCGGCATGTGCACGCGCCCGGTCAATGCGATCCCGAAGTGGAAGCGGCCTTGGGCAAATTGCGCGTGGAGCACGAACCCGTTCCGGACCCGCGCTGGGACGCCCTCAACCAACTCAAGCAACAGCGGCCCTAGGCCACAACTCCCGTCGTCATGCCAAATCCGAAACGCCGATTCAGTAAGACCCGCACCGCAAGCCGCCGCAGCACCTACAAGGCGGCCGCCCCCACCCTCAGCGTGGACAGCGAGACGGGCGCCACCCACCTGCGCCATCGCGCGCACAAGGAGGGCGACAAGCTCTTCTACCGCGGCCGCGTGGTGGTGGACAAGAGCGCCAGTGAATAATCCGGTGAACACCGCTCCAGCCTCCGCATGAGGATCGGCGTGGACATCATGGGAAGCGACCACGGTCCGGTCGTTCCCATTCGTGCTGCCGTGATGGCGGCCAAGGAGCTCCCTGCCGATGCGCGACTGGTACTCATCGGCAATGCGGAGGCCATCTTGCAAGGCCTTCGGACCGAAGGAGCGGATCCGGCGGCCTTCGACATTGTGGGCAGCCAGGACGATATCACCTTCAGCGACAACGCCACCAAAGCGCTGCAAGCCAAACCCAAGAGCAGCATCAGCATCGGCTTCCACCTGCTGAAAGAAGGGAAGATCGACGCATTCGCCAGCACGGGCAACACCGGTGCGATGCTGGTGGGCAGCATCTTCAGCGTGAAGCCGATTCCGGGCGTGATCCGGCCGTGCATCCCCAGCGTGGTGCCCAAGGAGAACGGCCGCTACGGCATCCTCGTGGATGTTGGCGCGAACGCTGATTGCAAGCCTGATGTGCTCGCGCAATTCGGATTGCTCGGCTCCATGCTCGCCCAGCACGTGTACCATATCTCGGACCCGAAAGTGGGCCTGCTCAACATTGGGGAGGAGGAGAAGAAGGGCGACTTATTGCGACAGGCAACCTTCGAGCTGATGCGCGAACAGAAGCAGTACAATTTCATCGGCAACGTGGAAGGGCGCGACCTCTTCAACGGCAAGGCCGATGTGTACGTGACCGATGGCTTCACGGGCAATGTGGTGCTCAAGGCCGTTGAGGCCTTCCACGACCTGCTGGAGCAGCGCGGCGTGCATGAGCCCTTCTTTGACCGTTTCAACTACGAGAACTATGGCGGGCTTCCGGTGCTGGGCGTGAATGGCAACGTGATCATCGGCCACGGCATCAGCAACGAGCTCACCGTCAAGAACATGATTCTCTTCACGCGCGAAGTGGTGGAGAGCAAGCTCAACGACCGCATCCGCGAAGCGCTCTCATGAACATGAAGGTCACCGCTGCGATCACAGCTGTGCATGGCTATCTGCCGGAGTACCGGCTTACGAACCAGGTGCTGGAGACCATGGTGGACACCAACGATGCGTGGATCACCGAGCGCACCGGCATCAAGGAGCGCCGCATCCTCACCGGCAAGGAGCAGGGACTGAGCGTGATGGCCATCGAAGCGGTGAAAGGGCTGCTGAGGAAGCGCGGCATCGGACCGGAGGAGATCGACCTGATGATCGTGGCCACGGTGACGCCTGACCGCGTGTTCCCCGCCACGGCCAACATCGTTTGCGATGCCATCGGCGCCAAGAACGCCTGGGGCTTCGACCTCATGGCGGCCTGCAGCGGATTCCTCTACGCCCTCACCACCGGCGCGCAGTTCGTGGAGAGCGGCAAGCACAAGAAGGTGGTGGTGGTCGGCGGCGACAAGATGAGCTCCATCATCGACTACGAGGACCGCGCAACCTGCATCATCTTCGGCGATGGCTGCGGCGCCGTGCTGCTGGAGCCCAATGAAGAAGGCCTCGGCATCCGCGATAGCATCCTGCGCAGCGACGGCAGCGGCTGCCAATACCTGCATCAGAAGGCCGGAGGCAGTTGGCACCAGACCAGCGAGCGCACCATTGAGCGCAAGGAGCACTACGTTTACCAGGAAGGCAAGGCCGTGTTCAAGTTCGCCGTGACCAACATGGCTGATGTGAGCGCGGAGATCATGGAGAAGAACGGCCTGAAAGCCGACGACGTGGCGTGGCTGGTGCCGCACCAAGCCAACAAGCGCATCATCGATGCCACCGCGAACCGCATGGGCCTCGACGATAGCAAGGTGATGGTGAACATCGAGAAATACGGCAACACCACCAGCGGCACCCTGCCCCTCTGCCTCTGGGAATGGGAGCCGCGATTGAAGAAGGGCGACAACATCATCCTCAGCGCCTTCGGCGGCGGATTCACCTGGGGCGCAATCTGGCTCAAGTGGGCCTACGGCGGATAGCAGGAACCTCTACATTGGCGATCCTTCCGTTGAAGGCAGCCATTACCAAATGAGCGAACCGATGAACCTTACCCAGATCCAGGACCTGATCAAGTTCGTTGCCAAGAGCGGCGTGAGCGAGGTGGAGATTGAGCAGAAGGACTTCAAGATCACCATAAAGACCCCGGCCGGCAAGAAGGAAGTGCAGGTGATCGCCGCACCCGCCCCTGCTTACGCGCCCCCCGCGCCAATGCCCGCGGCCTCTGCGCCTGCCGCGGCTGCTCCGGCGCCTGCAGCCGCTCTGGCGCCAGCAGCTGGTGCCGACAGCAAGTACGTCACCATCAAGGCGCCCATGATCGGCACCTTCTACCGCAGCTCCGGACCGGGCAAGCCCGTGTTCGTGAACGTGGGCGACGAGGTGAAGCCCGGCAAGACCATCTGCATCATCGAGGCCATGAAGCTCTTCAACGAGATCGAGAGCGACGTGGCGGGCAAGATCGTGAAGGTGCTGGTGGATGATGCCAAGCCCGTGGAGTACGATCAGCCCTTGTTCCTGGTCGACCCGTCCTAATTACTTGGCCGCAGAGGCGCAGAGACGCAGAGTTGGACACGATGCCGATCCCATGACCTCCAACCCCAAGTCCCAATTGTTGACCTTTCTCCACCACGCATTCTCCGCGCCTCTGCGCCTCTGCGGCAAACCCACCCGCTGATGTTCAAGAAGATCCTCATAGCCAACCGCGGCGAGATCGCCCTTCGCGTGATCCGCACCTGCCGAGAGATGGGCATCAAGACGGTGGCCGTTTACAGCACCGCCGATCGTGAGAGCCTGCATGTGCGCTTTGCCGATGAGGCCGTGTGCATAGGCCCGCCGGTGAGCAAGGAGAGTTACCTGAACATGCCGCGGATCATCGCCGCGGCGGAGATCACCAATGCGGACGCCATCCACCCCGGGTACGGCTTCCTGAGCGAGAACGCCAAGTTCAGCAAGCTCTGCCAGCAGCATAACATCAAGTTCATCGGCGCCACGCCCGAGCAGATCGAGGCCATGGGCGACAAGGCCACGGCCAAGGCCACCATGATCGCAGCCGGCGTGCCTGTGGTTCCGGGAACGGAAGGCTTGGTAACGGACATCGCCATCGCGAAGAAGGAAGCGAAGAAGATCGGCTATCCGGTGATCCTGAAGGCAACTGCCGGCGGCGGCGGCAAGGGCATGCGCCTGGTATGGAAAGAGGAGGAGTTCCAGGAAGCCTTCGAGAAAGCGAGCCAGGAAGCGGGTGCGGCCTTCGGCAACCCGGGCATGTACATGGAGAAGTACATCCTTGAGCCCCGTCACATCGAGATCCAGATCGCCGGCGACCAGTACGGCACCTTCTGCCACATGAGCGAGCGTGATTGCAGCATCCAGCGCCGCCACCAGAAGCTCGTGGAGGAGACGCCATCCCCCTTCATGACCAAGGAGCTGCGCAAGAAGATGGGCGCCGCCGCCATCAAGGCCGCCGCCAGCGTGAATTACGAGGGCGTGGGCACGGTGGAGTTCCTCGTGGACAAGGACCGCAACTTCTACTTCATGGAGATGAACACGCGGATCCAGGTTGAGCATACCATCACCGAAGAGGTGATCGACTACGACCTGATCCGGGAGCAGATCAAGATCGCCGCCGGCATCCCTATCAGCGGCCTCAACTACGAGCCCACCCGCCACAGCATCCAGTGCCGCATCAACGCGGAGGACCCCTTCAACAATTTCCGCCCAACGCCCGGCAAGATCACCAGCTACCACAGTCCCGGTGGCCACGGGGTGCGCGTGGATACGCACGTCTATGCCGGCTACACCATCCCGCCCAACTACGACAGCATGATCGGCAAGCTGATCGTGAGCGCGCAGACGCGTGAAGAGGCACTGACCAAGATGGAGCGCGCGCTGAGCGAATACGTGATCGAGGGCGTGAGCACCACCATCCCCTTCCACCTGCAACTGATGCAGAACGAGAAGTTCCGGAAGGGTGAGTTCACGACGAAGTTCCTGGAGGACTTCGAGATCAAGAAGCCGTAAGGCCGGTCCGGATACCTTGGCGCTCCCGACCCGAGCGGGACGAAGAGCATGCAGCGCCGTCGCTCGTTATTCACCGTTCTGGCGCTCTGCGCGCTGCTCTTCGCCCTGCGCTGGGTGCAGCCACCCACGCAAACGATCACGTGGGATGTCTTCGGCTACTACCTCTACCTGCCTGCGATCGTCATACACGATGACCCAGCGCTGAAGAATCACGCTTGGCTCGACGAGGTGATGGCCACCTACGACCCGAGCACCACGCTCTACCAGTTGGTCGATGGCCCCGACGACGCCCGCGTGATCAAATACAGCTCGGGCATGGCGCTCGCGTGCGCCCCTTGGTTCCTCATCGCGCATGTGTTGGCTGAGCCGCTTGGCTTCCCGGCCGATGGCTTCTCCGCGCCCTACTCGGTGGCCGTCACCATCGGCGTACTGCTCTGGGTGATGCTCGGGCTCTTCCTCTTCCGCCGCGCGCTCTTGCACTTCTTCAGCGACGGTTGGACGGAGGTGCTGCTCGTGCTCGTGGTGCTCGGCACCAACTTCCTGCATCTCGCAGCGCTCGATGGCACCCTGCTCACCCATCCCTTCCTGTTCACGTTGTACGCCGGCCTCATGCTGTCGACCATCCATTGGCACAAGAAGCCCTCGTGGCAGGCGGCCATCGCCATCGGCGCTACTGCGGGCTGGATCACCCTCGTGCGACCGAACGAGGGCGTGTGCGTGCTGCTGCCACTGCTCTGGGCCAACAGCGATGGCCTGACAGCCAAATGGGGTTCGGTGCGCGCGCATCTGCTTCACGTCGTGCTCGCCTCGATTGCATTCGTGGTCATGGCCTCGCCCCAACTGCTCTATTGGAAGAGCGTTACCGGTCAATGGCTCTTCTATTCGTACATCAATCCAGGAGAAGGCTTCGATTTCACCACGCCCTACACCTGGGATTACCTTTTCAGCTTCCGCAAGGGTTGGTTCGTGTACACCCCCATGGCGGCGCTCATGGTGGGCGGATTGTTCCTGCTGTGGCAACGCGCGCGGAATCTGTTCTGGCCCATTGCGGCCTTCTTTGCCTTCAACCTCTACATCACCAGCAGCTGGACCTGCTGGTGGTACGCGGGCGGCAGCTTCAGTGCGCGGAGCATGATGCCCTCTTATGCCTTGCTCGCGTTGCCTTTGGGCTTCATGCTGTTCACGCTCTCTTCAAGCGCCTGGCGGAAACCGGCGATCGCACTTCTCGGTTTCATCGTAGCGCTTAACCTCTTCCAGACCTGGCAATGGAGCGCCAACATCATCTCGAAGGACCGCATGACTGCCGCCTATTACGCGGCGATCTTCGGCAGGACGAGCATCCCGTCGAATGCCGATGAGCTCTTACTCGTGCAGCGCTCCATCACTGGCGACGAGAGGCTCGAGGATGAATCGCGCTACAAGCGCCACCTGCTGTACCGCAACACCTTCGATGAGCAGCCGGACAGCGTCTTCGCCTTGAGCAGCGAGCAGCCCTTCTCCTCCGGCCCCGACGTGCGCTACCGCGAGCTGACGAGCAAGGACCATGCGTGGCTGCGCATCAGCGCTCGGCTCTGGGTCAACGACAGCGCGACCACCGCACCGCTGATCGTGTGCGCTTTCCATCACGATGGCCCGAGCTACAAATACGTGACCCGATCATGGAACATGGGCTCGGTGCAACGCAATGCCTGGAACACCTTGAGCTTCGATTACCTCACGCCCGAGGTGCGCTCAGATGAAGACAACCTCAAAGTGTACTTCTGGAACCAGGCCGGCGGCAACCATCGGGTGGATGACCTGCAGGTGGAGGTGTTTGAGCCGCAGTAGTCACGGCTCCGCTTCGACCCATTCCAGGCTCCTGAACAGACCGGTCTTCTTAATGATCACGCCTC
Organism: Flavobacteriales bacterium; assembly: GCA_016712535.1. Taxonomy (NCBI): domain Bacteria; kingdom Pseudomonadati; phylum Bacteroidota; class Flavobacteriia; order Flavobacteriales; species Flavobacteriales bacterium. The sequence continues at coordinate 172,729 of JADJQW010000002.1, forward strand.
GCCTCAAGCCCTTCTCGTTCAGCATGGCCCTCGCATGCGCACGGTCGCGCACATGAAATAGCGTGTGCCTTGCAGGCCATTGCATCTGCGGTTCTCCAGCGAAACCGAGGGTGAAGACCATTTCATCCGGTCCGGTCATCCGTGCCGCCATGGCCCCGACCTCATAGTCCTGGTATGCGGGCACGGACAAACCTGAACCGAGCGCGTTGGTCCTGTAGAAATACAGCGCACCGCCGACGCAGGTCAGGGCCAAGGCGGCCCAAGACCAACGGGCCCTGATCGCAGCGATGCCGAGTCCGGCTAGTCCGCTCAACAGCAGCCCCGCCTTCAGCGTCGTGAAGTCGTGGCGAGTGTACTCGAGCAGGAACGCATGTTCTAGAAGCGACGGTAGGGCCGTGAGCAGCACGAAGAGCGTCAGGCCGTGAGTCGAGGATCGAATGGTCCGCATCCACCAGGCGAAGATTATCAAGGGCAGCGCTAGCGGAAGCCAATTGATGCGGTAGTTAAGCGCGATCGCTGAGAGGATGTCCTTGGCACCGTGGATGCCGGTGCTGCCGCGTTCGGAATAGCGACCGGTGAGATACGCCAGGAGCGAATCAGCATCCACGATTTGCAGCCAACGTGCAATGGTGTAGACCAGCCCTATGCCCACCGCAACGATCGCGATCAGGTAGAGACGCACGAATTTTGGATCGCGCGTCTGCAGGAAGCGCCAATGAGCGATGCTGCACAGGGCCACTCCCGCCCACACGCCCGGCCAGCTGATGGCGGTGGTGAGCAGAAGAGTGACCCCGCACCATGCTGCCATCCGCCACGAAGGGCCTTGATCGTTTTTCAGCGCGCGAAAGGCCAACAGTACGTGCCACACCCAAGCGTTCTGAACGAACATGTCGCTCATGTAAGCATTGCCATGGAACCACAGCGGCGCGGGCATGAAGAGGTAGAGCAGGGCGGCGAAGAGCGACGCTGGCCCATCGCTCCGCAGCTCGCGAACGATCAAGTAGAGGCCAATGGCCGTGAAAAGGTGGAAGAGCAGGTTGAAGAGCTGCAGGCCTAGCGCGTTCGGTGCCGAGCCCGCGAGCGAGAAGAGCAGATGCGGCAGGTCGAAGGCGAGCGGCGGGTGCGAGAGGTAGTAGAGCACACCGTCTCGCAAGGCAGGCGCATCGGTGTATCCGGGCGGAATCCGATCCGCAGCGCCGGTGAATGTGATGGCCGGCGCCCCGTGGTGCGCGGTGAAGCCGTCGCGATGCCAGTTGTCCAGTGCGATGAGCACCAACGCGGTGCATAGTTCGTGATGGCCGCTGAGCGGACGATTGAGCAGGGGCCAGCGAACGAACAGGCTCACGCCGAAGGCAACGAACAGGATCAGCAGATGACGGCGCGGCATCGCTACGAACATAGCGCGGCTACATTGGTCGCATGGAGCGCACGGGCAAGAGCATCCCTGTTGGCTGGTGGTTGCCGCTGCTGGTCCTGGTCGCCGTGGGCCTTCACTGGCGTGCGCTGCCTTTTTCTTTCTTCAGCGACGATTTCTCCGTGATTCACAAGCTCGGCACGCGAGACGACCTCAGCCCCGGCAGCTTCTTCCGCCCACTGCCCGATTGGACGCTCTGGTTGCAATACCGGGTTCACGGCCCCAAGGCATGGGCTTTCCGGTTGGTGAACGTGCTGCTGCTGGGGCTGAACGGATGGCTCGTGACCCTGCTCGCTCGGAAGCTGATGTGCGCGGAGGCTACCCTGCTTGCCGGGATGCTCTTCGTGCTTTACCCTTTCCACCTGGAGCCCCAGGTTTGGATCATCGGCCGCAGTACGGCCATGTCCACGCTGTTCATCCTGCTCGCCCTGCATGCGGCCGCAGGCGAGTTGAACCCATGGCGCAAGTCTATCGGAGTCTTCATGCTCGGTTCCCTGGGCGCTCTTTGCTATGAGAGCGCGCTGCTGCTCCCTCTGCTGCTTGCTGCCTGGCTCATCATGCTCCGCCCTGCAGATATGCGCGGATGGGGTGCGGCTGCTGCGGCATCGGCCATCGCGGTGGCGCTTCATCTGCTTGTGCGCGCGTTGGCGATCAATCGGGTTGCGAACGACTACGGGTCGGGCTTCTTCAACAAGCCGATGAGCGATTACCTGGGCATGGTCGCGAAGGTGATCGGCCGCTCATTACTGCCGCCGAATGAGGACCCTGCCGTACAGACGGTGTGCTTCGCCATGCTCTTCGTCGTGCTCGCCGTTGTTGCAATCGGTTTCTGGCGCGCAAGCAGAGCCGAGCCGCAGGCGCGACGAATTGCGCTCCTGCTCGTCTCGCTCTTCGGAACAGCCTCCATCATCGCCATCGTGGGCGGCGTGAGCACGCGCACCAGCGAGAGCGACCGTTTCCTCTACCTGCCCTCGGCCTTCCTATGCATGCTGATCGCGCTGTTGATGGCGCGACTCCGGCACACCGTGCTCCGCCGCAGCGTCATCGTGCTCCTCTCGTCGGCGAGCTTGTTCATGCTGAAGAGCGGACAGGAGAATTGGCGCATCGCGTCGTGGACCATCGAGCGCCTCATCGCCGAAACACCGGAGCCGCCTCCGGACGGACGACTGCTTGTATGGAACCTGCCGAGTGATCATAACGGCGCCTTCATCTTCCGCCATGGCTTCCGAGAGGCACTGGTGCTCGCAGGCCGGGATGCCTCGCGAGTTCGCATCACACCGGAAGGACCGGACGCCATTGGGGAATACCTGCTCACCGAAACGGGCGACACGCTCCATCGGAGCGGGAACGACCGTTGGTTCGATGCAGGAGTAGGGCTCAGGCGGTCGCCTTGATGGTCTTCGTGGCTCGCCTCTCCCCCAGCATCTCCTTCACCGCCTCCACAACCGCCACGTCATCGATCCCGCATTCCCGGTAAAGCTCCGGCTGCGTGCCGTGCTCGATGAACTTGTCGGGGATGGCCAGGCGCTTCACGTGGGCAGCGTAACCATGGTCGCCCATGAACTCCAGCACCGCGCTGCCCATGCCGCCGTGCAATGCGTGGTCCTCCACGGTGATCAACTGCTTGAACTTGCCGAAGACCTCGTGCAGCAGCAGCTCGTCGATCGGCTTCACGAAGCGCATGTCGTAGTGCGCCACGCTGTAGCCCTCGGCCTCCAAGCGGTCGATGGCCTTGGCTGCGTGATTCCCTATGTGGCCGATGGAGAGCACGGCGATGTCGGTACCTGAACGGAGCTTGCGGCCGGTGCCCACCTTAATCGCCTTGAAGGGCGTCTTCCACTCGGTCATCACGCCCTCGCCGCGCGGGTAGCGGATGCTGAAGGGGCCTTGGTCCGGCAGCTGGGCCGTGTACATCAGGTCGCGCAATTCTTCTTCATTCATCGGTGCGCTTACCACCATGTTGGGGATGCAGCGGAAGTAGGCGAAGTCGAAGTTGCCGTGGTGAGTGGGGCCGTCGGCACCGGCCAGTCCGCCGCGATCCAGGCAGAACACGACGTTCAGGTTCTGCAGGGCCACATCATGCACCACCTGATCATAGGCACGCTGCATGAAGGAGCTGTAGATGTTGCAGAAGGGCACCATGCCCTGCGTGGCCATGCCGGCGCTGAAGGTCACCGCGTGCTGCTCGGCAATGCCAACGTCGAAGGCGCGGTCGGGCATGGCCTTCATCATGATATTCAGCGAGCAGCCCGAGGGCATGGCGGGCGTCACTCCAACGATCTTCGGGTTCTTCTCAGCGAGCTCCACGATGCTGTGGCCGAACACGTCCTGGTACTTGGGCGGTTGCGGGCTCTTGGGCACCACCTTGATGATCTCGCCGGTCTCCTTGTTGAAGAGGCCCGGCGCATGCCACACCGTGGGACTGCCAGCCTCGGCCGGCGCATAACCCTTGCCCTTCTTGGTGATCGTGTGCAGGATCTTCGGGCCGGGTATGTCGCGCAAGTCGCGCAGAACCTTCACCAAGTGGTCCACATCGTGACCATCAACCGGACCGAAGTAGCGGAACTGCAAGCTCTCGAACAGATTGCTCTGCTTCAGCAATGCGCTCTTCACGGCGCCTTCCACCTTCTGCACGATGGCTTGCGCATTCGGACCGAACTTGCTCAGCTTGCCCAGCGCCTTCCACACTTCGTCCTTCACCTTGTTGTAGGTGTGGCTGGTGGTGATGTCGGTGAGGTACTCTTTCAGTGCACCGACGTTCGGGTCGATGCTCATGCAGTTGTCGTTCAGCACCACCAGCATGTCGGTGCCCGCCCCGCCCGCGTGGTTCAGCGCCTCGAAGGCCTGTCCCGCGGTCATGGCGCCATCGCCGATCACGGCCACCATCTGGCGGTCCTGCTCGCCCTTCAGCTTGCTGGCCACTGCCATGCCCAACGCCCCGCCGACACTCGTCGAGCTATGTCCCACGCCAAAGGTGTCGTACTCGCTCTCGCTGCGTTTTGGGAAACCGCTGAGGCCCTTGTAGATGCGGTTGGTGTGGAACACCTCGCGCCGGCCAGTGAGGATCTTGTGCCCGTAGGCCTGATGCCCCACATCCCACACCAGCTGGTCATAGGGCGTGTTGAACACATAGTGCAGCGCCACGGTTAGCTCCACCACGCCCAGGCTAGCGCCGAAATGTCCGCCCTTCACGCTCACCACATCGATGATGAAATCGCGCAGCTCGTTGCACACCTGCTGCAGCTGCTCCTCGGGGAGGGCACGCAGATCAGCGGGCAGCGTGATGCGCTCCAGGAGCGGGTACGAAGGGGTGGGCATGGGCGATTGGTCTGGTAACAGCGGGATGAACAAAGGTAACCGGCTGAAGGTTCGGGGGAAGACGCCCCTGAAACGACTGGCTGAAGCTGGAATTGCGACCCGGGCGGGTTCCCGGGCGGCGCCGGATGATGGTTTTGGCGGAGTGTCGAGTGACTGAATCGGCGTCGTCCTTGGGGGTCACCGAATCATCCCGTGCCGCTCGAACCGCTCCTTGTACGCCTTCTCCAGCTCCTCCCGATGCTCCGGCGCAGCGATGCCGATCAAGGCCCGGGCGCGCTGCTGCAGGTTCTTGCCATATAGGTAGGCCATGCCGTGCTCAGTGACCACGTAGTGCACATGGGCCCGGGTGGTGACCACCCCGGCGCCCTGTTTCAGAAAGGGCACAATCTTGCTGGTGCCTTTAGCGGTGGTGCTGCACAAAGCGATGATGGGCTTGCCGCCCTCGCTGAGCGCAGCCCCGCGCATGAAGTCCATCTGTCCGCCCACGCCGCTGAACTGGTAGGTGCCGATGCTGTCCGCGCAAACCTGCCCGGTAAGGTCCACCTCGATGGCGCTGTTGACGGCCACCACCTTCGGGTTCTCGCGGATCACCTTGGTGTCGTTCACGTACTGCGCGTCGAGGAAAGTGAAGAAGGGGTTGTCGTCCACAAGGTCGTAAAGGCGGCGGGTGCCGAAAGCGAAGGCGGTGGCCACCTTGCCGCGGTGCTTCTTCTTGTACTTGTTGGTGACCACGCCGTTGCGCACCAGGTCGATGATGCCGTTGGAGCACATCTCGGTGTGGACGCCGAGGTCCTTGTGGCCACCCAACGCGCCCAGGATGGCATCGGGGATGGCGCCGATGCCGAGTTGCAGGGTGCTGCCATCCTCGACCATGGCGCTCACCAGTTCGGCCACGCGGCGCTCCTTGGGGCCGATCTGCGCGGCGTAGTCCACCTCGGGCAGCGGGTCGCTCACCTCCACCAGCGCGGCGAAGCGGCTGACATGCACGTGGCCATCGCCGAGGGTGCGGGGCATGTTCGGGTTCACCTGCGCGATCACGGCGCGGGCGTTGCGCACGGCGCTGCGAGCCACGTCCACGCTCACGCCCAGTGAGCAGAAGCCGTGGCGGTCGGGCGGCGACACGTGCACCAGCGCCAAATCGAGCGGAAGGATGCCCTTCTCGAAGAGGCGTGGGATCTCGCTGAGGAAGACGGGGATATAGTCGCCGTTGGGCCCATCCACCATGCCCCGCATGTTGGCGCTGACGAACAAGGCGTTCAGGCTGAACGGTCCCTGCACCTCGGGCCGGTCGATGCCCAAATCGCCGAAGGTGCTAATGGCCGTGAGCTCCACATCGTGCAGCTCGGCGTGGCGGTCGAGCAGGGCACGCACCAGCCGCACCGGGGTGGCGGCGCTGCCGTGGATGAAGACGCGGTCGCCGCTTCGTACCAAGCGCACGGCCTCGGCGGCAGACATCCAAGGGAGGGACATGCCGCAAAGGTCGGGGGGCGCAGTGGTCTGCAGGCCGGATGACGGCCCAAGGGGGCATCCACGACGGTTCGCGGTTCCAAGGATGGGGACTCTCGAGGATTTTCATTTATTTTCCATGGAATATTTTTGCAGGACAGATGAACGAAGGCCCCTAGGCCGCTGTTCATCGACAAGGACCCAACACGACATCACCATGGACCGCAAGGATTTCCTCCGCAAGAGCCTATTGGGCACGGGCATGCTCGCGAGCGGCACAGCCGCTGCACAGCTGATCCAGGACGGCATCGAGGAGATCAAACCGCTGGATCCGGTCGGCTTCGACCACCTCCCACCAACACCCCCTGAACGCATGGGCAACATGGTATTGCACCGCGCCAACGAGCGCGGCACGGCCGATCACGGCTGGCTCAAGGCCAACTTCAGCTTCAGCTTCGCCAACTGGTACGACCCCACCCGCATGCATTTTGGCGTGCTTCGCGTGATGAACGACGACATCATCGCTGCGGGCAAAGGCTTCGGCACGCATCCGCACGACAACATGGAGATCATCACGATCCCCTTGAAGGGCGCGCTGCAGCACAAGGATAGCATGGGCAACACCAGCATCATCAACGCCGGCGATGTTCAGGTGATGAGCGCTGGCACGGGCATCCTTCACAGCGAATTCAATCCGCATGACGATCGAGAAGCGAACACGCTTCAGATCTGGCTCTTCCCTCGTGAACGACAGGTGACGCCGCGCTATCAGCAGATGACGCTCGATCCGAAGGACCGGGAGAACAGGTGGCAGCAGGTCCTCAGCCCCAACCCGGATGACGCCGGGGTGTGGATTCACCAGGACGCGTGGTTCAGCATCGGCAAGTTCGATGCGAACAAGAGGACCAACTATGACCTGAAGCGCAAAGGCAACGGCGTGTACGCCTTCGTGATCGAGGGCAGCGCGACCATCAACGGTCAGGCTCTCGGCAAGCGTGACGCGCTGGGCGTATGGGACACCGATGCGCTGATCGTGGAGGCGGGCCCGAACGGAGCGGAGATCCTGCTGCAGGATGTGCCGATGCAGCTGTAGCGGTGTTGGATGCTCCACCGGAAACGATCGCAGCGAACACGATAACATAGTCCATGAACCCGACCTTTGAACTGAAGGAAGCGCGCACCGAGCACGACGTGCATCCGCTCATCAAGCAGCGCTTCAGTCCACGCGCGTTCTCGAGCGAAGCGCTCACCGACCAAGAGCTGCTTGCGCTCTTCGAGGCTGGGAGCTGGGCGCCGAGCAGCATGAATGAGCAGCCATGGCGATTCCGATATGCGCATCGGGGCAGCTCGGGCTTCGAGTCCTTGCGCGCCACATTCTCGGCAGGGAACCAGCCATGGGCACCGAATGCTGCTGCCATCATTGCTGTCAGTGCGAGAACGCATCATGAGCGCAACGGCGCCACCAATGCCACCTGGCAGTTCGATGCCGGTCTTGCCGTGGGCAGTTTGCTGCTGCAAGCCACCAGCATGGGCGTCCATGGCCATATCCTGGGCGGATTCAATCATGACGCCGCGATCGAACTGCTCGGAATCGACAAGGAAAAAGAAGCCATCATCTGCCTGTTGGTGCTTGGCCGATTGGGACCTGCAGAGTCTCTGCCCGAACCCTATCTCACGCGAGAGCGAACGCCGCGCAGCCGCAAGCCGGTGAGCGAGATTGCGTCAAGAATCTGATAATTGCCGTGAAAAGCAAAGCCCGGCGCTATCATCAACGCCGGGCTTCGCCTTGGACAGGCCGTCTAGTGCTTCGTCACTCGGCGCACGATTTCGGTCCCAGCATCTTGAATGCGCACGAAATACAATCCGCTCGGGGCGCCGTTGAGATCGATCTCGGCTCGGGAAACCGCGCCGCGGCGCAATAGTGCGCTCGAAGCCACGACTTGTCGGCCGGTGAGGTCAACAACGCTCAAGGTGGCAGCGCTCGAAAGGCCGGTGGCGTCCACTACGAACGCGCCTTCGGTCGGGTTGGGGAAGGCTGAGGCATCAACGGCGCTCAACTCGGGAACACCCACCCCGGTGACATCGATGAAGCTCACGTCGTCGATGTAGTACTCGCTCTGGTCGCCGCCGGAGTAGGCAAAGAAGTTGACAGCGCCGATCTGGTTGAGGCCCACCCCGCCAGTGCCAACAGCCGTGGTGGTTACCCAAGTAGCCGCCACATTGCCGTTGATGGTCACCGTGCCGGCCATTGCGCCGAGGTCGATGACCATGCCTACCAAGAACCACTCATCCTGAGGATAGGTGGTGGTGGCTCCGGCAATGGCATTCGTGGAGAGTTCGATGGCGCCGCTAGCGCGAAAGAGCACATCGATGGACCAGGCTTGACCGGCCGTGATGCTCTTCTGGATGTTGTAATAGCCGCCCTTGCCCGCAGGAATGTACATCCACCAGCCCAAGAGGTATTGACCGCTGGTGCGGTTGCCGAGCTGGAGGATCACATCCGTTGGCCCTCCGGTTCCGGCGGTGCTGGCGAACGCTGCGCTCATGTTGCCGCCATAGGCTTGAGCATTCGAGCATGGCGTGTCCTCCGTGCCGCCGGGCGCATTGCTCCAGGTGGTCCAAGGAAGTCCAGCAGTCTGCGCAAGTGGATCCCCGGGGTCGAAGGCTTCGAAATCCTGACTGATTATCACTTGCTGGCCATTAACGGTTGCCGCGAGAAGCAGCGCTGGGATGATGTGTACGGTTCGCTTCATGGTGGAGGGGTTCGAGCGGTGAAAATAACCGTCCGGCCCATACGAACCGTTTCGTCCCGATCAGGATGCCGTGCATCTTTGGCTGGGCGAGGGCATCGCCTTATAACATGAGCGAGCGACTTCTCCTTCGCGCCGCGATCGGCGTGCTGATCCTCTTCAGCATGGCCATCGACTTTTCACTCACGCGCAAATACGGCGGCGTGGACCTGCGCGACAAGGTGGTTGGCGCGCGCAGCCTGCTGGCCGGGCGATCGATGTATTTCAATCCGTGGAAGCCGGGGGAGGATGAGCGGTTCGCCGACCCCATGGTGCCACCAGGCGCCACGATGACGCGTTACACAGGAACCCCATTCCAAGCACTGGCCATGGCGCCCCTGGGCATGCTCTCCTTCGGTTCATTGCGCTTGCCATGGCTCTTAGCGCAATACGCGCTGCTCTTACTGGCCGTGATCACGGCTCACCGTGCCCTTGGCAATGGGGATCGGCGCACGGAACTGATCGCCGGCCTTGTGCTCGTTTCCGTGCTCGCATCCACCTCATGGCGATTGCATGTGGAGCGCGGCCAGGTGTACATCGGTTTCGCAGCGCTCATCGCCGCCTTGTTCTGGAGCTTGTCGAAGGAGCGGCACCTGCTTGCTGGCACGCTCGCCGTCGCGCTCATCCTGTTCAAGCCCACGTACGCATTCCTGTTATTGCCGCTCGCCTTGCGCATGAATGCGCGGCTGATCGCTGGCGGGTCGATGGCCCTCATTGCAAGCGCCGGGCTATTCGCCATCATCCCCGATGGCTTCTCGGCATGGGGCGAGTACCTCGAGGCCATGCGCGCCTGGAGCGCCATGCCGGGCGTAGGTGCGCCACCCACTTCAGATCCCGGGGCGTTCACCTATCCTGCCCTGATCGAAGGGCTCAGCAACCTGCGGGATCATCACGCCATGGAATTCGAGAACGGCTCAGTGGCGGCTGTCCTGATTGCTGTGGCTGGCATCGAATTGCCCAGCATTCTTCCTTGGGCCGCATATGCACTGGTACTCGGGGCTGCGGGGGTTGTTCTGCGAAAGCGCTTCCTCAGCTTGCCGCGCGCGCACTTGCTGCTCATCGGGTTCATGGCGTGGTCAGTACTGATGATGTTGCTGCCCACTCCGCGCTTCGATTATCAGGTCGTGCATTGGATCGGTCCGGTTCTGCTCGTGCTTCATGCGTGGTGGGGCCGGCCGTTGCTGGCCAATGCGCTGCTCGCCATCGCCGCTGTGCTTGTGGCGGGTGGCTGGTCGGTGCTCCCGGTGAACATCCTCTTCGCCGAGGCATTGCTGCTGCTTGCCTGCGGATGGATGTTCGCGCGAAGCGAACCTAGCCGTGCGGTGTAAAGCGTCCGGAACATGAGCAAGGCAAGGCTCCAGGGCCGAGACCAAGTGCTTCAGCTGCGACGGAGCATCATGGCCCGTTCGCCCGAAGCGGATGAGCGCCTGGCCGCAGCAATTGAGCGTATGCCGAAGTCAACGGCCGCGCTTCGTGAGCTCCATGATCTGTTGCTCTTCATCGAAGCCTATCCGTTGAGCGCGGAGCAGATCAGGATCGCAAGGCGCGGCAAGGAGCAGATGATCGGTGCGCTGCGCGGTTCCGATGCGCGATTGCGCGCAGCGCTCCGCGATTCAGGCCTGTTTGGCTGCGACACCGTGGGGCTGTATTCCTTGACGCTCGTGCGCTGGCTTCTTTCGCGCTGGCCTGATGATGTCGGGCTCTTCAGCATGGATGCGGCAGCGGAGGAGGTGCGCGAACTCCTTCGGCCAATGCTCGCTGAATCGGAGCGCGAGGCCCTCGACCTGCACGATGGCAGCACCTCAGCATTGGTCGCTATGCTATTCGGCATTGATCCGCGCCGGCAACTGTGCGACCTGGTTGAGCTTATCTGCGCCAAGCCAGCGACGGACGAGCTGCGCGAAGCGATCTTCGCAAGGCTGCAGGTGTACGTGCGCGTGAAGGGCGGCTCCTTCCCCTCCTTGACCGCCTTGCGCGGGCCGAAGCACGCAACCCATCTTCATGCGAAAGGCTTGGAGCGCGGCATTGATCTAGCCTCCGTGCTGGACCAGCCCGTGGATCAGCCCATGCCACTCAGCCTTGGCATGCGGCGCCGGCTCATCGACGATGCACGGGCCATCCTCTGCCTGATGCAGCGGGAGACGGACCCCATCACCTACGCCCAAGAGGTGCAGGCCTTCGACATGGGCCGAGGGCTTGTGATCGCGCTCTTCCACATGGATCCAGCGCATCGCTTGGCACTCGAGAGCTACGTGGGCTTCATGGCCTTCAAGAACGGCGTTCCGCTCGGCTACGGCGGCGCGTGGATCTTCCCCGGCCGGAGCAAGGTGGGCATCAATGTATTCCCGGCCCTGCGCGGCGGCGAGAGCGCCTGGTTCTTCGGGCAGCTCCTGCGCCTTTATCGCCAGCGATTCAAGGTGTCAGTGTTCGAGGCCGAGAACTACCAGCTCGGCCATGGGAATGCCGATGGCTTGAAGAGCGGCGCCTACTGGTTCTACTACCGCTTGGGATTCCGTCCTTGGGATGCCCGCCACGGGCGAGCGGCCGCGCGCGAGTTCGCCCGCATGCAGAAGTCCAAGGGCTACCAACCGGCCTTGCGCACATTGAAGGAGCTCGTGGCGGATGGGCTCGTACTGCACGCCGCTGAGGATCCCGCGCCTATGATCGACACAGCTGCCCTCGTGAGCGCCGCACAGTTGTTGGCTGCGAATACGGTAACGAAGGCCCGCCAGCAGCTCATCTCCGACGCCAAGGGCCTCGCGTGCCTCGCCTTCGGCTTCACGCAGGAGCACTTGAAGAAGCCTGGCGTTGCTCTCGCCTTGGACGCGTGGGCGTTGCCATTGATGGTGCTGGGCGAATACCAGCGCTGGCCCCGACCCGACCTCTTGCGCATGAAGCGGGCTTTGCTCGCCAAGGCCGCGCGCACCGAGGATGCCTATCAGTCGGAGTTGCGCGCATGCCGCTTGCTGTTGGCCGGATGGGCTTCGGTCCTCCGGCAACCGTGACGATCATCACGCCCACCAGTGGATCGCGGCTACACCTTCGGTTTGCCAATCCTTGAAGCAATGGGCAACCATCACGACATCCTCATCATCGGCGGAGGCACCGCTGGCATCATGACGGCCGCGCAACTGCGGCGCAAGGACAAGAAGCTCAACATCGCCATCCTCGATCCCGCCAAGGATCATTGGTACCAACCGGCATGGACACTGGTCGGCGCGGGCACCTTCAGCATGAAGGAGACGCGGCGCGATGAGCGTGACCAGATCCCTGAAGGCGTAACATGGATCCAAGAGGCAGCGGCCAGATTCGAGCCGGAGCAGAGCGCAGTGATCTCCGCTTCCGGCAAGCGGTTCACGTACGGGCATCTGGTCGTCTGCCCTGGCATCAAGCTCGACATGGATGCCTTGCCCGGTCTGCGCGATGCGCTGCAGACCGACAGCGTGTGCAGCAACTACGTCGACCCGGAGAAGACCTTGCGCGTGCTGAAAGCCTTCAAGGGAGGCAATGCCGTTTTCACGCAGCCGGCCACGCCCATCAAATGCGGTGGCGCGCCCCAGAAGGCCGCCTACCTCGCCGATGAGTTCTTCCGCAGGAGCGGGGTGCGCGACAAGACCCGGCTCGTCTTCGCAACGCCCGGCTCGGTCATCTTCGGCGTGGAGCCCTTCCGCTTCGCGCTGGAGGATGTGGTGCGCAAGAAGAACATCATCCTCAAGACCTTCTATAAGCCGGTGCGCATCGACCCGGCGAAGAAGGAGATTCACTTCGCCTGGAGCAAGCCCGGCGACAACCAATGCGTGATCACCGAGGATCACGGGCTGAAAGAGAAGGTCGAGGGAGAGAGCATCATCGTGATGCCCTACGATATGCTGCATCTGGCACCCCCGCAGAGCGCGCCCGATTTCGTGAAGGACTCGCCGCTCGCCTGCGCCGAAGGGCCGAATAAAGGCTGGCTGGATGTGAACATCAACACCTTGCAGCACAAGCGCTACCCCAACATCTTCGGCCTGGGCGATGTCGCTGCGCTGCCCACGGCCAAGACCGGTGCGGCCATCCGCAAGCAGGCGCCCGTCGTGGTGGCCAATATCCTGCAGCGAATCAAGGACGGCGCCCTGGCCAGTGAGCGTTACGAGGGGTACAGCAGCTGTCCGCTCGTGACAGGCTACGGCAAGATGCTCCTGGCCGAATTCAAGTACGATAACGTGCGCGACAGCGACCCGCTGCTCAGCAAGCTCTTCGACACCAGCAAGCCGCTTTGGAGCATGTGGGTGCTGAAGAAATACGGCCTGCCTTGGCTGTATTGGAACAAGATGATGAAGGGAGCGATGTGAGCGCTGATAGAAGCCGCCCGGCTATCTTCGCGGCCCTTTGAAATCCGCGATGGACAAGCGTTTCCCGCAATACGACGAACTCGACCTGCCCAAGGTCGCTGAAGAAGTGCAGAAGCAATGGGAGGCCGAGGACACCTTCGGCCGCAGCCTGGAGCTGCGCAAGAACGCGCCGCCCTTCGTGTTCTACGAGGGTCCGCCCAGCGCCAACGGCCTGCCCGGCATCCACCACGTGATGGCGCGCACCATCAAGGACATCTTCTGCCGCTACCAGACGCAGAAAGGCCACCGCGTGGATCGCAAAGCCGGCTGGGACACCCATGGCCTGCCCATCGAGCTGGGCGTGGAGAAGGAGCTCGGCATCACCAAGGAGGACATCGGGAAGAGCATCAGCATTGAAGAGTACAACGCCGCGTGCAAGAAGGCCGTGATGCGCTACACCGATGTGTGGAACGACCTCACCAAGCGCATCGGCTTCTGGCTCGATCTGGAGAAGCCCTACGTCACCTACCACACCAAGTACATCGAGAGCGTGTGGCACCTGTTGAAGCAGCTGTACGACCAGGACCTGCTGTACAAGGGCTACACCATTCAGCCTTACTCGCCCGCAGCGGGCACGGGCCTTTCAAGCCACGAGCTGAACCAGCCCGGCACCTACAAGCCGGTGAAGGACACCAGCGTGGTGGCGCAGTTCAAGGTGAAGCGCGATGCGAACAGCGAATGGCTGTTCAAAGACGCCTTCGGAGATGTGTTCATCCTCGCATGGACGACCACACCCTGGACCCTGCCCAGCAACTGCGCGCTCACCGTGGGCCCCAAGCTGGACTACGTGCGCGTGAGGACCTTCAACCCCTACACGCATGCGCCGCAGACCGTGGTGCTGGCGAAGGCCCGGTTGAACGCTTACTTCAAAGAGGACAACCAGGACGCTTCGTTCGAGGACTACAAGAAGGATGGCAAGAACATCCCCTGGAGCATCCTCGATGATTTCTACGGTCACCAGTTGGAAGGCGTGCGCTACGAGCAGCTGCTCCCTTACGCGGCACCGGAGGGCGGCGACGCGTTCAAGGTGATCGGCGGCGACTTCGTGACCACGGAGGACGGCACCGGCGTGGTCCATACGGCACCCAGCTTCGGCGCGGACGACCAGCGTGTGGCGCGCCAGCATGGCATCGGGTCGCTCACGCTGGTGGACCTGCGCGGCCGCTTCAAGCATGAAGTGACCGACTTCGCTGGCGAGTACGTGAAGGCAGAGTACCTCAGCGCGGAGGAGCAGGCGGCCGAGGCGAAGAAGCAAGGGCGCGACAAGTACCTCAGCGTGGACGAGCGCATCGCCATCAAGCTGAAGACCGAAGGCCGAGCCTTCAAGGTGGAGAAGTACGAGCACAACTACCCGCACTGCTGGCGCACCGACAAGCCCGTGCTGTACTACCCGCTCGACAGCTGGTTCGTGCGCGTCACCGCGAAGAAGGACCGGTTGATCGCGCTCAACAAGACCATCACCTGGAAACCCGAGAGCACCGGCACCGGCCGCTTCGGCAACTGGCTGGAGAACCTGCAGGACTGGAACCTCTCGCGCAGCCGCTACTGGGGCATTCCACTGCCCATCTGGCGCACGGAGGATGGCAGCGAGGAGCTCTGCATCGGTTCACTCGCACAACTGAAGGAGGAGGTCGCCCGCGCCGTGAAGGCCGGTATGATGGCGGCAGACCCCTACGCCGCCTTCGTGCCAGGCGACATGAGCGATTCCAATTACGACCGCATCGACATCCACCGCCCGTACGTGGACAACATCGTGCTGGTGAGCCCCGGCGGCAAGCCCATGCGTCGCGAGACCGACCTGATCGACGTGTGGTTCGACAGCGGAGCGATGCCCTACGCGCAGTGGCACTACCCCTTCGAGAACGAGGCCACCTTCAAGGAGAAGTTCCCCGCAGCCTTCATCGCCGAAGGCGTGGACCAGACCCGTGGCTGGTTCTACACGCTGCACGCCATCGCCACGCTCACGCAGGACAGCGTGGCCTACCAGACCGTGGTGAGCAATGGCCTGGTGCTCGACAAGGTGGGCCAGAAGATGAGCAAGCGACTAGGCAATGCGGTGGACCCCTTCAAGACGCTGGACCAGTACGGCGCCGATGCCGTGCGCTGGTACATGATCAGCAACGCCTCACCGTGGGACAACCTGAAGTTCGATGCAGAAGGCATCACTGAAGTGCAGCGTAAGTTCTTCCGCGCGCTCTTCAACACCTACAATTTCTTCGCACTGTACGCGAACATCGATGGATTCGACGGGAAGGGCGAGGCGACGTTGACGGAGAGCGACCGCTGGATCCTCTCGCGCCTGAACAGCGTGCTGAAACTAGCGGACGCGAGCTACGCCGACTACGAGCCCACCATCGCCGCACGTGCGATCCAGGACTTCGTGGTGGAGGACCTCAGTAATTGGTACGTGCGCCTCAACCGCCGCCGCTTCTGGAAAGGCGAGATCGGTGCCGATAAGAACGCCGCGTTCAGCACACTGCATCGTTGCCTGGAAGTGATCGCGATGCTCAGCGCACCCATCGCGCCCTTCTTCAGCGACCGTCTTTACCGTGATCTGACTGGTTCGAGTGTCCACCTCAGCGATTGGCCGAAGCACGACGCGTCGCTTATCGACACCGAGCTCGAGCAGCGTACGGCACTCGCGCAGAAGCTCACCTCGCTGGTGCTCAGCATCCGCAAGAAGGAAGGTCACCGTGTGCGGCAGCCCTTGCAGAAGATGCTGGTGCCTGTGACCGATGACGCGATGCGTACGCGCTTGGAGGCCATCCGCGACCTGGTGCTGAGCGAGGTGAACGTGAAGGAGCTCGTCATCCTGGACGCCAGCGAGAGCAAGCTCACCAAGAAGATCAAGCCCATCTTCCCGAAGCTGGGCGCACGGATGGGCAAGCTCATGAAGAGCGTAGCCGCTGCCATCACGGCGTTCGATCAATCGCAGATCGCGGAACTGGAAGCGAATGGCTCCATGAGGCTGACTATCGAGGGACAAGAGGTGGAGGTGCTCCGCGACGATGTGGAGATCACTGCGGAGAATGTCCCGGGCTTGAGCGTGGCCAGCGATGGCGCGCTCACCGTTGCGCTCGACATCACCCTCACCGATGAACTCCTCCAAGAAGGCATCGCGCGCGAGCTGGTGAGCAGGATCCAGGGCTTGCGGAAGGAGAGCGGCTTCGAGGTTACGGATCGCGTGCTGCTGCACATTCATGCCGGAGGCGACGAACGATTGGCGCGAGCTGTCCGCAGCCATGCCGCCTACATACTCGCCGAGACTTTGGCAATAACACCTGAAGACCAAGTGCTTGTGCCCGCATTACCCGCGGAGGGCGCAGGCATCCATGAGGTGGAGATCGACGACCGCCTCCGCTGCGCGCTAAGCCTTGTCCAATCGGCCAATTGAGAGTGGTGCCCGGCTATATTTGCGGATCTTTTAACGAACCCCCGCCGTCATGGCCAAGAAGATCGCGAAGAAGCCGGCGAAGCCCGTAGCCAAGAAAGCTGCGAAGCCTGCTGTCAAGAAGCCTGTCAAGGCCAGCAAGCCTGCCGCGAAGCCCAAGGCCAAACCCGTGAAGGCGGCCAAGCCCGTGGCGAAGAAACCCGTGAGCAAACCGGTTGCGAAACCCGTGGCGAAGAAGGCCGTGGCCAAGCCTGCACCGAAGCCTGCAGCCAAGGCTCCCGTGAAGCCTGTTGCGAAGGCTGTTGCCAAAGCCCCGGCAAAGGCTGCTTCAAAGCCTGTTGCTCCGGTGAAGGCCGCGCCTGCAGCAGCCAAACCTGTAACCAAGCCGGCCCCAGTGGCCGCCCCCAAGCCCGTGAAGAAGGAAGCGAAGAAGGAAGCGAAGGAGCCCAAGGCACCGGCTGCACCGTTGGTGACACAAGTATCAGCGCCCATGCGCCCGGTATCCGCACCGGTCGTGAAGAAGCATGTGAGCACCTTGGAAAGCGCCGACAAGGCCCGCTACAATGACGATGAGCTTGAGGAGTTCCGCGAGATCATCAAGAAGAAGCTCGATGAGGCCCGTAAGGACTACGACCTTCTGAAGCAGACCTTGGCCAACACGGACAACAATGGCACCGACGACACGAGCCCGTCGTTCAAGATGATCGAGGATGGGAGCGAGACCCTGAGCCGTGAAGAGACCGCGCAGCTCGCCGCACGACAGGAGAAGTTCATCAAGCACCTCGAGGACGCCTTGCTGCGTATCCGCAACAAGACCTACGGCATCTGCCGCGTCACCGGCCGGTTGATCAGCAAGGAGCGCCTGCGCTTGGTGCCCCATGCGACGCTGAGCATCGAGGCCAAGCAGCAGATGGGCAACTAAGCCAAGGGGCTGCTATTCCGCTCAAGGCCTTGAAGCGCGCTGCCGCCATCATCCTGCTCGTGCTGCTGGCCGATCAGGCGCTGAAGGTGTGGGTGAAGCTCACCTTCACCATCGGGCAGCACATCCCGGAGCACCTCGATAGCTGGTATTACCTCCACTTCATCGAGAACGAGGGCATGGCCTTCGGCATGAAGCTCGGCGGGGAGTATGGAAAACTGGCCCTGACTCTGCTCCGCATCGCTGCCGTGTTCGGCATCGGCTTGGCCCTGCGCCGCATGGTAGCTCAGCAGGCCTCCTTGCTGCAGGTGGTCAGCGTCTCGCTTGTGTTCGCGGGCGCCCTCGGGAACATCATCGACAGCACGTTCTATGGACTGCTCTTCAGCGCCAGCACCCCGCACGAGGTCGCTGAATTCCTGCCGGCCGCCGGCGGTTATGCAGGTTTGTTCCACGGCGCCGTGGTGGACATGTTCCACTTCCCCATCTGGCGCGGGCAGCTCCCCCTTTGGTTGCCGCGCATCGGTGGATCCTACTTCGAGTTCTTCCAGCCGGTCTTCAACATCGCCGATGCGGCCATCACCATGGGCATCGTTCTCTTCATCCTCGCGCAGCGCCGCCTGAAGCATGCGCCTGCTGAAGCCCCGGCACCGGACAAGCCGGATGAGGCCCCGTCATCGCCCGTGACTTCAGCGGACTCGCCACTTAACCTTTGATGAACCGCAGCTCGATGCGGGCCCCATCGCTGCTCACGACATGCACGGTGTAGTGGCCGGGCGCCAAGCGCGCACTCGGCACCGGAACGCGTAGGTCTTCCACCACTGGATTGGCCGCAATAGCCATCCGCCCCAAGGCATCAATCACCTCCAGGCGCACTTGTCCGCTCATGCGCCCGCCCACGTGCAGCCACGCATCATCCGTAACCGGGTTCGGATAGATCAACGAGCGGTCGCGGTCCTCGAACACGGCCATTGGCAGTTTGAGCACGAGGTTCTGCCCGCTCACGATCCAGAGGTCCGGGTCGAACTGAGCGGAATCGGCCTGGAACGGAAGGTCGAACTCGAAGCGCTGCCCGCTGCTCAGATGGTTGAGCCGGACCAGCTCTTCCTGGCCATCGCCGGTGAAGCGCAAGGCCACCGGCATCTCGAAGAATCCGACGCTTGCGTGCGAGGTCGTTTGGTCGATCCCGACATGCACCCGGCCTTCGGCCTCCTGCGCCCAAGCCACTTGATACGTGGGGAATCCCTGGCCGCTGTGCCAATCCGCCATGAACTCTGAAAGGCTCAAGCCGCTGGCGGTTTCCAAATGCGCCACGAGCTGCGCGGTCACTGCGCTTCTGTTGCGCACCAGGGGGTCGTTGAGATAGTCTCGAACGCCTTGGAAGAAGGCCTCGTCGCCGCACACCCAGCGCAGCATGTGCAGCAGCAGCGCGCCTTTCGCATAGGTGAGCCGCACATCGAAGAGCCGTCCGATATTCAGCGTGTCGGTGACGAGCACGCTGCCGCCGGGCTGTGAGGTCACCTGATTCATGCGCGCACGGATCTGCGGCTTCCAGTACTGCGGCGCGAGGCGCTCGTAGCAGAGCATCTGCAGGTAGGTGGCGAACCCTTCATTCAGCCAGAGGTCCTGCCAAGTGCCGCAGGTGACCAGGTTGCCGAACCACTGATGCGCCGCTTCGTGCGCAATGAGCTCGTACCATAGGCCGCCCATGAAGCTCATGGTCTGGTGCTCCATGCCGCCGCCCCAGCCGAACTGCGCATGCCCGTACTTCTCATCAGCAAAGGGGTAGGGCCCGAAGAGCTCGCTATAGAGCTGCAGCTGCGCCACTATGTCGTTGCTAGCGATCTGCCAAGCACCGAGGTTCTCGGGGTAGCAGTAGTTGAGCACCTCCACATCGCCATCGGCCAGTGGAACAGTGTTGCTGAACACGCTGTAATTGGTGACCGCAAGCGCGATGAGGTAATAAGCAATCGGGTGCCGATGGCGCCAATGGAAGCGCACCTCCCCGTTGCCCAGATCGGTTTCTTCGATCAGCAGCCCGTTGCTCGCCACACGGTTGCCAGTGGTTGTGGTCACGATCAGGTCCAGCGAATCGGCCTTGTCGTTCAGGTCCTGCTTGCACGGCCACCAATCCTTCGCGCCATAAGGCTCGCTCAGGGTCCAGACGATGGGCGCGCCATCATGTTCGGCCTGGGCGAACGACCCGAATCCGTTCTGCGGCGGTTCGCCGGCGTAGGCGATGGAGACCTCGGCGGTCTCTCCTTCCGCAATGGGGTCGGGCAGCAACAAGGTGAGTTCGTCGTCCACGTGCAGATAGGCAACGGCAGTGCCGTCCACGATGGTTGAAGAGACGATAAGGGCATTGCTGAGATCGAGTTCAATGGCCTCCAGCTCCGCCAACGCCGTGATCCGGTGGGTAACAAGACCGGAGATGGCGCGCACCGCAGGGTCAATCACCAGGTCGAGGCGGTGATGAACCATGTCGTACCCGCGGGAAGGCTCGCTTCGTCCCTGGCGTTGAGCAAGTCCCGCATGGCAGCACGCCTCGTCGGAGGCGATGCGCTCGATGGCGTGCGGGTCATAGCAGACCTGTGCTGCGATCAGCCAGGGTGCCGATGCGGCAAGGACGAATGCAAGCGCGCGCATAGCGCCAAGGTAAGGTGGGGCAGCCCCTACATCACGGCCGATACCACGGCACGCACCGCCTCGCTCCGGCCCATGGTGTAGAAATGCAGGCATGGCGCGTTGCGCTCCCGAAGCTCCTTCGCCTGCGCGATGCACCATTCGATGCCGAGTCGCTTCACCTCGAGGTCGCTTCGGCATTTCACCAGTTCGTTCGCGAAGGCATCGGGCAGGTCCACACGGAAGGTCTTCGGGAGGAAGGCGATGTGCTTGAGCGTGGTGAGCGGTTTGAGGCCCGGGATGATGGGCACCATGATCCCTGCTTCGCGGCAGAGATCAACGAAGTGGAAATACTTCGCGTTGTCGAAGAACATCTGCGTCACAAGGTACTCGGCACCCGCATCCACCTTCTGCTTCAGATAAGCGACATCGACGTTGAGATTGAGCGCCTCCGGATGCTTCTCCGGGTAGCAGGCTGCGCCCACGCAGAGGTCGGTGGGGGCGGCCTCCTGCTCTTCCTCGTGAAGGTACTTGCCGTGGTTGAGCCCGTTGATCTGCCGGATCAGGTCCACGGCATGCGCATGGCCATCGCGTTCCGGCGTGAAGTGCGCCTCGTTCTTGATGGCATCGCCACGCAACGCCAGCACGTTGTCGATGCCCAGGAAGTTGAGCTCGATCAGCGCGTCCTCGGTCTCTTCCTGGCTGAAGCCGCCGCAGATCAGGTGCGGCACCGTGTCGATGCCGTACTTGGCCTTGAGCATGGCGCAGATGCCCACCGTGCCCGGCCGTTTCCGCAGGCGCACGCGCTGGGTAAGTCCATTGCCCTTCTCTTTATAGATCACCTCCTCCCGGTGATAGGTCACGTTGATGAAGCTCGGGCCGAATTCGATCAGCGGATCGATGCCCTCGTAAATGGACCGGATGTCCCTCCCTTTCAACGGAGGGAGGATCTCGAAGCTGAAGAGGGTGCGGTCGGCCTTGCGCAAGTGGTCGATGACCTTCATCCGATGGGCGTTTTCAAAGGGCGGCTAAAGTAGGAAGGCCCTTCACGGTGGAAGGGCCCTCCATTGTTCAAAGCCTCGAGCCCTCAGCGCAGAACGGTGATGTGACCGGTGCGCTCGGACTTATCGCTCAAGGTGAGCACATAGAAATAGGTGCCGTCAGGCACATCGTCGCCTTTCCAAGTGTTCTTGTAATTGGTAGCGGAGTACACCTTGTTGCCCCAGCGGCCGTAGATCGTCAGCTCGTTCCCCCAGTACTCGATGTTGTCGATCACGAAGTAATCGTTGGCGCGATCGCCGTTGGGGGTGATCACATTGGGGATGGTAATGTCCGGCGGGAAGATCACGAAGATGTTCGTCACCGAGTGCGAGCAGCCATCGGCCGTGGTCACGGTGAGCGTGACCGCGTATTGCCCGGGGTTCTCGAATGTCCATGAGGGATTCTGGGCCGTGCTGCCAGCGCCCTGGTCATCGAAGTCCCACGACCAGGAAGTGATGGTGCCGCCCGCGATGGTGGAGAGGTCAGTGAAGTCAACCGTAGTGCTCATGGGCTGCGGCGATTGAGGGCTGGTGCCGAAATCAGCTACCGGATTGTTGGCCACGAGCACTTGATAGGGCGCCGAGACTCCGGAGCACCCTTGCGCGGTGGTAACGGTCACTGTGTAGGTACCGGTCCCCACGGTGATGGTGGGCGTGGTGGCTTGATTGCTCCATGCATAGGTGGCATAGGGCTCAGTGGTGGAGAGCGTAGCGTTCGCTCCACCGCAGCTGAACGGCGGGCCCGTGATAACCGGAGAGGGTGCAGGGGCTTCCGTAACGGTAAGCGGATCCGAAGTGAGCGGGCAATTGCCGTAGGCCACGGTCACGGTGTAAGTCCCGGCGCCCACCTGCACATTGGAACCGAAAAGGCTGCCAGGCTGCCAGATGTAGGTGTCGAAACCCGCCGGAGCGGAAAGCTGCGCCAGGCCGCCGCTGCACACGACAGGGTTGCCGCCAATGATGATGGGGGCTTGCGGCGATGGTGTCACGGTCACGGTGATGGTGGTATCGTAAGTGCAGCCGAAGTTGTCCGTTACCGAGAAATTGTAGTCGAAGGTCCCGGGCGTGGCACCCACCATCGTCGCGCTGTACGGGTCGTTCGGGTCGCTGATCAGGTTCTGGCCCGTCCATGCAGCAGAGTCGGCGGTCTGACCGAGCACAGGCGTGTATACCGTGAGGCTGGGGAAGAGGTCCGGATCGAATGTGATTGACCAATCGCAGATGTAACCATTATCGATGGCGAAGAGGTCAGTAATGGTGAATGTCCACTGGCCATTGAGCGGGCAACCGATCAGGTTGCTGAAGGGCTGCACGCTCTCATAGGTTCCGGCCGGGATCGTACCCCCGGCATTCTCGATCCAGGTGCCATTCGTGGCGGTGGGGCTCCAGCAATACTCCCAGCAGGTCCCCGGCGTTTCCGACTCGTCATCAACTGGCACCCCGATGTAGGTGCCGCCGCCACCTTGCTGGTGGAACACGGTGGTCTGGCCATTCGGACAGGCAATCTGGATCACCAGGTCGCCCATGTAACTGTGCTCCATGGTGGCGCATACGCTCAACAGGTCGGTAGGGTCGGTAAGCGTTTGGCCTGGGTCGAAATTGGTGAACGTGATGGCGGTGGTGAAAGGGACACCCTGCAGATCGGGGAGGAATAAGCCACCGCCCAAATTGCTTTCCGGCAAAGCGGACCAGGTTACTGCGGTAGGGCTCGAGACCAATGGCAACGTATCGCCTTGGCAGATCGTGGTGTCGCCCGTTGTTCCCGTGAAGAGCGGCGTGGTGCTGACGAGAACCTGCAGATCAACCACGTTCACGCTCGCGCAGTCGTTATCGTCGACTACCGTGACTTGCACAACGTATTCGGCGGGATCCGTGAAGGCGTGCGTCACCACCTCTCCGCTGGTGCTATCAACCGTGCCGTCAGCGAAATCCCAGATGTATTGTTCGATATTGAAGCCGCTCGCTGCTGTCGATGCGCTGGCATTGAACGTGATCTGCTCGCCCTGGCAGGCCAGCAAGGGAATGGCGCTGCCGAAGGTGGCCACGGCCGTAGGGGGCTCGCAGGGCTGGAAGCAGGTGATGTTGGCTGCGAAGTCGCCAGTGCCCGTGCCGTTGCTCGTAAAGACCACCGTGAGGCAGCCAGTCGGGTTAGCGAAGCTCGCTGAGATGATTCCTGGATTGTCGCCTGCCGCCCAGGTGCCGATCAGCGGCGCGCTCGTGTTGTCCCCGTCATAGATGCTCATCTGGTCATTCGGTGACACCCCGGCCGAGCTCAGATTGAATATCACCCACTGCAGCGAGATGGCCGGCCCTGATCCATCGGGGCAGATCACCGAGGTGAAGTTCTCATTGTCACCGTACGGGCCGCCGTTGCCATTGCTGTCCAGGAACGCCCCTTGGCAGGCATTCACATTGGGCTGGTTCATGTAATACTCCTGCGCATTGGCGGTCAGCGCTGCAGCGGTCAAGCCAACTGCGATCCAGCTTCGCAACATCATTCGGCGTGTGGTGTTGATCATCGTAGTACCGTCACATGGCCGGTGTATTCCGACTTGTCCTGCAGGGTGAGCACATAATAGTACGTGCCATCGGGCAGGTCATCGGCCTTCCACGTGTTCCTGTAATTGGTTGCTTCGTAAACCTTCTGGCCCCAGCGATTGAAGACCGTGAGGTTGTTCACCCAGAACTCGATGTTGTCGATCACGAAGAAATCGTTCTGGCGGTCGCCATTCGGCGAAATCACGTTGGGGATGGTGATGTCGGGCGGGTAGATGTCGAAGCGCTGCATTATCGTATCGGTGCACCCGAAGGCGTTGGTCACAATGAGCGTGACCCAGTACTGGCCTGGGTCGCCATAGGTCCATGCGGGCGACTGCTCATCGCTGCCGTTGCCCGAAGGATCGAAGGTCCACTGCCAATCCGTGATGGCGCTTCCTTGCCCGTTGCTCAGGTCGGTGAATTGCACGGTAGTGCCAGTGGGCTGCGGTGAATCCGGTTCGGTGCCGAAATCTGCTACCGGGTCGTTCGCCACGGTCACTGCATAAGGCGCCGAGGTGCCTGTGCATCCGTTGGCATCGGTCACAGTGACGGTAACCGAACCGCTGCCGCTCTGCGCGGTGCTTGCCGTGCTGCCGGTGCTCCAGTTGTAGCTCTGGAATGGCTGGGTGGTAGCGAGCAGGACCGGAGTGCCGCCGCAGCTGAAGTTCGGTCCTGTGATCACCGGCGCGGGGTTCGGCACCTGCGTTACGGTGAAGGTGTTGGAGAAAGTGGTGCAGGGCCCTATGCTGGCTGCCACGAAATAGGTTCCTGCTTGCACGCTGATGGATTGGCCGACCGCGTTGTTGTTCCAGGTGTAAGTCTCGAAGCCGGGTGTGGCGCTGATGTTCACGATGCCTCCTTCGCAGAGCTGCGCCGGACCGGTGATCGAAACCGGCGGCAGCACGATCTCCTGCACGGTGACCTGCGATTCATAGATGCAATTCAGGAATTGCGCGGTGATGCTGTACGAACCAGCGGTGACCGTGATCGACTCATCGAAGGCTCCGGTGCTCCATTGGATCAGGTCGTAGAGCGAGCCATTCACGCTCAGCGTGGTGTTGGCGCCTTCGCAGTATTGCAGTGCGCCGGTGATCGCGGGTGGGCCCGGGTCCTGCTCAACCACGGTAAAGGGTGCGGAAACATTCACGCAGCCTTGGTAGTAGCCTGTCACCGTGTAGGTTCCTCCCCCAACGAAAACGGTCTGATCGGTCTCGCCGGTGCTCCATAAGAGACTGTCGTAGCCGAATGAGGCCGTGAGGTCGGGGAGCGGCTCACCGCAATAGAGGTCAGGACCCGAGATGGAGAGCTCAGGTGCGTTCACGATGGAGACCGTGAATGGCGGAGATGTGAGCTGGCAAAGACCGTTGCCGCCCGTCACGGTGAAGGTGCCGGGCTGATTCACGGTAATCGAAGGACCGCTCTGGCCGTTGCTCCAAACAAAGTTCGAGAAGGGGCCGGTGGCCGTGAGTGTAGTGCTCTGCCCTGCGCAGATGGCCGCGGGCCCGACGATCGCTGGGGGGCTCGAGGGCGCTGGCGTCACTTCGATCACGATATCGATGATGGAACTGAGATTCGGAGTGCCATCGTCGGTACCGGTGAAGGTGACCGTGTGAAAGCCGATCTCACCTGCCGTGGGCGTGAACTGCCCGGTGACAGAAGCCACGATTCCGCTGGTGTTGGAAATCTCCGTCCATGAGCTGATGGTGGGCGCACTGGAGGTGGCCACCGTGGTCTGGTTATTCTCGGGTGAGAGAAAGGTGAGTTCAAGGTCTGCGGTCTGGCCCACGCAGGCACGCAGCGTATCGCAGAGGTAAAGGCCAGCGGCGATGGGCGGGATGTTCTGCGTGCTGGTGACCGTGGTGAACACGAAATTCTTGAAGTCGAGCCAACTGATGCCATCCGGGACACCGAACGGTCCGTCGTAATCACTGCCTGCGTGATCGAAACGACCGAACTGGATGAAGTCCGTGCCATTGCCGCGGTTCGCGCCAACGGTTGCTGGAATGCCGCCGAAACCGCCGACGCCTTGAGATGCGCTGCCGGTGGTCCACTGCATGTCCTTATAGCAGAAACTCACGTTCTTCCCAATGCCGACCACCGGATCATTGCCATCGGTGATGATCACCTGGAACCAATTCCGCTTATCGGTCTGTTGGTTGAAATAGCCCACGCCCACCCAGTTCACGTACATGGCCGTGGGTGTGATCTTGTACCAGACCTGCCCGCCATTCCCTCGGGTATCCACATCCGCCCAGAAGGGCGCTACCATCCGGTTGTTCGCGTTGGGGAAAGCCGTGGCGCTGAATGTGCCGAATGCTTGCAGGAATGAGATGTTGCCGTTGTTGTTGATGAAGCAGGAAGTGTACGTGTCTCCGTACAGGTTGAAGGTGAAGGGAAGCGGCAGGTTGCCGGTGGATCCATCGTCGTTCGGCGCCATGGCCAATGTGTAACTGGCGTCCGGCTCAATCCAGCAATTGCAATCGTCTGGGCCGCCACCACGCTCTTCGCCACCGCTTGGTGGTACCAGATCGCTTTCTGGAGCAGGGGTGCTAGGCATGGCGCCCGGAGCCAGCGTGCCCGCAAGCTTGGCGGCATGGTAATCTGCTGCGCCCATGATCAATGGGCCCTGGGAATGAGCACTTGCGCAAATCAGAAAAGCTGCCAGGGCAAGGAGTCGGGTGCGCGCCATCATCCAGTCGGATATTAAATCCTCGCCTTTCCGCGAAGGGCCGACAAACTTACGCAGCGCATCCGGCTGATTCTCAATTAGTGCTGCCGCGGTTCAGCCACACCACTTTGCCATCGGCCACCACGCGGCCTCCGAGTGTTATTGCCTCCACCGCAACGAGGTACATGCCATCGTCGCAATTAATGCCCTGCCACTCATCATCGATGCTGGCCGAGCTGAACACGAGCTGGTTGTTCTTCATGCTATACACGCGCACCAGCACGCTGCTGAAGCCCTGCCGTGGCAGGATACGGTAGGTGTCGTTAATGCCATCGCCATTCGGGGTGAAGGTGTTGGGCATGAATAGCTTGGTAGCTTCCTCATCCACAGGCATTTCGGTCGTTGAGCCCGACCCCGTTGACGGCTGTTCCGCCTGTTGCTCGGGTATGGAAGGCTGTTCGGTTGGCGCTGGCTCATAAGCCAGTACTTCGAGCATGGTCTGTACCGTGAGCCCTTCGATGATCTGCTCGACCACCTCGACCTTTTCCTCCGCGGGTGGGGCTTGTACCGGGGTCGAAGAGGCGCTGGTCAAAAGAGCGGGACCCGCCCCATTCTCGGGAAGGACAGGGTTGCGGGCAGCGGTGGGCGCCGCGACCGGTGCCATAGAGGCTTCGACAACCGGTTCCGCGATGAGATTCTCAAAGACCGGTTCCGTTGCAGGATGTCCCTGCTCTTCGACTGTCATTGTATCAGCAATGGCGGCTTCAGGCTTGCCTCCATTAAGCGCGATGACGAGTGCGCCAATGGCCACGACCCCTGCAATGCCCGCCGCCATCCATCCAAAGGAGCTTGCCCAGCCGCCTCCGGCCACTGGATGCCCGAGTTGGCTGCTGATGCCGTTCCAAATGCTCGGATCAACGGCCGACTCGTGATTCTGGAACCGTTCGCGGAACAGGTCATTCACAGGGTCCGAAACAGGTGCGGCGGTAAGCAGCTTGGCCTCGATCACGGCCCACGTGCCGGGATCCACCGGTGCCTCGTGGCCCTGGAATCGCTCGTGGAACAGGTCGTTCAGGCTATTCTTCATGGTCGTTAGCATAGGGTGCGCCCACTTCTTTGGGCAGCAGCTTGCGCAGATAGGCCCGCGCTTTCATGAATTGCGACTTGCTCGTGTTCTCAGAGATGCCCAGCTGCTCCGCGATCTCCTTGTGCGCGAAGCCTTCAATCGCAAAAAGGTTGAACACCGTGCGGTATCCGGGCGGAAGAGCTTGAATCAGCTCCATCAGCTCGTCCGTGGTCATGGTGGTGAGCACTTGCTCATCTGCTTGGTGAAGGTGCTCGGCCTCGGTGAGGTCCACGCTGTGGTCGTACGGCTTGTTGCGCCGAATATGGTCCAAGGCCGTATTCACCATGGTCCGCGCGATCCAGCCGCCCAAGGGGCCGTCGCCTCGGTAGTGGTCCATCTTCTGGAACACCTTCACGAAGCCGTCCTGGAGCATGTCCTGGGCCTGTTCACGGTTGCCGGCATAACGCATGCAAATGCTCATCATCTTCCTGGCATAGGCCTTATAAAGAGCCTTCTGCGCAATCGGGTCGCCATTGATGCATCCGGAAACGAGTTGTTCATCCGTCATGGCGGTCCGTGTTCTATGATTCGGGTCTGGCAACGGAAGTTGCCTGAGCGCGGCCCTCTCCGCTAAGACACTCGCAAGGCGGTCCGCTCCTATCGAATCAGGGTCACCGATCCTGAGATCTCCACCTTGTCGCGCGACCCTGCCGGCCAAGCCTCCAGATGCCAGACATAAACCCCCAAGGGCATGGCTGCCCCGGCCGTGCCAAAGGTGCCATCCCAGCCTTCGCCCGAGGTGGTGCTGTAGAGTTGGCGCCCCCACCGATCGAATACCTGAAACCGACTGAGCCCCAGCTCCATCCCCATCATGTAGGGAAAGTACTTGTCATTCAGGCCATCGCCATCGGGCGTGAAGGCAGTTGCGGCTAAAAGACCAACGGGCTTCATGGGCAGCGCTGGAAGCACCCCAAGGTCATCCACCTCCGCATTGCTCCCCACCTCAACCATGGTTTCAGCTCCAAGCACCTGACGATCAGCTTCCACCCGGATCAGGCTCGGATGAGCGTCGTTGCCATTCTGAGCCAACGCGCTCAGGGCGAAGGCCAGGGTCGAAAGAGCCGCGATTCGGGGGAGCGTATGATGGCGCATGCGTGATGGGGTGTAAGCTGCTTCAATTATGGATGGCCAGGACGCGCAATGGTTGCTTGTCGTCGGCTTCGAGCCACCTAAGGTAGCGCCTTCCCCGCACAGCGCAAGCCATTGGGGTACATTCGCGCGCCCTTACAACGCCCTCCCCGACCGGATTCATGGAACACATCCGCAACTTCTGCATCATCGCCCACATCGACCACGGAAAGAGCACCCTGGCCGACCGCCTCTTGCAGATGACCGGCACCATCGCCGATCGCGATATGCAAGCGCAGGCCCTTGACGATATGGACCTGGAGCGCGAGCGCGGGATCACCATTAAGAGCAAGGCGATCCAGATGGACTACACCCTCAATGGGAAGAAGTACGTCCTGAAC
This sequence comes from Flavobacteriales bacterium, assembly GCA_016712535.1. Taxonomy (NCBI): domain Bacteria; kingdom Pseudomonadati; phylum Bacteroidota; class Flavobacteriia; order Flavobacteriales; species Flavobacteriales bacterium. Next base: position 201,836 of record JADJQW010000002.1, read on the forward strand.
CTGATCGACACCCCCGGCCATGTGGATTTCAGCTACGAAGTGAGCCGCAGCATCGCCGCCTGCGAAGGCGCGCTGCTCATCGTGGACGCCACCCAAGGCATACAGGCGCAGACCATCAGCAACCTCTACCTGGCGTTGGAGCACGACCTGGAGATCATCCCCATCCTTAACAAGATGGACCTCGCGAGCGCGAACCCCGAAGAGGTGAAGGACCAGATCGTGGACCTGTTAGGCTGCAAGCGCGAAGAGATCATGGCGGCCAGCGGCAAGACCGGCCTCGGCGTGGATAAGGTACTCGAGGAAATCGTGCATCGCATCCCCGCTCCGAAAGGCGACCCGAACGCACCGCTGCAGGCACTCATCTTCGACAGCGTCTTCAATCCCTTCCGCGGCATCATCGCCTACTTCCGCGTGAAGAACGGCACCATCCGCAAGGGCGACCAGGTGAAGTTCTTCAACACCGGGGTCGAATACGGCGCCGACGAGGTGGGCTGCTTGAAAATGGAGATCCAGCCCCGCCCCGATGTGAAGGCGGGCGATGTGGGCTACATCATCAGCGGCATCAAGACCGCCAGCGAGGTGAAGGTGGGCGATACGATCACGCACCGTGATCGCCCATGCGCCGAGGCCATACACGGGTTCGAGGAAGTGAAGCCCATGGTTTGGGCGGGCATCTTCCCCGTGGATACGGACGACTATGAGGAGATGCGTGATGCCATGGAGAAGCTCCAGCTCAACGACGCCAGCCTGACCTGGACGCCCGAGAGCAGCGCAGCGCTCGGATTCGGGTTCCGCTGCGGCTTCCTAGGCCTGCTGCACATGGAGATCATCCAGGAGCGGCTGCAGCGCGAGTTCAACATGAGCGTGATCACCACCGTGCCCAACGTGGGTTACGTGATAACCAAGACCAACGGAGAAGTATTCGAGATCCACAATCCGAGCGAATTGCCCGATGTGATGCACATCGAGAAGATCGAAGAGCCGTACATCAAGGCGCAGGTGATCACCAAGGCCGAGTACACCGGCGCGATCATGACATTGTGCATCGAGAAGCGCGGCATCCTCACCGGCCAGAACTACCTCACCACCGACCGCGTGGAGCTCAGCTTCGAACTGCCGCTGGGCGAGGTGGTCTTCGATTTCTACGACAAGCTCAAAAGCATCTCGCGCGGCTACGCCAGCTTCGATTACCACCCGGTGGGCCTGAAGGAGAGCGACCTGATCAAGCTCGACATCCTCCTCAACAGCGAACGCGTGGACGCCCTGAGCGCGCTCATCCACCGCGACCATGCGCATGAGCTGGGCAAGAAGATGTGCAGCAAGCTGAAGGAGCTCCTCCCCCGCCAGCAGTTCGACATCCCGATCCAAGCGGCCATCGGCGCGAAGATCGTGGCCCGCGAAACGGTGAAGGCCCTGCGCAAAGACGTTACCGCGAAGTGCTACGGCGGCGACATTTCGAGGAAGAGGAAGCTCCTCGAGAAGCAGAAGGAGGGGAAGAAGAAGATGAAGCAGATCGGCACGGTGGAAGTGCCGCAGCAGGCCTTCCTCGCGGTGCTGAAGCTGGATTGAACCTCGGCGCCACACTGTACGCTCATCGGCATGGAACGCTCGCAGCAGGGTCGATTCGCCCGAACCCTGGTACTATCGCTCTTCTTCCTGTCTGGCTTTGCTGCACTGCTTTACCAAGTGGCGTGGCAGCGCATGCTGGTCTTCTACACGGGCTCAGACACGGTGAGCATCAGTTTGATCGTAACGGCCTTCATGTCCGGCCTGGGCCTTGGCTATCTGGTTGGCGGCAGGTTAGCCGACGCCAATGAACCACGCAGGAACCTGATGCTCTTCGTGGCCGCCGAGCTGGGCATCATGCTCTTCGCGGCTGGCAGCAAGCACATCCTGTACGATTGGCTCTACCTCTCTGCTTCCGGTGCGCACTTGGGCACCATGGGCAATATGGCCCTGGTCTTCTTGGTGCTCTTGCTGCCCACATTCCTGATGGGGCTCTCACTGCCAGTGCTCTCCCGTGCGTTCAGGCTGAGCGCCATGTCGCAGCAGGCGCGCTACATCAGCTCGCTCTATTTCATCAACACGTTGGGCGCCGGCATCGGTGCCTTGGTCACTGGCGTGGTGCTCGTTCGTGCCTTCGGTTATTCCGGTTCCATCTGGCTCGGCGTGGCCTTGAATGCGGCATGCGCCATTGGCGCGGTCGTCTTGGCCTTGCGGCGCCCAGCCAACGGTGCCGATGCGCGCGAATGCGCGAATGCCGTACGCCTCCCCTTGCGCGCAACGCCGGCGCTCGTGGCTTGGTCAGCACACTATGCGATCTCCGGCTTCGCAGCGCTTTCGCTGGAGCTGATCTGGTTCCGCGTGTTGGAGACCATGATCAAGTCCGTGGCACTCACCTTCTCCATCCTGCTGGCCATTTATCTCGTGTCCATGGCCATCGGCACCGCAGTGGGCGGGCGCATGGCGGCCTCGCGCGGCATCCTGGGCCGTGAGCGACTGTTCCTTCGGGCGCAGATGCTGCTCTATGGGAGCATGGCCTTCGTTTTCTTGGCGCTGCTGGCAGTTATCTGGCGCACCGATGCGTTCCTCTTCCTGCGGGAATACCTGCTCAGCTACGAGCCAGACCTGCGTCCGCGCATGCTGCTCTGCACCTATGTCATCGTGCCCCTTTTCCTCATGTTCCTGCCCACGTTCCTCATGGGCATGAGCTTCTCCGTATCGCAGGCTATCGTGCAGGATCGCTTCGAGGAAGTGGGGCGCAAGGTGGGCTGGCTGCAGTTCGTGAACATCGTCGGCTCTGCCGCAGGCGCCTGGTGCATCACCTGGGTCGGGTTCCGCAGCTTGGGCACTGCCCCGATGATCAAGGCCATTGCGCTCATCGGGCTGGTCTACGCAGCGGTGTCTTTCAAGCGCCATGCTCGCGAGCGTTGGAGCGCTGGCTTCTATGCTCTTGTGCTGGTGGTCATGGTGGCCGTTCTTCCGGGCAATCAAGAGCTGTGGATGAGGCTCAGCGGCATGGAACTGAAGGAGCGCTTCATCTGCGAGGAGAATGAATCGGGGCTCTCCATCATCAAGAGGTACGATCGCGGGAAAGGGCTGGTGGGCGTGGTGTTCGCCAATGGACTCGGGCAGAGCATCATGCCCTATCACCAGGATCTCGTTCATGCACGGCTGGGAGCTCTTCCGGTGCTGCTGCATCCGAATCCAGTGCATGTCGCGGTGATCGGACTCGGTTCCGGTGGCACCGTGTATGGCATTTCATCCCGGCCGGAGACGCGCCGGATAACGTGCTTCGAGATCATGAGCAACCAGGCTCTGGCCGTGCGCGCATACGCCGATCGCGTGGGCGATTCAGCCATCGTGCACCTGCTCGAGGATCCTCGATTGCGCTTGGTCGCAGGTGATGGCAGATACCAGCTCCGCGCGTCGGCAGAGCGGTATGACGTGATCGAGGCCGATGCCCTGCGGCCTAATTCGAGCTATTCCGGTAACATCTATTCCAAGCAGTACTTCGAGTTGCTGCGCGAAAGGCTGCTGCCGGGAGGATACGCCGTTACCTGGTGCCCTACCCCGCGGGTGAGGCGCACATTCTGCAGCGTATTCACGCACGTGGCCGAGGTGCCCGGCTTCCTGCTCATCGGCAGCGAACAGCCCATCGTGATCGATTGGAGGCTCGTGAACGAGCGGCTCCAGGACCCATTCACGCGCGCGCGATTCGATCTCGCTGGCATCGACGCGGCGGCCCTGCTCGATGGCATGGAAGAGCGCCTGGGGCTGATCGATCCCGCCGAGGTCCCGGCAGAGGACATCAACTTGGACCTGCATCCGCGCGACGAGCACGAGCTGCCTTATTCTCAGGAAATGATCAAGCGGAAGCTGCGCGAAGCGCTATTCCGTTGAGCGGGCCTTCACCCCCGCGGCACATTGCGCGCCGGGTTCCCGATGGCCGCGCATTTCGCGGGCACATCCTTCACCACCACGGCGCCCGCTCCGATGGCCACATCATGCCCGATCGTGATGGGCCCGATGATCACGGCATTCGCGCCGATGTCCACACGATCGCCGAAGCGGGGCGCGCGGCTGTAGCTGCCGTCCTTCAGTTGCTTGTTGCCGATGGTGCAGCTGTTGCGCACGGTGCAATCCGCGCCGAAAACGGTTCCGTCGTTCACCACCAGCGCTTGACCATGCTCTATGCGGAAGCCCGGTCCGATGCGCGTCTTCCAAGGCAGCTCGATGCACAGGAACCACTCCACGCCGATGCGGTATGCGATGAAGTAGGGCAAGAAGAGGATGAACGTGATGGGGCTCTGGCGCAGCAGGTGCGCGATGCGGAACAGCAGCATCACCAGCCGGCTCTTGGGGTTGCCCTTGCCGGCCGCCCAGTCCTGGAAGATGTTCCACGCGCTGGCCATCACTGCTGCTTGCCCGCCAAAGGTGAGACGTGCTGGTTGAAGATCAGCTTGAGCCCTTGCGGCACGTAGAGCGCGAGCCTCACCAGCTGGCTCAACGCCACGCCGAAGGGCCCATGGCCGATGGCGCGGCTCACCAAGCGTCCTTCGCGCAGCATCCTGCCCAAGGGCACGCGCATGCTGGCGCCGCCCGCCGTGAAATGTGCCAGCGGCTCGGCGAGGTAGAGGAACTGCCGCGGCGTTTCCATCCACGCGTCAACCGTCCACTTGTGGTCGCCGCTCACCTTGATGGTGATGTCGAACGGATGCGTGGCATAGTAGCTGCGCCGAACGAAGAACGAAGGATGATTGAGCACCATCTCCCAATACTTCAGCAGGAATCCGTTCAGGCGCGCCCGCTTCACCTTGCTGTGCCCATTAGGGTACTCGAGCCAGATGTCGCCATGCACGATGTTGATGCCGCTCTTGCCGCGCACCGCGCCCATGGCGCGCTCCACGCTGTGCGGTGCGTACCAGTCATCCGCATTGATCAGCCCCACCCATTCGCCGGTGCAGAGCGCCACACCCTTGTTCATGCCGTCGTAGATGCCCTTGTCACGCGCGCTCTCCCAATAGGAAAGCCGGTCCTCATAGCGGCGAATGATCTCCAGCGTGCCATCGGTGCTTCCGCCATCGACGATGATGTACTCGATGTTCGGGTACGATTGCGCCAGCACGCTCTGGATGGTGCGCTCAAGCGTGGCCGCTCCGTTGAATACGACTGTCACGATGCTCACCAGGGGCGCATCAGCGCGCTGTTCGGGAGCGATCCCGCGCGTGCGCTGCCCTCCGTGCAGTAAGGCGTCCATTGCGGCAAAGGTCAACCGTGCATTGCGTTGCCTGCTCCAGGGGCGCACAGGGCTTTCAACAGGTCGGCGGTGATGCGGCAGGCCCACCTGTAACTTCATCCGCCTTCGCGCGTCACACCCTCAGGCACCGGCTCCCTCCCCGATGACCATCGCTGAATTCAACGCCGCCGTGGACGCGCATGCCGATGGCCTGTACCGCTTCGCTTTGAAGCACCTGCGCGATGCTGATCACGCGAAGGATGTGGTTCAGGAGAGCTTCGCCCGGCTCTGGGCCAGGGTGGATCAGGTAGACGGGGCCAAGGCGAAGAGTTATCTGTTCACGACCGCGCACCACGCCATCGTCGACGAGACCCGCAAGGGTGGTCGCGTGCGCCGCATGGAAGAGCACCATGCGGACCTTCAGCACACAAGCATGGCCCAGCCAGACCTGAAGGCCGTGCTCGATGCCGCGCTGGCTGCGCTTCCGCCGATCCAGCGCAGCGTGGTGCTGCTTCGCGACCTCGAGGGCTACAGCTACGAGGAGATCGCGGAACTCACCGGGTTGAATCTGCCGCAAGTGAAGGTGTACATCTACCGCGGCCGTACGGCACTCAAGGACCACATCGGCCAACTCGACCTGGTGCTATGAGTGAACGCCTCGGCCCCCACAACTACGAGGCCTGGCTGCTCGATCAGCTGGACGGGCAATTGACAGCCGAACAGGAGCGAGAGCTCGAAGCCTTCCTGATCGCCCACCCGCAGTTCAGGCCCTCGGAGGAGGCATTACCCATGGTCGATGCCGATTCCGCTCGGTTCCCCGACACGGACCGCGATGCCCTCAAACGCACGCTGCCCCCGACGGGCTCCGTCACCGCGCTGACGCTGCACGACCACCTCATCGCCCGGCATGAAGGGGATTTGAACCCGGAACAGGAGCAGGCCCTGACGGAGTTCCTGAGATCTCGTCCCACGGCACAGCGCACGGACCGCCAATACGCGCACGCCCGAATCACCCCGGAGCCAATTGCCTTCAATAACCGTGGATCGCTTCATCGCGCTTTGCCGCCTGCAGGTCGGCCCACCTTGGGCGATCTGGAAGATTTCCTCGTGGCCCGGCTCGAAGGCGACCTGAGCACAGAACAAGAACGCGCCCTCGACGAGCTATTCGCGGAACACGAGCAGGCTCGGAAGGAGTGGGCCCTAGTGAAAGCGACCCGCATTGCTCCTGAGACCATCGTGTTCAGCGGGAGGCCCGGACTCAAGCGCTCGGCGAAGGTGATTGCCATTGGCGCCTGGGGAAAGGCGTGGCGATTGGCTGCGGCCGCCTCCATCGCGCTGCTGCTGGGACTCGGCTGGTGGTGGTCGCGCAGCGAAGGCAATGCGGATCCCGGCTTCGCTCATCGAGGAACAACCATTCCGAAAGCGGCTCAGCAACCGCATCCCGAAGGCGGACAACCTGATGAGCGCGATGAAGTTCCGGTCTCTGATTCAATCGTGGAGCCCATTGAATCGAGTGCGCCTGTGCATCACCAACCACAGGAGCGACAGGTCGTCGAATCGCCCCTGATACCTGAACCTGCGGAGCCGCTGCCACCAGCACCGGAGCCAGAAGATGCACCGATGGCGCACGTGCCGGTTGAAGATGCGCTGACACCGGAGCCGAATCCACGAACCGAAGAGCCGGCCGTGCTCGCGCAAGCCGATGCGGTCGGGCAGCGCGCCATCGAAGGTGCCGTGCCCACGATGGGGCAAGCGTTCACCGGTGCCGTGCGGGAACGCTTGTTGGCCCTGGAAGCCGAGCCCACCCGGCCCTTGGACGCCACGGATGCCGAAGCCGCAGCCGATCGCGCGTTGCGCGCCGTGGCCGGTGATCGCGCAGGCTTCGTGGTGAAGCGTGATGGCCGGGGCCGCAGCCGAGGCTTCGACCTGCGCCTGAGCCGCCACCTGGCGCTGAGCGCGCGCCGCTGAGCACTGAGCGCACCGCCCATCATCGCGGGAGCACCGCTCATCATCCAGCCACCGTATTTCTGTAACGAGGCCGGCCGTGGCCCCGTCCTATGCGCAATCAACGCAACACCACCACTGCCATGAGAACCCGCATCGCTCGATTCCTGCTCGTCTTCGCCTCAGTCCTCACCTTGGGCTACGCCCGTGCCGCCGAGCCGATCCCTGGAAATGCGCCAGCCACCGCCACCGTGCTCGAGCGCGCGCTCGACCGGGCCCTGAACCGCCACATGAGCTATCCCTGGCTGGAACAGGGGGATATGACGGGCAAGGTCTTCGTGAGCTTCAACATCGACGCGGAAGGCAAGGTGCAAGTGCTCACCTGCAACAGCTCCAACGAGCGCCTTCGGGCCTACGTGCTGCGCAAGCTGGCGCGCATCGACATCGGCAGCAATCCCGAAGGCATCTGGAGAACCACGCACATGGTCATCGACTTCCATCCCGAGCGCCAAGGCTGATAGGCAGCGGCAGCTTGGAGCGTAACGGCCTCGCGGGAGCGGGGCCGTTCGCATTTGCATCGCGCTGTAACTCCGCTTGCATGAGTTCGTCCTATGGCCAAGAAGACTAACCCATGAAAACTGCGCTCCTGATCTCCTCCATTCTGCTGCTGTCCCTTACCGCCAACGCGCAGAACGATACCGCCGTTTCTCCCGACCGCATGCAGGCGTTGGAGTTGCGCCTGCAGAGCGATGAAGGCCTCACCGTGAAAATGACCGAAGGCGACACCGTGGTCGCCAAGGGCGGCTTCACCATCGACACCAAGTACAAGCGGATCACGGTGAAGACCGAGCCCAAACCTTGGGTCAGCAAGGAGGACAGCATCAACGAAGTGCTTCGCGACAAGCGCCGCGAGCGCCGCAACCAGTTCACCAATTGGGCCGGGGTCGATGCCGGCGTGAACTTCCTCACAGGTGCCGATGGCGATGCGGACCTCGATGCCAGCGCCGAGTTCATGCAGATTGACCACGGTCGCTCGCGGTTCCTGAGCATCAACTTCATGGAGCAGAAGATCGAGTTCGGCACGCACCACGTTGGCCTGCTCACCGGCCTGGGCTGGGAATTCGTGAACTATCGCCTGAAGGAGAATGTGCTCTTGGCGCAACAGGGCGATAGTGTCTTCGGTGTGCCGGTTGAAAGCCCTGACATCGATAAGAACAAGCTGCGCATGATGGGCTTCCGCATGCCCTTGATGCTTGAGTTCAACACCAAGCGCGCGCCCTTGCCCAGCGCTTCCGACCTCGAAGCCGCCCGAGCCGACACCACTGGCGCCCTCGCGAAGCGCTACCGTTACTCGCGCCGGAAAAACGTCAATCTTGCGGTGGGCGTGGTGGGCAGCTGGTACTTCGATACCATGTACAAGCAGCGCTACCAAGTGGAGGGCAAGACCGTTCTGGACCGCGACAAGGGCGGCTTCAACCTGCTGCCCTACCGCTTGGCAGCGGCTGCTCGCATCGGCTTCGGCAAGTTCACGCTATTCGCAGAGCGTTCGCTCACGCCGCTCTTCCAAGAGGGCAAAGGGCCGGAGCTCATCCCCTGGGCGGTGGGCTTGCAGTTGGTCGGGTTCAACTAGCGCGCAGGCGCTACGAGGGGTTGGGCCCCGGGCCGTGAGCGAGTCCTCCAAGCAGAGGGCACGGCTCGCGGCTCACTGGCTACATTCGCGCTCCGCAAACGGCCACGCCTCATGGGACGCATCTTCGAGAAACGCAAGCACAAGATCTTCGCGCGCAACGCCAAGCTCAGCAAGCTCTTCACCCGCATCGGCAAGGAGATCGCCATGGCCGTGAAGGCCGGTGGGCCGAACCCCGAAGCGAACAGCCGCCTCAAGGTGGCCATCCAGAACGCACGGGGCATGAACATGCCCAAGGACAACATCGACCGCGCGATCAAGAAGGCGGCGGGCGGCGGCGAGGCGGACTTCAGCGAAATGAACTACGAAGGCTACGCGCCCGGTGGCGTTGCCGTGTTCGTGGACGTGGCCACCAACAACCCCACGCGCACCGTGGCCAATGTGCGCAGCTTCTTCTCCAAGTGCGGAGGGACCCTGGGCACCTCCGGATCGCTTTCGCACGTGTTCGAGCGCAAGGCCGAGTTCGTGCTGGAAGCCGCCGCCCTCAAAGGCCGCGATCCCGATGAATTCGAGATGGAGCTGATCGATGGCGGCGCCGACGACGTGCTGCGCGATGAGGAAGGATTCATCATCTACGCGCCATTCGCCTCCTTCGGCACCATGCAGCAGAAGCTCGAGCAGCTCGGTGTGGAAGTGAAGAGCGCCGAACTGAAGCGCTTCCCGCTCTCCACCATGCCGGCCGATATCACCACTGCTCGGGCCGTGCTCAAGCTCGTTGACCTGCTCAATGAGGACGACGATGTGAATGCCGTGTACCACAACATGGACATCACGGAAGAGGTGGAGGCGGAACTGGAGGCGGAATAGGTTGCTGGGGTTCGAGCCTTGCCGTTGACCATGTATTGACCGTCATCCGCTGTCCAAGAATGAAGAAGGGCGACCATTACGGGTCGCCCTTCTTCATTCAGTTGCTTCTTTCGGCTCAAGCCGCAGCAGCTTCCTCGCGCTTGTTCGGCAGCAGCTGGAAGTTGCTCATCACGACCTCGGTGATGTAGCGCTTACTGCCGTCCTTGGCTTCGTAGCTGCGGTGCACCAGGCGCCCTTCGAGCATCACGGGTGATCCTTTGCGCAAGAGGCGCTCGGCCATCTCGGCGGTCTGGCCCCAGGCCACCACGGTGTGCCATTGAGTGTCGGTGACGCGCTCGCCGCTGGCGTTCTTGTAGCTGTCGTGCGTGGCTACTGACAGCCGGGCCACTTTGCGGCCTTTTGCAATCTCGCGCACTTCGGGGTCGAAGCCGAGGTTCCCTACGAGGTGGACTTTGTTCTTCAGCGTGTTCATGGTACTTGGGTTTTTGTGTGTTTGACTTTCGGTTTCCGCCGACCGGTGCTGATGCCGACCGACGCTGCAAACATTTTCCCAAGCAGCACCGGGGATTCGGCTAGTACCCGGTTGTAAGTGGTTACAGCCGTTTGCTACCGTTTGCTTGGGGGCGGTGCTTTCACTCGTCCGCGCCTATCTTCCCGTGCCCTAACGCCAAGGCAGCGCCGCGCATGCGACGGGTGTCTTGGCCCTAGAAAGGCCCTTCGTTGCGTGAACTGACCGAACGCGAGCTGGTAAAGGGCTGCTTGGATGGCGAACCGCGCTGCCAAGAAGCCCTTTATGCCCGGTACGCGCGCCGCATGTATGCGGTGTGCCTTCGGTATGCGCGCCACGAGCTGGAGGCCCAGGACCTGATGCAAGAAGGATTCATCCGCGTGTTCGAGAAGCTGAAGGACTTCCGCATGGAGGGCTCATTGGAGGGCTGGGTCCGCAGGATCATGGTGCATACCGCGATCAACTGCTACCGTCGCAAGAGCTTCCAGCAGGAACGCTTCGGTTTGGATAAACTGCCCGAGAGCCCCGTGCCCTCCGATGCCATGGATCGCTTGGGAACCGAAGAGCTCTTGGCCATGGTTTCCACGCTGCCTGAAGGCTACCGCTTGGTATTCAACCTTTTCGCAATTGAAGGCTTCGACCACGCCGAGATTGCCAGCATGCTGGGGTGCGGTGAGAGCACTTCGCGGAGCCAATTGGCTAAGGCGCGGCGCATGCTGCAATCGATGATCACTGCCTCAACCACCCCTGTACATGTCGGGAATGCATCCCATTGACGAGCTCTTCCGCAGGAGCCTGCAAGGCGCCGCTGCCGACCCGCCTAATGAGGTGGGGGCGGCCATCTTGGCCCACGTGCGAGCCAAACGGCGGCGGGCGTTGATCTGGAGGCGTCGCCTGTTGGCTGGTCTGCTCCTGCTGATTGGATCCGCCGCCAGCGTTGCCTGGGTGATGCGTTCGAGCATGCGGACAGACGCCCCAACCGAAGTCGTCGATGTGCGCAAGGGCCCGGCAGCTGTGGAGGGTGCTTTGCCAACAACAAGCACGGGAGAATATGAACCGATTGAGCGGCCGGGAAGCGAGGTTTCCTTGAGGACCATGTCACCCGCGACAGCCTTAACGACTCCTTCGCAGAAATCACAAGAGCCGCCAACAACCCCCAATCGCAAGTCCCCGAAATCAACCAATCCTCCTTCATTGATTGCAAGCGTTGCGTTGGGGTTGTCGAACAGCAACTCCGCCGGGGACGGGACGGGTCTTCTGACGCCCGCCATCCGAATCGAAGACGGCCGTTTGTCCGATGAGCGAAAAGAAACTCATCGCGGTCGAGTGAATGATAGGATCAGCCGCCTCCAGCCCATTCTTGCACTCTCGACACCCCTGCCAGAAAAGGCGTGGGGCGTTAGCCCAATGCACACGGTGCGCTCCCGCGGGACATGGTGGATAGCGATCACGTCAAGCGCCCAAGCTTCCCGCTATCAATGGCAAAGCGACCAAGCGAACCTGCTACGCGCCTTGCAGGGCAGCGGGCGATGGCAGGGCGGCGTGGCAATCGGTGCTTTGGCTGGCCGCGCCTGGCCTTCGGGATTGAGCATCGGGCTTGGTATAGAGGCCGACCGATTGGATCAGACCTACCGCAGCCTCGATCAGCGCACCGAAAGACAAACAGAGACCGTGACCCAGGTCATCACGTTGAACACACAGGTCTTCGCCTCTTCCGTGGACACAGTCACCACCGATGTGGTTCGCGAAGCCCAAGCTGAAGGAGCCGACCGCCGCGTGCGCGTGCGCATTCCGTTGGAGGCGGCATGGCAGTTGGCAGCCAAGCGGTGGCGCTTCGGGCCTCGTGCAGGTCTCGTCGGCGAGCATACTTCCATACGATCCTCGGCAAGCTTGGCCGTGGACCCCTCGGACCGCATGGTGCGTGCACGACAACTTTCGGCGTCCGAATTGCGAGCTCGTTACCCATGGAGCCTTTCCGCTATTGCTGGAATCGACCTCGGCTTCGTATTGACCGACCGCTCACGCATCATCGCTACGCCATTCGCCTCAATGGCATTGACCACTTTCGGGGGCGCTTCGGACGCAAATGCCCGTCCTGAACGCTTCGGGCTGCGCCTCATGATCCAACACCGCTTCTGACCTCATGCCTTTCTTCCGTGACACCATCGCTTCAATCTTGATCGGACTCGCTTGGCCTATTGCTTCGCAAGGGCAAGTACTCAGCGGGTATTCGCTCGCAAAGGGTGGCGGCACGCTTCAAACGTGTGATACCAGCATGCACGTTGATTTCTCAACGGCCTACCTGGACGGCTACCTGTGCCAATTCACACCCGAAGTGACCCCGGGCAGCACATCGGTGACGGGTGCGCAGTGGGATTATTACAATTATGATTCAGGCACTTGGTCAACGGATTACACCAGCGACCCCACAATCGCCTACTTCACCCCACAGCCCTACCCCATGTGCTACACGGTGCAGGCCTTCGACCCGATGGCTTCGCAGCCGTGCATCACCACCGTGTGCAAGCTTGTTGCACCGCAAGCCTATGCAGATTGCGCCAGCCTCATCGTCAATTTCGGGATTGCAGGGGCCAGCGCCGGCACCATCACCTTCGAAGACCTCACGCAATTCCCTGCAGGGGTCGTGCAAAACACCTTCTGGAGCTTCGGCGATGGCTCCAGCATCATTTCTTCTCCATCGCCTTCGCACACCTTCCAAGGCAATGGCCCCTTCGAGGTTTGCCTTACCGTGGTAGGCGCGCCGCCTTCCTATTGCACCGCCACGCTGTGCCAATGGCTCTATCTGGGCCCTGCCGGCCTGCCCTGTTCCGAGGTCGTAACCCAGGGCTTCGCGGTGCTTCAGTATGAGAACCTGGTCGGCGTTGTGGACACCTCGAACGTAACCGGCATGAATGCCCGTTACGATTGGGACTTCGGTGATGGAGCGGTGGGCACGGGGCGCATTGTGGCTCATGCCTATGTGCCCCAGCAGAGTTACTCGATTTGCGGCACGCTGAGGGCGTGGGGGCCGCTGCTGAGCGATACATGCGTGAGCACGATATGCCGTGAGGTCTTCATCATGCCTGAAGTCTCGGTTGCAGAGCTCGGCGGGTACAATGCCCGATTGGCCTGGCCTTCACCCTTCACCGATGCGCTCACCGTGGTTCCTAGCCCGGAATGGCGCACTCTGGAACTTCTCGACGGGGCAGGTCGAATCGTATTCCGCAGACGGCTGGCCCCATCGGCCGAACCGAGCACGCTGCCATTGGCCCATCTCTCGGCCGGGAGTTACATTCTCTTGCTCGATGGTGTGCGTGACCGCGCTTTGCAGCGGCTCGTGAAGCAGCCTTGATCCCTTCTACTCCGCCTCTGCCATGACTGCCTCGGCCTTGGACGCAAGGAGCTGGTAATCGGCAAGCACCACTTCCGTGCTCATGCGCTTGATGCCGTCCTTGTCCTCGTAGCTGCGATGCACCAGCCGGCCTTCAATCACGATTCCACTGCCCTTGCGCAGAATGGTGGCCAAGCGCTCCGCCTGTTTGCCCCAGGCCACAATAGGATGCCATTGGGTATCGTCCTTCCATTCGCCATCTGCTCCCTTGAAGCGCTCGTTCGTGGCAATGCTCATGCGCAGCATGGCGTTGCCGCTGCCCACGGTCTTCAGCTCGGGGTCTTTTCCGATGCGGCCCACGAGCTGCACTTTGTTCTTCATCGTCGTCATCACGGTTTTATGGTGTTAGTTGGTTTCCGTCCTGCCTTTGTGGCCGGCCCTGTGGCAGCAAAGCGAGCCGCACAGGGCGGGCGGAGTCGTATGAAAGTCATTTGCAGCCGTTCATCGTTGTTTGCCCCCGTTTGCTTGGCGGCTTGCATCGCGGAACGAAAGGCTCGCACAACGGCTGCGTTCTACATTCGCGCCTGCCTCAAAGGCGAAGCCAGAGGAAAAGTCCATCGCAATACAATGAACCATGAGCGAAGCCGCTAAGAAGATCCTGGTCCCCACCGATTTCACCAAGGTGGCCGACAATGCCATCAGCCATGCCATGCGACTGGCCAAGCATACGGGCGCAGAGGTGTACCTGCTCCATGTCGTCGCCAAGCAGGATGAAGTGGAAGAGACCCGGCGCAAGCTGGAAATGGAGCAACAGCGTGCGCAGGCCGCGGAGGCTGGCGTCACGGTGCACAAGCTCGTTCGAGTGGGTTCAATCTTCGACGATATCGGCGATGCGGCCGCAGAGATTGGGGCGGGGCTGATCGTGATGGGCACGCATGGCATGCGCGGCATGCAGTTCATCACGGGAAGCCGCGCGCTACGCGTGATCACCAGCAGTCAGGTGCCTTTCATCGTGGTGCAGGAGCGCGGAATCAAGGACGGCGGCTATGACAGCATCGTGGTGCCCCTCGACCTTCACAAGGAGACCCGGCAGAAACTCACGGTGGTAGCCGATATGGCCAAGACCTTCCAGAGCAAGGTGCATCTCGTGGTACCGAAGGAGGACGACGAATTCCTGCACAAGCAGCTCCAGAACCACATCCGCTTCGCGAAACAGTACCTGGATGAGCGAGGCATCGCGCATGACGCGGTGATCGCTGACCAGGATAGCGATGATTTCGTGAAAGCCGTGGTGAAGCATGCGGTGGCGGTCGATGCCGACCTGATCACGATCATGAACCTGTCACAGGGTAACATCTTCGGTGTGCTCGGCGTTCCCTACGAGCAGGAGATCATCACCAACGAGGCGCAGATCCCGGTGATGTGCATGAACCCGCGCGAGACCAATACGGGTGCCGGTGGCTGGAGCTTCCAGTAAGGCTAGGTCATTCAGGCGCGCATGCCGATGACCAGTATGTCGTCAACCTGCTCATGGGCTCCGCGCCAAGCGTTGAAGGCGTCATGAAGCATCCGACGCTGACGATCGGGCGAATGGGCGCTGACCTCGACCAATAATTCGCGGAAGCGCCGGTACAGGAACTTCTTGCCCTTGGGCCCACCGAATTGGTCGGCGTAGCCATCGGAGAAAACGTACACCATGTCACCGGGCCTGAGCTCAACAGTATGCTGCATGAACTCCTGGCCTTGCGGCTCGAAATTGCCAATGGCGACTTTGTTTGGCGCATAGGCCATGGTCTCCCCCTCCCGGACCACGTAGAGCGGGCTGTTGGCTCCTGAATAGTCGAGCATGCGAGATGCTGGGTCATAGCTGCATAACGCAAGGTCCATCCCGTCGCGGATCAGGTGCTGCTCCCGGTCCTTATGCAGAGCCTCGAAGGCGGTGCGGTTCAGTTCCCGCAGGACGTCGGCTGGCCGAGCCAAGCCCCGCTCCTTGGCCGCCTGATTAAGGCCGTTGTGGCCAATGAGGCTCATGAATGCACCAGGTACGCCGTGACCGGTGCAATCCACGGCGGCGAAGAGAATCCTGTCGCCCACGCGCTCGATCCAATAGAAATCGCCGCTCACGATGTCCTTGGGGCGGTAATACACGAATGCTTCAGGGAGCAATTCCCGGATACGGCGTTCCGGTGGCAGGATCGAGTCCTGCAGGCGCTTGGCGTACCGGATGCTGTCGGTGACGTTCTTATAGAGCTCTACCACCTTACGGCTCTGCCGCTCGACCTCTTCCTTCTGCCGCACCACTTCTTCGGTGCGCTCAGCCACTTTCATTTCCAGGAACCGCTCTCGTTGGCCAAGTTCGTCGCGCATCTTCAGCAGGGCGTGGCCCAGCATGTCCTCCTCGCTGAGCGGCTGATAATCCGCGCTGAAGTCGCCAGCGGCCACAGCGTGGGAGAAGTCCGTGGTCCTCCGGAGGCCATCGATCAGGGAGCCAAGTGCCCGGCTCATGTCGCCCACCTCATCATTGGTGATGCGGACGCGGGTGCGGGGGAAGACCCCGCGACCCAAGCTGAGCAGGATTGAGCGCAGCCGCTGCACCGGCGTCACGATTCCCCGGATGATGAGGAAGGCGACCACCACGCCCACCACCACCAGCGCCATGCCCATGTACAGAACGAAGAACTTCAAGGAGTCGAAGCTCTTGATCATGCCAGAGGCCAATTCACGGCGCTTGCGCTCGAGCATCTCCAATAGCCGGTCCAACTCGGCCAGCACCTTCGCCGTCTGCTGATCGATCGGCCCGTTCTCTTCGGCAAGGCTTGTGCGGTCCATGTGTACGAACGGGTCGTTGTAGCTCTCAAGCGAAGGGAGCATCCGCTTGATGCTGTCGTGCAGTGCCATCAACGCGCTGAGCTCCGTATGCACCTGGGTCATGATGGCTACCTCGTCATGGCCCCATCGCCCCATGAGCGTGTCCACGCGGTCGAGCGCTGCAGGGATGCGCTGCGTCGTGGTTTCTACCAGCGTGGTCTTTTCGGGAGCGTCGGCGCGGCTCTCGATCAGCGCCCAGTGCTTGATGAGCATGTGCGCGCTCACAGTGAGGTTGCGCAGGCCAACCAGGGCATCGACCGAAGGCGAGTACACCTCATTGATCTCGGTGTTGATTTCACGGCTGCGCTCCAGTGTGCGGTTGGTGAGCAGCACCACCAGCAGCGCGAAGAAGATGAACAGGCCGAAGCCCACGCCGATCTTCCGTCCAATGGTGATGCGCATGGCCATGTGGCGCGCTAGCGGTCTTCTTGCGGGGGCAGCGCCTCGTACAGTTCACGGAAGCGCTCGGAGTTCATCTCGTCCTGCAGGCTGTAGTAGATGCCTTCGAGGCCAAGCAGCGTTTCGCGGCGCCCAGGGTTCATGTCGTGCGCCTTCAGCATGAAGGGCAATGCCAGCTGGAAGTACTCGCGCGCCACTTCCTGCACCTGCTGCATGGTGATCAGGTCCGCCTCTGCTTGCAGTGCGCGTATCCGATAGACCCCCATGTTATAGAAGAGGGTGGCCAGGTTATAGTTGGCACCATAATTCTCCGGGTCTATCCGGAGCACGCCACGGTATGTCTCAATGGCCTTCTCGAACCATTCCGTACGCGTGCGGTCCTCGTTGAAGCGCTTCGTGTAGAGGGTGCCCAAGGCGTTGGAGAACTCGGCTTCACGAGTGCGGAGGTCGGCGGTCGGCTTCAGCTTGATCACGCTTTCCCGATAGGTGTCGAAGAGCTCCACGGCGCGGGCGTCCTGACCTTCGCCAAGCGCCTTGGCGGCCTCGTTGAAGCAGGAGCGCGAAAGGAAATCGTAGGCCTGCACCGCATTGTCTCGGTAGGTGCTGTCCTTATCGATGATCAGGGTGCGGTGCAGGCTGATCAGCGCCGAATCGCGCGCTGCGTCGCCGGCTCGGGTGCCGGCCTTGGCCTTGTACAGGTCCTTGTAAACGAATCCGCGCAAGAGCCAGGCTTCGGCGTTGGTCGCATGCTGGGCCGACATCACAGCAGCGTCGACGAGCACCTGCGCGCCCTGAAGCTCGCCCGCCTGGTACTTGCGCAGCGCCTCCACGAGCGGGTCCTGCCCGCGCACCGCGACCGCCATCAAGGCGAAGAGCGTAATGTGGAGTGCCCGTGCGTTCATTGTCATTCCTGCACGCGGTGCGCGAGGTTCTTCAGGGTAAGGCCCACCACCAAGCCGTGCTGCCTGGCGTTGGCGATGCTCAATTCGTACTTCAGCAGGTTGTCCACCTTCACGAAGTTCGCGATGGCGCCGTCCTCGAGGGCGCCCGCGTATTCCGTGACGATCATGGTCGGCTTACCCTGATTGCGCTTGTATATCTCCGGCAGGAGCGCCAGCTCGCTCTTGCCTACGAAGAGGATGTGGCAACGCTCCACATCAGATGAGCGCGGCAGCTTGCGCACCTCAATGGGCTGCTTGCCAATGGTGCGTGTGCTGTACTGCTTGATCAGTTCCTGGTAAAGGTTGGCCCCTCCGAGAACACCGATGATGAAGTTGCCCTGCCGCATGCTCTCATCCTTCCACTCCACCAGCTTGGCGATGTTGTACAGGTAGTTGGCCTGCAGGATCGATGTGGTGTCCTTCTCCGCATCGCGCGGCTGCTGAGCGGCTCCGCACACCAGCAGCAACGCCAGCATGAGCAGTCGCTGCAACGGAGTGGACAAGGATGCCCTTCGCATAGATTTGGTCGCGCGCTTGTCTGAAACCATGCCGATCATCCCCGCCCCGTTGCAAAGTATCCGCTGCCTTCCCCTTGCCTCACTGCTTCTGTTTGCGGTCTGTCAACACCTTGCTGTTGACGTCCGCGCGCAAGTCCCGTTGCTGAGGGCATTCGACCGCAACGCGCAATCCGATGCCATGGGGTACCGCTGGCTGCGCTGGAGCAGTGAGCACATCGGCCACCGGCTCACTGGCAGCGCACAGGGCGCCTTGGCCGAGGCCGCGGCCGATAGCCTTTTCCGCTTGAGCGGCCTGCCGCTGGTCATGCGCTTCCCATTCAGTGCGCAGGCATGGTCGCGCGGCACCGTGCAGCTCACCGTAGGCGATGGTGAGGGATTCACGCACCTGCAGGCCGTTGCATTGGCCAACACGCCATTAAGC
Source organism: Flavobacteriales bacterium (assembly GCA_016712535.1). Taxonomy (NCBI): domain Bacteria; kingdom Pseudomonadati; phylum Bacteroidota; class Flavobacteriia; order Flavobacteriales; species Flavobacteriales bacterium. The sequence goes on from JADJQW010000002.1 coordinate 220,499, forward strand.
GCTGCGGTGGAGGCGCCGCTGCTCGATGCGGGCAATGGGCTCCCTTCCGACCTCGACCGGTTGGGCGAGCAGCTCAAAGGGGCCGCCGCGCTGGTGAACATCGGGCTGGTTGCGGCCACCGAAGGTGCGCGAAACCTGCACCGCAGCGAGAAGGCGAAGCTGGCCATGGATCGCGGGGCGGCTGCGCTCATCTTCGTGAATCAGGCCGAAGGACATGTACTGCTCACCGGAACCGCCTCTATTGATGGCGCGCTGATCCCGGTTCCTGCAGCGTGCATCGCCACCGAGGATGGCGACCTGCTGCGCAAACGATTGGCGACCGGGCAAGCCCTCACGGCCAGGCTCGGAATGAGCAACCAGAGCGCGATGGTGGAGGCGAACAACGTGATTGCTGAGATTCCCGGGGCGCGGATGCCCCAGGAAGTGATCCTGATCGGAGGGCATCTCGATAGCTGGGACCTTGCCACCGGAGCCACTGACAATGGCCTTGGTTCGTTCTCGATCCTCGATCTGGCGCGCGCCATGAATGCTATGCCGAACAGGCCTGAGCGCACCATACGCTTCGTGCTCTTCATGGGCGAGGAGCAGGGGTTGCTGGGGTCGCGGGCGCTGGTCGAGCATTATCGTGAGACCGGCGAATTGGCGCGGGTGAAGTGCATGATCAACCTCGATATGAGCGGAAACCCGCAGGGCTTCGGCGTGGGCGGGCCCGAAGGCTGGGCTGCATTGCTGCGCAGCGCGTGCGACAGCATACGACCCGTGGACACGGCCGCATTCTCGGGGCGCCTGAGCGAAGAGGTTTGGCTGCACAGCGATCACCAGCCCTTCCTCATGGCCGGCGTCCCGGTGATCTATCCGCTCAGCGACCTCGGCAAGCATGTATACGGTTGCTACCACAGCAGCTGCGACGATATCCACCTTGTTGACCCTCAGGCCATGGTGAACAACGTGCGCTTCGTGGGCGCGCTGGCGTACATGCTCGCCGCTGCGCCTTCACTGCCTCCTCATTTCAACGAATCGCAACTGAAGCAGCGCCTGATCGATTCCGGCCTCGAGCAGCCCCTGCGCATCGGTGGCGATTGGCCATGGCCATGAACGACGAAAGCGCCTCCCGGCGCCCTCGTTGCTGCTGATCGATCACTGCTTCTTGCCGCCTTTCGCATTCCCGCCCTCGGCGCCTTGCATGCCTTCGAGGTCCCGGTCGAAAAGGTAGAGTCCGCCCTTGTCGTTGCCGATCAGGTTCAGCTTATCGATGAGCGTGCGCGCCAAGGCCTCCTCCTCGATCTGCTCCCCGACGTACCATTGCATGAAGTTGTGCGTGGTGTAGTCTTTCTCTTTCAGGCAGAGGTCCACCACGCCGTTGATCTCGTTGGTCACGATGGTCTCGTGGTCGAGCAGGGCCTGGAACACATCGGTGATGCCCTTGTACTTGGTGCTGGGCTGCTTCAGCGCCGGCACAACAGCGCATCCGCCACGCTCGTTGATGAACTTGATGAGCTTGAGCATATGCAGGCGCTCTTCATCGCTGTGCCGGTACAGGAACGCCGCGGTTCCTTGCAAGCCTTGATTCTCGGCCCACGACGCCATTGCGAGGTAGGCTTGGCTGCTGGAGGCCTCAATGGCTACTTGTCCATTGAGCGCCGCTTCGATCTTCTTACTGAGCATGGTGAGTCGGTGTTTGGGCCGAGCGCTTGGCGAACGACGGCGCGAAACTAACCACGGACCCCGGCGAAGTGTTCGTGCGAATGCTCAGGCCTGGAAGAGCCCCGGATCACCCTGCTCATAGGCCTCATCCACCGCCAAAAGGCTTTCCGGCTGCTCGCGAGCTGCCACCGCCAGGCGATCGCACAGCTCATTCTGCGGATGCCCATTGTGCCCGCGCACCCAATGGAATCTGACTTTATGAAGCCGGTATGCCTTGAGGAATCGTTTCCAGAGGTCGGGGTTCTTCTTCTTCGCGAACCCCTTGCGCTCCCAATCGAACACCCAGCCCTTCTCCACGGCATCCACTACGTACTTGCTGTCGCTCACCACCACCACTTCGGTGCCGGGGCGTTTGAGCTCTTCCAGGCCCGCGATCACCGCAAGCAACTCCATACGGTTGTTGGTGGTCATGCGGTAGCCGCCCCAAAGCTCCTTTCGGTGCTTGCCGCTCTCGAGCACCACGCCGTAGCCGCCGGGGCCGGGATTGCCGCTGGCGGCCCCATCAGAGTACAAGGTCACGCTCATGCCTTGGGGAACAAGTAGGTGATGTTGCCTGCAAAGAGCTTCACGGCGATTGCGAGCAGAATGATGCCGAAGGCCTTCTTGATCACGATGAGGCCCACGCGGCCGAGCAGGCGCTCGATTCGGTTGGTGAGCAGCAGCACCAGCACCACAGGGATCATGTTCAGGACGATGGCCACCAAGATGTTGGGGCGATCGAATTCGGCCCTGAGCGAAAGCACGGTGGTGATGGTGCCCGCACCGGCGATCACCGGAAAGGCGAGCGGCACGATGCTGAAAACCTTGTGGTCGTCATCGGCGGGCGTGAGGCCCGGCGCGCTCAGGTCCTCCTTGAACAGACGAACGCCCAGTGTCATTTCCAACGCAACGAAGAAGAGCACAAAGGAGCCTGCGACCGCGAAGCTGCGCACATCGATGCCGACGATGTTGAGGATGGTCTCACCGAGATAGAGGAAGGTGACCATGATGCCCAGGCTCACGAGCGTGGCGCGCGCGGGGTAGATCTTGCCCGCCTTCTGGCGCACTTGCAGGATCAGCGGGATACCGCCCACGATGTCGATCACCGCGAATAGGATGAGGAAGGCTTTGCCAATCTGGGCGGGATCGAACATGGTTCAGGCTGCAAGGAGAGATTCAACGATATGCGGATAATGCTCATGTTCCAGCGCATGCACGCGGTCGGCCAATGATCCGGGCGTATCCGATGGCAGCACGGAGCACTTCGCCTGAAAGAGGATTCGGCCCTCATCGTAGCGGTCATTCACCAGATGGATGGTGATGCCGCTCTCGGTCTCGCCAGCAGCGATCACCGCGCGATGCACATGCTCGCCGAACATGCCCTTGCCGCCATACTTGGGCAACAGCGACGGATGGATGTTCACGATGCGCTCAGGAAAGGCGCGCACCATTTCAGCAGGTATCATGCGCATGAAGCCCGCGAGCACGACCAGGTCGATGCGCTGCCCTTGCAGCTCGCGCAGCAAAGCGCCATCCCTCAGGTCCTTGCCCGCAAAGAGGTAGCTTGGCACATGCAGGTCCCAAGCGCGCCGGAGCGCGCCCGCGCCCGGCTGATCACTGCCTACCAGCGCCACCTGCGCAAGCGGGTGCTGCGCGAAGTGCTCGATGAGCCGTTGGGCGTTGGAGCCGGAGCCAGAGGCCAGCACGGCGATGCGCTTCATGCTGCGAAGGTGCGACCTTCGGGCCATGGCCGATTCACATGCCTTCCTTCCATTGGCGTTCATCCGCCTGGCTCCCGAAGAGATGCTCAAGCGCGCGCGTGCCTTCCATGGTGAGCTGGACCGTCGCCGAACCGTGCGCCACTTCAGCGCCGAACCGGTGCCGCTAGAAGTGATCCAAGAGGTGGTGCGAGCGGCCAGCACAGCACCTAGCGGCGCGCATAAGCAGCCGTGGACCTTCGTCGCCGTTGGCGACCCGGAACTCAAACGGCGCATCCGCGAGGCCGCCGAGGAGGAGGAGCGCATCAACTATGGAGGTCGCATGAGCGAGGAGTGGCTCAATGACCTCAAGCCCTTCGGAACCGATGCCGATAAGCCGTTCCTCGAGATCGCACCTTGGCTGGTGGTGGTGTTCAAGCGCGCGTACGAGACCGAAGCCAATGGCCGCAAGCACCAGAACTACTATGTGAACGAGAGCGTAGGCATTGCCACCGGGATGCTATTGGCGGCTGCCCACCTCGCCGGGCTGGCCACGCTCACACATACACCAAGCCCCATGAACTTCCTCACACAAGTGCTGGGCCGCCCCGAGAACGAGCGGCCCTTCCTCCTGATTCCCATGGGATTCCCGGCCGAGGGATGCCAAGTGCCGCGCTTGGTCAGGAAGCCCTTGGATCAAGTGCTGGTGGTGCATAAGTAGGTGCCGATGAGCCAACGTTGCCCGTAGTGAAAATGTCTTTCCTTTGGGGCCTCACAAAAAAACCGCACCGACATGTCGGACATCAAGTCGAGGGTAATCGCGATTATCGTGGATAAGCTCGGGGTCGATCAGAACGAGGTCACTCTGGAAGCCAGCTTCACGAACGATCTGGGTGCTGACAGCCTCGATACCGTCGAGCTCATCATGGAGTTCGAGAAGGAGTTCAACATCGCCATCCCCGACGACCAGGCCGAAAAGATCCAGACCGTGGGTCAGGCCGTGGAGTACGTGGAGAAGAACGCGAAGTAATCCTGCCGCATGCAGCTCAGGCGTGTGGTCGTCACTGGTCTGGGCGCGCTCACACCCATCGGGAACACCCTCAAGGACTACTGGGAGGGCTTGGTGAGCGGCCGAAGCGGAGCCGCGCCCATCACCAAGTTCGACGCCAGCAAGTTCAAGACGCGTTTTGCCTGCGAGGTCAAGGGCTTCAACCCGGAGGATTTCCTTGATCGCAAGGAGGCCCGGAAGATGGACCCCTTCGCGCAGTACGCGCTGGTGTGCTCCGATGAGGCGCTCAAGGACAGCGGACTGCTCGATAGCGGCGTTGACCGAGACCGCGTGGGCGTGATTTGGGGCAGCGGCATTGGCGGGCTGAAGACCTTCCAAGACGAATGCATCGCCTTCGGCCGTGGCGATGGCACCCCGCGCTTCAACCCGTTCTTCATCCCGAAGATGATCGCTGACAGCGCGGCTGGGCTGATCAGCATGCGACATACGTTGCGCGGCCCGAGCTACGTGACAGTGAGCGCCTGCGCATCGAGCAACAACTCGATGATCGACGCTTATAACTACATCCGCTTGGGCACCTGCGTGGCCTGCGTCACCGGCGGCAGCGAAGCGGCGATCTATGAGGCGGGAGTGGGCGGCTTCAATGCCTTGCACGCCATGAGCACGCGGAACGACGATCCCGCCACGGCATCGCGTCCTTACGATAAGGACCGCGACGGCTTCGTGCTCGGTGAGGGCGGGGCCGGCATTGTGCTCGAGGACCTTGAGCACGCCCTCGCACGCGGCGCCAGAATCTACTGCGAGGTGGTGGGCGGCGGCATGAGCAGTGATGCCTACCACATCACCGCGCCGCACCCCGAAGGCCTCGGCGCAGAGCTGTGCATGAAAGCCGCATTGAAGGATGCCGGCATGCAACCCTCGGAGATCGACTATGTGAATACGCATGGCACCAGCACGCCCATCGGTGACCCGCAAGAGGTGAAAGCGATCCAACGGCTCTTCGGCGAGCACAGCTACACGCTGAACATCAGCGCCACCAAGAGCATGACAGGGCACCTGCTCGGCGGCGCCGGCGCCATCGAGGGCGTGGCCGCCATCATGGCCATCCACACGGGCATCGTGCCGCCCACGATCAACCACTTCACGGACGATCCCGAGATCGACCCGGCGCTGAACTTCACCTTCAACACGGCCCAGCGCCGAACGGTGAACGCCGCCCTGAGCAACACCTTCGGTTTCGGAGGGCACAACACCTCGGTGATCTTCCGAAAGCACAGCTAGCGTGATCGCACGCCTATTCAGCCGCGCACGCAGCCCCGAAGAGCGTCGGGTGCGGCTGTGGTGCCGCCAGACCTTGGGCATCACCCCGGGCGACCTTCCGCTGTACCGCACTGCGCTGCGCCATGTGAGCGCCGTGCCCGACGACCGGCCCGACCTTCCCGATAACGAGAGGCTCGAGTTCCTCGGGGACGCCGTGCTCGATGCCATCATCGGCAACCTGCTCTTCAACCGGTATCCTGACCAGGGCGAGGGCTTCCTGACGCGCATGCGGAGCAAGCTCGTGAGCCGCACGCAGCTCAACGCCCTGGCCAAACGCATCGGCATCGAGCGCGTGATCGAGACCACCGTGGCGCGCGCCCACGAATCGAGCGTTCCGGGGAATGCGCTGGAAGCCTTGATCGGCGCGATCTTCCTCGATAAGGGGTTCGAGCGGACACGCAAGGTGGTGGTTGGCCTCATCACGCAGCATTTCGACCTGAACGAGATCGAGAAGGAGGACCGCGATGGCAAGAGCCGCCTGCTGGAATGGGGGCAGAAACGCCGGAAGAAGGTCGAGTTCATCGTGCGCGAGGGCGGCGGTGGGCGAGGGAGGCATTATTTGGCCGAGGTGCGCATCGGCGGCGAACTGAAAGGAACCGGCAAGGGCAACAGCAAGAAGACCGCCGAGCAGGATGCCGCGCAGAGCGCCTTCCGCAGCATGCGGTCGCGGCGCGCAAAACCCCGGGAGCCTGATGCGGACGATTCGAGAAGGGCGCCGGGAACGCCGCTGTGAGCAGCCCTGACGCGTGCAGGTACCTTTGGCCTTGCCATGGCCAAGCACAAGCTGGTTGACGAGGAGGAAGATACCGCCCAGAAGGTGTCGGTGATCGGCATCAGCTGCCATGTGCCAGACTATCGCCTTTGCTGGGCGCTTAACCTGTCCTTGGGCCTAGGTCTCGAACGCCGCAGGACAGACATCGTGGAGCATGTCCGTGGCAAGGACCTGCACTATCCCGTGTTCCAGCAGGTTGGTGCCGACGGCATGGCCGTTTGGTGGCTGATCTGCAACCTATGCGGCAAGAGAAGGCTCATCGCAGACCAGAAGCAGGCCGACTACTTCCTCGTGATCGACCAAGAGACCGCCGAGCGGGAAGCGGACCTTATCCTGCGGCTTCGATCCACCGAATTCGTGCTGCTCGCATACCCCGTCGACATCAATGAATCGCGCAACGGCCACAAGTTGTTGCTTTGACCCCCCGCCCCCGCAAGCTGCAGGGAAGACCGATGAATGAACCAAAGACCAAGATCGTGGCCACGCTTGGCCCCGCTAGCGCATCGCGCGAGGTGCTGCGCGACATGATGCTGAGCGGCATGGATGTGTGCCGGCTCAACTTCAGCCATGGCAGCTATGACTTCTACACCGAGCTGATCGGGACCATCCGCTCGCTCAACGCGGAACTCGGCCTCACCACGGCAATCCTAGCTGACCTGCAAGGCCCGAAACTGCGCGTAGGAGCCATGGAGAACGGCCCTATCGAATTGAAGGGCGGGGACCTGCTCACCATCACCACCGACGAGCTTCTGGGCAAGCCCGGCCTGGTGAGCACCAGCTACAAGCAATTCCCGCAGGACGTGAAGCCCGGAGAGCTCGTGCTTCTCGACGATGGCAAGCTGCGCTTGGAGGTTGTGGGCACGGATGGCCGCACCGAAGTGAGTACCCGCGTGCTGCACGGCGGGATGCTCAGCGCGAACAAAGGCATCAATCTGCCCAACACGCGCGTGAGCCTGCCCTGCCTTACCCCGAAGGACCGGGCCGACCTGGACTTCGCGCTGGAGAACGATGTTGATTGGGTGGGCCTGAGCTTCGTGCGCAGCGCTCGCGACATCATCGAGCTGAAGGGCGTGATCCAGCAACGCGAGAAGCATGCACGAGTGATCGCCAAGATCGAGAAGCCCGAGGCCCTCAAGGAGATCGACGAGATCATCCGCGAGGCTGATGCGCTCATGGTGGCCCGCGGCGACCTCGGCGTGGAGATCCCGATGGAGAAGGTGCCGCTGGTCCAGAAGGACATCATCAAGCGTTGCCTGCTTCAGCATCGTCCGGTGATCGTGGCCACGCAGATGATGGAGAGCATGATCACCAGCTTCACGCCCACGCGCGCCGAGGTGAATGATGTGGCCAACGCCGTGCTCGACCACGCCGATGCCGTGATGCTCAGCGCTGAGACCAGCGTGGGCAAGTACCCCATAGAGGTGGTGCGCGCCATGAACCGCATCCTGCTCGAGATGGAGAGCAGCGAGGCCATGTTCAACGTGGAGCAACCGGACCTGGAGCTGAAGGACCGCATGGTCACCGACACGATCTGCATGGCGGCGGTACGCATGGCCGCCGCCATCGACATCAAGGCCATCGTGACCATGACCCATAGCGGCTACACCGCCTACAAGATCAGCAGCATGCGGCCCAAGGCAAACGTGTACGCCTTCACCAGCAACCGCCGGATCCTCAATCAGCTCAACCTGGTATGGGGCGTGCGGGCACAGTACTATGACAAGACCGTGAGCACGGACCACACCATCGCCGACATCAAGCACATCCTGCGCAGCGGGCGCTTCGTGCAGAAGGGCGACTTGGTGGTGAATGTGGCCAGCATGCCCATCGCGGAGCAGGGCATGGCGAACATGCTGAAGCTGAGCGCGGCCTAAAGGCTACTGGCCAATTATCGCCTTCTCCCAGCGCATGCCCTCGTTGGTCTTCAGCACCACCAGATACGCGCCGGCCCCTTCCTTGGACAGGTCCGCGCTGAATCGATGCGCCCCGGGATTCGCCGCGTTGCTCCTTAACAGCTGCCGAACCGTGCTCCCGCTGGAATTCACGATGCGCAGATCAACGATGGTGCTGCGGTCGAGCACGACTTCCACTTGGAGGCGCCCGCCGGATGGGTTCGGCGTTACGCGTAGCGAGTGCGATGGCGGAATAGCAGCCTCCGCCGATACCTGCGTTGTGAGATCACCCAGATACTTATAGATCTTCTGGCCCGTGAGGTAGGCTGTGCTCTCGTTCACCCTGAAGAACCGGTTGTAGCTGTCGCCGAGGGCGATCTCCGTCCATGTCGCTCCGCCATCCGTGGTCTCCCATAGCCGATCATCCCCTCCCGTCCATCCGTGCTGCGGATCAATGAAGCCGATCGCCTCCACATACGTGTAATCGTCGCTAACGAGCACCTGCTCCCATGTGATGCCTCCATCGCTGCTGCGCAGCATGCGGGTGTCATCGTTGGTGGGCTCACTGTAAATGCTGGCATACCAGAGCTGCGCGGTGAGGCGCTGGATCTTCCAGACGATATCCGTGAGCGTGCTGGTTTGATGCACCACGCTCCAGGAGGCCCCGCCGTCGGTGGTGCGCAGGATCACGCCGCCATTGAATGCGGGATCGGCCGTGCCCGTCGCGAATCCGGTATCCGGATGCGTGAAGTGGATGTCGACCAGCCGTGTGGCCAATCCGCTCATGTCCGTGTACGTCCAGGTGCCGCCGGCGTCGACCGATGAGTACACATAGGCTGGCGCGGCCCATAGGCCACAGGCATGGATCGTTGTGCTTCCGACGGCCGCAAGTCCGCAGATCCCGGGTGGTGGAGGAGCCATGTTTCCCGCGATGTTGCTCCAGGTGCTGCCGCCGTCGGTGGTGCGGTAGAGTCTTCCGTTCAACGAGCCTGCGAAACCCGTGTCAGCGTTCAGGAATTCAATGCTGCGCAGGTAATGGGGCGATGTGAATTGGAGCGCCCAGGCCTGACCGCCATTCACCGTCTTGCGGATCCATCCGTTCGGGCCGCCAGCCGCCCAGCCGGTATCGGCGTTGATGAAGTAGGCGTCATCGTAACGTCCGGAAGCGGGGATGTCCAGCACGGACCAGCCAGTTTGCGCCTTGCTCTGCGCAAAAGCAAGACAAGCAAGAATGAAAGGAAGTACGATTCGCGTGGCGGTCATCTGGCTGTGCTGGCGTGTGCCATGCAAGCTAGCGACCCGCTCGTTCCATTTTTCAACGTGACCTGTTCCGAAAGGCGAGCACTAAGGGCGCTTCGCCTTCTTGCCCGCTGTCTTCTTAGCGGCTCTTTTCGCAGCAGCAGGCTTGCGGTCCGCAGGATGCTTAGGGCTGGCCTCAATGGGCTTCTCATGCAGCGCCACACGGTTGCCCTCGCTATCGATGAATAGCGCGAAGGAGCCTGCCGATTCGCTGATGAGCGACTTGGGCATGATCACGCGTCCGCCGGCCAGATCGATGCGACCAAGGATGGCATCCATGTCGTTTCCAGCGTTGAGGTAGATGAGCGTGCCGGTATCGCTAGGCACGCACCCGGGGCCTGCGATGAGCGCGCCACCGATCCCCTTGTCAGCAGGGAAGTATGCCATGGCGAACTCGCCGTTCGCCGCCACCTCCATCTCCATGCTGTAGATGGTGCCATAGAACCGCGCAGCACGGTGGATGTCGTACACGGGTATCTCGAACCAGTTGACGAAGTCCTTAAGCTTGATGTGGTGCCTGCCTGAAGTGCTGCCCATGGTAGCGGGATTCGGATTGCTGGTTCGGGGTCGGGGATTGGGCGTCTGCCCGCGGGATGCTCAGATTGCGCTCGGATCGCTAGTTGGGCGGTATGCGCTGATGATGTGCTTCGGCAATTCGTGCGCGCGCGTCTCGTCCTTCACTTCAAGTTCCGTGAGCTCTTGCACACGCGTGGGCTTGATCAATGGCCCGAGGCCTTCCAGGTGCGGGTGCTTCACGCCGGGCGCATAGATGCCGAACTCCACGGGGCGGTCGCGGAAGCTCTTCAGCGGCTGGCCCAAGCGCAGCACGCCAAGTTCACGGCTACGCCGCACTTTCTCCAGGTTGATCTCGATCGGTATGAACTCCTCGTTCACATCGGCCTGGTAAACGATGCGGCCCTCTGGCCCGCAAACGATGCTACGCCCGCTTCCGCCCGCATCGAGGCCATTGATGTCGAAGAAGTAGCATTGGTTGATGGCTGCGCTGGAGCGCGCGATGCTCAGCTCGATCTCGCGGTCGATGGTCCCCGTGAGCGTAGGGTGCAGGATCACCTCGGCGCCCATCACGGCCAGGGTGCGCGTGGTCTCCGGGAACCACATGTCGTAGCAGATGCTCACGCCGAAGCGGCCCACCTCGGGGATGTCGAACACGCAGAACTCATCGCCGCCGGTAACGCCCACTTCGTACGGGTAGAAGGGGAACATCTTGCGGTAGCGCGCAACCACGCTGCCTTCTGGGTCGATCACGCTGGCGGTATTGTAGATGACCGTTTCTCCTGCTGCGTTCTTCGTGCGTTCGAAGATGCTTCCCGGCAGCAGCCAGATGCCGTGCTTGGCGGCCATGGCGCACATCTCCTGCTCGAACTCGCCGGGCACGGGCTGCGCATGGATGATGTGCGGGCCATAGGCGCACAGCTCGCTGAACAGCACCATGTCCACCCATGGATAGATGGCCATGAGCAGGTCGAGCTTGGTCTTCATGGCCTCGACGTTGCTGTGGGCAGAGCCCACGCGCATCTGGATGCCGGCGATGGAGAAGGGTTTCATTCTGTTTGTGCGGGTGGCTGGGGGGTGCTGCGCGGTTGTGGGTTGAACAACCCTCAACCCCTGTCAACCTCCAGCCCTCAACCTGTGATTTTATCCAACTCCTCCTCCATGATGTCGAGCCCCTTGTTCAGCAGCTCATCGCTGATCACGAGCGGGCTAAGGACGCGGATGATGTTCTTGTTGGTTCCGGCGGAGATCACCACCAGATCACGCTTGGCGCAGGCGTTCATGAGCGCGGTGCACGTGTCGGCATCCGGCTGAAGCGGGTCGCCGTTCTTCACGAATTCCATGGCCATCATGGCGCCAAGGCCGCGCACATCACCGATGCACGCATGCTTCGCCTTCATCTGCTCGAAGCGCTTGCGGATCACGCCCCCCACATGCCTGCCCTTCGCGTTGATATCAATCTCCTCCATGTATCTCAGCGTGGCGAGCGCGGCGGCGCAGCTCACCGGGTTGCCGATGTACGTGCCGCCGATGCTGCTGGGGCCGGCCTTATCCATGATGGCCGCCTTGCCCATCACGGCAGCGATCGGCATGCCGCTGCCCAGGCTCTTGGCCCAGGTGCTCAGGTCCGGCACCACGCCGAAGTGCTCATACGCGCTCCACGCCCCGGTGCGACCGAAACCCGCCTGCACCTCATCGAAAATGAGCAGGATGCCGTGCTTGTCGCAGAACGCCCGCAGTCCTTTCAGGTAACCGGCCGGCGCAACGTTGAATCCGCCTTCGCCCTGCACCACCTCAATGATGATGGCCGCCAGCTCGTTCGGGGACACCGTGTTATGGGAGAGCTCTTCCAGCCGATGCAGCTCCGCCTTCACGAATTCTGCTTCACTGAGGCGGTCGCCATATCGATAGAAGTTCGGGTATTGCGTGCGATAGACTTCTGGCGCGAAGGGTCCGCAGTCCGGCTTGTAGCCCACCTTGCTGGTGAGCGTCATGGCCATCATGGTGCGCCCGTGGAAGGCATCCGTGAAGCAGAGGATGCCGCTCCGTTTCGTGGCTTGCCGCGCAATCTTGACGGCATTCTCCACCGCTTCGGCGCCGGTGTTCACCAGCAGCGTCTTCGTTGGGCCGCCGTGCGGGAGCAGCGCATTGAGCTTCTCGCATAGGGCGATGTACGGCTCATAGCTGGCCACATTGAAGCTCACATGCAGGAACTTCTCCGCCTGCTCCTGGATCGCCTTCACTACTGGCGGCGGGCAATGGCCTGCATTCACGACACCGATACCGCCAGCAAAGTCGATCAATTCGCGGCCATCCTCATCGATGATGGTGGCGCCAATGGCCTTGGTGGCGGTGGCATAGTTGAACATGCCCACGCCGTTCGGCACGGCGGCCTTTCGGCGGGCGATGAGCTCCTGGCTCCTGGTGAGTTGCTCGGTCATGCGTTCTTGTCCCGTAACAGGCGGAATCGGCTGCGAAGTTGCGTCATGGAAAGGACCGCAGATGCGCGGAGACGCAGAGAATGCGAACAGCTGAGGGGGCTCAGGCGCCTTGAACAAGCGGGGCTGTGCGCCAAGTGGCGCGCTAACGCGAAGGAATCACGGATTCACGCAGATGAACACGGATCGGGCCGGTCAGCGCAAAGCACCCATCCATGAAGATCCTCGCCATCCTTGGTTGAAAAGGTGCGGAGCGCCTCAATCCAGCTTGTGCGCCAACGTGACGGTCTTCCGGTGGATCTCCACATCGCCTGACAGATCGTAGGCTTCGAGCACCACGACGTAAGGACCCATGCGGCCCTTGCTGCCGCCATCGAGGATGCCATCCCAGCTGATGGCGCCTTCGGCGCCCAGAAGCTGGTTCTCCATCAAGCGGCGCGCTTCACGGCCTGCGACATCGTAAATGACGATGGTGCCCACGAAGCCGGGCTGGTCGAAACGGTAGGCGATGGTGAGCAGGTCCTGGTAACCATCCTGGTCGGGACTGAAAATCGCCGGGTCGATGGTCATTTGGCCGCTCGCGCTGGGCGCGGGGCTGAACTGCGAGTTCCCGAAACCCGGGGTGGCCTTGCCCGCTACGTCGCTGGCGGTGTGCCAATTGGTGGGGTCGTCGGTGGCGCGAGCGGGATCCACACGTTCCAAACTGTAGCCTTCGGTGGCGTTCATCAGCGTGATGTGCAGAGCGTCGTCGTAACGGAAGAGATCGAGCACCGCATTGGCGCCATCAAGCAGCACGACCGCGCCATTGCCGTTGTTGTAGGCGGGCAGGCTCATCTGCAGGAAGCGTTCGGTGCGGCCCTGCGGATAGCGCGTGGCGATGTCGTTGCTGTTCGGCGTGAGCACGATGTACTCTCCGGGCAGCATCAAGTACGGCTCGTTGGTGATCACGCGCAGGTTCGCGATAGCACCGTCAGACTCATTCGCCATCTGCAGCCCTTGGAGGCTCAGCGTCTTGTTGCTCCGATTGTAAAGCTCGACGAAATCGGCACCTGTACCGACCGGGTCGTAGAGCGCCTCATTGATCACCAAATCGCCCGCCTCCACCGGTTCCGGCAAAGCGAACGATGCGGTGTTGGCTGGTCCGATCACGTTCCCGGGACAATCGCTCACCGCCGCGACGGTGATGCCATAGAACACGCCGACCGTGAGCGCATCAGCCAGATTGAGCTGCACGCTGTTCGCTCCAGTGACCGATGCGCCCGCAACGGCGATCGACGGGGTGATCGTGTAGCTCCCCGTCGTCAGGCTGCCCTGATCCATCGCTTCGCTGAAGACGAGCGCGATGGTATTCGCGTCATTCACCAGCACATTCAGCAAGGCGGGTGGCGTGATGTCCGGCTCAATCGAGAACACGCTGTTCTGGGCGCTGGGCGTTCCGCCGGATGGGTCGTTGCTTGCAATCCAGTTGGCCGCACCGGTGCAGGGCGTAGCGGGGTCGATGCGTTCCAGGGTCCAACCGCCGTCGGCCTTCAGCGCATCCTGATACCAGTTGATCGAATAGGTCACCGCGTCGATCGTGGCTCCGGCATCGTTCTTCAGCTCCAGCGGATCACCGTCGTTGTTCAGCGAGGGGAAGGCGCTCACGACAATCACGCTGGCGAAGGCGCTGAAGAGCGGCGCGGTCGCATCGTCCACGATGATCGCATAACCGCCCGGCGGCAGCGTCACGTCCGGCAGCATCGCTGTCGTGCCTCCATCGGAGAACGTCCAACCCGCCAGGTCGAAGGTCTTGTTCGCCGTCGTGTTGTGGATCTCCACGAACTCCGCTTCGGGAAGGCCCGCCGTGGGCGTGGGGTCGGCCATGATCTCGTTGATGGCCACTTCACCGGGAAGGGCGATCTCCGGCACCACGTACTGGAATTGGAAGACCCCTGCATCAATCGAGGCGTTTCCCGCCAAGTCGAGCGCGCCGGACCCGTTCAGGCCATAGGTGTTCCCGTTGGTGAGAGCGATGGCCGGGGTCACATGCACCAGGGTGGCGTCGGCCCCGTCAAGCACCTGACCGGACACCCCGATGAAAGGAACGATGTCGTAGGATCCAACAAAATCCGGGTCCAGCGGTTCTGAATAGTGCACATCCACTTGCGTGGCGCTGGTCGCGCTCACTGAGACGATCGCAGGCGGTGTATTGTCCACGGGGATGGGCGCAACGCTGATGTCGTCGAAGAAATGATTGTTCACCGCGCTCGCCGCTGCGCTCTGCTCGATACGGATTCCGAAGTGCGTGGCCGAGATGTACGTGGCATCGGTGACGCTGCCCGCCGTGGTGTAGCTGCCGGTATTGCCATCATCGTACTGGAGCGTGAAGAGCCCTCCGGCGTTGCGCGTCACCTTCAGCCGGAACGGATTGCTGCTGCTGCTGTTCACGACGCCATCGGGGCTCTGCACAGCCAGCGAGGCTGCCGCTCCTGCGTCGCTGCGGAATAGCTCCAGCCTATCGGCCGTGCCGCCGATCCGGACGATGTAGCCGTTCACGCCACTGGCGAGGTCCGCCGCGCTGCTCATCAGGTGCACGTCCACGAAATTCGCCCCGCTGGTGGCGAAACGCAGGTCGAAGAAGAGCTCCCAAACCGCATCGTCAGCGAGTGTGCTAGGAGTGCTCAGCCAATAATTCGCCGCGCCCGGGCTGGCGCTCCGCAATCGTTGGTTACCACCATCATCCACCACGGCGAAGAGCGCATCGCTCCCGGTCCAAACCGTCCCAATGTTGAAGTTGCCATCGGAGAAGTCATCGCTCACCTGGGCCTTGGCGGTGAGCATGACGGCTGTCGCGACTGATACGATAAGTAGGCGGAGAAGGGCGCGCACCATGGATTCTCTACGGCGTGAAAGCTAGTACTTTCGACCGCCCTGCAACGTTCAGGGAACATCATGAAAGTAGCCGTGGTCGGCGCCACCGGATTGGTTGGCGGAGTGATGCTCAAGGCGCTCGAAGAGCGCGCGTTCCCCGTTGAAGAGCTGCTTCCGGTTGCCAGCGCGAAGAGCGCGGGCGCCACGATCCGCTTCCGCGGAAAGGAGGTGCCGGTGATCGGCATGGAGGAGGCCGTTGCCCAGCGACCCGACATCGCATTGTTCTCCGCCGGCGGAAGCACCTCGCTGGAGTGGGCGCCGCGTTTCGCGGAGGTTGGATGCACCGTGATCGACAACAGCAGCGCATGGCGGATGATGCCCGACAAGAAGCTGATCGTGCCGGAGATCAACGGTCATTTGCTCTCGTCAGAAGACCGGATCATCGCCAACCCGAATTGCAGCACGATCCAATTGGTGTTGGCCCTTGCGCCTTTGCATCGCGCATACATCGCCAAGCGCGTTGTGGTTTCCACCTACCAGAGCGTCACTGGCACCGGGCAGAAAGCCGTGAAGCAGATGGAGGATGAGCGCGCGGGCAAGAGCGCCGAGAAGGTGTACCCCTTCCCCATCGACCGGAACGTGATCCCGCGCTGTGATGTGTTCCTCGAAAACGGATACACCAAAGAGGAGATGAAGGTGGTGCATGAGACCCATAAGATCCTCGACCCCGCGATCCGCTTGACATGCACCGCCGTGCGCGTGCCTGTTACCGGCGGTCACAGCGAATCGGTGAACGTTGAGTTCGCGCGCGATTTCGAATTAGGCGCTGTGCGGCAACTCTTGCGTGAAGCACCGGGCATCCTGCTGCTCGATGACCCCGCCAAGGACGAATACCCGATGCCGCTTCTGGCCAATGGCCGCGATGAGGTGCTCGTGGGCCGACTCCGCCGCGACGAGAGCCAGCCGAATACCTTGAACATGTGGGTGGTGGCCGACAACTTGCGCAAGGGAGCCGCTACCAACGCGGTGCAGATCGCAGAGCTGCTTGTCGAGCGGCGGCTTCTTCGGCGCATTGCGCAAGCTGCCGGCCAATAAGGGTCGACCGGCCATCTCCTGTTCGCGAACAACCTCTCACCGATCGAATCGACCATGCCTATGCGCCGCTTGTTCTTCCCCATGGCCTTGGGTCCGCTTGTTTCATTCGCACAGCCCGAGCCTTCGCCTTTGATCACCGATGCCTCATTGGGCTTCGGTTTCCAACTCGAAAGAAGCGCCTTGCTGAGCGATGATGATTGGCGCCGAATGCTGCCCGGCTCAAGCTTGTTGCTCGATGACTTGCCGACGGGGAATGAGGACCCATACCCATCCAGGCACCCGCAGGGTCCACGCGCCCTAACGGCCATCACGGGCCTTGGGCTGGTGCATGCAGGAGCGAGTCTGGCCTTGTGCCGCAAGCGCGAGGGGGCGCCGAGATTCGATCAACGCATGCGCATCGTCCTCATTTATGCCGGTGTCGAATCGGTCGATGGCTATTGGAGCCGGTCCGCATCGGCACCATACGACACCCTCGTTTCTTCCGCCACTGGCGAGCAATACGTGCTCGACAGCATTTGGACGGAACGTTACACGGCTAGGCACGCGCGAGACCGAATCGGTCTTGATGCCACATACATCGTGCATCGAAGGGCTGAATCGAGATTCTCTTGGTACCTGGGCTTGGGCGTCCAATTCGGTGTCGGACTCTCCGGAAATGCCGAGGTCGACCGTGCGATCATCCGCGAGACCAAACAGCCCTCGGGCGGCTTCGACTATGAATACGAGCAGCTCAGTCGTGAACGATTTCGCACTCCGGCCACGGGCTATGTCAGCATGCACGCGCTTTTCGGAGTCGATCTGCGCCTTGGTCGGAAAAGCGCGTTCTGGAGCGCGCTTCACCTCTATGCCGAGATGCGGCCCACGATCATGGTTCGCTCACTTCCGAATCTGCCCGCTCAGGCCAGCGGGGCGTGGCAGAACCTCTTCGGCCTGCGCATCGATCTGCGCTGACCGCTACTCCTTCACGAGCTTGAAGCGCTCGGTGCGGTCCGCCGAGTTGAGCGTCAACCATTTCAGTCCTGCCGCCAGTCCGCTCAGGTCGACGCGCGCCGGTCTCGCCATCACCGTGAGCTCCCGTTCCATGCGGCCATCGGCACCATGAATCATCACACGCACTGGGCCTGTGCCGAGACCCTCGACATACACGGCGTCGACCGCCGGGTTCGGCCATGCCCTGAATGCCCCGACCGCGGTTTCATCCACACTCACCGCAAATCCAAGTTCGCTCAACAGCCCGCACACTTCGGTCCAGCAGGTGTCGGTGGAATTGGCCGGCAGATACCACGCAGTGATGCAGAGTTCGATGTTCAGCACGGAGCCCAGCCCGATCTGGATCGTGGGGCCGTAGAGGACCAGACCATTGTCGAATGTCCATGTGATGCCGTTGCTCGGGATATTCGTGCTGGCCGTGAGGATGAAGCCCGCGCCCGACCCCTCAGAGTCGATCTCCAGCGCGAAGGTGGGATCGCATTCGTCTGGACCTTGTCCGATCATAACTTCGGTACAGTATTCACCCACGCAGGTGATCAGGCCGGATGATGTCTCGAAGATGGTGGTGGCTACCAAGCACACCGTGTACGTGCCGGGCTCGGCGTAGGCGTGGTCAGGTTGCGCATTGCTACTCGTGGTGCCATCACCGAAGATCCATTGCCAGGTGGTCTGGAAGCCCGTGCCCGTGGTGCCGTTGCTGAAGACCACGCCATTGCCCGATGCCGCAGTGGCCCAGGTGAAGCCCGCCTCAAAGCCATCGCACGGATCGCCGCCGCCGCTGATCACAACAGGTGCGCAGTATTCATCCACGCAAGTGATCAGGCCGGCGGACGTCTCGAAGATGGTGGTGGCCACCAGGCACACCGTGTACGTGCCGGGCTCGGCGTAGGCGTGGTCAGGTTGCGCATTGCTACTCGTGGTGCCATCACCGAAGATCCATTGCCAGGTGGTCTGGAAGCCCGTGCCCGTGGTGCCGTTGCTGAAGACCACGCCATTGCCCGATGCCGCAGTGGCCCAGGTGAAGCCCGCCTCAAAGCCATCGCACGGATCGCCGCCGCCGCTGATCACAACAGGTGCGCAGTATTCATCCACGCAAGTAATCAGGCCGGATGATGTCTCGAAGACCGTGGTGGCCACCAGGCACACCGTGTACGTGCCGGGCTCGGCGTAGGCGTGGTCAGGTTGCGCATTGTTACTCGTGGTGCCATCACCGAAGATCCATTGCCAAGTGGTCTGGAAGCCCGTGCCCGTAGTGCCGTTGCTGAAGGCCACGCCATAACCCGATGCCGTACTGGCCCAGGTGAAGCCCGCCTCAAAGCCATCGCACGGATCGCCGCCGCCGCTGATCACAACGGGTGCGCAGTATTCATCCACGCAAGTGATCAGGCCGGATGATGTTTCGAAGACCGTGGTGGCCACCAGGCACACCGTGTACGTGCCGGGCTCGGCGTAGGCGTGGTCAGGTTGCGCATTGTTACTCGTGGTGCCATCACCGAAGATCCATTGCCAGGTGGTCTGGAAGCCCGTGCCCGTGGTGCCGTTGCTGAAGACCACGCCATTGCCCGATGCCGTACTGGCCCAGGTGAAGCCCGCCTCAAAGCCATCGCACGGATCGCCGCCGCCGCTGATCACAACAGGTGCGCAGTATTCATCCACGCAAGTGAGCGATTCTCCGCTTGGGAGAATGAAGATCGTGATGGCCGTGAGACACACCTCATAGGTGCCGGGGCCCGGGAACTCGTGAAGCGGCTGGGCGTTATTGCTCGATGTTCCGTCGCCGAAGCTCCACTGCCATGTGGTGCTCTGACCCGTGCCCACTGTGCCGTTGCTGAACTGCACCGGGTTGCTGGTTGCAGAGGCCCAGGTGAAAGCGGCGTCAAAGCCATCACAAATGTTCTGTGCCCAGCCTTGAAGGGTGAGGAGAGCAACGAGGAGCAGCGCAGTAAGGCGCATCCGGTATCGGTTTGGTCACGCAAATGACGCAATCGGGGGCTGAATAGGCGCCCACGGACGGATTGCCCTATTTCCTTGCCCGGACGCCCTTGCTTTCTACATTTGCGCTCCCTTGAAAAAGGGACCTTCCCTGGTAGCTCAGCTGGTTAGAGCACATGACTGTTAATCATGGGGTCGCTGGTTCAAGTCCAGCCCGGGGAGCTCGAGAAGGCCGCAATGAGCGGCCTTCCTTCTTTTCAACCTGACATCCATGCAGCTCATCACCGTTGGCACCGTCGCATTCGACCGCATCGAGACCCCGTTCGGCGTGGCCGAGAAGA
The DNA here is from genome assembly GCA_016712535.1 of Flavobacteriales bacterium. Classification (NCBI taxonomy): domain Bacteria; kingdom Pseudomonadati; phylum Bacteroidota; class Flavobacteriia; order Flavobacteriales; species Flavobacteriales bacterium. The sequence goes on from JADJQW010000002.1 coordinate 240,330, forward strand.
CCGTTGGCGGTGCGGCCACCTACATCAGCCTGGCGGCCTCCGTTTTCTTGGAGAAGATGGGCCTGGTGAGCGTGGTGGGCGACGATTTCCCGGAGGCGGTGATGGTGCAGCTCCGTGATCGCGGTGTTGACCTCTCTGGGCTGGAGGTGCTCAAGGGCAAGGAGAGCTTCTTCTGGGCGGGTCGGTACCACTACGACATGAACACGCGCGACACGTTGGAGACGCGCTTGAATGTGCTGCTCGACCTGGATCCGGAGCTGCCCGAGGCCTACCGCAAGGCGCCATACGTGATGCTGGGAAACCTGGACCCTGGCGTGCAAGCCAAGGTGCTCGACCAAATGGAAGAGCGTCCGGCGCTCGTGGTGATGGACACTATGAATTTCTGGATGGACAGCGCCATGCCGAAGCTGACGGAAGTGATCTCTCGCGTGGATATCCTCACCATCAACGATGCCGAGGCACGGCAGCTGAGCGGAGAGCACAGCCTGGTGAAGGCCGCCACGAAGATCCTGGCCATGGGCCCGAAGCATCTGGTGGTGAAAAAAGGTGAGCACGGCGCTCTGCTCTTCGGCCAGGGCCGTGTCTTCTTCGCGCCAGCACTTCCGCTGGAAGATGTGGTTGACCCCACTGGCGCCGGAGACACATTCGCCGGGGGCTTCATCGGCTACCTCGCTCGCACGCAAGACCACAGTTTCGACAACCTCAAGCGCGCGATCATCGTGGGCAGCGCACTGGCCAGCTTCACCTGCGAGAAGTTCGGCATCGAGCGCTTGGTGGAGGTAACGCGCGAGGACATCGATGCGCGCATCCAGCAATTCGTGGAGCTCGTCGACTTCGACATCGAGCTCGTGGAAGGCTGATTCCTGAACAACGACAGCAGCCCGCAGACCCCGATCTTCGGGCGTGCATCAGCCACGCAACTACCCCGCCCTCACCGGCATTCGCGCTGTCGCTGCGCTGCTCGTCTTTCTTCACCACTACGGCCCAGACGTCCCCGCTCTTCAGCACCCGTGGCTCTTAGCGCTCCTGGGCCAATGCCATGTCGGCGTCACGCTCTTCTTCGTGCTCAGCGGGTTTCTCATCGCCGATCGCTATTGGTCGGTGGGCCTGGGCGCCCTGCCCGCTTTCCTCCTTCGCAGGGCTGGCCGGATCATGCCGCTTTACCTCTTGATCACGGCGGTGGTCTTCGTGCATCCATGGTGGGCACAGGAGGGCGCTGGTGGGTTCCCTCTTGCCCTGTTCCTGGCGAACGCCACACTGCTGCGCGGCTGGTTCGACGACCTGTGGAATACCGGCATCGCGCAGGGCTGGTCGCTCACCGCAGAGATGACCTTCTATTGCCTTGCTCTGCCCCTCTTGTGGTGCGTGCGCAGAAATCCTTACGCCCTGTTGGTGGTTCCCGGATTCTTGATCGCAACAGGTCTGATCCTGGTTGAAGCACTCGATGGACAAGCGCCCTATGGCTTTCTGGGTTCACGCTTATTCTTCTTCGGCATCACCTTTCCGGGGCGTTGCATTGAGTTCCTTGCGGGCGTGGCCCTGGCTTGGGCGATGCGCGAACCCGCTTGGGATGTGGTGCCTCGAAAGGCTACGCTGATAGGCGCGGTGCTCTGCTGCGGCCTGGTCTGCATTTCAGCAGCCTTGCGCACGGACTATACGGATCCCTTTGGCGTGGTGCTCTTGAGCGCTTGCCTTCCTATGGGCCTCGCGATTCTATTCGCCGGACTGATGCGCGAGCGCTCGTGGCTGCGACGGGTGCTTGAAAGCGGGCCGTTCCAGGTGATGGGCCGCGCGTCCTACGCCTTCTATCTCATACACATGGGCCTCCTCTTCCAGCTCATTGACCGCCATTCACCCAGCTTGATCGTCACCTGGCTCGTCCTGCAGATGCTCGCTTGGCTGCTCTTCCTCGTCATAGAGGATCCATGCAACCGTTGGTTCAAGAGGAGGTTCCCGGTCGGCGCGGCATAACTCAGCCAAGCTTTGCGGCCACGGCATCCCAGTTCACCACATTCCACCAAGCAGCCACGTATTCGTTGCGCTTATTCTGGTACTTCAGGTAATAGGCGTGCTCCCAAACATCAAGCGCCAGCAGCGGCCGTCCCTTCAGCTCGCTGACATCCATGAGCGGGTTGTCCTGATTGGGCGTGCTTCCGATCGCGAGCTTGCCTTCGCGTTCAACCAGCCAGGCCCAACCACTGCCGAAGCGCTTCATGGCCGCGTCAGTGAAGACGTCCTTGAATTTCTCGAATGAGCCGAATGAACCATTGATCGCATCCTGCGCTTTGCCCATGGGAGCACCGCTCTGGCCGGGCGCCATCACCTGCCAGAAGAAATTATGGTTCCATGCGCCGCCGCCGTTGTTGCGGGCTTTGGGGCTGAGCTTCGATGCGGTGGCGAAGAAGGCAGCCTCATCCGTTGAAACGATGCCTTCGGAGATGATCGCCTCGTTCACATTCTTCACGTAGGCTGCATGATGCCTCCCATAGTGGATCTCCATGGTGAGCGCATCGATGTGCGGCTCGAGCGCAGCGAGGGCGTAAGGGAGCTTCGCTTGGGTGAATAGCGGGTCATTCGGCGCCGGTCCTGGCGGCGCGGAGCCGCTTGCCGCTCCACGCGGAATGGAACAGGAGCCGGCTTGAAGCAAGGTAGGCCCTGCGATGGCGGCCCCAGCCAATGCTTGCAACGAACGAGCGAGGAAGTGCTTGCGGTCCATAGCGGCCAAGGTACATGCGCTCGCGGGCGGTCCGCTCAGGCGAACTGCACCAGCAGTTGCCCTTTTTCCACCGGCTTGCCCTTCTCAACGGCGATCGCCTTCACTACGCCATCGCCGGGAGCTTTTATCAGGTTCTCCATCTTCATGGCTTCCAGCACAAGCACGGGGTCGTTCTTCTTCACTTGGTCACCCGGCTTCACGAGGATGTTGATCACGAGTCCGGGCATCGGCGCCTTCAGGTCGCCGGCCTTTCGTGCCACCTTGTCGAGGCCCAGCGTCTGCATCAGGCGGTCCTGTTCCTCCTCAAGCTTCACGGTGCAAGTGCGTCCGCCGATGCGCAGGCGTACCGTTCGGTTCTCCCGGTCCTCCTTCAGCACGAGGGCCCGATGGCTGCGGCCATCGATCACCACGCTGAATTGCGCAGGTCCGATTCGTACAAGGTCCGCCGGAGCGCCGACAAGGCTCCAGGGCGCATCAGATGATCGGCGCTCCAGCACGAGTTCGCCTTGGGTGCCGCTGATCGCGGCGAAGAGCTTGGCCATTTCCGGTGATTGAGTGCGGCGAAACTAGAGGCTATCGAGGCCCTCAGCGCTTGTTGAAATTGTTCATGGCGCTGGCCACGCCGAGCAGCCCGAATTGCAGCACGGCCTTGGAAGCGAGCTCGATCCGCTCAGCGATGGCTTTCCGCTCCTCTTCGCTCCATGGGCTGAGCACATAGTCGCTCTGGTGCCCTTTGGGGAAGTCGCTGCCGATGCCGAAGCGCAAACGCGGGAACTCCTCAGTGCCGATGAGCTCGATGATGCTGGTTAGTCCGTTGTGCCCTCCGGCGCCTCCTTTCGCTCGGATGCGGATGGCACCGAAAGGGATCGCGAGGTCGTCCGTGATCACCAGCACGCGGTCGGCCGGAATGCCTTCTTGGTCCATCCAGTACCGGACCGCCTTTCCGCTGAGATTCATGAAGGTGCTGGGTTTGATGAGGATGAAGGTGCGCCCCTTGTGGCGCAGCTCAGCTCGATCACCATAGCGATCGGGGACGAAACGCACGCCGGCGGCTTCGGCCACATGGTCCAGCACTTGGAAGCCGATGTTGTGGCGCGTTCCGGTGTAGTCGGGTCCCGGATTGCCCAATCCGACGATTAGGTGCTTCATGTGCCCTGCAAATGAAACGAGCCCCCGACAAGGTCAGGGGCCCATTCGTGGAATTGATCGTGTGATCGGAGCCGAGGACTACTTCTTCGCAGCGGGCTTCGCGTCGGCGGCGGCGGGCTTCGCGTCGCCGGCCTTCGCAGCGGCAGCGGGCGCAGCCGCACCAGCGGCCGGAGCAGCGCCAGCGGCCGGAGCGGCTTCTTCCACCTTCTTCGGCACCTTCACGGACACCACCACCTCTTCGGCATCGTGCATCGGGGTCAGGCCATTGAGCTTCAGATCGCCGACATGCACGCTCTGGTTGATGTCGAGTCCGGCCACATCCACCTCGAGGTGCGCGGGGATGGCACCTGGAAGGCCTTTCACCGTCACCTTGCGCATGACCTGGCTGAGCTTGCCGCCATTGCGCACGCCAATGGGCTGGCCCTTCAGGCGGATGGAGAGCTGCACCTTGGCTTCCCGATCCTCTTTCATCTCCATGAAATCGACATGGATCACGCGGTCGCTGATCGGGTGGAACTGTTTCTGGTGCACCATGGCCAAGGTCTTCGCGCCATCGAGTTCGAGCTCGATGCCGGTGACCTCCGGGGTGAAGACCACTTTGCGCAGGGCGGCCTCGTCCACGCTGAAGTGGACCGTGCCCGTGCCTCCGTAGAGCACGCAGGGCACGCGCTTCACGCGGCGCAGCTGGGCGGCATTCTTGGTGCCGACTTGTTGGCGGACATTGCCGCTGAGGGTGATTCTGTTCATGGGGTGACGGTGTTACGCGATGATGAAGTGGCTGCTGATGCTCTCGTGGCTCCGCACGCGGCGGATAACGTCGGCGAAGAGCTGCGCGACGCTGAGCACTTGGATCTTGCTGGTGATGGCCCGCTTCTCCGGGCTCATGGGGATGGTGTCGGTGACGAAGAGCTCCGTGAGCGCGCTCTTCTCGATGCGCTCGCAGGCCTCACCACTGAGCACGGCGTGGGTGCACACCGCACGGACGCTGGTAGCGCCTAGGTCCATCATCATGTCGGCGGCCTTGGTGAGCGTGCCTGCGGTGTCGATCATATCGTCCACGAGCACCACGTTCTTGTCCTTCACGTCGCCGATCACGGTCATGCGCTCGATCTGGTTGGCCACCTTGCGCTGCTTGTAGCAGATGGCCATGTCGCAGCCCAAGTGCTTGCTGTAGGCGTTAGCGCGCTTGGTGCCGCCGGTGTCGGGAGCCGCCATCACCAGGTCGGGGAGCTTCATCTCCTTGATGTGCGGCAGGAAGATGGTGCTGGCGAAGAGGTGATCGACCGGTACCTCGAAGAAGCCCTGGATCTGGTCGGCGTGCAGGTCCATGGTCATGATGCGGTCCACTCCGGCGGCGGTGAGCATGTTGGCCACCAGCTTGGCGCCCACCGAGACGCGGGGCTTGTCCTTGCGGTCCTGCCGGGCGAATCCGAAGTAGGGCATCACGGCCACGATGCGCTTGGCGCTGGCCCGCTTGGCGGCATCGACCATGAGCAGCAGCTCGAAGAGGTTGTCGCTGGGCGGGAAGGTGCTCTGCACGATGAAGACCAGTTCGCCGCGCACGGTCTCCTCGAAGCTGGGCTGGAACTCGCCATCGCTGAAGCGGGCCACGCTCACCTCGCCCAAGCGCTCGCCGCTGGCCGCAGCAATCTGCTCGCTCAGGTACTTGGTGGCGGTGCCGCTGAAGATCTTGGCGCTCTCGAGCATGGCGATTTCCCCGAAACGGGCCGCGAATGTAGAGATCCTCAGCGGGTTATCAACAGGTGTGGGTAGTGAGTAGAATTTGGGTCGCCGGTACCTTCGGCCCCCGTCCGGTCCTAATGCATACGCTGGACCCCGCGACCATGCCCAAGCGCACCAGCCGTAGTGACGGCCCTTCCCCGGCCAAGCTCTCCCAAGATGTCCTAGCTGCCATTCGGCGGTCTGGCCACGCCGGCGTTACCAGTCAGCAGCTCGCCCTGCAGTTGGGCTTCAAGGACAAAGGCCAGCGCTACCTGCTCTTCGATGCCATCGAAGCGCTACTGGACGAGGGGCGGATCGAGAGCGGAAAGAAAGGACGCTATACCGCGCAGGGGGGGAAGGACAGCGTGGAGGGCCGAATCGACATCATCGCCAGCGGGGCCGGGTACGTGCGCGTGGAAGGCGGCGAGGAAGACATCTTCATCCACAATAGGAATGTGGGCGTCGCGCTGCACGGCGACCGCGTGCTGGTGAAGGTGATGAGCAGCCGCGGCGCTCGCGCCGAAGGCAAAGTGCTCAGCATCCTCGAACGGCGCAGGACCGAATTCGTGGGCACCATACACAAGCAGCAAGGGCGGCTCATGCTCGTGGCCGACGACCAGCGCGTGCAGCGACCCTTCTTCATCCCGCCGCACGAGAGCCTCAATGCGCAGGAGGGCGACAAAGCGATCATCGCGCTGGGCGAATGGAAGGACAGCCGCGATATGCCGCGGGGCAGGGTGACCCGCGTGCTGGGCCGCGCCGGCGAGCACCACGTGGAGATGCACGCCATCCTCGCGGAATTCGGACTGCCGTTGGATTTCCCCGAGAGCGTGCGGCTGGCAAGCGAGAAGATCGGCAATGGTGTAACGCCTGAAGAGATCGCCATGCGCCGCGATGTGCGCGATATCCCCACGCTCACCATCGATCCGGATGATGCCAAGGATCTGGATGATGCACTGAGCCTGCGCAAGCTCGAGAGCGGCAACTGGGAAGTGGGCGTACACATCGCCGATGTGAGCCATTACGTGACGCCGCGCAGCGTGATCGACATGGAGGCGGCCAACCGCGCCACCAGCGTTTACCTCGTGGACCGCGTGGTCCCCATGCTGCCGGAGAAGCTCAGCAATGACCTCTGCTCACTCAACCCGCATACCGACAAGCTCAGCTTCAGCGCCATCTTCGAACTGGATGAAAAGGCGCGCGTCAAGGGTGAGTGGTTCGGCCGCACCGTGATGCGCTCGCAGCGCCGCTTCGCCTATGCCGAGGCTCAGGCCATCATCGATGGCGCCGATGGCGACTTCAGGAACGAAGTGCTCACGCTGCACCGGCTCGCGCAAGTGATGCGCAAGGAGCGGATCGAGAATGGCGCGCTGGAGATCGGCGGCAACGAGGTGAAGTTCAAGCTCGATGAGCAAGGTCGACCGCTGGGCGTGCATGAGAAAGTGATGGGCCCCGCCAACTGGCTCATCGAGGAGTTCATGCTGCTCGCGAATAAGCGCGTGGCGGCGTGGGTGAACAAGCCGAAAAGGGGCGCGCCAGGCTCCGCTGGGGCGGCGCGCCCTTTCGTCTATCGCGTGCACGACCTGCCCGACCCGGAGAAAGTGGAGCAGCTGCGTGCGCTAGCGAAGAGCTTCGGCCATTCGCTGACCGTTGGCAAGGGCGAGGACCTGCCGCACGCGATCAATCGGCTCCTGCATGACGTCCGCGGGAAGGAGGAGGAGAACATCATCAAGCAGGTGGCGATCCGCAGCATGGCGAAGGCCATCTACAGCACGGAGAACATCGGCCATTACGGGCTGGCCTTCGAGCATTACACCCACTTCACCTCCCCTATCCGCCGCTACCCGGATCTTCTGGTTCACCGGGCCATGGCGCATTACCTCGCCGGCGGCTCGCCCCTTGATCGCGAAGCGCTCGAGTTGAGCTGCGCCCACAGCTCGCGCATGGAGAAGCAGGCCTCTGATGCGGAGCGCGCGAGCATCAAGTACAAGCAGGCCGAGTACCTGATTGCGCGCATCGGGCAATCGTTCGAGGGCATCATCAGCGGCCTCACCAACTGGGGCATCTATGTGGAGCTGCGCGAGAACAAGTGCGAGGGAATGATCCCCTTACGCGAGCTGCCCGGCGATGTGTTCCGCTTCGATCGAGAGCGATACACGGTCGCGGGCCACCGCACGGGCCGCAAGTTCCGGCTGGGAGATGAGCTCACCGTGGCCATCAAGGCTGTAGACATGGACAAGCGAACGGTTGAGCTGGCGCTGCACGAAGCGCGCGGTCCGGTGACCACGAGCGGGAAGTTCGTGCGCAAGCCCGAGGGTCGGTGGGACGAGGCCTTGCCCGCTGAGAAGCAAGAGCACGCCCGGAAGGGCAAAGCGGCCGCGCAATCGCGCGAGCGCCAACGGCGCAGCATGGGTCGCGGTAAGCGGAAATAGGCGGCCTATACCAGATTCAGGCGCTTGGCCAGATCATCCTTGTAGCTGCCTCCGATCGGGATCACCTTTTTATCGTTCTCCAGGATCAGGTTGGGCTGCTCGATGGCCGTGATCTTATCGACCCGGACGATGAAGCTGCGGTGGACGCGCAGGAATTCGCTCTCTGGCAATTTGGCCTCGATGTCCTTCATGGTGCTGTGAACGGTGTAGCGCGTGTTCAACAGATTGATCACCACGTAATCCTTCAGCGCCTCCACGAAATAGATGTCCTTGGTGTTGAGCTTCACCAGGCGGCTATTGCTCTTCACGAAGAGGATGTCCTTGTTGCTGTCCTTGTTCTCCACCAGGGCGTAGAGCATGTCGCGCTCCTTGAGCACCTCGGTCTCTTTCTTGTGCTTGTACAGGGCCATCTCAATCGACGTGTGGATGTCGATCTCCTTGAAGGGCTTGATGATGTATCCGTAGGGCTGCGTCACCTTCGCCTTCGCCAGCGTGCTTTCATCGGCGTAGGCCGTGAGGAAGATCACCGGGATATTGGCCTCCTTGCGGATGGCTTCGGCCGCATCTATCCCGCTCATCTCGCCTTTGAGCATGATGTCCATGAGGATGATGTCGGGCACGTGCTCCTTGGCCAGGGCAACCGCTTGTTCACCGGTGCTGGCCGCACCCACCACATGGTAGCCCAGCTTCTTGAGGCTGTGCTGAATGTCCTTGCTCACGATGCTCTCGTCCTCAACGACCAGTACGTTCGTCTGCGCCATGTGCTTTCGGGTTGACCCGTTCAAAAGTAAGTAAATAGCTCACCCCGCCTTTGCTGCTGCGCTCCATGCGGCCATCGATCTGCGCAGTGAGCAATTGGACCAGCTCCAGGCCGAGGCCGCCGTCGCGTTCATCCTGGAATCCGTCGGGCAATCCGTTGCCATTGTCACCCGCTTCGATCCTGACCTGTTCGCCTTCCATGCGCAGCACGATTCTGATGGCACCTTCCCGGCCATCGGCGAAGGCGTGCTTGAGCGCATTGCTGATGATCTCGTTGAGGATGAGGCCGCAGGGCATGGCTTGATCGATGCTCAAGTGCACCGGCTCCAGGTCCAGGTCGAGCGAGACGCGGCCCGAGGTGCTGTAACTGAGCAGGAGGTTGCGGGACAGGCCGTCGATGTAGTCGGCCAGGTCGATGCTGCTGAACTGCTTGTTCTGGTAGAGCCGCTCATGGATGAGGGCCATGCTTCGCACGCGGTCCCGACTGTGATGCAGCATCTCGCGCACCTTCGGGTCCAAACCATCGCGTTCACCCTGCAGCTTGGTAATGCTGCTGATCACCTGCAGATTGTTCTTCACGCGGTGGTGAACCTCTTTGAGCAGCACCTCTTTCTCTGCCAGGCTGTGCTCCAGCGCGCGCTGCGCCTCCTTGCGGTCGGTGATGCCGTAGGCCAAGCATGAGATCTCCGTGACGGCCCCGTCAACCACGATGGGATTGAGGAAGTTCTCCACCCAGGCCGAGTCGCCGTGAAGGTCAACCAGCTCCACCTCGAACTGTTGCGGAATGCCGCGGAGGGCCGCAGCGTATCGTGCGATCAACTGCTTGGTAGCGCCCGACCTCACGCGCGGAGCCATGCGCTCTACAAAGTCGTCGCCGTGACTGAACCTGATGCCATGGATTTCCGCTATGCTGCGCTCGAAGTGACCATTGAACGAGGTGAGGCGGAAATCCCGGCTCAGCGTCCAGATCATCATGTTGGCCGAGCTCTCGAAGATGGCCTTGAGACGGGCCGCTTGCTCGCGCACCAAGTCCTCCGCAAGCTTCTGCTCCGTGATTTCGTGACCTATGCCGAAAACCTCGCCCACCTTCCCGTCGTGGCCGAAGACCGGGCTGAGGAAGACCTCGTTGCACACGCGCCCGCCTTTCAGGTCCGTGAGGTCCGTGTCGAACCGAAGCGCCTTGCCAGCGAACGCCTCGGTGTATTGGGCTGCCCAGAAATCGTGGTAGTCGGTGCTGGCAAAGGTCCTGCGGGGCTTGCCGGTGTCCTTGTTCACTTCGGGCTTCACGCCATAGAGCCGCTCGATCATGTCCGCGTAGCCCTTGTTGAATGAGGTGAGCCGCAATCCGCTGTCCACTGACCAGAACATGTGCTCGCTGCTCTCGAAGAGCGCACGAAGCCTGGCTTGGTGGCCTTCGATTTCCTGTCGGGCCGCCAATTCCTTGGTGATGTCCCGGAAGATGCTCCTTGTGGCTACCGGATGTCCATCCACCGTGCGCAAGTTGCTCGTGCCCTCAACCACGATGGCATGGCCATCACGAGCGCGGAATGTGGTCCTAATGCGGCCGACATCATCGCCGGACATGACCCGCGCAAAAAGCCTCTGGCATTCATCCTGATGGTCCGGATGGATGATGTCCCACATGGTCATCGTGCGCAGTTCATCCTCTGAGTAACCGAGCGCGGCGCGCCAAGCGTTGTTCACGTACTCGAACCGACCATCAGGCCCGGCGCTTTGAATGAGGTCGGTCGCATTCTCGAAAAGGTCGCGATAGCGCTCCTCGCTCGCGCGCAGCGCCTCTTGGTCCTGCTTCATGCGCGTGATGTCGCGCGAAACGCCCATGGCCCCGACCTGCTTGCCTTCTTCATCGAAGAGCCTCGATGCCGCCAGGAAGGAGACGAAGTGGCGGCCGTTCTTATCCCTGTTGCGCACCTCGCCCGTAAACGCGCCGTACCGGTCGAGCTCATGCTGCACGCGCGCATACTCGGCCGGGTCAGCGTAGAGCATCCTCGTATCCTGCCCGAGCACCTCTTCGGCCTCGTATCCGAAGCGGATGCTGGCTGCCGGGTTGTATTCCGTCACACGGCCCTCGCTATCGGCCGCCATGATCATGTCCAAGGAACTATCGATGAGGCTTCGCGCGAAACGCCGCGAGTGCCTGAGCTCCTCTTGCGTGCGGCGGTGCATCTCGATCTCTTGGCGCAGCACTGAATTCACCTCTTGGGCGATTTGAAGCTGCACGCGTTCCCGGATTGCGCGCTCGCGGGACGCCTGGTCATGAATCGTGACCTGCACGGCGGGCTCGCCATCGAGCACCGTGGCCATGGCCACGATGAGCAATTGCTGCATCTCGAAGCGCTCCAAGCGCACCAAGGCCTCTGTCTCGCGCCCCATCGCCGCAAATTGAACGGCTTGATCGACGCTGGGCCGGTCGCCCGGATGGAACATCGCAGACGGCGCCCCGCCGACCGGATCATTCCCCAATAGCTTGACGGACGCGGGATTGGCGTATCGGACCACACCATTTCGCACCAGCAGCAATCCATCGTGCATGCGCTCGACAAGATTCCGATGGCTGATCGATGCTGCGCGCTGGGCTTCTTGGGACTGCTTGATCGGGGTGATATCCATGAGCATCCCGAGCACTGTGGTTTCACCTATGCCAGAATGCACGAGGTAGACGTTCTCGAGCACATGCACCTCAGCACCTGTCTTGTGCCGCAAGCGGATCTCGTAATTGACCAGCCTTCCCTTCTCTTGCAGTTCGTTCAGGTAACGCACCCGGTCATCAGCGCTGAAATACAGCACACCCGCCTTCAGCGCCATCAGCTCGTCCCGGTCGGCGTAACCGAGCACATGGGCCATGGCATCATTGCACTCCACGAACCTTCCGTCGAGCGTGGTGCGGAAAATACCGGCGAGGTTGCCGTTCAGCAGGTCGTCGTACCGGCGCTTAAGCTCACTGTACTCGTCGGCGTCGGACTGAGCCCTTCTTCCCTTCTGGCGCATCGTAATTCAGTCACGGCTGCTAGTCACCTGGCCCATAGGGCGGAGGCACGCGCTCACCATCAATCCTGATCTCGGCTCCATCCCGGTAGCGCACTACGGTGATGATGTTTCCCTGATCATCGTAGTGGGTGAACTCGCCCTGGGCCAGCCCCCCCGCATACCGTCCTTCCATCCGCAGCCTTCCATTCGGCCAGTACCAACGATGCTTGCCATCTGGTTCTCCGTTCTGGAAGGAACCCGAGAAATAGCGCTTGCCGTCGCCGTAGGTGTAGTTCCATGGACCTTCCTTAAGACCATCCTTGTATCCGCCTTCTTCCTTGTGGTCGCCTACCTCATAGAGCCACTTGCCTTCACGCCTGCCATCGATGTACTCTCCTTGGGTGATCACCTTGCCGTCCTCGTCGAATTCCACCGATGCGCCGTCCTCTTTTCCGCGCCGGTAGTTCTCTTGCCTATGGGTTCTGCCGCTTTCGTAGAACCAGGTCCATTGGCCTTGTGCCAATCCGGCGGCATACTTGCCGCGCTGCTCCACTTTGCCGCTTCGGTGGTAGAACGACCACTCGCCATCCTTCTTCCCTTCCTTGTAAACGCCCTCTGCGCGCTTCTCGCCCGTGCTGAAATATTCAACCCATGCTCCTTCGAGCATGCCTGAGTCGTTGACCATGCCCTCACTCACTAACTGATCGCCGCTGAAGATCCTCGCCCCTGTGATCCCGCCCTTCAGGTCGAATTCCTTGAAGAGTCCTTCACGCTTGCCTGATCTCGAATAGCTTCCCAACGAGGCGACCTTGCCATTCGGATGGAACGTGCGCTTGATATCCACTGTTAGCTTATCTGCTGCGCCGGTGTCCACAACGCCTGCGTCGTATTTGTTCAGTTCCTTTAGATTCCCCATGGCATCGTACTCCTTGAATATGCCATGCCGCTTGTCGTCCAAGAAGGAACCTTCCCAACGCACGCGTCCATTCGGATGGAACTCTTTCCACGGACCCTGCCGCAGGCCCGCCTTATCGATGCTGTTAATCTCCTCTCGTCGCCTGAGCATGCCCGCCCCGAAGTGAAGAATAGCTATGATCCGCCCATCAGGTGCGTATTCATGGCCCCGGCCCTCTTCACGGCCCGACTGATATGGCACCTCCTTTTGCTTGGTCCCGTCCGGGTAGTAGTAAACGGCGAATCCTTCGCGTAGATCATCCAGGTATGGGACGGCGCTTGTCACCATGCCAAGCGTGTCGAATTGCCGCATGGCCCCATGCTTGCGGTTTTCCTTGTACATGATCTCGGTTTCCAAGCGACCTTTTTCATCATAGAATCGCCATGCACTATCCAGCTTGCCCTTGACCCGGCCTCCTTCAGATCGCAATACACCACTGGCATAGAAATTCCGCCACCAGCCCTCTGGATTGCCATCCACAACAAGGCCTTCGCTGCTAATCTGACCATTGGGATGGTAATACCGCGTCAAGCTATCCTGTCCTTGCACATGGAGCACCACGAACAAACAAGACACAGTTGCTATCAGGCCATTGCATTTCATACTTCTTCTTAGAATTATTGATGATGTAGTATAGCCTGTTGGATCGGTTGATAATCAAGCCTCGAAGAGCTGGCGCCTTTGAGTTATCAAAAGTAATCCACCGATGACCAAGAATGCTCGCTGATTAGGGAATGGATACCAGGCATGCAGAGAAGGCCATGTGGCCGTGCAATGAACAATCCTGGCTTCCTGTGGATTAGTATTGATGTGGAAAACAAAGGGGGGCGAACGAACACGGTCAGTGTTCATGAGCGGTTGATGGAGCATTGCATTTTGCACGAGAAGGGCAAGACCATCGAACCCATCGAGCGGAACATGTTGATAGGGAATTGTTACGAGCAGATATGAACGGTTGATTGGCGATGTGAACAGGCTTGGCGTTGAAAAATCAGGGGAGCCGCCGTGGGCGGGTATATTCGCCACGTGGAAAAGACCATTGCCATTGGCAGCGACCACGCAGGCTTCGAGCTGAAGAAGCGCGTGAAAGAACGGTTGAATGAAATCGGTTGGCGTTGCACGGATTTCGGAACCAATGGTCTTGAGAGCATGGATTATCCCGATCCGGCGCATGCTGTGGCGCATGCTGTGGAATCTGGGGAGGTCTTATTGGGGGTGCTCATCTGTGGCAGTGGCAATGGGGTGAGCATGGCTGCGAACCGGCATAAGAAAGTGCGGTGCGCCTTGGCCTGGGCGCCTGAGGTGGCTGCGCTCGGCAGGAAACATAATGACGCGAATATTCTGGCGCTTCCGGCTCGTTTCGTCAGCACCGACCAGGCACTGGCCATCCTGGATGCATTTATAGCGGCTGAATTCGAGGGCGGCCGGCATCAACGGCGCGTAGAGAAAATTGAGGGGTGCTAGCCAGATGAAGCGCTTCAGGATATTCGCAGTGACTGGTATGTGGCTTTGCGCGAGTCTGCTGCGCGCGCAACCGGATACGGTCGCTTCGAGGTTTGCTCGGCTCATTGACAGGGTTGATTTGCAACGTCAATTGGAAGTGCTGGCCAACGACAGTTTCATGGGGAGGGATACCGGCAAGGAGGGTCAGAGGATGGCCGCTGAGTATCTCCGTGACAGGTTCTTGGAGATTGGCGTGCCTCCACTTTCGCGAGCCGGGGTGGACAGGGGCTTCTTTCAAACGTATGAGCTGATAGAGTCGCGCAAAGGGTCGATTGCCGTGCGATCGAGTGATCACGAGTTGAAGTGGCCCCAAGAAGTGCTTTATTTCTCGGAGCACATGAATGAGGGCTTGGAACTCGATTGGTTAGTCCCCTTGAAAGCGACTAAACCCTTGGATTCCTTATCGGTAGCGCGCGCGGGCGCCGTTATCGATGCGCGCAGCCTGGAACTCGGGCCGGCTGGATTCAATGGGCTGCGCGAACCTCTCGAAAGGGCGAAAACCGCAGGCTTCAAGGCCGTGTTCATCATTGTGCAAGAGGAGTCAAAGCAGCAGATGGATGGTTTCGTGCACGCTGATGGGACAAGCATGCGACTTCCGTCGCCGGAAGATCGCCCCCAAACGCGCAACGGAACCATGCAGGTGTTCTACCTCACGGCCCCGGGCTTGTCTAAGTTGTCGGGGCGGCGCGGAATGCGCTCTTTGCTGGGGGCCAAGGGGAGGCGGGTCAAGGTTGGAATCAGCATAGAGGTCACTCCGCGAGAGAAGCGCGTCCAAGCGGAGAACGTGCTGGCGTACATCGAAGGAACGGACTTGCGCGAAGAGCTTGTCGTGGTCACCGCCCACTATGACCACATTGGAGTGGAAAACGACGTGGTATACAACGGGGCCGACGATGATGGCAGCGGTACCGTTGCGTTGTTGGAGATCGCCCAGGCTTTCACAGCCGCCAGAGCCGCCGGGCGCGGCCCTAGACGGAGCATTCTCGTGATGCCGGTCAGCGGCGAGGAGAAGGGTCTATTGGGGTCTCGTTATTACAGCGAGAACCCCGTGTTCCCACTGGAACAAACCGTATCGAACTTGAACATCGACATGATTGGCCGCGTTGATTCGGCGCACGCGGCCTCACCGCCGTATGTCTACATCATCGGCAGCGACCGGTTGAGTTCGGAACTGCATGCTGTGAATGAAGAGGCGAATTCCGCACAAACCGGAATCGTGCTCGATTATTCGTTCAATGCGGAGGATGACCCGAATCGGTTCTATTACCGGAGCGACCACTACAACTTTGCGAGGAAAGGCGTCCCGAGCATCTTTTATTTCAGTGGAGTACATGAGGACTACCACCAACCGGGCGATGACGTTGAGAAGATCCGTTTCGATCTATTGGAAGCCCGGGCCCGGTTGGTGTTCCACACGGCTTGGCTGCTGGCAAATAGGAATGAGCGAATTCGAGCTGATAAGCCCATTAGGTGATGCCGAATTCGGCTAATCCGCGCGGACAAGCTGATTGATGTATTCATCAAGTCCGCGTTTGTACTCCGTATAATGATGGCCAGTACCGGGGCCATAGAAGCCGGTCCGGATACGCAGGACGCGGCCCTGCTTGTCGATGAATATGCAAGTCGGGTAGCTGATCAATCGTTCAAGGAATGGCAGCTTGGATGTGGCCTCTTCTTTGGACGCATTACCGGCATAAAGAATGGGATATGGCACCTGCAACGTGCTTTTGAACCGTCGCAAGCCGGCTATCGCGCGGGAGGGGTCGGAGTGCTTTTCGAATGCTATTGCCATTATCCGAAGGCCGTCATCGGCGTACTTGTCGTGCATCTCGCGCAATAGCACGGTTTCATCCATGCAATTCGGGCACCAGCTGCCCATGATATGGACCAGCAATGGCCTGCCACGGTATCCGGTGTCTGAGGGGGACCTCAAGATGCCGTCGGTGTCGGGAAACCGAAAATCTACTCGGTCATAACCCTCGCGCAGGAAGGAAAGAGAGTCGGGGTCCCGCAATCGATAGGAGTCAGTGCGCACGGCCACCCAAGGCTCTTGCCAATGGATGCCGCTCCAGAAACTCCCGAATAACGAATCACCCTTAGCTCGTGCCGCGAACAAGAAGGCATGCGAGCCATCGAAGCAGGATAGCTTAAGCGAATCACCGTGCGCGGCCCCCGCTAGATACCGGTAGTCCCCCGTCTCTGTCATGAAGGTACCGGTTAATGAGCCATCTCTGCCCGCTTGGAATTCACCTATCGAGTTGTAAGCGCCCGGCGTTCCTGGGCTGAATACTACACGCCAACTGCCAGAGAATCGCAGGGCGGCAGCGGAAGACTGCCTTGGGAATCGCGACTTGCTTCCAAATCGCGCGACAAAAGGAACGCGGTAATCATTGCCCTTCAGATAATTGAACCAAGCGCCGGTGATAACGCTATCTGAGGTGTGAGTTCCGAGGAACTCGGAGTCGAATAGCGGCATCCGTATCCGGATGGAATCATGCATGACCACGACGTCGCTCACAATGATCTCCTCAGCACCATTGTGGACGACCACAAAATCACGACCGAGGGAGTCGTTCCGAAAATCCAGATTGAACGGAAGTGTTGCTGCGCTCAAATCTAACTCGACGGTCCACGGGCCCTCACGAAGTGGACGCTCGCTTGGACCGCACGAAAGCAAGACGAGCGTTGCAAGGGAGATATGGAGGCGGGATCCCGGGTGCAGCGAATGCATGAGTGGCAAGAGGGGTTCGAGAACCGAGAGCTGGGTTCAAATGTCGAACCGAATGCCCTGGGCCAAGGGCAGGGTAGTCCCGTAATTGATGGTATTGGTCTGACGGCGCATATAGACTTTCCAAGCGTCGCTGCCGCTCTCGCGTCCGCCGCCGGTTTCCTTCTCCCCGCCGAACGCCCCCCCGATTTCCGCGCCACTGGTGCCGATATTCACGTTGGCGATGCCGCAATCGCTTCCGGTAACGCTCAAGAAGCGCTCTGCCTCACGTACATCAAGGGTCATGATAGCGCTGCTGAGGCCCTGTTTCACGTTGTTCTGTATGCGTATCGCCTCATTGACGTCGCCGCTGTAACGGAGTAAGTACAAGATGGGAGCGAAGGTTTCTTCCTGCACGATCGCCATCTCTGGCGTGGCCTCCACAATTGCTGGTCGAACGTAGCAGCCGCTCTCGTACCCGCTCCCGTTGAGCACCCCCCCTTCAATCGCGAACCGGCCACCCTGCTCTCTCGCAGCGCCCAATGCATTCAGGTAAGCATCAACTGCAGATTTGTCTATCAGAGGGCCGATATGGTTGCGCTCGTCCAGTGGATCGCCGATTCGCAATTGCTCGTACGCTGCTATGAGCTTCCGCTTGAATGCATCGTAGACACCGTCATGGATGATCAGGCGACGCGTGCTGGTGCAGCGCTGACCAGCTGTTCCCACAGCTCCGAAAACACTACCGATCAGCGCCATTTCCAAATCTGCCTTATCGCTGATGATGACCGCGTTGTTCCCGCCCAGCTCAAGTAACGACCGTCCTAGTCGCTCACCCACAGCCGCAGCGACCGCCTTGCCCATGCGCGTACTACCCGTCGCGCTAACGAGGGGAATTCGCGGGTCACGACTTATCCACTCACCGACCTCACGACCGCCGTTCAGAATGCAGCTGACACCTTCCGGTACACCGTTGCGCTTGAATACCCTGGACGTGATGTGCTGGCACGCAAGGCTGCATAGCGGGGCCTTCTCGCTGGGTTTCCAGATGACAACATCCCCACAAATCCAAGCCAAGGCTGCATTCCAGCTCCATACCGCAACTGGGAAGTTGAATGCGGTTATTACCCCAACAAGTCCGTATGGATGCCATTGCTCATACATCCGATGCAACGGGCGCTCGCTGTGCATGGTAAGTCCATGCAACTGTCGGCTAAGCCCTACGGCGAAGTCGCAGATGTCAATCATCTCCTGCACTTCGCCCAATCCTTCCTGATAGCTCTTTCCCATTTCATGGCTGACCAGCCTGCCCAGGGCGGACTTGTTCTGGCGTAGCTCATCGCCAATTTGTCGAACTATTTCCCCGCGTTTAGGTGCGGGCCAGGTGCGCCATTCCGAGAAGCCCTGTAATGCAGTGGTGACCACATGTTCATATTCAAGCCGGCTCGCGCTTCGGACTGTTCCAAGGAGCGCACCGCTTACGGGACTGTAGCTCTGGATTGCTCCACCCTCTCCATTAAACCAGCTCAAGCCCGTGGCAACCCCTCTGTTTTCTTTGGATAAGCCGAGATCATCAAGCACATTGAGGATGCGGTCCGTTAGTTGTTCGGTCGTGTTCATGGCCCTCGGGGTTTGGGCGGCGAAAATAGAAGTCGATTCGGTGACCTATCGGCAATCTTGGTACAAAGGGCCACAGGCGAAACATGAACTACGTAAATAACTAAAAATCAAGCGTATATGGGTCTGGTAAGTGAGCGGGTTACGCGCCGGTCGATTCTTTGATGTCGTATGTCCTGAAATAGCAACGGAGGCGCTCTACTTTCTATCGACCGAAGAGCCGCCGAAATCAATCTTTTCGGCAATGAACAAGGAACTCGAGGTCGGCTGGCCGGTAACGATGGAGATGAAATTGGAAACCGTCCCGAACAAGAGCGCATGTATCCAGGCCAACCAAGAGGGGCGCCCCAGATAACGCTCACTTAACAGGGCTATGTAGTAAGCGTCAAACCACATTCGCCGGGTTGCGACCAGCCTGAACCCTTGCCGGGATAAAAGAACGACGACATCGGACCTCCGGAAATGCCATAGATGTCTGGGCACGTCCCAAGCGGCCCAAGCGGCTCCGTAGTGCTTTGCGTCCCAGGACAACCTGTTTGGGACGGCTATTAGGAGATGCCCCCCCTTCTCAAGGAGGCCATGGTATAGTTGGATGGACTGTGGAAGATTTGGAACATGCTCGAGCACATGCCAGAGCGTAATTGCTTGGAACTTGACGGTGGTTGGAATGCTCTCTAGGGAGGGGTAGACCTTTAGGTTGTGTGATTGGATAGCTGTTTCACGCGCCCGAAGACCCGGCTCAACACCCGATGTAGAGTAGTTGGATTTGGCCAAGAGCGCCAAAAACTCTCCCGTCCCGCAACCCACATCCAATATATGGCCAGAGGGGGAATAGGCACGTAGAATAGATGATTTCGAACGCAGTGCGATTGAACGTAAAGCGCGATAAACCCGTGCAAGGGCGGTTTGGCCCGTCGCGTCGTGGGATATATATTCATTAGACTCGTAGTAAGCGGACAAGTTGGCACCGCGTGGTCTTGGGCTTGTGGAGCGAAACCCACACGAGGTACAGTCGACGAGGTGAAATTCCTCTTTCGTAAAATGATGGTCTAAGACATTAAGCGCATTGACATGCTCTCGTTTTCCACAGAGGGGACACGAATCGTCGGGTATGGAAGCATTTAGTTCCACGTGGAACAGGGCGATGGTTAGCGCCCTAGATAAACTAATAGCACGTTCAAATCCGCCGGTGAAACACCGCTTATCCTGGACGCCTGACCAATGGTGCTGGGCTTCAACTGATTCAGTTTCTGACGAGCTTCTAAGGATAGCGAAGTAAAGAGTGAGTAATCCAATTCTGTTTCTAATGGCAAATGATGGAACCGCCCAATCTTCTGGGCGACTTCACGCTCTCGGTTCAGGTACCCCTCGTATTTAACCTCAATCTCAAGTTGCTCAACAACTTCTGAGTCTAAGTCTCCAAGTTTCTTTTGGATGGCAGAGAGCTTAGGAGAGAGATGCTCAATATCACCAAAGCGCACCTGAGGCCGAAGCAAAAGATCGTAGAGTTTCGATTTCTGCCGAAGGGGCGTTGTTCCACGTGGAACTAACACTTCATTCGCCTCTTCCGGACCGGCGCTTTCACGGCGCAGTGCCGCTGAAAGCTCACCGACCCCAAGCAATTTCTTTTCAACGCGCTTCATGCGCGAATCATCTGCCAAGCCAATGGCATGGGACCGAGGGGTAAGCCGTAAATCTGCGTTGTCCTGCCTAAGAAGAATTCGGAACTCCGCACGGCTGGTGAACATTCTATAAGGCTCATCCGTGCCCTTTGTGACAAGATCGTCGATAAGAACGCCGATATACGCCTCATCGCGATTCAGGACAAATGGTCCAGATTCATTTAGCATCAAATGAGCATTGATGCCCGCCATCAAGCCTTGGCACGCAGCCTCTTCGTAACCCGTAGTCCCATTTATCTGTCCAGCGAAGTAAAGGCCTTTCACAAGCCTCGTCTCCAGGGTGAGATTCAATTGAGTAGGGGGGAAGTAGTCGTACTCCACCGCATAACCTGGGCGGAAGAACCGGGCATTCGCGAAGCCAGGGACCTTGCGTAAGGCTTCAACCTGCACCTCTTGTGGCAGACTTGTGCTGAAACCATTGACATAAGTCTCAACAGTATCCCAGCCCTCTGGCTCAAGGAATATCTGATGGCGGTCTCTATCTGCGAATCGATCAATCTTATCCTCAATGCTCGGGCAATACCGAGGGCCTATGCCGCTAATTCTGCCATTGAACATAGGGCTTCGGTCGAATCCACCGCGCAGGATATCATGCACCTCTGGATTGGTATAGGTCATCCAACAACTTAGTTGTCGCGCGAGGGGTTTCGTAGTAGGCGAGTAGCTGAATTTGCTCGGCTCACTATCGCCGAGTTGTTCCTCCAGTTGTCCATAATCTACGCTACGACCATCAATCCGCGGGGGTGTACCGGTCTTCATCCTGCCAGACCTGAAGCCCAAACCACGAAGCTGCTCAGTAATACCATGGCTGGCGGTTTCGCCAGCACGCCCTCCACCCAACTGTTTCTCGCCGATGTGCATTACACCATTCATGAAGGTCCCACTGGTAAGCACAACCGCACGGGCGCGGATTGCGGACCCCATTCCAGTGACCACTCCTTCAATCCGCAGCGCGTCGCTGTCCGTGGTTAGAAGACTGACCACCGTATCTTGAATAAAATGAATGTTCGGTAAGCTCTCCAGAGTCTTTCTCCACTCCCACGCGAATCGTACTCGATCGTTTTGTGTTCGCGGGCTCCACATGGCCGGACCCTTACTGCGGTTGAGCATCCGGAATTGCACGGCGCTCTTGTCGCTAATGATTCCACTATAGCCACCAATGGCATCTATTTCCCTGACTATCTGACCCTTGGCAATTCCGCCCATGGCCGGATTGCAGCTCATTTGGCCGATAACACCCATGTTCATCGTAATAAGAAGTACATGCGACCCCAGGTTCGCTGCAGCGGCGGCGGCCTCGCAGCCGGCATGGCCACCACCCACGACAATCACATCATAATCGAGGTTCATACTATTCCAGGAAGGGCCAATACCGGCCCACAAGGCAAAGAAAGGCGGAGCAAGGGGCTCTATTGGCAATCGAGGCAACCATTATTCAAGATTGCCGCGTCTATTGGTGGCTCTACCGCCGAAAAACTAGAACTTCACGCCCCAACCCAGAAACCATGAAGAACCTCATCGCCACTTTCGCGCTTTCGCTCTTTGCCATAGGAGCCCAAGCTCAGCAGCAAACGCCAATTGATTCGAAGCAGCCAAACGCTACCGCGGAGATTGCCAGCATTAGCGCGGGGCTTAAAGAAGCATACGGCACACTTAGTCGTGAACTCGCTCATTTGGGGAGAGAGATTGGCCCGGACGCAACAAAGGCGACCGCAGAGCAAACAGCATTGAAAGCACGTATGGAGCAATCGCTCTTGCAATTAGAGGGCATGCTTACCACGGTTAATGACCCCAGCGCCGCTTCTCAGTGGACCGAGGTTGTGGCGAAGGCCGAGATGGTGCGGAAGAACGCTAGCGCTATCGTGGAGGAGCGAAAAGCGAAACGCTGAGCGAAGGAATCTAGTACAGCCTCAAGCAGGCGTCTTCTGACGCGGTCATGGCTTTGCGTTCCGAGGGCTTCTTATCCGAATGCCCAAGGAGATGTAACAGGCCATGCACCATCACGCGCCTTAGTTCTTGTTGTTGCGGAACGCAGTACACGTTGGCGTTATCGCGGATTCGCGGCAGGCTCATGAGCACTTCGCCGCGTACCCCAACCCCACCGCTCAAGTCAAAGGTGATTACATCAGTAAAGTCGTCATGGCCCAAGAATCGGCGATTGATTTCCATCAGGGCCTCGTCGGATAAGAGCACGAAAGACAACTCCAGGACGTCTTGGCCATGCTCTTGGGCAACGCGCAACAACCATTCGCGAAGCCGCGCGCGTTCCCGGAAAATATTGGGTACACCGCGCGCCAGGAAATGAACTTGGCCCATTGCGGGGCTAATCCTTCCTTGGGATGAGGCTGAACGCAAGCGCAGCAGTGGCGCCGTTGTCTGTAAACTCGACCTCATCAGCCAGGGCTCGCATCAGAAAGACGCCTCGACCATGTGGCCTCTCGAGATTTTGAGGATCGGTCGGATCCGGAAGGTTCAGATGGTCAAAACCCGGACCCTGGTCTGAGACGACGAAGACCAACTGATGCTCTCGGGCCTCATAACCGAGGGAGACAATCTTTGAGGGGTCTAATCCATTGCCGTGATGAATAGCATTGTTCACGGCTTCGGTTAGCGCAATGAGTATGTTCCCATAAAGGCTCTCGTGCACATTGTAGCGGGAACAGGCCTCGTCAATGAGCCTTTCTGCTACGGCGATATTCTCTGCCTTAGCGGGAAATTCGATGCGCTCGGTGAAGGCCAGAGCTTCGGTGAGTGCGGGCATGCTGTTCAGGGTCGGTCAAAGGTACCGAAATAGGCATTCACGCGATCCCGGTAATATGGCTTGAGCCCTGGCGGGACCGTTCTCAGCAGTTCGGCCTCACGGGACTTAAGCCGCTGGTGCTCGAATGCGCGCTTTGGATCCGGAGGCGGTGCATCGCGACCCTCGTTGCTCGTCCGCTTCTGGTCGAGCTCTCTTTCTCGTTCGGCCTTCTCGTGCTCGAGGAGGCGAACGAGGAGATCCTGTTGGCGCCGCATCGTCTCCGGTGTGATGCTCTTATTCACGATGTCCCTTTCTTGCTGCTCCATCTGTTGAGCCAGCTTATTCAGCTCATTCCCGGTCCCGCTGCCGTCCTTATTGAGCTCTTGGGCGATTCGATGCATTTCCTTCCGAATGGCTGCTTGCTGAGCGGCGAGATTTGCGAGTTGTTGGCTCATCCCCGGCAAACCGGGGCTTCCTTGGCCGCGCTGGTCGCCTGGCTTCTTGCCCTGCTCCATGGCCTTCCGCATTTCTTCGAGCTGCTTCTGCATGGCTTGCTGTTGAGCCCGCGCCTTCGACATGCTTGGCTTATTACCGGCTTGTCCGCTTGGGTTCTTCCCTGGCTTGTTGCAGCTGCCGCTCCCGGGCTTGCTCTGAGCATTCATCTGCTGCATCATCTGTTGGAGCGCCTCATCAAGCAATAGGGCCAGGTTATTCAAGGAGGTCATGGCGCGTTGCTGCTTGTCGGCTGCGCTCGGCTTGAATCGCTCGTTGGCGCGAGCCTCACCAATCAGCCGTCGAGCCTCATCCATGTTGTCGTTCACCGCATTCATCTCCTTGTTTACGGTGCTTTGGATCTGGGGCACGCGCTTGCTTAGTGCGAAGAGGGAATCCTCGATGACTTTGGCGTCGTCCCGAAGCTTGCGCTGCGTGCGGCCATGCCCCACCCACCGAGGGTCGCGGACATTGGTCGCTGTCAAATCGGCCATGAGGCCTTCTTGGCCGAAGCTCAGGTGTAGGATGTTCTCTAGCAGCTGCCTTAGAGCGTCCATGTCCTCTTCTTGCTGTTCTTGTGCGCCCCCCTGCATGGCGCTCTCCATCTGGTGTGCAAGCTGCTCCATCTTCTCTGCCGCGCCCTTCTGTCCGTTCGAGGCTTTCTGTCTCTGCTTTCGATCCAGGTCCTCCGAGCTTCGTTGTTGCTGATCCTGGATTTCTTGTTCGAGCGCTTCCGTATCGGGCAGGTTCATTGGTTGCTCGAGGTCCTTGTTCTTCTCAGAGAGCTGGTCCATGTCCTTGCGCAGCTCCTTGAATTCCTCGTTCAGGGCCTCTTGCTCACGCTTCAGGTCGTCATCGGGTCGCTTCTCCTCTTTGGTCTCCTCGCCGAGTTTCTCTTGTTTCTCGGCAAGTTCCTGTAGTCGCTTGGTGATGTCCTCGGCCTTTTGCTCCACCTCCATGCGCTTGAACAGCTCTAAAGCCCTGTCGAGCTCTTTCTCGATGTCTTCCTGCCCCAGCTTCATCTCCCGCAGCTGCTCTTGAAGCTGGTCCTTGTCCAGCTTCTGCATGAGCTCATCCACCTTGCGGTAGAGTTCTTTCATTTCTTCACTGAGCACATTCTCGAAGAGCTCCTGGATGCGCTCCTGCTTCTCCAGAAGCCGCTCGTCCGGCGGACTGAATTCACGGTTTTCCTGCTGGCTCTGGCGCATCTGTTCCACAGATTCCTCGATGCGCTGTTCAAGGAGCTTCTGGCGCTCCATGATCTGCTGAAGCCGATTCTTGTCCTGCCAATCCGCCTCTTTCTTCTCCAAAAGGTCGCGCCGCAGTTTGTCCAGCTCCTGCTGCAGGTCCTGTGCTTCGCTGATGCTCTCGCGCAACCGCCCCTTGCTCTCCTCGCTTCGGGCCTCTTGGCGCTCGGAAAGCTCCTTAAGCGTTGGCGCAGCAAAGACCTGCACGGCCGTTCGGGTGCTCTTGCTTCCATTCACGCCATCATTATCCCACACTTCGAACCAATGTTCAATCCGATCTCCAGGGGAAAGGCTCAGGTCATACAGGTCCCAGGTATGGAAGTAGGCCTGCCGCACGCTCCGCGAGTCGATGGCGATTGGAGTGCTGCCCTGTCGTTTCTCCGCAGCAACACTATCGCCACCCGCGACGAAACGATAATGGAAGAGCAGCTTCCTCAGTCCGTGATCATCGCCCGCCTCACCGCTGAAGTACAAACGCCGCAAGGCCGACGAGTCTTGAGTGGACTGTACCGTGATGGTCGGATGGAGGTCCGGAACAACCTCGATCCTATGCCTCATGGGCTCGGCACCGTGACGTTTTTCTAGCATGGGCCGCAACACGAATGAGCGGCTTTGCATCATTCTCCGTGTCATGCTGAAAATGACTTGGCCCGACTCGGTCGGCAGGGGTGCAGAGACGAGCGTGGTGTCATCGAATTCCATGTGAAGTGCATCAGCGCTTTGAGCCGTGGCAAGCCAGGTGATGCGCGTGCCTGCAGGAACGGTCATGTCCCCGGCTACGCGTTCCTCCGCGGTCGAGAGGTCGAGGTAAGCGGGGTACTCAAGGCTTGCGCTAAGTCCGATGATCAATGGAGCGGGCTCCGGTGTCAAGGTGTATTCCCGGCTCTTGAACCCATCTGCCCGGAAGTTGAACACGATTTGGCTGTGCACATTGCGGAAACGATGGGAGAAACGCCCAGGAGATGGCTGGACCATAGGGATTGCGGCACCGTTGGCTTCGACTTCAACCCGGCTCGGAAGCGGGTCCCCCTCAAGGCCTAACAGCAATTCGAAGTCCTTGCCTTCGGCTACGGTCAGCGAATCATTGAGCAGGACGAACCGGAAGGGCGCCTCGGGGAGGAACTCGCTTCCATGGCGGAGTATTCGATGCGCGGGCCCGGTTATGATGCTCGGCGCAGCGAACAGCAGCAAGAACAGCAAGGCAAGCGGGGGGGCTGCGTAGCGCAAGTACCGACGGTTGCGACGGAGGTCGATTGCGCGCACGAAGCTCACCGGCCCCAATTCGCGGCTGCGTTGCGCGATGGCGGCCTCGATGAGCTCGCGACGATTCGGCAGGGTGGCGGCCAGGTCATGGAGCTGCAGGGTGTTCAACAGCTTGTCGCGAACGTCGCTGAAGTGGGAGCCGATGATCCGAGCGGCCTCTTCGTGGGAGATGATGGGCCCGAGTCGCATGAGCATCACCAATGGCTGCACCACGAATCGCCCCAGCACCAAGCCCATGCTTAGCACGAAGCCCCAGAACAGCAACGTGCGCAGCGAAGTGCCGAAATGGCCCAAATGCTCAAGCAGGGCCGTTGCCAGGAACAGGCTCGCCAAGAGTCCTGTGGCGTATAGCGCGCCGCGTATCAGCCGGTCCTTGTAGTACTTCCGGATGAAGGCATCGAGCTTGGCGATGAGCAGTTGGTAGTCGCTTTGCATCGGTGCTGGGGAAACGCCCGGTGGCGAACCTTGTTGCGGAGCAAAGCTACGCCCGTGACATAGGGGTTCGCCCCGCGCCTGTGAGCATGATCATCACCGGACCATAGCGCGCCGGGACAGGGTCCGGTCGCCATCGACGATGCGGATGCTGTAAGTGCCGGCCGCTAAGCGGAGCGCGAGCGCAGCTTGCAGCCGGCCCTGTACGACCTGTGCCTGGTCGGCGTGCAGGAGTCGGCCTGAAAGATCGAGCACCTCAATGCTCACCCAAGGCGATCGGAGACCATCGGCCACCACATTGAAGAGCCCATCGCTCGGCACGGGGAAAACCTCCATGCGCCCGGCTTCGGTTCCGGCATCCGGCATATTCGTCGTATCCCACAAGAACGACAGGGTGATGATGCAGCCATTGCCGGCATCCACGGTAACCCCGTAGAGCCCGTCGCCCTGCAGGAACACGAATGCGGTGTTTTCCCCGATCGCGACGCCATTGAATGTCCACGCATAGCTCACATACCCGCTGGGCACGAAGAGGACGTTGCCGTTCTGCGCGACGCTGAACACAGGGCATACCACAATAGCATTGCTCGTGTCGGAGCAGCCGAAGCCATTGAAGCCGACGACCTGCCAAACGCCGGGTCCGCTGGGAAGCAAGCACGGGCCGGTCTCATTGGGCACAACTTGGCCATCGAGGAGCCAAACGAACGACGTGAGCGCAAGGTCCGTAGCGCACAACTCGCTCGTGGTGCCATTCTGAACAAGCACGACACTGGGCAGCGGATGAACCACGATTGCTGCCGTGTCATTGAACACTTGCTGCGGCTCATTGGTGATTTCCATGCTGCCCGTAGTGCCGCCGGCCACATTGAGGAAGTATGTGCCTTCGCTGGTGAGCGGAATGTTGTAGGTGCCCAAGAGGTCATCGCCACTGATCACATCCTCGTCGTAAAAGGAGATGGAATATGGGGGGTTATCGAGCAGCAATCCGAGACTGGTCCACTGCCCGGTGGATACATCGGTGAATGCGCTTGAGGTATAGGCGCCGCCGCCGGCGTTTGTGAGCACGAAATAGGGATCAGGCGTACCGGTGCAGCCTACGATTGGCAGGTCAGGTTCTTCGACATCGCCGCACCAGTTGCCGTTCACGCCAGTGAGCGTCACGGTTTGCAGCACGTAGCCGCCGATCGTTGTCTGCAAGGTCACTTGATAGGTGCCGTCCGGAGAAAAGGTCTGAGCTGGCGGTTGAGCCAACGTGCTGGTGCTGCCATTGCCGAAGTCCCATGCATAAGCGGTGGGAGAGGGGCTGCCATCGATCAGTGCTTGGAAGTTCGCCGTGACCGAGCCGCAACCGGAGGTGGGCGTGAAGCTGAAGCTCGTGTTGCCGCCCGACCCCGGAAGCACGATGAGCGTGATCGGGAAGGAAGTAGGTACATCGAGGGTGATGCCGCTGGCGGTGACCTGGGCCACAACGCTCACGGTAATCGGGAACTCACCAGCGCCGAATGGAGTGCCGCAAATCCGCGCGCAGCCGAATTCATTGTCCTGCGGGTAATACACGCCATCGGGCGAGTTCGTTGTGAAGCTCAATCCGAAAGGAAGGCCGGAAACGCCGGTGACCGTTAATTGGAGGAGGGTCACGTCGAACCCGGAGCCCGGGTCGGTGAAGTTGGCCGGCATCCAGAAAGTGAAGTCCTCTTCATAGTACTGGCCGACGGTCGCGTTAGGCGCGGTCTCCGGACAAAGCGTCGGGAAGGCCGGAGAGATGGTGCAGCTCAGATCGGGCGTGCAGCCCGGGCACTGGGCCCTGGCCGAAGCAAGCGCGAAGAGGAGCGCGAAAGGCAGCAGTGAGCGCAATGGTGCAATGTGAAGCATGAGCGGGTTGTTGCGAAGGCAAGGTAGCGGAATGAAACAGACCCGCGCCTTCGCTCAGGTGCGCCAACGTGCCGCCAGGTAATAGCGTAGCCGGCCAAGGGTCCATCCGCCTGAAAGACGCGCATGCCTGCAGGCAAGTCGAGGGTCATGGTCGGCGAGCAGGAAGAAGATGCGATCGAGCTCGGCACGCAAGCGGGATTCGAACACGGCTTTCGGGAAAGCCTGCGCCTCTCGGTTGAAGGCAATAAGTCGCGCCGCCCACGCATTCAACGACCGAACCCCATCGACGGTCTCTGGAGGATCAAGCCTGCGCAACAGCACCAGGTGCGATCGCAACTCTTGCTGATCGGCCTTCAAACCGAAGAACCCCAAAGCCTCCTTGACAATCCGCTCCGCATCGGCCAGCATGTTCCGCCCATGCCGGAAGTTATTCGCCCCGATGCGGTATTGGGTGAGCGCTTCTGGAAGATTCGCCACTTCCGTTACTGCCGCTACCCGGAGCAGAAAAAGGTAATCCATGCCCGGACCCCGCCAATCCTCTGGGCATTGAAGGCCATGCGTTACGATCACGCTCCGTCGGAACATGGCCGAACCATACAGCAAGGGGTCGTCGAAGAGCATCTGGCCCCGCGCCACTTCATCACGGGTCGGCCAGGCCGCTACGCGATCGCGATCGCCTATCAGCTGCGCAGCGGTGCCGCAAGCGCCTATCCGAGGATGCGCATCCATGTAGGCCACTTGCTTTGCCAACCGATCTGCATGCATCATATCGTCCGCATCGAGGATCGCCACGTACTCGCCCGCTGATTCAGCAAGGCCCCGATTGGCGTTGCGCGCGCGCCCAAGGTTCTCCCCGTGCACGATCAATCGAATGCGCGGATCGCTTACGGCCCGGACCAGATCAGCGCCGCGGTCCGTGCTGGCATCGTCCAATACCAGCAATTCGAAGTCGGTGTAGCTGCTGGCGAGCACGCTCTTCACCGCCTCCTCCACGAACGGGGCCTTGTTGTACAAGGTCATCAAAACGGTGACGCGCGGCGGCATATTCGAGAAGGCCTTCAATCCGCCACCCGGCTGTTCAGTGCGGCGCCACGACCAAGCTTGCCTGGCTTCGCGCCCCTGCGCATTCAACGTGTACGGTGTACACGCCCGAACGAAGCGAGGGAACATCAATCTGCAGCCCTTGTTGACTATTCAGCGGACTTTGCGCTGAATGCACAACACGCCCGTGCAGATCAAGTACGCGGACCAGTGCAATTCCGTTGATCGGTCGTGAGAGCGCCAGGCGCACAACCCCACTGCAAGGGTTGGGTGAGAGCAGAAGGGCCGATGGCGATTCGTGTTCGGTGATGCCAACACCCGCGACCAGCAAGGCAGACGTGCTGCTGCATCCATCGGCGCTTATCCCGGTCACCTGCCAAAGGCCATTGGACGCCGGCACGCACGGTCCTTGCTCGTCCGCGACCACATCGCCGTTCAGCGTCCATACGTAGGAAACGAGGGATTGGTCCTCGGCGCAAAGGGTGCCCGCATCAAGGTCTAATGAGAGCGTGGTTACGGGCACGCTGAATACGCGCACCGTGTCGGTGAATGATGTGGTGAGCACCGTTTGCACCTCCACTTGCCGCGACCCGGCCGTGCCGCCTTGGCTGAAGGAAGCGCTGCCCGTTGCGCTGGTGATGTCGAAGGTGCTCAGCAGATCGTCGGCACTGATCTCGTCCTTGTCATACACGCGCAAGGTGAAAGGCGGGAACCCGAGCGGGATGGCGAGGTTGTTCCAGGCTGTGCTCTGCACATTGTTCACGACTGCCGACCGCCAGAGCGCAAGACGCGCGTCCTGCAAAGTGAAATACAGGTCGGGCTGACCCACGCAGCCAACAATTGGAAGGTTCGGCTCATCCAAATCGCCGCACCATGCGTCTGAGACGCTGCTAATGGCCATCTGCGTCAACATGGGCACGGAAAAGGATCGTTGAAGGGTGGCCGGGAAATCACCGCCATCGGTATAGTTCTGGTCTGGAGGAGCGCTGCCGGAGAATGTGCTGCCATTGCCGAAGTCCCAATCGAAGCTCGTAGTCATGCCGGCTGCACCAAGCGCTTCGGAGAATGACACGGTCATGGGTGCGCACAGCGAATCAGGCGCGAAAGAGAAATCGGGCAGGGTATCCTGAGCGGCGGGCAGAACCTGGATCGGGATGCCCAGGGTGTAATTCTGATTGATGGCGATACCGCCGGCGGTGCCTTGGGCAATGGCCGTGAGTCGGATTGTGTCGTTCCCTGCCACCATTGGGATGCCGCATACACGAACGCAGCCAAAGGGGTCGGTTTGCGGGAAATAGGTCAGTGTTGGGCTGTTGGCTTCGTAAGTAAGGCCGAGCGGCACATTCTCCATGCTGATCAACGTGACCTGCTGCAGCACCACGTTCAGCTGCGTAGTAGGCTCGGGGAAGGAGGGGGGGATCCAGAAGGTGACATCCAAATCGTATGGCACGCCTACGATGCCCACGGGTGTTATGGAGGGGCAGACCGCGGGGAATGGAGGGTCAACCGTACAGGTGTCGCCGATGGCGCAGGGACCGCATTGAGCCATAGCGCCCGCTGCAACGCAACCCCCGAATAAACCGAAGAGCGCTCTTTTCATAGGGCCAATGTAGCCGGGATGGGCTTGATTCGGTCCCTGCGCAGGTGCGAGTTGAGCCCGGCGCTCCTCCGCACCGCTGTGGATGCTAATTTCGCGCTCCCAACCACCCATGACGCGCAAGCCAACCACGGATGTGATCGACCTGATGGCCCAGCCATTGATCGACGAGCCAGATTCACGGCAATTCGTGCTTCGCGTGGGCGAGCACCGTGCGCGCATGGAATATGACCGTGATGGCGATCGCATCTTCCTCGGAACGCTGGATGTTCCAAGGCAAGTGGCAGAGCTCGGCGTAGGCGACGTGGTCATGGAAAAGACGTTGATGTGGGTGGAGGAGAACCGGCTGAAGCTCATCCCGACAGCGCCGGCCATCAAGGCCTACTTGCGCAAGCACACCGCGTGGAAGCGGCTCCTCTTGAAAGGGGTGCAGGTCTGACGGAGGCGCTTTTCGGGGCCGCCCTATACTTGTCGAGCCTGGCCATTGCCAACGCACGACCCAACACCTTTCCGCATGAGTCTTCGTTACGCTGCGATTCTCGCCATTGCCATTGCCCCGAACGCATTCGGCCAATGCGCTCCGGTCGATTGCCTGAGCCAGTTGCCGGCCTGGGGCGGTCTTTGTTCGGCCACCTTCATCGATGGCCGCGTGGGTGAGCCATACAGCGATGCCATATCATTCCATGTCACCAACGAATGCACGCCGGCGACGCTCTTCGATCCTACACTTACCGGCGTTTCCATACGAATCACGCAGATCACCAGCGTGGCGTTCACGCAATTGCCGGGCGGGCTCACGGGCACCACGAACCAGGCGTCTTACACGCCCCCCGCGAATGGCTGTGGCGCACTCGCCGGCGTACCCACGGACGCAGGCGTCTTCGAGGCGTCCGTTGATCTTGTGGTGAACGTGAATGCCTGGCCGTTCTCGCTCACCTGCGGAGGTTTCGGCCCCATTGCACAGAATGGCAATGAAGTAGGCTTCCCAACCCTGATCACCATCCTTCCCGATCCCGCATTCGCCGGACCGGGCGAGCCGCTCTGCCACACGGATGAGCCGTTCGCGCTGGTCCCCTTGGGAACGCCCGGCGGGGCATTCTCCGGCCCAGGGGTATCCGGCGGATTCTTCGACCCGAGCCTTGCAGGCGTTGGCACGCACTCGGTGAAGTACGTGGTGAGCGCACAGGATGGTGCTGCGATCGCCGCTGCAACGGACAGCCTGAGCATCGATATCGTGGTGGAGGATTGCTCGGGTGGATGCACGGCCTTCTCCGGAACGCTCTCCGGTGGCGGGCAGTTTTGCCTTGATACGAACGGCACCGTTCTAACCGCAACGCCCAATGGCGATGCCGTAGTGCCGCCCGGCTTTGAGGTGTTGTACATACTCGCGAGCGGATTGACCGAATTCATTGAGGACACCATGGCGCAACCAATGGCAGTGGTGACATCCGAGATGCTGTACACAATCGACTGCCTTGTTTACGACCCCGCCACATTGGACCTGGGGTTCCTTGTGTTCGGCGGCCCGCTGACGCTTGGAAACCTTCAGGCCGAAATCGACCAGCAGGGCGCTTGCGCTACACTCACCTCAGACCCTCCCATTTTCCTCGTCGGTGAATCATACTGCTGCATAGCCTTCGCGGGCACGCTTGGCGGTGTCGATTTCATCCCCTGCTTGGTGCCGGGCGGAAGCGTGGAGCTGATCGGCATTCCCGGCGGAGATGCCGTGGTGCCCGATGGTTACGAGGTCCTCTATGTGCTCACGCAGGGCGCAGGCCTCACCATCATCGATGCAGGACCTCTCCCCGTCTTCAATGCAACTGCAACTGGACTGCACACCATACACACGCTGGTATACGACCCGGCCACGCTCGATCTGGGCAGCATCGAGTTCGGCGTTACAACAGGAGTTGATGTGAACGGCCTGTTGATCCAAGGCGGCGGCATTGTTTG
Source organism: Flavobacteriales bacterium (assembly GCA_016712535.1). Classification (NCBI taxonomy): domain Bacteria; kingdom Pseudomonadati; phylum Bacteroidota; class Flavobacteriia; order Flavobacteriales; species Flavobacteriales bacterium. The sequence continues at coordinate 273,197 of JADJQW010000002.1, forward strand.
CGCGAGCCTCGATGTTATGGGCGCGGCATACACCGTTGTGGAATGCGCCGATCCGTGCGATGCCGAAGCAGGAACCACCAATGGGCCCGGCGCCGTGATATGCCTTGTGGATGGAGAGGCCAGCCTGCTCACCAGCCCGAATGGTGATGCCGTGGTGCCGGACGGCTTCGTTCAGGTGTTCGTGCTCACCCAAGGATCGAGCCTCTTGATACTCGACGCAGGCGTTGACCCCGCATTCATGGTCATGGAGGTCGGTGAGTATGCCATCCACAGCTTTGTTTTCGACCCCCTCACATTCGACCCCGGATTCATCGTACCGGGCGAGACTACGGCGGCTGAAGTGCTGGACTTCATAAGCAGCAATTCGCTCTGTGCCGATCTCGATGCGGCCGGAGCGCAGTTCTTGGTTGATGTATGCGATGGACTCGGGCTGAACACGGCCAACAGCCTCAGGGTTCATCCCAACCCGAACTCCGGAGCGTTCTTCATTGCTGCAGGCGCTGAAGGCCGGGTACTGGTCGAGCTCTTGGACGTGAGCGGCCGCCTGGTCCATAGGGACGGGCTGCAGTTATCGCGCAATCAATCCGCCTGGTTGAGCACCGATGCGGCTCCGGGCAGCTACATCCTGCGGATCACGGCTGCTGGAGAGCGCCGGGAGCAGCGCATGGTGATCCAACGCTAGACGCCCCAGCTACTTTCGCGCGCCCCTGCCGGTTTGCGGGGAATGACACCTGCTGAACATGTCCGTCCGCGTCCGCTTCGCGCCTAGCCCTACAGGCCCCCTGCATATGGGGGGCGTTCGCACCGCGCTTTACAATTACCTATTCGCCAAGAAGCACGGGGGCCAATTCCTGCTGCGCATCGAGGATACCGATCAGGCCCGCTACGTTCCCGGCGCGGAGGAGTACATCAAGGAGAGCCTCGAATGGTGCGGCCTGATGCCCGATGAGAGCCCTTGGTCGGGCGGCCCTGACGGCCCCTATCGCCAGAGCGAGCGCAAGGCGCTATACAAGAATTACGCTGATGAGCTGATCGCGAAGGACAAGGCCTACTACGCCTTTGATACCCCGGAAGAACTCGATGCCATGCGCGCGCGGCTGCAGGCCGCGGGCGTGGCGGCGCCGGCCTACAATGCCGTGACGCGTGAGCACATGAAGAACTCGCTTACGCTGAGTGCCGACGAGGTGAAGGAACGACTTGCGCGGGGCGACCAGTTCGTGGTGCGCCTGAAAGTGCCGCGCCACGAAGAGGTGCGCTTCGAGGACCTCATCCGTGGTTGGGTGGTGGTGCACAGCAGCAACATCGACGATAAGGTGCTCTTCAAGAGTGACGGGATGCCCACCTACCACTTGGCTAACATCGTCGATGACCACCTGATGCGCATCACCCACGTGATCCGTGGCGAGGAATGGCTGCCCAGCGCGCCGTTGCATGTGCTCATCTATGAAGCCTTCGGATGGGACCGCCCCGATTTCGCGCACCTGCCGTTGATCCTGAGGCCCGACGGCAACGGGAAACTGAGCAAGCGCGACGGTGACCGACTGGGTTTCCCGGTATTCTCGTTGGACTGGACGGACCCCGTGAGCGGCGAGAAGAGCAGCGGCTATCGCGAGAAGGGCTACTTCCCCGATGCCTTCATCAACATGCTCGCGCTGCTCGGCTGGAATCCCGGCGGCGACGTGGAGATCATGGATCGCAAGGAGATGATCGCGCGCTTCGACCTGTCCCGCGTTCACAAAGGCGGCGCCCGATTCGATCCCGAGAAGACCAAGTGGTTCAACCAGCAATACCTCCGCATGCGCCCCGATGGGGACTTGGGCGCACAACTGCGAGTGAAGCTGAAGGAGCGCGGAATAGAAGCAAGCGAGGGGCGCGCCAATGCAGCCGTCGCGCTGCTGAAGGAGCGGGCCACATTCGTTGACGACATGCTCGAGGGCGCTTATCTCTTCGTTGAAGGCTCGCCGCTGAAAGGCAACGATGCGGCGATCGAGGAACTGCGCAAGCGATGGAAGCCCGAAGCCGCTCCGGCACTGGAAGCATACATCACCGCGCTCCGTGCGCTCACTGAGAGCAAGGCTCCTGCATTCGAGGCGGCGTTCAACCGTGTCCTGTCGGAAACCGGCATGAAGGTCGGGCAAGTGATGCCGTTGTACCGGCTCTTCGTGGCAGGTCGGATGCAAGGGCCGGGCATGTTCGATGTCAGCGCGCTTCTGGGCCGAGAGGAAGTGATCGTCCGCCTGAACGCAGGCCTTGACCTTTGCCGTTCATGGGCCTGATCGAGGTGAATGGCATCCGGGCCTTCGCCTTCCATGGTTGCTTGCCGGAAGAGGAGCGCATCGGCGGGCACTACCGCGTGGATGTCTCGGCGCAAGGGGATTTCAGCGGCGCGGAACAGTCGGACAAGCTTGCTGACACCGTGGATTATGGCCGTGTGACGGCCATTGTCCTGGAACAGATGGCCGAGCGCAGCCGATTGATCGAGCACGTGGCGCGACGTATCGCGGAAGCCTTGAAGAAGGAATGGCCGTCTGCGCGCTTCGTGGTGCGTGTGGTCAAGGAGCGGCCCCCAGTGAATGGCGATGTAGCAGAAGCGGCCTACGTGGCCGAGGCCTGAGCCGGGTTCAATCGTTACGGAGCAAACGAGGACAACAACCATCCGCTCGATATTCCCAACCTGCATTCCCCGCCTATCTTCGCCCGCCGTTCAGGGTCACGTGGCCGAGTGGCTAGGCACAGCTCTGCAAAAGCTGCTACAGCGGTTCGACTCCGCTCGTGACCTCCAAGAAGCCCTGCCTTGCGGCGGGGCTTCGCGCTAAGAGGTTCTACCTTGGCCCATACCGATCGCCCGTAACCTGCGTTGTGGGCAAGCACACGGATTACAATGACACGACTCTGCACCAGCTTATTCCTCTTCGTGGCCATCGTCGCTCAAGCGCAGATCCCGATCGGTGCTTGGAGAGAGCATCTGCCATGGCAGCGCATGATCGACGTGGTGGAGGGCGACGGCGGCGTGTATTGCGCTACCGCCAATGCCGTGTTCCATTACGGCCCAGCAACCGGCGAGACCCGTCGCCTGAGCAAAGTGAACCTGCTCAATGATGTGGATATCCGAGGGCTGGCGTGGTGCCAGCAGCTGGGCATGCTGCTGGTGCATTACGGCAACGGCAACCTCGACCTGGTGCAGGGCGACCGCAGCTTCAACATGAGCGACATCCGCCGCAGCTCTGTATTGGGCGACAAGGCAATCTATCGGATCCTTGTGGATGGCGCCACGGCCTACCTCTCCTGCGGTTTCGGCATTGTGGTAGTGGACCTCGCGCGCCGGGAGGTGAAGGAGACCTGGCTCATCGGGCCCGATGGCGCGCAGGTGCGCGTGCGGCAGATCGCCCTGCACAACGATTCGATCTATGCGGCTACCACCTCGGGCCTATTCGTGGCCTCGCGGAACGCCTCTAATCTCGCGGCCTTCACGAATTGGCGCCGCCGGGCTGACATGGGCAGCCTCATGGCCAACGGGCCTTTCAATCAGGCAGTGTCCTATCAGGGAATGCTGTTCGTGAACTACGACAAGCCCAACAGCAACAACGACACCTTGCTGATCCTGCGCGCGGATAACACGTGGGAGCAATTCGGACCAGGCCGCGGCACCTTCAATGTGGAGACCCGCGTATCGGAGAACGGCCAGTTCCTGCTCTTCGCGCGCGATTATGACCTGGTGCAGTTCAACGCAGCGCTAGAAGTGGATAATGCCACCTTTTCGTACGGATCGGGCGGGCAGTACTGCACGCCAGCGCGCATGCTCCAGGCGCTCGATGGCACCGTGTGGATCGCTGACCGTGACCAAGGGCTGGTGCGGATAGCGGGCTTGAACGAAGGCGTACCCGTAAGGCCCAATGGCCCGCTAACGGCCAATGCGTACCGAATGGCAGCTGGAGGAGGGCGCGTTTATGTGGCCACAGGGTCCGTAACGGGCAACTGGGGCAATGCCTTCCTGAAGGATGGCGTGCACCACTTCGGAGAAGAGCAATGGCGCACCACGGACCGCAACAACAGCGCGATATTCCAAACAGGAGGGAATGAGTTCGGGCAATCCCTGAACGATCCGGTCTCTGTGGCGGTGGACCCGATTGACCCAGCGCTTGCCTATGTGGGCTGCTGGGATGACGGAATCGTGGAGTTCCGGGACCGTGAAGCCGTTGCGCTATACAATCAGAACAACAGCAGCCTTGGGCTGGCGACCAACGATGGCGGCGGCAAAGTGAACGTCGCTGGCCTCGACTTCGACGCGCAAGGAAACCTGTGGGCCTCGAATGCGCACGCAGCGGCACCGATCAGCGTGCGCACGCGCAGTGGTCAATGGTACAGCTACAGCCCCGGAGCCTTGTTGGGAGGCAATGGGCTCTTGGGCGACATCATAGCAGCGAGCAACGGCTATAAGTGGCTCATCAGGCCGCGGGCAACCGGCCTGCTTGTCTTCAACGACAACGGAACGCTGGCAGAGCCCGGTGACGACCAGTACAAGCTGATCACCACCGTCGAGGGCTCTGGCGGATTGCCTTCCATCGATGTGCTCTCCATCGCCGAGGACCTTGAGGGACAGGTCTGGGTGGGCACCAACAAGGGCTTGGCCGTGTTCTACAACCCGAGCGACCTATTCACCAGCAGCCCTACCGATGCACAGCAGATCCTGATCGAACAGGATGGCAATGTGCAGATACTCCTGGAAACCGAGTTCATCAGCGCCATCACCGTTGATGGCGCCAACCGCAAATGGGTGGGCACCCAGACCGGCGGGGTGTTCCTGATCAGCGCCGATGGGCGCGAGCAGATCGCGCACTTCACCGCCGAGAACAGTCCATTGCTGAGCAACACCATCAACGCGGTCGCCCTCGATGGGGCTTCTGGCGAGGTGTTCATCGCTACCGATCGCGGCATCGTGAGCTACCGCAGCGATGCCATTGACCCTGCGGAGAGCGCCACTTGCGCGAAGGTCTTCCCGAATCCCGTCCCGGAAGGCCATGCTGGCCCGGTGGCCATCACCGGCCTTGCCCGAGATAGCGAGGTGCGCATCACCGACGCCAGCGGCAACCTCGTGTTCAAGACAACCTCGCTCGGCGGCCAGGCCATCTGGAACGCGAGCGATTTGAGCGGCAATCGTGTTGCCACCGGCGTGTACTTGATCTTCGCGAGTGATCCGGATGGAAGTTTCAAGTGCAACACCAAAGTGCTGGTGGCGCGCTGACCCCAGTCCGCGCGCATGCTCATCACCGCTGAAGCCATCGTTCTGCGCGCCATCGCGCACGGCGACCGGAGCGTGGTGCTGAAGGCTTGGACCCGACATGCAGGTGCGCGCTCCTATCTGGTGCGCCTGGGCGCTAAGGGGCAACAGGCCGCGCTGCAGCCGTTGAGCCGCATCGAGGTAATCGCGGACGAGCGGCCCGACCGCGAACTGCACTCCGCACGCTCCGTGCGCGTGACCCGGCCCTTCCTGCGCATCGCGTTCGATCCCGTTCGCGGCGCGGTGGCGCTCTTCGCGCAAGAGCTGTTCTACCGGGTGCTGCGGGCCGAAAGCGCTGACGAGGAGCTGCATGAAGCCGTGGAAGAGATCATTGAGGCCATCGATTCACAGGGCGATCCCCGATGGCTTCCGCATCAAGCGCTCATGCGCCTCTCCGGCCCACTGGGCTTTAGGCCAGAGCTGCCGGATGCAGGCCTCGACCACTTCGATTTGCAAGAGGGGCGCTTCGTTCCGGCAGGAGCCCGTCACGGCCACTTGCTGGCCCCTCCGTTGAGCACTGCGCTTTCGGAACTCATTCGAACGGAGCTCAACGCGGCACCGGCCATCGTGGCCACCTCCGCGCAACGCAACGAGCTGCTCGACCACCTCCTGCTCTATTACCGGCTGCACCTGGAGGCCATGGGCGCCATGCGGTCGCCGGCGGTACTGCGTGCCGTGCTCGGCTAGCGGGTACATTCGGCCTCCGCAGCAACCCCTTATGACGAGCCGCCCACTTTTCCCCCTGGCTGTTGCGGTTGCCGCGGCGGCATGCTCCAACGCACCTGAACCGATGATCGACACCTCCATTGCGCCCCCTGTTGCGGCGAAGCGCCCGCACACCATCACCGCGCATGGCCATGCACGCGTAGACGAGTATCACTGGATGCGCCTAACCGAGGAGCAGCGCAGCGCTGCCGAACCGGATTCGATCTCTCGCGCGGTGATCGACCACCTCAACGCCGAGAACGCCTACACGGAAGCGATGCTCGCTCCCGTGAAGGCGTTGCGCGAATCGCTCTTCGCGGAGATGAAGGCGCGCATCAAGGAAACGGACATGAGCGTGCCCTACCGCGAGCACGGCTTCTGGTACCGGCAGCGGTTCGATGCGGGCCAGGAATACGGCGTGCACCTGCGCGCTCGGGCAGTGAGCGACCGTTGGCCCGAAGAGGGCGATGCGGAGTGGCAGGTGCTGCTCGATGAGACGAAGCTGGCCGAAGGCAGCGCTTATTTCGATCTGGGCGACTTCGAGATCAGTCCCGGCAATGGCATCGCGGCATACAGCACGGACCGTGTTGGGCGAAGGCTCTACGACATCCGGTTCCGCGATATCGCGACCGGCACTGATCTGCCCGATGTGATTCCGGCCACTGCGGGGAGCTGCGCTTTTGCTGATGAGCGCACAGTGTTCTACGCACGCAAGGACAACACGCTGCGCAGCTACCGGATCTGCCGCCATGTGCTGGGCACGCCGACCGAGGCGGACCAGGTGGTGTTCGAGGAGAAGGACCCTGGATTCAGCTGCGATGTTTACCGCAGCCGCAGCGACCGGTTCGTGATGATCGTGAGCGAGAGCACCCTCAGCAGCGAGCATCGTTACCTGCCCGTTGACGAGCCGATGGGAGGCTTCCGAGTGTTCCTCCAGCGCGAAGAAGAGCACGAGCACAGCGTGATGCATGTGCCGCCTGCGGCCGGCAAACCAGGGAAATGGTACATCGTCACCAATTGGAATGCGCTCAATTTCCGCTTGATGGAATGCACGGAGGCCGATACGCAGGACAAGCGCAAGTGGAAGGAGGTGCTGGCCCATCGCGAAGACGTGCTGCTGGAGGACGTGGAGGTCTTCCGCGAGCACCTTGTATTCAGCGAACGCCGCGAAGGCCTCACCCATCTGCGCGTGCGCCGGCTTAGCGATGGCCGTGAGCACGAGATCGGATTCAATGACCCGGCCTACGTAGCCTACACCGGCACCAACCCGGAATGGGATTCGCGGAAGCTCCGCTACGGCTATACATCGCTCACCACGCCGAACAGCGTATTCGAGCACGACCTGGATGCCAACACGTCGGTGCTGCTCAAGCAGCAGGAGGTGATCGGCGCATTCAAGAGCAGCGATTACGCAAGTGAGCGCATCTGGGCCACGGCGCGTGACGGCGCTCAAGTGCCGGTGAGCATCGTTTACCGCAAGGGTGCGCGCATCGATGGAACAGCGCCGTTGCTCTTATACGGCTATGGCAGCTACGGCAACAGCATCGACCCCTCCTTCAGCAGCGCGCGCCTCAGCCTGCTCGATCGCGGCTTCGTCTACGCCATCGCGCACATCCGGGGCGGCGAGGAGATGGGCCGTGATTGGTACGACAACGGCAAGATGGAGCACAAGGTGAACACCTTCACCGACTTCATCGACTGTGCGGATCACCTGGAGAAAATGAAATACGCCGACCCCAAGCGCATCTTCTGCCTTGGCGGCAGCGCGGGCGGACTGCTTGTGGGAGCCGTGGTGAACATGCGCCCCGACCGCTGGAAGGCGGCCTGCGCCGAGGTGCCCTTCGTGGATGTGGTGACCACCATGCTCGACGAGAGCATCCCGCTCACCACGGGCGAATTCGATGAATGGGGAGACCCCAAGGAGAAAGAGGCGTACGACCGCATGCTTTCATACTCGCCTTACGACAATGTGAAGGACGCGAACTATCCCGCCATGCTCGTCACCACAGGGTTCCACGACAGCCAGGTGCAATACTGGGAGCCGGCCAAATGGGTGCAGCGCCTGCGGGAGCATCAGCAGTCCGATGCGCCGATCCTGCTCTTCACCAACATGGAAGCCGGTCACGGCGGCGCATCAGGCCGCTTCGAGATGCTGAAAGAGGTCGCCCTGATCTATGCCTTCTTCCTGCAGCAGGCGGGACTTGCAGGCTAGCTCCAGCCCCCCCCAAGCCCAGGCGATGCCCGAAGGGCAATTCCCGTGACCCGTTCTAGTTGCCCTTCGCGCCGAAGTCGATGGCGCGATGGCGCACGAAAACATCCGTCAGGTCCCAGCCGAAGTAGCGCAGCGCGCCCAAGAGCACCATGGCGGCGGTGGCATCGTCCACGTTGCCCAGCAGCGGGATGTTGTCCGGAACGAACTCGAACACGCCGAGCGTTGGGTTCAGCAGGTAGATGAAAGACAGGATGCCGGCGATGGCGATGAGCAGGCTCTTCATGGGTCCTTGCGTTTCCGGGAAGAACGCGGGAAATGCCGTCGAAGGTATCGACGGTAACTTCGGCCGCCGATGCGCAACCTGGTACTTTCAATCCTCTTGGCCTTCCCGGCCCATGCCTTCGGGCAATTGTTGTCTGATGCTGAAGCGCTCGATCAGATGCGCTTCGATGTGCAGTACCTCGCCAGCGACCTGCTCGAAGGCCGCGAGGCCGGAACCAAGGGAGAGCAGCTCGCAGTGGATTACGTCAAGGCCAAATTCGGCAACGTGGGCCTGATGCCGTACGGCGATAATGCTGGATACACGCAGGCCTTCAAATTCGCCGCTGAGCCGCAGCGCGGCGCCAACTGCACGTTGCAGCTAGGCCGTAAGAAACCAAAGCCCGATGAGCAGTGGTTCCCCTTGGGCTTCTCCGGATCCATGGGCGCGCGCGGTAAAATCCTCAAGCTCGGCTACGGAATCGTGGCTCCGGAACTCAACTATTCGGACTATCCCGACACCCTCGACCTGAAGGAACGGGTGGTGGCCTTCAGCGTGAGCTCGCCCGATGGCATCCATCCGCACAGCAAGTACCTCGCGCACCACGACCTGCAGGCGCGGGCCCAGCGCGCTGCCGAACGCGGGGCAGCAGCCGTGCTCTTCTACAATGACGACCCTACGGCACCCTCGCCCGAAGACAGGCTCAGCGCCAAGGTGAAGCCCATCGGCATCCCGGTGATCTTCCTCAAGGGAGACCTTCACGAGCAGCTCGTGATCGACAACAACCCATGCGCGGTACGCGTGGACATCGTGCGCGAGGAGCGGACAGCCTTCAACGTGGTGGGCATGATCGACAACGGCGCGCCCAACGTGGTGGTGATCGGCGCGCACCTGGACCATTTGGGCTGGGGCGATGAGGGCTCGCTCCACCGCGGCGAACGCGCCATCCACAACGGCGCCGATGACAATGCCAGCGGCATCGCGGTGATGCTCCAGCTGGCTCGCGACCTCGCCGAATACGACCACACCCGCGCGAACGATTATCTCTTCATCGCCTTCAGCGGTGAAGAGAAGGGGCTGTACGGATCGAACTACTGGACCAAGAACCCGACAGTGCCGATCACCGAGCTCAACTACATGATCAACCTCGACATGGTGGGCCGTCTCGACAGCGCAGGAGCCATCGGCATCAATGGCGTAGGCACCTCGCCCGCTTGGGATGAAGTGAATCGCAATCTGGTCGGCGACCTGAACGTGAAGACCACCACCAGCGGCATCGGACCGAGCGACCACACCAGCTTCTACCTGCAGGGCGTGCCTGCCATCCACTTCTTCACCGGCACGCACGCTGATTACCACAAGCCCACCGACGACGAGGAGAAGATCAACTATGATGGCATGCTGCGGGTGGCGCGCCATATCGAGTCGCTCATCGCCACGCTGAACGACGATGGCAAGCTTCCTTTCACCAAGACCGAGGACGTGAGCACCGAGGAGACCCCGCGCTTCAAGGTCACCTTGGGCGTGGTGCCCGACTACCTCTACGATGGCAAAGGCATGCGCATCGATGGCATCACCGAAGGCAAGCCCGCTGCGAATGCCGGCCTGAAGGTGGGCGATGTGGTGGTGAAGCTCGGCGCGATGGACGTGGCCGACATGATGGGCTACATGAAAGCCCTTGCGCAGTTCAACAAGGGCGATACGGCCAAGGTGAAGGTGCTGCGCGCCGGCAAGGAGGTTGAAACCGATGTGACATTCTGATGGCAGCTCAGCGCATCACCGTGATCGGCGCCGGCAGCTGGGGCACGGCCTTGGTGAAGCTGCTCAGCAGCAATTCAGAGCGTGTTGGCTGGTGGGTGCGGCGTTCGGAGACCATCGCGCACATCACTAGGTACGGGCACAATCCGGATTACATCAGCGCTGCGCAGTTCGACGTGTCGCGCTTAGCGATGAGCGCCGACATCCATTCGGTCCTGAAGGACGCCGATGTGCTCGTGATCGCCGTGCCGAGCGCCTTCCTCAAGGCCACCATGGATCAGCTCGACCCGACCGAACTGCAGGGCAAGATGATCTTCAGCGCGGTGAAGGGCATCGTGCCGGAGACGAACCAGATCGTAGGAGAGTATCTCTTCCAGCACTGGGGGGTCGCCGAGCGTGACTTTGGCGTGATCTGCGGTCCGTGCCACGCGGAGGAAGTGGCCATGGAGCGCCTCAGCTACCTCACCATCGCCTGCCAGGACGCAGCCAAGGCGAAGACCATGGGCGATGCGCTCAACGGCCGCTTCATGAAGACCACGGTCAGCGACGACATCTATGGCACTGAATACGCGGCCATCCTCAAGAACGTGATCGCGGTATGCGCCGGCATCAGCGTGGGCTTGGGCTATGGCGACAACTTCCGCGCGGTGCTCGTGAGCCGCGCCATCCAGGAGATCGACCGCTTCGTGAAGGCCGCGCACCCCATCGCACGCGACATCAACGAGCCCGCCTATCTCGGCGACCTGCTGGTGACAGCCTACAGCACGTTCAGCCGCAACCGCGAATTCGGCAACATGCTGGGCAAAGGGTACAGCGTGCGGGCCGCGCAACTGGAGATGAACATGGTGGCCGAGGGCTACTACGCCGTGAAGTGCGTGCACGCCATCAACGAGAAGCTGAAGGTGGACATGCCCATCACCGAGGCCACTTATCGCATGCTCTATGAGAAGATGGCGCCCATGATGGAGATGCGGCTGCTGAGCGAGCGGCTGGCCTAGACTGGTGTCAGGATTCATCGGCCGATGTGACCATCAGCCGAAACCGGATCCGATGCGTGCCCTGCCATTGCTCTTCCTCGCCCTGTTGTCCTGCCCGCCCGCGCTGCGTGCCCAAGACTTACTCCCCCTATTCAACGTGAACGAGAAGGGCCTCTGGGTCGAAGGCTATGACCCCGTGGCCTACTTCACCCGGAACAAGGCCGTGAAAGGCAGCCCGCAGGTCGCGCTGGCCCACAAGGGCGCCACATTCCTCTTCAGCAGCACTGCCCATCGCGATCTCTTCCGGCGGGACCCGGGTCGCTATCTGCCGCAATACGGCGGCTGGTGCGCCTTTGCCATGGGCGATAGCGGGAAGAAGGTGGAAGTGGACCCTGAGACCTTCAAAGTGAAAGAGGGCAAGCTCTACCTCTTCTACAACGCCTTCTTCAACAACACGCTCACGAGCTGGAACCAAGATGAGCCGCGATTGCGCGCGAAGGCCGACCGTAACTGGGCCGCGCACGACCATAAACCCTGAACAGCACCATGCAGCATCTCCGCCGACTCCCCGACATCATCGCAGCCGTCATCCTGCTGCAGACGCTCTTCTTCAAATTCACAGGCGCTGCCGAATCCGTTTGGATCTTCGAGAAGCTGGGTGCCGAGCCGGTGGGCCGCATCGGATCGGGCGTGATCGAGCTCATCGCCGCCGCCCTGCTGATCATGCGCACCACGGCGTGGATGGGCGCCCTGTTGGCGCTGGGCACCATGGCCGGGGCCATTCTGGGCCACCTCACCATCCTCGGCATCGAGGTCATGGGTGATGGCGGTACGCTGTTCGCGCTGGCCGTTACCGTTGCCGTGGCCAGCTCATGGGTGCTGATGCGGGATCGCGAGCGCGGCATGAACTTCGTGCGCCGGTTATCGGGCCGATCGAAACCCGCTGGCGCCTGACCCATGCGATTGATCCTAGCGTACAACCAAGAGCTCCTTGAGCGCATCGACGCCCTGCTCCTCCAATTGTCCGACGACGACCTTGCAGCGCCCCGTGCCATCCTTTTCGGCAGCAGCATCGGCGGGCATTTCCGCCACATCCTCGAGTTCTACACCTGCCTTCTGACGCGGGACGATGAGCACCGCTTCAGCTACGATCGGCGCCGCCGCGACCCTGTGATCGAGGAGAGCGTGATCGCCGCGCGTGCGTGCGCATCGTTATGCAATGGCTTGCTCGCCGATGAGATCAGTGATCGTGAACTGATCATGGCCAGCTCGCTCCCCGGGGATGAAGTGCTCACTGAGCAACGCACCACTTTGGCGCGCGAACTCGCCTACCTGGCCGATCACAGCGTCCATCACCTTGCCATGGTCCGCATCGCGCTCGAGCAAGAGCTTCCGCATGTGCAATTCCCGGGGCACTTGGGTGTTGCGGCCTCCACGCGCAATCATCAAGCCCAGGCGACAGCGGCCATGTGATCATGTGGCGACGCCTCGCCGTGCGGCTCAATCACGAGTACTGGCCGTGGTGGCTCATCTACCTCCCCGTCCTTCCGTTCTATCTCTACCAAGCCCTGCGACAGAGGCGCGCAGCGTTCTTCACGAACGTCAACCCGGGCATCGACATGGGAGGCTTCTTCGGCGAGCGCAAGCAGGACATCTACGCGCAGTTGCCGAAGGGAAGCTATCCGACAACCTGCCTCATCGCAGCAGGGACCTCGCCGGGCGATGTGCTGGATTCTTGGCGCGTGTCGGGCATCGCTTTCCCATTGATCGTGAAGCCCGATGTGGGTGAGCGCGGAGAAGGCGTCACGGTCGTCCATGACGAAGAGAGCCTGCTGCGCGCATCGGCGGGCAAGAGCAAGGACCTGCTCATGCAGGCCATGGCACCGGGCCGGATGGAATTCGCGCTGATGTTCATCGTTGATCCTGCTACGCGAAGCGTCCGCTTGCTGTCGATCTGCGAAAAGCGCTTCCTCGAAGTCGTGGGCGATGGCTACAGCACTGTCCGCGACCTGCTGGCGCGCACGCATCGTGGCGGGCGGCAGCTGACGAGGCTGGCAGAAGCGGATCCGGGCATTCTATCGCGCGTGCCGGGAAAGGGTGAGCGGGTGATCGCTGAACCCATCGGCAATCATTGCCGGGGAACCATCTTCCGGGATGCCAGCCATCTGGCAACGCCGGAACTTGGTGCCGCGCTCGATGCGCTCTTAGCCGATTCGAGGGGAATATGCTATGGCCGTGTGGATGCGCGCGCCGAGGATGAGGGCGCCCTGCGCGCAGGCCGCTTCACGGTGATCGAGATCAATGGCGTGAGCAGTGAGCCGGGCAGCATCTACGATCCGTCATGGAGCATCTGGTCCTGCTGGCGCGAGCTATTGCGGCATGTGAGGCTGATCGGGCCTCTGAGCCAGCAGCTGCAGCAGATGGGCCATGAGCCTGTTTCGGCCCTCGCGATGCTCCAACGCTGCGCGGTGCATTTCAGATAGTCGTCCAAAGGCTCAGGGCACCCAGCCTTGCGCGCGCATCAGCCCATAAATGCCGCTGCCCAGCAGCACCAGGCCAATGCTCCGGAACAGGAGCCTCAGGCCTCGCGGGGACATGCGTTCTTGAGCCTTCACGCCCAAGCGCACCAGTATCATGAGCAGGATGATGGCCCCAACGAAGGCGCCCGCCGCGAAGGCGAAGAGGTCGGCGGTGGATTCTCCTCGCATCCCGAAGGAGACGAGCATCAGCTTCACTCCGCACCAGAACAGGAGCAACTGCGGATTGGCCATGCCCAGCACGAGGCCGCGGCGCAGGTCGCCTGCGAGCTTATCCTCACCGGGCGCGGCGACCTTGGGCTTGTAGACGAAGACGAAATACACCCCGAGCATGAGGAGGATGGCCGAGACCACCAGGGTGATGCCCGTGGCGCCGATGCCAAGCGCATCAACGAGCCAGCCTGCGCCCAGAAAGGCCACGCCCGCATAGATGAACTCCGGGATGCTCCCGCCCACGGCCATGCGTCTCCCGGCCACGCGACCCCACTTCACCGTGTGCGCCAGCACCGCTGTGTTCACCACGCCGGCTTGCAGTGATCCAATGAAGCTGGCCAGCGCGGCCGAAAAGAAGAAGAGGAGCGTGTCCACCTTTGCGCAAAATAGCTGCTACGCCGAAATGGGCCTCTTGCGCTTCCACTGGGACTTCTTCGGACCCGATGCTCTTCAGACCGCTGAGCACTTCCTGCATCATGTCGATGAGTTCTGCGCGCGCAACTCGATATCCGGGCACCGGCACTGGACCACGATGCTGCCTGTGCGCGTCACGGCTACGCTCGAATGCGATGAGGCGCACTTGAGCGTGGTCCGCGATGCGCTTAAGCCGAAGAGAGGAGAGCGCGTGCTGGAGGGCTAGACGGCTTACCGCACGAAGCGCACGGCCTCGGTCAGGTCACTGGTGCGCAATCGAACGAAATAGCCGCCGGGCGCAAGGTCGCGCACATCGACTCGCATGCGCTGGGGCCCTGCTGGCATGCGCGCGCCGAGCAGGCTGCGCACCAGCCTTCCGCTGCTATCGATCAGGTCGAGCTGCGCGAAGCCGGTCGAGGGAAGGTCGAGCGCGATCAGCAGCTCATCGGCCCCGTTGGTGCCGATGGCGAGCACGGGCTTGGCGATCGGGTCGCCTTCAGCGAGGCCTGTTGTGTTGTCCTGCACCAGCAGCACGCGGAACACGCGCGTGGTGGCATCGCTCTGCGTGCCGTTGTTCACGAAGAAGATGTTACGCGCGCTGCTCTGGATGCCGCCCACGATATGGCCAGCCAGCACGGTGTCGCCCTGCAGGTCATCCAAGGCGATCAAGCCATCGAAGACTTCGGGAACCTCTGACACCTTGATGAATTCGGCACTGGCCCCCATCAAGGCCGGCATCTCGCCGATGGCCGCTTCCTCCATGCTTCCATCGGCTTCGCGCTGGACGCGGCTGATGGTGTTCACGAAGGGCACAGCGGCATCATCGATCAACTGATCGTTGGCATCGAAATAGTAGCGCCCGATGCCGCCGAAGAAGACCGAGCTCATCCGGTTGGCTGCCGCTTCGTATGCGGCGAGGTGGGCACCATGGTACTGATTCAGCAATTGCTCGAAATCGGGCACCACAGTGTATCCGTCGGTATCGATGTCCACGGTGTTCAGCCAGGGGATATTGGCACCATACTGGAACACGCCGCTGAAGGCCGTATAGCCCCAGCTCCCATCGGGGAATACCTGTGCCACCAGGTTGTAATCGCGGCGATGCAGGTTCACAGTGTCAACGACCTGTTCGTAATCAGCGATGCCCAGGCTTGTCCCATCATCCGTGATGCGGAAGCGGCGGATGGCGTTGGTGTATTGCTGGATGAAGCCCGGTCCGAAGTCGGGCCCCATCGGGTTGTACCGACCAACGAATCGCTGGCCGCCCACCAAGAGGCAGGTGTCGCCCAGCATGCCGAGATACCCGCCGGTCACCTCCATGCGGTTGTCGACGATCGACCGCACATGACCTGCCACCGGTTGTCCTGTCTTGATCGCGGCGATCATGTTCGGGACCTGGACCGCTGTGAGCCGAGGATGCGTGATATGGTCCGCCGCGATGGTGGAGTAGCCATATCCGCCGATGATGTAGAGCATATCACCCACTTGCTGGAACTCCATGTTCGTGCTCTGGAGCTGCATGTACACGGCGGTGGGCAGGGAGGCGAGCGAAGCGCTCCATACCAGCTGCGTCTGCGGGTTCACCACATAGGCCATGGTGTTGTTTTCGGCAGCGAGGAACGCGGCGAAGGGCTGGCGCTGGTGCAGGCCATCCGTGCGCCCGCCGATCAAAAGCCATTCGCCATCGTGCTGGCCCCAAGCGAACGATTGCAGGCCGGGCATGTTCGGGATGGTGATTTCCTGCAGCACGATGTTCCGCGTGCCGAGGTCCTGACCGAAGGATGCCGTGCCTGTGAGAAGGAGCAAGAGGTGCACAGAGAATCGCATGCTATCACAGGTTAGGGAGCGAAGTTGTGGACCTGCCTTCGCTGGCAGGGTAACCAATGTCACCCAGCCCTACGCGGCGAGTATGAAGTCCTCACCCTCAGCAAGACCGCGCAACACAAGGAACTCCGCGATGCGGTCACCGGTGCCGCGCTGGCTGATGAAGGAGACGATGAAGGCCTCGCCCGCGGTGGGAATGCGGTCGTGGGGAATGAAGGACCGGCCTGGCACTTCGCGTGGCCTCACATCGGTGAAGGCATGGATCACGATGCCCTCGGCCTCGAGCAGCCCGGCGCGGTCGCGGCACAGGCTGCTGGTGCCGGCGATGATCACCGGACGGCCGTTCAATGTGCGCTTCATCCACTGGGCCAGCCACTTCACCTTGGTGCGGAAGAAGGCATCCACGCTGTAGTTCGCATGGGTCCGACTGAGCCGTTCCTCGTGATCGCTCCAGGTCAACAGCTCCTCCGGCAGTTTCGCGAAGCGCACGCCGGCATCCATCCAACGCAACCAGAGCTCGTGGTCTTCTGGCAGAGGGCCGGTATCGTAGCCGCCGTGGAGCTCAACGAGTTCCCGCCTGAACATCACTGTGGGATGCGCGAGAGGGGCGTCCACGAAGCGTTTCATCAGGTGCTCGTGCGGAGTGATGATCGCGTTCTGCCACCGTACGAAAGCTCGCATGCCCCGACTCTCTTCCACCGTGCTGGTGAAAGCCGTGCGCGTTCCCAGCACTCCGACTTCGGGATGCGTCTCGAGCCAGGCCACCTGCTTCGCGAAGCGTTCCGGATGGCTGATGTCATCGGCATCCATGCGGGCGATGTATTCACCCTCAGCATGGCTCAAGCCGGCGTTGAGCGCATGCGCGATGCCGACGCGGGATTCGCGCAGCAGGGTGATGCGCGGATCCCGGCCCGCCCAATGCGCAGCGATCCCGGGGCTTTCATCGGTGCTGTCGTTGTCGATCAGCAGCATGCTCCAATCAGGATAGGTCTGCTGCGAAATGCTGGCGATGGCGGCATCGAGCGTGGCGCATGCGTTGCGGAAGGGGAGGAGGACCGTGGTCCGTGCCATGCTAGCGCTTCACCACCAGGTCAGTCAAGGGCACCCCGAGCAGCATGGCCACGAGCACTGAGCAGAGTGCGATGTAAATCACGAAGGCCAAAGGCGTCATCATCACCGCCTTGGCCACATTCCAAACGCTTCGCCGATGCACGGAGAGCGTCGCGTAGATGATCACTCCGAAGATGACGATGAAGTTGAACAGTTGGAAAACCGGCCACAGCTTGGCCAGCGGCAATGTCGTGGAGGAGATGATCAAATAGGTTCCTGCGGCGAAGAGGTAATGCACTAGCCGCTCGACCCAGCGTAGCGGGGTGCGCGGGAACAGCAGGCGATCAAAGGAGGCGAGGATCAGCAGCAGCAACGGCAACAGCAGGTTCACGTTCTGGCTCATCCAATGGTTCACGCGCATGGCGCCGGTCGCCGCAGAGGGGTCGCCGCCGGAGGAAGCCACGGCGCTGTCGA
Organism: Flavobacteriales bacterium; assembly: GCA_016712535.1. Taxonomy (NCBI): domain Bacteria; kingdom Pseudomonadati; phylum Bacteroidota; class Flavobacteriia; order Flavobacteriales; species Flavobacteriales bacterium. The sequence continues at coordinate 290,898 of JADJQW010000002.1, forward strand.
CGGGATCCCAATTGAGCAACCACCGCATGATGTAGTAATAGGCCACCCCGAACAGGAAGTAGCGCACGGGCGGCGTGTAGGCCTTGCGCTTGCCAGCGAGGAAGCTGTGCGTAAGCGCCGCCGGACCCTTGAAGAAGGTGCGGAGGGTGAAGGGAATGGGCGCATCCACATTGAAGAGGCCGCCGAGGAAGTCGCTGAGCACTTCGCCCAAGCGGATGCCCGGCTTGCGCCGCTTCTCCCCGCATTGCGAGCAGAATAGACCGTCGTGCGAGGCACCGCAATTCGCGCATGGGGTCATGCGGCCAAGGTAGCGGCCATTACTCGCGCGGCTTCACCCCATAGAGCCTGATGCACTCCCTGAGCAAGGGCCACCACGGCAGCGCGCGCCTCTCCTTCTCGAAGCCCTTCACCTGCCCGATGCTGCTCACCCACGTGGCATCCAGTTCGGGGATGTGGTACATGTTCACGCCGAAGAAGCCGCTGTGGCCGATCATCGTGAGCGAGTCGAGGCCCGCGACGCCGGAGGGCTTCGCATCGAAACGGATCACATCGGTGCCTAGTCCATATGCGGGAGAATGGCGCTTGAGCATCAGGTCCAAGGTGCTGCGCTCGCGGAACAGTTCGCCCTTGGCCAGTCCGTTGATGAAGCGCGCGAGGTCCGCCGTGCTGGTGATGAGGCCACCGCCGCCGAACTCCACGGAGGGGTGAAGCACGGCGGTCACATCGCGACGACCATGATACTGGTGCATCATGCGCGTGTAAGTGCTGTCCCAGCTATCGGTCCAGGTATCGTGCAGGCCGAGTGGAGAACAGATGCGCTTCTGCAATTGCGAGTTCAACGATGCTGCGCCGACCTTCTCCACCATAAATGCCAGCAGCAGGTAGCCTGTGTCCGAATAGTGGAATGCGCTCCCCGGCACGGAGGTCTTGCGTTTGGCCATGCCGTGCTTCACAGCGGTGCGCAAGTGCTCCTGCGGGGTGTGTTCCTTCCTCGGGTTCAGCTGGGTGCGTACGAGGAAGCGCCAATCGTCGAAGATGTAGTCGCTGAGGCCGCTCGTATGCGCCAGCAGTTGCCGCACCGTGATGGTGTGCCCGAGGTCCTTGCCCTTCACGCGCACCAGCGGACGAACCAGATCATCCGGCAGGTAATGCACCACCGCGCTATCCAACGCGATCCGGCCTTCCTCCACAAGCTGCAGCACGAGCACCGCCACGAAGGTCTTGGCCACACTGGCGGTCTTATAGCGGTGCCCTGCGGGACTGGCCTTATCACGCTTGCTCACCTGCCCTAGCGCTCCGTCGAAGCGGTAGTGCTCGCCATACCGGAAGTGGAACTGGAAGTTGTGCCGCTTGTTTCTGCCGTTGGGCTTCAGCCATGAGGCCATGCGCTCACAGGCAATGGAGTCGAGCCGTGCATCGTGCTGCGGGAATGCTGGCGCGATGAGCAGGGTGGCGAAAAGGAGGAGAAGTGCGCGCATCTCAGTTCGCTTGCGCCAGCCCCTTCAGCACCACCTCCGCCTTCTTCGCGCCCACTGCGGCCGCCACATCCTCGGGCAGTGCCTCCCGGATGCCGGCTATGCTGCCGAATCGCGTGAGCAGCTTCTGCGCGGTGCTCGGCCCGATGCCCTCGATGCCCTCGAGCCCGGTGCGGATGATGCGCTTGCTGCGTTTGCCGCGGTGGTGCGTGATGCCGAAGCGGTGCGCCTCGTTGCGCAGGTGCTGGATCACCTTCAGCGAAGAGCTGCGCTTGTCGATGTGAAGGGGCACAGGGTCGTCGGGGAAGTAGAGTTCCTCCAAGCGCTTCGCGATGCCCACGAGCGCCACTTTGCCGCGCAGGCCCAGGCGGTCGAAGACATTCATGGCCGCGTGCAATTGGCCCTTGCCGCCGTCAATCACCACCAGTTGCGGCAGCGGCTCTCCCTCGCTGATCAAGCGGGTGTAACGGCGTTCCACAGCTTCTTCCATGCTCGCGAAATCGTCCGGCCCCTCCACCGTGCGGATGTTGAAATGGCGGTAGTCCTTCTTGCTGGGCTTGGCATCCTTGAAGACCACGCAGGCACTCACAGGGTCGGTGCCTTGGGTATTGCTGTTGTCGAAGCATTCGATGTGGCGCGGCAGCTCGGCCAAGCGGAGGTCCTGCTTCAGTTGCTCCAGGATGCGGTTGGTGGCCGCTTCGGGGTCCACGAGCTTCTCCTGCTTGCGCTTGTCGAGCAGGAAGTACTTCGCGTTGCGTTCGCTCAGCTCCAGCAGCGCCTTCTTGTCGCCGCGCTGCGGGATGGTGAAGGAGAGGCCGGGCACCTCGATGCCGGGGTCCAGCGGCACGATGGCCTCCGGCGCGGTGCTCTTGAAGCGCTCGCGCAACTCGGCGATGGCCAGCTGGAGGAGCTCGGCTTCGGTCTCCTCCAGCTTGGGCTTCAGCTCCACGGTGATGCCATGCACCACCGCGCCATCGATCACGCGGAGGTAGTTCACGCAGGTGCCTCCGGCATCGCTTGCCAGGGCAAAGACATCCACATCGCCGATGTCGGCATGCACGATGGTGTTGCGCGCCTGGTAGCGCTCGAGCTGCTCGATGCGCTGCTTGGTGAGCTCCGCCTTCTCGTACTCGAGCGCTTCGGCCTGCGCGGCCATCTGCTCCTTCAGCAAGTTGGCCACGCCGCGCGTGCGGCCGCGCACGATCTGACGGATCTGCTTGATGTGCGCATCGTACTCCTCCTGCGCCTGCAAGCCCTCGCATGGCGCCTTGCAATTGCCCAAGTGGTACTCCAGGCAGCGCTTGTACTTGCCGCGCTCCACGTTGCGCTCGCTCAGCTCGTAATTGCAGCTGCGCAGCTTGTACATGCGGTTCACCAGCTCCACCACGGTGTGCATCACGCGGCTGCTGGCGTAGGGGCCGTAGTACTCGCTGCCGTCATCCTCCGGGTTGCGCATGCCCTCCACGCGCGGGAACCGCTCATTGCGGATACGGATCCACGGATAGCTCTTGTCGTCCTTGAGCATCACGTTGTACCGTGGCTGATGCTGCTTGATCAAGGAGTTCTCGAGCAGCAGCGCATCGAACTCGGTGGCGACCACGATGATGTTCACATCAACGATGTTGGCCACGAGCTTGGCGGTCTTGCCCGTCTCGAACTTCTGCTTGTTGAAATAGCTGCTGACGCGGTTGCGCAGGTCCTTGGCCTTGCCGATGTAAATGATGCGCCCGCTGAAGTCGAGGAACTGGTACACGCCCGGCTGGTGCGGCAGCAGCTTCACTTTTTCGCGGACGTCGAGCTCGGGCATGGCGCCGCGAAGGTCGGAATGGAAGCGGCCCGGGACCGTGCCGCTATCTTGCCTGCCACATCCTCGCATCATGCAATTCACCGCAGCCCAGATCGCGCAACTCCTCCAAGGCATTGTTGAAGGCGACCCCAACGTCACCGTGAGCAAGCTCTCGAAGATCGAAGAAGGCGGTGCGGGCTCGCTTTCCTTCCTCGCCAATCCGGCCTACACGCAATACGTGTACGAGACCACCGCTAGCGTGGTGATCATCGGCTCGGCTTTCGAGCTCACTGGGCCTGTGAGGACGACGCTGGTGCGCGTGGCCGATGCGCAAGGCGCTTTCGCCAAGGTTCTGGAGATGTACAACACCATCAAGCTCGACAAGAAGGGCGTATCTCCGCAGGCCGTGATCAGCCAGGGCGCCACGCACGGCGAGAACTGCTACATCGGCGCATTGGCCTTCATCGGCGAGAATGCGCGGATCGGCAGCAACGTGAGGATCTATCCGCAGGCGTACATCGGTGATAACGTTGTGATCGGCGACAACACCACGGTGTTCGCCAACGTGACCATCTACTCCGATTGCATGGTGGGTGCGCGATGCATCATCCACAGCGGCACCGTGATCGGCAGCGATGGATTCCGTTTCGCAACAGGTCCTGATGGCGGCGCCAAGATCCCGCAGATCGGCAATGTGGTGATCGAGGATGATGTGGAGATCGGCGCCAACTGCGCCATCGACCGCGCCACGCTGGGCTCCACCATCCTGCGCAGAGGAGTCAAGTTCGACAACCTCATCCACATCGCGCACAACGTGGAGGTTGGCGAGAACACCTATTACGCTGCCGGCGGCGTGGTGGCGGGCAGCACCAGGATCGGCAAGAACTGCATGTTCAGCGGCCAAGTGGGCATCATCGGCCACCTGAAGATCGCCGACGGCACCATCATCGCCGCGCAGAGCGGCATCAGCAAGGACACCAGGGCGGGGGAGGCCTACATGGGCTCACCGGCCTTCGAGGTGCAGAAGTACCGCAAGAGCTACATCCACTTCCGGAACCTGGATAAGCTGGTGGCGCGGGTGGAGAAGCTGGAGAAACGCGGAGAGTGAGCACTGCTGGATGGTGAAACTCGGGGTGCGCTGACTAAGTGCGCCCCCCCTATTCCACTGCTCCCTTTCAATCGCTATTGATCCGGTAAGCTGCGTCTCATTTTTCCTGATGGAGCAGGCGCCTCTCTATGTGAGGTACAGGGCGGTGTAAAACGAATCGCAGACTTCCTATCGGGAAGGTCGAGGGGACCGACTCGTGGAATTCTGGGTTGCTCGCGGTGCAGCATTACAGGGTATTCCGACGCAGAAAATCCAGAATGAGGTTAGTCCTTGAAAAACAATTGGTTATATGCATGACCACAAAAATATTGTCGAATAGTCGAACCAAGGGACTCTTAATAATGTTCAGCGTTTCGATTTCAAGCCTAAACAAAACCATCCAACCCCCCCCTTTTAACCATGAAGACCACAAACTCCCAGTGGTTCCGCCCTATTCGTTGGGCGCGTCGAATAGGAAGCGCCTTGGCGCTGACGTTGTTAGCAGTCTCTGCCGCAGAGGCCCAAACCTATTGCGCATCTGACGGTGGTTCCGGGAACACGTTCAACATTGCCCGGGTCCAGTTCAATGGAATCGACAATGCGAGCGGTGACAATAACGGCTACGGCAACTTCACTTCTCTGGTATCCAATGTGGACCCCGGTGCTTCCTATGGCATCACCTTGAATCCGAATGGTCCCTTCTTCCTGCGCTACCGTTGGCGCACCTGGGTTGATTGGAACAACGATGGCACCTTCAGCGGTGCCGAGCTCGTTTTCCAAACCACGGGCTTCGGCCAGGAAAGCGGCACTGTGAGCGTTCCGGCTGGCACCACTCCTGGAGCCAAGCGCATGCGAGTGAACATGAGTGCGTTCACTTATCAAGGCGCTTGCGCGAATTACGCCGTGGGCGAAGTGGAGGACTACACGGTTCTGGTAAGCGCTCCTTGCGACGTGACCGCTGGTTCCCTCCAGATCGTGAAGCCGGTGATCTGCTACGAAGGAGGTCCAGCGGGTGTGAGCGCAAACGTTGTTGTTGCACCGACCGCTCCTGCTGGCTATGAGATCCTCTACGTGCTTACGCAAGGTTCTGGACTCGTCATCATCGACGCTGCTCCGAATCCGAGCTTTTCACTCCCCGGCATAGGCGGCTACACCATCCATACGCTGGTATACGACCCCACCACGCTTGACCTTGGCATCGTCGAGTTCGGCGTAACCACCGGCTTCCAAGTCAATTCGTTGCTCGTACAAGGTGGCGGCACCATTTGTGCCGCTCTCGACGTGGCTGGTGCACAAGCCTTCGTGATTGATCCGCAAGCCGGAACCTTGAGCGGAGGTGGAGAAGCCTGCGGACCACTTCCGGTGACGCTTACGGCAACTCCCAATGGTGATGCTAACCTCCCATCTGGTTACCAGACCTTGTACGTGCTTACCCAGGGCACGGATCTGGTTATCCAGAATGTGAGCGCTTCGCCCAGCTTCGAAGTGAACGAAGAGGGTCTGTTCACGATCCACACGTTGGTTTACGACCCTAACACACTTGATCTTTCTGGTGTAGTCGTCGGCACGACCACCGGCTTCGATGTCAATGGTTTCTTGGTCCAAGGTGGTGGTTCTATCTGCGCAAGCCTCGATGTGGCCGGTGCAGCCTTCAACGTGGCCGACCCGAACGCCGGCACCCTGAGCGGTGGCGGTGATGTGTGCTTGAGCGGTGACGCAGTGACCCTGACGGCCACCCCGAACGGCGACAGCAACACGCCTGATGGCTACAGCCTGGCCTACGTGCTGACCTCTGGCACCAACCTGGTGATCGAGCAGCTGGGCGCTTCCCCTGAGTTCACGGTAACGGCCGGTGGTCTCTACACGATCCACACCTTCGTGTTCCCGAGCAGTCTGGACCTGAGCGTGGTGGTGCCCGGCACGACCACGGGTGGTGATGTGCTGGCGCTGCTCGCAGCGAACAACATCTGCGCAAGCCTCGATGTGGCCGGTGCGGCCTTCAACGTGGCCGACCCGAACGCCGGCACCCTGAGCGGTGGCGGTGATGTGTGCTTGAGCGGTGACGCAGTGACCCTGACGGCCACCCCGAACGGCGACAGCAACACGCCCGATGGCTACAGCCTCGCCTACGTGCTGACCTCTGGCACCAACCTGGCGATCGAGCAACTCGGTGCAACGCCTTCTTTCGAAGTGACGAGCGGTGGCCTGTACACGATCCACACCTTCGTGTTCCCGAGCGGTCTGGACCTGAGCGTGGTGGTGCCCGGCACGACCACCGGCGGTGATGTGCTGGCGCTGCTCGCAGCGAACAACATCTGCGCAAGCCTTGATGTGGCTGGCGCAGCCTTCAACGTGGCCGACCCGAACGCCGGCACCCTGAGCGGTGGCGGTGATGTGTGCTTGAGCGGTGACGCAGTGACCCTGACGGCCACCCCGAACGGCGACAGCAATACGCCTGCTGGCTACAGCCTGGCCTACGTGCTGACCTCTGGCGCCAACCTGGTGATCGAGCAGCTGGGCGCTTCCCCTGAGTTCACGGTAACGGCCGGTGGCCTGTACACGATCCACACCTTCGTGTTCCCGAGCAGTCTGGACCTGAGCGTGGTGGTGCCCGGCACGACCACCGGCGGTGATGTGCTGGCGCTCCTGGCAGCGAACAACATCTGCGCAAGCCTTGATGTGGCTGGTGCGGCCTTCAACGTGGCCGACCCGAACGCCGGCACCCTGAGCGGTGGCGGTGATGTGTGCTTGAGCGGTGACGCAGTGACCCTGACGGCCACCCCGAACGGCGACAGCAACACGCCTGCTGGCTACAGCCTGGCCTACGTACTGACCTCTGGCGCCAACCTGGTGATCGAGCAGCTGGGCGCTTCCCCTGAGTTCACGGTAACGGCCGGTGGCCTGTACACGATCCACACCTTCGTGTTCCCGAGCAGTCTGGACCTGAGCGTGGTGGTGCCCGGCACGACCACCGGCGGTGATGTGCTGGCGCTCCTGGCAGCGAACAACATCTGCGCAAGCCTTGATGTGGCTGGTGCGGCCTTCAACGTGGCCGACCCGAACGCCGGCACCCTGAGCGGTGGCGGTGATGTGTGCTTGAGCGGTGACGCAGTGACCCTGACGGCCACCCCGAACGGCGACAGCAACACGCCCGATGGCTACAGCCTGGCCTACGTGCTGACCTCTGGCACCAACCTGGTGATCGAGCAACTCGGTGCAACGCCTTCTTTCGAAGTGACGAGCGGTGGCCTGTACACGATCCACACCTTCGTGTTCCCGAGCAGTCTGGACCTGAGCGTGGTGGTGCCCGGCACGACCACGGGTGGTGATGTGCTGGCGCTCCTGGCAGCGAACAACATCTGCGCAAGCCTCGATGTGGCCGGTGCGGCCTTCAACGTGGCCGACCCGAACGCCGGCACCCTGAGCGGTGGCGGTGATGTGTGCTTGAGCGGTGACGCAGTGACCCTGACGGCCACCCCGAACGGCGACAGCAACACGCCCGATGGCTACAGCCTGGCCTACGTGCTGACCTCTGGCACCAACCTGGTGATCGAGCAACTCGGTGCAACGCCTTCTTTCGAAGTGACGAGCGGCGGCCTGTACACGATCCACACCTTCGTGTTCCCGAGCGGTCTGGACCTGAGCGTGGTGGTGCCCGGCACGACCACCGGCGGTGATGTGCTGGCGCTGCTCGCAGCGAACAACATCTGCGCAAGCCTCGATGTGGCCGGTGCAGCCTTCAACGTGGCCGACCCGAACGCCGGCACCCTGAGCGGTGGCGGTGATGTGTGCTTGAGCGGTGACGCAGTGACCCTGACGGCCACCCCGAACGGCGACAGCAACACGCCTGATGGCTACAGCCTGGCCTACGTGCTGACCTCTGGCACCAGCCTGGTGATCGAGCAGCTGGGCGGTACTCCCAGCTTCGAAGTGACGGCTGGCGGTCTCTACACGATCCACACCTTCGTGTTCCCGAGCGATCTGGACCTGAGCGTGGTGGTGCCCGGCACGACCACGGGTGGTGATGTGCTGGCGCTCCTGGCAGCGAACAACATCTGCGCAAGCCTGGATGTGGCCGGTGCAGCCTTCAACGTGGCCGACCCGAACGCCGGCACCCTGAGCGGTGGCGGTGATGTGTGCTTGAGCGGTGACGCAGTGACCCTGACGGCCACCCCGAACGGCGACAGCAATACGCCCGATGGCTACAGCCTGGCCTACGTGCTGACCTCTGGCACCAACCTGGTGATCGAGCAGCTGGGCGCTTCCCCTGAGTTCACGGTAACGGCCGGTGGCCTGTACACGATCCACACCTTCGTGTTCCCGAGCAGTCTGGACCTGAGCGTGGTGGTGCCCGGCACGACCACGGGTGGTGATGTGCTGGCGCTCTTGGCAGCGAACAACATCTGCGCAAGCCTCGATGTGGCCGGTGCAGCCTTCAACGTGGCCGACCCGAACGCCGGCACCCTGAGCGGTGGCGGTGATGTGTGCTTGAGCGGTGACGCAGTGACCCTGACGGCCACCCCGAACGGCGACAGCAACACGCCTGATGGCTACAGCCTGGCCTACGTGCTGACCTCTGGCACCAACCTGGTGATCGAGCAGCTGGGCGCTTCCCCTGAGTTCACGGTAACGGCCGGTGGTCTCTACACGATCCACACCTTCGTGTTCCCGAGCGATCTGGACCTGAGCGTGGTGGTGCCCGGCACGACCACGGGTGGTGATGTGCTGGCGCTCCTGGCAGCGAACAACATCTGCGCAAGCCTGGATGTGGCCGGTGCAGCCTTCAACGTGGCCGACCCGAACGCCGGCACCCTGAGCGGTGGCGGTGATGTGTGCTTGAGCGGTGACGCAGTGACCCTGACGGCCACCCCGAACGGCGACAGCAACACGCCCGATGGCTACAGCCTGGCCTACGTGCTGACCTCTGGCACCAACCTGGTGATCGAGCAGCTGGGCGCTTCCCCTGAGTTCACGGTAACGGCTGGTGGTCTCTACACGATCCACACCTTCGTGTTCCCGAGCGATCTGGACCTGAGCGTGGTGGTGCCCGGCACGACCACGGGTGGTGATGTGCTGGCGCCCTTGGCAGCGAACAACATCTGCGCAAGCCTCGATGTGGCCGGTGCAGCCTTCAACGTAACGACCTGCGAAACGGAGTGCGCGGCCAGTGCAGGCACGATCACGCCAGCTGACTTCCTGGTATGCTGGCAGGATGAGCAGCTGATCGGCATCCCCGCAGGAAATGCAGTGGTGCCAGTCGGGTACGAAGTGCTTTATGTGCTTACTCGCGGCAACGGCCTTGTGATCCGCCAAGTGAACACCGTGCCTGAGTTCACAGTGAACCAGAATGGCGTTTATCGGATCCACACGCTGGTGTACGACCCTGCGACGCTTGACTTGAGCATTGTGCAAATCGGCACCACAACGGGCTTCGATGTGAACAGCCTGCTCATCCAGGGCGGTGGTTCCATCTGCGCCAGCCTCGACGTGGACGGCGCCCCGTTCATCGCGGTTGGTCCGATCATCTGCGGCTTCCTTGACCTCTTCCGCGGCATCGACCAGAGCAATCCTGAAGAAACGCTCGCCGCGCTGGAGAACATGGACCCCGGCATGGCCATGGCCATCGAGAACGACAGTCCTGTGAATATCACCGCTGCATGGCCGAATCCGACCCGCGATGTGCTCAACCTGAGCATTTACGTGGTCGGCGACCGGAATGTCGCGGTCAGCGTGGTCGACCTCATGGGCAAGGAGATGCAGTTGCCACAAGCGTTCAATTACGGTACGGGCTACAACCAAGTGAGCCTTGACGTGAGCATGCTAAGTGCCGGAGCCTACATGGTGCGCATCCTCTCTGCCGACAAGGTGGTGAGTGAGCGCTTCGTGAAGATGGACTGACGGACGGGAGTTCGTTGATGTGAGGCCCGGAGGGTACCGACAGAGGTCGGCATCCTTCGGGCTTCGCTCATTCGTATCAAACGCGAACCCTCGAATACGGCGCTCTTCGTGCCGACGAACCTTCGGTTCCACGTCGCTGTGCCGCGTTCGCTCTTCTTACGAGCGACCATTAAAGCCTCCTTCGTATCGAGGCCAGGCATGAAATGCACGACCGGAGCGCGCCGTTGCAACACTATGCTGCGATGGTGAGATTTTCATGGAAGGGACCATGCGCACCAAGCACCAGCGTAATTGAAGGCCATGTCGAACGGCAGGACGATCATTGCTTTCCGATGAATAGGAAGGGCGCTCCGATCGGAGCGCCCTTCTCATGTGTTCGGTATCCGCGTTGTCATCGTGCCACCACGCTCTTGTCCCCTCGCGCAGCGTTACGGTACGCTTATCTCGAACAACGCCTTGAGTTCGCCTTTGCCGAAGCCCATGGCGCCCTCAGAAAGCTCGAGGCGAAGACGCGTGCGCCGGACTGCATACCTAATGCACGTCGATCGTTCATGCCCGGAACGGCTCGATCACCTTGCGGAGCAGTGAATTGTAATGCGGGATGCGTTCTTCGAGATCGTGTCCTTCTGCCAATGCTTCGGGAATCCAGCCGCGCGAGATCAGACTATAGCATGAGATCAGATAATCCTCATCTGCCCGGGAGAGGGAGCGCAGAACTCCCGCGACCACCAGCGATCGGAAGCATCCGCGCAGATCAATTCGGCGCCTTTCTTGGATGGCGCGGTACTGGGCTTTCACTTTCGGAAGCTGCGAGAGCAGGCGTGCCATGCTCAGCAGCAGGCTGCGGTAGGCGATGTGGTTGCGCAGTGCCTGCTCGAAGCGCGCGAGGAACTCATCCAGCGAACGAACGCTGCCATCGGGGACCACGGCATCGTTCAGCGCGCGTAATTCAGCGGTCAGTTCCAGTACCATGGCCTCCTTGTCCGGGAAGTAGTATGTGATGTGCCCCGGCCGCATGTCCAGCGCCCGCGCAATGTCGCGCACGGCCACCTTCTCCACCCCGTGCTTGTTGAACAATTGCAGCGCCTTGGCCAAGATCCGCCCGCGCTTGTCCTCGCCCTTGACCGTGATCCTTCGCTTCGCCATATATTTGGACATTGTCCAAATCTAAGCACATGCGCTACACCTACCCGCACACCATCGAGAACGGCCACGGCGAGCAGCTCACCTTCGTGCGCTTGGTGAAGGACCCTGAGGGCGAATGGCTCGAAGTGGAGAACCTGGTGCAGCCGGGCTCAGGCCCGCCCATGCACGTTCACTTCAAGCAAGCCGAGAGCCTGACAGTCGTGAGCGGCAGGATCGGGGTGCAGGAATCCGGCAAGGAGCCTGTGGAGCATGGGCCCGGTTCAACGGTGACCTTCCAAGCGGGCGTAGGGCACAAATTCTGGGCGGTTGGCAGCGAACCTCTCCGTTGCAAGGGTTGGATCAAGCCCGCGCACAACGTGGAGTATTTCCTCACGGAGATCTATCGCAGCACCAAGGAGAACGGCGGCAATCGGCCGAAGGAATTCGATGGCGCCTGGCTCAGCCAACATTACGCCAGCGAGTTCGGCATGCTGGAGATCCCGGGCTTCGTGAAGAAGGTCATCTTCCCGATCACTGTGTTCTTCGGAAGACTTGCCGGGAAGCACAAGCGCTACGCGGATGCGCCGGAGCCGGTGAGGTGAGCAGCGAGGGATGCCTTCATGGCGCCCTTCCCACTCACTTCGCCCGCATCCTGTTCCCTTTCGCCTCGTGCGTTAGCTCGCATAGCCCGAGCGCTTCCATCAACGGCGGCACGTATACGCCGAAGCGGCCGCGCAATCCTTTTTTCAGGCCGTACCATCCTTTCACGGGGTTCTTCTCGCTACGGCCCCAGGCCTCCACGGTGCCTTCTTTCGCGGGCTTCTGTTCGTCAGTGCCTCCGAGGTCCATCCAGTCGCCGTGCTTCTTGAGCATGACGTGCAGGTCCTCGATGCAGCGCGGATCGTAGTGCAGCACCGTTTTGCCGACCGTGCACACAAGCAGCTCCTTGCCATCTTTCTCATCCATGTGCATCGTGTATTCCGCCGTTCCCGGCGGGGTCTTCAGTGGCATCGGCGCGTCCTTCGTTCCGATCTTCTTCTTCAGGTCCATGTGGTAGGGGTTGTTCGTTCAGTTGTTCCAGCTGCCCGCGTCCTGCAACTCCCGCGAGCGAGGCGGGGCCGTGGGTCCGCTGGCGCGCAACGCTTGTTGGAAGTGCTGGAAGGCAGGCAAGGCGATCAGCAGGTGTTGGTCTTCGGCGCTTTCGAAGCGGGCGAGATGCACGAAGGTGCGTTCTTCCGGATCGAAAAGTACGCGGTAGTGGATGCCGCCATGTCCGGCTCCGCGCAGCGCCTCCATCACGCCGGCGATGTTGCGGCGGTTCTCATCCTCGAACGCCGCTTTCACGGAATAGGTCACCAGGACGTGCTTCATGGTTCCATGTTGTTTGAAATGGCCTCGGCTTCCTTCTTCAGGTCAGCGGCGAACGCGTCGAAGCTCGCATCGAAGCTCGGGATGTACTTGGCGTACATCGGGAACATCAGGCCGCCGATGCGTTCGCGCATGTTGAAGGCAATGGTTCCATCACCGTTCTTCTTCATGGTGAAGGTGCGCTCCCCCTTGCCATCACCCCAGACCAGTTGATATGTTGGTTCGAAGACCTTCACCCGCAGCTTGAAGCTGCGCTTGGGGTCCAAGGTGCTCTTGAGGACGATGCGCTCGCCCAGCGCGATGTTGCCATTAATGGAGATGACGGTGCTGTTCCAGCGGGGATAGTCCCCTGCGTTCGTGAGCAGCGCCCATATGATGGCTTCTTCCGCACGGATGGTGGCGCTGACGCTGGTCTCGCGATGAAAGGTCGTGCGCGTGGTGACAGCCTTGCTGCCCTGCGCGGTGGCGGTGAGTTGGGTCATGATGACAAGGGCGATGAAAACGTGCCCCATGCCTCTTGGACGACCGGCGCGAAAGAAAGGATAGGATGAGGCGCGAAATTTCCTGGTCCGCGCTGAGCCTCAGTCCGCTGGCGCGCTTACGTGCTGCTCCATCACCTTGCGGTCGAAATCCAGGTGGTGCAACTGAAGCTCCGCGGCCGCCGAAGTGAAGGGGTCGATCTCTTGCAACACCTGCATCCGCAGGTCGAAGAGGTGCTCCTTGTCCGGGTTCGCGGCATCGCGCACCATGCGCAGCTTCGCCGCCTCTTCCTGGGCGTTCTGCTTCGGATTGTAGATGCCGTTGAGCTCGGTGCACTGGTGGCAGGCGCCCTCCTTGTTGATCAGCGCGCAGCGCCGGTCGAACACGGCGATCATGCGGCTCCTTCCGCCGTGCAACCAGTACTTCACCATGGCCTCGGTGCTCTGCATGATCTCCGCGATCTCGCTCGCACTGAAGCCGTGCACTTCGCGCAGCAACAAGGCGATCTGCTCTTCCAATGGCAGCGAGCGGCTCACGCAGGTGAAGCAAAGGGCGATGTGCTCGCGGATCTCGAAGCGAGCCTGCGGCGAGGTCTGATGCAGCGCCATCGATTCGCGGAAGAAATCCGGGTCCTGCATCGCCGCATCCTTGCAGATGTCGCCCACGTGCTCCGGCCAGCGCTTAAGCGCGCGCAGGTGGTCGCGTGCGATGTTCTGCGCGATCGCAAAGAGCCAGGTCTTCACGCTGCTATCGCCTTTGAAGGATTCCAAGCCGCGTTGTGCCCGGATCCACGTCTCCTGCACGATATCCTCGGCGTCCTGGCGGCTCGCTGTCATGCGCAGGATGTAGGAGCGGAGCGCAGGACGTGTGCGCTCGAATTCTGAGGTGAGTTGTTCGGTGGACAGGGTCATTGGAAGAAGCCCCAATAGGTGTGCGAGATGAACGAGCGCGCAAATAACGAAGGGCGCCGATCGGACGCCCTTCGCACGTGTTCAAATCGTGCTGTTCAAAGCGTCCCCCTGTTCTCCTGCTCCCGCTCGATCGCCTCGAACAAGGCCTTGAAGTTGCCCTTGCCGAAGCTCTTCGCGCCCTTGCGCTGGATGATCTCGAAGAACATCGTGGGACGGTCCAGCACCGGCTTGGTGAAGAGCTGCAACAGGTAGCCCTCGTCGTCGCGGTCCACCAGCACGCCGTGCTGCTTCAGCACCGCCAGGTCCTCGTCGATCTCGCCCACACGCGCCATCACGTCGTCGTAGTAGGTCGGTGGCACGTAGAGGAATTCCACGCCGCGGTCCTTCAACGCGCCCACCGTCTCGATGATGTTGTTGGTGGCCACCGCGATGTGCTGCACACCGGCGCCGTGGTAGAAATCGATGTACTCCTCGATCTGGCTCTTCTTCTTGCCCTCGGCGGGCTCGTTGATGGGGAACTTGATGCGGCCGTTGCCGTTGCTCATCACCTTGCTCATCAGCGCGGTGTATTCGGTGCTGATGTCCTTGTCGTCGAAGCTCACCAGTTGCGCGAAGCCCATCACGCGAGCGTAGAAGTCCACCCAAGTGTTCATCTCGCCCCAGCCCACGTTGCCCACCATGTGGTCGATGTACTTCAGGCCGGTAGACGGCGGGTTGTAGTGGCTCTTCCACGCCTTATAGCCGGGCATGAAGGGGCCTTTGTACTCGTTGCGCTCCACGAAGATGTGCACCGTCTCCCCGTAGGTGTGGATGCCGCTGCGCACCACGTAGCCATGCTCGTCCTCTTCCTTCACCGGCTCCATGAAGCTCTTCGCGCCGCGCTTGGTCGTTTCTTCCCAGGCTTTGCGGGCATCAGGCACCCAAAGGGCAATCACCTTCACGCCGTCACCGTGCTTGCGCAGGTGGTCGTTGATCGGGCTCTCCGGCGTCATCGGTGTGGTGAGCACCAGGCGGATCTTGTCCTGCTGCAGCACGTAGCTGGTGCGGTCCTTCACGCCCGTCTCCAGGCCGGCGTAGGCCACGCTCTGGAAGCCCCAGGCGGTCTTGTAGTAGTGCGCGCTCTGCTTGGCGTTGCCCACGTAGAGCTCCACGTAGTCGGTGCCCCAGAGGGGAAGGAAGTCCTCGGCTTCCTTCATGATCTTCTCCAGGCCGTAGTCGACGTCTTTCAGTCCGGTTGACATGGTCGTTCGTTTTTCGGTTTGGGATCACTCGATCCAGCTCTTCCAGTATTTGCCGTCATCCAGTTTCAAAGCCTCCTCGGTCACCATCAAAGGTTTGAAGGTATCCACCATTACCGCAAGCTCGTCGGTCTGTTTCTTTCCAATGCTCCGCTCCATGGCACCCGGGTGCGGACCGTGGGGGATGCCGGCGGGGTGCAAGCTGATGTGGCCCGGGCCGATGTCGTTGCGGCTCATGAAGTCGCCGGCCACGTAGTACAGCACTTCATCGCTGTCGATGTTGCTGTGGTTGTAGGGCGCTGGGATGGCTTGCGGGTGGTAGTCGTACAAACGCGGGCAGAAGCTGCACACCACGAAGGCATCGGTCTCGAAGGTCTGGTGGATCGGGGGCGGCAGGTGCACGCGCCCCGTGATCGGTTCGAAGTCGTGGATGCTGAATGCGTAGGGGTAGTTGTAGCCGTCCCAGCCCACCACATCGAACGGGTGGCTGGCGTACACCAGCTCGTGCAGCATGTTCTGCTTCTTCACCTTGATCGTGAAGCTGCCCTTCTCGTCGTGCGTCTCCAATTTCTTCGGTCGGCGGATGTCGCGCTCGCAGAACGGCGAATGCTCCAGCAGTTGGCCGAAGTAGTTGCGGTAGCGCTTCGGCGTGTACATCGGGCGGTGGCTCTCCACGATGAAGAGGCGGTTGTCCGCGTCCTTGAACTCCATGGTGTAGATCATCCCGCGCGGGATCATCAGGTAGTCGCCGTAGCTGAAATCGATGTTGCCCAAGAAGGTGCGCAGGGTGCCGCTGCCCTTGTGGATGAAGATCATCTCATCGCAGTCGGCGTTCTTGTAGAAGTAGTCCACACTCTTCGCCTGAGGCGCGGCGAGCACGATGGAACAATCGCTGTTCACCAGGATGGCCTTGCGTGCGGCGAGGTGGTCCTTCTCGGGCTTGGTCTTGAAGCCGTGCAGGCGCAGCGAGCGCATGTTCTTCTCCACGGCGATCTTGGGCGTAAGGTCCTTCGGCTTGCCCAACGCCTTCACCATCGTGGGCCGATGCGTGTGGTAGCTCAACGTGCTCATGCCATCGAAGCCGATGGTGCCGAAGAGCTGCTCGTAGAAAAAGCGGTCCTTCCCGTTCTTGAACACGGTGTGCCGCTTGTGCGGGATCTTGCCGAGGGTGTGGTAGATGGGCATTTTCCAGTTGCGTGTTGGCGCGTTACAGGTTGCGGGTCATCCGATCGCGCAAGCCTACGCGCTTGTCTTTACGTGAATGGTGATGGACGTCAGCTCTGGATGCAGCGTGCCGTTCAGCGCGAGCAACTCCTCCTCTTCGCGGATGCGGCGACGCAGGCCCTCGGGGTCGTGGATCGCCTTGGTCTTGGTGCTGCGCGTGCTGCGGCCTTTGCGCCAGGCCCGTTGCGCTTCGACCGGCAATTGATGGATCTCCCGGCAGCTGGGTGAGCAGCAGTCGGCGTACTTCGTTGCGCACGCCTCGCACTGCACCAGCAGCATGTTGCAGGTCACTTCCTGGCAGTTGGTGATGCGATCGCACTTGGTGCCGCATTGCATGCAAGTGCTCACCACATCGTCCGTGATGCGCTCGGCGAGCCGCTCATCGAACACGAAGTTCTGGCCGAGGTACTTGCTCTTCAGCCCTTCGGCCTTCAACTGGCGCGCATAGTCGATGATGCCGCCGTGCAATTGGCTCACGTTGGTGAAGCCTTGGTGCTTGAGGTAGGCGCTGGCCTTCTCGCAGCGGATGCCGCCGGTGCAATACATCAGCACTTCTGCATCCTTGTTCTTCTTGAACGCCTCCACCACTTCCTCGATCGCGCCACGGAAGTTGTCGGCCTTGGGCAGGTAGGCGCCTTCGAAGTGCCCGATCAGGCACTCGTAGTTGTTGCGCATGTCGATGACCAATGCGCCTTCCTCCATCTTCCGGTTGAAGGTCCTTGCGTCGAGGTGCTCACCCACGTTGGTCACGTCGAAGGCATCGTCGGCCAGGCCATCGGCCACGATCTTCTTCTTGACCTTGATGGCGAGCTTGAGGAAGCTCTTGCCGTCGTCTTCGACCGCGATCTTCCACGGCACGTTCGCGAAGGCTTCGCGTGCATCCAGCGCCTTACGGAAGTGTTCGAGGTTGTTCATGGGCACGCTCACCTGGGCGTTGATGCCCTCCGGTGCGATGTAGATGCGGCCGAGCACCCCCAGCGCCTCCCATTCCTGGTAGAGCGCATGGCGCAGATCCTCCACTTCGCGCAATCGCACGTAGCGATAGAAGGAAAGGGTGGTGCGCGGCGCCCCCTCATGCTCCAGACGAGCCCTGAGCACATCGGGCCGGTGCAGGTTCCGCAGGCGGTGAGCGTCCATGAGGCGAAAGTACGGCGGTCAATCGGGCTGTTACAGCCAGCGAAATAGCTTCGCCCGCGCGCCTTCGCCCTGTCGGTCTCGGCGCTCAAAGCATGACCAAGAAGATCCTCGTCATAGGCTCCAGTGGCCAGATCGGCACCGAGCTCGTGGAAGGCCTGCGCGCCCGTTTCGGCAACGGGAACGTGGTGGCCAGCGACATCAAGCAGCCGCAGGTCGAGCAGGCCGGCCCCTTCGCCATGGTCGATGCCATGGACCGCAGGGGCATCGAGCGCATCATCGAGAAGCATGGGATCACCGAGGTGTACCTGCTCGCCGCCTTGTTGAGCGCCACGGCGGAGAAGGATCCCGCCTTCGCGTGGAAGCTGAACATGGAGAGCCTCTTCATCGTGCTGGAGCTGGCGCGTGAAGGCAAGCTGAAGCGCGTGTATTGGCCCAGCAGCATCGCCGTGTTCGGCCCCACCACGCCGAAGGATGGCACGCCCCAGCACACCATCGCGGAGCCCAGCACGGTCTATGGCATCAGCAAACTGGCCGGAGAGGGCTGGTGCCAGTACTACCACAAGCGATACGGCGTGGATGTGCGCAGCATCCGCTACCCTGGCCTCATCGGTTGGAAGAGCGCGCCGGGCGGCGGCACCACGGATTATGCCGTTCACATCTTCCACGAGGCGTTCAAGCACGGCAAGTACACGAGCTTCCTAGGGCCGAAGACCACCTTGCCCATGATGTACATGCCCGATGCCATCCGCGCGACCATCGACCTGATGGAGGCCCCTGCCGAGCAGGTGAAGGTTCGCAACAGCTACAACCTCGCGGGCTTCAGCTTCAACCCGGAGGAGATCGCCGCCGAGGTCCGCCGGCACATCCCCGGCTTCACCATCGATTACGCGCCGGACCAACGGCAGGCCATCGCGGACAGCTGGCCGCGCACCATCGACGATAGCGCCGCCCGCACCGACTGGGGCTGGAAGCCGCGGTATGACCTGGGAGCGATGGTGGACGAGATGATGATCGAGCTGAAGAGGTTGATTAGCGGTTGAGGGTTGCATGTTGAATGCGCCCAACCCTCAACCCCTCAACCTGCAACCTTCAACCTGCTCCGGCCGTTTCGCGCCTCGCGAAGCCCAACACGCCATGTACCGACAACTCACCCTTCTGATCCTTCTGCTCATCGCCGGTCGTGCCGCCGCCCTGGCACAGGACACCCTGAATGTCGTTGATGAGATGGGCCGCAAGCAGGGCTATTGGAAAGTGCTAGCGCCGAAAGCCGAGAAGCCCGAGTACGAGGATGGCCAATTGATCGAAGAGGGCCGCTACGCCAACAGCAAGCGCGTAGGCACGTGGAAGCGCTATTGGCCCAACGGCAACGTGATGAGCGAGATCACCTACCAGATGGGGCGTCCAAAAGGTGAGTACAAGACCTATTACCCTACCGGCAAGGTGGAGGAGCTGGGCACCTGGGACCTCGACCGCAATACGGGCAAGTTCCAGCGCTACCACCCCAACGGCAAGCTCGCGCAGGACTTCGTCTTCAATCCCTATGGAATGCGCGATGGCGAGCAGAAGTACTACCACGAGAACGGCCAGCTCGCCGTGGCGGTGAATGTCGAAGAAGGCAAGGAGGATGGCGCGCTCAAGCGTTACGACGAGAAGGGCCAACTCACCCAGAACGCGCAATTCAACGATGGCGTGATCGATGCTGCCAACAGCAAGTGGATCAAGCCGGTCGTTAAGGCCGATGATGTGAAGGTGGATCCGAAAGCGGAGCCTGCTCCAGCCCCGGCGCCCACGGAGCGCACCAACGCAGTGGTCTTCCGCGAGAACGGCTTCAATACGCTCTATGACAAGCAGCTCCGCCTCTCGCAGCAGGGCGAGTTCAAGGATGGCCGTCTCTGGGACGGCAAGCGCTACGAGTATGACCGCAACGGCATCCTCGACCGCATCAAGATGTACAAGCAGGGCCGTTACCTGGGCGATGCGGTGATCACGGAGGAGGACTTGAAGTAGCCTTCGCCGCGAAGAGCGCCCGGCTATCTTCGGCGCTCAATCATTCGCGCATGAACAAGTTGGTGGCCGGTCCCGATGAGGCCCTCGATGGCCTGAAGGACAACATGACGCTCATGGTGGGCGGCTTCGGGCTGTGCGGCATCCCGGAGAACCTGATCGCGGCCATGGTGCGCCGGGGAACGAAGGGCCTCACCTGCATCAGCAACAACGCGGGCGTCGATGACTTCGGGCTGGGCCTGCTGCTGAAGACGCGGCAGATCAAGAAGATGATCAGCAGCTACGTGGGCGAGAACGACGAGTTCGAGCGGCAGATGCTCAGCGGAGAACTGGAGGTGGAACTGATTCCCCAAGGCACGCTGGCCGAACGCTGCCGTGCGGGCGGCGCAGGGATCCCCGCGTTCTTCACGCCAGCGGGCTATGGCACCGAGGTGGGCGAGGGGAAGGAGGCCCGCGAGTTCAACGGGAAGATGCACGTGCTCGAGAGCTGGCTCCGCGCCGATTTCGCATTGGTGAAGGCCTGGAAGGGCGATCGTTTCGGCAACCTGGTGTACAAGCGCACGGCGCGCAATTTCAATCCCATGATGGCCATGGCGGGCAAGGTCACCGTGGCCGAAGTGGAGCAGCTCGTGGAGCCCGGCGAGCTCGATCCGGATCAGATCCACACGCCGGGCATCTTCGTGCAGCGCATCTTCCAAGGCACCGGCTACGAGAAGCGCATCGAGCAGCGCACGGTGCGCAAGCGCGCCTGACGCCTCCATGGCCATGCGCGGTGAACGGCTCGCCTGCATCGCGGTGGGCTTAGCGGCCTTCCTGTACCTCTTCTTGCGCGCGGCCTTCGTCCCGCTCACCCACGACGAGGCCGCCACCTTCCAGACCTACGTGCTCACGGGCGATTACCTGCCCTACCTCGCGCATTGGGATGCCGGCAATCATCTGTTGAGCACGGCGGTAACGCGTGCGGCATATCTGCTCTTCGGGCCATCGCCGCTGGCCTTGCGGGCCTTCTCGTTGATCGGCTTCTTGCTCTGGGCGCTGTATGCCTGGCGCATCACACGACCCATCGAGAATGGCCTCATCCGCATGAGCACGGTGGTTGCGCTTCTGCTCACGCCCTTCGTCATCGAGTTCTTCGCGCTCTTTCGTGGCTACGGACCTTCGCTCGCCTTCCTCCTCATGGCGCTGCATCATCTGCTGCGCTTGTTGGTCCACGCGCGCCGCACCGATCTCCTCCTCATTCTTGTAGCCGCGCTGTTGGCCTGCGTGGCGTCCCTCACGCTGCTCATCGCGTGGTGCATGATCCTTGCGGCTACCGTTGCGATCGTGTTCCGCAGCCTTCGCCGCGATGCCCGTGCCTGGCTGGCGGTGATCATGTTGGGCGCCGTACCGCTGGTGCTCGCCGCGCAATACTCGTTCGAGCTCTCGGCGCGCGGCCTGCTCTACTTCGGCACCGATGCCGGCCTTGTCAACGGTACCATGGCCTCCTTGGGCCGATGGGCTCTCGGTGTGGATGCTCCGCGCTTGGGCGCGGCCCTGATTCTTCTGCCCTTGCCCGTTGGAATGTTGGCCTTGCGTACCGGCCATCACCGCACGGAGATCGGCGCGTTGCTGCTGCTCATCATCGGTGAGCTGCTCGGTCGCTTCGTGTTGGCCGAGGCCTTCGACGTGCTCTACCCGCAGGACCGCACCGCCATGCACCTCGTTCCGGTCCTGCTGCTCTTGTCCGTGTTCTCCGTTGATGCACTGACACAGGATCGGCCTTGGATGCGCTGGGCCGCGCTGCTCGTTCTGGCGCTGCCGATTCGAACGGTTCTTTTCGCCAATCTCGACCGCACGGCCTATTGGCCGGAGCAAGCGATTCCTGCGGAGGTCTTCGATGCGGTAGAGCGATTGCAGCAACACAGCGCGCGTCCCTTGCTCATCGGCGGCTACCACCAGAATGCGGCCGTTTGGGCGTTCGGCAGCATGCGTCACGGCGGCACGCTGCCTTTCCTCGATAGCGACGGATTCCCGCAGCCCACCTGCGACCTTCTCCTCATCGACCCGACCTATTTCAAGGCGCCTGCCGGTTTCAGCACGATCACCTCTGCGCCGCATGGCAAGCTCGCGCTCATGCAGCGTGATGAGCCCTTGAGCACCTTGCTCCTTCTCGACACCGCCTTCACCATTGTAGAGACCGATGCCGAGTTCGTTGAGCTGTTGGTGGCCGAAGATGCTGCGCTGGATAGCGGCGAATGGCTGATCGAGCTCCATGCCGAGCTGCACAGCGCCTCAGCTCCGCTCGACCTCCGCTTCGTGGTGGAGCTGAAGGATGCCGATGGCGGCACGCTCCATTACGATGTGGTGGACGCGCAGCGCTTGCGCACGCATTGGCAAGGCGAGTCATGGCGCTTGATCCGGCGCGTGCCGCTTCAGGATCATGCGTCGACGCGGCGCGTCTGCTATTTCTGGAATCCGAAGCGCCACTCGTTCAAGGCACCGAGCGTGCGGCTGAAGGTGCACCGCCTTGAATCCGCACGATGATGAGCGATCCGGTCACTCGGAAGGAGCGTTGGCCCTTCGTCGGTTTGGCGGCCGTACTGTTCGCGTACGTATTGCTGCGTGCCTTGCTGGTGCCGTTCGTCCATGACGAGGCCACTTCCTTCATCGCCTATGCCCAGCCAGGCACCTATCTGCCCTTCGCGTCGATGTGGGATGCGAACAACCACTACCTCAACAGCCTGTGCGGGCACGTCGGCTTCAAGCTCTTCGGACTGCATCCACTCGCGCTGCGCTGGGCCAGCGTGCTCAGTTATCTGCTTTTCGCGTTCGCTGCATGGCGCTTCGGCACGCGGATGAGCCGGCCCGTGCGCTGGCTGCTCTGGCCAGCGCTGCTTGCCTGTCCATTCGCACTCGTTTTCTTCTCGCTCTTCCGAGGTTATGGGCCCGCGCTCGCCCTGCTGCTCATCGCCATCGAACAGGCCTTGCGCTACGCGGAGCACAGCGCAACGAAGCACCTCTTGTGGAGCCTGATTGCGCTCGATGCCGCGCTGGGCTTCATGATGGCTCTGCTGCCTGTGGCCTCGGTGCTTCTGCTCCTGTTGCTTTCAGGTGCGTGGCGAAACCGCGATCAACTGGTTGTGTGGTGCGTGCTCGGCTTGCTGCCCTTTGCGCTGTTCGCGGCGCTGGCGCGATACATGGCTTCGCTCGGCTTGCTGTATCAAGGAAGCACTGCGGGCTATGCGGAGGTCACGGTCGCGTCCTTGCTCAGGTACGCGCTGGGGATCGATGGCACTGTTCTGGCCACCGCCATCGCGGGCGGATTCTTTTTGCTCGCAATTGCGCTACTGCTAGTACATCGTCGCATCAAGCTCCCGAGCGCGCCCATCGTGATCGGCGCGTTGCTCTTGGGCGAATTCATGTTGCGTTGGCTCCTCGCCAAGATCATGGGATTGAACTATGCCGAGGACCGCACCGCGCTGCACGTGCTCTTGCTCGCCGTCCTTTTCGTGGCATTCGCGGCCGATGCGCTGCGCAAGATTCATGCACGCGCATGGCTGGTTGCGCTGACCTTGTTGGTGCTCCCCTTGCGCACGATGCTCACCATCAACGTTGATCGCACGGGGCTTTGGCCGGAGCAGTCCATTCCGGAGCGGTTCATCGCGCGCATCGATTCACTGGAAGCCGAGCTCGGGCGACCAGCCTTGGTGGGCATGCATCGGCTGGCCCTTCTGCCGTTCGGGCTGGAGAGCCGCCTGCATGGGAACGACCGCGACGGCACGGCGACGCTTTGGCCGAACACGCCAGCCGATGGGCGTTTCGCCGTGAAGGGAACCCCCTTCGATGAAGACTCGCGCTATTTCATGGCGGACAGCGCTGAGAACGGTTTGATGCTCTACCTGCGCCGCGAAGCATGGCGGGGCAGCACGTTCACCGACACCCTCTTTGAGCTGCAGTCCATGGGTTTGGATCGTTCCAAAGGCCTTGCGATTACAGTGGACCGGTTGCGCATGTCCGATGCGGTCGTGGTGCTGCATGGAACCCTGCGCGGGCAGCAATCACTCGACCTCCGCGCGTGCGTGGCCGTTTTCGACTCAGCGGGCACGGCGATTCACGCCGATCACATCATGCTGGCCACGCGCCGAGCGCATTGGAGCGGCGAGCCATGGCGCACCGCGCTGCTCATCCCGAGGTGCACCGATGCCGCGCGGGCCGAGGTCTTCTTCTGGGAGCCGCAGCGCAAGGGCTTCACCATCGAGCATGCACGCATGCGGGTGCTAGCGATGGAGGAGTGAGGCGTGCGCCACGAGGTCTTGTCGAAGGCAGAACAGGTTGCTCGTGGAAGGTGCGCGTATTCACGCTGTCACTCGTGTGCAATCAGCGCGTCGCCGGTCGCCGTGTGGCAGGGTCGTAGCTCCACGATGGGGTCTTGAGCAGGAATACGCCATTGCGTTCGATCCGCTCGTAAGGAACAGGCAGCTTGTCTGCGATTTGGGATTCATCGAGGTCTTTATGCATCAGCACGAAATCATATTGCATCAGCTCGCCGCTAGGCGCCGTGTAGAACATGTCCTCGCGATTGACATGAATGAAGATGGCCAGATCAGGGAAAACGGGCAATACGGTGAGGCCCTCCCGCGAGAACATGGACACCACTTTGGCGTCCCAGTAATTCGCCACGCCAAGTTTCAGGCCGTGCTCTTTGGCGAGCGCATCTAGCTCCGTGACGCGCCCAGGCATGAAGTCGGCGAGCCGGGCATAATCCCGGAACTGGAGGCAGGCCCAGAGCGCGGGTGCGCCGACCAGGATCAGCATGCATGCGAAGCAAGCGCGTGCTGCCTGTGGCGACCAGCTGCCCAATGCAACCCCAAGGGCGAAGGGCGAAAGGAGGAAGGCGGCGTAGTTGTAGCGAATCGAATCCGCTCCATCGAACGAGCCGTTCAGGACCGGAGCGAGCAGCACTATCGGGAAGAACATCACGGCCATGGCTTGAAGGACGAATCGACGGATGGAGCCATTGTCCCCGGCACGAACAGCACGTGGCCACCGAGAGGTGAGCCGCACCGCGGAGCGAAGAGAGCCGCAGAACACGGCTAGCATGGTCATCACCAGGAACACGCCCAGTGGGCCGTTCCAGAAATACCACCTCATCTGTTCGATGAACCAGCTCCAAGAGCTGCCGATGCGATCGAAGGCGAGCAGGGCATAAGGATCCGCCAGTCGCATCGGAAAGGCATCCAGCACGGCCTTCAGCAGTAAATGGCCAGACAACACACTGAGTGGGATGAGCGAAGTGAGCACTATCGCTCGTGGCCTCCCCGTCGGATTGATGCAAAGAAGCAAGCTGGCGAGCGTTGCCGGACCGACGAACATCAACCAGAACAGCTTGTCGGAAATGGCGCCGAGAAGCACGACGGCGATCAAGGCCGCAAGCTCCCACGCAACAATGCGTCCGACCAAGCGAAGCAGGAGCCAGGTGGCGATAAGCGCATTGACGAGCGCGCCCATGTGGTAGGCATTGATCAGCAGCTGGAAGGTGGTGATGAAATCATCGTCCCACCATCCGGAGAACACGGGCAAGACCATCATCAGGAATCCAGCTGCGATGCCCTTGTCGTCTCCGACCACCCTGTTCTCCATCAGAATGGCTCGGAGAAGCAGGCCGATGAGCACGAACTGCACGATAGGGTACAAGTAGGAAGCCAAGCGGAAATCCACCACCAGTGCATTCATCGCTGAGTACAGGACCATGTCGGGGAAGAAGTTCGGCGCCGGGTTCAGGTACCAATCGCCCAAGCTGTTGCCATCGACGATGCAGTCCTTGTAGACGGAAGGCATGTACAGGGCATCGGTCATGAAGAGGTACTCGAGGTCGACTTGATCAGCGCGTAGCAGGGCTGCGCCGATAGCGAGACAGCCGATTGCCAGAGCAATCGATGACCACAGCTTGCCTACAGGTTGCGGGTGTGACATCGTCTCACGGGCCGAAGCCAGCCGAACGCGGGCTTCTACATTTGACCCAAACGTACCGAATGGCGCTCACCAAGGAGCAGATGGCCAAGCGCATCGCGCGCGAGCTGCGCGATGGCTACTACGTGAACCTCGGCATCGGAATCCCCACGCTGGTGGCCAACTACATCCCTGAAGGGATCAACGTGGTGCTGCAGAGCGAGAACGGGATCCTGGGCATGGGGCCATTCCCCTACGAGGGCGAGGAGGACGCCGACCTGATCAACGCCGGCAAGCAGACCGTAACCCTGCTCGGCGGCAGCAGCATCTTCGACAGCGCCACCAGCTTCGCCATGATCCGCGGGCAGCACGTGCAGCTCACCGTTCTGGGCGCCATGGAGGTGAGCGATAACGGCGACATCGCCAATTGGAAGATCCCCGGCAAGATGGTGAAGGGCATGGGCGGCGCCATGGACCTGGTGGCCAGCGCCGACAACATCATCGTGTGCATGATGCACGCCAACAAAGCGGGCGAGAGCAAGCTCTTGAAGAAGTGCTCCCTGCCGCTCACCGGTGTGGCCTGCGTGAAGAAGGTGGTCACCGACCTCGGCGTGTTCGACATCACCCCGGACGGCTTTGAGTTGATCGAGCGCGCACCGGGGGTGAGCGTGGACGAGATCAAGGCGAAGACCGAAGGCCGCTTGGTGGTGAAGGGCGAGGTGCCGGAGATGACCGTGTGACCGGGATGCGCCCACTGGATGTGCGGCACGGGATCCAGCTGCGCTGGACCCTCGGAGCCTGCGCGGCGCTCTTGCTGGCATACATCGGCATTCGCGCGCAAACAGTGTCCTTCAGCTGGGATGAGGCTTTCACGTTCATGCACCATGTCCGCAAGGGCAAGCTGGTGATCCTTGAGCATGACAGTGCTTCGGCGAATCACCATGCGCTGAACGTGTGGGGCATGTGGCTCGCCATGAAGCTCTTCGGCCCCCACGACTTCGCCATGCGCATGCCCAACCTCATCGGTGGTGCCATCTACCTCTACGCTGCCGTGCGCTTGGCCCTGCGCGCACCCAGTGCCGCGCTCGCGCTGGCATCGTTCGTGCTCCTGTGCGCGCATCCCTACCTGCTCGACTTCTTCAGCCTCGCGCGCGGCTATGGCATCTCCAACGGCCTGCTGCTGCTCTCGCTCTGGCAGTTGCATCGCTTCGCGACGGAAGGCCATGAGCCGCGCTTCGCCGTGCAGAGCGTCCTATCTGCTTCGGCGGCCGTGCTGGCGCATACCATCATCCTCAATTACCTGCTCGGCCTGATCGCGGTGCTGGCGGCTGTGCTGCTGCTCGATGCGAGGCGCGAACAGAAGCGCCTTCTGACCAGCGCTCTGCTCCGGATCATGCTGATCGCGGCCGTGGTCCTGGCCTTCGTCGTCTGGAACGCCGTCGGGATGTATCAGGGCGAAGCGCTCTTCCACGGCAGCGAGGGGCCTTGGAAGGGCATGCTCGGCACCTTGGCCGTCATGCTCGCCTACCACCAGCACTTGCCGATGGAGCCCTTGCAGGCCATGAGCCTGTTCCTCGGTGCGCTTGTGGTCGCTTGCATCGCGGCCTTCGCCATGGCACGGAAGACATCTGCATCGCAGCCGCTGATCCTCGGGCTGATCGTGACCGCGATCACCTTTTTGGCCTTTATGGCACAGGAGCTCCTGCTCGGATTGCACTGGCCATCCTCCCGCACGGCGCTCTTCCTGGTGCCGTTGCTCGGATGGCTGTTCGTGTGCGCGCTGTTCGCGTGGGGAAGGCCTACGGCTTCGATGCTCGGTGCCGGTTTCGCGCTGGCCTTGGCGCTGCACCTGATCCGGGCCGCCAACTTCGGGTACGCAGCGGAGTGGAGGGAATCCGGACATGTGCGCGGGCACTTGATGATGGCACTCGACGACCGCGTTCACACGGGTGCACGAAGGCCGGTCACCACGATGAGCAGCCCGGTGTCCTGCGGCTCCTCGCTCGGCTACTACCTGCGCGTGACCGGCGCTCTTCAGTTGGTGAGCGTGCATCAGCCCGGCCAAGGCGAGCTGCCGAGGTGCGATTATCACCTGGTCACAGGAGATGGCTCATCCCTGGTGGAGCCCGAGTGGTCATTGATGCACCGCTCCAGCACCGGAACCGCGCTGTACCGCGATGAGCGCATGCATCGCCGCTTTGAGGCTCCGGTTCATGAAGCCCTCCTGCCCGGGACATTGTCCAACGACACGGTCGCGCATGGCATGCCCAAGCCGACCCTGGTCTGGGTGGTGCCCGATGGCCTGGGAGATGCCCAGGTGCTCGTATCGGGCACCGTGCGCGCCCTTGAGCAGAGCGATGCCAGCTGGCTCACCCTTACGGTCGATCATCTCCGTGATGGTGATCTCGTCGGGCATCTGGACCTGGCCTCGCATTATCAGGTGCCGCGATATGGCGATTGGTACGATGCGGGAATCGTATTCGCGCCGAAGAGCCTGCGGCCCGGTGATGAGCTGCGGTTCTCGGCGATCCCTTATTTGCTGTCGCCGCGGATACAGTTGGGCGATATGCGGCTGTTCGTGACCCGATGAATGCCAAGTCCGTGTTCGCGGGAGAACCCCCAACTTCGCCAGCCCTGAATTCATGAACGTCCGCACCCTTTCCATCATCATCCCCGCCTACAACGAGGAGCGCACCATCCACCTGATCCTCGACAAGGTGCGCGATGCGGCGCTCAACCATGGCATCGCCAAGGAGGTGATCATCGTGAACGATGGATCGAAGGACGGCACCCCTGACGCCGTGCGCCGATACATGGAGGCGAATCCAGGCATGGGCATCCGCTTCATCGAGCAGCCGCGCAACATGGGCAAAGGCGCGGCCATCCACCGCGGGATCAAGGAAGCCACCGGCGAGTACCTCCTGGTGCAGGACGCCGATCTGGAATACGACCCCCGAGAGTACAACGACCTGCTCCGTCCTGTGGTGGAGGGCTTCGCCGATGTGGTCTTCGGCTCGCGGTTCATGGGCCACCATCCGCACCGCATCCTCTTCTTCTGGCACAGCATCGGCAACAAATTCCTCACCTCTTTGTCCAACGCGTTCAACAACCTGAACCTGACGGATATGGAGACCTGCTACAAGCTCATCCGCAGCGACATCGCCAAGGGCCTCGACCTGCGCGAGCAGCGCTTCGGCTTCGAGCCCGAGGTGACGGCCAAGCTCGCGCGCGTGAAAGGCATCCGCATCTATGAGGTGGGCATCAGCTATTACGGCCGCACCTACGCCGAGGGCAAGAAGATCGGCTGGAAGGACGGCTTCCGCGCGATCTGGTGCATCGTGAAGTACGGGCTGTAGCGCATTAGGGCGCTTGCTGCTGGTCCATCCAGATCATGTACTCGGCATTGCGGCGAAGCGCCTCATCCATCGTCTCCCGTTTCCAGAAGGCTTGCCTGCGCACCGAAGCGAACCACGACTCATCGCCGCGGATGAGCTGGTCGTAGTACTCGAGGTCCTTCTCTGCCGGCAGCACGTTGCGCAGTGGCGCATCGGCGGAAGCCAGGGCCAGCGAGTCGTCAGGCGCGATGACACGGTACTGGAACAATCGCGTGCCCCGCAAGGTGATCGGTGCGGAAACCGCGAGCGGGACTTCCGTGCCGTGCAGGCGCATCACCTCGCCGCGCCAATCGACCTTGTGCTGCAGCATGCCCGTGCGGCTGAATACCATGACGCCTTGCTTGTGCGTGGCGAGCAGCTCATGCGCCTCTTCGGGCTTGAAGCCTTCGTGCTTCGCACCGCCCACTACCATCGTGTTCGGCAATGCGTGCAGCAGGATGTAGTAGCTCTCGTCCCAGCCGTGGAAGTCGAGGATCAATCCATCGCCTGCGCGTGTCTGCGCATTGATCACGGTGAGCAGGCCCTCGGCTTCGTTCCCGTAAAGGCGGGGCACCACCTGCATCTCACGATAGTGGCCAAGGACCAATCCATCCATGGCCCGGCTCAGCGCCCGATCGCCCAGCATCTTCGCGAAGTCGAGCTTGCCGAAGAGGCAGGCGAATGGAAGCGTGGCGATGAGGCCCAAGGGCATGAGCACGCGGTGGACCGCTTTCCAGCGCAATCCGGTGAAGACGAGCGCCACAAAGGGCAGCAACAGGATCAGCCACGTGACCACGAAGCGGTGGTGAAGCATGAGCGAGCCTTCCCATGCCTTCTTCTGGAAGATGATGGCCATGATCGCGAATGGGATGAGCCAGATCCACTGGGGCTTGGTGAGCCGACGCTTGATCGCCGCAGCGACAACCCCGAGCCCGAGCAGCAGCGCGCATAACGGCGAGCTGTTCAGCGTGAATGAGAGCGGGAAGAACACCACGCGCTGGATCCGCGTAGCCTTGGTCACGTCGTCGTTGATGCCCTCCTTGCCCATGTTCCATTCGTCATTCTGGTTCACGCTGTAGAGCGCATCGCCGAACTCGAGCTGGTTGCCGATCATCCACACCGAAGGGAAGAGCATGGCGCAGGCCCAGAACACCAACGCGATGCGCCAGCCATGCAGCAGCAGGGCCACCAAGGAGAGCGCCGCGATGAGCACCCAGGCCTCGTAGCGCGTGGCGGCCGCGCAGGTCATGAGCAGGCCGGCGATGGCAGCGCTTCGCCATGCGCGTCGCTGTCCTTGGTTGATCGAAAGCGCGAAGAGCGCGGAAGCGAGGAAGAAGCCGTAGCTCACCTCCGATAGCGCCTGCAAACTGGTCCACAGGGCGATGGGGCTGAACACGTAGATCAATGCTGCGAACACGGCACCGCGCCGTGAGCCGAAGACGGTGAGCGTGAAGCCATAGAGCGGGATCGCTGTGAGCGACGCGGCGAGGATGTTGAGCACCTGCGGACCTAGCGCCTTGCCGGGGAAGATGAGCATGAAGAGCGCATTGAGGTAATGATGCAGCGGCCCCCAATAGCCATGGGTGATCCAGTGCGGATCGCGCAGCCATTCCAAGGCGATGTGGATGCGGCTCACCGCATCGGCCTGCACCGTCTGCGCCCAAGGCAGCATGAACAGCCGCACGAGGAGCGCCGCCGCCGCGATCAGCAGCGCATCATTCCGGTTGGGCTTCTGGAACAGGCTCATGCGGGTGAAGTTCTTCGGTTCGGGGTTCTTGATCGCTGATCGGATCCATCGGCGCATCGGGCGCTCGCCGCAGCAGGATCGTGCGCGCATGCGGGAACACCGCCACGGTATCGAATCCGATCGACGCCACGGCAACGGTGTCCATTACATATCGATAGTCATCGTCCGGCCGCAGGCCCTCGCGATCGAGCTCGCAGAGCCAATCGAGCTTGCGCGTGATGCGGTAATAATTCATCGTGGGCTCGTGCATCCATCGGATGCCCAGTTGCACGAAGCCATCGCGCCGCCACACCTGCTCGCGGTCCGCCATCAAGGCATCAACGCCTTCCTTGGTCTGCGAGTCGTAGCCCCATTCCCAGCTGCGGTATGTCCCGAAGTGCTGCGTGAAACGGGGCACCGCCCATAGGCAAGCGGCTGCGGTGATCACGATGGGCGCAAGGGGCCGGTGTTCCGCCCAGTACCCCATCAGCAGGATGAAGCAGAGCATCAGCGGCACCAGCATGAAGAGCGCGAAGCGCGCATGCAGGTGGTCAACGCCGAAGACCAGGTGCTGGGCATAGGCGCCTATGCCGATGATGACCACGGTGAGCGCGGAGACGACCAGGCCAGCATGCGCGGCCAGGAATGGAACGGCGCCCTGTTTCCATAAGCGAACCAGCGCGATAGCGATCGCGAAGGCCACCACGGCGGTGACGATCACCCAGGCGATGACCATGCGTTCGCCTTGCAGGCTCACACCGGGCACCATGCCATCGATGAGGGTGCTCACGGTATCGGAGTAGAAGCTCGCCTTGCCGCCGAAGTCGAGCGTATTGGCCTCGCGCACGCGGCGGATGGGCGTGCAGAGGACGATGAATGCGGCGACGAGCAAGAGGCCGTTCGTTTGCGCGAGCGGACGCAGCGCTTCCCATCCCATGCGTTCCGCGCGCGCCAACGCTGCCGTGCCGATCAGGTAGGCGCCG
Source organism: Flavobacteriales bacterium (assembly GCA_016712535.1). Lineage (NCBI taxonomy): Bacteria > Pseudomonadati > Bacteroidota > Flavobacteriia > Flavobacteriales > Flavobacteriales bacterium. The sequence goes on from JADJQW010000002.1 coordinate 322,642, forward strand.
AACACCGCGAGGTAGCCGGTGAGCAGCGTGAAATTGCTCAGCGTGGCCAGAACGCCGGCCAGGTGGAAGAGCGCGAGGTGCCCATGGCCCTTGGCGCCGATGGCCCGGCTGGCGTGGTAGATGGCCATGGCCAGGAAGCCATAGGAAAGTCCGTAGCCGCGTGCCAAGGTGAACATCTCCATGAAGTACACATTGGTGAACAGCAGCGGGAAGCCGGCCAGGACCACCAGCGGATGGCAGCGCCGGATGAGCAGGGCCGTGTATACCAGGTAGAGCAGGAGCGCGAGCAGGTTCGGCAGTCGAAGCGATAGGTCGCTCGTGCCGAACAGCGCCATGCTGCACTTCATGCCCAAGCTGTTCAGCAAATGGTTGTTGGTGTAGGCTTCGGTATGGTTGAGCAGGTTGCTGACGGAGAGCTGGGGGTAGCGGAGGAAGCTGATGGCCTCGTCGTGCGTGAAGGAGGTGGTTGCAGCGCGGTGGCCGCAGACCGCGATGATCACCACGGCGCACGCCAGCATGTATGCGGTGGTCCAACGCCGATGCACCAATGACCTCATCGCTCTTTTCGGTTGACCGGCGGCGCGGAGTACGCTGCGCTGTCCAAAGGAATGTTGTTGCAGTGCAGCCCGCCGGCATCGGAACGCCAGACCTGGATGGAGATCGGCCTGAAGATCACGTGCTCCACCACCGCGCGCGATCGGTTCTCCTCGGGGCCGCCCAGCATCACGCGGTAGCGCCCGCTCGCCCGTTTGGGGCGGAAGGGCATCGCGGCGATGGTGCGGTCGTGCAGTTGCATGGGCATGGACCGCACATCGCGGAAGCCCTCCCAATCGACCTTGCCATCGGGCTCGCCGTGCTCGATGATCAGCCAGGAGTTCACGGCATCTCCATCGATGGCCCGCACCACGGCGCTCAGTTCGTAGGTCGTAGCGGTGTCGAGCTGCGCGGCGTCGATGTCCATCAATCGGATGAACTCGCTCACGAATCCCTTGAAGGGGCCGGCCACATGGTCGATGGCCGGTGTTGAATCCGCTTCCAGCCAAAGGCTGTCCTGCCGGACCATCGACTCACGCTTCTCCTTGAATCGATTGCGCAACGATGGGCCATCCCAGGCGAACAGGTCCGAAGCCTTGATCACGCGCACCTCACCCGAGGCATTCGCAAGCACCGGTGTTCCCTTGCGCCAAAGCGAGTCCTCCTCCGGCTCCAGGCCATCGGTGCTCCGCAACAGGGCCAGCGCAGCTGTTGGCGGTACGGCTTCGGCTACGCGCTTCAAGAAGGCCCTCGGTGCGCGCAGCGCCAAAAGCTGACGCGCGTGCTCGTACGAGGTTCGGATGAGATTGCCCGCCATCAATGGCGTGCCTGAGCGGTAAGCAACATTGTAAGCCAATGCATGTAGGCTTTCGGGTGCGCTCTTCGCGTAGCGTTCCGATCCGCCATGCGGGAATGGCAGCGGGATGATCGCCGCCGCGCCGCTCTCGCGCACGGCTTTCGCCAGCGGGTCGATGCGCTCATCGTGCATCCGTGCATCGAACAAGTTGGATGCGCCGCCGATCGATCCGGACATGGAGGCCATCACTGGCCAGCCCTCCACGGCATAGGTGGCCATCAGCACGGCGTACATGGCAGCGCCCGGAACCCGCCAGCGCCGGTGCGATGCGGCGAGCCAGTGCCACAAGCGAGCGGAGCAGAAGAGCAGGCACACGAAATAGAAGGCCCACGCGAATCGGCCCGTTGAACGGAATTGCTTCAGCATGGGCAACGCATCGCCGAGCAACTTGCCCCAGACATTCATGGCGAAGAGCAGGACGATGATGGCGGCGAGCAGGTGCGTTGCGGGCTCATCCGGGATCAGCGCCGCGCGCCCCCTCTTCTTCATGCTCACGAGGAGCGCCACGATAGCGGCCAGCAAGAGCAGGGGCGTAGCGATGCCCACATAGCAAAGGGACTCCCATGAGAGGCCGCCCTCGGGTTCAAGCGGATGCACCCACTGGCTCATGGGTGGCTGCGTGGAGATCAGCAGGCTCTGCCAGCGCGTGGCATAGGCCTCGGCGCCCGGCGGTGTCTCGGGCCGGTCGGCAACGCGGTCGCTGGCATTGGCCAAGGCCAGGAACAGGACCACGGGCAGCACGGCCATCACACCGGCATCGATGTAGGTCCGCGCCTGCCCCAAAGACTGCCGCTTCATCAATGCGCGCATGCCGATGAGCGCGGCCACGAAGAGCGCGCTCATCATGCCCAGGTAGGGATGCACGAGCAAGGCGAGCAGCACCAGCGCGCCTGTGACAATGGCCCAGGTCCAGCGCTTCGGCTCATCAAGTGCACGCAGCAGGGCGTGCCAGATGGCCGGGAACAACCAGCAATGCGCCAACGCGAAGTGGCCGCCGAGCCGGTAGATCTGCGGCTGCAGCATGCTGATGCACAATGCAGCCAAGGCTGCGGCCCACGGAGCCAGGCCCCAACGCCGGCCAATGGCGAAGAGCGCCCACGCGCAGCCCAGCGGGGCAAGCAGGAGCAGCGCATTCAGCAGTCCGACCTTCCAGGGCTTCAGCCAAGGCAAGAGCTTGATCAGCCAAGCCAAAGGCGGATGCCCATCGGTATAGAAGATGTGGTCGCCGTAGGGATAGCCCGAGCCGCTGAAGTGAAGCAGGGAATTGCCATGCTCAGCGTGCCAGGCATAGGTGAACATGTTCTTCAGGCCATCGCCATCGGCAGAAAGCAGCACCGCATTGGGGTTGCTCAGCACGCTGCCGAAGTGCATGGCGACCACCGCCAGCGTGGCCGCAGTGAGCACCAGCCACCAGGCCCATGAGCGGAGTGCGGGTCGCTTAGCGTCGCGTTGGTCGGACATTGCAGGACGAGATCACTTGGGCTTCCCCTCCACCACCTCGCTCACCTTGCCGAAGTACTGCTTCCAGTCCCAGCCGAAGTCCGACCAATGCGGCTCATAGAGCTCCGTGAGGCCGAGGTTGAACTGGATGATCGCCACCAGCGCGACCGCCGCCGACAGCCGCCATCGGATGGAGCGTTGGAGCAGCGCATGCAGCAGCCAGGCAAGCGGGATGGCCAGCAGGCCATAGAGATCAACGAAGCCGCGGTGCCCGAAGCTTCCGCCCAGCCACCAGCACCACCATGCGCTATAAAGCAGCCAGGTAAGGCAAACCAGCAGCAGCACCGAGCGGGCGGGTGCCATGCCTTGCCACGCGCGGCGGACGAGCATGATCAGCACCGGGATCATGAGCGGGGTATAGGTCAGCCAGCCATTTCGCGGACTGAAGAGCACCATTCCGGGCACCATCTTCCCGAAATCGAAGTGCTCATCTTTCTTGCCGTAAGTGAAGGTGATCGCCTCGCCGGTGGCCCAATGCCAGTAGATCATCTGCAGCACCCACGGCGTGAGCGCCACTGCGAGTGCTGTGATGAATGCGGCCTTGTGCAGCATCAGGTTCCTGAAGAAGACCCGCACCGAGGGCCAGCCGCCCACCAGGAATGGGAAGAGCAGGCTGAAGATGTTGAGCTGGCGGATGAGCACGAGCAAGGCCCCGCTGAGCACAAGCGCTGCCACATGCAGCGGGCGCGGCCCGTCGAGCACGCGCAAGGCGCACCAGGCGTAGAGCGTGATCAGGAAGAAGGAGTGCAGGTGCGACATCATAGGCTGTTGCACGGAGTAGTAGAAGAGGTTCGTGCCGGCATAGAGCAAGAGCACGGACAGGAGCGCAGGCATCGTATCGCTGAACCGCCGGGCCAATTTGAAGGCCAGCACGCAGCCAGCGGCGGTGTAGAACGAGGTGCCCAGCATGATGGCCACGCCGTAGGGCGATGAGAATCCGTTCAAGTCATAGCCGAAGACCCAGGCGCCCCAGTGCCCGATCAGGAAGAAGGGTATCTCCAGCACGGCCACGCCAATGGTGAAGAGGCTGATCCAGGGCCCGTTCTCCTGCATGTAGGTCCAGTACATGCGGGTCCAATCCCACTCGATGAAGGTGCAGGGGAGCCATTGGTAGTAGCCCAGGGAATCGGTGCCGTGGCGGAGGAACTCATATGGGTCGTGCCGGTGCTCAAGCCAGGCGCTGTGCCAGTTGATGAGCAGGACCACCAGGAAAAGCCCCCATTGCAGCGTGCGCTCCCATTCGGCCATGGGTCGGTTCACGGGGATGCGGTGCATGCGGCCAAGATACCGGTGGCGCCGATGGTGGGAATCCAGGGAGGGATCATGGGCCATCTTCGCCCCGGAATGAAGGATTCCGGCGATGAGCGGATCGTGCTTGTGATCCCGTGCTACAATGAAGCGGGAAGGCTGCCCGTGCAGCGCATCAGCGAAACGGTGAGCGCCCATCCTTGGATGTCGCTTGTGCTGGTGGATGACGGCAGCGCGGATGGCACGCGTGCGGCGCTGGATGGACTGGCATATGCGCATCCGGGGCGGATCAAGGTGCGCGGGCTCGAGCGCAACGGAGGCAAGGGCGAGGCGGTCCGACAGGGCATGCGATTCGCGGCTGAGGTGTTCCCGGAAGCCGGGTATGCGGGGTATTTCGATGCCGACCTCGCAACGCCCTTGGAAGAAGCCATGAATCTGCTGGAGGGCGTGAAGCAAGCCCGGCCGTCACTGATCATGGGCAGCCGCGTGAACCTGATGGGCACCACGCGCATCCTTCGCTCGACCAAGCGGCACTATATCGGCCGGGTCTTCGCCACGCTGGTGAGCGAGATGCTGGGGCTGCCGGTTTACGATACGCAATGCGGCGCCAAGCTGGTGCGGATGGATCGCGTGCCCGCCTTCTTCGAAGAGCCCTTCCTCACGCGATGGCTATTCGATGTGGAACTGATCTGGCGCGTGGTGAACCTCGTTGGGCGCGCCCGCGCGCAAGAGGAGATCGCCGAGGTGCCGGTGCGCAATTGGCACGAGCAAGGCGGCTCCAAGGTGAAGTGGATCGATGGCGCACGCGTGCCGATTCAGCTCTGGCGGATCCGCAAGCATTACAGGAAGCAGGAGGAGCGCTGAGCCCCGCTCACACCAGCTTGACGCGCTCCTCGGCGATGAGGTCACGGCCCGTGAGCCGGAGGTAGAGTTGCGCCGTGGCCACCACGTCCTTCCTGCAGTATGCGGCGATGCGCTCCAGGTCCTTGTCCTCGTAATACACGCGGGCCACATCGGCGCCGGTGATGTCGTCCTTGGGCGTGGGGATGCCGAGGATGTGCGCCAGCAGCGCGAGCGAGGTGTAGGCCTTACGGTCGCCGAAGCTCCAGAGGTTCATGGTGTCCACATGACCTACTTCCCAGGGCTTGAGGCCACCGATGTCGAGGATGCGCGGCACTGGGATGCGATTGATGATGCAGCGCCGTGCGATCCACGGGAAGTCGAACTCCTTGCCATTGTGCGCGCAGAGCCAATGGTCGTCGGTGCGGTAATGGCGGTCGAGCAGCTCGGCGAATCGCGTGAGCAGGTCGTATTCGTTGTGGCCATGGTAGGAGGTCACGCGCAGGTGCCAGGCATCGGCCTCTTTGTGCAGGCTGCCCGCGCCGATGCAGATGATCCTGCCGAACTCCGCAAGGATGCCCCCCTTCTCGCCCCAGATCTGCTCAGCGGTCTTGCCATCGCGTTCCTGCTCGTAGCGGGTCTTGTCGGCGAATAGCTGCGCGGTGCGCGGATCGAGGTCGGCCCAGTGGTAGGTCTGCGGCACGGTCTCGATGTCGAGGAAGAGGAGCTTGCTGAGGTCGCGCATGGTGAAGCAGGTTGTGGGTTGAAGGTTGAGCGGGTTGAGGATTGGTGAAGATCGGAGATCCGGGCAACCTGCGGCACCCAGCCTTCATGGGTTCAGCCTGCAGCCGAGCCTACTCGATCATCACTCCTCTCACCCCCATCAGCGGCAGATTGGTGAAGTTCGCCTCGTCGATGCTGCCCGCGAGGAAGATGTATTTCTTGTCGTGCAGCTCACGACCGATGTAGAAGCTGAGCCAGTACTGGTTGCTCAGGGCGAAGACCTCTTCCACGATCCGCTCGATGCGCGCCCAGCTCTTGGGGCCGAGCACCTCCAAGTGGTGGCGCATCTCGCTGGTCTTGCGCTCCTCGCCTTCGATCTCGCCGTAGCCGCGCGAGCTGATGAGCACGTTCTCCAGCGTTTCGTCGCGCCGGTTGATCAGGTACACGTACCAGGCCGGTGCGCCTTCTTCATCGGATTCGCGCACCACGGCCATGGCTACGCCTTCGACCTTCGGCGGCACGATGTCTTTCCTCAAAGCGGCAGGTTGTGGGTTGTTGCTTCGCTTCGCTCGCAATGACCGGTGGGAGGTCGGGCCTCAGCTGGTGCGTGAAGCCAGTTCCCGCGCAATGGCGATCCACTTGAACACATCCGTGGGGTGGCCCGTGGCGTTCACCTCCTCGCGTTTCATGCCGGTGCGGACTAAGACCAAGCGCTCATGCGGGATTACCACCACGTACTCGCCGTGGAAGCCTCGGCAATAGTGGATGGGCATGCCATCGAGCTCGGCAAGCCACCAGAAGTAGCCGTAACGCGCGTTAGGCGCGCCTTTGTCCATGAGGCGTGCGGGGGTGATGCTCGCCTCCCAATATTCGCGCGGCACGATCTGTTGCCCGCGCCACATGCCGCTATCGAGGTAGAGCTGCCCGATGCGGCCGAAGTCGCGCGCGGTGGCATAGAGGCAGCAGAAGGCCTTGAAGTCGCCGTCCTCGCGGTCCTTGCCCCAATAGGCATCGTGCTCGCAGCCGAGCGGCCCCCATACCTTCTCGCGCACCAGTTCATCGAGCGGCCTTCCGTAAACGGCCTCGAGCACCTCGGCCATGATCTGCGTGGCGCCGCTGATGTAATCGAGCTCCTTGCCCGGCTCATCGCGGCAGGGCTGGGTGAGCGCGAGCTCACGCACATTCGTTCCATAGTAGCCTTTGGCGTTGTCGCTGAAGGGGTCGGCGCCGCTCTCGCTCCAGTCGAGGCCGGTGCTCATGGTGAGCACATGATGCAGGTTGATGCGCGCATGGCAGCTGTCCGCGAATTCCGGGAGGAAATCGCTCACCGGCTGGAACACGCTCTTGATGCGGCCTTCCCCCATGGCGATGCCGGTGAGCACGCTGATGTAGCTCTTGGCCACGCTGAAGCTGTTGCTCACGCTGTCGGCGTCCCAGCCGTTCCAGTATTGCTCGAAGATCAGGCTGTCGTGCTGCCACACGGCGAAGCCCACGCTGTGCAGGTCGGTGATCTCCTTCTCCTGCTCAGCGCTCAGTTTCAACTGCCCGGAGCGCGAACCCTGAGGCCAAGGCTGCGGATTGGTGGCCGGTATGGTGGAGTAGGGGAAGAAGTCGCGGTCGTCGATCTCCGGGCTGGTGCGGCCGATGAGGTAGGTGTATCGCACGCCGCGCACCAAGTGGTTGTTGCCGGTGGCATAGGCGAGGGCGATCAGCAGCGCGACGATGCCGATGAGCCAGAGGAGGAACTTCTTGAAGAATCGCATGATGAAGTGTTGCGCGAAGGTACCGACGGCGGTTCTGCGGTTGAGCGCAGTGCCAAGCTTGATCGCCGGGACGACCAATGGCGGAGCGCTTACCTTCGGAAATATTCTCGGGCTACAGCATGTCCTCCGCTAGATCCACCGCATACCGCGCTTCCGGGACCCTGTTCAGTGCTCTGCTGCCTGCATTGGCCATCGCACAGTACCCCCCAGCCATGGATGGGCCTTCGTTCCATGAGTTGAAGGAGCGATTCAACACGATGTTCGCCGAACAACCAGCGCCAGCACGAGCGGGCTTCAAGCGCTTCAAGCGATGGGAATGGTATTGGGAGCCCCGCGTGCTTCCAGGCGGGCGCTTCCCGGGGGCTGATGCGCTATTGCAGGCGACCACGGAATACCGCAGGCAGCAGGCCCGTTCACGTGTCGGGCGGCCGAAGAACGCATCGAATTGGATGGAGGTGGGGCCAACGACTTTCGAATTCGCAGGATTCGGAGGGATCGGGCGCGTGAACTGCATGGCGTTCCATCCTTCGGAACCGCTCACCTTCTGGGTGGGCACCCCGGCCGGCGGAATCTGGCGCACCACCGATGGCGGGGGATCCTGGTCCACCACCACCGATGAGCTTCCGGTGCTCGGCGTGAGCGATATCGCAATAGATCCCAGCAACCCGGATGTCCTCTACATCGCGACGGGCGACGCCGAGACGGCTTTGGTCGTGCCATCGAGCACCAAGAGCATCGGTGTGATGAAGAGCACGGATGGCGGGGAAACGTGGAGCACCACGGGGCTCACCATGGAGGTGTCCGCGCAAAAGCTCATCGGGCGATTGTTGATTCACCCGGATGACCCGGAGGTGCTATGGGCCGCAGCTTCGGATGGCGTGTGGCGCACCACGAACGGTGGCCAGACTTGGACGAACATGATCGGCGGGTGGTTCATCGATATGGAATTGCAGCCCGGAACCCCGAATGTGATCCTCGCTTCGACCTTGAGCAATACAGGAAACGCCCAGATCATGAGATCAGCCGATGGCGGCCTCACGTGGAGCACTATCACGGCATTCCAAGGCGTGAACCGCATTGCGCTTGGCGTGAGCCCAGCGGCGCCGGGCCTTGTGATGGCCGTGTGCGCGGACACCTACGGCCTGGGTGGCCTTGAAGGCGTGTACGTATCCAACAACGGCGGACAAAGCTTCGTGCAGACCGTTGATGGCGATTGCTTCAACAACATGCTCATCCGGACGAACGATGCGAGCGGATGCGGGGGACAGGGCGTGTTCGACCTGGCCTGCGGGATCAGTCCGGTGAATGCCAGCGAACGCTGGATCGGCGGCGTCAATCTGTGGCTGACGACGGATGCGGGAGCGAGCTGGAACCTGAATTCCATGTGGACGACCAATCCGATGCACAATCCGGATGGCATTCCCTTCCTGCATTCAGACAAGCACGCGGTGAAGCATCATCCGCTCGCGCCGAATGTGGTGTATGCCGCCTCTGATGGAGGAATCCACGTCACCAACAACCTCGGCGCAACGTGGTACGATCGGACACCAGGTCTCGGGATCAGCCAGATGTATAAGGTGGGCGTCAGCGCGACAGCACCAGAGGTGATGCTGTGCGGGCTGCAGGACAATGGGCTGAAGCAGCTTGACGAAGACGTTTGGCGCGAGATCATGCCCGGCGACAACATGGAGTGCATCATCGACCCGGTGGAGCAGCAGGTGCAATACTCTTGCGCGCTCACAGGCCTGCTTTACCGCACCACTGACGATTGGTCCAACCGCACGCTCATCGCCGACAACATCCCGGGGTTCACCGCATACACGCAGCAATACGGCTTTGGGCCGGGTGCGTGGGTGACGCCGGTTGCGATGGATCCGCAGGACAATCAGGTGCTCTACATCGGATTCAAGCAGCTATGGCGCAGCACCAACCGCGGCGATGGCTGGAGCCTTGTGCCGGGACTTCAAACGGGATCGCACTTGCGGCATCTGGCGATAGCACCTTCCGACCCGCAGATGATCTATGCCGCTACGTACGACACCCTGTTCAAGCGTACAGGCTCGGATTGGAGCGCCATTCCGGTCGGCATGATCACCGGGAGCCCGTCGAATGCGATCTCCGGGATCGCCGTTAGCGACATCGATCCGCAGCGTTCGTGGGTCGTGATCAGTGGTTACGATGCGCAGCGCAAGGTGTACACATCGGATAACGGGGGGGCGTCTTGGGTGAGCATGACCGGCACACTGCCCAACGTCCCCGTGAATTGCATTGCGCATGAGCCGGGCACTTCCGGTTCGCTCTATATCGGCACCGACATCGGCGTGTTCCAGTGGTCGGAGGCCGAAGGCGATTGGCAACCTTTCGACAACGGCCTGCCCAATGTGCAGGTGAACGACCTCGAGATCGCTCCGGCCAACGGCACCATCGTAGCGGCCACCTTCGGACGCGGGCTCTGGCGCTCGAATCTGGCTTCGTGGGTGAGCGCTCCGGATGCCGATGATCGTGAAGCGGGATTCACCGTGGCGCCGAACCCGGTCCAGGATGCGGTCACGATCACGCTGCGAAGGCCGCAACAAGCCCGGATGGAAGTCCTCAATGCGTTGGGAGAATGCGTTTCTGCTCATGCCTTAACGGGCACCTCGGTGGTGATCGACCTTGGGCAACTCGGTCCCGGCACTTACCTGATCAGGATGCATGGCGCTTCGGATGCCGGATGCGCCAAGCTGATGGTGGTGCGCTGAGGCTTATACGCCGAGGCTGACCAGCTCCGCATCGAACAGATCCGCGATCTCCAGCCGCAGCCTCTTCTTCACCTCTTCTATGTCCACCACGCCGCCCAGCTCGGCCGCCATGCTCGTAACGCCTTTGTCCACGATGCCGCAGGGCACGATGTTCTGGAAATAGCTCAGGTCCGTGTTCACGTTGAAGGCGAATCCGTGCATGGTCACCCATCGGCTGGCGCGGATGCCGAAGGCGCAGATCTTCCGGGCCTTGGCGGGATCGTTCCAGTCCAGCCAAACGCCCGTCAAGCCTTCGATCCTGCCGGCTTTGATGCCATACGCTTCGAGTGTGCCGATGATGGCCTCCTCCAGCGTGCGCAGGTAGCGGTGGATGTCGGTAAAGTGGTGGTCGAGGTCGAAGATGGGGTAGCCCACGATCTGCCCCGGGCCATGGTAGGTGATGTCGCCGCCGCGATCGATGGGAAAGAACTGCACCCCGCGCTCGCGCAAGCCCTGCTCATTCAGCAACAGGTGGCTTTGCTTGCCGCTCTTGCCCAGGGTGTACACGTGTTTGTGCTCGCAGAAGAGGAGATGGTCCTCGGTGAGCAGTTGCTCATTCTCGGGCAGTGACCGATTGGCGATCTTCCGTTCGATGGTCTCCTTGAAGAGGCGCGTCTGCAGGTCCCACGCGGTGGCGTAGTCGATGAGGCCGAGGTCGTGGAAGCGGATCTGTCTCATCGAATTGGCCGCAGAGGCGCGGAGGCGCAAAGAAGAAAAGGGAATTCAAGGTTCATTGAGACCATTGACAACGCGGTGCACACCATCCTTCACGACGGCTTCGTTAAAGTTGATGAGCAATCCGAGTTTGCAGTCGGTGAGCTTCAAGTAGCCCAGCAATTGCGCGCGGTGGACCTCTTGCACAATTTCGACCGCTTTGATTTCCACGATGATGCGCTGATCTACCCAAAGATCGAGTCGGAATCCCAAGTCGAGCTTCTCTCCTTTGTAGCGGACTGGCAAGGCGTGCTGCTGAAGGAATGGGATACCTGCCTCGCGAAGCTCGCGCGCTAAGCAATGCTCATAAACGCTTTCAAGCAGCCCTGGCCCGAGCTCTCGATGCACCTCAATGGCAGCTCCGATAATGATTCCAGAAAGCTCCCGGTACAGCATACTTGGATTCTCTGCGCCTCTGCGCCTCTGCGGCAATGACTACTTCACCTCGGCCAGCTTCCCTTTCAGCATGTTGATCACCGCGATCTCGCTGGGGTCAACGCCCTTCTTCTCCGCCCAGTAGAAGCTCACCCAGTCGCCAAGGTTGATCAGGTACAGCTGCCGCGCGAAGGCGGTATCGCCCTGGCTCCACACGTCGTGGATATGCGGCGTGTGCCTGCGGAACACCTCCTTGTTGATCTCCATGCGGATCTGGCTGCGCTCATGGTCCTCCTTATGGCGGAAGATCACCACCGCGATATCGTCCTTGCCGCCGGCCCACCCCACCAGTTCATTGTGGTTCATCTCCGGGATGGCGTGGTGCCAGCAGAGCTCTTTGCTGTTCTCGTTCACCTGTTGGCGGAAGCGGATGCTCACGGCCTCGGTGCTGGCCTCGCTGTAGATCACCAGGCGCTTGCCCACCAGCTTCTCCGTGAGCTCCTGCGCGGCCTTCTTGATGTCCTCCTTCTCCTGCTCCAGCATGTTCGCGGCGGTCTTGATCGCGCCTTCGAAGCCGTCGCCGATGATGCCGAAGTGGTGCAGCACATAGAACTGCTGCACCAGTGAGTAGGCCAGCATGGTGCGCGGTGGATTGCCCCCGGGGATCACGATGTGGTCAAGGCCCTTCGCTTTGGCCATCTCGAGCATGGCGCCGCCACTGGTCACCACGCATACCCGGGCGCCCTTGCTCAGCGCCTGCTCCATGGCGGCGATGGTCTCTTCCGTGTTGCCGCTGTAGCTGCAGGCGATCACCAGGCTCTTATGGTTCACATAGCCCGGCAGGTAGTAGTTGTTATAGACCTCGATGGGGCACTTGGCCTCCTTATGCACCAGTTGGGCGGCGATCCTTCCGCCGATGCCGCTGCCTCCGAGGCCCGTGACCACTACGTTCGCGTAAGGGCCGCCGGGGGCTTTCAATTGGGCTTTGCGGCCAATCTCCAGGGCTTCCTTCAATTGTTTGGGAAAAGCGTCGATGAGGTGTTGCATGTGCTGATGAATGCGGGCCGAAATTAGATCCGCTCCTACGCTTCTGTAGCGGGCCGGGTTGCCGGATACCTTCGCCGCCTGTTCTAAGCAGACCATGTCCAACGCACTTTCCGATCAAGAAGTCATCCGCCGCGAGGCGCTCCAGAAGCTCCGCGCCCTCGGCATCGATCCCTTTCCCGCCGCTGAGTACAAGGTAACGGCTACCGCTGCTGATGTGAAAGGCCTGTTCAAGGAAGAAGGCGAGCCCGCCCATGTGAGCATCGCGGGCCGGATCATGAGCGTGCGCGTCATGGGCAAGGCCAGCTTCGCGGTGCTGCGCGACCACACCGGCGACCAACAGATCTACGTGGCGCGCGATGAAGTGGCCCCCGGCGATGACAAGGCGATGTACGATGAGGTATGGAAGCACCTGCTGCACCTCGGCGATTTCATCGGAGTGACGGGGCATGTTTTCAAGACCCGCACCGGCGAGATCACCGTTCACGTGAAGCAGCTCACCATCCTCGGGAAGGCGCTGAAGCCGCTGCCGGTGGTGAAGACCGACGACGAAGGCAACGTGCACGATGCCTTCACCGATCCCGAGCAGCGCTACCGCCAGCGCTACGTGGACCTGAACGTGAACCCCGGCGTGAAGGAGACCTTCCTCAAGCGCTCGCGCATCGTCACGGCCATGCGCTCCTTCATGACCGAGAGCGGATACCACGAGGTGGACACGCCCGTGCTGCAGCCCATCCCCGGCGGCGCGGCGGCACGTCCTTTCGTCACGCACCACAACGCGCTCGACATCCCGCTCTACCTGCGCATCGCCAACGAGCTCTACCTCAAGCGCCTCATCGTGGGCGGCTTCGAGGGCGTGTTCGAGTTCAGCCGCAACTTCCGCAACGAGGGCATGGACCGCACGCACAACCCGGAGTTCACCATCATGGAGCTCTACGTGGCCTACAAGGACTACCGCTGGATGATGGGCTACATGGAGCGCATGCTCGAGCAGGTGTGCGTCGCGGCGAACGGCAAGGCCGAAGCCACCTTCGGAGAGAACACGATCCGGTTCACAGCGCCCTTCAAGCGCATCACCATGTGCGGCAGCATCCAAGAGAAGACCGGCGCCGAGGTGCTCGGGATGGATGAAGCCGCCCTGCGCTCGCTCTGCGCGAAGCACCAGATCCATGTGGAGCCCAGCATGGGCAAGGGCAAGCTCATCGATGAGCTGTTCAGCGCGCTGGTGCAGCCTGAATTGATCCAGCCCACTTTCGTGTGCGACTTCCCGGTGGAGATGAGCCCGCTGTGCAAGAAGCACCGAGACGATGCGCGCCTCACCGAGCGCTTCGAGCTTTTCGTGAACGGCTTCGAGTTGGCGAATGCGTACAGCGAACTGAATGATCCCATCGATCAGCGCGAGCGCTTCGAGGCGCAGTTGGAACTGCAACAGCGCGGCGATGACGAGGCCATGTTCATCGATCAGGATTTCCTCCGTGCGCTCGAGTACGGCATGCCGCCCACCAGCGGCGTGGGCATTGGCGTGGACCGCCTGGTGATGCTGCTCACCAACAACCCGGCGATCCAAGAGGTGCTGCTGTTTCCGCAGATGCGGCCGGAGCGATCGAATGCGTGAGAGCTCGTAGGGCTCGGAAACAGGATTCGGGCCTCGGGCCCTGGCTGGTGTTGGGCTCGGGCAACCAACACGAAGTGGCCCCGGTCATTCGTTGGACACCACCATGCAACTCCGATTCGTCCTCCTGCTCCTGAGCTGCGCGTTCACCCGGCCTTGGCTGATGGGCCAATACGGCATCGGCATCCAAGGTGGGGCGTTTGTCGCAACAGGTGCATGGGAGGCTCGTGAAGAGCTGAAGGAACGAGGTGGTTGGATAGCCGGCCTGCAATGGGTGGAAGGGACGCAATGGGCTTCCGGATCGGGTTGGATGCAGGGCAGCGCCGATATTCCGTGAAGGCGAGGCATGAGTTGGACGGCAAGCACGAGGAATTCGAGAGTGTCTCGAGCCTATTGTGGCTCTCCTTCGAGCTGCGTTGGCGGCTTACGCGGAACCATCGGTTGTTCTTCGAGCTCGGTCCGGTCATCGGCGCCGAGATAGGCGAGCGGCGTGTTGGGGTGAGGGTTGATCAAGGAGGTGATTTCCAGACCGGGTACTACCGGAGGGAAACCCCGGTTGATGAAGTCGAGAGTGGCTTTTCCGTTCGCGATGGTCGATGGCGCATCGGGTTCACGGGTGAATGGCCGATTGGTGGCCGCCTGCTGGCCACAACCGGGTTGCATGTTTGTCCCGGGGTTGGGAATTGGGCGCGCGAGCACGGTTATGCCACGGTTGATGCTTCGGCCGGTGTGGGGCTTTTGTACATGATGATCGATGGAAAGGCTAAAGGACGGCGACGTTGATCACGTCAATCGTTCCACCCGCTCCATCACATCACCCACTTGGAGCATCCACACCACGTCCATACCGCTCACCACTTCACCGAAGCGCGTGTAGCGGCCATCGAGGTGCGGCGCGGCGCTGTGCGTGATGAAGAATTGGCAGCTCTCGGTATCAGGGCCTGCTGAAGCAAGACCTACGGAGCCCGCGGTGAACGGCGAGCGGCCGATCTCCGTCCGCAAGGTCCATGGCATGCCGCCGTAACCATCGCCGCGCGGACAGCCGCCCTGCACCACGAAGTTGGGCACCATGCGGTGGAAGGCCTTGCCGTTGTAGTACCCAGCCGTCACCAGAGAATCGAAGGCGAGGCTGCTGCCGGGGCATTCGTTCACATCGGTAGCTATGGTGATCTCACCTTTGTTCGTGACGATACGGTACTGCTGGCCTTGCCTCAGCGCACGAAGCCTTTCCTTGTTGATGGGGTGATTGAAAGGAGGTGGTGCGTGACGTGGAGGAGGGAGTCCGTCGCGCTTGGCGATCGCCTTCTGCAACAAGAGTCGCGCTTCAAGATCTCGGATGGGCTGAAGCGGGGCGAGAGCAGTTTCGTCTAAGGATGACGGCAGGAGCAGTTGGATGACCTCCTTGTCTTCTTCAACCAACAACTCGGCGATAGCGGAGACTAGTCCGGCGTCGCCGAGCAGGACCACTGAATGCACCAATTCGCGCATTTGGGCGTATTGCGATTCGAACGAAGCGTACCGAGATCGCATCATGTTGTTCCGGATCTCTCGTACGGCCCACTGCATGATCGCCTGCTTGATTGCTGGGTGGTCCTCTTCACCCAGGCGCTGGATCGCTTGGGGCAAATAGTCGGAGGTGAGGTTGAGCATCACCCCCCAATGCTCAGCGCGCAAGTACGGGTTGTCGGATCGATCAAGGCCAATGCGAGCCGAAGTGAAGTGCTCATGAAGGTCTTGCCCGCAGCGCTCAACAAGGCCTTCTATCGCGAGCGTGATGTGGATGTCCGACGTTCGGTTCGCGGTCTTCTCCAATGCGGACCGAGGCATCGGGCAAGGCAATGCGCGGAGTTCTTCCAACGCTGCTCGACAGATCATCGGCTCCGGGTCTAGGAGCAGGTCTGTGAGCAATGGGCTTCCGGACGACTTCGACGCACGGGCCCACGAGCGAAGCGCTGACACGCGTTCCGGCAACGAGCGCGATGCGTCACAGGCGACTTGCGCGAGGAATGCCGTATCGGCCGCCACGCCCAGTTTCCGCATTCCAAGAAGGGCGAAGGATCGCACTTCGATTGATTCGGATTCCATGAGCCGTTCGACCGCGGCCTTCAGCGTCAAGACCGTGCTATCCGGCAGCCTCCTCAGCGCATCGGCCGCGCGCGCCTGTTCATGTCCCTCGGCATTTTCGTAGTACTCCAGTATCACGCGGGGATCCCTCGCCGGTCCGCCGCGCAGTCGAGCGGAGAAAACAGCCGAGGCGATCGCGTGAATCACGAAGCCGTCGTGTTCGCTCCTGCTGAATTCGACCATGCGCTCAATGGTCGAGCTGTCCGCCACGAAGCCAAGTGCGAATGCCGCCGTCGAACGAACAGTGGCGATCTCATCCGAGAGGGCCTTCAATAAGCAAGGTGTCGCCAAGGTGTCCTGCACGCTCGCGAAGGCCAACGCAGCCGCCTCGCGCACCTCTGGCGCTTCGTGCTTCAGCAGCTGGCAGAGCGCATCGGCATCGCGGTGCTCTTGCGCCTCGAGCACCGGCCAGAGGCGCTCATCGGCCCAGCGGTTCGGTGCATCAGGCCGTGGCGCCCCGCATGCGGCAAGCAGCAGCAGGAAGAGGACCTTGCGCATGCGCGCTAGCTCGCGATGCTCTCGGCGGAGACGATGTCGGCCGGAGCGATGGGAATGACCTGCGCGGGAGAGCCTTGCGTGAGGCGCTCGTAGTCGCGAACGCTGGCGAAGAAGAGGCGCTTGGTGCCGTCAGCGCCAGCGCTCTCGCTGGTCTCCACCTCCCACACCACGCCGAAGACCTCCTTGCCTCCGCGCAGCTTGAAGCGGCAATGCTGGTGGGCGAACTTCCGGAGGTTGGCGACTTCCATGGCAACAGCGACAGCGGAAAAGTAGCAGGGGGCGGAGGCGGAGCGCTGATCCAATTATCAACAGCGCATGCCAACCTGTGGAAAAACGGTAGGCAGCGATGCGCTATTGCGCGCCGCCACTGGAAGCTGATCCGCTGAAGCGCAGGGAGAAGATCAGCGCTTCGAGCTCGCGCACATACGGCCGCTTGTCGAACTGCGGCGCGTAGGCGAATCCTTCGACGGTGACGATGCGCTTCCCGCTCGGATCGAGCGTGGTCAGGCTCACGAAGGGTCCGCCCATTTTCGCGCCGTGCATGCCGTAGAGGCCGTGCATCAGGTAAGCGAAGCGCCCGTCGAGCTGCACCGCTCGACCGCCGGGCATCAGGTCCATCTGCTCGAACGCGCGCCGGACCACCATGTATGATCCCGGGTCGGGGCCATCGATGCGCTGCTTGGTTGCCGCATCGCGCAGATCAACCAGAGAGGGCACATTCCAGGTGCTGTCGCTCACATAAGGGTGACTATGGATGAGCAGGCCTTCGATCACGTTATGCTCGAGCCCTCCGCCAGCTATGATGCGGTCGCGTTGAAGCCAGGTGATCACGGAGTCCTGCTTCATCATGCGGTATCCGCCGGGCACGTCGAGCTCGATGCCGAGTGACGCGCGCAAGCTGCTGGCGAGCGCGGCGTCGCGCTCGTGCTTCAGCCGTGCGCCCGTGCGTGCGCGATGGTGGTCCTCGAACGCACGGACCACCGCATCGGCATTGGCGCTGAAGAGCGCGTTCCAGGCCTCAGGCTTTCCTGCGCCAACGCGCGCCACGAGCTGGCCGCGTGCATGCTGGTCGCGCAGCATGAGCACGCCGGAGCTGTCCTCGCCGAAGGCGGCGTAGAGCACGCTGTGGTGCGCTTGCAGCAGGCTGGCGAAATCCTCCGGGCGGCATTGGGCCACCCGGAATAGCGCCTCGCGCTGCGGCATGCCTTGCATCGGCTGCTCCAGGATCGAGCGCACCAGCGCGCCGGGCTCACCCTCCCAATGGCCTTTCGGCATCACCACGAGAATCTCCTCCGGTCCACCGGCGCTATCGGGCAAGCGCTTGCGCGCGTCATCACAGCTGGCTAGCAGCGCGATCGCCATGCAGGCCGCCGTATGCTTCATGCTCATCCTTGCGGTGCGCGCACGCGGATGCGCGCGCCGGGCTTCAGGCCGTCAGGCAGTCCGCCATTCAGGCTGCGCAGGTCCTCGACGCTCACGCCGGGGTGCCGCTGCGCGATGCTCCACAAGGTGTCGCCCGCTTGCACCACATAGTAGCCGCTGGCATCGGAGCCAGGAGAGGCCTGTGCGGTTCGCTCGCTGCTAGGTGCACCCTTGCGCACCACAAGCTTCTGACCGGGTCGGATCATGTCGTTGCGCAGGCCGTTGAGCTTGCGCAATTGCGGCACGCTCATGCCATAGCGCTTCGCGATGCCGCCGAGCGATTCACCCTTGCGCACGGTGTGGTGCCTGTCAGCAACGCGTTCGGTCGCCGCCGCCGCAGAGGCTGCTGTCGCGATGGGCTGGGTTCCGGGATTCGCGGCGTAGTAGCTGTAGCGAAGCAGTTCTTCGTTGTTGATGTAAACGGGCACGGCATCTTTCGGCAGGTACACGCTCACGGGCTGGTCCACATCGGGCACGATGCCGAGCTTGAAGGTGGGATTCAGTTCCCGGAGCTCCTGCACGGTGCCGCCCGTGAGCACGGCGATGGCGGCCAGGTCGAGCGGGTGGCACACTTGCACGGTATCCACCTCATAGGCGCAATAGGTGGGCGCGATGGGGTAGATGTTATGGTCGGCATGGTGCGCGAAGAGGTAGTTCACCGCGATGAAGGCAGGCACATAGCCTCGTGTCTCGCGTGGCAGGTAGTCGTAGATCTTCCAATAGTCCTTCACGCCGCCCGCGCGGCGGATGGCTTTGTTCACGTTGCCTGGGCCGCAGTTGTACGCCGCCAGGGCCAATTCCCAATCGCCATAGATGCGGTGCAGGTACTTCAGGTAGCGACAGGCGGCCTCCGTGCTCTTATGGACATCATGGCGCTCGTCGATGTAGCTGTCGGCCTTCAAGCCATAGATCTTGCCGGTGGGCAGCATGAATTGCCAAAGGCCCACTGCGCCGGCACGCGAACGGGCGCTCGGGTTCAGCGCGCTCTCCACAACGGCCAGGTACTTCATCTCAAGGGGGATCCCATGGCGGTCCAGGTATTCCTCGAAGGTGGGGAAGTAGAGTTCGGCGAGGCCCAGCATGCGTGAGCTCATCTCGCGCTTGCGCACCATGTACAGGTCGATGTATGACTGCACCACGTGATTATAGACCAGGCTGAAGGGCGAGTTGGCGTCAAGCACGGCGACGCGCTGCTGCATGATGTCCTCGCTCCAGGTCGGGACCTGATTGGGCGCGAAGCCATGCAGATTGTGGTGCGCGGTGTCGATGGTGAACGGCGAGTGCTTGACCCAATGCAGGTTGGCCAGGTCATCCAATCGCGCCATCACCGGATCATCGGCGGGCAAGGCGAGCGGGGCCTCGCGCTGCGCCATGGAGCAGAAGGGAAGCAGCAGGGCGGCTAAGGTGAATCGACGGAGCAAAGGCATGGTGCCGAAGGTACCCGTAATACGCAAGAAGGCCCGTCTTGGTATGTGAGCGGTTCGTTCACACCAGCGTGTGGATGCTACGAACCGAAGAGCGCCTTCGCCGATGCCAGCAATCGCGCTTCATCGAAGGGCCTGGCCATCAGCTGCACGCCGAAGGGCAGGCCGTTGCTGTGCGTTCCGGTGGGCAGGCTGATGGCTGGCGTGCCTGCGAGGTTGGCTTGAACGGTGAAGATGTCCTGCAGGTACATGGCCACGGGATCGGTGATCTCGCCGGGCGAGAAGGCCGTGCTCGGACAGGTCGGGCCGAGCAGCAGGTCGAAGCGGTCGAAGGCTTCCAAGGTGCGGTCGCGCAGGATCCGTCGCACGCATTGGGCCTTGGCGTAGTACGCATCGTAGTAGCCCGAGCTCAGAACGAAGGTCCCCAGGAGGATGCGCCGTTTCACCTCTGGCCCGAAGCCTTCGGTGCGGCTCAGTCGATAGGTCTCCTCCACGCCCTGCGCCTGCTTGCTGCGATGCCCGAAGTGGATGCCATCGAATCGCGCGAGGTTGCTGCTGGCCTCGGCCGTGGCCAGGATGTAATAAGCGGGCACCTGGTGATCGAGCAGCGGCACCTCTACGGCTTCCACCGTGTGGCCTTCGCGCCTCAAGCGGTCGATCTGCAGCTGCAGATGCGCCACAACCTCGGGATCCATGCCTGCGCGCTCAAGGCCTTCGCGGAAGTAGCCGATGCGCAGCTTCCTGGGATTGCCGAGTGCGATGGGCTCGTTCGGCCTGCTGCTCGTGGTGCTGTCGTGCGGATCGCTGCCCGCGATGACGCTGTAGAGCGCGGCAGCATCCTCCACAGTGCGCGCGAAGGGGCCGATCTGGTCGAAGCTGCTCGCGAAGGCGATCAGGCCGTAGCGGCTCACGCGGCCATAGGTGGGCTTGAAGCCGACCGTGCCGGTGAATGAGGCGGGCTGCCGGATGCTGCCGCCGGTATCGCTTCCCAACGCGGCATGCACGATGCCCGCAGCAACGCTCGCGGCAGCGCCGCCGCTGCTGCCGCCGGGCACTTTCCCGGGGTCCACGGGGTTCTTCACGTTGCCGAAAGCGCTGTTCTCGTTGCTGCTGCCCATGGCGAACTCGTCGCAGTTGGTGCGGCCGATGATCACCGCATCGGCAGCGAGCAATCGCTCAACCGCAGTTGCGCTGTACAGCGACGTGA
The DNA here is from genome assembly GCA_016712535.1 of Flavobacteriales bacterium. NCBI lineage: Bacteria > Pseudomonadati > Bacteroidota > Flavobacteriia > Flavobacteriales > Flavobacteriales bacterium. The sequence goes on from JADJQW010000002.1 coordinate 343,306, forward strand.
AGCCTTCGAGGATGCGCGATGCGGCGCTCACCTTATGGCCCTTGTAGCAGAGGTTGTCCTTGATGCTCACGAGCATGCCGGCGAGTGGCCCAGCAGTGCCGGACAACAATTTGGCATCCGCATCGGCGGCCTTGGCCAACGCGCTCTCCGGAAAGAGCTCGAGGAAGGCGTTCAGGTCCGCGCGGCGCTCAGCTTCCGCGATGGAGCGCTCAACCAGCTGCGTTACAGTAGCGCCTTGGGCAATGGCGGCGCGGGCCTCGGAGAAGGTCTTCGGGATGCTCACGCCAGCGGGCTACTTCGCGTCGTCCTTCTTGTCCTCAACACCGTCCTTGGCGTTCTTGAACTCCTTCATGCCCTGGCCGAGGCCGCGCATGAGCTCGGGGATCTTCTTCCCCCCGAAGAGCAGGAGCAGCGCCACCACGATGAGTACAACCTGCCAAGGGCCGATCATGCCGAGCAGGATGGAAAGCGGGAGCAGGTTCATGGTGTGCGTGATTGTTGCAGGGCCAAAAGTAACCGATCGGCCCGCCTAATCACGGTAGAGCCAAAGTGCCGGGTCCACGTTCACCAGCCCATCAGCCGTGATCTTCCAGACCTCGATGTGGGCCACGGCTCCGTCGTCACCGGTGAGCACCGTGCCGATGGCCTGCTTGGTGTCCAACTTCTGGCCTTTGGCCACGTTCACGCTGGCCAGGTTGCTGTACACCGTGCGGTAGGCGCCATGGCTCACGATCACGGCCTTGCCGGCGCCTTGCAGCACGATCACGCTGGTGACCTCGCCCCGGAACACCGCGCGCACGCTCGCGCCCTTCTCGGTGGTGATGTCGATGCCGTTGTTGTCGATGACGATGCCTTTGAGCACGGGGTGCGGTTGCTTGCCATAACGGCCGGTGATCACGCCTTTCTCAACGGGCCAGGGCAGCTTGCCTTTGTTCTTCTCGAAATCGCTGTTGAGCTCTCTTGCTTCGGGCGTCAGTGTCACATCGAGCTTGGCGGGCTTGCCGCCTGCGGCGGAGGCGCTGGCCTTCGGCTTCATGGCCGCCTCAATGGCCTTGCGGATCGCCGCTTCCAGATCACGGCGCTGGTTCTCCTGCTTCTTCTGGGTCTCGCGCAGCCGGCCCTCCTCTTTGCGCAAGCTGGTCAGGGCGTTCTGCTGGCCGGCACGGTCGGTATCGAGCTTGCGCTTCTCCTGGACCTGCTCGCTCAAGAGCACGGCTTTTTCCTGCCGCTGCTGCTTCAGTGCGGCCACGCGCGCATCCATGGATGCCTGCGTTTCCGTGATCAGCGCGGCCTGCCTTCGGCGCTGCGCCGCCAGCTGGTTGATGTACCGGCTGCGGCGGAAGGCTTGCTGGAAGCTGCTGCTGGCGAAGAGGTAACTGAGGCGGTCATAGGCGCTGCGGTTGCGGTAGGCGGCGGCGATCATGCGGGCATAGCCCTGTTTCAGCGCGGTCAGGTCGGACTGCAGGTCGGCGATTGATTCCTCGTCCTGCCGGATGCGGTCATCGGCTGCGCGCACCTCATTATCCATGGCGCGGATCAATTGGGCGCGTGCGGCGATCTGGCTCTCGAGCAGCGCCAATTGCTCTTGGGTGACGCGTTGCTCCTTGCGCGCCTGATCGATCAATGCGGTGGTGGTGCGGATCTGCTTGTCCAGCGCATCGCGGCGCTTCTCCAGCTCTTTCTTCGATTGGCCCCAAGAGAGGGCCACTGCCAGCAGGAGCGGCAGCAGGGCGCATGCGCGCAGGATCCGCTCAGGGCATCGGCTCATACTTCTCGGGGATGCGGAAACTCATTTGAACGGGCCCCTCGAGCTCGATGCGGGTGATGATGAGCAAAGCGCTCACCACGCGTCCAGGCTCGCTGAGGGTGATCCGGATGCGCGTGGGCAGATGCTGGGCCTCCGGTCCGCCGCGCTCTTCATAACGCAGTTCCGCAGTCTTGTCGTTCATCAGGTTCACCACTTGCACGCGCGCCACGCGGAAGCTGTCCGGCTCGAAGTAGTAGCGGTGCACGATGGCCTCCTTCTCTTCCGCTTTGCGCAGCGTGCGCTCCAGCCGGCGCTCACGCATGTCGCGGTCGCGCGTGAGCGTGTCGCTGGGGCTGATGTCCTCCGCAGCACGGATGAACCGGCGCTTCTCGCGGCTCGTGAGCACGTAATGGCCGTCCTCGCGGTCAACGCGGTAGCGCTCAGCCGAGTCCAAAGCGATGGCCTCGCCGTTGAGCGCTCGTTGCAGCAAGTCCAGTTCAGGCACCAGTCCGAAGCGTTTCCTGGTGGCGCCGGTGTCACCCACGAAATACCGATCGTTGATGCGGTCCATGATCTTCAGGCTGTCGGGCGTGAGCAGGACGCGCGCCGCCTCAATGCCCAGCAGCGGCACCACGCTTGCCCATATGGCGCTGTCCTTCACGCTGCGCAGGTGCGCTTTGAAGCTGCGCTGCTCATCGGGCATCGAGAGTTCAACGTCCGCCTTGGCCGAATAATACCTGGAAGGCGCCTGATGCATGGCCAGGGCGCGCTCGAGCACCTTCTCGGCGGATCGCTGCGGAAGCTCCCGGTCAACGGTGACGGTGCGCCGGCTCCCGCACGCCGATGCGACCATCGCGGGAAGCAGGAGTGCGAGTGCGAGGCGCCTCATTCCACGCGTCGCCCTTCCGTGATCTTTCGGTCGATGGCCTCGCTGGCGCCGCCGCGCGCCTTGGCCAGGTTCCAATGCTCCAGCGCGAGTGCCTTCTCGCCCAGCTCGAAGAGGATGTCGGCGTAATGCTCGTGAAGCTCACCATCGGGATTCGGCGATCCGGCCAACGCCTTCTCCATCCAGATGCGGGCATCAGGGTAGCGCTTCAGCTTGAAGAGCACCCAGGCGTAGGTATCCTGATAACTGGGCTGACCCGGTGCGAGCTCGTTGCTGCGCTTGCTCATGCGCTCGGCTTTCTCCAGCTGGTCGCCGCGCAGGCTGAGGTAGTAGGCGTAGTTGTTCAGCGCGGTGGGGTCATCGGGCTGCAAGGCCAGGGCCTTGTCGTAGGCCTGATCGCTCTTCGCGAATTGCTTCGATGCGTTGTAGGCCTCTCCGAGGCTGCTCCAGAACTGCGCGGTGAGCGGCGGATTGTCCACCACCAGGTCGCGGCCGGTTACGAGCGCCTCAATGGCGGCTTCATGCTGGTCGAGCTGCGAATGGCCGATGCCTTTATAGAGGTAGGCTTCGGGAGAGGTCGGGAAGAGCTCGATGGTGAGGCTCGCATCCTTCACCAGCGATTCGTGGTCGCCCAGCTGCAGGTCGAGTTGCAGCAATTGCGCGTGGATGGGGAAGCGGCCCTGCTCCAAGGCCAGCGCCTTGCGGAATTGTTCGCGCGCCTCAGCGGCCTTGCCATCGCGCAGCAGGAAATCTCCATGTATGGTGTGCGGCTTCCCGCTTTCGGGGTGCGCCTTCTCCAGGGACTCGATCAGCGCATAGCTGCGGCGGATCAGGTCGGGCCGGTCCTCGGGCTTTTCGCCTTCGCTCTCGGTCATCTCGAAGAAACCGATGAGCACTTGCATCTTGGCGTCGATTTCGACCTCGGGATCCGCGAAGGCCTCGCCCAGTTCGCGATAGGCCTCGTCGAGCTTACCGACCGCATAGTAGTGCTCGGCGAGCGAGATGCGCAGCATGCTGTTCGCAGGATCGAGCGCGAGGGCCTTTCGGTACTGCTCCAACGCAAGATCGGGCTTGCCCTGCTCGCCATATACCTCGGCGAGCATGCCGGTGTACTCGGCGCTGGTCGGGTTCGCGGCAATGGCGCGGCTCAGGAGCTTCTCCGCATCGTCCCACTGGCCCAGGGCCATATAGGTATTGAAGGCGTGATGCACCAGTTCCTCGCCCAGCCCGAAGCGCTTCTCGACATCGCCGTAGGCCTTGGCCGCTTCGGCCGGCTTGTTCGCATAAGCGTATGCAGCCGCCAGGTCGAGGTACACTTCGTAGCGCTCCGGCCATTGCTCCAGGATGCCCTTGTAAACACCGATGGCGTCATCGGGCTTGTTGCCTTGGCGATACAGGTCGGCGAGGAGGAATCGGTACCAGATGTTCTTCTTGTCCGCGGCAACGGCCTGCTTGGCATGGTCAACGGCTTGATCGTAGTTCTGGCCTTGGTGGTAGAGCTTGGCCAGCTCGAACATGGCGGCTGCGTTCTGCGGGTCGTTCTTCACGCATTGCTGATACAGCATCAGTGCTTTTGGCAATTCGCCGCGCATGCGGGCCTGCGTGGCCTCCATGTAAAGGCGCATCACCTGCGCGCGCTTATCGCTCGCGCCCCCGCTCCCGCCATCGGGGCCCGGCTCTGCATTGACGACGGGCTTGGCCCCGCCGCACGCGGCTAACAAGAGCGCGGCGATGAAGGCGAGGAGGATGTGTTGGTGCTGCTTCATGCGGAGGTGCTCAGCCCACGGTGCTATCGTCGCTCAGGCTGAGGTCCATGGCCTTGCCGGTCACTTGGGCGCGCTGCCCGATCATGCTGTTGTCGATCACGGCGTCCAGTACACGCGAATCTCCGCGCAGGATCGAATTGCGCACCACGCTGTTCTCAACAAGCGCGCCGGGCTCCAGGGAAACGTTCGGCCCGATGATGCTGTTCACCAGCGTCACGTTCTCGCCGATGAAGCAGGGCGAGATCACCAGGCTGCCGTTGAGCATCGCCTTGGGGCTCACCAGCCCGGGCGAATCCTTCAGGAAGCCGAGCACCTTGGTATTGGTGTCCACCATGGCGTTCTTGTTGCCGCAGTCCATCCACACATCCACGCTGCCGGCCTTGAAGCGCGCGCCTTTGCGCTTCATGTTCTCCATGGCGTTGGTGAGCTGGTACTCGCCCTTGTCCTTCACGTCGTTGTCGATGAGCCACTGCATCTCGTTGCGCAGGCGCTCGCCATCGGCGAAGTAGTAGATGCCGATGATGGCCAGGTCGCTCACGAAGGCCTGCGGCTTCTCCACGAACTCGGTGATGATGCCCTCGCTATCGAGCTTCACCACGCCGAAGGGCCTGGGGTCCTCGACCTTGTTCACCCAGATCACGCCGTCGCAGTCCTTGTCGAGCTTGAGCTGCGCACGGAAGAGCGTATCGGCGAAGGCCACGATCACGCGGCCGCTGAGCGCTTTCTCCGCGCAGAGGATGGCGTGCGCCGTTCCGAGCGCCACCTCCTGGTAATGGATGCTGCCTTTGGCGCCGATGGCCGTGGCGATGGCCATGAGCTCTTCCTCGACCTTCACGCCGAAGGAGGGATGCACCACGTAGGCGACTTCTTCCACAGGCTCACCGGCCACGGCGGCCAGGTCCTCCACGAGGCGTTGCACGATGGGCTTGCCCGCGATGGGCAGCAAGGGCTTGGCGGTGGTGTGGGTGTGCGGACGCATCCGCTTGCCCATGCCCGCCATAGGGACGATGATCTTCATTCGGTTCTCTTCTCAGCGGGTGCCGGTATGCCCGAAGCCGCCCGCTCCGCGTTCAGTGGCGCGAAGGTCCGCACTTTCCAGCAAAGTGGCCCGCAGGTAGGGGGCGATGACCAATTGCGCCACGCGCTCACCATCCTTCACCTCGAAGGGCTCCTGCCCGTGATTGATGAGCAGCACGCCGACCTCGCCGCGGTAATCGGCATCGATGGTGCCCGGCGCGTTCAATACCGTGACCCCGTGCTTGAAGGCCAGCCCGCTCCGGGGACGCACCTGGGCCTCGGTGCCTTCGGGCAGCTCCAGGAAAAGGCCGGTGGGAATCAGCGCACGCTGGCCGGGAGCCAGAATGATGGGCACTTCGAGGTTGGCGCGGAGGTCCATGCCCGCGCTGTGGGCGGTGGCGTAGGAGGGGAGGGGGTGGTGGCTCTTGTTGAGGATGCGAACACACGGCGCTTCGGACACGAACTCAGTCATGGCGCAAAGGTGCTAAGCATTCATTGGCTTTAGCTTTGGATGGATGTCATGAGCCCGATGGCCGCACTCCGAGGCATGTATCGTTGTTTGTTGGTCGTTGGCTTGTTGGTATTGAGCCAAGCAATCCATGCTCAGTCCGGCTCGCTCCGTGGTCGCATTAAGGCAAAGGGAGAGGAAGCACTTACCGGAGCACGGGTGGTCCTTTCAGATAGTCTCGAAGCGGTGCTCGCGGAGACGCAATCCGGCTCAGGTGGGAATTATGAGTTTGCCGAGGTGGCCCCTGGTCAATACTGTCTTACCGTGGAGAATACGGGGTATGAAACACGAAGATTGAATGCGGTCGAGGTCAAGCCGAAGACAATCACGTTCGTTGACTTCAGATTGACGCCAACGGATGAACCCGCAAAGAGGGAGAGCGTTTGTAAATGGCGCAGAAAGTGACAGAGGGCTAGGCGCGTAAAACTCTGCGCTCGATTCTCCACGCGGCGGTGAGAAACGAAGAGAGCAGTACCGCGCGCAGGCCATATTCCGCGGCACCTGCCAGCGGAATCTGTTCGCTCCCCCACCAGATCACCACCGCCCCCGCCATGTACAGCAGCACGCGTCCCACGTTGTAGGGCACCGGCCAGTGCTTCTGCCCCCAAACGTAGCTGAGCGCGGTCATGGCGGCGTAGCAGATGAGCGTGGCCCACGCGCTGCCCAGGTATCCGAGCCAGGGCACGAGAGCGATGTTGCCCACGAGCGTGAGCGCCGCGCCGACCAAGGCCAGCTTGCCCGCCACGCGCGTGCGGTCCGTGACCTTGTACCACACGCTCTGGTTGTAGTAGATGCCGAGGAAGACGTTCGCCAGCATGATGATGGGCACGATGCGCAAGCCTTCCCAGTACGCGGGGTTCGGGATGAACCACTTGAAGAGATCGAGGAAGAGCATCACCACCAGGAAGGCGCTCATGCAGAACGCGACGAACAGGTTGTTGATGCGCGCGAAGGTCTCCTTGCTCTTGGGGTCGTGCGCGCGGCTGAAGAAGAAAGGCTCAGCCGCGAAGCGGAACGCCTGGATGAAGAGTGTGATCAGCACCGCCAGCTTGTAGCACGCGCCGAAGACGCCGAGGTCATGGTCGGCGGTCTCCGCCGGCAGCAGGTATTTCAGCAGCACGCGACTGCCCATCTCATTCACCATGCCCGCGAGGCCGGCAAGAACGAGCGGAGCGGCGAACACGAGCATGGGTCGAACGAGCCTCGGATCGCGCATGGTAATGGAGGGCCATTGCGGCAGGAGCAAGAGCATCTTCACAATGCTCGCTACGAGGTAGGCGAGGAAGACATAGCCCACACCGAAGGATGGATCGTACACGGCTTCAATCAACGCGTTGCTTTCTCCTGCCTTGTGCTTGGGCATGCAGTAGGCGAGGAAGAAGAGGCTCACGACGATGTTCACGCCTACATTCATCATGTTGATGAGCACGAAGCGCCACGCGCGGTTCTCCTGTCGCAGGCGTGCCATAGGGATCGCGGTGATGGCATCGAGGCCGAGCGTGATGCCGAGCATGAGCACGGTGCTCGAGAAGGCGCCGTAGCCGGACCAATCGGCGATGGGCGATGCGCACAGCGCGATCACTGCCGTGAAGACGAGCGCGATGAACGCGACGATGTGGAACGCCGTGCCGTAAGCGCGCTTCTGGTCGATGCCGTCTTTGGTGGCGTAGCGGAAGAAGGTCGTCTCCATGCCGAAGCTGAGGACGATGTTGAGGAAGGCGCTCCAGCCGAGGAAGTAGGTGATCACGCCGAAATCATCAGGCGCGAAGACCGCCTTGCTCGTGTACAGCGGCGTGAGCAGGAAGTTGAGGAAGCGCGCAACGATGCTGCTCAGCCCGTAGATGGCTGTCTGGCCGGCGAGTTTGCGGAGGGCGCTCATCGATCATCCACAGCAGACGCAGATGTCACAGATAGCGCTTGTTCCATCGGGTCAATTCGCGCAGTTGGTGATTCGTATTGTGCCATCCGCGTTTTCTGTGGATCACGCCCCCGTGAACTCCGCCTTCCGCTTCTCCATGAACGCGCTCGTTCCCTCCTGAAAGTCCGCCGTGCCGAAGCACTTGCCGAATTCCTCGATCTCGCGCGCGAGGCCGTCGGCGCCGGGTTCGTAGCCGGCGTTCACCGCGCGGATGGCAGCGCCCAACGCCGAGGGACTGTTCTTCGCGATGGCCGCAGCGAGCTCGTTGCACTTGGTCATGAGCTGATCCTGGGGAACAACGTGGTTCACCAGTCCCCATTGCAGGGCCTCATCGGCCTTGATCATGCCCGCCGCACCGAGGAAGATCATCTCCATGGCTTTGCCCTTTCCAACAAGCCTTGCGAGGCGCTGCGTTCCGCCGTAGCCGGGTATAACGCCCAGTCCGACTTCGGGCAGGCCCAGCTTGGCATTGTCGCTGGCCACGCGGAAATGGCAGCTCATGGCCAGCTCCAGCCCGCCGCCCAAGGCAAAACCATTCACTGCCGCGATAACCGGTTTGTTCAGGCGCTCCACATGGCTGAAGAGCTTGGTGTGGCCATCGGCGCTGAGCGCACGACCCTCTTCCATGCTGAAGTGGGCGAACTCCTTGATGTCGGCGCCGGCCACGAAGGCCTTCGGTCCGCTGCCGGTGATGATGAGCACGCGCACGCTCCTGTCGGCCTCGGCCTCGTTGAGCGCGCTATCCAGCTCGTCGATGGTGGCGCGGTTGAGCGCGTTGAGCTGGTCGGGGCGGTTGATGGTGATGGTGCGGATGCCATCGGCATCGGACACCAATAGGTTCGTGTATGGCATCGGCTCAAATGTACCGGCCTAACGGTGCAACGGCAGCTCCACGAAGAAACGCGTGCCTTGGCCCTCATCGCTCTCGAACCACACGCGGCCACCGGCCTGCTCCACCATGCGCTTCACCATGGCCAAGCCCAGCCCCATGCCGCTGCTCTTGGTGGTGAAGCTCGGGGTGAAGATGCGGTCACGCGCTTCCGTCGGGATCCCTGCGCCATTGTCGCGCACTTCGATCCGCGCCCGTGATACCTCGCGCCGTGCGATCACATCGATGCGGCCATCATGGTCCTCGGGCATGGCTTGCACGGCATTCTTGAGCAGGTTGTTCAGCACGCGCAGCATGTGCTCACGATCGGCCAGCACGGGCAACGGGCCTTCTTCCTGATGCGTGATGGCGATGCCCGGCGAAGCATGGAATACGTCCACGGCGGCGCGCACCACTTCGCACAGGTCGAGCTCGGTGGGCGACGCGGCGGGCATCTGCGCGAATTGCGAGAAGGCCGAGGCCACGCCGTTGAGCGTATCGATCTGCTCCACCATGCTCTTCGCGAAGCGGTCGACGCGCTCCTTCGCGTCCGGGGCCTTCGGATCGAAGGTGTATTGGAAGTGCTGGATGCCGAGCTTCATCGGTGTGAGCGGGTTCTTCACCTCATGCGCCACTTGCCGCGCCATCTCCCGCCACGCGCTTTCCCGTTCACTGCGCGCCAGGCGCTCAGCGCTCTCACGCAGTTCTTCCACCTTCTGGTTGTAAACGGCCACCAGCTCGCCCACCTCATCGTTGCCCCGGTAATGGATGGGCTGATTGCTGCCGCGCAGGGCGACGCGGGCCAGTGCGCGCTTGAGCACATCGAGGGGCCGCGTGGTCCAGTTGCTGATGAAGACCGCGAGCAGCACGCTCAGCGCGAAGAGCAGCACGAAGAGGTTCACAACCGCCACCAGCAGTTGCGCTCGCTCTTCCGATTGCTGTGCTTGGTCGGCGAAGCTGGGCAGCGCGAGGAAGGCTTGCCCCTTGCCCTTGCTGTCGAGAACCGGCAGATAGGCCGTTCTGAAGCCTGCCGTGCCCACGCGCTCCTGGTGAACGAAGGCGCTCTGCTGCCGGATGGCCAGGCGGGCATAGGCGCTGTGGTCCATGCGGGGGCCGAGCAGTCCTTGCGAGAGCATCTGCGGCCGCGTTGATGCCAGCCAGCGTCCGTCGGGCGCATACAGTGTGAGATCGGTGAAGTAGGCGTTGCCGAGCTGGCTGAGCAGATAGTTCAGGTAGCCGGCGTAAGCATCGCTATCGATGCGCTCATCGCCGATCCGACGGCGCAATTCCTCGCTCACGGCCCGCGCCTTGTCCAGGGAGGCGTTGGCTTCGCGCTCCTCGAACTGGCGCGTGAGCAGGCGCTGCGACCCGATCCCGAAGAACATGAGGCCCGTGATCGCAAAGAGCACCAGTGCCGCGCGCACCTTGGTGCCGATGCCGAGGTCCGGCAAGGTGCCGGTGAGCGCCGCGTGCGCGCCGAGCGCGATCAGCATCAGGAGCCCGAACAGCGTGAAGAGGTAACTGAAGGTGGTGATGCGGTCCAGGAAGGTGCGGTGGGGCAGGCCGAGCACCATCACCACGTTGCCGCCCACGGCTTTCGCCAGGAAATCCTGGCCACTCTCCACATACCACAGCTCATCGTCTAAGGCGCGGCTCCACCGCTGCGGGTGCGATACGGGACCGCGGCGGTCCATGAGGAGTCCATTGACGTAGCGAGCCTGCGAGTAGCGCTCTGTGCGTCGCGCGAGCTCATCCGTGCCCGCGAGCAGGAGGTCGGGGAACCCGGCGCCTTGCGAGAGCGAGCGCGGCTTCAGCTCCAACACGAGCTGGGCGGGCGGCGCACTGTCATGGGGCATGATGGCGATGCGCGCATGGTAATACAGCTCCCCGCCGATCCGCTCGTCCACGAAAAGGTCAGGCATGTCGCTGATGCCTGCAGGGAAGGCCGCCGAATCAACCGTGAAGCCGAGCGGCGCATCGAGGTCGGTGGCGCAGCGGAGCTCACCTTGGGGATCGTAGCCGAAGAGGCGCAGGTCATAGCGCTCCCAATACCCGCTGAGGTGCGGCTGCTTCACGAGCTTCTCCAAGTCGTTGGGGTCACAGTATTCGCCGCTGGAGAAGAGGCGATAGAGATTCAGGTCGCGGCGGATGGCAGGTGCGCTGTCGCGGAAAAGCTGCTCAAGCACTGGGTCCTCCCGCATAGCAAGGCGCTCAGCGAGCACGGAGCGCTCATTGCGCTCGCGTTCGCCCATGTGCTTGGCGATGATGTGCGTGCTGGTGCCCGCGAGGACAGTCAACAGGAGCACGCCTTGCAGGAAACCGAAGGCCAGCGCCCGCCCGACAAGGAAGATCGCCATCCCGGCCAAAGGCCATAGGAAGAGAACAGTATCACGCACGCCGGATAGATGATGCACCAGGATTGAGGCACCAGCGGCCAATAGAGCCGGACCCGCGAGCCGGCGAACGGTGCCCGGCGCGAGAAGCCTCGTCGCGGCCAATGCGGTCAAGCACCATCCCGCCATCAACAGGGCCACCACCAACAAGGCCACCGCCCCGAAGGCCCCAAGGCCCTGGATATGATACAGGTCCAGATCGATGGTGCTGCTGCCCACCAGCCCGATGGTGAGCCAAGTGACGGCAGCCGCCTGAAAGAGCGGGATGCTCAGCACAATGAAAGTGGTCACCCGATTCGGGTTAAATCCGATCGGACGCGCAGCGTGTAGGGCGAATAGGGAACCGAGGCCCAATAGGGCTGAATTGATGACCAGGTCCCCAAGGGACGGGAACCACCAGCCTGTGGCGTACACGGCCGGGTCGAAGAGCGGCCAGCGATCGAAGGGCGCGGAATGGCCGAAGGCGAGCGAGAGCCAGCGCAGCAGGACCAGGCCGGCGATGAACACCGCGACGGCCAGCAGTCTTCTCCGGTTCAGCAGCAGCCCGCAGGCCTTCCACAAGGCAGCGATCAATAGAACGGAAGCGCAAGCGATGAGCGCGGCGCGCCACCATAACCAGGCCCCGAGCTCCATGGCGCCGTCGCGCCAGGCCACGCGGAGCGGTGCTGTGGTGGCACCGGCCCCGATATCAACCCCAGGCCGAGCAAAGGGCACGGCCATCAGGCCCTCAGCTGCGCCCAAGGATGGATGGAAGCCCTCACGGAGGTATCGGTTCTGTACACGCGGCGCGCTCCAGACTGGCCGCCCGGCCTTGACCATCATGCTGCCGATGCGCACGGACGCAAGCAGTCTTACTCCTTGACCCGGTTCCCCGTATCCGTTCAGGTCGCCTGACCAAGCCATCAGGCTATCGTCCACCTCGACATGGATCAGGGTGCCAGTCCGCTCCCGCTCCTTTTCGAGCAGCTCCGCCTGCCGATCCATCCAAGCCCCGGGGCCCAAGGATGACACGAGGCGGGCTTGCTCTTCCACCAGCGCATTCAACTCATTCTGGGCTGCCTCGATGCGATGTTCCAATCGCGCGGCAGCCGCGCTCAGTCGCGTTTCTGGGTCAGGCTCATCGATCAGCACCGCGAGGGTGGCGAAAAGAGCGCCCAGCAGCAACAGGAGCAGTGGACGGGACATAGAGCGCTGGCGTGGAGGGATGCGCCAAAGTACGGGGGTAGGTATGGCCATTCCTCTTCGACCATCACCAGGCCCCGGGCACAGCACGGCTCAGAAGCTGGCGACAGGCGGGCGCGGCTCGTCGACGAACGAACCCCGCTGGCCGGTCTGCGTAGAACGGCACCGGCCCGCCACTCACGGGCTGACCTTATCGAATGAAAAAGGCACTGCTCTTAGTGCTTGGACTGCTCCTTACCGGGCTCATCCAGGCACAGACGGGGACCGAGTTCTGGATGGCTCCGCCCGATGTCACCCTTCGGCACAACATGCCTGGGGATGAGCCGATCTTCCTGAACGTGACCACGGGCAATGCGGCCGCGACCGTCACGGTTTCGCAGCCCGCCAACCCGGCCTTCAATGGAGGCAGCCCGATCGTGCTCAACGTGCCGGCCAATTCGGCCGTGCGCCACAACATGACGGCGCTGAAGGCCCAGTTGGAGACGCGCCCAACCAACAGCATCCGTAACACCGGCCTTCGGATCCAATCCACGGCCAACATCACCTGCTATTACGAATCGAGCAATACGAACAACCCGGACATCATGGCGCTCAAGGGCGCCAACGGCCTGGGCACCGAGTTCTACATCCCGCTGCACAAGCACGCCCCCTTCTACAACCACAGCTTCGTTCCGAACAACGCAGACCTCGCCTTCGCTTCGTTCGATATCGTCGCAACCGAGAACAACACCAACGTGCTGATCTATTCACCGGTAGCGGTGGATGGCCACCCGGCGCTGACGCCTTGGACGGTCACGCTCAACGCGGGCCAGACCTATTCAACGGCGAACACCACGCCTGCCACGCACACCGATCCCATGACGCACCCCTCGGGTGCTGTGGTGCTTTCGGACAAGCCGGTCGCGGTCTCCATCAAGGATGACTCGAACCACAACCCTTCGGGCGGCTGCTATGACCTGATGCTCGACCAGATCGTGCCGGTGAACATCCTGGGCACGGAGTACGTGGCGGTGAAAGGCGCACTGAACAACAACGGCGACGAGTCGCTCTTCGTGATGGCCGTGCAGAACAACACGCAGGTCTTCATCGATGGCAGCGCAACGCCGGTGGCCACGCTCTTCGCAGGGCAGTACTACCGCCACGACATGGATTACCTGGCGGGCGCGGCCAACAACGCCACATTGGTCACGGGCTCGAAGCCGCTCTACGCCATCCACGTCACCGGTTTCGGCTGCGAGCAGGGCATGGCGATCCTGCCTCCGCTCAATTGCGCGGGCAGCACGCAGCTCAGTTTCACGCGATCCACCTCAGAATCGTTCTTCTTGAATCTGCTGGTGCGGAATGGATCTCAGAACGACTTCGTGGTGACGGGACCCGGTACGGCGACGATACCGGGTTCTGCCTTCCAAGCGGTTCCCGGAACGGGAGGCCAATGGATGGCCGCTCGGATCCAATACAACACCACGCAGGTGCCGGTGAACCAGGCCTTCATCGTGACCAACACCTCCGATGTGTTCTCGCTCGCGATCATCAACGGCGGGGCATCATCGGGCTGCCGCTACGGTTTCTTCTCGGAGTTCGCCGGGCAGATCAACGTGAGCGCCGGTGCGGACCAGACGCGCTGCGCGAATGAGACGGTATCGCTCACTGGAACGGTCTCCGGCGGAAGCACCACGGGGATCTGGACCACCAACGGCAGCGGCACCTTCACTCCAAGCCCCACCTCACTGAATGCCACCTACGAGCCCAGCATCGGCGACCTCGCGATCGGCAGCGTGACCCTGACCCTGACCTCCACCGGCCCTTGCACACCGTCGAGCGATCAGATGGTGGTGACCTTCTCGCCCCTGCCGATCCCCGATGCCGGACCGGATCGGTCGGTGTGCCTCAACAACACCACCGTGCAACTGGCGGGCAGCGTGCTGAATGCTGTCGGTGGCGTATGGACCACGGCCGGCAGCGGGAGCTTCCTTCCCAGCAACAGCAACTTGAACGCCACCTACACGCCCTCGGCAGCAGACCTGCTCGCGGGCCAGGTGTGGATCCGCTTGACATCCACGGGCAACGGCGTTTGCCAGGCGGTGATGGACAGCCTGCTCGTGACCTTCACGCCTGCGCCCACCGTGAATGCCGGCTCCGCGATCACGCGCTGCGCGAACAATGCGGTGGCGCAGCTGAACGGCTCGTTCACCGTGGCCACAGGCGGCATCTGGAGCGGCGGCGCGGGATCCTTCGATCCCAGCACCACCAACATGTCGGCGCAATACACGCCCACTGCGGCCGAGATCGCAAACGGAAGCGTGACGCTCACGCTCACCACCACGGGCAACGGCACCTGCAATGCGGTGAGCAGCAATGTGACGATCAGCTTCACGCCGGCTCCTGTGGTGAATGCCGGTGCGCCGGTATCGGTGTGCGCGAACAACGCGCAAGTGTCGCTGAGCGGATCGGTGACCAATGCCTCGGGCGGCATCTGGAGCGGCGGCACCGGCACATTCACGCCGAACAACACCACGCTCAACGCCACCTACACGCCTTCTGCCGCTGAGATCGCCGCAGGCAATTTGACGCTCACGCTCACAAGCACCGGCAATGGCAACTGCCTGCCTGTTTCGAGCGATCGCGTGATCACCTTCACGCCCGCACCCACGGTGAATGCCGGCCCCAACGGAACGGTATGCGCGAACAACAGCGCGATCACCCTTGCGGGTTCTTTCACCGGCGCAACGGGTGCCGTGTGGAGCGGCGGCACGGGCACTTACAGCCCGAACAGCACCAGCATGAACGCGGTGTACACGCCGAGCCCGGCGGAGCGCGCCGCCGGAACGGTTACGCTCACGCTGACGACGGTCGGGAATGGCACCTGCAACGCTGAGAGCGCACAGGTCACCTACACCATCACGCCGGCGCCAACGGTGAATGCCGGTCTCGATCGGGTGGTGTGCGCGAACAACGCAGCGGTGACCCTGAACGGCAGCTTCACCGTGGCCACGGGCGGCGTGTGGAGCGGTGGCGCAGGCACCTTCGACCCCAGCACCACCAACATGAACGCGACCTACACGCCCACGGCGGCGGAGATCGCGAACGGCAGCGTGACGCTCACGCTAACCAGCACGGGCAACGGGGGCTGCGTTGCGGTGGGTGATCAAATGACCATCAGCTTCACCCCAGCACCAGTGGTGAATGCGGGTGCTCCGGTATCGGTGTGCGCGAACAACGCAGCGGTGACCTTGAACGGCAGCGTGACCGGTGCGACCGGTGGCGCCTGGAGCGGTGGTGCGGGCATCTACAACCCGGACAACACCACGCTGAATGCGACCTACACGCCCACTGCTGCCGAGATCGCAGCAGGCACCTTGACCTTGACGCTGACGAGCACGGGCAACGGCACCTGCAACGCGGTGAGCAGCAACCGCGTGATCACCTTCACGCCTGCACCGGTGGTGAATGCCGGTCCGAATGGAACGGTGTGCGCGAACAACAGCGCGATCACCCTCGCGGGCTCCGTGACCGGTGCCTCCGGTGGAGCCTGGAGCGGCGGTGCGGGCACCTACTCGCCGAACAATGCAACGCTGAATGCGACCTACACGCCCACCGCCGCCGAACGCGCTGCGGGCAGCGTGACGCTCACGCTCACCAGCACCGGCAACGGCACCTGCAATGCCGTGAGCGATCAAGTGCTTTGGACCATCACGCCTTCGCCGACCGCGAATGCCGGCGCCACGCAGACGCTCTGCGCGAATAACCCCGTCGCCACGCTGAACGGCAGCTTCACCGTCGCGACCGGTGGCGTTTGGAGCGGCGGCAACGGCAGCTTCAGCCCCAGCACCACGAACATGAACGCGACTTACACGCCCACGGCGGCGGAGATCGCGAACGGCAACGTGACGCTCACGCTCACCACCACGGGCAACGGTTCGTGCAACGCGGTGAGCAGCAACGTCACCTTGAACTTCACGGCGGCGCCGGTGGTGGATGCGGGCGCTCCGGCCACCTTCTGCGCGAACAACGCCAACATCGCCTTGAATGGCAGCGTCACCGGGGCCACCGGCGGCGTTTGGAGCGGCGGCTTGGGCAGCTTCACGCCGAACAACACCACCCTCAATGCCACCTATTCGCCGACCGCTGCGGAGATCGCGGCAGGTACCTTGACCTTGACGTTGACGAGCACGGGCAACGGCAATTGCATCGCTGTTTCCGACAGCCGCGTGATCGCCTTCACGGCAGCGCCCACGGTGAATGCCGGTGCGAACGGAACGGTGTGCGCCAACAACGCCACCATCAGCTTGAACGGCAGCGTGACCGTTGCCACCGGCGGGATCTGGAGCGGTGGCACGGGCACCTTCACTCCGAGCAACAGCACGCTGAACGCCACCTACACGCCCAGCGCTGCTGAACTCACCGCAGGCACGGTGACGCTCACGCTCACCACGGTGGGCAATGGCAACTGCTCGCCGGTGAGCGCGAACGTGACCTATGCGATCACGCCGGCACCAACGGTGAATGCCGGCGCGGATCAGACGCGCTGCGGCAACAATGCCAGCACGACCCTCAATGGCAGTTACACCGTGGCCACCGGTGCCATCTGGAGCGGCGGCGCAGGCAGCTTCTCGCCGGGCGCCACCAGCGTGAATGCCGTGTACACGCCGACCGCAGCAGAGATCGCCAACGGCAGCGTGACCCTCACGCTGACCACCACCGGTGCCGGCACTTGCGTGCCGGTATCGGATGACATGACGATCAGCTTCACGCCCGCGCCCACGGCCAATGCCGGTGCGCCGCTCACGCTCTGCGCGAACAATGCCAGCGTGGCCCTGAATGGCAGCGTGACCCTCGCCACCGGCGGCGTTTGGAGCGGCGGCTTGGGCACCTTCAGCCCGAACAACACCTCGCTGAACGCGACCTACACGCCAACGGCTGCGGAACTCGCGAACGGCACCCTTACGCTGACCCTGACCACTACGGGCAACGGTACCTGCAATCCAGCCACCAGCGACCGCGTGATCACCTTCACGCCTGCACCGGTAGTGAATGCCGGCATCGGCGGAACGGTGTGCGCGAACAACAGCGCCATCGCCCTGAACGGTTCCGTTGCCGGCGCCACGGGCGGCGCATGGAGCGGCGGCACGGGCACTTACAGTCCGAGCAACACCGCCTTGAACGCGGTGTACACGCCCAGCGCCGCTGAACGAGCTGCGGGAAGCGTGACTCTGACATTGACCTCCACAGGCAACGGACTGTGCAATCCGGTGAGCAGCCAAGTGACCTGGACGATCTCGCCGCCGCCGACCGTGAACGCCGGCCCTGCGCAGACGCTTTGCTCGAACAATCCGGTTGCGACCCTCAGCGGAGGCTTCACTGTGGCCACGGGAGCGATCTGGAGCGGCGGGTCGGGCAGCTTCTTCCCGAGCAATACCAACATGAACGCGACCTACACGCCCACGGCGGCAGAGATCGCGAACGGCAGCGTCACCTTGACGCTCACCACCACCGGCAATGGCCTGTGCAATGCGGTGAGCAGCAACGTCATCCTGAGTTTCACACCATCGCCCACAGCGAATGCAGGTGCTGATGCTTCGCTGTGCGTGAACAACCCCACGGTGAGCCTGAATGGCGCCGTGACCGTGGCAACAGGCGGTCTCTGGAGCGGCGGTGCGGGATCCTTCACGCCGAACAACACCACGCTCAACGCCACCTACACGCCCACACCAGCGGAACTCGCAGCGGGCACCTTGACGCTCACGCTCACCACCACGGGCAACGGCACCTGCAACGCGGTATCGAGCAGCCGTACCATCACCTTCACGCCAGCGCCGATCGTGAGCGCGGGGAGCAATGGAACGGTATGCGCGAACGCACCGCTGATCAGCTTGAACGGCAGCGTGAGCGGCGCCACCGGCGCGATCTGGAGCGGCGGCGCGGGCACCTTCACGCCGAACAGCACCACGCTCAATGCGACCTACATGCCTACAGCTGCGCAGATCGCTGCGGGCACGGTAACCCTCACCTTGACTTCTGCCGGCAACGGCAATTGCAATGCGGTGAGCAGCAATGTCACATTCAGCATCACGCCTGCACCCACGGCCAATGCGGGCAGCAACCTCACGCTCTGCTCCAACAACCCAGCGGCTGCGCTGAATGGCAGCGTGACCGTTGCGACCGGCGGGACCTGGAGCGGCGGCAACGGCACCTTCAATCCGAGCAACACGAATCTGGGCGCGGTGTACACACCGAGCGCGGCCGAGATCGCGAACGGCAGCGTGATCCTCACGCTCACCACCACGGGCAACGGCCTGTGCAGCGCAGTGAGCGATGATGTGCTCCTCACATTCACGCCTGCTCCGACGGTGAACGCAGGTGCGGATGCGTCGATCTGCGCGAACAACCCCGTCGTGTCCTTGAATGGGACGGTGGGCGGTGCAACGGGTGGGGTCTGGAGCGGCGGCAACGGCTCCTTCACGCCGAACAATACCGCATTGAACGCGACCTACACGCCGACCCCGGCGGAGATCGCCAACGGCATCGTCACGCTCACGCTGACCACCACGGGCAATGGCAACTGCAACGCGGTTTCCGCGAACAAGGTGATCACCTTCACGCCAGCGCCAACGGTGAATGCTGGCACGAGCGGGACCGTGTGCGCGAACGCTCCGCTGATCAGCTTGAATGGCAGCGTGGTTGGGGCGACCGGCGGCGTTTGGAGCGGTGGCGGGACGTTCAGTCCGAGCAACACGGCGCTGAACGCGACCTGCACGCCCACGGCAGCGCAGATCGCAGCTGGCACGGTGACGCTCACGCTGACCAGCACGGGCAACGGCAACTGCAACGCGGTGAGCAGCAATGTCACCTTCAGCATCACACCCGCGCCTACGGTGAACGCAGGCCCGAATCAGACGCTGTGCTCGAATAACCCGGTGGCCACCCTGAGTGGCAGCTACACGGTCGCATCCGGAGCGATCTGGAGCGGCGGTGCGGGCACCTTCAGCCCAAGCCCAGCCAACATGAACGCGACCTACACGCCCACGGCGGCGGAGATCGCGAACGGCAACGTGACGCTCACCCTCACCACCACGGGCAACGGCTCTTGCAATGCCGTGAGCAGCAACGTCGTGTTGTCCTTCACGCCTTCCCCCACGGTGAATGCGGGACCAGCCGCCTCCTTCTGCGCGAACAATGCCGCCATTCCCCTGAACGGCAGCGTGACCGTTGCGACCGGCGGCATCTGGAGCGTCGGCCTCGGCAGCTTCACGCCGAACAACACCGCGCTCAATGCGACTTACACGCCCACCCCTGCGGAGATCGCATCGGGCACGGTGACCCTCACGCTCACGAGCACGGGCAACGGCAATTGCACGGCTGTTTCCGACAGCCGCGTGATCACCTTCACGCCTGCGCCAACAGTGAATGCCGGGGCGAACGGGACGGTGTGCGCGAACAACGCCACCATCAATCTGAACGGCAGCATCACGGTCGCCACGGGCGCCATCTGGAGCGGCGGCACGGGCACCTTCAGTCCGAATAACAGCACACTGAACGCCACCTACTCACCGAGCGCCGCTGAACGCGCCGCAGGCTCAGTTACGCTCACGCTCACCACGGTGGGCAACGGCAATTGTTCACCGGTGAGCGACCAGGTGACCTACACGATCACGCCAGCACCCACCGCGAACGCGGGTGCCGACCGCGTGCTCTGCGCGAACAATCCCTCGACGGGATTATCCGGTGCGTTCTCCATCGCTACGGGCGGAGTCTGGAGCGGCGGCAGCGGCACCTTCGATCCGAGCACCACGAACATGAGCGCGATCTACACGCCGACGGCGGCCGAGATCGCGGCAGGCAGCGTGACCCTGACCCTGACCACCACGGGCAATGGACTCTGCAATGCGGCCACCGACCAGATGGTGATCACCTTCACGGATGCGCCCACGGCGAACGCAGGTCCGAACGTGACGGTGTGCGCGAACAACGCGGCGGTTGCGCTGAATGGCAGCGTGGTGACCGCGTCGGGCGGGACCTGGAGCGGCGGCACGGGGACCTTCTCACCGAATGCGAACACGCTGAACGCCACCTACACGCCCGGTGCTGCGGACATCGCTGCTGGCCAGGTGATGCTCACGCTCACCACCACCGGCAATGGCAATTGCGCGCCAGCTACATCGACGCGCATCATCACCTAAACGCCTGCGCCGATCGTGAATGCGGGTGCGAACGGCACCGTCTGCGCCAATGCGGCCACCATCAACCTGAACGGCTCGGTTGCCGGTGCCGTGGGCGGTGTGTGGACCGGGGGCGCTGGTGTGTTCTCCCCGAACAGCATCACCCTGAACGCCACCTACACGCCGACCGCGGCGGAGATCGCCAATGGCAGCGTAACCCTCACGCTTACCTCCGCCGGCAACGGCCTGTGCAATCCGGTGAGCAGCCAGGTCACCTATACCATCACGCCAGCGCCCACGGTGAATGCGGGGGCGGATCAAACGCTCTGCGGGAACAACGCGAACGCGGTACTGAATGCCACGGTCACTGTTGCCACGGGCGTGCAGTGGTCCGGTGGCTCTGGCCTTTACGCTCCGGGCAGCACGGCGCAGAACATCACGTACATGCCTTCGCCGATCGAGATCGCCAATGGCAGCGTGACGCTCACCGTGACGACCACGGGCAATGGCAATTGCGCCGCGGTATCCGACCAGGTGACGCTCACCTTCACCAATGCGCCCATTGCGAATGCCGGTCCTGACCAAACGGTCAGCTCGAACAACGCGAACACCACCCTGGCTGGTTCCTTCAGCGTGGCCACCGGGATCGTGTGGAGCGGTGGCGCGGGCACTTACAACCCGGACAACACCGCGGTGAGCGCGGTGTACACGCCTACTGCAGCGGAGATCGCCGCAGGCAGCGTGACGCTGACCATGACCACTACGGGAAATGGAGCCTGCGCGCCATCCAGCGATCAGATGACCATCACCTTCGGTGCGGCGCCCACAGCGAATGCGGGCCCCGATCAGACCATTTGCGCGAACAACGCCAGCGTAGCGCTGAACGGCGCGGTGACGATCGCCACGGGCGGCATCTGGAGCGGCGGCACGGGCACCTTCACCCCCAACAGCGCTGCGCTGAATGCGACCTACATGCCCAGCGCGACCGAGATCGCCGCGGGCACGGTGACGCTCACGCTCACCACGGTCGGCAACGGCAATAGCAATCCGGTGAGCGACCAGGTGGTGATCACCATCACGCCCGCGCCCGTTGTGAACGCCGGAGCGAACATCACGGTGTGCGGCAATCAATCGACCGCGCAATTGGCGGGTGTGGTGAACAATGCCACAGGCGGCATCTGGAGCGGCGGCGCGGGCACCTTCAACCCGAGCAGCAACAACCTGAATGCAACCTACACGCCTTCATTGGGCGAGATTGCATCAGGAACAGTAACGCTCACGTTGACCAGCACCGGGAATGGCCTGTGCAATGCGGTGAGCGACCAAGTGCTCATCGCCATTGCACCGACCCCCGCGGTTAATGCGGGGGCTGATGCCACGGTGTGCTCCAACAACGCTGCGGTGCAAATGGCTGCTTCCGTGAGCAATGCGGGCGGCGGGATCTGGAGCGGCGGCACCGGTGGCTTCTCGCCGAGCATCACGGCGCTGAACGCGGTGTACACGCCGAGCACCACGGAATTGAACAATGGATCCGTCACCCTGAACCTGACGAGCACCGGCAACGGCACCTGCGCGCAGGTCACCGACCAGGTCTTCATCGTCTTCACGCAAAGCCCGGTGGTGAACGCGGGGCTCGATCGCACGGTCTGCTCCAATGACCCTACGGTCGTCCTCAACGGCTCCTTGACGATCGCCACAGGAGGCGTGTGGAGCGGCGGCGGCGGGACCTTCACCCCGAACGCGAATGCGCTGAACGCGACCTACGTCCCGAGCCCGGCTGAAGTGGCCCTGGGCACGGCGACGCTTACGCTGACCAGCACCGGCAACGGGCTATGCAATGCCGTGAGCGACCAGATGGTGATCAGCATCATCGGTGCGCCTGTGGCCAATGCGGGCAGCGACCTCTTCGCGTGCAGCAACAATCCCCAGGTTCAACTGGGTGGAAGCGTGAGCGGAGCCGGCGGCGGACAATGGAGCGGCGGCTCGGGCACTTTCGCGCCGAGCATCGCGTCGTTGAATGCGGTTTACACGCCAACGCCCGCAGAGGTAGCGGCAGGCACCCTCACCCTCACGTTGACCACGATCGGCAATGGCAATTGCGTCGCGGTATCCGATGAGGTGCTGGTCACCTTCACTGCGGCCCCGACAGCGAATGCTGGTGCGGGCGGCGTGTTCTGCGCGAACAACGCGAGCATCCCCCTGAACGGCAGTGTGACCGTGGCCAATGGCGGCGCATGGTCGGGCGCGCAGGGCACCTTCAGCCCGAATGCCAATTCACTGAATGCGGTGTACACGCCGTCGGTTGGCGAGCTCGCCGCAGGCAGCGTGACCTTGACGCTGACCACCACCGGCAACAATGGCTGCACGGCTGTAAGCAGCCAGGTGACCTACACGTTCACGCCGGCGCCAACAGCCAATGCGGGCGCGGATCCGTTCAGCTGCGCGAACAATGCCACCGTCCAACTGAACGGTGAGGTCACGGTGGCGACCGGCGGTCTCTGGACCGGTGGAACAGGCGGCTTCAACCCGAACAACGGAACGCTGAATGCGACCTACACGCCGAGCGCTGCGGAGATCGCGGCGGGCAGCGCCACGCTCACGCTGACTACGGTGGGCAATGGCTCGTGCAACGCGGTGAGCGACCAGGTGGTGATCAACATCGCTCCTGCGCCGATCGTGAGTGCAGGTGCTGCGCTGCAGGCTTGCGCGAACAACGCCGCCGTGCAACTGAACGGATCGGTGCTGAATGCGGCAGGCGGCATATGGATCGGCGCTGGTTCATTCAGCCCGAATGCGAGCACGCTGAACGCGATCTACACCCCAACGGCGGCTGAGATCGCCAATGGAAGCGCAACGGTGACTTTGACCAGCGCGGGAAATGGCCTGTGCACGGCGGTCTCGAGCCAGGTGACCATCACCTACACGCCGGCACCCACGGTGGAAGCCGGCAATCCTCAAACACTCTGCGCCAACAATGCTGCTGTGCAGCTCGCAGGCAATGTTACCGGCGCCAACGGCGGCATCTGGAGCGGCGGTGCAGGCACTTTCGCGCCGGGCGCGAACGCACTGAACGGGGTTTACACGCCGAGCGGTTCCGAGGTCAACGCGGGCAATCTCTGGTTGTTCCTCACCTCCACCGGCAATGGCGGATGCAGCGCCGTGAATGATTCGGTGCAAGTGCTCTTCACGCCTGCTCCTACCATCAATGCCGGTGCCGATGCGAATGTCTGCGCCAACGCGCCGCAAGTCCAGCTGGAGGGAGCGGTGACTGTGGCCAGCGGTGGCGTGTGGAGCGCGGGCAACGGCACCTTCACGCCTAGCAGCGCCGCGCTGAACGCAACCTATGCACCGAGCCTGAGCGAGATCGCCGCAGGCCAGGTGACCTTGACGCTCACGAGTTCGGGCAACGGAAACTGCATCGCAGTGCAGGATGCGATGGTGATCACCATCGATCCGGTACCGGTGGTGAACGCAGGCCCTGACCAGGCGATCTGCGCGAACAACCCGAGCCTGCAACTGAATGGCTTCGTGGGCAATGCCCCGGGCGCGATCTGGAGCGGCGGCACGGGCAACTATGTGTCGGGTGCTGCAGCCACAGCCACGGAGTACATCCCGACCGCGGCCGAGATCGCTGCGGGCTCGATCACCTTCACGCTCACCAGCACGGGCACCACGATCTGCAGCGCCATGAGCGATCAGATGGTGGTCACCTTCACCGGGTCCCCGATCGTGGATGCCGGGCCTGACCAGGCGGTCTGCTCCAACAACAGCGCTGTTCAATTGAACGGCAACGTGATCAACGCCAATGGGGGCGCTTGGTCCGGCGGCAACGGAACTTATTCGCCGGCCAGCAACGTGTTCGCACCGGTCTACACACCCACCGCTGCTGAAGTGGCATCGGGGAGTGTGACCCTGACCTTGATGAGCACAGGCAATGGCAACTGCTTCGCGGTGAGCGATCAGGTGCTCATCACCTTCACGCCTGCACCTGTTGCGAATGCTGGAACTGACCTCAATGTCTGTGAGAACAACCCGGTGGTGAACCTGGCCGGTTCGATGACCGTGGCAACTGGCGGTGCATGGAGCGGTGGACTAGGTGCCTTCGCTCCGGATGCCAGCACGTTGAACGCACAGTACACGCTGACGCCCTTCGAGCTGCAGCAGGGAAGCGTTACGCTCACCTTGACCAGCACGGGCAATGGCAACTGCCTTGCGGTGAATGATCAGTTGACGATCACCGTGGCACCAGCACCAGCGGTGAGCGCTGGATCCGACATCACGGCTTGCTCGAGCGAACTGCAAGTGCCGTTGGGCGGTACGGTCAGCGGCGGCGCGAGCACCGGCCAATGGAGCACATCAGGCACGGGCATCTTCTCGCCGAGCGCGAACATGCTCAATGCGACCTACATCGCCAGCAGCCTCGATTCACTGAATGGGGGCGTGGACCTCACGCTCACCTCCACCAGCAATGGCCTTTGCACGAGCGTGAGCGACATGCTCACCCTCACCATCCTTCCCAACGCTGTCGCGAGCGCCGGTGCGGATCAGGCCATCTGCGCTACGCAAGGCACGATCAACCTGAACGGTGCGATCACCGGGAACGCCACGCAAGGCAGCTGGACCACCACGGGCGCGGGCAGCTTCTCACCGGGCCCGGATGCGGCGAACGCGGTGTATAGCATTGCGCCGAGCGATGCCGTGAACGGCACGGTCACCTTCACCTGGAGCGTGAACAGCTGCGACAACGCTTCTGATGAGATGGTGCTCACCATCACCCCAGAGTCGGTCGTCGATGCGGGAACGGACCAGGTGACCTGCGTGAGCGATCTGAGCATCCTGGTGAACGGCGCGGTCAGCGGCGCCTCTGCGACCGGTGCGTGGAGCACTCTGGGCACGGGCAGTTTCCAGAACGCGAGCACGGCACTCGCCAATATCTACAATGCGAGCACATCGGATTCGCTGGCCGCCGGCGTGGACCTGGTGCTGACCGCTACGAATACGGGCGCGTGCCCTGCAGCTTCGGATATCGTGCACATCGCCATCCTGCCCTTCGGCACCGTGAATGCTGGTGCCGACCTGAGCTTCTGCGCCAACAACGCAACGGTTGCGCTGAATGGCTCGCTCGTGGGCGATGCCACGCAGATCCAATGGACCAGTTCCGGCACGGGCGCTTTCTTCCCGAACAACGGAGTGCTCACGCCCACCTACATACCGAGCGCGCTCGACACGGCCATCGGCAACCTGACCCTCATGCTCAGCGCACTGAACAGCTGCAACAACGCCACCGATGCGATGCAGCTGACGCTCACCCCAGCGCCTTATGTGAATGCTGGTCCGGACCAGACCTACTGCAATCAGGTGACGCAATTCGATCTGAACGGAGCGATCAGCGGCATCACCGACATGGGCCAATGGACCACGAACGGCACAGGGACCATGTCGAGCGCCGGATCACTGAGCACCACGTACAACGCCAGCCCGGTCGATGTGGCTAATGGCCTGATCACCTTCACGCTGAGCTCATTGAACAACGGCAACTGCAACGCGGTCAGCGATCAGATGACGATCTACCTCACCAGCGGATTGGCCGCCGATGCAGGTCCTGACCAGAGCGCATGCGTGAGCAGCACCTATGCTCAGCTGCAAGGCCAGGTCATCAATGGGTCGCCATCGGGCACCTGGTCCGCCACGGGCACGGGCTCCTTCTTGCCGAGCGCCGATGTGACCAATGCGCAGTATCACTTCACGCCGACCGATATAGCGAACGGCAGTGTGGTGCTCACATTCCTCAGCACCAACACGGGCACCTGTCCGCCGGTGCAGGACCAGATGGTGCTCACCTTCGGCAACAGCAGCTTCGCTTATGCGGGTGCCGATCAAAGCCTCTGCGCCAATGCGCCGATCGCGCAGCTCGAAGGCAACTTCAGCGGCGGTGCCCAGGGAAGCGTGTGGAGCAGCAATGGATCGGGATTCTTCAGCAACAGCACCGACCCGAACGCCACCTACACACTGAGCGCGGCGGACATCGCCAATGGCGGTGTGCTGCTCACGCTCACGACGATCACCGATGGCACATGCGCGGTGGCCAGTGATGCGATGACCTTGAGCGTGCAAGCCTTGCCGAGCATCAATGCGGGCAGTGATATCGTGGCGTGCAGCGCTGCTCCGGTCCAGGTGGTGGCCAACGCGGTGAACACCCCTGGCGGAACCTGGAGCACATCGGGCAGCGGCACCTTCCTGGATGCGAATGCCCTGGCCACGCTCTATTACCCGAGCGCGGCAGACAGCGCGGTCGGCACGGTTACGCTCACGGTGACCACGACTGGGGTTGCGCCATGCAGCGCTGTATCGGATGAGCTGGTGATCAGCTTCGGAGGTGGTTTGGCCGCCACTGCGGGCGCTGATGTGATCGCGTGCAGCACCGAGCCGAACATCGTGCTGAACGGCATAGTCGCGGGCACGACAACAGGCCAGTGGAGCACCACGGGCACGGGCTCCTTCATGCCCAGTGCCACGGCGTTGGATGCCACCTATGTGCCCGGGGCGGCGGACTTCGTGATCGGCAACGTTTCATTGATCCTGAGCACCACCAACAATCAAGGCTGCGCCGCTGGCCGCGACACGCTGGTGGTGAGCTACCATGTGCCACCGGTGGTGAACGCTGGGGCGGATGAGCTGCTCTGCAATGGTCTGGAGGATGTTCAACTCAATGGGGTGGAACAAAATGCGGGCAGCGTGCAGTGGTTCACCACGGGCACAGGCAGCTTCAGCCCGGCGGCCGATGCGGCCAACGCGGTGTACGCGCCAACCGCAAACGATAGCATCGCAGGTGGGGTGTATTTGATCCTCACCGGCTTCGGAACAGGCACCTGTGGCAATCACAGCGACTCGCTCTTCATCGACATCGGCCCGACGCGCATCGCCGATGCCGGCAGCGACATCAATCTCTGCGCCGATGGGAACTTCTGGCAGATGGCAGGATCCGTGACCGGCGTGAGCGGCGGGGTTTGGAGCACCACGGGAGCGGGAACATTCCTCCCAAGCCCGACGGCGTTGTCCGCCACCTATGTGCCCAGCCAGACCGACCTGGTGTTCCAGCAGCTCCAGTTCGTGCTGTCCACCACAGGGAACATGGGATGTCCTGCGCATACCGATACGATGGTGGTGCATCTGCAAGCACCTCCCACGGTGAACGCGGGCGCCGACATCAACGTTTGCGATGCGAGCAGCGCGATCGACCTGAGCGGCTCCTTCACCGGCGCAGGCGGCGTGCTGTGGACCTCGAACGGATCGGGTGTGTTCGTGCCCAGCAACACGGCTGCGAATGCCAGTTATCAGCCTGGACCGACGGACGAGCAGAACGGCACGGTTCGCATGATCCTGACCACCACGGGCAACGCTTCCTGCGCTGCGGCGAGCGACACGCTCTTCCTCTCTTTCGTGAATCCCCTGCAGGCATCGTTCAGCGTCAGCAACGCGTGCGTGGGATCGCAGACCGTATTCACCAGCAACAGCACGACCAGTGGTTCGCCGATCATCGGCTGGACCTGGAGCTTCGGCAACGGGGCTACGGCGACGGGTCCGCAGGCCAGCACCTCGTTCGCCACGGCCGCGCAGTACAGCGCAACGCTGACCGTGTTCGCGCAGAATGGCTGCAGCCACACGACCACGCAGGTCTTCGACATCCTCGATGCACCGGTCGCTGGCTTCAGCATCAGTGGCGACCCCTACACCGACACGCCCATCGCGTTCGCGGACAGCTCCGTCGGCGCAACCAATTGGCACTACAGCTTCGGAGACGGGTCCGGCGCGATCAGCGCAGAGCCTACGCATGAGTATGCGCAGTCCGGGCAGTACGTCATCGTGCAAACGGTGACCAACGCGGCGGGCTGCACGGACCAGGATTCCTTGCTCATCGTCATCGAGGAGAAGGACATTCTTCCGCCGAAGCTCCCGAATGCCTTCAGCCCGAACGGCGACGGCGTGAACGATGTGTTCTACGTGCGCGGCGGTCCCTTCCTCACCATGGAGCTGAGGATCTACAACGGCTGGGGCGAAATGATCTTCGAGACCACGGACCCCGCATTCGGCTGGGACGGCACCTACAACGGCAAGCCGGAGATCAACGGCGTGTACGTGTACACCGTGGTCGCCACCTCGGTCGATGGCCTTGAGCATGACCGTTCCGGAAAAGTCACTTTGATCCGATAGCGCAACCCTGAGCAACCATGAGAACGACCAAGAACCTATTGTCGGCCCTCGCGCTGTGCGGCGTTGGCCTTTTGCGCGCCCAGGACGGCCAGCTGTCGCAGTACGATGCGGCGCCGGTGATGCTGAACCCTGCGCTGACGGGCATGTACGAGAACGCGGAGTTCCGCATGGCATGCAACGTCCGGAGCCAGTGGAACAGCCTGGCGAGCAACTTCCTCACCACGGCCTTCGGGTATGACCTCTCGTTCCAGAGGCGCTTCGGCGTGGGGATGTCGCTGAGCAACTACAACATGGCGGGGATCATGAACAATTTCCAGTTCGGGCTCTCGGGTGCGTACAACGTTTCGGACCCCAAGGCGCACCACACCCTTTCGACAGGCGTGCATCTCGGTCTGCTGTACAAGAAGGTGAATGATCAGAACCTGCTCTGGGACTCGCAGTACAGCAACGGTTACTTCAATTCCGACCTTCCATCCGGCGAGATCACCCAGCGCGGCGCGCGCTTGATGCCCGATGTCTCCGTTGGCCTGGCTTATCGCTCGACTAATCCGCGCAGGAGCATCAATCCGTTCGTGAATGCGGCGCTCTTCCATGTCACCATGCCAGACGAGTCGATCTATCGCACGGCCAAGAGCAAGATGCCGATCCGGTATTCGGCCAACGGTGGCGTGCGCGTGAAGCTCTCAGAGGGGCTGATCCTGATCCCGCAGGGCTTGTACATGCGCCAGGGGAACGACCAGCAGATCCACGCGGGGATGATGGGCGAGTTCGCCATCGGCGGATCGGTGTACAGTGCGATCTGCGGGGCATCGTACCGCGTGAGAGACGCCATCGTGGCGCATGTGGGCCTGAAGCACAAGAACAGCGCCTACCGCTTCAGCTACGACGTGAACACATCGCCGCTGCGCTCGTATTCCCGCAGCAACGGGGCCTTCGAGTTCTCGATCATCTACTACGGCACGCACGCGGGCCGTGAGCGGCGATTGACGAGCAGCGCGTTCTGATCCCGGCCAAAGCCGGATGGCGCGTGTCCGCAGCGCCCCAGTCTATTTCAGCGTGACGCGCTTCACCACGCGCCCGGCACCGGTACTGATGCTGACGAGGTAAGGGCCCGCAGCCAGCTTGCTCACATCGAGCTGAAGGTTCGTGGCAACGCCATTGGGGCTCTCAGATAGTGCGACTCCGCCGAGCGCGTTGATGATCTCGATGCGCTCCAAGGGAGCAGCGCTGGCGTTGCTGATGTTGAGGATGCCGTTGGCAGGGTTCGGCCACAAGCTCACCTGGGCATCCATGGCTTCCTGGACCCCTGTGGGCACTTCCACCGTGAGCTGGATCACCGGGCGCCGATCGTTCATGTCGACATTGTTGAAGGTGCTGGACAGCGATGCTTGAAGGCTGGTGTTGCCGCTGGCGTAGATCCGGTCCACCACGGTCGTATTCACCCATTCGAACGCGCCGGTGGCGATGGGCGCGGCTGCCGCTGAGATGTCCCATTCCGTGAGGATCTCCAAGGAACCGCCGGTATAGGTGAACGGGGACGTGAGCGTGAAGTCGATGTAGCCCGGGCTTGCTGTGGCGGGAATGGACTGCGAGGCATTGGTGTAAACCAGCACTGCACCTGCGCTCAGGTTGGCCCAGGTCTCCGTGGCGTTCGAGTACGAAGCCGCGCTCGAGTTCTTCATGTAGATGCTGAAGACCGCAGGGCCCGCTGCCGTGCTCGCAGTGCTCTTCATCCATCCCGTGCTGAGGATCACCGTGCCCGGAACGATGCCCACGGCCGCGAGCTCATCCTGGCTATAGAGGTATGCGAAGCGGCTGTAGCGGTAGAAGAGCGTGGACGACAAGTAGATGGGCCCCACAGCATACAAAGGCGTGTTCGGTGCCCCGGTGTTGATCTCCAGCACTTGGGCGCGCGCCTGGAAGCCGCTCGCGGACAACAGGGTCAGCACGAGCAAATGGGCGAGGCTCTGACCGATTAGCGTGCGCTTCATGGTGCTTTGAACAGGAGTTGGTGGATTGACCAGTGCTGCCGCTGCGATGAGCGGTGGTAGAACAAACCTAATCGATAGGCACGAAGATGGCCTGAGCCCAACATGGGCCGAGCGGTTATCCGGAACGGAATAAAGGAAGCTTGAGCTCCCTTACCCCTTCAGCGCCTCCGCGCCGCCCACGATCTCGAGGATCTCGTTGGTGATGCTGGCCTGGCGCGCCTTGTTGTACGAGAGCTTCAGGCCTTTCAGCAGCGAGTCGGCGTTGTCGGTGGCTTTGTGCATGGCGGTCATGCGCGCACCGTGCTCAGCCGCATGGCTGTCGAGCAGCGCTTTGTAGAGCTGGATCTTCAGGCTCTTGGGGATGATCTCCTCCACGATGGTGGCGCGGTCCGGCTCCATGATATGATCGGACTTGGCTCCGCTGTTGGCCTTCTTCTCGGCGGGCAGGATCGGGAGGAACTGCTCCTCCGTGGTGATCTGCACCGCCGCGTTCTTGAACTTGTTGTAGAAGAGCACAACGCGATCATAGTTGCCATCAGCGAACTGCTTCATCAGCAATTCCGCCACCGGTGCAGCCTTGTCGAAGCTGAGGCCATCGAAGAGCGAGGCCAGGTCCGTGGGCAATGCCGCGTCGAGCAGGCCGCTGCGGCGGTAGAGGTCCATGGCCTTCTTGCCGATGGGGAGCACATGCGCTTGCTGGCCATCGGCCTGTGCACCGTTCAGGGCGGTGCGCACGAGGCGGAACACTTGCGTATTGAAGGCTCCGGCCAGGCCGCGATTGCTAACGATGGGCACCAGCAGCACCTTCTTCACCTCGCGCTGAGCGCTGTACTTGCCTTCGCTGCTGTCGAGGCTCGCGCTCACATTGCCCAGGATGGTCTGCAGCTTCTCGGCGTAGGGGCGCATGCGCACGATCGCGTCCTGAGCACGGCGCAGCTTGGCCGCGCTCACCATCTTCATGGCGGCGGTGATCTGCTTGGTGCTGTTCACCGAGACGATCCGGCTGCGTACCTCCTTCAGGCTGGGCATCTTGGGTGTAGTTGGCGAATTGGGTAGCGGCTGGCGGCGATTTGTCCATCACTGGCCGCTTGCCGCTGGCCTGTTTGCCGCTCTTTAGTTGTCGAGGCTCTTCACCAGGTCTTTGGCAACGGCTTCAAGCGTGCCGGTGATCTGATCGTTGTAATCGCCCTTCTTCAGCGCGGCCAGCACATCGCTGTGCTTGTTGCGCAGCATGGTGATATACTCGGCCTCGAACTGCTTCACGTTCTTCACGGGGATCCGGCTCAGCAGGCCTTTCGTTCCGCAGTAGATGATTGCGATCTGCTCCTCCACGCGCATGGGGCTGTTCTGGCCCTGCTTCAGGATCTCCACGTTTCGAGCGCCCTTGTCGAGCACCGCCTTGGTGGCGGCGTCGAGGTCGGATCCGAACTTCGAGAAGGCCTCCAGCTCGCGGTACTGCGCCTGGTCGAGCTTCAGGGTGCCGGCCACCTTCTTCATGCTCTTGATCTGCGCGTTGCCGCCCACGCGGCTCACGCTGATGCCCACGTTGATCGCCGGGCGCACACCGCTCAGGAAGAGGGTGCTCTCCAGGAAGATCTGGCCATCGGTGATCGAGATCACGTTGGTGGGGATGTAAGCCGAAACGTCACCGGCCTGCGTCTCGATGATAGGCAGCGCGGTAAGCGAGCCTCCGCCTTTCACCTTGCCTTTCAGCGATGCAGGCAGGTCGTTCATCTCGGAAGCAACCTTGTCGTCGGCGATCACCTTGGCGGCGCGCTCGAGCAAGCGGCTGTGCAGGTAGAACACATCACCGGGGTAAGCCTCACGACCGGGCGGGCGGCGGAGCAGCAGCGATACCTCGCGGTACGCCACGGCCTGCTTGGAGAGATCATCGTACACGATCAGCGCGGGACGGCCGGTATCACGGAAGTACTCGCCGATGGCCGCACCGGTGAAGGGGGCGTAGAACTGCATCGGCGCGGGGTCGCTGGCGTTGGCCGCCACCACCGTGGTGTAGGCCATGGCGCCGTTCTCCTCCAAGGTCTTCACCGTGCCCGCCACCGTGGAGCCTTTCTGGCCGATGGCCACATAGATGCAATAAACGGGCTTGCCGGCCTCGTAGAATTCCCGTTGGTTGATGATGGTATCGATCGCCACCGTGCTCTTGCCGGTCTGGCGGTCGCCGATGATCAACTCTCGCTGGCCGCGGCCGATGGGGATCATGGCGTCAACCGCCTTGATGCCGGTCTGCAGCGGCTCCTTCACGGGCTCGCGGTAGATCACGCCCGGCGCCCGGCGCTCGATGGGCATCTCGAAGAGCTCGCCTGCGATGGGGCCCTTGCCATCGATCGGCTCGCCCAAGGTGTTCACCACGCGGCCCACCATGCCTTCGCCGGTACTGATGCTCGCGATGCGCTTGGTGCGCTTCACGGTGTCGCCTTCCTTGATGCCCACGCTGGGGCCCAGGAGCACGGCGCCCACATTGTCCTCTTCGAGGTTCAGCACGATGCCGCGCAGTCCGCTGGGGAACTCGATGAGCTCACCGCTCTGCACGCCGCGCAGCCCGTAGATGCGGGCGATGCCGTCACCGACCTGGAGCACCGTCCCGACCTCTTCGAGTTCGGCCTCGCTGCGGAAACCGGCGAGTTCTTGTTTGAGGATCGCCGATACTTCGGCGGGTTTCACTTCGGCCATGGCCTTGTTGCTTTAGATCGCGGGGATGTACGGGTTCTTGGAGAATTCGCGGCGCAGATCGGCGAGTCGGCGGCTCACGGTGCCATCGTACTGCTCATCCCCGATGCGGATGCTCACGCCTCCGATCAGGGCGGGATCGACCTTCTCCTTCAGATCGATCGTCTTGCCAGGGTGCTGCTTCATCGCGAGGGCGATCACCTGGGCGCGGGTATCAGCATTCAGCGCAACAGCGCTGGTGACCACAGCGGTCACGATGTTCTGGTCCACCTTGAAGAGCTCGTTGAAGGCCGCGGCCACATCGGGCAAAAGCGACTCGCGGCCTTTGCGCACCAGGATGCCCATGTAGGACCTGGTGATCGGGCCCACCTTATCGTCGAAGATGCCCTTCAGGATCCGGTCCTTCGCATCGGACTTCACCACCGGGCTTTTCAGGATCACCACCAGCTCCCGGTTCTCGGCGCAGGTGCTCGCCAGCAGGCGCATATCGGCCTGCATCGCGTCAAGCTGACCCTTCTCCCGGGCCATGTCCATCAGCGAACGGGCATAACGATATGCGACCGGCGCGGGGTTCTTCATGACTTGCGCAGCTCGGCTTCGTTCATCACTTTGTCCACCAGGGATTGTTGCGCGGCGCGATCGGCGAGCTTCTCCTTGAGGATCACTTCGGCCACCTGGATGCTGAGCTCTGCGAGCTGGTTCTTCATCTCCACGATGGCGGCCTTCTTCTCGTTCTGGATATCGGCGCGGGCGCGGGACAACAGCGCTTCGGCCTCGGCTTTCGCCTTGCCCTTGGCCTCGGCGATCTCCTTGTCGCGGATGTCGCGCGCCTCCTTCAGGAGCACTTCGCGCTCTTCACGGGCGGCGCGCATGAGCTCCTCGTTCTTCGCGCCCAGCGCGGCCATCTCTTCGCGTGCGCGTTTCGCTTCATTCAAGGCATCGGCGATGCTGGCCTCACGCTCCTTCAGTCCATTGAGGATGGGCTTCCAGGCGAACTTGGCCAGGATGAAGAGCACGGTCAGGAAGGTCAGCGTCATCCAGAAGATGAGGCCGATGGAGGGCTCTACGAGGCTCGCGAGCAGCATGGGCGTGCGGGATCAGTGAGGTGAATGACTGAACAACGGAAGGCCGCTGTTTAAGCGGTCTTCAGCACGACCAGCAGGCCCACCACCATCGCGAAGAAGGCAGCACCTTCAACGAGAGCGGCAGTGAGGATCATGTTGGCGCGCAGATCGTTGATCGACTCGGGCTGGCGGGCCATGGCTTGCACGGCATCACCGCCGATGCGGCCGATGCCAACACCGGCACCAAGGGCAGCGAGACCAGCGCCGAGAGCAGCGATACCGTAACCGGTGCCGAGGTCGAGGAGGACAGAGAGGAACATGGGAACGTGGTTGTTTGTGAAGGTTCTAGTGGTGGTGCGGTTCCTCAACGGCAGCACCGATGTACATGGCGCTGAGGAAGGTGAAGACATAGGCTTGGATGAAGGCTACGAGGAGCTCGAGGCACATCATGAACACCGTGAACGCCCAGGAGCCTATGGCCACGCCATAGCCGGCGCCCGCACTGGTCTCGCCGAATACGAAGATCAGGCTGAAGAAGCTGAGCGCGATGATGTGGCCTGCCGTGATGTTGGCGAAGAGTCGGATCATGAGCACGAAGGGCTTCAGGAACATGCCCAGGATCTCCACTGGCGTGAGGATCGCGAGCACCCAGCCCGGCACGCCCGGCATGGCCAGGATGTGATGCCAGTAGTGCTTGTTGCCGTTCACCGTGACGATGATGAAGGTGATCAGGGCCAGCACGATCGTGACGGCGATGTTGCCCGTGAGGTTGGCGCCGCCAGGGAAGAAGGGGACCAGTCCCAACAGGTTGTTCAGGAAGATGAAGAAGAAGGCCGTGAGCAGATAAGGCAAGAAGCGCTCGTACTTGTGGCCGATGGCGCTCTTGGCCACATCGTCGCGCACGAACAGGATGATGGGCTCGATGAGGTTCTGCAGGCCAGTGGGCGCCTGGCCTGCGCGACGGGTGTAGGCTTTGGCCACACTGAGGAAGATGATGAGCAGGAGCGTCACGCTCACGAAGAGGCTCATCACGTTCTTGGTGATGCTGATGTCCCAAGTGGCCTTGGTGAGCTCCTCGTTGATGGTCGCGTGATGCGCGTCGGTGCCGTCAGGCGCGTCGGTGGCGGCGATGTGCCCGTCGTGCAGCAGGTAGCCGCCATAGGCCTTGTGGCCATGGTCGAAACGGCTGCTGCTGAACACGCTCAGGCCGCGCTCGCTGTTGTAAAGGATGATGGGAAGCGGCAAGCTGGTGTGGCCCCAGAGGTGCCAGCCATGCTCATCGCCGATGTGGCTCATGATGAGCGTGCCGGCGTCGAAGCCTTTCTTCTCTTCAGTGTGCTTGGCCTCTGCCTCATGGCCCATGGTGGTCACGGCCATGGCGGAGTCGGCGTGCGCATGATCGGCTTGGTCATGAACCGATTGCTCGGCCTGTACAGCGCCCGCCTCGGGGTGCCCATGCCCTTCGTGCTGCGCGGAAAGTGGGCCCATCAGCAGGGCTGCCATCAACAGGAAACTCAGGCGCAGCAAGGCTTTCAGCGACATGGATGCGGGACGGTGCCCTCTCTTTGCGGCCGCGAATGTAGGCAACCGCTTCATTCGGGAAAGCGGGGAATTGCAATCACCTGTTCCCGGTCTCCCTGAACAGGTACACCATGGATCCTGCGATACCCAGCAAGCTGCCCACCAACGTGCAGGCCGGGAAGACCCAATGCAACTGCTTGTCGAGCCACCAGCCGATTGCGGTGAAGGCCAGCACGACACCGAGCATCGTGAATCCCAGACCGGTGTAGCGCAGGTAATCGTCGTAGCCCTTGCGCGCCTTCTTCATGTCTTCGCTGGCGCTCATGCCTTGGGCAGCTTGCGCGACAGGCTGCTGAGCCGCACCGTGCTGAAGGAGAGGAAAGCCAGATAAAGCACCGCGAATGCGATGCCCGAGATCATCAGGGTCTCTTTCGGTGCGCGCAGCAGGAGCACCACGAGCACGCCGAGCGATAGGAGCATCTTGAGCATGAGACCGCCCATGAAGCGGCGGACGAAGCCTTTCGGGTCGGTGGCCATGGCGTGCTCCTGCCAGAGATGGAGCGATGCAGTGACGAGCGCGAACCACGCGAGCATGATGGCGTGAAGCGGCTCGAACGGGACCCGAAGGCCATAAAGCGCGATCCAGAGCAGAACGGCCATGGCCGCAGTGAACAGTCCGATGGGAATCAGGAAGGACCAGCGCTGAGGGGCCATGGGGGGCACCCGTGCGGGTGTCGGGAATCGAATCAACAGGGAGAATCAGCGGCCGGCTTGCGCCTGCTCTGGCCGGGGTGCGCTCTGCAAGCGGACAGGGTCCATTTCCTTCACCACGCCGCCGGCCATGCTGCAATTGCCGGTGAATACGGCTCCAGGCTCAATGGCCAGCTTCTTCGTATTGATGTCGCCTTGGAGCTTGGCGGTGGCCTTCAGGCTCAGCAGGTCCTGGCAATTGATCTTGCCCACCAACGTGCCTTCAATGTCGCTGCTCTGACAGATCACCTCTCCCTCGATCACGCCGGTTTGCCCGATGATCACACGGCCGCGGGCATTCACGGTGCCTTTCACCTTCCCATCGATGCGGATATTGCTATCGCTGTTCACCTCGCCCACAATGGAGGTGCCTTCCATGATGCTGTTGATCTTGCCTGGGCTTACGGGTTCGTTGGGCTTGCTCATGGGTGCTGGGGCGGTTTTGTCGCTGCCGAACATGGCTAATGGGCGTTGGGTGAAACGGACCGTCGCGGGCAAATATAGCCGAAGCCTCCGCTTATCCTACTGACCGTCAAGGTAGTTCTGAAGGAAGAAGGCTTGATAACCGTCCACATCCTTGGCCTTGAAGAAGGCTGCATAATTGGCCTGGCTGATGGCGAAGACCGGATAACCTTGGTCCGCGAGTCCTTGCAGCATATCCTCGTTGCCGTAAAAGAGGTTATGGTATTCAATGGCCTTGGCCTTGTCCGGAAGCGGTGCGATGAGCACCAAACGCCTTTCGGCATCGAGGATGCTCCCGGAGACCTGCAAGGGGGTGTGGCCGAAATAGGCTGCATTGAAATCCGAGACCGCCGCGCGCATGACATCCATATCGGCGCCTGACGAAGGCACCACGACCACATAGGTCTGTGGCCCGTCGTCAGCAGAGTAGGCTGTGCCTGTGGGTGCCTTGGGCTTGGGCGCCCCTCCGGTTACGCCATCCAGGCTGGCAAGCAGCTCTTCGGCGCGCGTGGCCTCTTCGGTGCCCGGGAATTCGTCCTTCACGGTGGTAAGCGCCGACCTGTACTCCGGCACATTGCGCGTGCCACCGATGGCCATGGCCTTCAGGAAGTGGTATTTCGGCCGGAAGTGGTTGTTCGGCTCTTCGAGGATTACGCGGTCGCAAGCGGTGATGGTGGGGTAATAGGACCGGTCGCGGAACATGCGGTATACATCGCGGTAGGCCTCCTCTTCCGCAGCCCGACGCTCTGCATCGGCCAGCAGCAGATTGGGATCGCGCACCAGCCGGGCGAATTCAGAGTCGGGCCATCGCTCCAGAATGATGTCCGCATAGGTCTTCGAGCCGCTGCCGCCCATCAGGTCCACCCAGCCCTCGCTTTCCTTCTTCAGGTAAATGCGGTAGAGTTGGTAATGGCTCTCTGGGGTGTATTGGCACTCCTCGAAGCGGTTGTTGAGCACCTCGAAGCTCTCGATGGCATTGTCGATGTCCTTGAGCTGCTCCTTGTAGATCATGCCGCTGGTGTACAAGGCCCCGCAGATGCGGCCATTGGAGGCTGCCACGGCCGCTTCATCCTTGGGGATGTCGCGCAGGTACGATTCGGGATCTTTCCACTCGGCCTCTTTGCCGTTTTTCCCATCCGGTCCTTCTTCCTCCTCTTCCTCCTCGGATTGCGCAAGAGCGCTGCCGCTGCGGTCCTGCCGGCGCCAATCGTCCTCGAGCTTCCGGTTGCCCCACTTCTTCTTGAAGTTGGCCATGCCCCTGCTGATCTGCTGTGGGTCGTAGAAATACCAGTTCCCGCGACCTCCCACAGCCGGCGCTGCGGGCCGATCGGCTGTGGCCTCCGGAGCTGACCGGGCCTCCTCTTCCTTGCGGCGCAGTTCCTCTTCAGCGTCCTCGCGTTTGCGGATGATGCTGCGGATCTTCTTCTGGAGCTCTTCGGGATCGAGGCCCATGAGTGCTTGCAGGCTGTCTTCACGGGCAATGATCTCGAGCTGCTCCACCAGGTCGCCGAGCACCCGCGCCCGTGTTTCCACTTCATCGAAGCGCAGGTGCTTCGGGTCCAGCAAGGCCTTGGTGCTGTCGTAGTACTGCTGTGCTGGTCGGTACAGGCGATCATCGAAGTGCACATCGGCGAGCTTCAGGAAGCTCTTCGCCTTCTGCTTGGTGTCGTTGGTGCTGGCCTTCACGCTGGTGCGCAGGTGCGCAAGCGCATCTTCCTTCTTGCGCTCCTTCAGGTCCAGCTCCGCCAAGGCGTAGTGGATCATATCGAAGTGGTCGATGTGCTTATCGTCGCGCAGCATGCCCTTGAGCATCTTGCGCAAGGCCTTGCTGTCGCCCTTGTTGTAGGCGAGCGCCTGGAAGATCTGCGCATGGAAGGCCATCTCGTAGGGAGGGCCCATCTTGGCCACGGCCGCGAACTGATCGATGGCCTTCTTCTCCTGCCCCTTGAGCTGGTAGAGTTGCGCCAGCACGAAGTCCCAGCGCACGCGCTCACGCTTGGTGCGCGCGATCGGGATAGCCCGCTCGAGGTGGAGGATGGCATCATCGACCTTGCCGCGCTTGAGTTCCAGCTCGGCATGCACGGCCGCCAGCAGCCCTTCGTCGAGATGCTTGGGCCGCTTCTTCGCGTTGCCCACATGATCCAGGGCGCTCTGGGCCTTCCCGAACTGCTCGAGCTCGATGGCAGTCCGCGCTAGCCAGATCTGCGCGTCGTATTCGCGGTTGAAGCCTTTGTATTGCCGGGTGATATGCGCGAAGCCTCGCTCGGCTTCGGAGTGGTTGCGCTTGTAGAACTGGCTGCGGGCGATCACGAACCAAGCGTCGTCGATCCACGTGTTCTTCTCCTTCCCCTTGATATCCATGCTGTGCCGCTCGATCACCAGCGAGCACTTGTCGATGCACTTCTCCAGGTCCGGAGTCGCGGCTTTGGCCTGCTGCTCACTGCCGTATATGAACAGCGGGAGCACCTTGTCGAAGTCGTCGACATGGGCGTCCTCAATGCCCATCACCGTCTCCTTCAGCTTCTCATTGGCATTGAACCAGCCGTTGTCGCGCGCGGTGAGCCGATGGTAGGTGCGGTTCACGAAGCTGTCCTTGTCCTGCTTGCAGCCGGCAAGCAAGCCGGCGGCCAACAAGAGCAGGGCGAGGGTTGCGGGATGAAGGAAGGTGCGCATCCGGCGTGGATAACTGCGAGCGGCCGAAGTTATTTCATGGCCCCCAACGCCGCGTGGGCGAACTTCGCCGAATGGCTGCTCCGGAGAACAGGCCCAACAGGAAGCTCAGGCGTGGGTTCTTGGCGCGCTTGCGCAGTAAGTACCGGCTGGTGCTCATCGATGATCGGACCTTCGCCGAGCGGCTCAGTGCACGACTCAACCTGCTGAGCGTCCTGGTGTTCACGGTGCTGGCCTTCCTGCTCTACGGTGCTTTGGTGTCGACCCTCATCGTCTTCACACCGCTCAAACGCTTCATCCCCGGATACAGCGACGAGGAGACCCGTGTTCAGGCGATCCGCTCCGCAGAGCGCGCCGACTCGCTCCAGGTGGCCCTGACTGAACAGCGGGCCTTCATCCACAACCTGCAGGCCGTGCTCACTGGCGAGCAGCCGCTTGACAGTGCGACCCTTCAGCGGCCGGCCCTGGTGCGTCAGGATCCTGCCGGATTGGGTCCCGGCGCTCCCGATAGCGCGTTGCGTGCGCGCATCCAGCGGGAAGAGCAGTACAGCTTGGTTGAGGGCCGGGGCGCAAGCGAGCGCCGCGAGCTGGCCAGCGTGTTGTTCGTGCCGCCCGTGGAGGGCGTCGTCACCAGTGCATTCGACCGGGTTAAGGGCCATTTCGGAATCGATATCGTCACCGCGCCTGATGCTGCGGTGAAGAGCTGCCTGGCGGGCACCGTGGCATTATCGAGCTGGACCACTGATGCGGGGCACGTGCTCGCCCTGCAGCACACCAACGGGTTGGTGAGCGTGTACAAGCACAACCGCGTTCTGCTCAAGAAGGCCGGCGATCGTGTGAAGCCGGGGGAGGCGATCGCCATCGTGGGCGA
This sequence comes from Flavobacteriales bacterium, assembly GCA_016712535.1. NCBI lineage: Bacteria > Pseudomonadati > Bacteroidota > Flavobacteriia > Flavobacteriales > Flavobacteriales bacterium. The sequence goes on from JADJQW010000002.1 coordinate 383,978, forward strand.
TACCGGCGAGAACAGCTCCGGTCCCCATCTGCACTTCGAGCTCTGGCACAATGGCGATGCGGTGGACCCGGCAGCGTACATGATGTTTCAGTAGCGGAAGTGCGATCGAGATTGGAGGTTACGTCGGTTGGGGGTTGCTTCGCACCGGTCCTGTGCTTTTCCCGGTGCGCAGTGTTCGGGCCAGGGCTTTTATGCAATCATTGTCTGCCATGAGCCTCAAGTCAAGCATCGCGAAGCCTTATGCGCGCAAGGTCACCCAAGCCGTGATGCGGCGCGCGCTGGACCCGGTGGCCACGCAGCAGGCGGTTCTGAACGAGCTCGTTCGTTTCGCCGGCGATACGGCTTTCGGCCTTGAGCACCGCCTGCACCAGGTGCGCGACCATTCTTCCTTAGCGCAGGCCATCCCGCTGCGCGATTATGAAGGCTTCAGGCCGTACATCGACCGTATCCTATTCGGTGAACGCGATGTGCTCTGGCCCGGGCAGCCTCTCTACCTGTGCAAGACCAGCGGCACCACCAGCGGGGCGAAGTTCATTCCCATCACGCGCGAGAGCCTGCCCAACCACATCGGCAGCGCGCGGCGCGCCTTGCTCGCCTACATCGCGCACAGCGGCTGTTCCGATTTCGTGGATGGCAAGATGATTTTCCTGCAAGGCAGCCCGGTGCTGGACAAGAGCCGCGCTATTCCTACGGGCAGGCTCAGCGGCATCGTGGCCAATCATGTCCCGAGGTACCTGCTGAAGAACCGGCTGCCCTCGTTCACCACGAACAGCATCGCCGATTGGGAGACGAAAGTGGAGGCGATCGTGACCGAGACGATGAAGGCCGACATGCGCTTGATCAGTGGCATACCGGCCTGGGTGCAGATGTACTTCGAGCGCTTGCTGGCCCGCACGGGCAAAGCGAAGGTGAAAGAGGTCTTCCCGAATTTCTCGCTCTTCGTCTACGGCGGCGTCAATTTCGGGCCCTACCGTGCGCGCCTGGAATCGCTCATCGGCGGCAGCGTGCCCAGCATTGAATTGTTCCCCGCGAGCGAGGGCTTCATCGCGTACCAGGATATGAGCAACGAGGAGGGACTGCTGCTCGTTCTCGACAACGGCATCTATTTCGAGTTCATCCCCACCAGCGAGCTGGGCAAGCCCGCGCCCAAGCGCCTCTCCATCGCCGAGGTGGAGGTGGGCGTGAATTACGCGCTCGTGCTGCACACCAACGCTGGCCTTTGGGGGTACGAGATCGGCGACACCGTGCGCTTCGTCTCGCTCTCACCGCCGCGCATCGTCGTCACCGGCCGGACGAAGCACTTCACCAGCGCCTTCGGCGAGCATGTGATCGCTGAGGAGGTCGAGGGCGCGCTGAAGGATGCCATGGAGCAAGTGCCGTGCGAGGTGGCCGAGTTCACCGTGGCGCCGCAGCTTTCGCCGGCGGAAGGGCTCCCGCATCACGAGTGGTACATCGAATTCGCGGCGCCGCCATCGGACAGCGAGCGGTTCGCGTTGGCGATCGATTCGGCCCTGCAGAAGCGCAACCCGTACTACCGCGACCTCATCACCGGCAAGGTGCTGCGGCCTTTGGTGATCCGTTCGTTGCCGCGCGGCGCGTTCGCCGCATGGATGAAAGCACGCGGCATGAACGACGCGCAGAGCAAGGTGCCGCGATTGGCGAATGACCGGAAGTACACGGAAGGGCTGCGCTGATCACGCCAGCCTCACCCGCAGCATGCCCCCGTCCGCTTCAACCGGATAGGTCTTCAAGCCGGTCTTCGCGGGTCCTTTTTTCAAGTCCCCATTCATGTCGAATGCGCTGCCGTGCCAGCCGCATACGAGCTGACCTTCTTTCTCTTTGATCGGCCCGCCTTTGTGGGGGCAGTTCAGTTCCAGCGCGGTGTAGGTGCCATCGGAGCGCTTCGAGATCATGAGCTTGTTCGCAAGGCCGTTCGCACGCACCACAGTGCTGTTGCCATTGCCCAGCGCATCCAGCGGCACATTCAGCACGCCATCCGTTACGGTCATCGCTTTCGCCGTGGATGCACAGCCCTCCAGCGTGGCAGCTACTGGGATCAGCGCCATGGCCGCGCACGCTTGGCAGGCGCTGCGGAGGAAGTCTCTTCGTTGCATGCGTTCGGTTTTGATCGGCGGAAGTTATCGCGCTGCATGATCGGCCGGCCGCATGCCATCGGTTCCGGCGAGCTTGCGCTCCACAAGGGCTTGCGCTGCCTGCACCATGCTCTCGGCATAGCGCCCGAGCGAATCGCGCAAAGCGGCGCGCGTGGCGGCCACGTCGCTCGTGCTGCGCGTCCGGTGATCGTACAAGCGCACCGCTTCACGGTCACGGATACGGTAGCCCGAGGAGTTGATGGCGCAGATGCGGTGGTCGGAGCAGAAGTAGGCTGCTGCGTGCCCGCCGTGCATCAGGTCCTTGCCGAGCGTGTTGTCGATGTGCGGGATGCGCAGGAGACCAAGGATCGTGGCGGGCAGGTCGGCCTGGGTGCCGAAGCCGTGCATCGCATCAGGCTCCAACCAGCCCGGCGCATGCAAGAGCAGCGGCACATGGTGGTAGGCTAGTGGCACCTCGTACAGCGGGTCGAAGGCCTGACCGTGATCGCCCAGGATCACGAAGAGCGTGCTGTTGAACCAGGACCGCGTGCGCGCTTCGGCAAGGAATTCCGCGAGGGCTCGGTCGGCGTACTCGTAGATCGCTTCGTCATCATCGGCGCTCGTGGGCGCGAAGCCCGGGATGTCGCTCGGCGCCTTGCTCCACTTGTGGCTGCTCACGGTGAGCAGGCTGAGCAGGAATGGCACCTGGCCCTCGCGCGCGTACCGGTCGGCCCGGCGCAGCGCCATGCGGTAGAGCGCATGATCGGTCACGCCCCAGCTGTTGCTGGCGTCGGAATCCGGGAAGTCGTCCCTCGAGACCAGCTCCTCGAAGCCGTTCGAAGGAAGGAATCCGTTCATGTTGTCGAAGCGCGGATCGCCCGGGCTGATGAAGCAGGTGCGGTAACCGTTGTCGCGCAAGGTGCCCGGCAGTCCGTGGAAGCGCTGGGCCGTCATGCTCGGATGCATCATAGGGTGCTGCGCGCCGATCGGCGGGAGGCCATAGTGACTGCTGAAGATGCCGTTCGCGGTGTGCATGCCGCTGGAATAGAAGCGATCCATCACCACGGATGAATCCATGAGCTGCTCCAATGAAGGCATCAGCCATTTCGGATGCCCGTACCGGTGCAAGCGCTGGGCGCTTAGGCTTTCCACCAGGATGAGCACCACGTTGCGGCGCAGCGGCGGTTCATCGAAGCGCACTTCGCGCGCGATCGGAGAAGCGAAGCGCTGCGCGCCGATTCCCAGGTAGCGCCGCGCATTCGTGAGGGCTTCTTCGGCTGGCAATAGATTCACGTGATCCTGCCCGAGGCTCTCGATGAAGCTGAAGGCCGCATTGGTGCCGAGCTGGTTGAGGAAGGGCGAGTCGCTGAAGAAGGCGTCCTGAGCGATCAACGGATGCTCATCGAAATCAGCCGAGCCGCGCATGCCGAGGAAGAGCAATGCGAGCGGAAGAGGTAGCAGCGCCCAGCGGACCGGAGCTGGCGACGTGGATGCAGCCTGATGCGATAGGAAGAGGCGCCCCACGCCACGCGCCACGGTCCAAGCCAGCGCCGCGAAGAGCAGCAAGGTGCCTAGGTAGGCAGGCGTGGTCACGAGTTCAAGGAATGCCTGCGCGGGGTCATGCAACGTGATCAGCGCCGCATCGGTGATGCGCATGTTGGTATAGTCGAAATAGGGGATGTCGGCGCTGGCGAGGAAGAGCAGCAGCAGGAAGGGCAGGGTGAACGCCCAGCGCGCAAGCCTCCAGGCCCAGGGTTGCATGCCGCCTAACGCATGCGCCACCCCGAGCAGCAGTGCGGGCAATGCAAGGGTCCATGAGCAGGCGTACAGGTCGAAGAGCAGGCCGCGGTCGAACAGCGCCATCAGCACATCTGCGAGGGCTGCATCGTGCCATTGATCGCGATGCAGAAACAGCAATGTGGTGCGGAAGAGCGTGCCGGCGACCAATCCAACGACGAGGAGCTTGAACAGGAGCAGGAGGTGGCGAGGCATGCGGTCGCCAAAGATCCGATCATTGACCTTTGGCCCATGCGCGCAAGTGTGGGAAAAGACTTGAGCATCGCCGCAAGCCTCTTGCGCGATGGCGGAATCGTCGGCATCCCCACCGAAACGGTCTATGGCCTCGCTGCCAATGCCTTCGATGCGGATGCCGTGCTCAAGGTCTTTACCGCCAAGCAACGCCCCAGCTTCGATCCGTTGATCGTGCATGTGGGTCGCCGGGAAGATGTGACCCGCGTGGCGCGCGATCTGCCGCCCGGAGCGCAAGCGCTCATCGATGCTTTCTGGCCCGGCCCGCTCACCTTGGTGCTGCCCAAGCGCACCGAGGTGCCCGACATCGTCACCAGCGGATTGGGCACCGTGGGCGTGCGCATGCCGGCGCATCCGCTCACGCTTGAATTGCTCGGCACGCTCGAGTTCCCGCTCGCGGCGCCCAGCGCGAACCCTTTCGGTTACGTGAGCCCTACCACCGCGCAGCACGTGGCCGATCAGCTCGGCGACCGGATCCGGTACATCCTCGACGGGGGGGCGTGCGCGGTAGGCGTCGAATCGACCATCATCGGATGGGAGCACGACCGCTGGATCCTTTACCGGCCTGGGGGCACCGCTATTGAAGCCATCGAAGCGGTGATCGGCTCTGTGTCGCCTGCCGTGAAGCAGGTGCTGCCCGTCGCGCCCGGCATGCTCGAGAGCCACTACGCGCCGCGCAAGCCAGTGCAGGTAGGCGAGGTCAGCGAGCTCCTCGAGCTGCATCAAGGGAAGCGCATTGGCGTGATCGCATTCCATGTGGAATACCCAGTCCATCATTGCATTGGGCTTTCTGCCAGCGGCGACCTGGATGAAGCCGCGCGCACGCTCTTCTCGGCGCTGCGCGAACTGGACGCCAGCGATTGCGATGTGATACTAGCAGAGCGTTTCCCGGATGAAGGGCTGGGCCGCGCAATCAATGATCGCTTGCTGAGGGCGGCGGCGCGCTGAAGCCGTCGAAGCAGACGGCGGATACCTTTACCTGCATTCATCATCATGCGCAACTCGGGCCTCACCCTCTTATTCCTGGTTCTCACAGCTGGCTCGTTCGCGCAAGCACCGGACGCAGTTCCCAGTTTCCAGCTTTCTCTGATCAGGGCCGCATACCTGAACAAGGACTATCCGCATTCGATTGGCGCCTTGTTCATGGTAACAGCCACAGACACGGCTCACTTCCCGCCTGTGCTGAGCATGGGCATAGGCCTCGCGGTGAATGGTGACAGTGCGATTCAGCGAATCGACATTCAGAAAGACCCCCTTGGACGCGTTTCGATTGAGATTTTCGACAAGAACATCACTGAGAAGGCGCCGAACCTCTATTCCCGAATCAAGGACAAGGTTGACATGGAAGCGCATGAGCATCTGCTATTCCTGTTCATCAGGCTGCGCAACATCTCCGATGAGCCCATCAAGGAAATCGAGCTCGTGTATGGCCTGTGGGAGAAACAGGACCTGAGCGTCCGGGTCGAACAGCGCTTCAAGGCACGTCTCGCCCAATAAGCCGCACGGCTGAGGCCGTCGATCCTCCACATGCTCCGGTCGAACCGTTCGCCGCTTCCGCACAATGGAGGGCCACGAACGCCGTTCGGATCAGGTCAGCGCTTATCTTCACCCTGCACCAAACCCACCACGGCCATGAGCACTACCCTTAACGCCAAGGAACTGACGCTTGTGTACGACAGCAGCACCTCTGAGGGACGCAAGGCGCTGGCCTTTGCGTACACGCTCGCCCCGAAGGTGAACAAGCAGGATGTGAGCGAGGTGAGCCTGAGCACCACCTTCGTTCGCCAGGTCTTGAAGCAATTGAACCTGCGGCCCAAGGACCTGCTCAACCGGGCGCATCCGTATTACCAGGAGAACTTGCGCGGTCGCGACCTCGATGGCGAAGGGTGGCTGCAAGTGCTCGCGCACAATCCGGGGCTGCTCAAGGCGCCCATCGCTTTGCAGGGCGACAAAGCCGTGCTCTGCGAGCCGGCATCGCTGATCAATACGATCAACGAGGCGCAGCGGAAAGCCAGTTAGTGGAAGGGCTTCGCGATTTGCCGGCCCAGCCAGCGGAAGGGGCGAGTGATGCCGCGCTTCACTTTGCTTGCGGTTGATTCGATGAGCACGACTTCGCCCATGAAGAAGGTCCCGCTGTTCATCACGATGTCGCCAAGATCAATGTCCTTGGGCAGAACGCGCGCCTGCTTCCTTTCACCGCCGAGCACGAGCTGCAAGCACTGCGGCAATGAGCCGGATTCGATGATCGCGTGAGCGCCGTTTCCGGCCAAGCCCACGGCCTGCAATTCGATTCGATCAGGCATTCCGGTTTGCGGCACGTCGAATGCGAAACGGCCCAGCTCATCCGTGGTGCAGCTCAGCCCGAGGGATTCGATCGAGACAGCTACGCCCGCTAATGGCTTGCCTTGCGCATCCACGGCATCACCGACGATGCTCTCGCCATGGCACGCCTGTGATATCGGGAGCGGCACCTCTTGTGGCTCATGTCCGACGAAAAGCACACGCATGGCATGCTCACGGTGCGGCGGCGTTCGTCGCACCGTGAAGCGACCATCGAAACCAGTTGCACCAGCATGTTCACCGTCGCTCCACACCAAATGAGCGTAGGGCAGGGGCTCGCCTTGCGCATCGATTACCCGGCCCCTTACGGTGCTCACGTCGGTGATGGTCCAAGGGACATCACCGTAGTGGACCGGGAGTCCGCCGGTGATGACACGAACTTGATCCTTAGCACTTGAAGGAGCATTCGGTGAGCAAGTGATGCCCGTCGCATCGCTTGACCTGACCGGCAATGGGGCGATGTCTTTGGGGCTCAGCTTACGTACGGAGTTCATGACCGCAGAGTCGCTGTTCGATGCACGGTTTCCTTCATCCTCCACCACCTCGATCACGGCCATGCCCCCACGGATCGTGATGTCCTCTTGAGGCGGCAAAGGCCCATCAACCCGGACCTCATCGATGTAGTGATACCAGGATCCATCTGGCCGCACCGCGCGGAACGCAGCGCCACCAGCCAGCATCGGTTCGGCTTCTTCGGTGCGTGCTGTTTCTCGCGTTTCCACCACTCCCCGCATGAGCGCTTCCACCGGCACCGGCTGCTGGATCACGGGCTGGCCGAACGAGATCTCCCGTTCCTGCTGTGCCGCCAATTCCGGCGATACGAGCATCAGCGCTGCGCCCGTAGCTGCGGCTGCGAGCAGGTTCGGCGCTGGCTCTTCGGGCTTGCTCAGTACACGGTCCAGCTGGTCCTTGCTGAAGCGTGCGCATTTGGGCATGCCCCCTTGCTCGAAGCGCGCAATGAGCTGGGCATCGCTCAAACGGCTGAAGTCGGCCACCGTGGTGGCGCAGATGGCGCAATGCCTGCCGGTGGCCTGGGGGGTCATGGCGCTCCAGTCCTCGTGGCAGGGCGTGGGGATGCTGATGGTGAGCTTCATGGCGGGCTTTGGGTGCAGATGCACGAACGAATGGAATTGCACGATCGGTACCCGGCTACAGCGATCCGGTTCACCAGGGGCGCGAACAACGATCTTTGCGCCCCGCATGAAAAAAATCGCCATCCTCGGCTCCACAGGCTCCATCGGCACGCAAGCGCTGCAAGTGGTGCGCGAGCAGAAGGAGCACTTCGAGGTGGAGCTGCTCACCTGCGGCAATCAGGTGGACCTGCTGATCGAGCAGGCGCTGGAGTTCACCCCCAACGCGGTGGTGATCGGCGATGCCGCGCAATTGCCCCGCGTGAAGGATGCGTTGTTCCCGCGCGGCATCAAGGCGTTTGCGGGAGCCGATGCCTTGGAGCAAGCCGTGACCATGGAAGGCATCGACATCGTGCTCACCGCACTGGTCGGCTACGCAGGATTGAAGCCCACGCTCGCTGCGATCAACGCAGGCAAGCACATCGCGCTGGCGAACAAAGAGACGCTCGTGGTGGCGGGAGCGCTCGTCACCAAGGCCGCGCGCGAGAAGGCGGTGAACATCTATCCGGTGGACAGCGAGCACAGCGCCATCTTCCAATGCCTGGCCGGCGAATGGGAGAACCCGATCGAGAAGATCGTGCTCACCGCCAGCGGCGGACCGTTCCGCGGGAAGTCGCGCGAGGAGCTTGCAGCTGTGACCAAGGCGCAGGCCCTGAAGCACCCCAACTGGGACATGGGCGCCAAGATCACCATCGACAGCGCGAGCCTGATGAACAAGGGCCTCGAGGCCATCGAGGCGAAGTGGCTCTTCAACCTGAAGAAGGAGCAGATCGAGATCGTGGTGCATCCGCAGAGCATCATCCATAGCGTGGTGCAGTTCCGCGATGGCAGCATGAAGGCGCAGATGGGCCTGCCCGACATGAAGCTGCCCATCCAATACGCGCTCTCGTACCCGCAGCGTTTGGCAACGGATTGGCCGCGCTTCGATTTCACCGCGTACCCCGCGCTCACGTTCGAGCAACCCGACCTCGCCACTTTCCGCAATCTCGCGCTCGCGCTCGATGCCATGGACCGTGGCGGCAACGCCCCCTGCGTGCTCAATGCCGCCAACGAAGTGGCCGTGGAGCTCTTCCTCAAGGACGCCATCGGCTTCCTGGAGATGAGCGACCTCGTGGAGCATTGCCTTTCGCGCGTCCCATTCACCCCCGATCCTCAACTTGCCGACCTCATGGCCAGCGATGCCGAAGCCCGGCGCTTGGCGCGTGAGTCCGTCCCTTCCGCATGGAGATCCTGATCAAAGGAGCACAGCTCATCCTCAGTCTCAGCATCCTCGTCACGCTGCATGAGCTGGGCCACTACCTGCCTGCGCGCTGGTTCAAGACCCGCGTGGAGAAGTTCTACCTCTTCTTCGATCCGTGGTTCTCGCTGGCGAAGAAGAAGATCGGCGACACCGAGTTCGGCATCGGCTGGATCCCCTTCGGCGGCTACGTGAAGATCAGCGGCATGGTGGACGAGAGCATGGACAAGGCGCAGATGGCCAAGCCCGCCGAGCCGTGGGAGTTCCGCAGCAAGCCCGCGTGGCAGCGCCTCATCATCATGGTGGGCGGCGTCACCGTGAACCTGCTCTTAGGCATGCTCATCTACATCGGCATCCTCTGGGTATGGGGCCGGGACTACCTGCCGAACGAGAACGCTATCTACGGCGTGCATGTGAGCAAGAGCCTGGAGGCGCAGGGCATGCGCGATGGCGATCGCATCATCAGCGTGGACGGCAAAGCGCCGAAGTCGGTGGGCGAGGCGCAATCAGCCATCATGCTCGATGATGCGCGCGAGCTGGTGATCGGCCGCGACGGAGAGGAAGTGCGCATCAGCTTGCCGGCGGGATTCAGCCAGATGGCGGTCGATAGCGGCGAGCGCTCGCTGCTTGACGCGCGGATCCCCTTCTACCTCGACACCATCGTGCCGGGCTCGGGTGCCGCTCGCAGCGTCCTGCGGAACGGCGATCGCATCGTGTCCGTCGATGGGGTAGCCACGCCATTCTTCTTTGATTTCAAGAAGCGGATCGCCACGCGGAAGGAGGGGTTCGCCGTAGTGGGCTACGAGCGCGGCGGTCTGCGGGACATGGCCGTGGTGGGCGTTGACAAGCGCGGCACCATCGGCGTGAAGCCCAAGGCCTACGATGCCCTGGTGAAGCTCGGCTACGGCTTCAACACGGTGCATGAGGATTTCAGCTTCCTGCAATCGATTCCCGCCGGGATCAGCAGCGGCATCGAGACGCTCGGCGGTTATGTGAGCTCGCTCAAGTTCCTCTTCAGCAGATCGGGCGCGGAGCAGATCGGCGGCTTCGGCGCCATCGGCGGGCTCTTCAGCCCCACATGGGACTGGCAGGTCTTCTGGAGCATGACGGCCTTCCTCAGCATCATCCTCGCCTTCATGAACATCCTGCCCATCCCCGCGCTCGATGGCGGGCATGTGGTCTTCCTGCTCTACGAGATGGTCACCGGCCGTCCCCCGCACCAGCGCGTGCTCGAAGTAGCGCAGATGATCGGCATGGTGCTGCTGCTCGGCCTCATCCTCTTCGCCAACGGCAACGATCTGTTGAAGGCCATCTTCAATTAGTCTTTCGTGGAGCGTCACCCCGGAAGCCGACGAAGGAGGCTATCCGGGGTCTCACAAACCTCACGCACCTCGCTGCCGTATGAGCGGCCATGCCGCACGTGCTGCTGATCGAAGACGATGCCTTGGTGCGCAAGCTGCTGGAGAAGCGCTTGCATCTGGCGGGATGGGAGGTGACCGCCCTGCGCGACGGCAACGAGCTGCTCGCGCGCATCGCTGCGCATCCAGCGGACCTCATCCTCATCGACCTCGGCCTGCCCGGCGCCGATGGCCTCACCCTTGTTGAGCAATTGCGCGCGCAAGGGATTTCCGCGCCCATCCTCGTGCTCACGGCCTACGAGTTGCCGCACCTGCACGCCACCGTGCGCGGCGTGGGCGCCAACGACCTGATCCAGAAGCCCTACGACCAGGAGGAGTTGCTCGAGCGGATGCGGAGGCTCATGGCGGCGTGATCGCATGGGACTTGCGCGACCTTCGCGCATGCTCTTCACCCACGATGCCCTCATCATCGGCCAGGGCCTCGCCGGCACCGTGCTCAGCGAGACCCTCGCCTCGCGTGGCTTGCGCGTCATGGTCTTCGATGCCAGGCGGGCAGGCAGCGCGTCCCATGTGGCGGCAGGCGTGGTGAATCCCATCGTGCTGCGCCGCACCCTGCCGAGCTGGCGCGCGTCGGAAATGCTGGCCGTCGCCGGCGCGTATTACCGGGAGCTCGAGCTCGATTTAGAAGCGGACTACTGGAAGCCCCTGCCCTTCGTGGAGATCTTCCCCACGGCGCAGGAGGCCGCCATCTGGCAGCTGCGCATGCGTGATCTGGAGCACAAGCACATGCTGTCAAGCGCACCGGTGAGCGATGCAGGCCTGGAGAAGCTGCCGCATCCTTACGGTTATGGTGTCGTGTTGCGCTGCGCATGGTTGAATCTGCAGGCCATGATGGCTGATCACCGCGGGCGCTTGATCGCCAGCGGCGCCTTCGAGGAACGGATCATCCATGAGATGGACATCATCCGCAAGGCCCATGGCGTGGAAGTCCTCGGGCGCAGCGCTCCATTGCTGGTGCATTGCGGCGGGCCGTTCAACGAGGTGCCCGGATTGGTGCCTGTGCGGGGCGAAGGGCTCACGGTGCGCCTGCCCGGCCTGGGCCTGCATTGCATGGTGCATCGCGGCGCCTTCATCGTGCCCATCGGCGATGATGTCTATCGCGTGGGCTCCACGTTCGCATGGGATGATGTGTGGAGCGGACCCACCGACGAAGGGAAGCGCCATCTGATTGACCGCCTGCAGCGTTTATGGAGCGGACCGATCGAAGTGCTGGATCACTGGGCCGGCGTGCGCCCAGCGAGCAAGGACAGGCGTCCGATAATGGGCCGCATTGGCCCGCATGAAGCGGTGCTCTCCGGATTCGGTGCGCGCGGAGGACTGCTAGCCCCGTGGTGCGCGGCCCACCTGGCCGATCACTTGCTCAACGGCAAACCGCTGGATCCGGAAGTGGACGTGCAGCGCTTCACCTGAAGGCATGTGCAATCGCAGCTGCTGAGGCATCTTCAGGTCTTGCGTGTCGTGTTCCCCGCACGAACCTGAGCTTTGCGCCGTTCTCACCTCCCATGCGCCATCACGCCCTCCGCATTTCCCGCTTGATCCTGCCGTTCCTGCTGCTCGCTTTGGTCGGTGGGTGCCGAAGCAAGAAGCCCATCGCCTCTAAGCCCGTCCACGACCCGCGCTGGGCCGTGATCGATTCGCTCGCCGGCATCGGGCAATACGCCTCGGCACTGGAGCGCACTGATGAGCTGCTGAGCGAAGCTGGAGCCGAAGGGGATTGGCGCACGGAGTTCACCGCGTGGGTCCGGCGAGCTTCATTTCAGGAGATGATCGGCACCGATCCCGACAGCATCATCGCGCCGATGGATGCGCGGGCATCGCTAGCCGCCACGCCGCTTTCGCAGCTGCTGCGCAGCACGCTCATGGACCGCTGGTGGCAGCGCTATCAGCAGGACCGCTGGAACATCATGGAGCGCACCGAGCTCGACGGCTCCTTCGATGCGGCCGACCCGGAGACCTGGACGCAGGGTCGTTTCATGGAGCGCGTGATCCGTGAGGCGCGCGCTTCCATCGAGCCCTTCGACACGCTGCGCCGGATCCCCGTGGGCGAATTGCGCGAGCTGCTCACCGGCGATTCCGGTGCCTATTACCTGCGCCCCGCGATCTACGATGTGCTCGCCCACCGCGCCTTGCGCATCTTCAGCAATACCGAGACGCGCCTTGCAGAACCGGCATGGCGCTTCTCCCTCGACGACACCGCGCACTTCAGCCTCTTCGAGCCCTTCATCTTCCGGTCGCTCACGCATCGCGACAGCACCGCGTGGGAGTTCCAGGCGCTCCGGATCCATCAGCGGCTGGAGCGCGCGCACATCAACGCCGACAAGCTCGATGCATACGTGGACGCGGCGATGCAGCGACTCGCGTATGTGCGGGAGCGCAGCGTGCTGCCCGATAAGGACAGCCTCTACCTCGGCGCCTTGGAGATGCTGCGCTCACGACTGCCCGAAGATGCCTGCGAAGCGGAGGTGATGGTGGCCATGGCGCGTTGGCACGAAGAGCAGAGCGGCAAGTATGACCGGTTGCGTGGCAACGATTGGAAGTGGGAGCGGCGTACCGCGCTCGACCTCTGCAAAGCGGCCATGGCCAAGTGGCCGGGCACCTTCGGAGCGCGCAACGCCGCCTCGCTGATGTCTGGCTTGCAGCAGCCTTCCATCATCATCACCACCGAGCAGGCTGTTCCGCCGGGCAAAGAGTTCCTCGCGCTGGTGGAATACCGGAACGCCACGAAAGCGTGGCTGCGCGTGGTGGCCGATCCCGAACGCGACGAAGCGGATGCACGCTATGAGCCCAACCGCCAGGCCTGGTTACTGAAGCAGAAACCCGTTGCTGAATGGAGCATCGAGCTGCCCGATGATGGCGACTTGAATGAGCATGCGGTGGAGATCGCGATTGCAGCGCTGCCTTCCGGGCGCTACGTGCTGTTCGCTTCTACCGGTGAGCAACTCGATCCGGTTCGCGCGGCCATCAGTTGGTGCGAAGTGAAGGCCACCAACCTCGCCTTGGTGCATCGCGATGATGGACGCGAGCATGAGCTCCTCGTGCTCGACCGCACCACGGGCAGACCCATCGCAGGGGCGCAGGTGCGGGCGATGGTCAGCTCTTGGGAGGAAGACCAGCGACGGAAGAAGGAGATCGCATTCTCATCCACATCGGATGATGGCATCGCGCGATTCGATCTTGGCAAACAGCAAGGCCATATCGGCTTTCAGGTGGAGCACAGCGATGACTATCATGGCTCCGATGGGCATTACACCCGCCACCGCGAACAAGAAGACCCAGAAGCCATCAGCAGCTTCCTCTTCACCGACCGCGCCATCTATCGTCCAGGTCAAGAGCTCTGGTTCAAGGGCATCGTGGTGGAGGGCAATGGGCGCGATCAGCGCGTGAAGGCGGACTATGGGACCACCATCTTCCTGTACGACGCCAACTATGAGGAAGTCGATTCGCTTGAAGTGACCACCGATCGCTTCGGGGCCTATCATGGAAAGTTCACCTTGCCGCTCAACCGGCTCACCGGCCAATGGTATCTGGAGGATGACGAGCTCCTTGCAGAGAAGTATGTCCGGGTGGAGGAATACAAGCGGCCCACCTTCGAGTTGGTCTTCGATCCCGTGTCGGCAACACCCAAGCTCGGCGAGGAAGCCACGGTCACGGGTGTGGCGAAGAGCTACGCAGGCGTGCCGCTCGATGGCGCCACCGTGCGCTACACCGTGAGCCGCAATGCGCGCATGCCGTGGTGGTGCGGATGGCGCTGGGGCCGATTGCCATGGGGCCGCAGCACCGAGATCGCCAGCGGAGAGGCGGTGTGCGATGCGCAAGGCAAGTTCACCTTGAAGTTCATCGCGCAGGCCGATCGCGCTTTTCCGCAGGAGGCCGATCCGACCTTCAATTATTCGGTGGAGGCCTGGGCCACGGACATCACCGGCGAGACGCAGCGCGCGAGCACCTCTTTGCTCATCGGCTACCGGAGCATCGAGCTCGACATGCCCATCGGGGAGGCACTTGATCGAAGCACTGCGGACAGCATCGCCGTTCGCGTGGCCAACCTCAACGGCGAGCGCGTGGACATCCCCTTCGATGTGCGCATCACGCGTTTGCAGAAGCCAACGGGCAGCGTGAAGCGTCCAAGGCTTTGGGAACGCCCCGATCGTCATCTGATTACTTCTTCTGAGTTCGCGCAGCGCTTCCCGGATGATGCCTACGCCGATGAAGGCGATCTTGAATCTTGGCCCGAAGGCGATGAGGTGATGGTGCATTTGGCCGTTGACCCGAAGGGACGGCGCGTGGTCCTGAGCGGTGTGAAGGATTGGGAAGTGGGCACCTATCGCCTCACCATGCGCGCCACCGACCCAAGCGGTCGTGACGTTGAAGCAAGCAAGGTCTTCACGCTCTTCGATCCGGAGATCCAGAACACGGGCTTTGAGAACGAAGCGTTCCATGCCCAAGTGCTCAAGGATCGATGTGAGCCGGGGGAGAAGGCCGTCCTGCTGCTAAGCTCAGCCCTGCCCGGATGCCGCGTGCTGATGGAAGTGGAGCGCGATGGCCGCATCGCGGTGATGCGCCCCTTCCAGTTGAAGAACGGGCAGCAGCGCGTGGAGATCCCCGTGCTCGAAGAGGATCGCGGCGGCTTCACGGTCCATTTGGTGTGCGTGGAGCGCGGACGCCAGCACGTGGAGGTGCAGCGCATCGAGGTGCCGTGGACGAACAAGCAACTGAAGGTGGAATGGATGAGCTTCCGCGACAAGCTGCTGCCCGGTGCGAAGGAGGAATGGCGATTGAAGATCACCGGCCCGAAGAAGGAGCAGGTGGCAGCGCAGGTGCTGGCGGCGATGTACGATGCCTCCTTGGACCAATTCGCGCAACCCGATTGGGGCATGGCATTGTGGCATGCGAACCAGGCACAGCGCAGCTGGGGAAGGGCTGTGCCGTTCGGCGGGGCGTATGCGCAGAGAGTCAATTGGGGCTATCGCGGCACTGCCGATAGCATAAGGATGTATCCGGTTCTTCTCGCCGACTATTGGAACGGCGGCAGTGGGCGGTATCGCGGATCGGGCATCCGGGGCCATGCAATGCGAGGGGATGTCGAGATGGAGCTTCAGGCGATGCCAGGTGTTGTGGCGCGCGCTGAGGCCGGGAATGTTTCGATGGATAGTGCTTTTGGGTTCACAGTCGTTGATGCGGACGAAGCCTCACTGGAAGTAGTGTCGACCATGCGCAAGGAGGGCCAAGAGCGGACGGAGAATCAATCTGCGCCATCACCATTGCGTACCGACTTCCGCGAGACTGCCTTCTTCTTCCCCGACCTGCTCACCGACCGCGATGGGAGCGTGGTGCTGCGCTTCACCATGCCCGATGCCCTTACGCGATGGAACTTCATGGGCCTGGCGCATACCGCGGATCTGAAGACCGCGCAGTTCCCCCAGAGCGCGATCACGCAGAAGCCGCTCATGGTGGTGCCCAACCTGCCGCGCTACCTGCGCCAGGGCGATCAGATCACGCTGACGGCCAAAGTGAATGTGGTGGAGGGCGGAACGCTCAATGGTGTCGCGCGCCTCGAGCTCTTCGATCCCATCACGAACAAGCCTGTGAATGACATCTTCAGCCTGAAGAAATCCGATCGTGCCTTCACCGCCGCGCCAGGAAGTAGCGCTGTGGTGTCGTGGGGCGTGAAGGTGCCCGATGGATCGGATGCGGTGGCCGTGCGGATCATGGCCAAGGCCGGCAGCATGAGCGATGGCGAGGAACGCCCGCTGCCGATCCTCACCGATCGCGTGCTCGTCACCGAGAGCGTGCCCATCAGCATCACCAAAGCGGGCACGAAAGTGTTCGAGTTGAAGAAGCTGATCCAGCAACCCTCAACTTCCTCAGTCCTCAATCAACAAGCAACCCTAAGGCACCACAGCCTCAAATTGGAATACACGCCCAATCCGGCTTGGTATGCCGTGCAGGCGCTGCCGTACTTGATGGAATTCCCGCACGAATGCGCCGAGCAGGTCTTCAGCCGCTACTACGCCAACCGGATCGCGGGGCACATCGTGAAGCAGCGTCCGCAGGTGAAGAAGGTCTTTGATGCATGGAGCAAAGGAGCGGCGGGCAATGAGCAATCGTTCTTGAGCAAACTCGAGAAGAACCCCGAGCTGAAGGGCATCGTGCTCGAAGAGACGCCCTGGCTGCTGAACGCGAAGGACGAGGGCGAGCGCAAACGGCGCATCGCGCTATTCTTCGACTTGCACCGCATGGCGAACGAGGAAGCTGCTTCGCTGAAGAAGCTCGAGGAGCAGCAGCTCCCGAACGGCGCATGGGGCTGGTGGAGCGGCATGCAGCCCTCGCGGTACATCACGCAGCACATCGTGGCGGGCTTCGGGCACTTGCAACAGCTTGATGCGCTCGAACTGGATCCCGACACCGATGCGCGACGCATGATCAAGCGTGCCATCGATTGGATCGATGCCGAAGTGGAGCGTGAGCACCAACGCGACCTGCGCGGCACCAAGGCCGACAGCCTGCCGGATCCATCGGCGTTCGACATCCACTACCTCTATGCGCGCAGTCACTTCCCGCAGCATGCATTGGATCGCAAGAAGGGAAGCGCGGCGGAGTTCATGCTGGAACGCGCTCAACGGAATTGGCTGCGATATGGAATGCAGGAACAGGCCATGATCGCGATCATCCTGCACCGGTTGGTCGATGAGGAGGACTCTCAGCTGATCACCGCTTCGCTCGCGCAGCGCGCCGCCCTGAGCGAAGAGTTGGGCATGCATTGGAAGGATTTCCGGGCCGGGCATTCCTGGAGCAGCTTCCCCACGGAGACGCACGCACTCATGATCGAGGCCTTCGAGCTGGTTGCACGCGACAGGCAGAAGGTGAACGCACTGCGCCAATACCTGCTCTCCTTGAAGCGCACCACCGACTGGGGCACCACCAAGGCCACGGCTGATGCCTGCTACGCTTTGTTGCTCGTAGGCGACGATTGGCTGGAGCCGAAGGATGCTCCCGTGATCAAGGTCGGTGAGGAAGAGGTGAAGGCCCCAAAGGCTGAAGCGGGCACGGGCTATTTCGAGCGCAGCTGGAAAGGCGAGGAGGTGAAGCCTTCGATGGGCCGCGTGACCGTGACCACTGCGAGTGACGGCGTGCAATGGGGCGCGCTCCATTGGCAGTACTTCGAGCAGATGGACAAGGTCACCCCGCATGAATCGCCCTTCATCCTGAAGCGGAACGTGATGCTGCGGGAGCAGACCGATACGGGAGCGCGCTTGATCGAGCTCGATAAGGCGCGCGCGCTGAAGCCGGGTGACCGCCTAACCGTACGCGTGGAGCTGCGCACCGACCGCTGGCTCGACTTCGTGCACCTCAAGGACCTTCGCGCCGCTGGCCTGGAACCCGTTGATGCCCTCAGCGGCTACGAGTGGAAGGGCGGCCTCGGCTACTACCGCAGCATCCGCGATGCGGCCATGCACTTCTTCTTCGACCGGATCGGGCCCGGCACCTATGTGTTCGAGTACGAGCTGAAGGTGACGCACGGCGGTGAGTTCAGCAACGGCATCACCACCGCAATGTGCATGTACGCGCCGGAGTTCAGCAGTCACAGTGAAGGGCTGCGGCTGAAGGTGGGTGAATAGCGCGAAACCGCGGGCCAGCACCGCCGTAGAAGCGCCGCTATGCTTCGGCGTCTCACGCTCCTATTGGCCCTTTGCAGCACTCTGCTGCGGGCTGCGCAGGATCCGCGCTTCGTAGTGAGCCGTTACGGCCCTGATCATGGCCTCAGCAACCGGCATGTGCTCTCGCTGGTGCAGGACCGCGTGGGCTTCCTTTATGCCGGCACGGTGAGCGGTGTCGACCGTTTCGACGGCCACGTGTTCCGGAATTGGGGCGTGAGCGATGGCCTCTCCCAAGGACGTGCGGACCAGCTGCGCCGTGATGCCCGAGGACGGATATGGACCATTGCAACCGATGCGCGCGAGGATGTCATCGCTATCGACATACTCGACCCGGTCACCGGCCGATTGCAGCCTATGGCTCTGTGCCATGCCGACCTCCCATTCGACCTCGCCACCGTTAAGCGCATCGCCCCGCAGCGCGACGACGAGGTGGTCGTGTTAGGTACAGCTTCGCCTGCGCAGTGCATCCGGTTCGATGGCTCCGAGTTCAAGGTGCATCGATTGGAAGGCGATCGCTTCGACCCCTTGGGGCACGACCGGGTCGGCAACGTGATCGGCTGCCTGACGCACGGCCGATCGAAGCGGATCGTGCGCGTCAGTCCCGAAGGTGCCATACAGGTCGCTTTCGAATTGCCCGAGAACGCGAGCATCGAGCCTCTGGTCACTGGGCGCACGAGCGTGGGTGCCTTGTACAGGAGCGAGTCGGCTGATGGCACCATGCGGTACTTCGACACGTACTCCGAGATCACGGTGGCCGGCATGCCATTGATCATCGGGGCCGACAGCGGGAACGATCCGGTGTACCGGCCATTGAATTTCACGCCGCTCCCAACGCGCGGCATGCACATGGCCGATACGCACATCCTTGACATGGATGGTGCGGCGCTATTCGATATGACAGTGCCGTATCCGGAGCTGAAGCAGCGCGTGAAGGCATGCTGGGTGGATCGGTCCGGCAATCCTTGGCTGGCCACCGAGTTCGGTTTGTTCCACATCGATATCCGGGGCGATCGCTTCACGCGCCTGCTCCATGATGTCCGCGCCGAGGGCGGCATGGGCGTGCTTTGCCGCGGCATGGCCGCGCATGATGGGCGCCTGTACTTGGCTTCTGAGTGGCACGGCGCCTTCGTGATCGATCACGCCACCGGGGCTAAGGAAGCCCTGCCCGGTTCGCCCTTCTTGTTCGGCCTGCACGTGGGTGCCGATGGCACAGTATGGCGCGGCAGCCGTGGGGCCGTGGAATGGAACCGGCCCGGAGAAGCGCTACAGCGGTGCGAGGTGGATGACAACATCTGGAGCATCCTGCACGTGGACAAAGGACTGGTGCTGCTCGGCGGCCTGAAAGGGCTCTGGCAGCTTGATGCGACATCCCGTACAGCGCGCAAGCTCAGCGATGAGCGGTACCCGGAATTGGAGCATGCGCACATCCTTCAGCTCAGGCGGATCGAGGATGGCCGAATTGAAGCGGTAGGATCGAAGGGCATCTACCGGCTCCGTGCCGATGGCCGGGTGCTGCAACGATTCTGGTGCGGCGCCGAAGGAAAGGAGCGCATTCCCTGCGATGATCTCCACCATGCATATACGGACAAGGATGGCGTGCTGTGGCTTTCCACCCGCGGAATGGGCCTGGTGCGCTTCGATCCGCGAACCGGGGAGCATCAGCAATATGCCATGCGGAACGGCTTCCCCAATAACATGGTTTACGCCGCGTACGAGGATGGGCTTGAGCAGCTATGGCTCCCTACCGATGGAGGAATCGTGCGCTTCGACAAGCGCTCCCGGCAATCGACCGTGTTCACGGTGGACGACGGGCTGACCAACGACGAGTTCAACCGCCTGGCGCACGCAATGGCTCCCGATGGCCGGCTCTTTTTCGGAGGCCTCAATGGCATCACCGCATTCCACCCTGAAGAATTCCGGCGAGCCGATGGCGAGGCCCGATCCCCGCTGGTGCTGACCAGCCTGCAGCGGTATGATGCGGCCCAAGCCGGCTTCGTGGATGTGAATGAGGTCTTCACGGATGGGCGCGCCGTTGAGCTCGGACCGGAGCAACGGAGCATTCGCATCGGCTTCTCGCTGCTTTCCTACGACCGGCCTGAGCGCGTTGCTTACGCGTGGCGCATCGAAGGCTTAAGCGGCGACTGGACCTACCAGCGAGAGCCATTCATCCGCTTGGACCGATTGCCTTCTGGCGATCATGTGCTCCATGTGAAGGCCCGTGATGCCAATGGCCATTGGATGCGGCAGGAGCTTCAGTTGGTCCTTGGCGTTGAGGCGCCTTGGAGCGAATCGCGCCTGGCCTGGGCCGGTGGCGGCGCATTGTGCGCAGCGCTGCTCATGGCGGCTATTCTGGTCCTTGCAAAGCGTCCGCGCACAGCACGTCGTGGCGCGTTGGCCGCGGCCTGATGTCCCGGTTATTTTCGCCCCATGCGCGCGACCCTTGCCCTGCTCCTCTCAGCCCTGCTGATCGCTTGCGGTCAGCAAGCCACCGAACCAGCTTCATCAACAGAGCAGGTCGCGCCGAGCTTGGCCGTCGATCTAGCTGGCCATGGCTTCCCTCTCACCGTTGAGCTTGGTGATGCGGCAACGCTGGGCGTTGACAGCCCGTCCGTTCGCTGGAATGAGGACATGGGCCAATTGGAGCTCCGCGCTGGCGAGCGCTTCAGCATCCTGATCACCGAGGAACCTGGCGACATCGCCCGGCTGAAAGCCGATCTGGAACGGGACCAGCTCCGCACCAGCGCCATCATCGAGGAGCAGCCTGATCGCTTGATCTGGCGCTCCACCTTCCCCGATGAGGACATCGTCTTCGTGCATTTCTACCGCATCGTTCAAGCGGGCGATCGGGCCTTCGTGGTACAGGACGATGACCGCGGCCGTTTCAGCGAGGCCGATGTGTCACGGATGGCCGCCGCTGTTCGCACACAGCAACCCGTTTGATGCGCGCGCTAGTCCTGGTGGTGGCAGCACTTAGCGGCACGGCCATCAAGTCGCAGGTGAATGATCAGACATGGCTCGATAGCCTCTCGGCCTATTGGTCGCGCATCAACGCCGACTATGCCGATGCCGAGCATTCGCCTTTGCTCCCTGTTGACCTCGAGCGTTTCACGGAATTGGAGCGATTCGCCCCCGATGCCCGGTTCAAGGTGACCGCTGCGTTCAAGCCGAAGAAGGGGAAGCCTTTCGGCATGAAAACGACAACCGATCGCTTGCCGCAGTACGAAGCGGTGGGACTGCTCCGCTTCATCATGGATGGGAAGAAGGAGCGCCTCACGGTCTTCCGCAACATCGACCTCAGCAAGAAGCCTGGTTATGCCAACTACCTCTTCGTGCCCTTCACGGACCTCACGAATGGCGAGGAGACCTACGGTGGTGGCCGGTACATCGACTTGCGCGGGCCTTTGGGCAAGGCTGTCGAGTTGGATTTCAACAAGGCTTACAACCCGTATTGCGCCTATGGCGGCAAGTATTCCTGCCCCATTCCGCCCATCGAGAACCACCTCGACCTCCGGATCGAAGCTGGGGTTAAGGCCTTTGCCCATTGAGGCTCAGGCCAATGGAACCTCCTGGGGCCGGACCCGTAGACACGGCGCGCTCGATGATTGCGGTACGGTTCCGCGCCTATCTTCGCCAGCCGAAGCACCACCCTACCATGCGCTTGCACTACGCTCTTCTGGCTTCCTTGCTCGCTGCCCCGGCCCTCGCAGGCACCCTCGTCGTTGAAGGCAACTACCAAGGCAAGAACCTTTACATCCAGAATCCCTTCTCCGAGGCGGGCGTTGGCTTCTGCGTGTTCGAGGTCACGGTGAATGACCAGATCGCCACCGATGAGATCAACTCCAGCGCCTTCGAGCTCGACCTGAAGAATTTCGGCCTGAAGCTCGGCGATGCCATCGTGGTGAAGATCCGCCATAAGGATGGCTGCACGCCGGTGGTGCTCAACCCCGAAGTGCTGAAGCCGAAGAGCACTTTTGACATTGTGAAGCAGGGCATTGCCAGCGATGGCACCTACACTTTCACTACAACCAACGAGACCGGCGAGCTGCCCTTCATCGTGGAGCAGAAGCGCTGGAACAAATGGGTGAAGGTGGGGGAGGTGCCCGGCGCTGGCAAGCCGGGGGAGAACAGCTACTCATTCAAGGTCACGCCGCATAGCGGGGAGAACATCTTCCGGGTGCGCCAGGTTGACCTCACCCGGAAATCGCGCTACAGCGAGGCCGTGAAGTTCACCGACCCTAGCGTGCAGCCCGTGACCTGGGGCCCTGCCAAGCCTAAGGAGGAGATCGTCTTCACTGCCAACACGCTGTATGAGATCTATGACCAGTACGGCAACATCGTGAAGCGCGGCTACGCCTCGCGCATCGACATCACCGGCCTGAAGAAGGACCTCTACTACCTGAATTACGACAACAAGCTCGGCGAGAGCTTCCTGAAGCGCTGAGCTTTCGTTCGATTGACTTTCGAGGCCCTCCCGCAACGGAGGGCTTCGTGGTTCTATCCTTGTCGCATGGACCACCTGACCCGCATCGAGCACATCGGCATCGCCGTAAAGGACCTGAATGCCGCCGAGGCGCTCTACACCAAGCTGCTCGGCGAGCCGCCCTACAAGCGTGAGGAAGTGGAGAGCGAGGGCGTGATCACCTCCTTCTTCAAGGCCGGGCCGAACAAGATCGAACTGCTGAAGAGCACACGGCCTGATGGGCCCATCTCCAAGGCCATTGAGAAGCGCGGCGAGGGCATCCACCACATCGCCTTCGAGGTGGCCGATATCCGGGCGGAGATGGCGCGCTTGAAGGCCGAGGGCTTCACTTTGCTGAACGAAGAGCCCAAGCGCGGTGCTGAGAATAAGCTGGTATGCTTCATCCACCCGAAGAGCGCGGGCGGGGTGCTGGTGGAGCTGTGCCAGGAGATCAGGTGAGCAGCCCGAGCCGCATCACCAATCCGATCACATCCTCTTTCTCTAGTTCGAGGTGCTCGGCATGCAGCCCTGCCGCCCGTGCGCCACGCACATGCTGGATGCTGTCGTCGATGAAGAGCGCTCGTGCGGAATCGGCGCCATGCTGCTCCAGCACGTGCTGGAAGATCTCAGCATTCGGCTTGCGCATCCCCAGCTCGCAGCTGTAGTAGGCGCCGTGGAAGAGCGACCGGAAATCTTGGATGCCGAGATCCCGCGCGATGATGGCCTCGAAGGCGGGCACATGGATGGTGTTGGTGTTGCTGAGCAGCAGCAGCTGGTAGCGCTGCTTCAGTTCCTTCACCAGGGTTATGCGCTCCGGCGGGATCGTGCCGAGCATGGCGTTCCAGCCGGCATCGATTTCCGTGTCGGCCAGCGCCGCGCTGAGCAGTGCGCGCACTTCATCGCGGAACCCTTGAGGTGAGAGATCGCCGGTCTCGAATCGGTCGAAGAGGTCGCTCTGCCTGGCCTTGGAGTAGAGCGCGTCGAACCCTGTGATGCCGAGTGACCCGAAATGAAGCCCAGTGGCACGGTAGTCCACATCGATGAGCACGCCGCCGAGGTCGAGGATGAGGGTGTCGATGCTCACCGGCACACGCTGATGTGATAGCAGGCCTGCTGCTTCTCCTTGGTGGCGCGGATCCGTTTATCGCGCTCACTGTGCTCGGCGATCACTTCGGCGAGCGTCTCGGCCAGGTACACCTGCTGGCACGCCTGAAGGTCGAGCATGCCGCCCTGCCGGTCCACGAACTTCATATAGGAAAGGTCCATGCTCGTGCCGTGGGTGTGCGGGGCAAGTTCATCGCGCGTGGCGTTCACGTTGCCGCGGCCGAGCTTGCGCTGGTCGTCCTTGGTGCGCAGCAAGCTGGTCACCCGGATGCGCGCATCGGCAAGGTCCGTGTCGGCGATGCGGGCCTTGAAGTCCTTGGCGATGGCGTGAAGCGCGGCGGCGGCATTGGCCGTGAGGTAGGGCGATCCGTGATCCATGGGCGCCACCCAGATGCGCTCGTCGCTCTCGATGCGCACCAAGTTGATCGATCCTTCGGCGAGCGCCTTGCTCAAGGCGGCATCGTCCTTCAAGGGCTTGATGCCCGCTTTTGCTGACGAATGCTTGTAGGCAGGCAGCTTGGCGTTCAGCTTGGGGCTATGGTTCTTGAAAGGGTATTCGGAGCAGGTCATGGCTGCGCGCGGGGCTATCGCGACCGGTGCCGGCGGCGCAGCCTCCTTTCCGCCAGCGCGCACCAGCAGGACCACGAGCGCTGCCGGAATGAGCAGCACGGCGCCCACTTTACGCCAGCTCAGGCGCCTGCGCTTCTGGCGCGGTGCAGGGTCTTGGGTGGCGCCTGTTCGGCGGTTCACGCTGCTCACACGGCAAAGAAGCGCACGGGTACATTTGCCGCCCGCCGTCGCGACGCCTGTTTTTCAAGGTTGCGCGGTGCATGACCGGGCCTGTAGCTCAGCGGTCAGAGCAGGGGACTCATAATCCCTTGGTCGCAGGTTCAAATCCTGCCAGGCCCACAGCGCCCGCCGAAGCACGAAGTGCGGAGGCTGGCCGCTTTCGGCGCGGCGTGCCTTCAGTACGGATTGACCGCATTCACACGCATGTACACGTCGTCGATCAGCACGTGCGAGCGGCGATCCTTGTCCCAGAGGTAGAACTTGAGGCGATCGCCTTCTTCCAACGGGGGCACC
Source organism: Flavobacteriales bacterium (assembly GCA_016712535.1). Taxonomy (NCBI): domain Bacteria; kingdom Pseudomonadati; phylum Bacteroidota; class Flavobacteriia; order Flavobacteriales; species Flavobacteriales bacterium. The sequence continues at coordinate 408,525 of JADJQW010000002.1, forward strand.
GGGATTCGATATTCGATTCGCTCCCAGGTGCCGGGCTTCGCTGGCATGGGATTGAACGGGAAAGGCTCGTAGTAGGCCACGGAGCCATCGGCCTTGCGCACATCGGTGACGGCGAGCAGATGGTGCGCGTCGCGGCTCTGCTCCTCGCGCCGCTGAAGCCCCACCTCGAGGTAGAGCGCGCGCCCGGTCGGTAGAACATCCGTGCTCGCCTCGAACTGCAACCCGTACTCTTCGCCGCCATCGAACACGGCGGCGTTCCCTCCACTGAAGGCATCGCTTCGGCTGCGGACGGCGCCGCCACCCCAATGCTTGCAGGCATGCTCGAAGTCGCAGCTCTCCTCAAGCACGGGGCTCATACCGTTCGGATTGAACGGAGGGCCCTGTGAGTTGCCGCCGAGCGCCTGCCGATAGGAATCATCCCAGCGCAGGAAGGCGTACGCGTACTTCACGCGGTCCATGCTCTCCGGATGAAGGATGCCCGCTCCGTATTGCCACATCTGGAAGAGCAGCAGCGCGCAGCAGAGCAGGATGAAGGCACGGGCGATGAGCAGCCAGCGCGTGGCTGCTGCCTGCAACAGGAAGGCCATCGGCAATGCCAGCACGGGATAGTGATCAACGAATACGCGGCTGCCGAAGCCGCTGCCGTAGTACCAGATCCACCAAGCACTGATCACATAGAGGTTCGCGGCCCAATAGAGCAGCATGCCGATGCCACGAGCGCGGTCCTTCAGCAGCAGCCTAGCCGTGCCGAAGAGGGCGACCAGCAGCACAGGTGCCCATAGGAAGAGCCCGCGACGGAAGCCGAAGAGCACCTTCAGCACTTCGGGCCGGCCCCAATGGAAGCCTTCGCCCGTGTACCCGTAAGCGTACCATTTACCGATTTGCACATGCCAGAGCAAGGGCTGTATGAGGACCACCGCTCCGCATGCGATGACGGCGAACATGAGGACCATCGGATGCCGGATGGCGCGCTTCGCCGCATCGCACCATGCGCCGCCAAGCACCACAGGCAACGCGAGCACCACCAAGCCGTTCACCGGGCGGATGATGACAATGAGGCCGAAGAGCGAGGCCGCAGCGATAATCCACCAAGGTGCCCCATCGGTTCCGAAGCGATGCACGGCAAGCAGGAATGCGCTCACCGCACAGAACGAATACACATGCGACCATCCGGGCTGCAGCGCGCTGTACTGCATGAGCTGAGTGCCGAAGCCGATGGCGATGAGGATCCAGGTCACCGTGCTTTCCGTGAACCCCATTCGCCGGAGCAGGGCACGCATGGCAAGCAGGCCAATCAGCAAATAGCACCACGCGCCGACGCTCAGCGCCTTCATTTCGTAGTCGCTCAAGCCATCGTGCGGTGCTTTCGGGTCGCTCAGCGCCAAGTCGTGGCCGATGAGGAACCACGGTGCCATCATCACCGCGGTGCCGCAGTAGTATTTGTTCAGCGTGCCGGTGGGCGTGTGGCGAACGTATTCCCACACGGCTTTCTCATGGCCGAGGTCATGCCGGATGAAGAGCGCTTGCAGGTAGCCGTAGTACCCTTTCACATCGCTGCGCACCACGGCATCGGCAAGGCCTGCCGCGGTTCCGGGCCAGAGGCCGCGCACGCTGATGGCCGCATTCAGCGCAACGACCGCCAGGACGACGATCAACGAAGGGGCAGAGCGGCGCATGCGCATATCAAAGGGGCCGTGAAGATGGCGATCGCCGGACCTTCGCACCGATTGCTCGCCGCATGCGCTCCGTCTCTCTCGTGATCCTGGCCGCTGGCAACAGCACGCGTTTCGGCAGGCCCAAGCAGTGGGAGCCGGTCGGGCCCAAGGGCGAAGCGGTCCTCGACATCACGCTGCGCGATGCGTTCGCCCACGGCTGCGATGAGGCGCGGATCGTCGTGAGGCCCGGTCATGCTGACATGGCCCGTGAGCGCTACCAGAGCAACCCGCTGGTGAAGATCATGGAGCAGCCCGAGCCATCGGGAACAGGTCATGCGGCCTTGGTGGGCATGGAGCACGCTGTCGGGACCTGCATCGTGGCCAACGGCGATGACTTGTATGGGAGGGAGTCGCTGCGCATCGCCATGGAGCATGCGCGAGATGGCCAAGCCGATGAGCATGCACTGGTAGCCTTCGGCCTGGGCCGCACGCTTTCCCCGAGCGGGCCGGTGAATCGTGCGGCTTGCAGGAACGAAGGCGATCGGTTGGCCGGCATCGAAGAAGTGACCGGGCTCCGGCTCGATGCCGGTGGCGAGATCCGCGATGGGAGCGATCGCACGTGGAAATCGGATGCGCCGGTGAGCATGAACCTCTGGGTGTTCCGTGAGCGATTCGGATACCTGCTCGCGGAGATGCACCGTGGAAGAGCGCCTATGCCAGCAGCGGAGTTGGGCTTGCCGGACGCTGTGGAGCACGCCTTGGCCGCTGGCCACGCCTTCCGAGTGCTGCGCACGCCTGATGCCTGGCATGGCCTCACCTTCGCCGCCGATGCCGACCTTGTGCGGCGAACCCTGGCCCAGCAGCCATGAGCGAGACCCGCGCTTCCGTTCTCAGCACCATCTGCGCCGCCTTCGGCATCGAGCTGAATGGCCACGATTGCGCGCCCTTCGGCAACGGCCTCATCAACCAGACCTACCTGCTCCGCAACCGGCATGGCGACGACCATTGGATCCTGCAGCAGGTGAACACCAGCGTGTTCAAGCAGCCGCAGCTCATCGCCTACAACAATTACCTCGCGGCCGAGCATCTGCGCAACCACCATCCGGAGTACCGCTTCATGCGCGGGCTGCGCACCACCGATGGGCGTGACCTCTACATCAACGAAGCGCTGGGCGCATGGCGCGTGTTCCCTTACTTCCCCAATACGGTGAGCTTCGAGGGAGCTGTTTCTCCGGAGCAGGCCCGTAGCGCCGCGCAGCAGTTCGGCCTGCTCACGCGGAACCTTGAAGGCGTGTATGTAGGTGCCTTCAAGACCATCATCCCCGATTTCCACGATCTGGCAGCGCGCTACGCCCTGTTCCAGCAGGCCGTGCGCAATGCACCCGTGGAGCGCAAGGACCGCGCGCGCGATGCCATCAGCCATTTCCTGAACAATGCCGGCATCGTCGATGAGTTCAGGGTGACCATGATGGACCCCGGCGTTCGCACGCGGATCACGCACAACGACACCAAGGTGAACAACGTGCTCTTCGACAAGGGCACGGGTGAGGCGGTGTGCGTGGTGGACCTCGATACGCTCATGCCGGGCAAGGCGCTCTTCGACCTCGGCGATATGATCCGCACCTTCATCTCGCCTGCTTCGGAAGACGATCCCGACCCCGCCCATACCGAAGTGAATGAAGAGGTGTTCGAGAAGCTTGTGGAAGGCTATTTCTCCGAGATGGCCCCGCTGATGAGCCTGAGCGAGCGCTCACTGGTGCATTGGAGCGGTCAGATGCTGATCTACGAGCAAGGCATCCGCTTCCTCACGGACCACCTGCACGGCGACCTCTACTACCGGATCGACCGCGAAGGCCACAACCTCGACCGCGCGCTGAACCAGATGCACCTGCTCAAGCGCTACATGGCCATGCAGCGGCCGTTGAATGATCGCATCCGGCACCTTGTTGCCTGAGACATGAGCCAGCGAGCCGCTTCGATCGCTATGGCCTTCGCACTTGGCGGATCTGCTGTTTCGCAGGAACCCGAGCCCGCACGCCACGAGCTCAAATGGTTCCAGGATGCCAAGCTGGGCATCTTCATCCACTGGGGCATCTACAGCGTGAACGGCACCGACGAGAGCTGGGCCTTCTACAGCAAGAAGGTGCCCTACGCGGAGTACATGAAGCAGCTCAATGGATTCACTGCGAGCAAGTACGAACCGGCCGCATGGGCTGATCTCATCCAACGCAGCGGGGCGAAGTACGCGGTGGTCACCACCAAGCATCACGATGGGGTGGCGATGTACAATACCGAGCTCATCACGGGGATCGTTCGGGAGCCAGGAGTCCTGTCAGGCGGTCCACCACGGATCATCAGAACCGATCTCGCAGGAAGTGAGCATGATATCGTCACGCCGCTCTTCAGAGAACTGCGCGCGAGGGAGGTCCGGTGCGGTGCATATTTCTCCTTGATCGACTGGAGCGACTATAACTACCCGGCCTTCATGAAGGATAGCATGCGCTACACGATCAAGGATGATCCTGCGCGCTGGCAGAACTTCCGCGACTTCTTCCAAGGCCAGATCATGGAGATCTCCACGCAGTTGAAGCCGGATCTCTGGTGGTTCGATGGCGACTGGGAGCACAGCGCCAAGGAGTGGGAAGCGGCCAAGGTGCGCGCGATGATCCTGGAGAAGAACCCGAAGGCGATCGTAAACGGGAGGCTGCAGGGCTATGGCGATTACGCTACGCCGGAGCAGAACATCCCCGTAGAAACGCCGAAGGCGCCTGCGTGGGAACTGTGCATGACACTGGGCGAGCAATGGGGCTGGCAACCGCAGGACACCAACTACAAGAGCACGCACGACCTGATCCACATCTTCGCCGATGTGATCGGCCACGGCGGCAACCTGCTGCTGGGCATCGGGCCGAAGGAGGATGGCACTTTCACAACGGGACAAGTCTCACGCCTGGAAGACCTCGGCAAGTGGACCAGCAAGCACGCAGAAGCGATCTACGGCACGCGCGCTGGTCTGCCCAACGGGCACTTCTTCGGCCCCACCACACTTTCACAAGACAGCACCACGCTCTATCTCTTCCTTGCCAATGGCATGAGCGGCAGCGTGGAGATCAAGGGACTCGTCAACAAGATCGTTTCTGCCGAAGTCGTCGGAGCCTCAATGCCATTGCAGCACCGCGTGGTGGGCAAGATCAGCTGGAGCAAGGTGCCGGGCTTGGTCTTCATCGACATCCCTGAAAGCGTTGACGATGAGTGGATGACCGTGCTGAAGGTGAAGCTGGATGGGCCGTTGCGGTTGTACAGAGGCGAAGGCGGCTACTGAGGAGGATCACCCTCACCTGACTACGATCTCATCACAGAACAGCCAGCATTCGCCTTTGCTGCCGTGCCAAGCGGGTAAGGCGCCGAGGTTCTTCGCGGTGATGCGGATGTAGCGGCTAACAGGACCGGGGATCACCTCATTCTTCAGCGTCAGGATGTGCGGAGCTCCTTTCTGTTTCTGAAGCGGAACCGCAGTCTTGTCGAATGCCGACCAGCTGACCTCATCCGTTGATGTTTCGATGACCATTTCGGACGGAAGGAATATCCAACTCTGCTGATCCTGTAAGAACGTCGCTTGGATGGTCAGGACAGTGGCCGATACTCCTAGATCGATTATCGCCACCATGTCCTTGCCGTACCAGCCCTGCCAGCCGAACTGGTAGTTGGCGCTCGCACGGAAGCCGTCGATCAGCGCATCGGGGCCGCCGCCCGGGTAGCGCGCATCAGGTGGGGTCTCGAAGGTGATCTTCTTGCCAACGGCGAGGTGGTTCACCGCGCCGTGCTTAAGGTGCTCGCTGAACTCCTTGAAGTACTCATCCGGTGTATTCCGCGTCTCATGCAGCAGCAGATGGCCATGCTTCTTCGTGCGTGACACGAAGGTCTCGAGCAACTCCACGTAATACGTCTTCGCGTGCCAATGCCCAACACTGTCCTTCTCGAAGAGGCCATTCGCAGCGTGCGGCATCGCCCGCGCCACTTCCAGCTCCGCGTACATGATTCCTAGCCGCGCATCCTCCACGCGCCATGCGTAGATCGTGTCTTCATCGAATGTGGCCGCCTCCGCGCTGTTGAAGAGCATCTTGTACTTGGCCAGGTTCTCCGGGCTGAGGTAGCCGTCCTTATGCGCTTGGGGGTGCTCGTAGAGCGTGAGCGGCTTACCGCTCTTGTCCAATTCCTCTTCCAGCAGGCGGGTGTATTTGTCGATGTACACGCCCGCATCGCCGTAGAAGGTGTCCATGAACTGCCAGCGCAGTGAATCCACGTTCAGGTCCGGGTTCCACATGAGCTTCGCGAGCAGATAGGTGCGGAACTCGGGCATCTCCCCGCCGGGCGATGAGAGCCCTTGCTCGAAGACCATCGGCACGCCGGCATCGCGGAAGAGCTGCAGATTCGGTTGCAGCACTTTCCAATTCGGGAAGGGCATCACCAGGTGCGAGAAGTTGATCACGTAGTCCCAGACGATGATGTTGTGGGTGAGCGCTGACCAGTCACGCAGATCCGCGGTGAACGAGCCGGGTTGATCCCGCGATGCGATCGGCCGGCTGCGGTCCTCCTCGATGCTGCAGAGCATGGTGTTCACGTTCGGCCGCGGCCTGGTGACCTTCGGCGCGCTGCGGCTGTACTGGTAGGCGAGCGTACTGATGACCTTGTCCGGGAAGCTGTCGGCCACCGCGTTCGCGAAGCGGAGTATGCTGCCGCTCGGTGAACCTTCGAGGCTGTCGGTGCGGTGGCAAAGCGCGCACTGGCAGTGGTTGTAGTTGTCCATCTGGCTCACGCTCCAGTAGCGGGCAGCAGGCTTGCGGGCCATCATCGCACGCAGACTGTCCACGGTGATGCGGAGCACCTCGGGGTGGCTCAGGCATAGCTGGTCGGGAACGCGCACGCCATTCCGTTCCGCGAAGTACTCCGGGTGTGCCTCGAACTGTGCAGGCGGAACGAAGCGGTGCATGGTGTGGACCCAGAGGCCCCACTTGGGGTCCTCGCTGTCGCGGGTCTTGATCACTTGGCGGATCCGGTGTTCCGCGGCGTAGGCGCTGTCCCTGGCCGGGTGGGTGAAGGCCATGCGGAAGGAGAAGGGAGAGGTGTCTTGGGCGAAGGATGCGGTGGAGAGGAGTGCGAATGCGAGGCTCACGCACAGTCGCGAATACTGCCGGGAGGTGATGGCTTCATACATGAGCTCCTTGCGGTTGAAACTGCTAGAATTCGCTGTTCTCGAATGCGACCTTCATGACAACAGGTAGCTCAGTTGAGCCCCTCACTGATCTGGGCAACCGGAGGGTCAGGCCCTCTTTGGTCCGAGCGAAGCCCACCTTGCCGTGTCCTAGGCAACTAACCTGTTCCCCATAGACCGGGCTTGAGAAAGGGATCGTGACAGTTCCGGCTCCAACCACCTTTGGATCGAGGAAGACGTAAGCCGCCTTCCGCTCTCCAGCGCGCCAAGCAAATGTTCTTCCCATTGCGCCGGGCAAGTCACCAACATAGGATGCCCTCGTCCCATACACCGCCTCTCCATTCACCTTCAGCCATTCTCCCACTTCCTTCAGGCGCACGTATGCTGTTGAGTCCAGCTGCCCATCGGGACCGGGAGCCACATTCAACAAGAGACTTCCTCCGCGCGACACCACGCTCACCAAGGTGCGGATGATCTCGTCGGTGCTCTTGTACTTTTCATTCGGTACCCAGCTCCAGCTGGTGCCCATGGGCATGCAGGTCTCCCAGGGCACGCCAAGGTCCGCGTCGGGCACATGGCCTTCGGGCGTCACGTAGTTCTCGTATTCGCCGCCCACGGTGCGGTCCACCACGAGCAAGCCGGGTTGGTGTTTGCGTGCCATGGTCGCGATGCGCGGCATGTCGATGTCCTGCTCAATGGTGATGGCCTTCTGCCAGCTCACGCTCGTGTCGATGCTGCTGAGCGGGCGCACCCAGCCACCATCGAGCCAGAGGATGTCCACCGGGCCGTAGCCGGTCATCAGCTCCTCGATCTGCGTGAAGGTGTAGTCCTTGAAGGCCTGCCAGCGCTCGGGATGCTTGGTGGGCAGGTAGTTCACGCTGCGGTCCTTGGGCGGGAAGTAGCGCCACCAATAGTCATCGCTGTGCCAGTCGGGCTTGCTGAAGTAGGCGCCGGTCCACAGGCCCTGCGCGTGGAAGGCTTCGAAGATGTGCTTGGTCACATTCGCTCGTGGGTCATCACCGTAGGCGGTGCGCGACGAAGTGATCCGGTAGTCCGTGGTCTTGGTGTCGAATAGGCAGAAGCCGTCGTGGTGCTTGGTGGTGAAGACCATGTACTTCATGCCGGCATCCTTCGCGGCGCGCGCCCAATGCTCCGGATCGAACTTGACCGGATCGAAGGTTGTGGAGAGCGCCTCGTAGTTCTTCACGTATTCACTGTAGGAGGCGCCATGCTCGGGTTTGCGCCTGCACCAATCCTCGTCCTCCGGGCAGATGCTCCAGCTCTCCACCACGCCCCACTGGCTGTAAGGACCCCAGTGCATGAGAAGTCCGAACTTGAGGTCCTTCCATTGCTCCAGCTTCTGCTGAACGAGCGGGTCGGAAGGAGGGACGTAGGGAGCCTGTGCGATCAGATGATCAGAGAATGAGATGATCAGAAAATGAAATGCCAAGCACACGAGCGCTCTCCCCATTTTCTGATCATCTGATCCTCTCATTTTCTGATCAGTATTCATCCGTGAAACCGAAGTTCGGTTTTCGCGTCGTCCATTTCCCATCGGTGAAATCCGGGATGTCCTGCACTTGCCCGCCCTCGGCGATGCTCTTCTCGCTCAGCGGCGTGATGGCGTACCACGTGGCCATGTCGTACACATCGAGCGGGAAAGGCGCCTTGCGCTTGATGCATTCGATGAAGGCGTGGTCCACGAAGAAGTCCATGCCGCCATGGCCTGCGCCCTCGGCTTGCGCGGCGTGGCGTTTCCAGAGCGGGTGGTCGTATTGCTCCAGCCATGCCTTGCTGTTTTCCCAACGGTGACCGTGCTCCATGCGCTTCTCGAAGTAGAGCATGCCTTGGTCCGCTTCGCCCCAGCCGTTGTCCTGCCACAGGCCCTCGGTTCCCTGCACGCGGAAGCCGAGGTTGTATGGACGCTGCAAGGTGGTGTCGTGCGTGAGCAGGATCGTTTCTCCGTTGGCGCATTGGATCTGGGTGCTCACCACGTCGCCGCATTTGAATTCCACGCGCGCGTTCGGATGCGATGCGCCGCCTTTCGCATGTTCCATGATGTGCTTATGCGCGCCGCGCGCCTTGCTCGCGATGCTGCTCAGGCGCGTGAGCCGGTTGCCGCGGTTGATGTCCATCATCACCGCAACAGGGCCGAGGCCATGCGTGGGATAGAGCTCGCCGTTGCGGTCCACGTAATGCTGGGTGCGCCACTTGGCCTCGCTCCATCCCTTCGCGCCGAACTCCACGCCATCGCCGTAACCGTTGGGCGCGCCGCTGTTGAAGAGCACATGCCGCAGATCGTGCTGATATCCGCCCTGCGCATGCACCAGCTCGCCGAACATTCCTTGACGCACCATGTTCATCACGGCCATCACATCGCGGCGGTAGCACACGTTCTCGAGCATCATCACCGGCACGCCGGTCTTCTCGCTCGTGCGCACGATCGTCCAGCAATCATCAACGCTCATGGCGCCGCACACTTCCATGCCCACGATCTTGCCCGTTTCCAGCGCTGCGATGCCTTGCTGCACGTGCCATTCCCACGGACTGCTGATGATCACCGCATCGATGTCCTTGCGCCGCAGCAGTTCCAAGTAGCCCTCGTTGCCGTTCACGTAGGCCATGGCCTTGGGCCGCTTAGCCTTCGCGAGCAGCTGCTGGGCCATGGCCATCATGCTGGGATCCGGATCGTGCATGGCGATGATCTCGACGTCATCGCGCAAGGCGAGCTCCGCCAGGTGCGTCTGCCCGCGAAGGCCCACGCCGATGAAGCCCAGTCGCACCTTCTGGTCGCCGGGCTGATAGAATGCCTTCAGGCTGCGCGGCACCAGGCCGAAGCCGAGGATCGCGAGGGTGGTGTCACGGATGAAGGCGCGGCGATCGGCATGCATGTGGAACTGCGGATGTTAGGCGGGATCAGTGCAAAGGACCAGCCATGAAGCGCAGGCTCGATCGCTGATCGCCGCAGCGGATGCTGGCGGTGTGGAGGCCCTGGCTCAAGCGTGGCATCGGCAGGCTCAAGAGCCCATGCTGTGCGGCTCGGCGTTCGTGCAGCAACAGGCGGCCCATGGCATCACGGACCTCCACCTCAATGGCGGTGGCCCGTTCAGGGACATGCACCATGAGGCCGGCATCCTCAGCGTACCAACTGATCAATCCGGCATTGGTCGGCTGAGGGGCGCCCACCAGGATCTGCCCTGGCGTGCGGCAGAAGGTGTAGCTGTTCACCAATCCGCACTCCGCGCCCGCTCCATCGGTCTGCCATCCATTGAAGGTGATGCAGAGCTCGAATCCACTGTCTTCCACCAGCACCTCGCCGAACTGCCCGTGCGCGGGGCTCGGGTTCGGGAAGACGCCTCCTTGATTGAATTGGCCGCCCTTGTACGAGCCCCAACGGGCCAATGCGGCCGCTTGGAAGATGGGGTAGTGGTAGCGCAGGTCCTGCGCAGTGCTGAAATCGGCATTGGTGCCATCGTCGATCGCGAGCATGTGCGCATCGCCGGCGATGATGAAGAGGTCCTTCACGCCCAGGGCGAAGAGCACATCGTTCAGTGCGGTGCGCTCGGCGGGCTGGCAGGCCCAGTTCTCCGGATAGCCCACGCTGTTCCAGGTGAGCGAGGTGACCCACGCGGCCACCAGACCGTTGTCGCGCGCGTAGAGCATCTCGCTGAGCAGCCACGCGAGCTGGGCACCGCTCATCATCTCTTCTCCGGTCTTGGTGCTGCGCAGATCGCTGATGATGAAATGCACGCGACCGATGGTGAACGACTGATGCACGCTGATGGGATGGTGCAGCGGGTAGTGCGGAACGTATTCGCGATAGGCGCGCGCAGCGCTGGCCTTGCCGATGTAGCTGGCATCAGAGCCATTGCCGCAGAAATCGTGATCGTCCCATACATAGGCGATGGGCGTGGCGTGCAGGAACTCCTTCATTGGCGAGACGGAGAGCACGTCTTCCCGGTAGGGCGCCCGATGCGGCTCGATCGCCGTGCTGTTGGGGTCCCGGTAATGCAGGTCGCCGGTGCTGAGGAAGAAGAGCGGCTCCTTTTCCTGCATGGCTTGCCACACGGGATGGCTGCTGCTGCCGTTGCAGGAGCCGGTCACGAATGAGAAGGATGCTGCTCCGAAGCCCGGGGTGGTGAAGCTCCCGGCTGCGATTCCTGATGCATCCTGCACGCCGTTCACCTCGAAGCGATAGGTATAGGGTGTGCCCGGTTGAAGCCCGGTGAGCTCAATTGCAGCCACTTGGTCGGCGCTGGGGTCGGCCACGGTGTAAGGACTGGCGATCTCCTCGGTGCAGGGCGGAGCGCAGGCCAGCACGCGCACGCTGTCCGTAGGTCCGCTGAGCCGCGCGCGGATATGGATGCTGGTTGGGCCGAGGGCGCCGCTCCAATAGGAAGTCACGGACTCTTGCGCTGAGCAGTGCAGCGATGCTGCGATGAGAGAAAGGAGGAGCGATCGCATGGGCGCAGGCACGAAGATGGGCCGCGCGCTCAGAAAGGCCAAGCCGGCATCCAGAGCACAGCGGCGGACACGCTGCCGAATCCAACGGCTGCGCCCGCATAGACCTGTCCTGGAGTGTGATCACTGGTGAGCAGCCGTGCCGTGCCCAGCGCGCCGGCCAGCAAGAGCAGCGTGCACAAGGGCACGAAGGCGCCGAGATCGTGCAGGGCATCGAGCGCGGCCACTGCACCGATGCAGCCGCTGATCCCCACCATGTGCGCGCTGATCTTCCAGCGCAGCGTGATCATCGTGGCCAGCAGCAGCGCCACTGTCGCACCCGCGATGAGCGTGAGCGTGAGCGGATGCACCGGGGCGCTGGTGAGCAGGTAAGCGGCCATGGCATAGTAGAGCAGGGTCATCACGAACGGCGCGATGCGTTCCTGGCGCGCGTGCATCTCAAGGCTTTGCACCACGCCGGCGCTGCGAAGCAGCAGGGTGCTTGTGAGCGGGAACACAATGGTCATCAGCGCCACGATCGCGAGCAGCTTCCAGCGCGACTCAACAGGCAGGAAATAGCCCAGATGCGGGTCGAGCTCCAGCGCGACCCAGAGCGTGAGCACGGGCATCAGCAGCGGATGCAGGGCGTAGGAGAGGAAGCGGGCAGCGGGTCTCAAGTGCGCGAGCAGGCGTGTGGCAAGTTAGGGGAGCATGTCGAAGAGCAGGGTACGGCGGAGCGGCGAGTGTGCCAGCGGCGAGCGGCCAGTGCGAAGGTCGAGGGGGATAGCCCTATGGCAATTGACGTGGAAGCGGCTAGTTCGCCGCTTGCAAACTCGCCGCTGGGGAACCGGCCGCTTCGTCAAAGCTGCTTCCGCAGCCGCGCCACTGGCAGGCTGAGCTGCTCACGGTACTTGGCCACGGTGCGCCGGGCGATGTTGTAGCCCTTGCTGATGAGGAGCGCCGTGAGCTCGTCGTCGGTGAGGGGCTTGTGCTTGTCCTCGGCCTCGATGGCGTCCTTCAGGATCTTCTTCACCTCACGGGTGCTCACTTCCTCGCCTTCCTGGTTGGTGAGGCTCTCACTGAAGAAGAACTTGAGCAGGATGGTGCCGTAGTTCGTCTGCACATACTTGCTGTTGGCCACGCGGCTGATGGTGCTGATGTCCATGCCCACCTTCTCGGCGATGTCCTTCAGGATCATCGGCTTCAACTTGGTCTCATCGCCGGTGAGGAAGAACTCGCGCTGGTGCTCCATGATGGCCTCCATGGTCACCATCAGGGTGTGCTGCCGCTGCTTGATCGCATCGATGAACCACTTGGCGCCATCGAGCTTCTGCTTGATGAACATGATCGCCTCCTTCGCCGCTTTGTCCTTCTTGTTGCGCGCGTACTCCTGCATCATGTCGCGGTAGGCGCGGCTCACGCGCAGCTCGGGGGCATTGCGGCCGTTGAGGGTGAGCTCGAGCTGGCCATCGATGGCGAGCACATGGAAATCGGGGATGATCTCCTGGCTGGGGGCGGCGTTCTCCCGCTGCGTGTTGCCCGGCTTGGGGTTCAGGTGCGTGATGAGCTCGATGGCGCCCTTGAGCGCGTCCTCATCGATCTCGAGGCGCTCGATGATCTTCTCGTAGTGCTTCTTGGCGAAGGCGTCGAAATGCTTGCCGAGGATCTCCTCGGCGATGCGCTGCTCGAGGCTGTGAGGCATCCGGCGCACCTGCAGCAGCAGGCATTCGCGCAGGTCGCGGGCACCGGTGCCCGCGGGATCGAGCTCCTGCACCTCGGCCAGGGCCTTCTCCAGCTCGGCCACGTTCGCCATCAGGTTCTGGGTGAAGGCCAGGTCGTTGACGACGGCGTGCAGGTCGCGGCGCAGGTAGCCGTCCTCATCGAGGTTGCCGATCAGGTGCTCCGCGAGCAGGGCGGTGCGCTCATCGCAGTCGCGCAGGCCGAGCTGCTGCCGAAGGTTGTCCTGGAAGGTGGTGCCGCCGGCCAAGGGGATCTCGCGGTCCTCCTCGTCGGGCCCGGTATTGCGCACGCTCAGCTTGTAGTCGGGCGTATCGTCATCGGGGAAGTACTCGCTCAGGTCGAAATCGTCGCGCTCATTCTCCTCGTTCTGCTCGGTGTCGAGCTCGGTGCTCTCCGCGATGGCCTGCTCCTCGGAAGGGGCCTCCTCATCGTTCTCGTCCTCGCCGCTCTCCAGCGCAGGGTTCTCCTCCAGCTCCTGTCGGATGCGCTCCTCCATCTCCACGGTGGGCAGCTGCAGCATCTTCATCAGCTGGATCTGCTGCGGGCTGAGCTTCTGGGCGAGCTTCTGATATAATCCTTGCTTCAGCATGTCGGGGCGAAAATACGGGGGCAGGCTTGGGCTGGATGAAACGCGCATCACGTTCCGCCCGCCCGCCGGCTCTGTCGGCGCAGGCCCCTCGCTCCGATACCTTCGCGCCTCACAACATCACGCACCATGCTCCTGAAGACCATCTCACTGATCGCTCTCGGCACCGTCGCCATCGCCGCGCACGAGCTGCCCAACCTCAACATCGGCGATGCCATGCCCGCTGCCGATGTGAAGATGAAGAACGTGGATGGCGAGATGGCCTCGTTGAAGGACCTCGCCGGCCGCAACGGCACGCTGGTGATCTTCTCGTGCAATACCTGCCCCTTCGTGATCGGCTCAGAAGGAAGCGAGGGCTGGGAAGGCCGATACCCGGAATTGATGGCCGTGGGCGCCCGCTTCGGCGTGCCCGTGGTGCTGATCAACAGCAACGAGGCCAAGCGTGGCGATGGCGATTCGTTCGCCGACATGCAGGCGCGCTACAAGGAGAAGAAATACACCGGCGCCTACCTGCTCGATGAAGGGCACAAGGTGGCCGATGCCTTCGGTGCGCGCACCACGCCGCACGTGTTCCTCTTCGACAAGAACCACAAGCTCGCGTACAAGGGCGCCATCGACGACAACGTGGCCAAGGCCAGCGAGGTGAAGGAGCGCTGGGCCTACAACGCGATCGACAAGATGGTAGCGGGCCAGCCCGTTGATCCATCCAGCACGCGCAACATCGGCTGCAGCATCAAGCGCATGCCGCATAAGCACTAGGAGGCTGAGGGTTGTTGCTTCGCGCTTCGTTCCTCGCGGGCGCAATGACCGGTTGAAGATTCGGGTGCGTGCGGCTATCGCCCGACCTCAACACAGGTTGATAACTCCTGGCATGCCAGCAGAACGGCCGGACCTTCCTTTGCAGCAAATCGGATCCTGATGAATGTTCTCTTGATCGGCAGTGGCGGACGCGAGCATGCGCTGGCTTGGAAGATCGCGCAGAGCTCCTTGCTCGATGCGCTCTATGTGGCGCCCGGCAACCCCGGCACCTTGCGCCATGGCCGGAGCGCGGACATTGACCCCGCTGACCACAAGGCCCTGCGCAACTTCATCCTGGAGAAGAACATCCGCATCGTGGTGGTGGGCCCCGAAGGCCCGCTGGTGGATGGCCTGCACGACCGGATCGCGGAGGACCCGAAGCTCGCCGGCGTCACGGTGATCGGTCCCAAGGCGGAGGGCGCGCGCCTCGAGGGCAGCAAGGACTTCGCGAAGGAGTTCATGTTCCGCCACAACATCCCCACGGCGGCGCACCGCACCTTCACGAAGGGCCAGTTGCAAGACGCCATCGAGCACCTGGACCGTGTGAACGCGCCCTACGTGGTGAAGGCCGATGGCCTCGCGGCCGGCAAGGGCGTGATCATCACCAACGACAAGAAGGAGGCGGCCAAGGCGCTGCGCGACATGCTGCAGAGCGGACGCTTCGGAGAGGCCGGAGAGCGCGTGGTGATCGAGCAGCACCTGAAGGGCGTGGAGTGCAGCGCCTTCCTGATCACCGACGGGGATGCGTTCAAGATGCTGCCCGCCGCCAAGGACTACAAGCGCATCGGCAACGCCGACAGCGGCCCCAACACCGGCGGCATGGGCGCGGTATCGCCCGTGACTTTTGCCGATAAGGATTTCATGCAGAAGGTGCACGACCGCGTGGCGGCGCCCACCGTGCGCGGCATGAAGAAGGATGGCCTCGCCTACCAGGGCTTCCTCTTCATGGGACTGATGAACGTGAATGGCGACCCCTATGTGATCGAGTACAACGTGCGCCTGGGCGATCCCGAGACGCAAGCGATCCTGCCGCGCCTGAAGAGCGATCTGCTCGATCTCTTCGAAGGCATCGCCACAGGCACGCTCAGCGAGCGCCATGTGGATGTGGACGACCGCACCGCCGTGACCATCGTGCTCGCTTCAGCAGGCTACCCCGGCGACTACGAGAAGGGCAAGCCGATCACCGGCGTGGAGCAGGTGCGCGACGCCTACGTGTTCCACGCGGGCACCCGAACGAAGAACGATGCGCTGGTGACCGATGGCGGGCGCGTGCTCAGCGTCACCGGCATCGGCAAGGACCTGGAGAGCGCGATCGCCTCCGCCTACCGCGCCGCGGACGCCATCCACTTTGAGGGGCGATACCGCCGAGACGATATCGGGAAGGACCTGGTGAAGCAGCCCGCGCAACGCGCGGCTGCAGTGAAGCCGTAACGGTAGAGGTGCGCTTTGGCTCCGTGGCACTTATGCCATGGTGCCGTTGGCCTTGGCCTTGCGGTTGTACTTGCCCTGCAGGTTGAGCCAGTAGAGCATGCCCACGAAGAGCGTGATGCTGGTGAGCGTGACGGGCATCCAGCCCATCTTCTCGAGGATCTTGAAGGTCCACTCCATGAAATGGCCGAGGGCGAAGGCGATGTCTTGCATGGCGGTAAGGCGTGAAGCGGGGCGAAGATAGGAGGGGGGATATTCCGGAGATTACCTGCTCTCAGAGCGCCCTAGGCCAGCCGTCCCGACCTTCGCCCCTCGCCGCCGCATGCTCGCCGCCTTCTTCCGCAGCAACCAGCCCGCCGTTCTGGTATCCGTGCCGATGGTGGTGGCGGCGCTCTTCGTGCCCGCGTTCTGGCACGCACCGGTGCAGAACGGTTCGTTGATGCCGGTGGCCTCGTTGATGCAGCAGGTGCTGGGCGGCTCGGCGTGGGCCAACGCGCTTGCGGGCCTGGTGCTGGTGGCGCTGGCGACGGTGCAATTGGCGATCCTGGTGAATGCGCTGGAGCTGATGGACCGCCGGAACCATTTGGTGGCGCTCACCTTCCCGGTGCTGCTGGCGGGGCTGTGCGGCCCAGGCTGCTATGATCCGGCGCTGCTCGGGCTCCCTCTCGTGCTCTTCGCCTTGCGCAGGGCATGGTCCATCAGCAATACCGGTGCGGCGCTCGCGGCGCTCTTCGATGCCGCGCTGCTCATCGGGCTAGCGGCGCTCTGCTACCTGCCCTACGCGGTGCTCCTCGTGGTGCTGTGGATCAGCACCTCGCTCATCCGGCCTTTTGCGTGGCGCGAGTATGTGCTGCCGGTGATCGGTGCAGCGCTGGTATTCTACATCGCATGGATGGCGCTTCACTTGGCAGGACGAACGCCTTGGCGCCCCCTGCTCACGGTGATGCCTGAGGACATGGCCCCTGCCGTGCTCTGGAATGGGCTTGCGCGGAAGTCCTTCCTTTCAGTTGCAATGCCCATCTTGCTGCTGGCGCTGGCGGCCTTCTATCGCAGTCAGGCGCAGAGCGTGATGCGCGGCAGGAACCTGCGGTCGGCGTTCATGGCATTGGCGCTTTCCATGGCGGTGGTCATGGGCCTTCTCTTCTGGCTGAAGGGGAGCTTCCCGGCCGTGCTCGCCGCTTTGCCTATCGGAGGGATCGCCGCTTACCTCTTCCTGAACCCCAAGCGCAGCTGGCTAGCGGAGCTTGGGTTGGGAGCCATGCTCTGCGCGGCCCTGTGGGTGCGCTGGGGCGGCGGGATGTGAGCCGTTCGGGAGGGTCATTCGGCCGTGAATGCAGAACGGCCGCGCGATGGCGGCCGTTCCAGAACAGTTGGCTTGGCTCAGCGGCCGCGCGAGGTGCTGTAGTTGATCTTCAGGGCGTTGCTCTTGCGCAGCTCCTGCTTCACATCGGTCACGAACTTCATGTAGGTGTCCTTGTCCACCTTCAGTGAGCGGGTGATCTTGCCGCGCAGAACTTCATCGCGCCGCTCGTTTCCCGCCACCACGAAGGCGTCGATCTCACTGAGGGTCGCGAAGTCGTCGTTGAGCTGCAACAGGGGCTCGGTGCCGCGTGCCTTGTCCGCGGGGGGGCCGATGTAGAGGTAATCGACCAAGGCCTTGTCCTCGAGCTTGGCCACTTCGTTGGCTTCGGGCAGCACCACTTTCACCTTCAGGTCCACTTCGCGCATCACGGTGGTGACCATGAAGAAGAAGAGGAGCATGAAGATGATGTCGGGCAATGAGGCCGTGCTGATGGCCGGTGTGGATCCTTTCTTTTCCTTGAAGCGCGACATGGCGATCAGTTCTTCTTGGTGAGGTCAACCGGCTCGGCTTCGGAGATGCGCTGCGGGTAAACCAGCCGGATGGACTTGATCCGATCCTGGTCCTCATCAACCTTCTCATCGAGCTCTGTGAACTTGCGACCGAACTTCTCCTTGCTCAGCTCGTCGCGCAGTTCGCGGATCCCTGATTCCAGTTCGTTCTGGACCTGCACGTACATGTTGTAGCTGGTCTTGGAGCCGGTCTGCAGCGAAATGAGCGCGTCGTTGGGCAGCTCGCTGTATTCGCCCAGCAGCTCAATGGCCTTGAGCTTGCCTTCCCATTTCTTCACGCCCTCCTCGAAGCGGGCCTTCGAGGTATCGGTTGCGGCGGCCATCCAGCCCTTGTTCAGATTGGAGCTGCTCCCTGCAGAATGCCGCGCTCACCTTGGTCTTGGCGGGCAGATTATCCAGGTTGGCCGGGTTGGTCATGAATTCCTTGGCCCCGGCGCGCAGTTCCTTGATGTCCATCGGCTCGCCCTCGACCAGGAGCTGGTCGGCGTCGTTCACGAGCACCTCGTAAACGTTGCGCTTGTTGATGACATCCGGATCCGGAGGGGTTTCCACCATTGGCGGCAGCAGGCGCAGTATGCCCACATCGGTATCCATGGTGGTGGTCACCAGGAAGAAGATCAGCAGCAGGAAGGCGATGTCGGCCATGGAGCCGGCATTGATCTCGCCCGGGCCTGACTTGGCGCGTTTCTTCAGCATGGCGTGTTCACTTGAGCAGGCGAGTCACTTCACCGTAAACGATGGCGCCGATGGCGCCGATGAGGGCCAGGTACATGGTGATCAGACCTGCGCCGATCCACTTGGATGCGCCTTCGGTGATGTTGTACTTCGCGGCGTCAGAGCCATCGGAGATGAGGTAGGCGACCAGCAGGAGCGCAACGAATGCGCCGATGCCGATCAGCGACTTGCGCGTGAGGCCGGTGACGGAGAAGCCAATCGCAGCAAGCGTTGCAGCGCACATCGCGATGTAAGAGATCCATAGGCCGCCGTCGATGCCGAGGTCGCTGCCAGCGAAGATCATGATGGTGAAGAGCACGCCGAGCCCAATGAGCGCCCATTGCGCGATGCGGCCGATGCTGTTCGTTGGGGAGTGTTTCATGATCAGTGCTTGCTCATGTTGTGCTTCACCAGCATGTCAACCAGGCTGATGGAAGCCTCTTCCATCTGGCCGCTGATGCTGTCGATCTTGCTCTGCAGGTAGTTGTAGAAGATCTGCAGGATGATGGCGACGATGAGGCCGAACACCGTGGTGAGCAGCGCCACCTTGATGCCGCCCGCCACGATGGCCGGGCTGATGTTGTTGGCGATCGCGATCTGGTCGAACGCGAAGATCATCCCGACCACGGTTCCCAGGAATCCGAGCATGGGCGCCAATGCGATGAAGAGCGCGATCCAGGGCAGGCCGCGCTCGAGGCGGCCCACTTCCACGCCACCGTAAGCCACAATGCTCTTCTCGGCGATGTCCACGCCCTCGTGCGCGCGGTCGAGGCCTTGGTAGAAGATGCCGGCCACGGGCCCGCGGGTGTTGCGGCAGACTTCCTGGGCCGCATCGATGCCGCCGCTCTTGAGGGCTTCTTCCACGGACCCGAGGAGCTTGTCGGTGTTGGTGCTGGCCATGTTCAGGTAGATGATGCGCTCGATCACCATGGCCAAGCCAAGGATCAAGCACACGAGCACCGGCGCCATCCAGATGGGATCGCCCTCGATGAAGCGCTGCTTGAACATTTGGTGGCCACCAGCGGAACCGGCATCGGCGGCAACTTCAGTGGAAGCCGCGGCGGGGGCGTCCTGAGCCATGACCGGGGTGGTGAGCAGGCTGAGGCCGACGAAGGCCGCCATGCAGAGGGACAAGAACTTGCGTACCATGTGTGAAGGGTTGCGTGTGGGGGTTGTTGTCGGTTGGTTCCGTTGAGAGCGGGTCAAAGATGGGGGTTGGATCGAAGCGGCGAACCGGTTGAGGGGTTGGGCCAGCGCACGAATCCTGGATTGTTGGATGAAGCTTGGGCGCCCGGTACAAAGAAGGATCGGCCTCCCACCGGTCGGCCTTTCCCGTTGGGGAGGGCTTCATTGCAAAGCGTCGGCCCTTCGGGCCTCTGGCTCATTAGCATCGTCAGCTCGCTTTCAGGCAATGAGCGGGATTGGCCTCCCTCCGGTCGGCCTTTCCCGTTGGGGAGGGCTTCATTGCAAAGCGTCGGCCCTTCGGGCCTCTGGCTCATTTGCATCGTCAGCTCGCTTTCAGGCAATGAGCGGGATTGGCCTCCCTCCGGTCGGCCTTTCCCGTTGGGGAGGGCTTCATTGCAAAGCGTCGGCCCTTCGGGCCTCTGGCTGCATGCGCTGTCCGCTCGTCCGAGCACGCTCGGCTCGCTGCCATCGCATTCAGCCGCGCGGCTCCGCCGCTCGCTTTGCAATGGCGGAGAGAGAGGGATTCGAACCCCCGTTACCCTTTCAGGTAAACGCACTTTCCAGGCGCGCGCCTTCAACCACTCGGCCATCTCTCCAGTTGTATCCCGGAAGGCGGTTCCACGGCCTTCCGAAGGGCGGCCAAGGTAACAATTGGCCCTACGCGCCAAAGGCTTTACAAGCAGCGGCTGGGGCGAGGCAGCGAGTGGAAGTCCGGTCACGTTACCCCAACGTCAATTCACCCGCGATCGGTGCTGCCATTCGTTGGGCGAATGCACCCGCAGGCGGATCCGCGGCGAGCAGGAACATTGTCTTGGCTAGTGCGGCTTCGACGGTCATGTCGGCGCATGGTATCACGCCCAGGTCAACGAACGCACGGCTGGTCACATATCGGCCTTGGTCCACGCGGCCGCCCACGCATTGGGTCGCGTTGAGCAGGTGGACGCCCCGCTCACGTGCACCGCGCAGGGCTCCGATGAAACCCGGATCGGTAGGGCCATTGCCGCTTCCGAAGGTGGTGAGCAGTACCGCACGCAGGCCGGGGGTGGCCAAGGCATGCGCCACCCATTCCGCGGAGATTCCCGGGAACAAACGGATCACCCCCACGCGGGAATCGACCCGCTCATGCACCGTGAGCGGCCCGCTTCGGTGCGGCAGGATCGCGGAGCGGTCATAGCGCAGGTGAACACCGGCCTCGGCCAGGGCTGGCCAATTCGGTGATCGGAAGGCCTCGAAGCGCTCGGCATGCACCTTCACCGTGCGGTTGCCGCGCATCAAGCGGTACTCGAAGTACACGGCTACTTCGGGCACCATCGAGCGGCCTTGTTCATCCTTGGCGGCCGCCACCTCGATGGCGGTGATCAGGTTCTCCTTGGCATCGGTGCGGATGGTGCCGATGGGCAATTGCGATCCGGTTAGGATCACGGGCTTCGTGAGACCCTCCAGCAGGAAGCTCAGCGCGCTTGCCGTGTACGCCATGGTATCGCTGCCATGCAGCACCACGAAACCATCGAATTCGTGGTAGCGATCGCCGATGATCCGCGCGATGCGAACCCAGTCCGCCGGCCGCATGTCGCTGCTGTCGATGGGCTGCTCGAAGGCCGTTGCGCCCAACCGGACACCCACCCGCTCCAATTCGGGCACCTGCTCCTCCAGGTGCGCGAGGTCCATGGGGCGCAGCGCCCCGGTGCGCGGATCGGCGAGCATGCCGATGGTGCCGCCGGTGTAGATCAGGAGGACGGAAGCGCTCATCGCCGGAAAAGTAGCTCGGCGTTCCGCGTGGTGATCGCGGCGATCTCTTCCACCGGAAGGCCCGTGGCCTCCGCGAGCTTGGCGGCGATGTGCGTGAGGTAGCTGGGCTCGTTTCGCTTGCCACGGTAGGGCACGGGCGCGAGGTAGGGCGCATCGGTCTCCAGCACGCAGTGCGCAGCGCCCACCTCGCGCAGGGTCTCGAACAAGCCGCCCTTCGGGTAGGTGACCACGCCTCCGATGCCGAGGCAGAAGCCTTTCAATGCGATCACGCGCCGCGCTTCTTCCGCGCTTCCGGTGAAGCAATGGAACACGCCGGTGAGCGAATCGCCATTCTCCTCTTCCACGATGGCGATCACCTCGTTGAAGCTCTCGCGGCAATGGATGGCGATCGGCAAGTGCAGCTCCTTCGCCCAGCGTACCTGTTGGCGGAACACCTCCTGCTGCTGCGCGAGGAAGGTCTTGTCCCAGTACAGGTCGATGCCGATCTCGCCCACGGCGCAATAGCGGCCGGTGCGCAGCAAGCGCTCCACCTCTTCCATCGTGGCGGCATTGTCCTCACCCACATGGCACGGGTGCAGGCCCATCATGGCGAAACAGCGATCGGGGTGCGCGGCCACGAGCGCATCCATGCCGGCGATGCTCTCGTGATCCACGTTCGGCAGGAAGAGCTTCGAGACACCGGCCTCGGCCGCGCGCAGGAGCATGGCCTCTCGGTCCGCATCGAACTTGGTGCTGTAGAGATGGGCGTGGGTGTCGGTCAGTTGCACCGGAAGGTTGGGGGTTGCAGGGTTGTCCCGGGTCAAGCCCGGGATGACAAGGCAGGTTGAGGGTTGAATGCCTTGGCTGATGAATGCAGCGCAAAGGTCGCCGCCAACCCTCAACCGGCGCTAACGCACCTTTGCCTGCGTGAAACTCCTGATCCTCCGCTTCTCCTCCATCGGCGATATCGTGCTCACCAGCCCGGTGCTGCGCTGCGCCAAAGAGCAGCTGAAGGATGCGGAGATCCACGTCTCCACCAAGAGCGCCTTCGCGGATCTGGTGCGCTTCAATCCGCATGTGAGCAGGGTGCATGAGCTCGGCGACGACCTGGGCGAGTTGACCTCACGGTTGAAGGCTGAGCGCTTCGATGCCGTGATCGACCTGCACCATAACCTGCGCACGGCCCGGATCAAGCGCGCGCTCGGCGTGCCCGCGCACAGCTTCCCCAAGCTCAATATCGAGAAGTGGCTGCTGGTGAACCTGCGCATCGATCGCATGCCGAGGATCCATATCGTTGATCGATACCTGAGCGCCGTGGCGCATCTGGGCGTGAAGAATGACGGCAAGGGCCTGGAGCTCTTCATGCCCGCAGAGCGGGAGGTACCCATCGCATCGCTGCCACCGTCGCATCAATCCGGATACACGGCGCTCGCGATCGGCGCGGCGCACGCCACCAAGCGGCTTCCTCCGCACAAGCTCATCGAGCTCGCTCGCCTGATCAAAGGCCCCGTCGTGCTTGTCGGTGGAAAGGAAGACCAGGCCGTGGCGCGAATGATCGGCGATGCGATCGGAGGGAGGGTGTTCGATGCTGCCGGGCGTTTCGATATCCTGGGCAGCGCCTCCCTGATCAAGCAGGCCGGGAGCGTGATCGCGCACGATAGCGGTGCCATGCACATCGCGTGCGCATTCAACAAGCCGGTGGTGAGCCTGTGGGGCAATACGGTGCCGCAATTCGGCATGGGGCCTTACCAGCCGCAGCATCCGGAACGCGCCATGATCAGTGAGG
Source organism: Flavobacteriales bacterium (assembly GCA_016712535.1). Taxonomy (NCBI): domain Bacteria; kingdom Pseudomonadati; phylum Bacteroidota; class Flavobacteriia; order Flavobacteriales; species Flavobacteriales bacterium. The sequence continues at coordinate 431,669 of JADJQW010000002.1, forward strand.
TGCCTGGCCTGTCCTGTCGTCCGTGCAGCAAGATCGGCCACGACCAATGCCCCAAGGGTCACTTCCATTGCATGGAGAAGCAAGACCTTCGGCGCATCGCTGAACTCGCCTCGGCATGAGCTGGGACATCTTCATCCAGGATTTCCCGCGCGTTGCCTCCATCGAAGAGGTGCCGCCGGATTTCAAGCCGAATCCCATCGGCGATCGCGAGCAGCTAATCACCAGGGTCCGCGAGGCCATCCCCTTCATCGATCAAGTGGACGACGATTGGCTCTTCGCCAAGGGCGATGGCATCGATATCAGCATCCAGCTGCACATGGAGGATGCCACGCAAGTGCGCTACATGGTGGCGCATGTGCACGGCGGCGAACAGAGCGCGGCATGCATCGGCGCGCTGCTGCGGCACCTCGGCTTGCTCGGGCACGATACCGCGACGGGCGAGCTCTTCGATGGCCTCAGTTTGGACGAGGGGCTTTGATCAGCTGAACAGCTTCTTCAGCTCCGTGGCCTCGTCGGGCTTCATCTTGTTGCTGAGGATGAGCCGCAATTGCCGGCGGCGCAAGGCGCCATCGTAGCGGCGGCGCTCTTCATCGTTGGTGGGCTCGGCCTCGGGCACTTGCACGGGCCTTCCCGCATGATCCACCGCCACGAAGGTGTAGATGGCGCTGTTGCACGGGATCTTCTCCCCGGTCACCTGGTCCTCCACGGAAACATCGCTCCACACCTCCATGCTGCTGCCGAAGGCACGGCTCACGTGGCTGCGGATGGTGACGAAATCGCCGAGCTTGATGGGCCGATCGAAGCCCACGTGGTTCACGGCCACGGTGACCACGGTGCGCTTGCAGTGCCGGTGCGCGCTGATGGCGCAGCTGATGTCGAGCCATTGCAGCAGCCGCCCTCCGAAGAGGTTCCCGAGCGTATTGGTGTCGTTGGGCAGCACCACGTGCGTGGTCTCTGAGTAGCTGTCGCTGATGGGGCGTGATGCGCGGTTCATTCGGGCCTTCTGGATGCAAGCGGGGCCGAAGGTATTCGCGCGGGACGAGGTCGCTCAGGCTTGCTCATCCAACCGATCGCTCAGCGCTGCAGAACGAAGCGAGCGACCCGCGCGCCGGTCGGCGTTCCTAGCCTCAGCATGTATGCGCCGGGCGCTGCGTCGGGTGGCATCGTGATCGCGAAGCCTTCGCTCTGCCGCTGCACCTCGGCCGGTATGCTTCTGCCGGCATCGTCGACCAACATCACCGACAGCATGTGTTCCGTCTCGTTCAGGCGGATGAACACGCGTCCAGCGGACGGGGATGGGAAGCATAGGAGTCCTTCCGGCAGCGCTTGCGTTGCAGCGCTCACGTTGAAGTCCGGATCGAATCGGAACAGGAACGGATCAATGCCTTCGCTCTCCCAGAAGTCGGAGCGGCGCAGATCGCCTGCGAGCAGGACCGTATCTCCGGGCAGCACCGTGAGCACGGAGTTGCCGAACTTCACCATGGCGGTGTCGGCGATCGTGTACACGCCGCCGTCACCGAACGAACTTACGAGCGCGCCATCCGCACCGAACTTCAGCAGCGGTAGGGTGCCCCAGTACTCGTAGCACGATACGAGCAGTTCGTCCGTGCTGAGCAGGCCCATGCCCCGGCCCAGTTGGAAATCCGGGAGGGCATAGTATCCATTGTTGAACGAGAGATCCAAGCTGCCATCGGGTTGCAAGCGCGAAAGCCAACCGAACGAAGTGTCATCGTAGAGCACGTAGTAGCTGCCATCGGGCCGCACCACGGGCCTGACGCTGGTGAAATAGAAGCTGGTCTGCGGCAGTGTCACCAGTGCCGCGCCATTGGTCCCGAAGCCGCCGAAGGGCTGTCCCGAGGCGTCAACGGCGTAAGAGAAGAGCTTGACCTCGCCGTTGATGTACTCGGTGCCGATGCACAGCAGCCCGCCATTCGGCAGCATCGCGATTCCGCTTACGGACACGCCATCCCAACCGAACAGCACCTGCCCATCGGTGCCGAAGCTCAGGTCGCGCTGCCCATCGGCGCTAAGCATCACAATGGCGCAATGCTCCGGGGTCGGATTGCTGATGTCGCCCATGTTGATCAGCACAGCGGTGCGGTCATCGGGGAGCACGATCATGTCCGCGCACTGCTGGATCCCGTTAGTGGTGCCCGTGACGCCCGCGTTCGTGTTCCAGAACGCATCGGTGCTTCCATCCGCCAGCACGAGCGTAGCCACGGGCCATGAGCTGTTGCCAACGATGTTGGACCCGGCTACCACCGCAGTGCCGTCGCTGCGCACGCCCACGGCGATGGGCCTGTTCATGATGGGATCAGCCGCGCCGCTGTAGCCGAAGCCAAGATCCGGCGCACCGTTCGGCTGGAAGCGCGCCATCATCGGTCCTGCTTGGTAGCCCGGACCCACGGTCCAGATGTACCCATCGCTGGCCACGGCCAATCCGGTCACGTTCTCATTCCCTCCGTTGCCGTTGCATACCATGCGCCCGTTCCTGCCCCACGCGGTGACCGCATCGCCACCGAGGTCGTAGCGCTCGATCGCCACATCATCCGAGAAGGGCTCTGCGTTGACCATGAATCCGAACACATCGACTCCATCGCCTTCGCTGTATGTGAATTCCAGGGTCTCGCCCAAGCTAAGGTCCACCTCGCCGAACGACGGATCCAATTGATCATTGGCATCAACGCGCCGAAGCTTCGAATTGAAGAAGTACCAGGATCCATCTGGAGCCGCTTCAATGTGCAGGGCCCCGAAGGGCCAAGTGTTATTGAAGGTGAAGTCGGCATCGAGGGCAGTGCCATCCTCGAGCAATCGTCGGATGCCCGTGTCCTTGCCGAGCAACACCATTCCGTTGGGCAGCTCGGCCAAATCATTGATCCAGGGGAACGCCGACACGAAAGGCTCAGCGGACCACCCATTCGTGCCAAAGGAGGTATCGAGCGTTCCGTTAGCATTTAGGCGCGCCAGGCCAGTGCCCCCGACGAGCATCTTGCCGCTGGCCAAGAACTCCACGATTCGGAACGAGTCGGTCACCGACGCAACGAACGAACCTCCTGTGCCGAAAGAGGTGTCCAACGCACCGCTTGCCAACAAGCGGCGCACCGTGGCATTGCCGCCGCTGCTGCCCAAGAGCAGGATCCCATCATCGGGCTGCACGGCGATGGTGTTGATGTCGATGCCCACAACAGCCTGCGCGCCATTGGGGCCGAATGAAGGATCGGGGTAGCCGGTGGGCAGCACCCGCACGAGCTGCGTGAGGCCGCTGTTCTGATCGTAAAGTATCATGATCACCCTGCCGTCGCTCTGCATGGCAGCAGCAATCAGAAGCCTGTACCAGAGGCCGTTCCAGATGAGTTGCTCGAATTCGGTTTCACCATGTCGGCCGTAGCCGAGATCGCGCTGGCCGCTGGGATCAAGCAACGCGGTGAAGGGCCCTGTGATCTGGTTGGATGCATCGATGTTCATCCCTACCACCACGGTGCTGCCATCATTGCGGCGGAACACCTTCACGGGGCGCGAGCTGACGTTGCCGCCGTGGTCCCATGTGGTCAGTCCGTTGTTGCCGAAGTCGGGATCGATTCCCAAGACCCACTGCCCGCTGACGAGCGTAGCGCAGGACAAGAGACCAATCAGCAGGAGCGTCCTTGTGAACGGCATGTTCTCTTGGTTCTGGTTCTACAGAGAAGCGTCCAGGCCGGCATCCAACCACATCCGGTGCTCTTTGATCAGCGCGATCAGCTCATCCACGGCTTGTGCGCTGGGCACGTTGCGCTTCATCACTTCCTTATCGCGGTACAGGGTAATAACGCCATTTCCGGTCCCTACGCACCCGAAGTCGGCATCAGCCATCTCGCCGGGGCCGTTAACGATGCTGCCCATGATGCCGATCTTCACGCCTTTCAAGTGGCTGGTGCGCGCGCGGGTCTTCGCCGTGGTCTCTTGCAGGTCGAAGAGCGTGCGGCCGCAGCTCGGGCAGCTGATGTACTCGGTCTTGCTGGTGCGCGTGGCTTGCAGGATGCCGAAGGCTGTGCGGCGAACAAGGTCTTCTCGTCCGCCCTTCTCATCAGCGATGAAGATGCCGTCAACGAGGCCATCGATCAGCAGCGGATCGATATCCGTGCTGCACTCGAGCACGAGCGCGTCGTTGCTGATATCGCCATAAGCGCGCTCGACGATCACCGGCGCCGGGCACTCCTGCACCATCAACCCGAAGAAGAGCCGGCGCTGCTCGGCCATTCCATGCGCGTTGTAGGTGTCGTTGGGGAGCACCACGTGCGTGGTCTCTGAGTAGCTATCGGAGATGGGGCGTGATGCGCGGTTCATGTGCGGTGCTCGCCTTCGCGGTCGTGCGGTCCGGCGATGGCGCGCGAAGGTAGGCGGACTGGTACGCGTACTTTTCGCTCATGCCCGAACAAGCCCCCGTCCTGCTGCCCTTGCTCAAGCTGTTGCACCTGCTCGCGCTGATCGCCTGGTTCGCGGCGGCCTTCCATCTCGCGCGCTTGTACAATACGCACCGCGCGGCCTTGAAGCTCTGGGAGCCGGAGCGCGGATTGCTCCATGCACGGTTCACGCTCCTGGAGCGCCGCGTGCTGTATGGCCTGGCTTGGCCCGCGTTGATCCTGTTGGTCGTATTCGGAGTCTGGCAACTGGTGCAGATGCCGGCGCTGCTCAAATCGCCCTTCATGCACCTGAAGCTGGGCCTGGTGGCGCTGCTGGTGGTGTACCAGTTGCTCATCCATCGCGTGCAGGTGCGCCTGCAAAGCGCATCGCTCAACTGGTCAGGACCGGGACTGTGGTTGTTCGGGCAGGGCGCGTGGGCATTGCTGGTGGCATTGCTGGCCACCATGGTGTTCCGCGATCGGCTCAGCTGGACCTGGGGCGCTTTGGGCCTGCTGGTGCTGGGCGCCGTGATCGGCTATGCGGTGATGAAGATGCGCGGCTCCGCTTCAACGGAGCAGGCATCCGGCGCGAAGGATCAGGGCAGCTTGTAGAAGAGCACGCGGCCATCGTCCGTGCCCACCAGCAGCCACTCTTGCCAGCGCAGGAGCGGCGCGCGGTGGTGCTGGTCCTTGTTCTCTGGGAAGTTCAGCGTCTGAATGGATCTGCCCTCGGCATCGATCACGTCCACTGCGCCATTCTTCCCGGCGCGGAACACGTGAGCGCCATCCTTCAACTCACTCTGCTGGTAGAAGCGGTCGAAGGTGGAATTGCCCATGTCGAGACCCATGGCTTTCACGGCGCGCGGGTCGGGCACCCAGCGATGCTGCTGCAACGAGGGCTGCGGCTTGCCGTCCTTCATGCTGTACACCACGCGCTTGCCGCTATGCCCGATGAGCACGGCGTATTCGCCATTCTCATTGAACGCGCAGTAGTAGGCCGCCATGCTTCCGTCCTCGTTGTACGGGAGCGTGAGCAGCTTCTTGCCGCTCTCCAGGTCGATCAATTCGGCGCCCTTGTTCAGCCCCACAAGGATGCGGTCGCCTTTGGGCGCCATAGCGATGCAAAGCACCTCGGCCTTCGTTGCACGGATGGTCCGCTCGGCCGCTGCGGGCAGCACTTGCGCGAAGAGCGGAGTGATGGAGGCCAGGAAGAGGGCGAGCAGGGAGCGGCGCATCAGCATGGGTTCAGGCGATCAGGTGCCGCTGCGTCTCGAGCCAGGCCAGCGCGCTCTCGCGGTCGGGGAACATCTGGATGGGGCGGCCGGGCTTGTGATGGCGCACGAAGACGTTCGCAGCGAGCTGGTGGCCGAAGTCGCGCACGATGATCGCGTCGGCGGCGATGTGCTCGTTCGACTCGGCGGATTGCGCGGCATAGCCGCGCGCCTCGTTGCTCATCGTGGTGTTCTGGCCCACGGACACCATCAGCAAGGTCTTGCGCCCTTTGCGCTCGGCGGCGATCGCGGCGAACATGGCCTTCACATCCTCCACGCTCACCAGATGGTCATCCTTGAAGTGCGTGTGCACGATCTCCGCATCGATGAAAGTCACCGTGCAGGAGGGCAATTCAATGGCGTGCATGGTCATCCGCGGCTCAGGGGGTGCGAAGCTAAAGCGATGGGAGGCGGCGTGCGGCGCTGATCAACGGACCAGCAGCCAGGCCGAGCGGCCCTCGTTGGTGCGCACTGCTTTGAGCATGGCCATTGCCTCGTCGCGAGAAGCGTAACTGCCAATGGCTACCGGATGCAATTGACCGCGTTGGCGCAGCCGGCGAGCCGGGAAACCCTTGGAGAGGAGCTCGCTCAAGAGCTTATCCGCGTTTTCTGGCTGGGCGAAGCAGCCGCCGACCACATGGTAGCGCAATGCCGAATCGTCCGTGGTCGTGGGCTTAAGGGCCACGTGCGTGGTGTCGGCGGCGGCTAAGGCGGCAACTGGCCGCCCCCAATCCACCTTCATGCGCACATCCGATTCTTCATCGAGGACCACTTCGCGAACGCCCGCGCCAGCGGTATCAAGCGTGAAGGGCGCGAGCGCATTCACAGGTGCGAAACCTGCTTGCGCTGGTGCCGTGTACGAAGGTTCGGGGCCACTCTTCCACGGCGCCCAGCCGCTCCACTGGGCCTGTCCATCGGGCCCATTGCTGACCACCCAGAATGCTGCTGCGCCGATCAGCAGGATGCCTGCGCTGGCGGCAGCCCATGCCAGGTAGGGGCGTTTGCGATCCTCGATCTCCTCAGGAGCGGGCTGCGGCTTCGTGATCGGCAGGGCGGCTGGCTTGGTGCGCACCGGCTCCACGGCCACAGCGGCCAAAGGCCGAAGCCCATAGGCATCGCGGAGGTAGTTGGTGCGCCGGTCGGGGTCGAATTGCAGGTTGTGCTCGGCGTCGCGGTAGAAGATGCCGATGCTGGGCAGCTCCAAACGGCCGCTGCGGTCGAGCGCTAGCCGCCACTCAGCCACTTCGGCGTCAATGCGCGCGGTGGCCTTGTCGAAAGCGAGGCCCTCGCGCTTGGCCAAGCGGTCGGCCAGCAGCCCATCATTGCGCACCAAATGCCGGTTGAAGCTCAGGTCTTTCGAAGGCGGGTGGATGAGCTTTCGCGCCTCATCGAGGCGGGCCGGGCGGTAGTGCGTGAGGAAGCCGCCCCATTGCGGCACGATCACGCAATCGTGGCAGAAGAGCAGGTCGTGCAGGTCGCGCTCGAGGCCCATAGCGCGGCCAAGGTATTGCGCCTCTTCGTTGGGTGCTGTGCTCAGCGGGTAAAGCGGCCAATGGGAAGCGACGAGCAGGGAGGTTGGGAAGCGGCAAGTAGGCGAGCCGGCAGCGGCAAGTCGATCCACTCGCCACTTGCCGACGCGCCACTCTTATCGATCGCTGTTCAATCCTTCTGGAAGTCACTGGCCCTGCGCCGCGCTTCTTCCAGATCGGCGGGGGTATCCACGCAGAACGAAGGATGCTCCGTGAGGCCGATGCGGACCCTGTAACCGTTCTCTACCCAGCGCAATTGCTCCAAGGCTTCGGCCTTCTCCAGGGATGACGGCGCGAGCTTCACCAATTGCTCGAGCACCTCGGCGCTGAATCCATAAAGGCCTACGTGCTTCAGGTATCGGAAACGTGCATGCCGGGGTCCGGGACCAGTCTCTCGAAGGAATGGGATTGTCGCCCGGCTGAAGTAAAGCGCGTCCATGTTCACGTCGGTCGTGATCAGCACTTCGCCGGGGTCATCGAGGTCGCGTTCATCGGAGACCACTTGCGCGAGCGTGGCGATCCCGCTCGGGGCCTGGCGCAGCGCCAGGCACAGCTCATCGATCTGCTGCGGAACGATGAAGGGCTCATCGCCTTGGATGTTCACCACGGCATCGTAGCGGTCCCGACCGGCGATGGTGAGCGCCTCAAAGCACCGGTCGGTGCCGCTCGGATGGTCCGATGAGGTCATCACGCATTCACCGCCCTGCGCCGCCACATGCTCGAGCACGCGCGCATCATCGGTGGCCACGATCACCCGGTCGAGTGAAGAGGAGCGCCGCGCCTGCTCCACCACGCGCATCACCATGCTGGTCCCGCCGATATCGACCAGCGGCTTGCCCGGCAGGCGCGTGCTGGCATAGCGTGCGGGGACCACGCCGAGGATGCGCATGCGTGATCTGGTGCTCACAGGGTCGCGCTCAACTGCACCTGCACCGTGCGCGGCGCCTCGATGCTCAAGGGCCGGAGCGAGTACACCTCGTTGCTGAGGTTGTTCACCACCACCGTGGCGCGCAGCTGCTTGCTCAGGTCAAGCCCTGCGCGGACGTCCACGATCCAGGTGCCCGTGCGATTGCGCTCCATCCAGCCGGTTATGCCGGTGGGGAGCTCGTCCGGTTGGGGCGGGCCGGCGTCCAGGTCAATGAAGGCCTTGTCGATGTTGCGCACATGGCTGTTATACCGCACGCTGAAGCCCGTGAACACCTTGCGGTACTGCAGCTGGATATCGCTGCGGAAGGTTTGCTGGATGCGGAACTTCAGGATGTTCCCTTCCGGATCGTAGCTGGTGTTGGAGTAGGTGGAGGCAGGGATGATCCGGATCGGATTCTCCGGTGGAATGGCGTACACCTCATCCGGCGTGGTGCTGATCGGATCGGTTGATGTCCAGCCCAGCAGAGCGGTGAGCTCTACGGCCCTGATCTTCCCTTTGCCCGCCAGCTCCAATTCGTAGCCTGTTACGCGCGCACGGCCGGTATTGACGCTCTTGAAGCCGAGTCCGAAGAACTCATCCACGGCATTCCCGAGCGTGAACGGCTTCCATTGCCCGAAGGTGAATTCCACATAGTCCTCGTAATCCTGCTGGAACCATACGGCATCCACATAGCCCATGAAGCCGCCGATCTTGAATCCTTGCTTCAGGCCCGCCTCCACGTTCCACGAGCGTTCCGGCCGCAGCTCGGGGTTCGGGAAGATCACCAGGCGCCCCACGTTCGTGCTGATGAAGCGCTCGCCGATGGTGGGGAAGCGGAAGCCCTGTCCGTAGCTGGCGCGGATGAAGGTGGCGCGCATGGCCTGGTAGGTGGCGCCGGCGCGGAACACGGGTTGCGCGGCGTCGGCATCGTTCACGATGAACTGCTCGTAGCGCACGCCGCCGCTGAGCGCGAGCTTCTCCTTGAAGAGCTTCTTGTCGACCTGCAGGTAGCCGGCCAGGTTGCGCGCCTTGTTGCGGTCGTTGCCATCGGCGTTTCCGCGATAGAGCTCGGCGGTGCTGATCACATCGCGCAGCAGCAGGCCGCCTGTGAAGTTGGTCTCGCCCAGGAGGTCCAGCTTCTGCTGCACCTGGTACTCGGCATGCCAGGTGGCGTTGCTGTTGCTCTGGCCATTGTCGTTGTCGAAGATCTGCCGGTGATGGCGGGTGCGAAGGCTGTGGCGCGTGCCGCCTTCGCCCGTGTAGGTCACGAAGGGGTCGATGTAATACTGCGTGGCCTTGGTGCGCGTGACCGTGCCGGGGAAGGGGCGGAAGAGCCCGCGGTCCGTATCGTTCCAGATGAAGACGCTGGTGCTCTTGCCCTTCTGCGCATTGCCGTTCACGCCGAAGGTGAGTCCCGGCCTGCTCTTGCTGCGCCAGCGCAGGTTGGCATTGAAGCGCGCGCGGTGGTCGTAGCCGCCGGGGCCGATGCGGTACGGGTCTGCGGCGATGGTGTCCGCGGGCAGCGGCTCTGGCCCCACATAGCCTTGGTCCGAAACGCCATTCCCCCGATCACCAGGTCGAGCTGCCCGAATTGCTGGCTATGGTAGAAGCTGGCGCCGCTGATGCCCGGATTGTTCTGGTCCCACCATTTGGCGGGTGCATGCCCCGGGGTGTCGTACACCCCGCTGAAGAGCGTGGCGCGCGTGCGCGGTTCGGCTCGCGGGTAGGCCGTGCGCACATTGATCACGCCGCTGAGCGCTGCGCTGCCATAGAGAACCGATGATGCCCCCTTGATCACTTCCACCTGCTCGAGGTTCTCGATCGGCAGGAAGGACCAGTTGGGCCTGCCGATGTCGCCGCTGAGGATCGGGATATCGTCCACCAGCACCATCACGCGGCTGCCAGCGCCGTAGCTGAAGCCGCTGCCCGCGCGGATCTGCGGCTCTTCATCCACGATCACCACGCCGGGCACTTGATCCAGCGCCTGCTCCAGGCTCACTACGTTCTTGTTCAAGATGATATCTGGCCGCAGCACGCTGAGCGATTGGGTGACCTCGCCGATGCGCTGCTCGTAACGGCCGCCGCTGATCACCACCGTCTCGAGCTGGGCATTGCCGAGCGCGAGCTTGATGCTCAGGTCCCGCCGTTCGCCGGCGACCAGCGTGATGGCCTCGGTGCGCGTGGCGTAGCCCACAAAGCTGAAGGCGATGCGCGCCGCCCCGGCCGGGACCTGCAAGAGGTAAACGCCGTTCACATCGGTGGCCACGCCTTTTCCGGGAGCGTAGGTCACGTTCACGCCGATCAAGGCCTCGCCGGTGGAGGCATCGGTGACCTTGCCGGTGATCGTGGCGTCCTGGGCCATGGTGGGCACGGAAGCAGCGAGCGTGAGCGCAGCGAGTGTTTTTCGCATCATGCGTAGAGCGATCTTGGGGCCGCCGCGATCGACAGGAACCACGGCGGTCGGGCGAATGTAGAAGAAGGCTTGAATGCGCGGCCCGATCGCTGATGGACCACGCTGTCGGCGTCACGAACCGAATCCATGACCGATCAGGAACTCATACACCGCATAGCGCTCAGCATGCTCAAGGGAATAGGCCCGGTGAATGCGCGCAATCTCGTGGCCTATTGCGGCGGCGTGGATCCCATCTTCACGGACAAGAAGCTGAAGAACACCTTGGAGAAGGTGCCCGGCATCGGACCGAAGCTCATCGCCAGCATCACCGATAAGAAGGTGCTGCCCGCGGCGGAGAAGGAGTTGGGATACGTGCGCAAGCACAAGCTCCGCATGCTCTTCTACCTCGATGCGGAATACCCCAAGCGCCTGAAGCAATGCGAGGATGCGCCGGTGATCCTCTTCGTGAAAGGCGATGCCGACCTTGATGAAACGCGCATGGTGAGCATTGTGGGCACGCGCACGCCCACCGAGCAGGGCAAGCAGCTCTGCGTGGAGCTCGTGCAGGGGTTGAAGGAAGCGAATGCCACCATCGTGAGCGGCCTCGCCTACGGCATCGATATCGTGGCGCACCGGCAAGCACTGAAGAATGACCTGCCCACCATCGGTTGCGTAGCGCACGGACTGGACAAGCTCTACCCCGGCGATCATGCCGCAACGGCGAAGGAGATGGTGAAGCACGGAGCGCTCGTGAGCGAATTGCCGAGCGGATCGCCCTTCGCGCCCGGCAACTTCCCAGCCCGCAACCGCGTGATCGCCGGCCTCAGCGATTGCACCATCGTGGTGGAGAGCGGTCCCAAGGGCGGCTCGCTCATCACCGCCGACATCGCCAGCAGCTACGACCGCGAGGTGTTCGCCTTCCCCGGCCGGCCCACCGATCCGCGCAGTGAGGGTTGCAACAAGCTTATCCAGCAGAACAAGGCTGCGCTGGTCAACAGCGCCAAGGATGTGATCACCTTGATGGAATGGCTTCCCAAGAAGAAGAAGGCCCCGGTTCAAGCCGCGCTCTTCGCGGAACTGATGCCCGATGAGCAGGTGCTGATGGACCTCATCAAGGCCAAGGGCAGGATCAGCATCGACGACCTCTGCGTGCAGAGCAAATGGCCGCAAGGGAAAGTGGCTGGCCTGTTGCTGAACATGGAGTTCAGCGGGGCGGTCCGCAGCTTGCCTGGGAAGGTGTACGAGGTGAATTGAGGTTGAAGGGTCGTGCGTTCACGCGCCGCCGCCGATTCCGCCGGTTGGGGACATGGGCTGGAGTGGCAAGAACCCTCAACCCGCGCCAACCATCAACCTGCATTCAACCTGCAATCCCCCACCTACATTTGCCGCCGCTTAATCAAAAGCACCAACAAAACATCCCGATGGCAAAGTCGAACAAGGCTGTTGATGCATTCATGGCCGAAGTGAAGAAGCGCAACGGCAGCGAGCCCGAATTCCTTCAGGCCGTGCACGAAGTGGCCGAGATGGTGATCCCCTTCATCGAGGCGAACCCCAAGTACAAGGGCAAGATGCTCCTGGAGCGCATGGTGGAGCCCGAGCGCACCATCATGTTCCGCGTGCCCTGGGTGGACGACAAGGGCAACGTGCAGGTGAACCGGGGCTTCCGCATCGAGTTCAACAGCGCCATCGGCCCCTACAAGGGCGGCCTGCGCTTCCACCCCAGCGTGAACCTCAGCATCCTGAAGTTCCTGGGCTTCGAGCAGACCTTCAAGAACAGCCTCACCACCCTGCCCATGGGCGGTGGCAAGGGCGGCAGCGACTTCGACCCGAAGGGCAAGAGCGACGGCGAAGTGATGCGCTTCTGCCAGAGCTTCATGACCGAGCTGTGGCGCCACGTGGGCCAGTTCACGGACGTGCCCGCCGGTGATATCGGCGTGGGCGGCCGCGAGATCGGCTTCATGTTCGGCCAGGACAAGCGCTTGCGCAACGAGTTCACCGGCGTGTTCACCGGCAAGGGTGCCACCTGGGGCGGCTCGCTGATCCGTCCCGAGGCCACCGGCTACGGCTGCGTGTACTTCGCCGAGGAGATGATGAAGCACAACAAGACCGGCTTCAAGGGCAAGACGGTGGCGGTGAGCGGCAGCGGCAACGTGGCCCAGTACGCCATCGAGAAGGCCACCCAGCTCGGTGCCAAGGTGGTCACCGCCAGCGACAGCGATGGCAGCATCTACGATCCCGCCGGCATCAATGCCGAGAAGCTCGCCTTCCTCATGGAACTGAAGAACGTGAAGCGCGGCCGCATTGAGGAGTACGCCAAGAAGTTCAAGGGCGTCACCTACAAGAAGGGCGCGCGCGTGTGGGATGTCGTGGCCAAGTGCGATGTCGCCCTGCCCTGCGCCACGCAGAACGAGTTGGACGGCAAGAACGCCAAGGACCTGGTGAAGAAGGGCGTGAAGTACGTGGCCGAAGGCGCCAACATGCCGAGCACACCGGAAGCGATCGAAGTGTTCCAGGGAGCAGGCGTGGCCTTCGCTCCGGGCAAGGCCAGCAACGCTGGTGGTGTTGCGACCAGCGGCTTGGAGATGAGCCAGAACAGCCTGCGCCTGAGCTGGACCCGCGAGGAAGTGGACCAGCGCCTGCACACCATCATGAAGAATATCCACGCCGCCTGCGTGAAGCACGGCAAGGAGGGCAAGGGCATCAACTACGTGAAGGGCGCCAACATCGCCGGCTTCGTGAAAGTGGCCGATGCGATGCTGGACCAAGGGGTGGTGTGAGCGCAGTACGATTCGAATGCGAGAAGCCCCGGCGGGAGTCGGGGCTTCTTCGTTGGCAGGATCCCAATGCGCCTGTCGAAACTCAGTGCTGCAACCATAGCGCGCATCGCATCTTGCGCTGAACCTGCACCCATGCGATCCTTCTGCCTTTCCTTCGGCTTGCTATGCGCGTTCGCCGCATCCGCGCAGACCTACGAGCGCATGGTCTCGCACGGCCCGAGCGAATCGCCGCAATGGGTGCAGCTCATGTACGCCCCCGATGCCGATCCCGGCGCGGTGCAGGCGGCCTACGATGCCTACTACGCCGTGAATCCCTTCGTGAAGAACAGCCACACGCAGTACTTCAAGCGCTGGAAGCGGGAAATCGGGCATAACCACATCCCGAAGGACATCGCGCAGCGCGAGGCGTACGAAGAGGCCCTGGGGTCGTACCTGGATGAGAGCGCGAGCGGCGATCGCGCTGCTAACTGGACCTGCATCGGTCCCTTCGACTGGGACCATGGCGCGGTGGATAAGAGCTATGCCTGCGGCGCGGCGCATGTCTACACGGTGGAGCAGAGCCTGGCGAACACGAACCTGCTCTATGCAGGAAGCGCTAATGCCGGCGTGTGGAAGAGCACCGACAAGGGCCTCAACTGGACCAATGTGACCAAAGGCATGATGATCGGCACGGTGTACAGCGTGGAGCTGGACCACACGGCGCAGAACACGGCCTACTTCGGCGCGGAAGGCGATCTATGGAAGACCACCGATGGCGGCGCGAACTGGGCGAGCATCGGCGATGCGGCGTTCCAAGCCGCCAACCACACGATCCGCGACATCGTGCTGCATCCCGCCAACAACCAGATCCTCTTCGTATGCAGCAGCCAGGGCCTTTACCGCAGCACGAATGGCGGCAGCAGCTTCACGCAAGTGCAGGCGGGATCATGGCAAGAGCTCGAGTTGAAGCCGGGCGATCCCGCCACGGTCTATGCGATCAAGCAAGTGAGCAATCGCACCGAGTTCTGGCGCAGCACCAACAGCGGCGTGAATTTCTCGCAAGTGGGCACGGGTTGGCCATTGCCCGTGGATCCTGATGAGCAAGAGCGAACAGAGATCGCGGTGAGCGCCAGCGCCCCTAACACCGTTTATGCGCTCTGCACCGGAGTGGCCGATGGCGGCAGCGGCCTCTACGGCGTTTACAAGAGCACGGATAGCGGCACCAACTGGACCTTTCAATGCTGCGGCACAGGTCCCGGTGGTGTGCCGACGCCAACGAACAAGAACCTGATGGGCTGGGATGATGCCGGACAGGACGATGGCGGCCAGTACTACTACGACCTCGCCTTCGCCGTGGATCCCGCCAACGCGAACAAGCTCGATGTGTGCGGGGTGCAGCGCTGGGTGAGCAACGATGGCGGGGTGACCTTCACCTGTCCAGCGAAATGGAGCCACAGCTACAAGGCGGATTACGTGCACGCCGACATCCACGATATCCGCTACTACGGCAACGAGGTGTGGGTGGCGAATGACGGCGGCATCTTTTACAGCAGCGATGGCGGCGGCACCTTCAACCGCCGCATGTTCGGCATCGCGGGCACCGACTTCTGGGGCTTCGGCGCTGGCGGATGGACGGGCAGCGCAGTGATGCTCGGCGGCACCTACCACAACGGGACGCTGCTGAAGGATAACAACGTGTACACCAACGGCTGGGTGAGCACCGACGGCGGAGACAATTTCCGCGGCTTCGTGCATCCGCAGTACGATCGCCGCGTACTGAGCGACTACGGCTACAAGACCCTAAGCGGCGACCGCACCGTGAACAACGGTAACGCGAGCTGGGCCCGCGAGCCCAACGCGGACTACATCACCGGCCGCAGCAGCGAAGTGGTCTGGCATCCCAATTCAGTGAACACCGCATTCGTGGGCGAGGGCAATTCGCTCTGGCGCACGGACGACAACGGCATTGGCTTCACCGAGGTGCACGACTTCGGGGAGTACGTCACCAGCATCGAAGTGGCGTTCAGCGACCCGAGCACGATGTACGTCTGCACCTACAGCGATTGGTGGGGCGATAAGAAAGTATGGCGCACCACCAACGGCGGAACGAGTTGGACGAACATCACGCCGAGCAGCGCGACGATCAACGGCAACACCTGGGTGCCCTACGATATCGCCGTGAGCGCCACCGATCCGCAGGCCCTCTGGCTCGTGCGCACCAGCCAATACGGTGATTACCCCAACATCAACGGCTACGTGGTTTTCCGGAGCACCAATGGCGGGACGAGCTGGACCAACATCACCGATGCCACGCTCAACAACGAGTGGCCCACCAACATCGCGCACCAGCTGGGAACGAATGGCGGGCTGTACATCGGCACGCGCCGCGCGGTCTATTACCGCAGCGATGCCGCCCCTGCATGGGCCCTGTGGAACACAGGATTGCCCGCGCGCATCTTCAGCACGCGCTTGCTGATCAACTACCGCGACCAGAAGATCCGCAACGGCACCGACCGCAGCGTGTGGGAGAGCACCGTGGAAACGCCCAGCGCGCCCGTGGCCAACTTCAGCGCGGACAAGCGCACGATCACCTGCCTGGCGCCCAGCGTGCAGTTCTACGACAACAGCGTGCTCAGCGGCAACGGCTACTCGTGGAGCTGGAGCTTCCCCGGCGGATCGCCCAGCAGCAGCACCAACCGCAGCCCGCTCGTGACCTACGGCGCGCCCGGCAGCTACGATGTCACGCTCACCGTAACGGATGCGTACGGCACCAGCACGAGGACGATCACGGCCTTCGTCACCTATGCCAACTTCACGGCAAGCGCGCCGATGGTCGCGAATGCGGAGGACCAAGCCGTCACGCCAACGGGCTGGCGCCTGGAGAACGTGGATGGCCTGGACACCTGGACGAACGTGAGCGTGACCGGCCCGACCGGAGCGGCCACGCGTGCCTGGCGGTTGGACAACTACTACTACAACTCGCCCGGCCAGGAGGACCGTTTGATCACCCCCCTGATCACCTTGGCCGGAAGCGCGGGCACGCGCCTGCGCTTCCATCAGGCCTATGCTCCCTACAGCTCAAGCGGATATGCGGATGCGCTGCGCGTGGAGATCAGCACCAACTGCGGTACGGATTGGACCACGCTCTTCAATGCGGCCGGCACCGCGCTCGGCACCGCGCCGGTGACCACCAGCCCGTGGGCGCCCACCGCTGCCGGCCAATGGGCGTTGCGCGACCTCGACCTCAGCGCCTACGATGGACAAGCCGTCGTGATCCGCTTCGTGAACACCAATCAGTACGGGAACCGGCTCTACCTCGACAACATAGAGGTGCAGAACAATGGACTTCGCCTGGCGCTGAAGGTCCTATTGGACGGCCCCTACGATGCGGCTGCGCAACGCATGGGCGATGGTCTTCGCGCGGCCGGATGGATACCCGTCCTAGAGCCCTATACGGCACTTGGCTTCACGCAGGCGGCCGACGGCGGCGGCGAGCTCATCCAGTCTGGCGTGCTATCGCGCACAGGCGATGATGCCATCGTCGATTGGGTGATGGTGGAGCTTCGCGATGCCGCAACCTCTACGAGCATCGTGGCCACGCGTGCCGCGCTTGTGCAGCGCGATGGTGATGTGGTGGCGGAGGATGGTGTCTCGGCCATAGCGCTGCTCGCGCCGGCTGGCATGTACCGCATCGCTGTGCGGCACCGCAACCACTTCGGCGCGATGACCGCGAACGGCTACAACCTCTCCACCACGAGCAGCGTGATCGACTTCACCAGCCCTGGCCTGGCCATGCACGGCACGGAAGCCATGCGCACGGTGGGCGCGGTGCGCACCCTTTGGTGCGGCAACGCCTTGCGCGATGCCCAGGTGAAGTACACGGGCCAGTCCAACGACCGCGATCCCATCTTATTGATCATTGGGGGAGCGGTGCCCACCAACACGGTGCCCGGTTACTATCTGGAAGATGTCAACCTCGACGGCCTGGTGCGCTACACGGGCAGCAGCAACGACCGCGACCCGATCCTGGTGAACATCGGAGGGAGTGTGCCCACGAACGTGCGCTGGGAACAGCTTCCATGAGCGGGTCGCATCGAACGAGCGCGCCCCGGCCGCAAGGGACCGGGGCGCTTGCTTGATGCTGCTCTTTTCAGCAGAACTCCTCGTAGGCCATGCCTAGGTTCTCCGCGATCATCTCAGCGGTGCGGCCCTCGATGTGGTGGCGCTCCAGGAAGTGGACCAGCTTGCCATCCTTGAACAGCGCCATGCTGGGGCTGCTGGGTGGATAGGGCAGGAAGTGCTTGCGCGCTTGGATCACCGCATCGGTGTCCACGCCGGCGAATACGGTCACCAGTTTGTCCGGGCGCTTCGCGCCGCGAAGGCTGTGCTTCACTCCGGGGCGCGCTGCACCTGCCGCACAGCCGCAAACGCTGTTCACTACGCAGAGCACCGTGCCGGGCTGCGCAAGGGCCTTGTCCACTTGCTCGGGGGTCTTCAGTTCTTCGAATCCGGCGGATACCAGATCCATGGACATCGGGGCAGTGAGTTCGGGGGGGTACATGCTCGTTCAGGGTTGAGGGTTGCAGGTTGGTCCAAAAAGGACCGGTTGCGGGTTTTGCGCATCCATCATTCTCCCCATTCAGTGGTTCGGATGGCGGCGCAAAAGTAGGCTGGAGGAGCGCCTTCCTCGTCCCGTGATCCGCGCCCTAACGCACGGAAGCGCGCCACCGATCCGGAAGGATTCCTTGGTTCATCGGCACCTCGCATTGCCTCGGCACCCCATCACCCGGTACCTTCCCCGCCCTTTCAACAGCTCATGCGTTCAATCCTGACACTCTGCGTCGCGCTTTCATCCATGCTCGTCGCCGCCCAGCGCCCCAGCGCCCCATCACCCAAAGTGATGGATGAACTGAAGCGGCAGGGCTTCCATGCATCGGACCTCGAAGGCCTCCTTACGAAGGACCACTACACCGGCGCAGGGATCACCCACACTTACTTCCGCCAGCGCTGGCAGGGCATCGAGGTATGGAACGGCGACATCGCCGTGCATGAGCTGGCCAGTGGCGAGCTGTTGCGGTTGAACGTGGGCGGCTTCACCGCATTGGAGAAACGCGTGAACGGAACTGAGCCTGCCCTCAGCGCCGAGGCTGCGGTGAGCACGGTGCTCTCGCGGACCATGCCCGGCAAGCCTGTTCCTGGGGTTGTAAGCGTGGAAGATGAAGGGCGCCGTGTCGTCTTCAATGGCGACGCTTATGGCCATGAGCCTGTGGTGGCTCAGCTGGTGTATCAGCCTGTGGGCGAAGCGCTGAGGCTGGCATGGAACGTGAATCACTACACGCCCGACGGCTCGCACTGGTGGAACGTGCGCATCGACGCGCTCAACGGCGCGGAGCTCGACCGCAACGATTGGGTGGCCAGCTGCAATTGGGATGATGTGGCGCATCAGGGTTGCGCCGAACACGGGATGGAGGAAGCCCCTGCTCCAGCGGCCCCCAATGATTACAACATCTTCGACTGGCCCACCGAGAGCCCCAGCCACGGCGCGCGCACGCTGAGTAACGCGCCTTGGCTTGATGGCGGCATCGCATCGCCCTATGGCTGGCACGACACCAATGGCGCGGCCGGCGCGGAATTCACCGATACGCGCGGCAATAACTGCTTCGCCCAGGAAGATGCCGACGCGAATAATACCGGAGGCACCCGACCCAGCGGTGGAGCCAACCTCGACTTCGATTTCCCGCTTGACCTCACCGGTGCCCCGAGCACCTACCTGCCCGCGGCCACCACCAACCTCTTCTACTGGAACAACCTTATGCACGATGTGTGGTACCAGTACGGATTCACGGATCCCGCGGGCAACTTCCAGGAGAATAACTACGGTCGCGGCGGTTCCGGAAGCGACCCCGTAGACGCCGACGCGCAAGACGGCAGCGGCACCAACAATGCCAATTTCGGCACGCCGCCCGATGGCAGCAATCCACGAATGCAGATGTATCGGTGGACCAGTACCACGCCCAACCGCGACAGCGACTTGGATAACGGGATCATCGCGCACGAATACGGTCACGGCATCAGCAACCGCCTGGTCGGCGGCCCATCGAACACCAGCTGCCTCGGCAATGCTGAGCAGATGGGCGAGGGCTGGAGCGACTATTTCGGAATCGTGATGACCATGAAGGCGACGGACACGCCTACAACAGGCCGCGGGGTTGGCACTTATGTGCTCGGGCAGGCTACAACGGGCGTCGGCATTCGCCCAGCGCGCTACACCACCAGCTTCGCCTCGAACAATTACACCTACGCCAGCACGAACAGCGGCCTTAGCCAGCCCCATGGCATCGGCTTCGTGTGGTGCACCATGCTCTGGGAGATGACTTGGGAGCTGATCGGTGTTCACGGCTTCGACCCCGACATCTACAACGGCGATGGCGGCAACAACATCGCCATGCGGCTGGTGATCGAAGGCCTGAAACTCACGCCCTGCAACCCCGGCTTCGTGAATGGACGCGATGCGATCCTCGCCGCCGACCAAGCCCTCTACGGTGGCGCTAACCAAGCGTACATCTGGGCTGCGTTCGCGCGGCGCGGCCTGGGCGCCAGCGCCAGTCAAGGGCTCTCCACCAGCCGCAGTGATCAGGTCGAGGCCTTCGACACCCCTCTGCCCAGCAACCTGGGCATTTCCGAAGTGCTCTCACCCCGCGGTGACCTGTACGATTGCGCCACCACGAACATGCCGGTCACTGTCAGCGTGCGCAACTTCGGCCAGCAGCCGCAGACCGACTTCGAGCTGCGCTACCAGCTCGATGGCGGGACTGAAGTGATCGCCACCTATGTCGGCACCCTCGCGGCAGGAGCGTCGGCCAACTTCACCTTCCCGCAGCCAGTAACGATTCCCGGCACCGGGCCGCACACGCTCACGGCGCGCACAAGCTTGGCTGGCGATCAGTACAGCGCCAACGATCAGGCGGCCAGCGCGATCACGGTGAGCACGCCCACTACGGTGCCTTCTACCTACGCTGAGAACATCGAGGCCACCCCACCCGCCCCGACAGGCTGGGTGCTTCAGAACCCGGACAATGGCAACACATGGGTCACACAGGCGGTCTCTGGGCAGGGTTCGTGCGTAGGTGCGCGCACCTGGGCCATTGACAACTTCTCGGTGAACACGCCCGGTCAAGAGGACCGCTTGATCACCCCGCGCGTCGATTTGAGCGGCTCTGCAGGCACAAGGCTGAAGTACAAGCACGCCTACTCGGGCTACAGCAGCAGCTACTCCGATGGCTTGCGGGTGCAGGTGAGCGGCGATTGCGGCCTCTCGTGGACAACGGTCTTCGAAGCCTTCGGCGCGGCGCTGCAGACCAATCCGTATGTCACTTCCGCCTGGACCCCGACCACCTGCACCCAATGGCAGCAGCACGACCATGACCTCACCGCATACGACGGCGGGCAGGTGCTCGTGCGCTTCGTGGCCATCAATAATTACGGCAACTGGCTCTACCTCGATGATGTGGTGATTGAGCGCAATGGCGTGCGCGTAGCGCTCAAGCTGATGCTCGATGGCCCCTACGACTAGGCCACGGACCGCATGAGCGATGGCTTGCGTGTCGGAGGCCTTGTGCCGACGACCGAGCCGTACACAAGCGGGGGCTTCACGCAGGTATTCGGTGGCGGTGAATCCATCGCGCCAGCAATTCTCACCACCACTGGCGACGACGCTATCGTGGACTGGGTGCTGCTCGAACTGCGCGACGCTGCTTCCCCGGCTACCATCTTGGCCACGCGTGCCGCACTGCTCCAGCGTGATGGCGATGTGGTGGATACCGACCTCAACGGAAACGTGACCTTCAGGGCCAGTGGTGGCAACTACCATGTGGCCGCACGGCACCGGAACCACCTCGGCGCCATGACATCGGTGCCTCTCGCGCTTTCCACCACGCCCATGGGCATTGATCTCACCAACCCCGCCACAGCGACCTTCGGCACTGAGGCGCAGAAGCCGCGCGATGGCAAGACCATGCTTTGGAGCGGCGATGCCGTGCGTGATGGAACCTTGCGCTATACCGGCGATGGCAACGACCGGGACCCGCTCTTGGTGGTCATTGGAGGCAGCGTCCCCACCAGCGTAAGCGCCCCGGGATACCTGCAGGAGGATGTGAACCTTGACGGCGTGATTCGATACACGGGTGATGGCAACGACCGCGACCCAATCCTTGTGAACATCGGCGGCAGCGTGCCCACCAATACGCGCGTTCAGCAGCTTCCTTGATGACGATCAGAGCGAGCGCTTCTTCTTGAAGAAGGCCTTCATCAGGTCCGCGCACTGGGGCTCGAGCACGCCGCCCGTGACCTGCGTCTTCGGATGCAGCAGCACGCCGCCGATGCGCCGGTAGCCGCTCTTCTCATCGAAGGCGCCGAAAACGATGCGCCCAACCTGTGCCCAGCGCAGAGCGGCTGCGCACATGGGGCAGGGTTCCACAGTGACGTACACGGTGCAATCGGTGAGGTACTTGCCTCCGATGGCCTCCGCGGCGGATGTGATGGCCTGCATCTCGGCATGGGCCGTCACATCGTTCAGCTTCTCGGTGAGGTTGTGCGCACGGGCGACGATTCGACCGCCGCCCACGATCACTGCGCCGATGGGCACCTCATCCTGCTTGAAAGCCTGCTCGGCCTCCTTCAGTGCTTGGCGCATGAAGTGCTCATCATCGAGGACGAGCATCACTCCAGCACCAGGGTGGCGCGCTGTTTCATGCCATCGTGATGGGTGACATCAACCACGTACGGTCCTCGCTTCAGCATCGACACATCGATGGGCGCCTCGTGCAGGCTGATCGATGAGGTGAGCGCGATGCGGCCTGTTGCGTCGAAGAGCCGGACGATTGAGCCCGGCGTACCGGAGACGAGGATGTGCTCCGTGGCCGGATTGGGTGCTATGTGGATCGGTGCAGAGCTCGGCTCAGTTGCGCCGACGGAGAAGGTCGTTTCGCAATCGAGGTAATGCTCGATGTGCGAGCCGTCATCGATCACGATCGACTCATCACTTGGCAATCCCGGCGTCCAAGCGAAGAAGAAGAGCATCATCTCATCGGTGGTGGCCTCGCCGGCCGTCACCAGCTGCGGCGGGCTGTTGGGATTGCTCGGGTTCGCGCTGGTGTTGTCGTATACGCCTTGGCTGTGGATCACCGTCCCGGAGGGCAGGTAGATGGGATTCCGGAAGAAGTACATGTCCTGCCAGCGGAAGTCCCACTCGGGGATGTCGATCAGCGGCACCACTTCGCCGCCTGGCTTCACCGCCCAGCTCTTGAGGCTGCGGCAGATCAAATGGCCATGCGGCCCGATTGCGGTGATGGTGGCGTTCAAAGGAAGTACGTACTGCTGGTTGAAGGTGCGCACCTGATCTGCAAGGATCACCAGCGGGCCGTTGGTCATGCTCGCATGGCTCAAGATGGCATCGATGGCGAGCTCGCGCATGAATGGCGAAGTGCCTAAGCGAATATTCACGCGCGTGCTGTCGATCTCCACATCGCTCGTGGCCGGATAGTGCACCTGGATCACGATGTCTGCATTCGCCAGCAATTTGATGCCCATGCCCGGCGGGGTGAAGAAGGGCTCCGATCCAGGCACCCAGATGCCGATGAGGTCCGCCCCGGTCACTCCGATGCCGCCGAAGCTGGTGTAGCCCGGAGCAGGGTCCTGGGCATCAAGCTGCTCAGCCTGCCCGGTGGCATCCTGGAATACGAGCACATGGTGCACCATCTCGCGGTTGCCGGGCACCACCTCCATACCGGTGATCCAGCTGTTGGTGGGGTTATCAATCGGCAGCACGAAGCAGCGGTAGAGGTCGGACGTGGATGATGGGATCGCGAATTCCTCCATGATGGACGTGATGTCCGGGTTGCTGATCACGGGTTCGTTGGAGTAGATGGGCGGGGGCGGAGCATTCTGAGGGTCGCCTTCGGGCGCTCCTCCGGCCACCCACGCCGCAATGATGTCGATCTCATCCTGAGTGAGCAAGCGCTCATGCGCCAATGGGCGATACTCCTCGTCCGGCGGCCAGGGCGGCATCAGCCTGGCCTGGGTGGCCGCCTGCATCTCGTTGCGCCACCAGTAGGCATCAACATAGGTGGTGAGGCTGAAGTGCGCCGGGCCTCCGTCGTGGTGGCAGGGGGCGCAGTGCGAGTACACGAGGCAGGCCACGTCATCGCTCCAGGTGGGCGTTTGTGCGCTTGCCTGCCGCGGCATGGCGAGCTGAATGGCAAGGGCCATCAGGCAAATGGAGAGGTGCTTCTGCATGCGTGCTTCGATGAATTCGGTGGTCAACGGTTCAATTCCTCCATCCCGGCATGCACCGGGAACTCCTCTCCAACGAGCACCCCTTCGGCGCCCGGCTTGATGTCCTTGATGTTCAGCTGCGTGCTCACGCGGCCCTGCCATTCGTGGTCCTCGATCGCGTAAAGCACGCTGAATGGTTGTCCGCTCTTCACGAGGTCGATCCAGTGCGCTTGCTTGAAGGCGATGGCATCGAAGGATCGGCGGGTATCCTCAGGATGGGTGAGGCGCATCTTCAGATGATGCTCGCCCACGAGGCGTGCGCTGCCGGTATCCACCACGCCGCGTCCGAGGAAGACGGGCCGCATGTTCCCGGGTCCGTAAGGGGCCATGTGCCGGATCACGCGCAGGAGCCCATCATCGATCGCGTCAAGGCGCAGCTCCAGGTCAACGTCCTCTTCGGGTACGCGCTGCTCCGGCTTGATCATCTGGCGCACCGCGGCATCGAAGCGCTCGCGGAAGGACTGAACGTTCTCCAGCGGCATGGTGAGGCCGGCGGCGTACATGTGCCCGCCGAATTGCTCCAACAGGTCGCTGCATGCGCTGACGGCTTCATACACGTCGAAGCCGCGCACGCTTCGGGCGCTGCCTACCGCCTTGCCGTTGCTCTCGGTGAGCACCACCGTGGGCCTGTAATGCTTCTCCACCAGACGCGATGCCACGATGCCCACAACGCCCTTGTGCCAGCTCTTGCTGAACACCACCGTGCTCCACGCATCGCGCAGCCATCCGTCGTTGGTGAAGCAAGCCAATGCTTCCTCCGTGATGCTCCGATCCAGCTCCTGCCGGTGGCTGTTGTTGCCATCGACCAGCGCCGCGGCTGCTGCTGCGTGCTTCTCATCGTGCGCGAGCAGCAGCTCCACGGCCTGCCGCCCGTGCTCGATGCGGCCGGCGGCATTGATCCGCGGCCCGATGGCGAAGACCAGGTCGCCCACGCCGAGGCGCTTCTTCACGCCAGCCATGCCCATGATCGCGCGCACGCCGTGGCGCGGCTGATCGTTGATCTGCTTCAAGCCGTGATGGCAGAGGATCCGGTTCTCGCCCGTGACCGGCACGATGTCGCACGCCGTGCTGATGGCCACCAGGTCGAGCGACGATTCGAGGTCTTCGAAGGGGATGCCGTTGCGCTGCGCGAAGCCCTGCATCAGCTTGAACCCGATGCCGCAGCCGCTCAGTTCTTTGAAGGGATAGGGGCAATCGGGCCGCTTGGGGTCGAGCACGGCCACCGCCTTCGGTAATTCGGCGCCTGGCAGATGGTGATCGCAGATGATGAAGTCGATGCCGCGCTCAGTGGCATAATCCACTTTGTCGTTGGCCTTGATGCCGCAGTCGAGCGCGATGATGAGCGCGGCCCCTTCTTCGGCAGCCTTATCGATGCCCTGGAAGGAGACCCCGTACCCTTCCGAGTAGCGATCGGGGATGTAGAAGCTGAGGTTCCCTGTGAAGCGCGCGAGGAAACCGAATACGAGTGCTACGGCTGTGGTGCCATCCACATCGTAATCGCCATAGACCATGATGCGCTCGTTCTCGCCCAGTGCGCGCTCGATGCGTTCCACGGCTGCTTGCATGCCGGCCATCAAGAAGGGGTCGTGCAGGTCGGTGAGCATGGGCCGGAAGAAGTGCGAGGCCATCCGTTTATCGGCTATGCCGCGCTGGGCCAAGAGGGTTGCAGCGCTCGCCGGGCAGCGCTCATAAGTGAGGCCTGCCACGGCCTTCGCCTCGGGCTCGGGCCTCAGGCGCCAGCGCTTCGTCGGGGTCGGCATGCGCCGAAGATAACCGGGGTGGCTGAACGCTGCGAGGCCCCAGCCGCTTTCGCGGTGGGGCCCCGTAGCCTAAGGCGTTCCGCCTTCAGCAGCAGGCGTTGGACGCGGCTCCTTAACGGTATCCGTTGATGTAGGCATTGGCGATGATCTCGCTCTCGCGGATCAGCCCCTGCACGATCTCCCGGATGACGTCGTCGAGCTGTTGGTCCGAGTAGCGGTTCAGGTCATTGTACACGTGCGTTTTCCGCTTGCTGCTCTTGATGAAGGCGATCTTGTCCTTCTTCGTCATGGGGCCTTCTACGGCGATGCCGGGAAAAGGATCGCACCCGGTGAAATGGCAGCGGCGGCACCCTCCCGGATGCCGCCGCTCCTTCACCGAAACCGGGGGCCATGGCAGCGCGGGCCCCTATCGCGTACGGTTCAATCAGGCCAGGCCCGTAGGGCTCATGGCACGCAAGCCGTGCATGAGGCGGAGGGCTTGCAGGTAGCGGTCCAGGTCGCCGGCGAGCAGAAGGGCTTTCGCGGCGTTCTTCAACTTCATGTAGCGGTTCATGCTCTAGGGGGAGTTGGTTCCGGATGGATAACTGCCAACCGCCGTGCCAAAGTGTGCGGGCCGATGCCCGACTCCTACTTTCGGCGTCCCCGATAGCGGGACAACGGAGATGCAACGTGCGGCCTACCTGGTAGGTATTGCAGGAGGGAGCGGGTCGGGCAAGACCAGCCTGGTGCGGGCGCTGCGTGAGGCTCTGCCGCCGGGGATGAGCTGCACGGTCTCGCAAGACGATTACTACCACCCGAAGGAGCAACAGGCCATTGACCCCAATGGCCGCATCAATTTCGACCTGCCGACGGCGGTTGACCTCGACAGCCTTGCGCAGGACTTGAGAACGCTGGTTTCCGGGGTGCCCATCCTGCGGAAGGAGTACACCTTCAATACCGAAGGCAAGGAGCCGGAGATGATCGAGCTGAAGCCCGCGCCCATCATCCTCGTGGAAGGCTTGTTCGTGCTGCACCATCAGCCGGTGCGCGACCTCTTCGACCTGCGCGTGTTCATCGATGCCAGCGAGGCGAGCCAGCTCGAGCGCCGCTTGAAGCGCGATGCCCGCGAGCGCGGCTACGGCGAAGCCGATGTGCGCTATCAATGGGAGCACCATGTGCTGCCGGCCTATCGCGAGTTCCTGCTGCCCTATCGGCACCTCTGCGATCTGCACGTGGTGAACGAGTTGGGCTTCGAGCGGGCCGCGCGGGTGCTTCGCGATCACTTGATGAATGCCGCCCGCCAGCACGAGCCGGCGGTTCAGCTCTGATACAAGCGGTGCTCGCGGATGTAGTCGAGCACGGCCGGGGCCAAGGTGCCCACCGGGATCCGGCCCGCCGAGAGCTCCTCGCGCATCCGGGTCGATGAGGTATCCATCACCGGCGCGCCGTGCAGTGCCATGATTCGCGGATGCTCATGGAATGCCGACATGGCTTGGTGCAGGTCGGCGCCAGGCCGGGGGTACACGAGCAGGTGGTGGTGCGCGAGGATTCCCTCAGGGTCCTTCCAGCGGCTCAGGCTCGCGAGGTTGTCGCTCCCGATGATCAGCACGAACCGATGCTCGGGCCAATGCTCGCGCATGGCCCTCAGGGTGTCCACCGTATAGCTCGGCGTCGGTTGGCCCAGCTCGAAATCGCATACCGCGATGCCGGTGCGTCCTTCGATGGCCAGCCGCGACATGGCTACGCGATGGTGATCGGCACTGATCGGCTGGTGCCGCTTGAAAGGATTGAGCGGGGTAACCACCAGCCACACCTGGTCGAGGCCCTGGGTGCGGAGCATGTGCTCGGCCACGGCGACATGCGCCCTGTGCGGCGGGTCGAATGTGCCGAAGAGCAGTCCGACCTTCATCGGGAAAGGAAATCGCGCACCAGCGCCTCGGCTTCGGCGCAGGCACCGATGAGGTCGTCGTTCACCACGGTGCGGTCGAAGCGCGTCGCGTAGGTGAGTTCGTGCGCGGCTTTGCCCACGCGTTTCGCGAGGCTCTCCGGCGTTTCCGTGCCGCGGGCACTCAAGCGATGCTCCAAGGCTTGCAACGATGGGGGCGCGATGAACAGCGCCAGCGCATCCTCACCGAATTCCTTCTTCAGGTTGAGCCCGCCCTCCACATCCACATCGAACACCGGATGCCGGCCTTCGCCCTGGATCCTCAGCACCTCATCGCGCAGGGTGCCATAGTATCGGCCGGGGTACACCTCTTCCCATTCCACGAATTCGTTGGCGGCGATGCGGCGCTTGAATTCCTCTTCTGAAAGGAACCAGTAATCGTGGCCGTCGCGCTCGCTGGCGCGCATGGGCCGCGTGGTGGCGCTCACGCTGAAGGCAAGGCCCAGCCCGCGATCCATCAGGTGCCGAACGATGGTGGTCTTGCCAGCGCCCGAAGGGGCCGATACGATGATGGCCTTGCCCTTCATCAGAGCACGTTGAGCAATTGCTCCTTCACCTTTTCCAGTTCGTCCTTCATGCGCACCACCAGGTGCTGCATGGAGGCATCATTGGCCTTGGAGCCGATGGTGTTGATCTCGCGGCCCATCTCCTGCGCGATGAAGCCGAGCTTGCGGCCTTGCGGCTCCGTCAGCGCGAGCGTCTCGGCGAAGTGACCGCAATGCGCGCTCAGGCGCACCTTCTCCTCGGTGATGTCGAGCTTCTCCAGGTAGTAGATCAGCTCCTGCTCGAAGCGCGACTCGTCCACTTCGGCCTTCAGGTCGGCGAGCTTGCCGCGCAGGCGCTCGCGCGTGCGGTCCTGGCGGCCGGCATCGAGCGCGGCCACTTGATCGAGCAGCGATGCGATGCCTTGTGCGCGCTGCTTCAGTTCCGTTTCGAGCTTGGCGCCCTCGTTGGCGCGGAAGGCCTTGAAGGAACGGAGCGCGTCAGCCACGAGCGCGCGCACGCCGGACCATTCCTCGTCGTCGGCGCGGTCGCTGGTGGTGGTGCTCACATCGGGCAGGCGCAGCACTTGCGCGAAGAGGTCGGTGCTGACTTCCGGCGCGGCCTCGTCTCGGATGGCCTTCAGCTCGGCATAATAAGCTGCTATCAGCTCGCGGTCGAAGCTGGTGTGCTTGGTGGCGTGCAGCGATTCGGCGCTCACGAACACATCCACTTTGCCGCGCACGAGCTCTTCGCCCAGCGCTTGCCGCAGCTCCTGCTCACGATCGCGGTAGATGCTGGGCAGCTTCAGCAAGAGGTCGAGCTGCTTGCTGTTGAGCGCGCGGATCTCGACGGTGACCTTGCGGTCCTTCACCACGCCCTCGGCGCGGCCGAAGCCGGTCATGGATAAGAGCATGCGTTCTGTTGAGGCGTCAAATGTACCCGGACCTACTTCACCCGATCCGCGCGGCTCACCAGATGAACGCCCGTGAAGATCAGCGCTGCGCAAAGGCCCTGCTGCCAACCGATGGAGGCGTCATATGAACCCGGGATGCCTATGCGCTCTGGGCCGATGCGCATGAAGAGCCAGGTGATCGCCGCCGCGAGCACCGGCTGCATGTACACATAGATGCCCACCACGCTCGGGCTCACCACCCCCAGTGCCCAAGTGTTCAGCAGGTAGGCCACGAAGGTGACCATGACCACCACGAAGGCCATGGCCAGGATCACGGGAGCGCTGAGCGACGACCAGGCCACTTCATCGAACTCGCCCAAGCCGAATGGCAGCACGATCACCAACCCGATCAAAAAGCACCACGACATCACCGTCACGGCCGAGTACGTGCGCATGAGCGGCTTCACCAGGACGAGGTAGAGGCCGTAGCTGATGGCGTTGATCAGGATGAATGCGTCGCCCAGCATGGTGGCTCCTGAAGCCATGCCCGTCGGCTTCAGCAGGATCAGCGCGAGCGCACCCGCAGCGCCGAGCAGCACGCCGAGCAGCTTCGTCCGCGTGATGCGCTCGCCGATGAGCACGCCGGAGAGCACCAGCACCAGGATGGGCGTGGCCACCATGATGATGCTCGCGTTGATCGGCGAGGTGCGCATGAGGCCGTGGAAGAACATGAGCTGATTGAGCGCCACGCCGAACACCGCGCATAGGAGCAGGCGCCCCGCATCGGACCAGGCCACGCGCTCCGGCCGCAGCGCGCGCAACAGCCAGAAGAGCAGCGCGGCCCCGATCACGCGCAGCAGGATGAAGCCGCTGGCGCCGATCACCGCCGGCATCAGCCCTTTGGCCACGACGTAGTTGATGCCATAAATGGCATTCACCGCGAAGAGGGCGAGGTGGGCGCGCGATCGGCGGTCCATGTGCGGCGGCGAAAGTGCGCACGGATACCTTTAGCCCGAACCCAGAGCGATGGAGCGCAGCGCGCAGGCAGCCGAACAGGATTTCCGCAGCACCTTCCGGCTGCGCCGCGTGCTCATCCCCATCCTCATCGGCATCGTGGCGGCGGGCTGGCTCCTTTGGCGCGATCTGGCCAAGGAGCGCTACGAGCGCATCGGCGAAGGATCGGGAGATCACACCTGGCACGACGCCAACGGC
This sequence comes from Flavobacteriales bacterium, assembly GCA_016712535.1. Lineage (NCBI taxonomy): Bacteria > Pseudomonadati > Bacteroidota > Flavobacteriia > Flavobacteriales > Flavobacteriales bacterium. Next base: position 461,506 of record JADJQW010000002.1, read on the forward strand.
AATGGCATCGTGGACGTGGCCGACCCTGCAGAGTTCACCGAGGTGGGCAGTGGTCTGGGCGACTACCGGCGCATGACCGCCCGCGAAACGCTCGGCAGCATCAACTGGACCTGGCACAGCACCGGCTGGATCTTGATCGCGCTAGTGGCCACGGCCTTCCGCGACCTCGGCTACATCTACCGCATCCGCGTGCTCAGCGATGGCCACTTGAGCTGGAGGCAGAGCTTCAATGTCACCTTCCTCTGGGAATTCGCGTCGGCGCTCACGCCTTCTGTGGTGGGAGGCAGCGGCGTGGCCATGTTCATCATCGGGCGTGAAGGCATCGCGCTGGGCCGGGCGACGGCCATCGTGCTGGTCACCGCCCTGATGGATGAGCTGTTCTATGTGATCATGGTCCCAATGGTCTTCCTCGCTGTGGGCATGGATCATCTCTTCCCGGATTCGCTCGACCACGCCTTTTGGGGATTGCCGGTGCGCACCATCTTCTGGGCGGGCTACGGATTCATCCTCCTGCTGGTGGCCATCATCTTCTACAGTGTCTTCTTCCGGCCCCGCGCATTCAAATGGCTCTTGCTGCGCGTGTTCAAGCTGCCCTTCCTGCGCCGTTGGCGGCCGCAGGTGGTGAAGGTGGGCGAGGATATCGAGGTCACGGGCCTCGAATTGCGCGGCAAGCCCAAACGCTTCTGGGCGAAGGCTTTCGGTGCCACCTGCTTCTCGTGGGCCAGCCGCTTCCTGGTCATCAACCTCATCACAGCGGCCTTCTTCGCCGTGGATGACCACCTGCTCCTGTACGCACGACAGTTGATCATGTGGGTGATCCTGCTCATCAGTCCCACTCCGGGGGGCAGCGGCATCGCCGAGATCGCTTTCGCGGGCTTTTTCCGCGACCTGCTTCCTACGGTTGGCTTCCTCGGTGCCATCGCCATCCTGTGGCGGTTGCTCAGCTATTATATCTACCTCTTCATGGGCATGGTGATCCTTCCGCGCTGGTGGCGGAAGACGGCATCCAAGGGATAGCCCTCTACCTTCGGCCCCGCGCCTCCGGCAACAAGTCTTCGGCGCGCCCTGCATGAAATTCGGCGTCGTCACCTTTCCCGGGAGCAATTGTGATGAGGACATGATCCACGTGCTGGAGAAGCACTTCCAGCAGCCGGTGGAGCGCCTCTGGCACAAGGAGCACGACCTCAAGGGTGTGGACATGGTGGTGCTGCCCGGCGGCTTCAGCTATGGAGACTACCTGCGCAGCGGCGCCATCGCGCGCTTCTCGCCCATCATGCAGGAGGTGGCAGCCCACGCCAAGAAGGGCGGACTCGTTTTCGGTGTGTGCAACGGGTTCCAAGTGCTCTGTGAAGCGGGCCTCGTTCCCGGCGCTTTGCTGCACAATGCCGGACAGAAATTCATCTCGAAGAACGTCTTCATCCGTCGCGGCACGGGCGATACCGCGCTCACGAATGCGGTGCCCGACAAGGCGCTGAGGATCCCCATCGCCCACGGCGAAGGCCGCTACCACGCCGACGCCGATACGCTGAAGGCCCTGAAGGACAGCGACCGCATCCTCTTCCGCTATTGCGACGAGCAGGGCAAGGTGACCGAGGAGGCCAACCCTAACGGCAGCAAGGACAACATCGCCGGTGTGTGCAACAAGGGCCGCAATGTCTTCGGCATGATGCCGCACCCGGAGCGGGCGTGCGATGAGCGTTTGGGGAATACCGACGGGCGCAGCCTCTTCGAGTCGCTGCTGAAGGGAGTGATGGCCTGATCAAGGCACCACGCTCCTGAGCACCGGCCTCAGGCTCTTCGTCTTCCACAGGTCGATCGTACCAGAAGCTGGGGCAAGGTCGGCGCCCTTCCAGCCTGCGAACTCGTGCCCGGCTGCAACGCGCAGCTCGATGCGCACAGGTACGCCATCGAAGCAGCGCATGGTGTGTTTCCCCGGTGAGAGCTGCAAACCTTCGATCAGCAGTTCGCCTTGATCCGCGCGAGGTGCCTCTACGACTGCTTCGCGCAAGCGCCGCCCCGTATGCTTGGCCAGGTGTGCGAATAGATGCACAGGCCGTTGCGCCGCGAAGCCTTTCATCTCGGCGAGTGATGCTTCCGGCGTGGGCATGTCGAGCTGCAGGTCCCAGCGCTTGAAGTCGGCGGCGAGTTCGGCGGCATGCGCGCGGTAGAGGCTGTCGGCTATGGCGGGGACCAGTGCGAACGCGGTCGCCTGCAGCGCGGTGATGCGCGCCAGCAGACGCTGCTGCAAGTCCGTGTGCGCGAGAAGTTGCGGCACGAAGGGCGTTTCGGGCAGCACGGCCAGCGTCATGCGCTGTACGCTGTTCTCGTTCGGCGGCGCCCACAGGTCCATGTCGAAGAGCACCCAGCGCCAGCGGCCATCGCGCTCACGTGGCCGATAGCAACGCACGTTCAGCTCATGATCGGCGCGGCCTGTCCACAGGTCGATGCACGCGAGGTCGATGAGGCTGCGCGTGTCGATCATGGCCTCGATGCTGTCGACGGATGCTCCTTGCACAAGCAGTTCATGCGACCGGAGGAAGTGGTCGTCCTTGCCGCTGCGCTCGGTGGCGGCTGGTCCTTCCAGCACATCAAGCGCCTCCGAGCCGCTGCGCTGTTTCAGCCATTCGGCATCCTTTGCGGGCATCCAGCGGTAGAGGCCCCAGTAGTCGCCGTTGAGATAGAGTGGCTTCGCTACGGAGGGCTGCACGAGCAGGTGCAGGTTGAAGCGCTGCACGAGCTGCTCCATCACTGCGTTGCGCAGGAATGCGTTCGGAGAGGCATCGGCGCGGAGGACGCCCTCATGCACGCGCGTGCCATCGCTGAATGCGAAGCCGCCCTCCGGACTGTCGTAGCGATCACGCGCGTGCAGCTTAAAGGAGCGCTTGCCCAGGCTGCGCGAGCCGCTTCCGAAGAGTCGCGCGCCAACAGGCTCCGCAACGCTGTCGATGCGGAAAATGGCGCTGCGCTCCCAAGCCAACCCACGCCGCGTGTGATTCTGCGCCGCGCCGGGGTTATAGATGCCGGTGCTGTCACTCCAGAGGTCTTGCGGGTCGAGCGCGAGTGTGAAGCCATCGCCAGCGTGTCCGTTCGCAGGAACAAGGAGCACTGCTTCCTCGCCAATCAAGAGCTCCTTTTGTACAGCGATGGCGCGCACAACGCTGCCGGGTGCAATGTCAACGGGCTCAGAGTACTGGGCCGCGACACTATCGTGCGGATCGCTGCCATCAATGGTGTAGCGGACTTCGCCTTCCGCAGTTGCGATCAAGCGGCCTTGCGCATCGAGCTCGAGTTGCGGCTCACGGCTGAAGCTGCGTGCGAAGCCCACCGGCCGGTTCGCTTCACCCGGCGTGGGTTGCGCGAAGAGGCTCCAGGCCTTGTGGCCATCGGGCATGCGGCCGATGCTGGTGTTGGCGCGCAACGCGGGATAGGTGAAGAGGTCGGCGATGCTCAATCCATCGGGTGCGATCAACAGCACCGCGCCTCCTTGCTTCTCCAAGGTGAAGCCGAGATGTTCCGGACCGCGGTCGGGTTTCGCGTCGCACAGCAAAAGCAGTTGGCCCTTGGCCGGAATGCGCAGCGGCGCATCGATCACGTGCTGCTTGCCGTTGATCGCGATGCGCCAACCCAGGAGGTCGATCGGCTTCGTGCCGGTGTTGAAGAGCTCGATCCAATCGGGGCTGTGCCCATCGGCATCAACGTAGCAGCCGTGGTTGCTGGCGCAGAGCTCGTTGATGAGCGGAGTGATTTGCGCACTGGCATGAGAGACGCTCAGAAAGGCCAGTGTTGCGATCAGGATCCTCACAGCGTGGTGATCAAACCTCCGAAATCCGGCGTTTGCCGGGATGCTGACGTGTATCCCAGAATCCCACGATCTGAAGCTCCGTGCCTTTGATCCGGAAGCACATCAGGTTGTGCTTCGTGACCAGCGCTTCCCGTGTCCCCTTTCTTCCTTTGCGAGACATTCCGGGGAAAATGCGCAACATGCGAATGGTCGAGTCGGTCTTGCGCACGAAGTTCTGCGCATCGCGCTCCGACCAGGTCGCCCGCAGGTAAGCGACTACTTGGTGGAAACTCGCTTCTGCCGTTGGCGACCAGCGGACGGTTTCAACCATTTGGAATAGCGTGCCATGACCTGCTCGTGAGATTTGCCTTCCGCTCTATCGAGCTCATTCAAACTGCGCTCGATCATGGCCTGTACCTCCGGGCTCTTCTCGCCCCACAGGACAGAAGGTTCTGATGCGAGATAGGCACTTACATTTTCAAGGATGGCTTCATCCTCCAATGCAAGCACTTTCCTGACGATGGCAAGCTTGGTCTTGTCTGTGTTCATGGCAGCTCAACAAACATAGCTCACCGCACCTCCACGCCCGGCCCCACCGCATCCTTCGGCTGCACGAACACCAGTTTGCCTGCCGAGTCCTCGGCCATCAGCACCATGCCCTGGCTCTCCACGCCGCGCATCTTCCGCGGCTCCAGGTTGGCCACCAATACCACCTGTTGCCCGGGCAATTGCTCCGGAGCGTAGTGCTGCGCGATGCCGCTCACCACGGTCCGCGGCTGCACCTCTCCGATATCGATAGTGAGCTTCAGCAGCTTGTCGGCCTTGGGCACGCGCTCAGCCGCAATGATGGTTCCCGCGCGGAGGTCGAGCTTCGCGAAGTCGTCGAAGGAGATTGTGGGCTTCGCCGGTTGAGGCCCTTTCAATTCGTTCGGGGTGACCGGCTTCGACGACGTGTCCATTGGCGCGTTTGCGTGCAGGCGGTCGATCTCGGGCTGGATCTCCGCGTCGGTGATGGGCTTGAACAGGTGCTCGGCGGCACCGAGCGCATGGCCGGGCGCGATCCGGTCGCTGCGGAGCGCCGCATCCCATGGCAGCGCATCGATGCGCAGCATGCGGCGCAGGCGCTCGGCGGTGAAGGGCAGGAAGGGCTCCAGCACGGAGCTGAGCACGGCCGCCACGTTCAGGCTGTTGCCGAGGATCGCGCGCGTGCGGTCGGGGTCGGTCTTCTCCAGCTTCCACGGCTCGTGGTCGCTGAGGTACTTGTTGCCGGCGCGCGCCACGCTCATGGCTGCCTGCAAAGCATCGCGCAAGCGGAAGGCGTCGATCGCGCGCACCATCTCTTCGGCGCTGCCATGTACCGTGCCCCAGAGCGCGAGGTCTTCGGATTTCGCGGTGCCGGGCTCTGGCGCATGGCCCCCGTAGAACTTGTGGCAGAGCACCATCACCCGTTGCACGAAGTTGCCGATGATGCTCACCAGCTCGTTATTGTTCTTGTCCTGGAAATCCTTCCACGTGAACTCGCTGTCCTTCTGCTCCGGTATGATGCTCGCCAAGCAGTACCGCAGTTCATCCTGCCGGTTGGGCCAGCGCTCGATGTACTCATGCAGCCATACGGCCCAGTTGCGGCTGGTGCTGATCTTCTGGCCTTCGAGGTTGAGGAACTCGTTTGCCGGCACATTCTCCGGAAGCACGTATCCGCCATGCAGCTTCAGCAGGATCGGGAAGATGATGGCGTGGAAGACGATGTTGTCCTTGCCGATGAAATGCACAAGCCGCGTGTCGTCGGCCTTCCACCATTTCTCCCAATCCGCGTTGTGGTCCTTCGCCCATTGCTTGGTGGCGCTGATATATCCGATGGGCGCATCGAGCCACACGTAGAGCACCTTGCCTTCAGCGCCGGACAGCGGCACAGGGACGCCCCAATCCAGGTCGCGCGTCATGGCACGGGGGCGCAGGCCATCCTTCAGCCAACTGTTGCACTGGCCCAGCACGCTCGCCTTCCACTCCTTCGGATCGTGATGCGGCCGGCCGTCGAGCACGCCGGTGTTCATCCACGCATCCACCCAATGCTGGGCCTCGTCCATCTTCAGGTACCAGTGCTGCGTGGGCTTCAGCTCGGGTTTGGCGCCACTGAGGGTGCTGCGCGGGTCGATCAGGTCCTTGGGGCTTAGCGCGCTTCCGCACTTTTCGCATTGATCACCGTAGGCATCGGGGTTGCCGCACTTGGGGCAAGTGCCCATGATGTACCGGTCGGCGAGGAATTGCCTTGCCTCTTCATCGAAGTACTGCTGCTCTTCCTTCACGCTGAAGGCACCGTTCTCCAGCAGCCTCAGGAAGAACCCCTGTGAGGTCTCCTTGTGCAGATCACTGCTGGTCCGGTGGTAGATGTCGAAGCGGATGCCGAAGTCCTGGAAGGCCCGGCCCATGACCGCGTGGTACTTGTCAACGATGGCGCGGGGCGTGGTGCCCTCTTTCATGGCGCGCATGGTGATGGCCGCGCCGTGCTCATCGCTCCCGCAGAGGAAGAGCACCTCCTTGCCGCGCTGGCGCAGATTGCGCACGTAGATGTCGGCGGGCAGGTAGGCCCCGGCGATATGGCCGATGTGCAGCGGCCCATTGGCGTAGGGCAGGGCGGCGGTGACGGTGTGGCGGGCGGGGGTCTTCAAGGGCTGCGGGGGCGGTCGGTTCTAACGGCCCGCGAAAGTACCGGCTGGGCGTTGTACGAGTTGAGGCCGCTGCGCACCTTCGTGCCCCTTTTTCCCGTGCCCCATGCCTTCCCCCGCCCCGCTCCGCCCCGGCGATACCATCGCCATCGTGCCCACCGCGCGCGCAAGCATGCGCGATGAGCTCACTGAGGGCATCGAGCTCGCCAAGAGCTGGGGGCTCAACGTGAAGCTCGGCTCTTGCATCGGCAAGAAGCACTATCAGCAAGCAGGGACCGCACGGCAGCGCGCTGCCGATCTGCAAGCCGCTTTGGAGGACCCGAAGGTGAAAGCCGTGTGGTGCGCGCGCGGCGGCTATGGCACCGTGCATCTGTTGGATCATATCGAGCCCGAGGTCTTCACGAACAATCCGAAATGGCTGGTGGGCTTCAGCGATGTCACCGTGCTGCACAACACCTTGCATAGCCTTGGCCTGCCATCGCTTCACGCGCAGATGCCTTTCAATATCGGCTCGAAGAGCAACGATGCGCGTGAGTCGCTGCGGCGTGCACTCTTCGGTGAGCAGCTCGGGATCAGCATGAGCCATCCTGCGGCCATGGCCTCAGCGGCCCGCCCGGGCGAAGGCGAGGGCGTGCTGGTGGGCGGCAATCTCTCCTTGCTCTACGCGCTTCGCGGAACGCCCTTCGACATAGATCCTGCCGGCAAGATCCTCTTCCTCGAGGACCTCGATGAGCTGCTCTACCACGTGGACCGCATGGTGACGAACCTGAAGCTGGGCGGTTGGTTCGACAAGCTCGCTGGCCTCATCGTTGGAGGCATGACGGACATGCGTGACAAGGATCCATTGGATCCCTTCGGCAAGACCGCTGAGCAGATCGTCGCCGATGCCGTTGGCGAAGCGCCTTATCCGGTTTGCTACGGTTTCCCCGCCGGACACATCGCCGATAATCGCGCGCTGGTCATGGGCCAAACAGCGAAACTCAGCGTCACCACCACTGGTGCCACGCTGAGCTTCGTTGAAAACACAGGTGCTTGAGTTCCAAGCGTCTTCGCGCCCCGGCCTGCGGTGGGCAGGTCTGCTGCTAATTCCGCTCGAACTTATTGTAGCCGGCAGGGATCTCGAAGAGGCTGGCCTTCTGCGCGCCCTTAGCCACCTTGCTCACCTCAAGGCGGCTCACTTCAGCGCCATCCAGCTTCTGTTCAATGCCCAGCAAGGGGAAAACGCCGTTGGCGTCCTTGATCTCCAGGAAGAAGATGGCGGTCTCGTCCTTGCGGTTCAGCGTCTCCAGCAGCGGGCGGAAGAAGTTGAATTCATCAGCGGCCACCCAATAAGTGATCTGGCGGTCCTCCTTCATGCTCTTGGCGATCCACTTCTCGCACTTGTAGCCGGCAATCTCCTTCATGTCGCTGGTCTTCTGCACCTCCACTTCCACATCCTTGGGCAGGCGGGTGTTCGGCACATCGATGTACAGCTTGCGTTCGGGGCTGAGCGCGGTCACGGTCTTGTCGCGCGTATCGGCCAGCAGGATGCCCTGGACCTCGCCGCGGGAGCTCACCTCTTCGATGCGCACATGGTCGCCCTTCACGAAGTAGCGGTAGGTGGTCACCACCGGGCCGGTGGTCTTGGTGAACTCGATCACGCCCTCGAAGCCTTGGGCGTGCAGCGCTGCGTGGCCGAAAAAAGCGATGCTGGCGGTGGCGAGTGCAGAACGAAGAAGTCGCATGGTGGGTCGGTTTTCCGGCTGAAGATTGGCTCGGCGGTGGTCGGTGAAGGTGGATCCCGGGCTAGGGTTCGCCAATTTTAGGGCCTTCAACGGGGCCTTGGGTGCATGGTTACGGCCTGATCTATCCACAATGGCAGAGCATAACCGCATCGGTGCCGAGGGTGAGCAATTGGCTTGCCGCTTCCTGGAGGACAGGGGTTATGAGGTGGTTGAGCGCAATTGGAAGCACGGCAAGCTGGAGATCGATATCGTGGCCAAGAATGGCCGGTTCCTGGTGTTCGTGGAGGTGAAGACGCGCAGCTCCGCCCAGCACGGTGAACCGGAGGAGGCGGTGAAGAAGGGCAAGCGCGGCAAGCTCATCAAGGCGGCCAATGCATACATACAGGCCTCGGGCACCGACCTTGCGGCCCGTTTCGACATCGTGAGCGTGATCCTGCATCCTTCCGGCAAGCCGTACATCCACCACATCCCCGACGCATTCTATCCCACCGTGCATGACAAACCGTTCTAACCGCCCAAAGAGCCGAGGACAACAGCGCAGCGCTCCGGAACCCGGGAAGGGGGGCGGTCGCAAACCCGCTTCTGGCAAGCCTTCGTCTGCCAGGCCCGGACGGCACAAGCCGGAAGAGCGCGCTGAGGGTGCACCGCACTCCAAGCGGTATGGTAAGCGACCGCCGAAGGCCGTGCGCGAAGGCGGAAGCGCAGAACGTCGACCATCTGAAGGGAACCGGGGCTCAAATGCGCCGCGCTTTGCAGCCGGTGGTGATCGTGGTACCCGCCCGTCAGGCAGCACAGGCGGCGAGCGCCGTTCGCCCTACAAGAAGCCTTGGGCGGACAAGAGCGGACCGAAGAAGGGCTATGGCGGTTTCCGCGGCAGACCGAGGCCCGAGCCGCGAGGCGAAGATGATGGCCGCATCCGCCTGAACCGCTACCTGAGCATGAGCGGCGTGGCCAGCCGCCGCGATGCCGACGACCTCATCAGGGCCGGCGTGGTGAGCGTGAATGGGGTGGTGGTCACGGAAATGGGCGCCAAGGTGGGACCAGGCGACAAAGTCGTTTACGGCGGTCAGCGCCTCAGCCGGGAGACCAAGCGTTACGTGCTCCTGAACAAGCCCAAGGACTTCATCACCACCACCGACGACCCGCGCGACCGCCGTACGGTGATGGCCCTGGTGGAGCAGGCCTGCGACGAGCGCATCTACCCCGTGGGGCGCCTCGACCGCCATACCACCGGACTCTTGCTGCTCACCAACGATGGCGACCTGGCCAAGAAGCTCACGCATCCCAGTCACGGCGCGGAGAAGATCTACCACGTCACCCTCGACAAGAACGTGACCCTCGCCCACTTGCAGCAACTGGTTTCAGGCGTGCCTTTGGATGATGGTCCTGCTGCGGCGGACGAGGCCAGCTACGTGGATGGCGTGAGCAAACGTGAAGTGGGCCTGAAACTGCACATGGGCCGCAACCGCATCGTTCGCCGCATGTTCGAGGCGCTGGGCTACGAGGTGCTGAAGCTCGACCGTGTGGTCTTCGCGGGGCTCACCAAGAAGAACCTGCCGCGTGGGAAGTGGCGGCACCTCACTGAGAAGGAGGTGCTGTTCCTGACGAAGAGGAAGTAGGCCTCTTTCGCCTCACATCGCCCTGTGAACGAACAGCACGGCAATTGCCGTTAGTGGCTGTAGTGCGCCGGTAGCTTGCGCACGTTCCCGATGCTCCGCATGCTCCGTCGCGTTGCGCTCACACTGGCCGTGCTGCTGGTGGTGGGCATCACCGCGCTGGTGGTCATTGCCGCATTGTACGAGGACGAGGTGAAGGCCAAGCTCATCGGCGCCCTCAATGATCGGCTGCTGGTGCCCGTGAAGGTGGCCGACATCGATCTCACCCTCATCAAGCGATTCCCCAAGGCCAGCATCCGCATGCAGCAGGTGCAGGTGGATGAGGTGCGCTCGGATGGCCGGCCCGCCGACACCCTGCTCGCCGCGCAGGACCTCTATCTGGTATTCGATCTCTGGGACCTCTTCGCTGGCGACTACACCGTCGCCCAGATCCACGGGCAGGGCGTGCGGCTCTATCCGGGGCTCGATGCCAACGGCGCCGAGAACTACCTCATCTGGCGGACCGACACGTCCGCTTCGCAAGCATCGCCCATTGACCTGCGCGCCGTGAGCTTCGATGGCCTGGCGCTTCGATTCCGCGACGCACGTAGTGGATTGGAGGTGCTCGCGCAGAGCGATGCATTAGAACTCGGAGGGCGATTCGGCCCCACGAACGAGGCACGGCTCAACGGCGATGTGCGCCTGCTGGGCATAACACGCGGCAGCAAGCAGCTGATCGATGAGCGCGATGCGCACCTGGCCTTGAAGATGAGCTTCGGCAAAGGCGCCTTCCGCATCACCGAGGGCGACGTGCAACTGGGCAATGTGCCCTTGCAGGTCACGCTGGCCGTGCTGCCCACGGCGAAGGGCAAGGAGATCGACCTGCGCGCCAATGGCCTAGGCCTTGATCTGGGTCGCACGATGTCTCAACTGCCAGGAGGCTTGCGCGATGAGCTCATGCGATTCAGCGTGAATGGTGAAGTGGACCTTGCCATGAAGTACGCGGGCTCGTTGGAGGGCGATGGCCCACCGCTGTCCATCGGAGCGCAGGTGCGCCAGGGACGGATGAAAGAGCGCAGGAGCGGCACGGTGCTCACCGACATCTTCGGCGAGCTCTCGCTGGAAGTGTCGCCCGATGGCAGCGTACGCAAGCTGAAGGTGAGCGATCTGCGCGCGCAGAGCGGGGACGGGACACTTCGGGCCGAATGGAATTCCGGCGGCCTGAAGAACGCGCCGGTGAAGGCCGACATCCGCTGCGACATGCCCTTGGCCGACCTGCTCCGCCTCGCCGGTGTGGACACGATGGAGCAGGCCGCGGGTCGCTTCGACGCAGAGATCAAGGTGGATGGCCTGCTGCGCGACATGGCCGACCTGCGCCCGAGCGACCTGCGCGCCGTGAAGGTGAGCGGCCATGTGAAGCTCAGCGATGCCACGCTGAAAGTGAAAGGCGTGCGGCACAAGGTGGAGCACCTCAATGCCGAGATGGGATTGCATGGCAACGATGCCACTGTGCGCGGATTGAAAGCCGTTGTTCAGGGCAGCCCCATCGAGCTCAGCGGCACGCTCCGCAACCTGGTGCCCTTCGTTCTCTTCGAGAATGAACGACTTGCAATCGAAGCCAAGGGCCGCAGTGAGCGGCTCGATCTGGCGGCGCTGCTGCAGAGCGATGGGCCCAAAGCGGGCAACAGCGAATACGCCGTGGTGCTGCCCGCCACGATCGAGCTCGATCTGCGCGCCCAGGTGGATGAACTGGTCTTCGAGGATTTCCGCGCCACCGGCATCAATGGCACCATCCGCCTGAAGGATCGCGTGCTGCGCGCATCGCCCATCACCTTCAGCACCGCCGAAGGCGCCGTGCTCGGCAGCTTGGAATTGGATGCAAGCGGCGGTGAGCGCGCCGCCTTCTATCCGCTCGCCATCGATGCGCAGGTGAAGGACATCGACGTGAAGGCCCTCTTCCGCGAGTTCCAGGACTTCGGGCAGGACTTCATCGGCCACCGGCACCTCAGCGGCTTCGCCCGTGCCAGCATCGCCTTCCGAGCACCGCTCTCACCCGGCATGAAGCTCGATCGCGACCGCATCGCCTGCACCATCGACATCGCGGTGGACAACGGGGCGATCAAGGAGCAAGCGCAACTGCTCGCCGTGGCCGACCACCTGCGCAAGAACAAGCTGGTGGCGCCCTTCGTGGACACCGATGAGTTGCGGAAGCGATTGGCTGAGATCCGCTTCGCCAAGCTCGAGAACCGCATCGAGATCCGCGACGGCGCGGTGCACATCCCGCTCATGGACGTGCGCAGCAATGCCCTCGACATCGAGCTGGCCGGCACGCATTGGTTCGATGACCGCATCGACCATCGCCTCAACTTCCGCCTCAGCGACCTCTTCCGATTGGGCAAGCCCGCTAAGGACGAGTTCGGCCCCATCGCCGATGACGGCACCGGCATGCGCGTGTTCCTGCGCATGCGCGGCACGGCGCAGCAGCCCATCTTCGAGAACGATGGCGCCATGGCCGCCACCAAGCGCCGCGCGCAATTCCAGCAGGAGAAGCAGGAGCTGCGCGCCATCCTCCGGGAGGACATCCTCGGCAAGAAGCCGGAAGGCGTGTTGGCGCAGGAGCAGCCGGAGGGCAATCAAGGCCGCATCGTCATCGAGGCTGATAGCGCCGCATCGCCACTGCGTCAAGAATTGGTGCTGGAGAAGCCGCGCAAGGGCATCGACCGCCTCTTCAAGGACGACAAGAAGGAGAAGGACGAGGGCGGGAAGGTGACGGTGGAGGAGTAGTTCGCCTTGCCGCCGGATAACGACCTTCACCCCGTGGACCTCTACTCCCGCAAGCAACGCTGGAAACTGGTGCTGGCCGCCGTGGCCATGCTGCTGGTGGGCGCCTCGCTGTGGTACAGCAGCCGCATCGTCGATGACATCCGCGCCGAGGAACGCCGCAAGGTGCGCCTCTGGGCCGAGGCCGTGCAGAACCGCGCCGAGCTGGTGAACTACACCGAGCGCCTCTTCGACCGGTTGCGGGAAGAGGAGCGCAAGAAGGTGCAGCTCTTCGCCGACGCCATGCAGCGCCTGGGCCGCGCGGACGATACCGACTTCTCCTTCTACCTCCGTGTAGTGCAGGACAACACCACCGTGCCCGTGGTGATCGTGGATGCCGAGAGCGAGGTGAAGTTCCACCGCAACCTCGACAGCGCCATCGTGAACCACCCGGAACGTCTGCGCACTGAGGTGGACAGCATGGCCGCGATGCACCCGGCCATCGAGATCGCCGTTCACGGCAATCAGAAGCAGTTCCTCTACTACAGCGACAGCAAGGTCTTCACGGAGCTGCAGGAGGTGATGGAGGGGATCATCCGGTCCTTCATCTCCGAGACGGTGATGAGCACCGCCAGCGTGCCGCTGATCTACACTGACAGCACGCGCAGCCGGATCCTGGAGTCCGCTAACATCGAAGAAGAACTGCTCACGGATACCGCTGCGCTGCTCGCGCGCACCGCGGCCATGGCGCAGGCGAATGCGCCCATCGCCATTGACCTGCCGGGCAAGGGCCGCAACTTCATCTTCTACGAGGAGACCGTTGTGATCCGGCAGTTGCGCTACTTCCCCTACGTGCAGCTCGCCATCCTCGCGCTCTTCCTGTTGGTGGCGTACGCGCTCTTCAGCGTGTTCCGCAACGCCGAGCAGAACCAGGTCTGGGTGGGCATGGCCAAGGAGACCGCGCACCAGTTGGGCACGCCGCTCAGCTCGCTCATGGCCTGGATCGAATTGCTCAAGGACCAAGGCACTGATCCGGCTGCCATCACCGAGATGCGCAAGGACCTGGACCGCCTTGAGGTGATCACCGAGCGCTTCTCGAAGATCGGCTCAGCGCCCGACCTCGCGCCGGAGAAGCTCTACCACACGCTGCGCGCCACCGTGCTCTACCTGCGACCGCGATTGCCCGCCCGCGCGCGCATCGAGGTGATCACGCCGGCCGACACCGAATTGCAAGTGCCGCTGAACCGTCCGCTCTTCAGCTGGGTGCTGGAGAACCTGATCCGCAACGCCGTCGATGCCATGGAAGGCGAAGGCTCCATCAACATCGAGATCGTCCCGGAGGGCGACCTGGTGCATGTGGACGTCGCGGATACGGGCAAGGGCATCCCGCCATCGCAGCACAAGACCGTGTTCCAGCCCGGCTATACCACCAAGAAGCGCGGCTGGGGCCTCGGCCTCTCGCTCACCAAGCGCATCATCGAGCAGTACCACGGTGGGAAGATCTTCGTGCGGAAGAGCGCGCCGGGGAAGGGCACGACCTTCAGGATTTCGTTGAAGGCTCATTGATCCTGCCAATGGCGGGGCTGTACATCCATATCCCCTTCTGCAAGCGTGCCTGCACGTATTGCGATTTCCATTTCAGCACTTCTGGGAAAGGTCAAGAAGCCCTGCTCGATGCCATGGAGAAAGAGCTCTTGTTCCGCTCTCAAGAGCTCGGCGATGCACCGGTCGGCACCATCTACTTCGGCGGCGGCACGCCCAGCCTGCTGGAGCCTGCGCGCATCGCTTCGTTCATTCAGCTCGCGCATGATCTCGTCCGCGTTCAGCGCGATGCCGAAGTGACCTTGGAAGCGAATCCCGACGACATCACGCCGGAGCGCCTGGAGCAATGGAAGTCGATGGGCATCAGGCGCCTGAGCCTCGGCACGCAGAGCTTCCGCGAGGACCGTTTGAGGTGGATGGGCCGCGCGCACAACGCCGGGCAGGCCTTGAAGAGCATCGCGCTCATCGCCAAGGCGGGCTTCGCCTCTTGGACCATCGACTTGATATACGGACTGCCGGGAATGACGTTGGAGGAATGGGACGAGCAGCTCACCATCGCCCTGGATCATGGCATGCCGCATTTGAGCGCCTACTGCCTCACCGTGGAAGCGAAGACCGCTCTGGCGCACCAAGTGAAGAAGGCGATGGTGACCATGCCCGGCGATGCGGACCAGAGCGCACAGTTCGACCGGCTGATGGAGCGCATGGAGGCGGCAGGCTTGGAGCACTATGAGATCAGCAATTTCGGATTGCCCGGCCACCGCTCACGGCACAACTCCAGCTACTGGGAAGGCGTGCCCTATCTCGGTGTCGGGCCTTCGGCGCATTCGTTCGACGGCAGCAAGCGCCGCTGGAATGTGGCGAACAACGCACGCTACCAGAAAGCAGTGCAGCAGGGCGAACCCTATTGGGAGGAAGAAACCCTCAACCCGGCGCAGCGCACGAACGAGCGCCTGCTCACCGGATTGCGCACGAGCAGGGGCGTGGAACTGGCCCGACTGGAACTGGACGTGCTCGGTCATCAACGCAAGGCCGTTGAGCGATGGATGGCCACGGGCCACCTCGAGCACCGCGATGGGCGGTTAGTTTTGACCAGAGCGGGCAGGCTCTTCGCGGACCGCATCGCGAGCGACCTGTTCTTCACCTCCGATGATCGCTGAGATCACCCATCGTGGCCGCACCATCAAAGTGGACCTTGCGAAGCCGCTGGACCTCTCGCTGCCGCTGAGCGGGAAAGGTCCGCGTGCCTGGTATGTGGGTCCGGTGGTGATCGAGCCGGTGCGCTCACGCGATGAGGCTGGCCTGGAGAAGGTCTATGCCGTGAAGGACGGCGCGCCGGTGAATTTCCGCAACGTGTCCTTCAACCCGCATGGGCACGGCACGCACACCGAGAGCGTGGGGCACATCAGTCCGGAGATCCAAGCGGTGGGCAACCTGCTGAAGCGCTTCTTCTTCTTCGCGCAAGTGGTGAGCTTGCGGCCTGAGACGCGCCGGGCGCCTGACCAGCGCGAGGACCGCGTGATCACCTTGGAGCAGTTGCGCAGCATGGTGAACGAGCGGCCGCCGGAAGCGCTCGTGCTGCGCACCCTGCCGAACGATGGCGATGCCGCAACGCGCGAATGGAGCGGCAGCAATCCATGTTACCTGCAGAGCACGGCCTGCGCGTGGCTGCGCAGCATCGGCGTGAAGCACCTGCTGCTCGACCTGCCCAGCGTGGATCGCGAAGAGGATGGAGGGGTGCTGGCGGCGCACCATGCCTTCTGGGATTACCCGGCCACCATCGACCTGGAGCGCACCATCACGGAGATGATCCATGTGCCGGGCGAAGCGCCCGATGGCGACTACCTGCTCGAGCTGCAATTGCCGCACCTGATCAATGATGCAGCGCCGAGCCGTCCGGTGCTGTACGCCCTGCTGCCATGACCGCTGCCGATCTTCAGGCTTATTGTGAGAAGAAGCCCGGGGTGAGCTGGGACACGCCCTTCGGCCCCGATGTGCTCGTGTTCCGCGTGGCGGGTAAGATCTTCATGCTGACGCCTTTGGATGAGCCAGGCACCGTCAACCTGAAGTGCGACCCGGAGCGCGCGGTGGAATTGCGTGCGCGCTATGAGGGCATCGTGCCGGGCTTCCACATGAACAAGCAGCATTGGAACACAGTGGACGTCACGGGCTCCGTTCCGCGCAAGCTGTTGCTGGAGCTGATCGATCACAGCTATGAGCTGGTAAGGGCGAGTTTGCCGAAGAAAGTGCAGGCTGAGTTGAAGGTTGGAGGTTGATTTTGGGGTTGAGGGTTGGACTCGACATTCAACCTTTAGATGAGGCCAACGCGTGGGCTGCAACTTTCAACCCTCAACCTGCTTCGTGCCAACGGGCAACCCTCAACCATCTTCCAATTCAACCTTCAACCCCCATCGCACCGGTACATTCGCCCGCGCTATGCCCCTCAACGCCCGCCGCAGCAGCCGTATCGTACTGGGATACTTCTTCAGGGGCCTGCTCTTGCTTGTTCCGATCACCGTGATCATATGGGCGGTTTGGCGCGTGCTCGCCTTCCTCGACGGGATCATCCCCATCGAGATCCCGGGCCTGGGAATCCTCACGCTGCTGGCCATCATCACGATCGTGGGCTGGCTGGGCAGCACGATCTTCTTCCAGCCGCTGGCGGAGATCGGTGACGAGGTGCTGCAGAAGGTGCCCGTGATCAAGACCATGTACGGCGCGCTCAAGGACATGATGGAGGCGCTGGTGGGCAGCAAGCGGAAGTTCGATCGGCCGGTGCTGTGGAAGCTCGGCGGATTGGAAGCGGAGCGGCTCGGCTTCATCACGCAAGAAGACCTCGAGCATTTGGGGATCGGCCCGGAAAAGGTGGCCGTGTACATGCCGCATTCCTTCGCGTGGAGCGGGAACGTCTTCATAGTGCCGCGCGCCAATGTGCGCCCGCTGGACGCGAACCCCGCCGATGTGATGAAATTCGCCGTGAGCGGCGGCGTGTCGAAGGTGGATGATGAGTGACGGATCCGCTGCGGCACGTCCATTGACTGAACGACCGGCATGAAACATCTCGCGCTCAGCGCTGCTTCCGTTCTCATCTCTGCCTGGCTCAATGCGCAGTCCGCCGTGAGCGTCTCTTCCTTCCCATTCAGCAATGGCGTGCACCCTACGCTCAGCTTCCAATTCGAGGGCACGGATGTGAAGTACGTGGAGTCGTGGTGGAAGGATGAGCTGAAGCGGGTGAGCCGCGAGGTGAGCAGCAAGAAGGAAGTGATCGGCGCGGGCGCCCTGCTGCCGCAGATCACCGGCGATACCGTGCGCGTGCTGTTGAAGGCTGAGCAGCGCAAGGGAGCGCCGTTCACCGTGGCGCATGCAGCCTTCCTCACCCGGGAGGGCTGGTTGGGGCCGAGCAGCGATGCCAGGGCCTTTGAAGGTGCCAAGGCCTACGTGCAGCAGCAGAGCACCATGCTTCGGCGGCAGCTCGCTCAGCAAGAGCTCACCATTGCCGACAAGGGGCTGGCCAAGCTGAACCAGGAGCTGAGCAACCTGCAGCGCGAGAAGGAGCGCATGGAATCGAGCATCGAGAAGGCGAAGCAGCGCGCCGCAGAGGCGGTGCAGGAGCAGGAGCGCCTGGTCCAGGAGCATGAAGAGCTGGCGAAGAAGGTTGACGCGCAGCGCAAGGAGAACGCCGCCGAGCCGGACGCAGAAGGGGAGAAGGCCCTTGCCGCGCTGCTCAAGGAGCAGAGCAGGTCGCAAGCGAGGCACGCGAAGGCTATCGCGGAGGAGGCTGATCAGAAGAAGAAGGCCGAAGAACTGGCTTGGGACGTGAAGAAGAACCTCGAAGCCCAGGAGCGCAAGCGCGGCGATATCGCCAAGCAGGAGCAGCTCGTGCAGGCCATGCGCGAGAAGCTCGATTCCATTCGCTGAGGGGCGGCTCCTCTACCTTGGCGCGCTCGATGCGCAGCCGCACTCAGGCTCTATGGGTCCTGCACCTCACGGTCTTCCTCTGGGGTTTCACGGGCATCTTCGGCAAGCTGATCCAACAGGGCACCCTGCACCTGGTGTACACGCGCACGATCATCGCGGCCCTCGGACTCGCGGTGGCGGCGGTGATCATGAAGCGCTCGCTCTCCTGGCGCACGCCGAAGCTGGGCATCTACCTGCTCACGGGACTCATCATCACGGGCCATTGGATCACCTTCTATGGGGCCATCAAGATCAGCACGGCCAGCATCGCGGCGGCCTGCTTGAGCACGAGCACGGTGTTCACGGCTTTGCTGGAGCCGATCTGGTTCAAGCGCAAGGTGCGCGGGTATGAGGTGGTGCTCGGCCTGATCGTGATCGCGGCACTGCTGCTGATCTTCGGATTGGAGACCGATCACCGCTGGGGCATCGTGGTGGGCGTGGTCAGCGCCCTGCTCAGCGCATGGTTCAACATCATCAATGCGGTGCTGGTGCACAAGGACGACCCCGTGCGCATCAGCTTCTACGAGATCGCGAGCGTGGCAGCCTTCATGCTCCTCATCCTCCTCGCCATCCCATTCATCCAGGATATCGGCATCACGGGGCTCGCTGGTGCGCTGGCCGATCAGGACGGATTGCCGCCACCGCTCTGGGAGCTGCCCACTAGCGACATCATCTATCACCTGTTGCTCGGACTGGTCTGCACCTCCTTGCCCTTCGTCACGGGCATCCTCGTCATGCGCAAGCTCTCGGCCTTCACGGTCATGCTCACCGTGAACCTGGAGCCGGTGTACACCATCTTGATCGCCCTGCTGATCTGGGGCGCAGAGGAGAAGCTGCGCACGGGCTCCTACCTCGGGATTGCGCTCATCCTCATCTGCCTCTTCGTGAACGGCTGGTACCACCGCCGCATGAGCGCGAAGGAGATGGCTGAGCCGGATCCTCTGAGCCACGGCTGAACCGGGCACCGCCCTCCGGTGTTGCCCGGTACCTTCGCCGCCTTCGCATCCCATGTCCGAGACCAAGATCATCGCCCCCTGGCAGTATTGCCCCAGCCTCACGCGCTACGAGCGCTGGCGCACCCGCGAAGTGCGCATTGGTGGAATCGGCATCGGCGGCTCCAACCCCATCCGGGTGCAGAGCATGACCACCACGGATACGATGGACACCGCCGCCACCGTGGCCCAGAGCATCCGCATGATCGAGGCCGGCTGTGAGCTGGTGCGCATCACCGCGCCGAGCAAGAAGGACGCGGAGAACCTCGCGGAGATCAAGAGGCAGCTGCGCGCGGCGGGCTTCGATACGCCGCTGGTGGCCGATATCCACTTCACGCCGAATGCCGCTGAAGTGGCAGCGCGCATCGTGGAGAAGGTGCGCGTGAATCCCGGCAATTACGTGGACAAGAAGAAGTTCGACGTGCGTGAGTACACCGATGCCGAGTACGCCCACGAACTGGAGCGCATCCGCGAGCGCTTCACCCCGTTGGTGCGCATCTGCAAGGAGCACGGCACCGCCATGCGCATCGGCACCAACCACGGCAGCCTCAGCGACCGCATCCTGAACCGCTACGGCGATACGCCACAGGGCATGGTCGAGAGCGCCTTTGAGTTCCTGCGCATCTGCCGCGACGAGGGCTATCACGACATCGTGCTGAGCATGAAGGCCAGCAACGTGCAGGTGATGGTGCAGGCTTACCGACTGCTCGTTCACCGCATGATGCAGGAAGGCTGGGACTATCCGCTTCACCTGGGCGTGACCGAAGCCGGGGATGGCGAAGACGGGCGCGTGAAGAGCGCAGCAGGTATCGGCGCGCTGCTGGAGGATGGCCTCGGCGACACCGTGCGCGTGAGCCTCACCGAGGAGCCGGAGGCGGAGATACCTGTCGCCCGCGCCTTGGTGGACCGTTATGCGAAGCGTCGTGGCCATGAAGCGATTCCGGATATCGAGCAAGCGCCATTGGATCCCTTCTCGCATGCACGCCGCAGCGCACGCGAGGTCCTCAACATCGGTGCGCGGCACGTGCCCGTGGTGATGGCTGATTTGAGCAACCGGAAGGAGATCACCCCCGCCACGCTTTTCGCATGGGGCTATCGCTACAGCGTGCCGCTGGACAAGTGGAATATCACCGACCAGGCCTGCGACTACGCGTTCACCGGGAAGAACACCATCGGCTTCGAGATCCCAGGCACGCTCGGCATCGTGCAGGAGCATGCGGTCTGGCTGACCAACCAAGCCAAGGAGCGCCACTATCCCTTCATCAACAAGAAGGAATACCTCGGAGGAAGGGCGCTGCATCCGCAGCTGAACTTCGTGTACGCCACGCTGACCGAGCTGGATGGACCCTTCATCGCCAAACTGAAGGAAGACGCCACCGCTGCATTGCTGATCGACTCATACAATGCGCACGGCATGGCCGAGCAGCGCCGCCTCTTCTTCGAGTTGATGGCCAAGGAGTGCCCGGTGCCGGTGATCATCGGCCGCGCCTATGGCGACATCACCAACGAGGCGCTCGTGCTCGAGAGCAGCACCGACATCGGTCCGCTGTTGATCGATGGCCTGGGCGATGGGATCTTCATCGCCGATGAGAAGGGAGGACGCGAGGACCTCGTCTGCCGCACGGCCTTCGGCATCCTGCAGGCCACGCGCACGCGCACCAGCAAGACCGAATACATCAGCTGCCCCAGTTGCGGCCGCACGCTCTTCGACCTGCAAGAGACCACGGCGAAGATCCGCGCGCGCACCAGTCACTTGAAAGGAGTGAAGATCGGCATCATGGGCTGCATCGTTAATGGCCCCGGCGAGATGGCTGATGCCGATTTCGGGTACGTGGGCACCGGCAACGGCGTGATCACGCTCTACCGCGAGAAGGAAGTGGTGAAGCGCAACGTGCCCAGTGCCCAGGCCGTGGACGAATTGATCGCGCTGATCAAGGAGCACGGGATGTGGGTGGATCAGGCGGAGAACTAGCGAACCAGGATCACGACCATGCGCAACGCCCTTCTACTCGCGCTCTTCCTTACGGCAGGAAACGCCGCCGCCCAGCGCACACGTGCGCTTGAGGCCCTCGCCATGACCTTGGAAGGCTCATATACCAGCGCGGAACAGGCTGCGGCCGACACCAACTACTTCAACATCGAACTGGAGATGGTGCGCATCTGGGCGAAGCGCAAGGATGGCGCGTGGTTCTATGTGGAGCAGGCCGCCGCCGAAAGCAAGTCCAAGCCTTACCGCCAGCGCGTCTATCGGCTCACCGAGGTGAATGACAGCACTTTCCGCAGTGAGATCCACACCATCCGCAGCGGCGAGCGCTACTTCGGCGCCTACAAGGATTTCAGCCTCCTGGCTCAGCTGCACCCGGATTCCATCGATGTGATGGAAGGCTGCGCCATCACCTTGCAGCGTTACAAGAGCATCTATCAAGGGAGCACGAATGGCCGCGATTGCCCGAACTCGCGCAGCGGTGCGGCCTATGCCACGAGTGAAGTGACCATCCGCAGCGACCGGATGATCAGTTGGGACCGCGGCTACGACGATGCGGGCAAGCAGGTCTGGGGCGCAACCAAGGGCGGATACGTCTTCCTGAAGAAGCGCAAGTACTGAACGCGCCGAGGCCGCGCCTTACGGGACGCGGCCTCGATGCCTATGGTGTATGGAACGTGGTTCACTCTTGGGCGGCCACTTCGGCGGTGGCCTTCTCCTGTTCGGCGGCGCTGCCATTGCTGGCGGCCACGCATACCAGGAGGATCAGCAGCACGGCTGCTTGAAGGAGGGTGCGGTGCTTGGTCTGCATGGTGTGGTTCGTTGCGGTATGGCCCTGTGAACGGGCCTTGCTCGCAGCGGTTCCAGCATTTCGACGGTCCAGTACTGGTGATCGACGGAGCCTGTCAAGCCCCTTCGGCCATCATTTCCCCAAGTAGCCTTTGATCGCCGCCACATAGGCCTCGAACGCGGCAAGTCCGGCCAAGGATACCCTGCACGAGGTATTGGGATAATTGTCCTTGAAGCTTTTGCTGACCTCAATGTAGCCCGCCTCTTTCAGCTTGCTGATCTGCACGCTCAGATTGCCGCGCGTGGCGCCCGTTTTCTCCAGGATGAAGTTGAAATCGGCGCTTTCCACCGAGACTAAAAGGCTCATCACCGCCAGCCGCAACTGGTTGTGCAGCACGGGGTCAAGCGGCGCGAAGGCCATCCTCTTGGCGTTTGAGCAGGATTCCGGGGATGATGTAGCCCAGCCCCATCGCCCCGCAATAGAGCGCGGTGAGCAAACCTGCCTGATCCGTGAAGTGCATGGCGATGCCGGCCGCCCAGAAGAGCAGTCCGCCGAAGATCAATGGCCGGAAACGCAGGATCTGGCCCGTCATGAAAGTGGGGATGCCGGTGAGCAAGGTGACCATCGCCCCGGGGTCCCGATTGTCCAACACGCTCACCACGATGGTGATGATCATGGTGATCACGAATGAGGACCACAGCCATCCGATGACCCCATCCATAGGGTTGCTCACGGGCTCCTGCCGCCCTTGTCGCGCGCCATGGATCGAACTGATGATGCCGCCGCCGATTCCCGCTACGCCCCAAGGCATGCCGTGCCGTATGGCCGGGTCGAGGTCGGCAAGCAGATAGGTGGCCAGCATAGCCCCGGTGAGCAGGACTCCCCAGAGCAGGAAGTAGAAGCTGAAACGGCTGAAGCTGCGCTTGGCCTGGCCAATCATGCTTTCAATGATCTTCAGGCTTTGTTCAGGTGTGAGTGGGTTTTCCATGGTTGTGTCGTTTCGGGGTCAAACGTAGATAAGTTTATGAGACAAACCAAATTCGTTCGTCATTTCGCATCATGAACATGCTCGTGGCAGGTGGAAGCGGCTTGGTAGGCAGAGCCGTTCTGGAAGCGGCAATCCAATCCGAACAGATTAAAAAGATAATCGCGCTGCTTCGGCGGCCCATCGACTTGAGTAGCTCGAAACTCGAGGCCTGGCTCCCGGCCGAAGGCGATTTGCTGACCGCGTTGAGGCCCCAGCCGGTGGATGCGGTGATCTGCTGCCTTGGCACCACCATCCGCAATGCAGGCGGCGATCAGTCCAAGTTCATCGCGGTGGACAAGGACCTGGTGCTCGGTTTGGCGCGTTGGGCCAGGGAGCAGGGCGTACCGGCCTTCGCGGTGGTGAGCGCGATCGGCGCTGATGCGGAGTCGCGCGTGTTCTACAACCGGGTGAAAGGCGAGATGGAAGAAGGACTGAAGGCGATGAGTTTCCCGGAGCTGCACATCTTCCAGCCATCGATCCTCAAAGGTCCGCGCAACGAGAAGCGACTGGGCGAGCGCATCGGCATCGCAGTGATGAGCGCGATCGCGCCGCTACTGCCGGATGACTACGAACCCATGGCCCACGATGCGTTGGCGAAGGCCTTGATCAACTGCGTCGGCACGCCGGGTGGTACGCACACGTACCGCGCGATCCGCGCGTTGGCGGGCTCTTAGAAGTTCACCATCCTTCCTTCAGCCAATGCGAGCTCGGCCTGGTCGAGCTGTGCGCTCAGGCTATCGCGGGCCGCATCGAAGGCGGGTCGCAGCTCTTGTGCGATGGGTTCCGCGCTGGGGAACTCCTCTTTGCGATGATCCACCTGCGTTCCGTTCTTCCAGAAGCGGAAGCACACGTGCGGACCCGTGGCCAGGCCGGTGCTGCCCACCTCGCCGATCACATCGCCCTGCTGCACGCGCTGGCCCTGCTTCACCAGGATCTTCCGCATGTGCAGGTATTGCGTGCTGTACACGCCGTTGTGCCGGATCTTCACGAAGTTGCCGTTGCCGCCGGTTCGGCCTGCCTGCTCCACCACGCCATCGCCCACGGAAAGGATCGGTGTTCCGTACGGTGCCGCGTAATCGGTGCCGAGATGCGCCTTCATCACCTTCTGCACCGGATGCAGCCGCTTGCCGCTGAAGCCCGATGAGATGCGGCTGAATTTCAACGGCGCTCTCAGGAAAGCCTTGCGCAGGCTGTTTCCTTCATCATCGAAGTAGGCGGCCTCCTTGCCCTCGCCGAATCGGAAAGCGGCCTTCACCTTATCGCCGTTGATGTAGCGCGCGGCCAGGATCTGCGGCGCACCCACGCGCTTGCCCTCCACGCTGCGCTCAGCATAGGCCACGCTGAACACATCGCCTTTCTGGATGCGGTAGAAATCGACCGTCCACGCGAACACCTCACTGAGCAGCACGGCCAGCATGGGGTCGGCGCCGGCTTTCGCCAGGTCGTTGTACAGCGCGCCGGTCACCGTGGCAGCGATGGCATGCTGGGTTACCGTTACCGCGCGCTCACCGAGCGTGACGTACTCGTTGCCGGGCAGCAGATGGAAGACGACGTACTGGATGGGATCGGCCTCGTAGATGAAATAGTGGGGCGCGGCGCCTTCGCGATCGGGAGCGATGAACGCATACGGATGCCCAGCCCGCAGCTTGCGCACATCGAAGAGCCCCTCTGCCTTCGACACCAGTGCCTCGACCACCGATGCGGAAACGCCCTCCGTGCCCAGCAATCCGCCGAAGCTCGCGCCGCTCTTCACGGTGCCCTCGCGCATCACGAGGCTGTCCATGGTGATGCCATAAGCCGAAGGCGGCGGAAGGGCACCACCACGGTGTCCTCCAAGGGCTGCTCCTCCACGTACTCCACGCGAGGCCCCAGATCAACACTGAAGAAGACGAAGACCAGCGCCCCCGCCAGCACCACTAGCCCGAGCTGCACCCACCTTTTCATGCGGGCAAGAAAGGCGCTTGCCCCCAGTGTTGACCGTGGACATGCCTGAGCATTTCCACCATGCTCTGTTATCGGGCCATCGGAAGCCGGCGGATTTCGTCAGGCCCATGGATGCGCAGCACCTTTTTGAGCACTCCCTCCAAACTGTCTTTCACCGGGCCAATGCAACGGATGGTGCGCGCCTGTTGCATGGGCGCCCAAGAGAGGTGATGGGCGTAGGGCGGGTGAATATGACCAGATGTGTTCCCACAGCTATCCAAGAAAGAAGGGGGGGTCATTTCTAACCCCCCTTCGCGAGCAGGCCCCATTTATAAGCGAAGATCACCAGCCCGGCCTTGCTCTTGATCTCGAACTTGTGGAAGATGTTCTCGCGGTAGCCGTTCACGGTATTCTGGGCCACGCCCATCTGCTTGGCCACTTGCTCGTAGGT
The DNA here is from genome assembly GCA_016712535.1 of Flavobacteriales bacterium. NCBI lineage: Bacteria > Pseudomonadati > Bacteroidota > Flavobacteriia > Flavobacteriales > Flavobacteriales bacterium. The sequence goes on from JADJQW010000002.1 coordinate 486,695, forward strand.
GGGCTCTGATTCGTGGCACACCGCGCGGATGAACTCGATCTCGCGCGGGCTCAGGTTCGCGACCACGCGCAAGCGGGCTGCTTCGTGGGCGCTAGGGGTCACGGGCATGCCGCGCTCCACCAGGTCCTCGTTGATGTAATGCCCGAGGGTGGCCACTTGCTGAAGCGCTTCGCTGAATAGTCCGCGGCCCACGTTCTTCGGCAGGAAACCGCAGGCCCCTGCGCGCAAGGCCTTGGCCAGCGTGGCGTCGTCCTTGTCGAAGGTGAGGGCGAGGGCACGCGTCTGGGGCTGGTGCTCGCGGATCCAGGCGATGGTGGCGTAGCCGTCCATCACGGGCATATGCAGATCAACGATGGCCACGGCCACACGGGCGCCGTTTGCGGCGGCTTGCACGTATTCCTGTCCATTCTCGGCCTGCACCACCACGTCGTAGCCGCCGATCAGCGCGATCAGGTCGGTCAGTGCGTTTCGGAAGAGCGTATGGTCATCGACCAAGGCGATCGGGATGCGCGGGGTCATCAGAGCAATCGGTTTGAGTTCATTCAATCGAGCAGGTTCCAGCGCAAGGCGAAGAGCACGAGGCCGGTCTTGCTCCTCACGCCGAACTTATCGAAGAGTTGGATGCGGTAGTTGTCCACGGTGCGCCGATGCAGGCCCATGATCTCGGCGATCCGGTCGTACGTGAACTCCTCCTCGTCGCAAACGAGGCGCAGCAAATGCATTTCCCGATCGGTGATGAGCTCCAGCAATTCAGCGCGCTCGCGCTCGCGCGGCGTCAGGCGGTCCGGGTTGCCTGCGAGCACCCCGTTCAGGTCGTCGTTGTGGTAATAGCCTGTCAAGCGGATGCTGTCGAGGGCGAGGCGCAGCACTTCGGGCTTGGCGTTCTTGAGCAGGAAACCCCGGGCACCGGCACGGACGGCCCGCAGCATGGCTTCCTCGGTGGCCTCGAAGGTGAGGGCCATCGGCAGGATCTCCGGACGGTTCTTGCTGAGCCAGGCGATGGTGTCCCAGCCATCCATCACCGGCATGTTCAGGTCGATGATGGCCAGTTGCGGCGATGCTTGGGCAAGCCCCAGCCTTTCGATCATCTCAGCGCCATGCCCTGCTTCCAATGTCACCTGGTAATCGCCGAGCGCGTTCACGGTGGCAGCCAAGCCAGTCCGTACCAAGTGATGGTCGTCCACCAAGGCGATGCGGTGCTTCATGCCTCCTTCGGCGTTAGGATCCAAGCAGTGCCGTTGCTGTCCATTCGGGCGGTGAATCCGATTACGCCGCACCGGCGGCTCACCGCGTGAAGCGCCTCCGCTTCGCGGAGTGCTTCGGCATCGGTGCTCTGGCCATCGGATTCCACGCGCAACTGGAGCGGGCCCTCCGCATCAACCGTGATGTCGAGCTGCGCGGTGCGCGCTCGCTTCAGGGCCAGGCTGATGAGCTGCTGGCAGCTATTGTAGAGGATGACGCGCTCGTCCTCGCTCAGCGTAGGCGGGAGCCCCAGCTCCTTCAGCGTTACGCCTATTCGGGACACCCGTCGAAGGCGGTCCGCATCGAGCGCGATCCGCTCGGAAAGCGGCAGGTCGCTGCCCAAGCCGGCACGCAGCGCAACGGTGGTGGTGCGCAGTTCAGCGATCGCCTGGTCGATCACCTCGGTGGTGGCCTGCAGCCGATCATCGGGTGAGGCATCGAGCGCGCCGCGCAATTTGAGCTGTGCCGCACTGAGCAGCTGGCCTACGCTCTCGTGCAGGTCCTTGGCGGCTTCACGCATTTCCTGTCGCGCCGTCTCGCCAGTGGCATCGAGCAGGGCCTGCAGCCTCATGCCTTCGCTCCGTGCCGAGGCTGATGCGGAGCGGGCATTGAGCAAGGCGCAGAGCAAGGCGAGCGCGGCCAATGTCAGCCCAGTGATCAGCACGGCGAGCCAGCTGTACGATTGCAGGGTGAGCACGGCGAGCATGGCGATCCGATGTGCGGTGCAAGGTGCGGCACGACGTTGCTTTCGGTGAAATGGGGAGGGGGGTCATTTCTGACCGGGTGGCCCGGCAGGATGCTCCGGAAGGCGTGGTTTCAATCGAGCCTGATCCGCCAGGCCAGCAAAGAGCGCATGCATGGCGCATCGGCGTTGGCATCGTCGGCGGAGTTGCCCGCTGGTTCCCGTTGATGCGTCGGAATCGCCATCGCGGGCCCAGACGCCGTTCTAATGCGAGCGGCGTCAGGAGCGAATCATGCTGCATCATTCGGGCACAAGCAAGACCTTCACCCCGCGCATGAAGCGTTGGCTCTTCATCCTTGCCGGCCCGATGGCCGCGTTGCTGGTCTTCGCGCTGTTGCGGCACCATGGCGGTCCGCCTGCGCTGATGGCGGGCCTCGTTGCATGGATGGCTCTCTGGTGGATCACCGAGGCTGTGCCCATCCCCATCACCTCCATCCTGCCGCTGCTGCTCTTCCCGTTGCTGGGCATCGATGATGTGCCTGCCACCGCCGCGCACTACGGCAAGGAGATCATCTTCCTCTTCCTTGGAGGCTTCATCATCGCCCTTGGCATCGAGCGCTGCGGATTGCACAGGCGCATCGCATTGGGCATCATGGTGCGTGTAGGCAGCAGCTCGGAGCGGTTGGTTCTGGGCGTAATGGTCGCCGTCGCGCTCCTCAGCATGTGGATCAACAGCACCGCCGCCACGCTGGTGATGCTCCCCATCGCCCTGAGCCTGATCGACGATGAGGACGCGCCCGCTGATGCGCGCAAGCGGTTGACCGTGCCCTTGTTATTGGGCGTTGCCTACGGAGCAACGGTTGGCGGCATGGCCACACCTGTTGGCACGCCGCCCAACCTGGTCTTCCTCGCGCTGTGGAAGCAGCTCTATCCCGGCCATGATGCGATCGGTTTCGGGCAATGGATGGCCACCGGGCTGCCGCTGGCTGCGGTCTTCCTCGCGATGGCGTGGCTGCTGCTCACGCGCATCGTCTTCGGCCTGAAGGGCGATTCGCTCGGCGGCGCCGATGCTGTGCGACTTCGGTTGAAGGCGCTGGGCCGCGCATCGCGCGATGAATGGCTGGCTGGGGGCGTGTTCGCGCTGGTGGCGCTGCTTTGGATCAGCGGCGATTCGATCAAGCAGGGCGAATCGGTGCTCTTCACCGGCTGGCGCGAACGTGCCGAAGCCTTCAAGGAGGTGAGTGATGCGGCCGTTGCGGTGATGGGCGCGGTGCTGCTCTTCCTTCTCCCCGCAAGCAAGCGGATGCGGCAGCCGCACGATGCGTACGCCACGCACGGAGAAGGACGATCGCTCATGAGCTGGAGCTTCGCTGAGCAGCGCGTGCCTTGGGGCGTGCTGCTGCTCATCGGCGGCGGTTTCGCGCTGGCGGCGGGCGTTGACAAGAGCGGGCTCAGCGGCATCATCGGTGAGGCGATGGCAGGTCTGGGATCCTTGCCCATGGTCCTGTTGATCGGCAGCACCGCGCTGGTCGTTTGCCTGCTGAGCGAACTGGGCAGCAATACCGCCACCGCGAGCCTCACGCTGCCCATCCTGGCAGCCATGGCCGATCGCTGGGGCATGGATCCGCAGAGCATCCTCTGGCCATCGGCGCTGGCCGCGAGCCTGGGCTTCATGCTGCCGGTGGCATCGCCCATGCAGACCATCGTCTTCGGCACGGGACGCATCCCCATGCGCCAGATGGTGAAGGCCGGCGTGTGGATGGATGTGATCGGGGTGGCGCTGCTGATGATGATCTTCGGATGGTGATGCGGAGCCTATTCCTGGCCCTCGCAGCTCTGGTGGCATTGAGGGTCACTGCGCAAGAGGACCCCGCCCGGCTGAAGGCCCTGCACCTGGCAAGTGCGCATGACTCGCTGGAGGCGGAGGCGCACGCGACGCTTGCCGCCCATGCGGAGCCGGACGAGGAACGCTACGACGCCCTCTACCATCTCGCCTTCGCGCGCAGCGGCAAGGACGATGCAGTGGCTGCGATCCGGCACGGGCAGGAGGCATTGCTGATCGCCCGGGAGCTGCAGGACACCGTCCGCATCATGGGCTCGCTCTACCAGCTCATTAAATTCAATGTCGAAGCACGGCATTACGAGGAGGCCGATCGGCTGCGGTACGAGCTGCTGTCATTGGCGAAGGGCTATGGCAAGGATGCCCGGCACCTGGCGCTGGCGCACAACGCCGTGGGCAGCCTGCACAGCCGCGAGCTGCGCCACGACTCCGCTGAGCATCACTACCGGGAAGGCCTTCGGGTGCTGGGCGATGCGCATGGAACTTCGGTGCGACAGGCGCTGATCGGGAATCTGGCCGGGACATTGGGGGAGACCGGCCGGCATGCGGAAGCGATCGCCCTGCATCGCGAAGCGTTGGCGCTCGTGAACAGCTCGGACCTGCCCAACCGCGCCTGGTCGCTGCGCACCCTGGCCCAGTCGCTGATCCACGCCGGGCGGTACGAGGAGGCCCTTGCGGCGATGCACGAGGGTGACTCGCTGAACCGGCTTGGCGGCAACGCGCTCGACCTGGCCATCGACTTCGCCGAGCTCCGCGCCGATGCGCTCGATTCGCTGGGCGACCACCGCGGCGCATACGCCATGATCAAGCTCGCGCGCGACCTGCAGGACACCCTGTTCGCGCGAAGCCTTGATGAGCAATACCTCGAACTGGAGAAACGGTTCGAGACGCGACTGAAAGAGGAGGAGATCCAGCGGCTGGATGCTGAAGCCCGCGAGCGCGAGGAGCGCCTGCGCGTGCGCAACGTGCAGCTGTATGGAAGCCTGGCACTCGCCGTGCTCGCGCTGGGAGCAGCGGCGCTGGTGTGGCGCAACCTGCGGGAGAAGCGGAGGTACTCGGCGGCGCTGGAAAAGCTCAACGCGGAACTGAACGAGCAGAAGACACGCATTGAGGAGATTAACCGCCTGCTGCAGCTCAAGGTGCTGCGCACGCAGATGAACCCGCACTTCATCTACAACAGCCTCAATGCCATCCATAACCTGGTGCGCAAGGGCGAGGTGATGGCGGCCGCTGCTTACTTGGATGGCTTCGCCCGTTTGTTGCGCATGGTGCTCGATCACAGCGTGAAGGAGCGAGTGCCCTTGTCCGACGAGATCACCTTCCTGCGCCAGTACCTCAAGCTGGAGGCGTTGCGCTTCGATGACGGGCTGGACTTCAGCGTGGATGCCGATCGCGTTCTCGTGGAGGATGAGGACTTGCTCGTTCCCACACTGCTCGTGCAGCCCTTCGCGGAGAACGCGGTCTGGCATGGTCTCGCGCCGAAGCAGGGAGCGAAGAAGCTGACCGTGCGCTTCGCGATGCGGGGCGATCAGGTGGTCTGCACCGTGGAGGACAATGGCGTTGGAAGGAACGCCGCACCGAAACGCGCGCACCCCGACGGTAGCCCGAGCCTTGGGCTGCAACTCACGAACGAGCGCTTGCAGTTGCTGGCGTTCAAGCTCGGGGACACGGGCCGGGTGACCTTCACCGATCTCATGGAAGGCGATGCTCCAGCAGGTACGCGCGTAGAGGTGGTCCTCGGCTGAGGTCTAACTTGCTCCCATGATCTCGGCCGTGCAGGTGGATGATGAGGCGAGCGCCCGCGAATTCCTGCGCTCCCGTTTGCACGACGTCGCCCCAGAGGTCCAAGTCCTCAGCGAAGCGAAGAACATCGATGAGGCGCAACGCCTGATAGCGGAGGCCAGGCCTCAACTTGTGTTCCTGGATGTGGAGATGCCCAGCGGCGATGGCTTCGAGCTGCTCAAGCGGCTTGGTCGGTGGGACTTCGATGTCATCTTCACGACCAGCCACCAGCACTACGCCATCCAGGCCATCCGCTTCAGTGCACTGGATTACCTGCTGAAGCCTGTGCAACCGGATGAGCTGCGCGCGGCGATAGACCGCCACCTGGATCGTAAGGGCACGACCTCGCCCGAAGTGCAGCAGCAGTTCTTGACCAACATCGAACCGCGCAATGAGCAAGCCCTCAAGCTCACCCTCACGCACGGCGATCGCACGCATGCCGTCGCGCCGGCGGACATCGCGTGGTGCCAGGCCGACGACAATTACACCGCGCTGCACCTCGCCGATGAGCGCCGCTTCGTCTCCGCCCGCACGCTGAAGGACTACGACGAGATGCTCACGCCGCTCGGCTTCATCCGCGTGCATAAGAGCGCGCTGGTGAACCGCCGCCACGTGGACGGCATCGATGGTGAAGGGCGTGTGCGCCTGCGCAACGGCGTGCGCGTGGAGATCAGCCGGAGGAGGATGGAGGAGGTGACGCTCGCGCTCCGCGGCTGACCGTTGCCTCGATCCCGCCCCGTAGCCTCGGTCTTCCTTTACGTTCGGCCAGCATTGGCTTCCCTTGGTCGTGCAATTCCCACGATCATGCGCAGCGCACTCCTCTCAGCCCTTCTCCTCCCCGCGTTGGCCTTCGCCCAGAACGCCCCCAACCCGGATTGCGCCAACGCTTACCCTATTGCGGTGAGCCCCGGCTCGGTGCCTGAGCCGTGGGTGCTGAGCAACAGCTTCGGCGAGCCGAATGCCATGACGCCCGCGGCGTGCAGCGGCAACGGCTACAACGATGTGTGGTTCAGCTTCGTGGCCACGGCCAGCGCGCTTACCGTGGTGTATGATGATAACGCCGCTGTGATCGAGGCGTTCAGCGGCAGCTGCGGCGCGCTGAACAGCATCGGGTGCACGGTCGGGGCGGTGGCCACGGGAGCCCTGCCGCTCACCGGCCTCGTCGTGGGCAACACGTATTACTTCAGGAGCTACATCGCGTCGCCGGGCGGCGTGAACGGCGGCGGCACGCGGCGTTGGGGCGTCGTCCATCCGATCACGAACGACGAGTGCGCAGGAGCAATGGAGATCGTTCCGTCGCCCGATCACGGCACGCTCACCCTCGGGGCGCAATTCTCCACCATCGGGGCTACGCAATCGCAGGCGGGCTGCTGGACGGTGGCCGCCTCGGATGACGATGTGTGGCTGCGCTTCACCGCAACGGCCGCAAGGCACCTGCTGGTGATCACGCCGGAGAATGACATCGAGGTGCAGGCTTTTTCCGGGACTTGCGGAAGCCTCACCAGCTTGTGGTGCGAGAATGATTGGCAAGGGGATCGCGAGATCACCGAGCTTACGCCGGGGCAGGAGGTTTTCCTGCGCGTGTACTCGGACAACACGACACCGGGGTTCTTCGTGTGGTTCCGGGTGGCGATCACCGCTCCCCCGCTGAACGATGAATGCGCGAACGCGATCACCATGGCGGTGAACGAAAGCGCCGAGCCGGGACCGCAGTACGGTTTCGATCAGGATGGGGCCACGTCGTCGGTCGTGAACGACTACACGACGCTGCGTGATGTGTGGTTCCAGTTCACCGCGCCCGCTTCGCCCATCGTGGTCGAGAAGGTCGGCTCCTTCAGCCTTGCGCTCTTCGAGCCGAATTGCGTGGACGGCATCATGAACGAGACCGGCCCGGACCCGCTGATCCTGGATGCCCTCACGCCCGGCACCAGCTACAAGCTGAAGGCGAGCGGCTTCAACGGCGCCATCCGCACGCGCGGACTGACCACCAACGACGAATGCACTGACGCCATCAGCCTTTCCGTGCAACCCGACGGTGCCCCGTTGCAGTTCACGCACGCAGTCACCTATGGCGCTACCGAGAGCGCCACCGCTTGTTTGGCCGGCACCGATGACGATGTGTGGTTCACCTTCACGGCGACGGCACCCACCGTGCGCCTGCGCGCGCTGGCCGATGGGGCCGTGCTCCGGTACGAATTGAACACCGGAGCCTGCGGCTCCCTCACGGCGGTGGAATGCGCGGGTGTGGACATCAACTTCGGCACCGCGCTCGATAGCCTGGTGGTCGGCACCAACTACACGCTCCGCTTGTGGACCAGTGCAGCGGTGCAGAAGCCGATCAAGATTGCTTTGTCCGAGGCTGTCTCGAACGATGAATGCGTGGGTGCGCTCCCGCTGGTGCCGACCACCCTGGCGGACTACGACATGGCCCAGCGCACCGAGTTCCGGTTCGCCACGTCATCGCTGCCGCAATGCGGATCCGTTTTCCCAGCGTTGGACCTGTGGTACTCCTTCACGGCCATGGCAAGCACGGCGGCCTTGCTGGTGCAACCCGTCGTGACCGGCGCGAATCCGGTGAACACGGAGCTCTTCTCCGGCACCTGCGCATCGCTCACCAGTGTGCTCTGCACGGACGAAGCCCAGACCAATTACACCGGCCTGGTGCCTGGCGCGACCTACTTCGTGCGCGTCTATACGACGGGTAGTGTCAGTTCACGGTTCCGCCATCAGTTCTACGCGCCAGCCGTGAACGATGACATGGCAGGTGCGATCCAGCTCTTCCCTGGCGGCGATGAATTCGCGCATCCCATGCACCCGTACGCGAACTATGGCGCTTCGTCATCGTTCGCGCAAGCGGCCTGCACCGGCACTCCGGCCGATGATGTGTGGTTCTACTTCGTGGCGACCACCAGTGAGCACCATGTCGGCCTGGACATCGGCAGCATGAACTACCCGGAGAACGCGCCCACCATGCGCATCGAGACTTTCAGCGGTTTCAGCACGATCCCCGACACGCTGCTCGCGAACGAGCTGGTGTGCGGCACCAGCGCCAATGGCGTCAACGTGACCGGCCTTACCGTGGGCGACACGGTGATGGTGCGCTTCTTCAACTCCACGGCGGGGGTGCACAACATCCGCACCTTCCATCCTTATGTGGGCGACGGCGGCACGGCCGATGAGGCCAGCGGTGCTTCTGAGATCACGGAGTTCGATGCCTATGCCGGCGCCTTCGACACCAACAACGCCACGGAAAGCTTGCCCAGCAACGGGTGTGCGGTGATCGGCGACAGTCCGGACGATGACGTCTGGTTCAAGTTCACGCACGATGGTGAAGCCGCCACCATCATGTGCCACTTCCTCGACAACAATGCGGTGCTGGAACTGTTCCAGGGTCCCGTGGGGAATCTCACGTCCATCGCCTGCGGCCAGAACTACCTGGTGCTGCCCGGCGGCATGGTCGATGGGCAGACCTACCATTTGCGCGTGTACAGCCGCAACACCAGCGACCTATCGGGCAGGCTCGGACTCTTCCACACGCCGCACCCGATGGAGAGCGATTGCGCCGATATCGCGTGCCTCGGTCCCAACCTGGTCTTGAACCCCGGCATCGAACCCGGTGCGCTCAACGCCACGCAGTTCCAATCATCGGGCCCACCTGACCCTATCGGCCAGGGGCTGGCTCCGGATTGGCATGCGGCGATCGCCACGGCCGACAACTACTCGGCTGGGGTTTCCTACAACGATGGCAAACGGATCCCGAAGGGCTATGCCAGCGCTCCCGATGCGGCCCATGATCCTCGTCCGCGTGGCGGTGGCGGAGTGGCCGGTGCGTACGCCTCCGATGGGGACGATTACTACGAGGCGATCGGCGGTCGCCTGAGCGCACCGATGGTGCCCGGGCTGCCGTACTTGATCGCGTTCAACGTGCGCGTACGCAGCGATCAAGGCACCTGCGATGGTTTCGGTGCGCACCTGAGCATGGCACCCCTCTCCATGCCATCGCCCTATCTGAATGTGCCGATGCAGATCGAATGGACAGGCGGGCGGATCGAGGGCAGCAACGAATGGCAGACCATCTGCGGCCAGTTCATCGCCGACAAAGCCTACGAGCACATCACCGTCGGCGCGCTGAAGCCCGAGGATGAACTGGACTGCTCGGGAGGCATTGCGTATTACTACTTCGACGATGTGACCGTGGCCGAGATCATCGATGCGCTCTGCGTGACGGTGGATGTGGATGAAGTGGAGCCCGCTACTTCCTCCACGGTTGCAGGTGATGGACTGAACGTGTTCCCGAACCCAGCGAACGAGAGGCTCAACATCAGCATCGAGGACGCGTTGATCGGCGAAGAGGCGGTGATCGAACTCTTCGATGTCACCGGAAAGCGCGTGCTTGCGCGAATGATGCCATCCCTGGCGAGCAACATGCTCCTGGAGCTTCCGGCAACGCTGCGCGAAGGCTTGTACCTGGTGATGCTGCGCGTGGAAGGACGTGGGTCGAAGAGTGCGCGAGTGATCCTCATGCGTTGAGCGACTACCTTGTTCGCATGCGACCACTCATCGCCATCGCGCTCATTCCGTTCGTCTGGAGTTGCAGCGCACCTATGGAACAAGCTCCCGAGTATGTCCTTCCTCCCGAATGGGAACCGCATGAAGCTGTATGGTTCACCTACCAAGGCAATGCCGTGGATACGGTCCTGGACCAGGTGGTGCGGCGGATGGACGCTGACACGCGCGTAGTGTGCGCGGCGGATAACGATAGCCTCGCAAGGACCATCGCTGCCCGCTGGGACGGCATGGGAATCACCAACTACCGCATGGAAGTGCTCAGCGACTCGCTCGAAGGACTTTGCGTGCGCGATGCCGGACCGATCTTCCTGCGGCAGCGTGATGGGAGCCTGGCCGTGCTGGATGCTGATTGGAGCTACTACGGCGATCACGAGAACGTGGTGGGTTATTCCCCCGCACAGTTGGCGTTCGAGGACAGCTTTCCCACCATGCTCGCGCGGCGCATGGGCCTTCCGGTGGTGCGTAGCGCATTGGTGATCGAGGGCGGCGCATGCGAGATCAATGGTCGTGGCGATCTGCTGCAAGTGGAGGCGGTGACCTTGCAGCGCAACCCCGGTTGGTCGCGGGACAGCATCGAGGTTGAACTGAAGCGGATCCTCGGCGCGCGACGCATCATCTGGCTGAAGGAAGGCCCGACGGACGATAGCTGGTACCTGAAGCCGCGCGTGTTCGGTCGCGTGTTCAACCAGGGCACCGGCGGGCATGTGGACGAGTTCTGCCGTTTCGTGAACGACAGCACCGTGCTGCTCTGCTGGCCCGACGATGCCGATCTCGCCGACAGCATGCAGTTGATCACGCGCGCGCGCATGGACGTGAACCTGCGCATACTTGGGAACGCCGGACTGCATGTGGTGAAAGTGCCCACGCCCGCTACGGAGTTCTATGATCATGCGCTTGACACCGCGCGCAGCTTCGATCGCAGGTTGTTGCGCCAATACACCGACCTGCAATACGGCGATAGCATCCGTTCCACCCCTGCCGCGAGCTACCTCAATTTCCTCATCACGAACGGGCGGGTCTTCGCGCCGGCCTATTGGCGCGAGGGCATGACCGCATCCGCGAAGGAGAAGGACGAACGCGTGCGTGCGATCCTGCGAACGCACTTCCCCGGGCGCACCATCGTGCAGGTGGATCCGCGCGCGATCAACTGGCACGGCGGCGGAGTGCATTGCTGGACGCAGCAGCAACCGTTGGTGAAGGAATAGATCGACCTTCGGTGCCATGAGCGCCCCCGCCACCCAGCGCACCGATCTGTTGGATGCCCTGCGCGGCTTCGCCCTCTTCGGCGTGGTCTGGAGCAACTACGCGGTGTTCGCCTACTGGATATTCATGGATCCGGAGGCGCGGTCCGCGTTACCCGGCGCCTTCCTGGATGCACCGCTCGAAGCCTTCCACACCATTCTCATCGACGGCAAGTTCTACTCGATCTTCTCGCTGCTCTTCGGCATCGGGTTCGGCTTCTTCCTCAGCAAGGGAAAGAATGGCTTGTGGCGCTTCTACCGGCGCATGCTCATCCTGCTCATGATCGGATGGCTGCACCTGCGCTACCTCTGGGCCGGCGACATCCTCTTCCTCTATGCGGTGCTTGGCCTGCTGCTGCCACTGTTCCGCAAGCTCGGTGATCGCGCCTTGGTGCTCACGGCCGCGGCGTTGATCCTGTCCCCGATCCTCATCGATGCCGCCATCATCCTCACGAACGCGAGGTTCGATCCCCTTGCGCCTGTGCTGCGTTTCCACGAGGCGCGCGAGGCCGAGCTGGGAAGCGGCACCTTTCCTTCCATGCTCGCCGTGCCGAACGGGGGCTGGAAGGAATTCATGGACGCCAATGCGCATACCTGGTCGTTCCGCTTCGTCCACTTGATCGAGAGCAACCGTGCGCCCAAGGTGCTCGGACTCTTCCTCCTCGGTCTGTGGATCGCACGGCGCAGGCTCTTCGCGGATGTGAGCGCGAATTCCGCCCTGCTGAAGCGGTTGTGCATCCTCGGCTTTTCGGTCGGGCTACCCAGCTCCGTGGTGATGTGGTGGGCGGAAGGGAATGTCGGCCATCCACCGGAGCCAGCATCGTTGCTGCGTGCGGCGAGCTACGCCTTCGGTGTGGTGCCCCTGGCCATCGCGTTCGCGAGCGGGTTCGCCCTGCTCTGGCGAGGTGATGCGTGGAGGCCGCGGTTGCAGGTGCTGGCCCCGATGGGCCGCATGGCGCTGACGAACTACCTCATGCAGACGATCATCGCCCTGGCGCTCTTCACCGGCGTGGGAATGGGATGGGGCACGCACGTGAGCGCGGTGACGTTCGAGGCGATGGCCCTGGCAGTCTTCATCGTGCAGGTGATCTGGAGCCGCTGGTGGCTGGCGCGGTTCCAGTACGGCCCCTTCGAGTGGGTGTGGCGTTCGCTCACCTATGGCAGGATGATGCCGATGCGGAAGGGCTAGGGCGGCAGCGGCCCGTGGTAGTTCACGCACGGCGTGTTGTACCACGGGCATTGGTCGAAGAGCGGCAGCTCCACGTGCGTGGTGTCACCGCCGGAGATGGTGACCACGCCGAAAGGCCCGCGCAACCAAGCATCCAAGCAGGCCTTGTCGATCGCCTCGGTGTGCAGGGTCGGCTGTCCGTGCGCCTTGAGCAGCTGGTGGTAGCGCTGGTCGTCCACGCGGTCCTGGTCGAGCAGCAGGTAGAGCCCGGCGGGAAGCACGCGGTATCCGTTGCCGGTGCCGTCGGTGCGGATCGTGTCGATGATCGGTCGTTCCAGCTCGTTCGGAGCCATGATGCCGCTGCTGTCCGGCGTGGCCGCCCGCAGGAACATGCGGCCCTGCCAGGGCTCCGGTCGTGGCACATCATCGCCCGGGTCGGCGCCGCCGCAGTAGGGTGCGGTGTAGGTGGCGTGCAGGTGCAGGACGCCGGAGCCTTGGCCGCCCTTCCATGGATACATCTCGCCGCGGTCGATCGTGCGGGTTGTGGAGCAGGCTACAAGCACGAGCACCGGGCCAAGAAGGACGCAGAGGAACTTATCCGTGTTCATCCGTGTCCATCCGTGGTCCTCCCTCACACCGTGGCGATCACCTTCAGCTCGATCGCGATCGGCGTGGGCAGGCAATTGATCTCGAGCGTCGTCCGGCATGGCGGGTCCTGCTCGAAGTACTCTTTCCATAGCCGGTTGTAGGTGGGGAAATCGTCCTTCATGTTGGTGAGATAGACCGTCACATCCACGATCTTCTCCCAGCTGCTGCCTGCATCCTCGAGGATCCACTTCACGTTCTGGAACACGCTGCGCACCTGCGTCTCGATGTCGTAGGAATCAATGGTGCCATCGGCATTCAGCTCCACGCCGGGGATCTTCTTCGTGCCGCGCTCGCGCGGACCCACGCCGCTGAGGAAGAGCAGGTCACCCACGCGGCGGGCATGCGGGTAGTGACCGACGGGCTCGGGGGCCTTGTTGCTGCTGATGGAGCTCATGCCCCAAAGGTGCAATGCGGCGCTCAGTGCCGGGCCCTCACCTCGCGCAGCGCCGGGAATCGCTGCTGAAGCACGGCGAAGCTGCCGAAGAGCAGCCCGCAGTAGGTGAGGTCGCCGAGCACCGTGCCACCGATGAAGGGAAGGCCTGCTGCGTAGCAGGTCATCAATCCGCCCAAGTCCTGCGCATACGCTGTATTGCTCGGCCAGCAGGCGAAATTGGTGATCAGGAAGAAGATCGCCGAAGCGGCCAGGCTGCTTCCGATGATGCGTGCAGTGCTGATCGTGCGCAAGGTGATCATGCCCACCAGCGCGATCAGGGCGAAGGACCCATACATCCAATACCAGCCCTGATCGAGCCAGGTGAATCGCTCGTAGTGCTGGTTATAGACGTAGTTGTTGAGCAGCAGATCGCTCAACCAGGTGGCGGCCAGCGGGATCCCGATCGCCAGCGCCCGGCTCTGGAACACGGCGGCGCCGAAAAGCGCCATCGCGCTGATGGGTGCGAAGTTGTACGGGTGCGGGATCACGCGGCTCGCAGCGGCCGCCAGGATGAGCGCGACAATGATGAGGTTGCGGAACTGCTGATTGCTCATGGGCACGGTGTTCAAGCGGCAAAGAACGTAAGGATGACCCTATCCTCGACGCGGATGCGTAACGAGCGTCATGGCGGCAACCGGTAAGTCCGCGATCTTAGCGGCATGCAGAAGATCACGTTCGTGACCGTCCTGGGGGCATTGGTGGCGTGCGGACCGGAGCGCGAGACCACCACGCCGGTGTCCGGCCCCATCACTGAGGCGGTCTATGCCAGCGGCATCATCAAAGCGCTCGACCAGTACCAGGCCTTCCCGGCGGTAAGCGGCATCGTGGCCGAGGTGCATGTGCAGGCCGGCGATAGCGTGCGCGCTGGTGATGCGCTCTTCACCATTGACAACCGCGCCACCAGTTTGGGGACGCAGCGCGCCGAGCTCGCCTTGGAGCTGCTGCGGCAGAACGCCAGCGTGGCATCGCCGGTTCTTGAGCAGTTGCGCCTTGCTGTGGAGCAGGCCCGCACCCGGCTCGCCAACGATAGCCTGCAGTTCGCCCGGCAGAAGGCCCTTTGGGACAAGCAGATCGGGAGCCGGGCTGAACTCGACAGCCGCGAGCTGGCCTACACCTCATCGCGAAACGCATGGCTCACGGCGCAGAAGGCGTACAGCGAGACGCGAACCCGACTTCGCAACGAGCTTCGCCTCGCCGAGAATGAGCTGGCCTTGCGACGGGCCGCTGAGGGCGATCACACCGTGCGCAGCCTCCTCGACGGCCGCGTGTACGATGTGCTCATCGAGCGCGGCGAGCTGGCCAATCCGCAGCGGGCACTGGCCACGGTGGGCCGCGCCGATGCCTTCCTGATGGAGCTGCAGGTGGATGAGTTCGACATCGTACGCGTGAAGCCCGGGCATGACGTGCTGATCACCATGGATAGTTACAAGGGCCAGGTGCTCGAAGGCACGGTGTCGCGCGTGGATCCGTTGATGAACGAGCGCTCCCGCACCTTCACCGTGGAGGCCATCTTCAAGCAAGCGCCACCGGTGCTATACCCCAACCTCACCGTGGAGGCGAACATCGTGCTCGCCCGGAAGGAGCGTGCGCTCACGATCCCTGCGGCCTACCTCTTGGATGATCGTTACGTGCTGGTGGGGAAGGATGAGCGCCGGGAGGTGCAGGTGGGGCTAAGCGACATGCAGCGCGTGGAGATCCTCTCCGGCATCGATAGCACCACGGCGATCCTTCTCCCCTAGGCGATGATGAACCGGCTGCTCCTGAGCATCTCCGCCACCCTGCTGCGCGCGCGCATGCGCCAAAGCGTGGTGGCGGCGGTTGGCGTGGCCATCAGCATCGGCATGTACATAGCACTGAGCGGCTTCATGAACGGCCTCAATGGACTGCTCGACGGCCTCATCCTCAATCGCACGCCGCACATCCGCATCTACAACGAGATCCGTCCAGCGGACCAGCAGCCCTTGGAGCTCCTGCCCCTGCTCCAGCGTTCGGCGGGCCAGGATGTCGCGCACCCGTTCATCAACCGGATCAAGCCCAAGAGCGATCAACTGGCCGTGCGCAACGCGCTGGGCATCATCGATGCGCTCCGGAAGGATCCACGCGTGGACGGCATCGCGCCCAAGGTGACCGCGCAGGTCTTCTTCAATGCCGGCACCATCGAGGTGAACGGCGCCATTCAGGGCATAGATCCCTTGGAAGAGGACCGGCTGCTCCATTTCAGCGACTACCTGCTCGGCTGCTCCGTGCAGGACATCGCCGCCAGCGCCAATGGCGTGGTGCTGGGCAAGGGCCTTGCAGACAAGATGCGCGCGGGCCTCGGCGATGCGGTGCAGGTCTCCACCATCGCCGGCGACCGCTTCACGCTGAAGGTGATCGGCTTCTACCAGAGCGGCATGGCCGACTTCGACAACGTCACCTGCTTCGTCACGCTGGCCACTGCGCAGAACCTGCTGGCCAAGCCGCGCAGCTGGATCACCGACATCCAGGTGCGCCTCAAGGACCTTGCAGCGGCCCCGGCCATGGCCAAGGAATACGCGCGCCGCTTCGACGTGGATGCGCTCGACATCCAGACAGCCAACGCGCAGTTCGAGACCGGCAGCAGCGTGCGCAGCCTGATCAGCTACGTGGTGAGCGTGGTGCTCCTCCTCGTGGCGGGCTTCGGCATCTACAACATCCTCAACATGATGATCTACGAGAAGCTCGACAGCATCGCCATCCTCAAGGCCACGGGCTTCAGCGGCGGCGATGTGCGCGTGATCTTCATCAACCTCAGCATGATCATCGGCTCCTTCGGGGCGGCCACCGGGCTGCTGCTGGGCGGGCTGCTCGCCATGGGCATCGACCGCATCCCCTTCCACTTCGATGCGCTGCCCACCATGACCACCTACCCGGTGGACCACCACGTAAGATACTACATCATCGGCGTGGCTTTCGCGCTCGTCACCACCTTCATCGCCGGGCTATTCCCCGCGCGCAAAGCCAGCCGCGTGGACCCGGTGGAGATCATCCGCGGCAAATGAGATGAGCAACGGCGATCCCATCATCGAGGCACGTGCCATCACCAAGTCGTTCCACGACCCGGTGGAGACGCAAGTGCTCAAGGGCGTCGACCTGCGCGTGATGCGCGGCGAGTTCGCGAGCGTGATGGGCAAGAGCGGCTGCGGCAAGAGCACCTTGCTGTACATCCTCAGCACGATGGATACCGACTACGAGGGCGAGCTGCTCCTCGATGGCGAGCGCATCACCGGCGCGCCGCACGAGCACCTGAGCCGCCTGCGCAACGAGAAGATCGGATTCGTCTTCCAGTTCCATTACCTCATCCCCGAGTTCAGCGTGCTGCGCAACGTGATGCTGCCCGGGCTGAAGCGCGGCCTGCTCAGCGAGCGCGAGGTGGAGGAACGGGCGATGGCCCACCTGGACACCATGGGCGTTGCGCATCAGGCGCGCAAACTCGCGAATCAGGTGAGCGGCGGTGAGAAGCAACGCGTGGCCATCGCGCGCGCGCTCATCAACGAGCCCCTCATCCTCATGTGCGACGAGCCCACCGGCAACCTCGACAGCCGCAACAGCGACATTGTCTTCGGCATCTTCCAGTCGCTGGCTGCCAAGGGCCAGAGCCTGCTGGTGGTGACGCATGACGAGGATTTCGCGCGGAAAACGGACCGCATCATCACCATGGACGATGGGCGGGTGAGCGATCAAGGCCACCGGTGATGCTGGCGATCAAACCTTCTCCATCTTCGTACTGTCGGAGGAGCACCATGAGAAGACATTCACTCGTGCTTGGCGCAAGCCTTGGCCTGGCCTCGGCAATGGCCCAGCCAACGCTCCTGCCCTCCATCGGCATCGGCGCCTTACCCGCCGATAGCGACCCCATCTGCACGCTGCCCAACCAGACGCCGCCCATCACCAGTTGCGGCAGGCCGGAGGGGGAGAGCGCGGCCGACTTCACCCTCTACGACATGGACGGGAACCCATTCAACCTGGAGGAAGCCCTGCTGCTCGGCAAGCCCGTGCTCGTGATCAGCAGCAGCTACACCTGCCCGGTGTTCCGCAACAAGGTGCCCGTGATCAACGATGTGGTGAGCCTCTACGGCAGCCTGCTCACCACCATCATCGTGTATACGCCCGAAGCGCATCCTTATCTCGACGTCAGCCCCTACTTCGGCGCGGTGAACACGGGACAGGAGAACATCAATGCAGGCATCCTGTACGAGCAGCCCGAGACCTATGGCGAACGCAAGGCCGTGCTCCAGGCGCTGCTGGACAGCATGCAGATCGATGCGCCCATCTACCTCGATGGACCGTGCAACAACTGGTGGAATTACTACGGCCCCCAGCCCAACAACGCCTACTTGATCGATACCGACGGCAGCATCTTCCGCCATCACGATTGGCTTCATAGGAACGACGACGACATCTTCTGCGACATCGATTCGTTGCTGGGCCTTCCAAGCGACTGCACACAGGACTTCGGCGGCAGCTTCACCTTACAGAGCGTGAGCAACGATACCATCTGGGGCGACGCCGGCACCACGATCACCGGCCACGCCACGCTCACGAACCCCACCACCGAGGATTGCCTGGTGCGCGTCGTGAAGCTGCAAGTGAACATGCCTGCGGGCTGGACCAGCTCGCTTTGCGCCGATGTGTGCTACCTGCCGGACGTGGACACAGCGCTGGTTGAATTGCCCGCGAGCAGCACGATGGATTTCTACTACTACTTCTACACCACCGTGGCCGGAACGGGCTACACACGGGTCGGTTTCCGCAACGAGAGCAACACGGATAATAACTTCATCCGCAACTACTGGGCGGTGGCGAGCGAGGCGAATGGCTTGGTGGAGCCCCTTGCTCAATTCGCGCTGCGTGTAACTCCGAACCCGGCAACCGAGTCGATCCGCGTGAACGGAGGGGCGGATGTCGATGGCCTTCGCTTACTGGATTCACAGGGCCGCGAGGTCCTGAAGAGCAGTGGCAGTTCCGCGGATGTTTCGTCGCTGGCCGATGGTGCGTATTCAGTGCAACCGATCTGGCGAGGCTACCCGGTTGGCAAGCCATTGCGATTCATCAAGCAATAGAATGCGAAGAGGCCCCGTCCCCGGAGCCCCTTCTCGCGTTCCGCCGCCGGCGGATGCGGCGTTCACCTCACCGGCTGGCTAGGCCGGTATGAGCCCTCCCGGGCATGCACGTGGTCATGGCCGCAAGGGCCACCTGCTCGGTGGCGCCTGCTGCACGCATGGCGGCGATTGATCCCCATTTCGGCAACGAAGTGATGACGGTCGCGTGAAGAGGAAGTTCGCGCAAGGTGAACTGTTCGGGAACCGGGCCTCGATTTATCCACGTCGGTTGAAAACCGCGATGGATGCATCTTCGCCACCAGGATTGTTCGTTCAACCCACAACCGTTGTTCGTTCCTGTGCGTTGGCGTAACGCCCAACCTGAAACTGCAAGAGTAATGCGCTACCGTCGCCTCGGCCGCTCCGGCCTCCAAGTCTCTGAAGTCTCCTTGGGCTCCTGGCTCACGTTCGGCAAGCTCATCACCGATGACACCGCCGCCGAGCTGATGAAGCTCGCCTACGACAGCGGCATCAACTTCTTCGACAACGCGGAGATCTATTCACGTGGCGAGAGCGAGCGCGTCATGGGCCGCATCCTGAAGAAGATGGAATGGCCGCGCGACACCTGGGTCGTGAGCAGCAAGGTCTTCTTCGGCGCGGGCGGGAAGCTGCCCACCCAACTGGGACTGCATCGCAAGCACGTGTTCGAGGCCTGCCACGATGCACTCAAGCGCTTGCAGGTGGACTACCTCGACCTCTACTTCTGCCACCGACCGGATCCCAACACGCCCATCGACGAAACGGTGTGGAGCATGCACTCGCTGATCATGCAAGGCAAGGTGATGTACTGGGGCACCAGCGAATGGAGCGTTGATCAGATCAAGGAAGCGCATGCGGTCGCGGAGAAGCACCACCTCATCGGCCCGGTGATGGAGCAACCGCAGTACAACCTCTTCCACCGCGAGAAGGTGGAGAAGGAGTTCGCAGGGCTCTATGAGACCGTCGGCCTCGGCACAACGATCTGGAGCCCGCTTGCCAGCGGCGTGCTCTCCGGCAAGCACACCCTCGAGGGCGATGCCGCTTCGCGCCTTCGCGCGGCCGGACTCGATTGGCTCCGCGAGCGCGAGCTCAACGCATCACGTCTGCGAGTCGTGGATAGTCTCAAGCCGATCGCCGCTGACCTTGGTCTCTCTCTTCCCGTCCTCGCCATTGCGTGGTGCTTGAAGAACCCACGCGTGAGCACCGTGATCCTGGGTGCCAGCAAGGTGGCGCAGCTGGAGGAGAACCTGAAGGCCGTTGAGGCGCAGGATCTGCTGACCGGCGAGGTGATGGCGCAGGTGGAGAAGGTGCTGGGGAAAGCGCCGGCGGAGCCGCAGTTGTGAAGGCGCGGCTGTACTCGACCTTCCCCGCATCCGATCGATCGTGCCGCCGATGGTGCAGATGTCAGCGGTATCCATCTAGGGGCCGCGCTGCGCCTACCCGGCCACGTGCCCCTTTCCAGAGGGTGACGGAACGCCGCGGCCTCGTGTTCGGCGAGGTCCACCCGCTTCGTTTCGATGCGCAGGGCGCATTCTGGGTCGGCACCGCCATGGGCCTGAACCGATATAACGGCAGCAGGTTCGCCATCTGGACTGTCGCCGACAGCCTCCCGGCGCCGCGCGTTCATGATATCGCATTGGACAGCACCGGCGCGCTCTGGTTCGGCACCGCGAATGGATTGGCGCGCCGCGATCCGCGCACGCGATGGTTCCAAGGCTGGGCCATCGCCAGCGTCGCTTCGGCCGGCGCTAGCCATGGATCGGAACCTGACGCCAAAGCGAACCCTAGAAGGATGTGACCATGCTCCTGGGATTGCCCGATGACGCCAGGAGCGTTGACCTGGTCGACGTGGCAGGCCGCGTGGTGCGCTCATGGTGCTTCAACGCTGGATTGGATGACATCAGCCAGTTCGAGCGCGGCGTGTGCGTGGCGGTGATCACCGATCAGCATGGCCGCATGCGGTCGGCGAGGATCGTTCTCGAGTAGCCATCAATGCGATGCTGCCGCCGCCTTCCCCGCCAACCACCCCGTGCTCCACGCTGCTTGGAAGTTGAAGCCGCCGGTGATGCCGTCGATGTCCAGCACCTCGCCTGCGAAGTGCAGGCCGGGCGCCACACGGCTCTCCAGCGTTAACGGATCGACTTGGTGCAAAGCGATGCCGCCTGCCGTGACGAATTCCTCTTTGAAGGTGGTCTTCCCCGATGCTGCGTAGCGATCGTTGGTGAGCACGTCGAGGAGGCGGTCCAACGATTTCCTGCCCAGCTCTCCGATGGGTTTCTCACCCGGCAGTCCTGCACGATGCAGCAGGAAGGTCCAGAGCCGAGCAGGCAAAGCGAAGGCATCGGAGTTGATGAGCTGGCGTTTTGGATGCGCACTGGATTCTTCTTGCATCCGATCGCGCGCCTCATGCTCGTTCAATTCTCCGAGCCAATCGACCTGCACCGTGTACTGGTATCCCAACGCATGCAGCGCGCTCGCACCGAAAGCGCTGAGCCGGAGCACCGCTGGGCCGCTCAAGCCCCAGTGGGTGATGAGCAGCGGCCCGGTGCTTTCGAGCCTGGTGTTAGCGATCCTCAATCGCATATTGGGCGTCACCACGCCTATGAGCTCACGGATCGGATCCTCTGGCAGATTGAAGGTGAAGAGCGAAGGCACTGCAGGCACCAGCTCATGCCCGAGCGCTTGCAGCCAAGCGAGCCCTTCATCGCCGGGCGATCCGCCCGTGGCTATGATCACGTGCTTCGCGGTGAGATGCTCCTGGTCCGTGATAGCGGTCCATCCATCATGGATTCGCTCGAGGCGTTGCACCCGGTGATTCAATAGGGCCTGCACCCCCAAGCTCGTCGCTGCCGATTGAAGGGCGTCGATCACAGTGCTCGAATCGTCCGTCACCGGGAACATGCGGCCATCGGCTTCGGTCTTCAGCTGCACGCCGCGGGTCGCGAACCATGAAACGGCCTGCGGTTGACCCCATGCGGTGAATACCCTGCGCAGGAAGGCTTCACCGCGCGGGTAATGGCGCGCCAGCTTCCGCGGCTCAGGGCACGCATGCGTCACATTGCATCGTCCTCCTCCGCTGATGCGCACTTTGGACAGCCACTTCGTGCTCTTCTCCAGCAGCAGCACCTCAGCACCATGGCGGTGCGTTTTCGCGCTGATGGCGGCCATGAAGCCCGCAGCACCACCGCCGATGACTATGATGCGGTGCGATGGTTGAGCCATGATCTTGGGTGTGTACCGCGCGAAGGGATGCGCTAACGATGCAGGTTCAGGGGAACTCGATTCTTCGGGTTGCACTCAAGCGAATCGCTTAATGATGGACTCGACCTGTGCGGTGTATCCACCGCCGAACAGGTTCACATGCACCATCAGCGGGTACAGGTTGCAGAGGTCCACGCGTTCCTCCCATCCTTCGGCCAGCGGCCATTCCCCTTGGTATGCGGCGTGGAAAGGATCCTCGAAACCGCCGAAGAGCCTGGTCATCGCGAGGTCCATCTCGCGGTGGCCATAGTACACGGCCGGATCGAGCAGCACGGGCTGGCCCTTGGCATCGCAGAGGATGTTGCCGCTCCACATGTCGCCATGCAGCAGAGCGGGCGGCTCTTCAGGGAAGATCCCGTCGATCAGCATGAATAACCGCTCGAAGCGGAAGGCTGCGCCGTCTCCCAAGCGTTGGCGGTCGCGGGCCATCTTCAGCTGCGGTTCCAATCGTTGGTGAATGAAGAATGAAGGCCAATCAGCGGCCTGTGCATTCCCTTGGTTCAAGGAGCCGATGTAGTTGTCGCGGTCCAATCCGAATTGCGCTTGCGAATGCCTGTGCAGCCTTGCCAGCCCCCGGCCCAGCTCTTTCCAGAAGCCGTGCCGCATTAAGCCTGATTCGATCCACTCCAGAAGCAGATAGCCTTGGCCATCGACTTCACCATGGTCAATCACATCCGGCACCCGGGCCCCTGCTCCACGCAAGCGGCGCAAGCCATCGGCCTCAGCTTCGAAGAGGCTCGGGAAATGGTCCGCAGCGTTCACCTTCACGAAAAAGCGACCGGCATCCGTTTCGAGCCGGTAGCAGTCGTTGATGCTGCCACCTCCAGCCGGAATCCCTGCGCGGATATCGACCTGCTGCCCGACGTGCAGGCGCAAGCGTTCGCAGAGACGATCCCTAATGGTGCTGTGCAGGGGCAATGAATGCGAAGGGCGGTCCTTGTGGACCGCCCTTCTGTGGAGAATACCGGAGTCGAACCGGTGACCTCTTGCATGCCATGCAAGCGCTCTAGCCAGCTGAGCTAATTCCCCAGGATTTCAGCACCCGTTCGAACGGGGCTGCAAGTTTAAGCGAATGCAGCGAATCTGATCGCATTGGCAGCCAGCGCCGAATGATAGTGGACCGCCTGTGTTGAAAATTCCGACTGCCCGACAGTGACGAATCGCCGATCAAGGGCTCCATCTTCGCCGCCCCAGAGCATGGGCCGCTCAGGCTGCATGCAGCAGCGTGGAAGACCTTGAAAGGGTGGGAGGAGGCGGTTTTGGATTGATGTGACCTGCAAGGGCGTGCATCAATGGTAGGTAGGGTAGTCCTTCTCCCCCCTTTCGCCACGCGGGTCACCGGTTCCGTTTCCTCGCGGCGGCGCGCAGCTGCGCATAGGTATCGCGTTGCGCATGTCCGCGCGGCTTGCCGCGTCGCGCGCGCCGATGCGCATTGGTCTGTCCGGCATCGATCACCCGGGCCTTGGTGGTGTCGGCCCATTGCAATCCGAGCAGGCTGATCACTTCGTCGCGCAATGCTCCATCCAGCAGCGGGAAGGCCACTTCCACTCGGCGGTCGAGGTTCCGCTCCATCCAATCGGCGCTGGAGAGGTAAACGCGCGGGTTGCCGGCATTCTCGAACACATATGCGCGGGCATGCTCGAGGTAGCGGTCAACGAGGCTGATGGCCTCGATGCGTTCACTCAAGCCCGGCGCCCCGGGCACCAGGCAGCATATGCCGCGGATGATCAGGCGTACGGGCACGCCGGCCTGTGAGGCATCATAGAGCTTGCTGATCAGCGCGCGATCCTCGAGGCTGTTCAGCTTCAACGTGATGCCTGCGGGCTTGCCGAGCGCTGCATTGGCCATCTCCTTGTCCACGAGCGCCTCCATGGCATCGCGCAGGGCGTTCGGAGCCACGAGCAGATGCTGCGTGCGCAGCACGGTGCGCCGATCGGCGAGGTGCCGGAACACATGCGCGACCTCTTCGGTGATGGCCGGATTGGCGGTGATCAGTGCCGTGTCGGAATAGACGCGCGCGGTGCGCTCATTGAAATTGCCGGTGCCGAGGTACGCGTACCGTTTCACCCTTCCGTTCCTCACGCGGTCGATCAGGCAGAGCTTGCAATGCACTTTCAGGCCTTCGAAACCATAATGTACCGTCGCACCGGCCTGCTCGAGCCGCTCGCCCCACTTCAGGTTGTGCCCTTCATCGAAGCGTGCCTGAACCTCCACCACCGCATGCACCTCCTTGCCTCTGCGCAAAGCCTCGAGCAGCGCTTCGCAAATGGTGCTTTCCGTTGCCACGCGATAGAGCGTGATGCGGATCCTCTTTACAGCCGGATCGCGAGCGGCTCGCTGCAGCCAGGCCGTGACCTGCTTGAAATCGTGGTAAGGGAAGTGCAGCAGCATATCTCCGCGATCCGCCGCAGCGAACGCATTGCCGGCCCGAAGCGAAGGATGCACCAGCGGTGGCCACGGCGTGTCCCGCAGGTCATTGCGCCCCTTCACAGGCAGCGAGAAGAGATCGCTGAAGTGGTGGTAGCGCCCGCCTTGTACCATGTCCGCCTTCTCCAAGTGGAGCAGTGAGCGCAAGGCATGCACGGTGCGCTTCGGCATGCGCGCATCATAGAGAAGGCGGGCGGGCACGCCAGTGAGCCGCTTGCGCAGGCTCTTGCGCACCTTCTCCTTCACGGTGCCGGCGAATTCCTCATCGAGGTAGAGCTCGGCGTCGCGGGAGAGCTTGATCGCATGGCACTCCAGCACTTCAAGGCCCCTGAAGAGCTTGGGCAGGCAGATGCGCACAGCGTCATCGAGCAGCATCAGCTCCGTTCTTCCGCGCTTGGCCGGCAATGCGATGAAACGGCCCAGTTCATCGCTGGGGATGTTCACCAGCATCAGGCGCTGCTTGCCGCGCTGCTTGCCTTCGTGCTTCACCCGGCACACGAAGTAGAGCTTGCGGTCCTCGATGAAGGGCGCATTGCCTTCACGGACGGCTGCCGTGAACAGCTTGGGCAGGATGGTCCGTGCCGCATGCGCCTCCACGAAGCTGCGCTGGGCGATCGTCAAGCGTTTCTCATCGCGCAGCACGATGCCCTTCCGTTCCAGCGAGGGAATGAGGGTGCCCCGCCAGAGACGGCCGAATCGCTGCTGCTGCGCGAGCGCTTTCGCATTTATCCGGGCGATCCGTTTCTCCGGTGGCACCTCGAGGGCCTTTCGCGTGGACTTGCCCAGCCGTGCCAAAGCGTGCAGCGCAGCAACGCGCACCCGGTAGAACTCGTCGAGATTGCTGGAGAAGATGGCCAGGAATTTCACGCGTTCCAGCAACGGGTTGCGCGGGTCCTCGGCTTCTTGCATCACGCGGTCGTTGAAGGAGAGCCAGCTGAGGTCCCGGTCGATGAGAAGGTGCGGCGCGATGGCCATGTCCTTCGTCTTGGAGACCGCTACGCGCTTCCGCAGCTGGGCGAGGTTGATGCGTTTCTGAGGACCGTACCGTCGGTTGGCTTGCGGGGTATGGAAAATGTGCCGATCCAGGTAAGCCAGGTTCTCCTTCAACCACGCCGTGGCGCCGATCCGCTCGCGCAGCACCAGTTCCCGCTCTTGCCTGAGCAGCTCGCCGCGGGCGCTGAAATCGGCCTGGCCGGCCTTGGCGGAATCGGCATCGCGAAGCACGGCTTGAGAGGGTGTGCGCGGCCGTTGGCCCATGCGCGTGCTGAGGATCAGGGACCGCACCGCGCGTATGCGGTTCTCGGGCTCGAGGTGCTTGCGCATGAACGCCTCGGCCAGGTCGGCACCGCGCTTCTCGTGCTCATCGTAGCCCAGCGCATAGCCTGTATCATGGAAGAGCGCGGCGACCTCAAGGAGCTCAATCCGCTCCGCATCCAAGCCGGTGGCTCGGCCAAGGGCCAACGCCGTGCGCGTCACGGACAGGGTGTGGTCCAGGTTGTGGAAGCGCAGGTCCTTGGGCATGCGCCGGGCGAACCATTGGCGCACATGGAGCCGGGCTTTCTCTGCGAGCCTTCGATCGGTGCGGGCCATGGTCGTGGCAGCGAAAGTACCTGCTCGTCCCGTGCATCTATCTTGCCCTCGCCCGCATGGATGCAGAAGCCGCGCACAGCCTGTACCGGATGCTCGTCGGCGACCGGTTCGCTTTCGTTTATGCGGGTTCCTTCGACGAGGGCCACACTGCCCAGCTGATCGTTCTGGGAGAGGCGGCTGCAGCGGTATCGGGCAGGCAGCGAACCCAGCGCCAGCGCTTGGCCTTCGTGATCGTGGAGGCCTATCAGAACATCACCCGGCATCGCGCCATGGCCGGTTCACGCGAATGCTCGTTCGCTGTTCGCGCACGCGCAGAGCGCGATGAGGTGGCAACCGTGAATCCATTGAGCTCCGAGGAGGCGGACGACCTCGATTCAGCGCTGCGCCGGTTGCGGGGCGCCACAACGGATCAATTGCGCGCGCTCTTCCTGGCACGGTTGAGCACCGGTGGGACCACCGCGCGTGGCGGCGCCGGACTGGGCCTGATTGAAATGGCGAGACGATCGGGTCAGGCGCTCGGGCATCGCATCGTGCCCATCGATGCCCATCGCTCCCTGTTCGTGCTGCATGCAGCCCTTGCGCAACCTGGGGCCCGCACCGATGAAGAGTCGCAGGCCATCGATCATGACCTCGAGCTCCATCAGCAGGCGATCGCCATGGGGCTGCTGGTTGCCATGCGTTTCGACGGCAACGCAGCAGCCCAGGAAACGCTCCTGCGGATCATTGAGCGGGAGATCCCCGATGGCGTGGCATCCCGGCGCGCGGCGCAGGCATTCCTGGCTTCCGCTGCCTGGCTGCAGGAGCATGGCTTGATCGAAACGGCGCTTTTCTGCATCGGCAGCGAGCAGGGAAGGCCTGAGATGCGCGTGATCTGGACCGCGCCGCCGGCTGTCATGATGGAATTGACGGCAAGGACTTCATCCATCGCGCGGCTCTCGCGATTCGAATTGGACCGGCTTTATCGATCAGCCGTGACCGCTGAATCAGGCTCGGCACCGGACCTCGGCATCATTGAACTGGCACGGATACAGAGGTCGCGATTGGCCATTGACCTGCTGGGGGCGGAGGCTTCGATCTCGATCCAGCTCTGACCGCCCGTATCGTGCACGACCGGCTGCCGTTGCTCGTGCAGGCACCGCCGCTTGGCAATCCTTCACAACCCGGGCGCACGGATCGGCATGCTGTTCGGGTTGATAGGGGAAACCTGCGGCCATGCTTTCCCTGTTGACAAGGATTTCACGCGCCTCCGGGCGCTTCGCGACCTGGTTCGATGCGCGCTTCGGTTGGTTCTTCACCAATGGCATGAAGCACCGCCAGGAGCGCTTGGAGCAACCGCTCAAAGCCTGATGCAGATGTTCTTCGCTTCGGTGAAGAAGCGCAGCGCCTCTTCTCCGCCTTCACGGCCCACGCCGCTCTGCTTCATGCCGCCGAAGGGAGTGCGCAGGTCGCGCACCATCCAGCAGTTCACCCAAACGATGCCGGTGCGCAACGCGCGCGCAGCACGATGCGCGCGCTTCACGTCGCTGGTCCATACCACGCCTGCGAGCCCATAGCTTGAATCATTCGCGAGCTGCAGCCCGTGTGCTTCATTCTCGAAGGGCTGCAAGGTGACCACCGGCCCGAAGATCTCTTCTTGATTGGTGGCGCACGCTGGCCCAAGGCCCTCGATCACCGTGGGCGCGATGTACCAGCCATCCTTCAGGCGGCCCTCCAGCTGCACCCGTTCGCCGCCGCAGAGCACCGTGCCGCCTTCGGCCTGCGCTTGTGCGATATGCCCTAGCACCTTCCGCATGTGCGCCTCCGATACCACCGCGCCCAGGTCGCTTCCCGGGTCGGCCGGATCACCGACGCGCAAGGCCTTCACGCGCTTCACGAAGGCTTCCTTGAAGCGGTCATAGATGCTGCGCTCGATGAGGATGCGGCTGCCGCATAGGCAGATCTGCCCCTGGTTGGTGAAGCTGCTGCGCACGGTGGTGCTCAGCATGTCATCGAAATCGCAGTCGGCGAATACCAGCACAGGGTTCTTTCCGCCGAGCTCGAGGCTGAGCTTCTTGAAGAGGGGCGCCGCAACGCGTGCGATTTCGGCGCCGGTGCGCGTACCGCCGGTGAAGGAGATCGCGGTGATCGACGGATGGGCGGTGATGGCAGCACCAACCTTCGGCCCTAGGCCATGCACGATGTTGAGCACGCCAGGCGGGATGCCCGCTTCGCCGCACAATTGGCTCAAGAGGAAAGCGGTCATGGGCGTGACCTCGCTAGGCTTCGCTACCACGGTGTTCCCAGCGGCCAGGGCGGGCGCGATCTTCCACGTGAACAGGTAGAGCGGGAGGTTCCATGGGCTGATGCAGCCGACCACGCCGATGGCCTGGCGCTCGGTGTAGTTCACTGCCACATCATCCATCACATGCGCTTCCGTGCCGAAGTGGAGAATGGCCGTTGCGAAGAAGCGGAGGTTCGAGACCGCACGCGGGATATCCACCTTGCGCGCCAGGTGAACGGGTTTGCCGTTGTCCCGGCTCTCGGCCAGTGCGAAGCGCTCGAGGTCGCGCTCGATCAATTCCGCCAGTTTGAGCATGGCGTTGCTTCGCCCTTCGCGACCGAGCGCACGCCAGGCCGGAAGCGCGGTTTGCGCGGCTTCGGTCGCTGCGCGCACATCCTGCTCATCGCCATCCGGGATCAATGCATACACCGCGCCGGTGGCCGGGTCGTGGTTGTGCAGCCATGCACCACCGGTGGCCGG
The DNA here is from genome assembly GCA_016712535.1 of Flavobacteriales bacterium. Classification (NCBI taxonomy): domain Bacteria; kingdom Pseudomonadati; phylum Bacteroidota; class Flavobacteriia; order Flavobacteriales; species Flavobacteriales bacterium. The sequence goes on from JADJQW010000002.1 coordinate 515,417, forward strand.
GCGCAGCTCGCCGCCGATAAGGTTGAGGACACGCTCCATGCGTGGCCGAAGGTAGTTGGGCGAGCACGGTTCCTCCGGTCATGCACACCCGTGCGTGGGCTTTCCGGTTCGCACCGCGTCCTCGGCAATGGGCTCAGGCCCTAAGATCGCGCCGTGCGGCGAATCCTCTTCTTCTGCGCGGCCGTCTCCGCATCGTCCTGTGCTGCAGCGCAGGAACCGTTCGGCGTGGTCAGGGGAACGGTGCGCGATGCCGTATCCGGAGCGCCGCTGCCCCATGCCGCGGTGGTGGTGGAGCGCACGCAACCGCAGGTCGGCGCGGCCTCGGATAGCCTTGGTTCATTCGTCATTCCGCAAGTGCCCGTGGGCTTATGGTCCGTAAAGGCCAGCATGGTGGGCTATGAAGCGGGGTCGGTGCACGAGGTGTGGGTGCGCAGCGGGAAAGAGTCGGTGCTGGAGTTCGTGCTCAGCCCGGCGCGCGTGGAATTGCAGCCTGTTGAGGTCGATCTTGTTGATCGTTGGCAGGTAGCCCATGCCGGCGTGCGCTTGTTCACGGTGGAGCAGGGCTTGCGCTACCCGGCCATGTTCCAGGATCCCGCGCGCATGCTGACCGCTACACCGGGCGTTGCCGCGCCGAACGACCAGGCCAATCATCTGATGGTGCGCGGCAACGGTCCACTGGCGAGCACCTGGCTCCTTGAAGGGGCTGAGATGGTGAGCCCGAATCATCTGGGCAACGCAGGCACCGCGAGCGATCTGCCCACGCTGACCGGAGGAGGTGTGAGCATCCTGAGCGCGCAGATGCTCGGGCCTTCGAGCTTCCGCACCGGATCGATGCCCGCAAGTCACGGCAATGCGCTCGGGGGCATCACGGATCTTTCGCTAAGGCAAGGCAACGCACGAGAGCGTGAGTGGACCGTGCAGGCGGGCCTGATCGGCATTGATTTGAGCACTGAGGGCCCGATCACGAAGAGCGGGAAGGACTTCCACCTGGTGAATTACCGGTACAGCACCTTGGGCCTGCTGAGCGCCATGGGTGTCGATATCGGCGATGAGGCCATCAATTTCCAGGATCTTTCCTTTCATGCCGGTTCGCGCATCGGTGAGCGGGGCGAATGGCGCGCATTCGGACTGGGCGGCGTCAGCAGCAACGTGTTCGAGGCGAAGCCCGACTCCGCGCAGTGGGAGTTCGACAAGGACTCGCGCGACATCACCTATGCCAGCAGCATGGGTGCCTTGGGCGCCACGTTGAAGCTGCCTTTGGGCCAGCGTTCCTCGATGCGCGCCACAGCTTTGTGGAGCGGGGCTTATCAGGAACGCTCCGAGTCTGAGAAGGACACCGCTGCATTGGCGCCGTGGCGCGACTTCGCGAGCCTCTATGAGCGTAAGCTGAGCTTTGTCGCCGCGGCAGAGGGTCCGCTGGGCAAACGGCTGCATTGCACAGCGGGAGGCAGCGCCATGGAGCGCATGCTGGTGAATGTGCTGGCCGATACCGCTCAGGGTTGGTTGCTCCGGCCCTTCGCACAGGTGCGTGCAACACTGCCTGGTAATTTCGTGGCAACGGTCGGCATGGGATACAGCCACTTCACATACAATGGGAGCGGCTTGCTGGAGCCGCGCATCGATGTGCTCAAGGCAATACGAGGAAAAGGAGCTTTGCTGCTCAGTGCAGGTGTGCGCGGACAATTGCCCCAGCAGGCTGTGATCAACCTCTCGGATCTTTCATCGGCATCCACCGCGATGGGCGTGCCGGACAACCGTGCACTCGGATTCCAGCGCAGCGAGGACCTCACGGTTGGATACGAGCATCGGGTCAACTACTACACATCCTTGCGTGCTGAGGCCTACGGCCAGCGGATCACCGGAGTACCAGTGACGTGGCCTGGATTCAATGGGGTCACAGGCATTGAAGAGCTGCTCACCAATGCGTGGGATGAGCCGCAATACCTGCCCATGGAAGCCACCGCGGAGAACCGCAACCTGGGCATTGAAATCTCCGTGAAGCAAGCCATGAGCAAGGGTTTCTATTGGCTGTTGAATGGCAGTGCGTTCCGCAGCACCACCATTTCGAATGGCATTGAGCGGCGTGCGCGTTGGGATGCTGGATGGACGGCCAATGCCATGGCCGGCAAGGAGTGGAGCAGAACGAACGATGACCGGGTGCGCACTTTTGGGGTCGGACTCCGAGCGGCAGGGGCGGGCGGCCTGCGTTACACGCCCTTCGAGGCGCAGTGGCGGTCGGGCCATTGGGCCTTCATCCCCGGAGAACCATATTCGGCCCGGTTGCACGACATGTACCGCATCGACCTTCGCGTGTACCTGAAGCGCGATCGAAACGGACGCACCGGGCTTTGGGCGATTGATGTGCAGAACGCGGCCAACATGCGCAATGAAGCGTACAAAGCCTTTGATTTCCGCCAAGGCGAGACCATCACGCGCTATCAGCTCGGCCTCATCCCCAATCTCAGTTACCGCGTCGAATTCTGAGCAGCATGAAGATCCTCTACGGCACGCTCGCAGTCCTGTTCTTCGTCTTCACGGGTCTCCAATACAATGACCCGGATCCCTTGCCATGGATGATTGCGTACGCGGGCGTTGCCACCCTCTGCGCTTTGGCTGCCTTCGGCGGCTACTTCAAATGGGCCACCATCGTGATCACAGCAGCACTCGGCATCTGGATGCTCGCGCTGCTGCCCGGGGTGATCGGGTGGGTGGCCGATGGCATGCCGAGCATCATTGGCGCCATGAAAGCGGAGACGCCTTACATCGAGTCAACACGCGAGTTCGGCGGATTGCTGATCGCCATCATCGTGCTGTTGCATTTGCTGCGGGCGGCTATCCGCAAATCGAAGGAGTCAGCGGCGCAGCCCCATTGACCAGAAAATCGAAAGGCCCCCACTTGCGTGAGAGCCCTCCGACCCCTTGTTGCGCTGTTCAGAGAACCAAAACCAAACCTCCTAGACAGCTCGATCAATATGATGTCGCTCCGGAGAGCGCGCCGCGCGTTTGCTGACGACGCAAAAGTACCGGCATGCCCAGGGTCACTTGTGAAGGCCGCGTCAATGAACGTTAAAGACCGTTAACCGCCTGCATCACAGGCGGGCACACTAGTTTCGCTCGCATGGAGAAGCGCAGCATCACCGTGATGCTTGTAGCGATCGTGGTGGCACTGGCTGGCCTGCTGGTGATCCAAGCCGCTTGGATGCGCGAGACCATCCGCTTGCGCGAAGAGCAGTTCGAGCAGAATGTGGTGCATGCGCTGCAGCGCGTGAGCGACCGCCTCGAGGGCATCGAGCGGATGCGTGAGCTCAAAGGCCATCGAAAGGGACGGCGCATCCTTGCCCGGCTCGATTCGCTGCGCGCCGCAGCGCTCAGGAATCAAAGCGCGGGCAGCATACAGGAAGGCTTGCTCTCGGCCGAAGGCGAGGCGGACTTGGTGCTTTATCCCGCGACGATGGACGATGATGCGCAGTATGAGGCCATGATCTCTGACCTGGTGCGTGGCATCATGGCCAGTGAACCAGCGCGGGACATCCGGAGGCGCGTAGACCCCGTGGCCCTGGACAGCATGCTGAAGCAGGAGCTCGACGGCCTTGGCGTGGAGGGCGGCGCGCGCTGGGCCGTATTCTCGGTGAAAGGGAAGGCCGTTCCCGGCTTGGCCATGCCCGACAGCGCGAGCGCCATGCTGAAGCAGCCTCCGTTCCGTGCTCGTTTGTTCCGGCACGACCTCGCGGGCGCTGAGCACTACCTGCATCTCGATGCGGCATTGTCGCGCTCCACATTGCTCAAAGGCGCTTGGCCCATGCTGCTCGTCTCAACACTGTTCGCAGCCATCATCGCCACGGCCTTCATCTTCACGATCCGGACCGTGCTGAGGCAGAAGCGGCTCAATGATATCCGAAAGGACCTGGTGAACAACCTCACGCATGAGCTCAAGACCCCCATCAGCACCATAGGCCTGGCCTGTGAAGCTCTTGCCGATCCATCGATACCGCGCACGGATGAGCAGGTGCGCACATTCACCGCCATGATCCGGGACGAGAACAAGCGGCTGGGCGCCTTGGTCGAGAACGTGCTGCAGAGCGCTGTGGAGGATAGCGGAAGGATGGTCATGAAGCTCGTTGACCTCGACCTTCACGCGGTGATCGGCGAAGTGGTCCGCAGCAGCGCCATGCAAGTGAGCCGGCGGGATGGCCGGATCGAGACCGACCTTGCTGCGGAGCTGCATCGCGTGAAGGCCGACCGCATCCACATGACGAACCTGCTCTACAACCTCATCGACAACGCGGTGAAGTACTGTGAGAAAGAGCCGCGCGTGCGCATCGCTACCCGCAGCGATGACGAGGGCATCACCGTGAGCGTATCCGACAATGGGATCGGAATACCGGCCAGCGAGCAGCGCAAGATCTTCGACCGCTTGTACCGGGTGCCTACGGGGAACCTGCATAACGCCAAAGGCTTCGGTCTGGGGTTGAGCTATGTGAAGAGCGTGATCGATCGCCACAAAGGCCGCATCCGGGTCGAGAGCGCAGTTGGACAAGGAAGCACCTTCAGCATTTACCTACCCTTTCACGCATGACCAGTCTCGCACGGCTCCTCGTTGTTGAGGACGACCCCAACCTGGGCAGCCTGCTCAGCAGCTATCTGCAGGCACGCGGCTATGAAGCCGACCTGAGAACGGATGGGCAGCAGGGCGCCATGGCTTTCGGGAAAGGCAAGTACGACCTGATCCTGCTTGATGTGATGATGCCCTTGAAGGATGGATTCACGCTGGCGAAGGAGATACGCGCCAAGGATCCAGACGTGCCTATCATCTTCCTCACCGCTAAGAGCATGAAGCAGGATACCCTCGCCGGATTCCAGAGCGGTGCCGATGATTACATCACCAAGCCCTTCGGCATGGAGGAGCTCCTGCTCCGCATCAGCGCTGTACTGCGCCGCACCAAGGGCGCAGAGCCGCTTCCCGAAGAGCCCGCCCTTTACCGCTTCAGCCAGTCGGAGCTCGACCATCGCAAGCAGGTGCTGCGAACCCCCGCCGGGGAACGCCGCCTCACCACCAAGGAGAACGAATTGTTACGGCTCCTGTGCGTGAACCGCAACCAAGTTCTTGAGCGCACCGTGGCCCTGAACCAGGTCTGGGGCAACGACAGCTATTTCAATGGCCGCAGCATGGATGTGTACATCGCCAAGCTGCGCAAGTACCTGAAAGAGGACCCCGCCACCGAGATCATCAATATACACGGCAAAGGATTCCGCATGGTTGCGCCTGACGCGCAATGATCCGCGGGCGCCTGCGGTTGATAAGGGAAACACCCTTGTCATGCGCACCAACCATCAAGCGAACAGGACTGCTGCCTTCGGCTTCGGCGGACGGTTCAGCATCGGGCTGAGCATCGCATTGGCCTTTGTTCTGGTGGCCTTTGAATGGAAGACGACCGCGAGCAGGCCTGAACCGGCCGTATGCGATCTGCTTCCCGAGCCGGTTACGCCGGACCAGCCGACCATCCTATGGACGAAACAGAAGCAGGATAACGTGGAGGCTGCCGAACCCAAGCCGCGCATGAAGCGCAACGGGCCGGCTGTCGTTGGCGAATTGCCGGAGGTCATCGAAGGCAAGGAGGTGCCCGACGGTGCCGGGCCAACCGATCCCGGACCCGTGATCGATGACCCCGGGCCCGCGCCGGTTCCTTACCGTGAAGAGAAGGTGGAGACCCCGCCGACACCGTGGGACCGTGTGGAGCAGCGACCCTACTTCCGCAAATGCCTCGACGCACGAAGGGCGGATCTTGATGAATGCACCGAGCGGACGATCGACCTGCACCTGAAGCGGTATTTCGTTGTGCCGGAAGCGATGCGGCGCGAGGAACGCACCACCGTCTCCATCGTGATCGACGCGGAAGGCCGCATAGCCAACGTGCTTTGCGTGCCGAAGCCGAGCCCGGCGGTGGCTGCTGAGATCGAGCGGGTGATCCGTGGATTGCCTCCCATGAATCCAGCCACGCAGAACGGCCTGCCGGTGCCGGTCGTCTTCCAACTGCCATTCCGCGTTTCGCGCCTCTGATCCGCTTCCACGGAAGCCTGTTGCAAACCGTGCAGGGCCTGCCGCCGGGTGCATTGGGGGCTGCGGCTATCTTCGGCCCGTCGCGGGCGAAGCACGCAAGCGACTGAACCAACAACCCAACGCATGAAGCACTTGTACCTTTTCGCGGCAGCTGCACTGCTGAGCACCGCCAGCGCCACGGCGCAGAACACCAAGCACCCCAGCGGCGCATCGCCGGAACTGGTGCAGTTGAAATCAACCCCGCGTTCTACGGATTGGGCCACCGGCCTGCGCGGCGGCGGACCGGCCAACGATGAGTGCGCTGGTGCCATCGCCATGACCGTGAATGGCGATTGCGTATCGGTGGACGCCACGCTTGCCGGTGCCACCGAATCGCAGGCGGCATCGCAGTGCAGCGGATTCACATCCTCGGTTGCCAATGACGTGTGGTTCTCCTTCGTCGCCACATCCACCACCACGGCGATCTCCGTGACCGGCGGCGCTGGCACGACTGATCCGGACACCACCGGCATCGATCCCGTGTTCGAGCTCTTCAGCGGCGATTGCGGCAGCCTCACCGCCATCGGCTGCGTGGATGCCACGCTTCCTGCCGGCACCACGGAGACCGCGCAGGCAACGACTGTTGTCGGCACCACCTATTACTACCGCGTCTATTACTGGGCCTACGGTGGCGCACCCACCAATTTCGACTTCACCACCTGCGTGTACGCCGTGACGCTCCCGAATCCCCCTGCCAATGATGATTGCGCAGGAGCCACCGTGGTGACGCCTCTCGCGTTCTGCGGCCCGCTGAACTATTCCGGCGTGGGCGCTACCCAGTCTCTGCCTGGTGTGGTTTGCAACGGGTTCACCGGCAATGCCAACGATGATATCTGGTTCTCCTTCGTCGCCACGCAGACGACGATGACCATTGGTGCTACCGGCGCCGCTGGACCGGGTGCTGATAACGTGGTATACGATGCCGTGGTGGAGGCTTTCGATGCATGCGGCGGAACATCCATCGGCTGCGCAGACGCCACCCTGAGCGCTGAAACCGAATCCTTGGAGCTCAGCGGCCTTACCGTGGGCAACACCTACTACTTCCGTGTTTACCACTTTTTCACGCCTGCAGCCGACCCATTTGTTGTGGCTGTTTGCGTGGTGGAAGGTGGCGGGATCAATATCAGCGTGCCTGAATTGGCTGCCGGGCAGGAGTGGGTGCTCTACCCGAACCCCGCTGCCAACAGCGTGAGCCTGAGCTACGCCGGTGCGACGGGCATGGGCAGCATCGAGCTCTTCGATGTGAGCGGCCGTCTGGCCTTGGCTCAGCGCGGCACCCTTGCCACCAACACCACTCAGCAGATCAACGTGGAGGCCCTTGCTCCCGGTGCATACACCGTGCGCGTGACCTTGAACGGCCAGCGCACCGAGCAGCGCTTGGTGATCGAGTAATCGGATACGGATTCCGTTTGTCGAAGGGCGCTCCATCATGGAGCGCCCTTCGCGCATTCAGGGCAAGGGGTCAGAGGGAGGCCGTGCGCCCGCCATCCACAGGCAGGTTGATGCCGTTGATGCACGCACCGGACGGTCCGGCCAGGAATGCCACCGCGAACGCGACCTCTTCGGGCCTGGCGAAACGGCGGAGCGGTATCTCAGCGCGCATTTCCTCGGATGCGTGCTCCTCGCTGATGCCCTGCTTGGCGGCCTTGTTGCGGATGATCGCTGTGAGGCGGTCGGTCTCGGTGGCCCCAGGCAGCACGTTGTTCACCGTGATTCCGAATGGCCCGAGCTCATTGGCCATGGTCTTGGCCCAATTGGCCACCGCTGCGCGAATGGCGTTGCTCACGCCCAGGTTGTGCAGCGGCTGCTTCACGCTTGTGCTGATGATGTTGATGATGCGGCCGTGCCCGCGCTGCTTCATGCCGGGCACCAAGGCGCGAGCAACGGCCTGGTAAGCGATCAGGTGCTGGCGAAAGGCGGCTTCGAAGGCGATGGTGTCCGCCTCGTGCGCAGGTCCGGGAGCTGGCCCACCGCTGTTGTTCACCACGATATCAATCGGTGATTCGGCCGCGCGCGCCGCGATCAGCGAGGCTAGGGTTTCCGTATCGCTCACATCCACGACGATGGAGCGATGCGGCGCATGGGCAGCGGGCAATTCGCGCAGCAAGGCATCTAATCGCGATTGGTCGCGGGCCACGGCGGTTATGCTCGCGCCAAGACCGGCCAGCACCTGTGCCGAAGCCTTCCCGATCCCTTGCGAAGCGCCCATCACCAAGGCGTGCTGCCCATCGAGTCTGATATCCATGGCGGCAAAGGTGCGGCCGGTAGGCCATTCTTGATCCGCGCTCATGCGGCCGGTTACTTTCGCCGCCAACACGAAACGAGCATGTACGGCAAGCTGCAAGAGCATCTCCAGAAGGAATTGTCGGCCATTGAGCAGGCCGGCCTATTCAAGCGCGAGCGCATCATCACCAGCGAGCAGGGTGCTGAAATCACGGTGAATGGACGCACGGTGCTGAACTTCTGCGCCAACAACTACCTCGGGCTGTCGTCTCATCCGGAGGTGATCGCGGCGGCGCACGCCACCCTTGACGCGCACGGTTACGGCATGAGCAGCGTGCGCTTCATCTGCGGGACGCAGGACATCCACAAGGAACTGGAAGCGAAGCTGGCGGCCTTCCACGGCACAGAGGATACCATCCTCTACGCGGCCTGCTTCGATGCGAATGGAGGCGTATTCGAGCCATTGCTCGGCGAAGAGGATGCCATCATCAGCGATGCGCTCAATCACGCCAGCATCATCGACGGCGTCCGGCTGTGCAAGGCGAAACGTTACCGCTACGCCAACAACGACATGGCCGACCTGGAGCAGCAGCTCAAGCAGGCCCGGGCCGATGGCGCACGCCACATCATCATCGTCACCGATGGGGTCTTCAGCATGGACGGTATCGTGGCTGACCTCAAAGGCGTTTGCGAACTGGCCGACCGTTACGAGGCGCTCGTGATGGTGGATGAGTGCCATGCGGCGGGCTTCATCGGCAGAACTGGCCGCGGCAGCGTGGAGCATTGCGGTGTGATGGGCCGCGTGGACATCATCACCGGCACCCTGGGCAAGGCATTAGGGGGGGCCATGGGCGGTTACACCACCGGTCGGAAGGAGATCATCGAGATGCTTCGCCAGCGTTCACGGCCCTACCTCTTCAGCAATTCACTGGCGCCATCCATCGTGGGGGCGTCCATCAAGGTGATCGACCTGCTCAGCGCGAGCACTGAATTGCGCGATCGGCTTGAAAAGAACGTAGACCGCTTCCGGAACGGCATTGAGGCCTTCGGATTCAAGACGCGTGGTGCCGGGGCAGCCATCGTCCCTGTGATGCTCGGAGATGCCAGGCTCAGCCAGGTGATGGCCGACAAGCTCCTCGATGAGGGCATCTACGTGATCGGCTTCTTCTTCCCGGTAGTGCCGAAGGATACCGCACGGATCCGTGTGCAGCTGAGCGCGGCCCACACCGATGCGCACATCGACCGGGCGCTTGCGGCATTCCGGAAGGTGGGGAAGGAGTTGGGCGTCATTGCCTAACGGGTCATTGTTGATTCGATGAAGAGCGCAGTGCAGGACCCGATCCGCCGGTCTTCGAACTTTGGCGCGGTCTTCGTTAACGAAATGCAAAACCCTTGAATATGCGCTCTTCAAACTTCTCGTTCTGCGCCACGGCCGCGCTCCTCCTCTCCGGTGCTGTTGCATCTGCGCAATCCTTCGATGTAGGAAGCAATGGAATCAACCTGGGCCTTGGCCTCGGTGGCGGCAGGTACTCCTACATCACGGGTGTCGGCAACTACAGGGTCTCACCGGCTTTTGTGCTTTCCTACGACCGCGGGATCACCCAGCTCGGCCCCGGCGTGCTCGCCATTGGGGGCATGATCGCCAATCAAACGGTGAAGTACGAGTACAACTACAGCTCCTTCGGGTACACGTATAACTACGACCGGCGCTGGTCGAACACCTTGGTTGGCGCCCGAGGCACTTGGCATTGGAATGACTGGCATGGCAACGACAAGCTTGATCTGTATGCAGGTGTATTCGCCGGTTATAACATCGGGACCTATCGTAACAAGTCGACCAGGACCCTTAACGGAGTGACGACTACCTGGGATGATGGATATTCCGCTACCTCAAGTTACCTGAGGAGCGGTGTCTTCGCCGGCTGCCGTTATCTCTTCACGGAGAAGTTCGGCGTTTATGGAGAGTTGGGCTATGGCATCGCCTATCTGAACGCCGGGGTCACTTTGGTGCTCTGACCGGTCGGAAGCTTTTGAGCGCAACGGCCACCCTCAATGGGTGGCCGTTGCGTTTCGCCGCAGGCTGGGTCACCGCCATGGGTATCGATTGTGCTTGCATATCCGCCAAGCCGCTATATTCGCAGCCCGTTTTCGGGGAAGTACCCTTTCAATCCGCACTCACGTGGCATCCACGACCCACACCACCAGCATGGCCAACGAGGCCACCGTGCAGCAAGAATGGCTGCTGGTAGACGCTGAGAACGAAGTACTTGGACGCTTGGCCAGCAAAGTGGCCATGCTGGTCCGGGGCAAGCACAAGACCACTTTCACACCGCATGTGAACTGCGGCGACCAGGTGATCGTGATCAACGCCGATAAGGTGCGCCTGACCGGAACCAAGATGGCCGATAAGGAATACCAGCGCTACAGCCTCTATCCCGGTGGCCAGACCATTGAGAAGGCCAAGGACCTGAAGGTCCGCAAGCCAGAGGCCCTGCTTGAGAATGCCGTGCGCGGCATGCTCCCCAAGAACCGCTTGGGCCGCCGCCTATTCAGCAACCTGCATGTCGTGGTGGGCACCGCTCACAAGCACGACGCCCAGAAGCCCCGCACCTTCGACCTGAACACGATCAAGTAAGATGGCAACCACCAACAGCCTCGGTCGCCGCAAGACCAGCATCGCCCGCGTGATCCTCGCCGAAGGCAAGGGCACCATCACGGTGAATGGCCGCGACAGCAAGCAGTATTTCCCCATCCTGCTGCAGCAGTACAAAGTGCAGCAGCCCTTCGCCCTCACCGAGACGGTGGGCAAGTACGATGTGACCGCCACCATCGACGGGGGCGGCATCACCGGCCAGGTGGAGGCCCTGCGCCTGGGCATCGCCCGTGCATTGGTGAAGATCGATGCCGAGCACAAGCCCAAGCTCAAGGCGCTCGACCTCATGACGCGCGACCCCCGCGAGGTGGAGCGCAAGAAGTTCGGTCGCAAGAAGGCGCGCAAGCGCTTCCAATTCAGCAAGCGTTAAGGTCCCTGCGCTTGGTGGCCCGCCGTAGCCTTGGCGAAGGCGGGTTCAGCATCCAATTCAAGAGGACTCGGTTGACCCCGGCTACCCCTTGAATGCCTGCACAACGGGAAAAAGGAAAGTGAACCCAAACAGAACGACGAGGACATGGCACGAGTAGAATTCGAGCGCCTGCTGGAGGCCGGCGCGCATTTCGGGCATCTGCGCCGGAAGTGGAACCCGAACATGGCCCCCTATATCTTCGGGGAGAAGAAGGGCATCCACATCATCGACCTGAACAAGACTTCGGCGAAGCTTGAAGAAGCGGCGAACGCGATGAAGAGCATCGCTCGCGGCGGCAAGAAGATCCTGTTCGTCGCCACCAAGAAGCAGGCGAAGGACATTGTCGCGAACAAGGTGAAGCCCACGGGCATGCCCTTCGTCACGGAGCGTTGGAGCGGTGGCATGCTCACCAACTTCGCCACCATCCGGCGCACCATCAAGAAGATGGCCACCATCGACCGCATGAAGACCGATGGCACCTTCGAGAACATGAGCAAGCGCGAGCGCCTGCAGGTGATGCGCCAGCGCGAGAAGATGGAGAAGAACCTTGGCTCGGTGGTTGACCTCACCCGCCTGCCCAGCGCCCTTTTCATCGTCGACATCGTGAAGGAGCACATCGCTGTGGCCGAGGCCCGCAAGCTGAGCATCCCCACCTTCGCCATCGTGGACACCAACAGCGACCCTACGCTGGTGGATTTCCCGATCCCGGCCAACGATGATGCCACCAAGAGCATCGAGCTCATCACCGACGTGATGATCCAGGCCATTAACGAAGGCCTTGAGGAGCGCAAGAACGATAAGACCGCAGTGGACGAAGGCGCCGAAGAGGAAGGAGAGGCGTCCGACGCCGTTGAGGGCACGGATGGCGCTCCGGTAGCCGCTGCTGAAGAAGTGGCTCCTGCCGCAGAATCCGGCACCGACGCAACCGCCTGAGGCATCTTGAACCGCACGGGCGGGATTCTCCCGTTCCGACCAATTCCTCCAAAATGAGCACCATGGCTATCACCGCCACCGACGTGAACAAGCTGCGCCAGATCACCGGCGCCGGCATGATGGATTGCAAGCAGGCCCTCACCGAGGCCAATGGCGACTTCGATGCGGCCATTGACATCCTGCGCAAGAAGGGCCAGAAAGTGGCCGCCAAGCGCGCTGATCGCGATGCCTCCGAGGGCCTCGTGATCGCGAAGACCAGCGCCGACGGCACCCGTGGCGTGCTGGTCTGCACCAATTGCGAGACCGACTTCGTGGCCAAGAACGCCGACTTCGCCGCCATGGCCGGGCGCATCGCCGACATCGCCTTGGAGAAGGGCCTCGACAGCATCGATGCGCTGAAGGCCGCTGCTTATGACAGCAACGGCCTTTCCATCGCTGAGAAGCTCATTGAGCAGACCGGCGTGATCGGCGAGAAGATCGATGTGAGCGCTTGTCATGCGCTCAGCGCGGGCTTCGTGTTCGCGTACAACCACCCCGGCAACAAGGTGGCGAGCCTCGTGGGCCTGAGCAAGGCAGGCTTCGATGGCGTGGCCAAGGATGTGGCCATGCAGGTGGCCGCCATGGCGCCCATCGCCCTCGATAAGGCCAGCACCCCGCAGAGCGTGATCGACAAGGAGATCGAGATCGGCAAGGACCTCGCGATCCAGGAAGGCAAGCCTGCTGACATGGCTGAGAAGATCGCCCTTGGCCGACTGAACAAGTTCTTCAAGGAGAGCACCCTGCTCGCGCAAGAGTTCATCAAGGACAACAAGCTCAACGTGGAGCAGTACGTGAAGAGCGCCGATAAGGACCTCTCGGTCACCGGCTTCAAGCGGCACTCGCTCACGATCTGAGCCATTGCAACAACTGATCGAAGAGGGAGGCCCGCGCCTCCCTCTTTTCTTTTCTTTGGCCCGCTCATCATGGCCACCCCCTACAAGCGAATCCTCCTGAAGCTCTCCGGCGAGAGCCTCATGGGCGATCTGGACTACGGCATCGACCCGCAGCGCATCGGCCAATACGCCGATGAGATCATCGGCATCGCCAAGCAGGGCGTCGAGGTGGCCGTGGTCATCGGCGGGGGCAACATCTATCGCGGCATGCAAGCCGAAGGCAGCATTGACCGTGTACAAGGCGATCACATGGGCATGCTCGCCACCGTGATCAACAGCCTGGCCTTGCAGAGCGCACTCGAGGCCAAAGGCCACAAGACCCGCTTGATGACCGCCATCAAGATGGAGCAGATCGCCGAACCCTTCATCCGCCGCCGGGCCGTGCGCCATCTGGAGAAGGGCCGGGTGGTCATCTTCGGCGCCGGCACGGGCAACCCCTACTTCACCACGGATACGGCTGCGAGCCTGCGCGCCATCGAGATCGAGGCCGACGTGATCCTGAAAGGCACGCGCGTGGACGGCATCTACACCGCCGACCCCGAGAAGGACAAGACCGCAACCAAGTACGAGAGCATCTCATTCGCTGAGGTCTATGCCAAGGGCCTCAATGTGATGGACATGACGGCCTTCACGCTCTGCAAGGAGAACAAGCTGCCGATCATCGTCTTCGACATGAACAAGCCCGGCAATCTCGGCCGACTGATCGCTGGCGAGCGCGTGGGCACGCTGGTGGAGTTCTGAAGCATTTCCGCGCCCGGAGCGCGCCGCTATTTTTGCGGCCCCTCAAGGGCCAATCCATTGCACCATGATCAACAGCGCCGCCACCCTGAACACTTGCGAGGACCACATGCGCAAGGCCGTTGACCACCTTGAGCTCGAACTCACCAAGATCCGCGCAGGCGCCGCCAACCCGGGCATGCTCGAGACCGTGCGCGTTGATTATTACGGCCAGATGGTGCCGCTCTCGCAAGTGGCATCGGTGAACACCGGCGATGCGCGCACCTTGTTCGTGAAACCGTGGGAGAAGAAGATGATCGACCCCATCGAGAAGGCCATCATCGGCGCCAACCTCGGCTTCAATCCCAGCAACAACGGCGAGAGCGTGATCATCCATGTGCCCATGCTCACTGAGGAGCGGCGCAAGGCGCTGGTGAAGAGCGCGCATGCGGAGATGGAGCACGCCAAGGTGGGCATCCGCAGCAGCCGTCAGAAGGCCATGGAGGCCATCAAGGCCGCCAAGAAGGAAGGCCTGCCGGAGGACAACGCCAAGGACCTGGAGGGCCAGGTGGAGAAGCTAACGGGTACCTACAACAAGAAAGCGGATGAGTTGCTGGCCGCTAAGGAGAAGGACATCATGAAGGTCTAAGCCCACACCGGGCTCCCCTCACTGCAATTCCTGCACATCTCGATGCTGCTGCGCGATTGCAGCAGTGAGCGCCGGAAATCGTTGTAGGCATCGCTGTGCCACAACTCGCGGAAGCCCTGCGTGCGCAGGTCACCGAGAACATGGTGCGCATCCTTGTCGAAGCAGCAGGGCACCACACGGCCGTCCCAAGTGATCACGCAGCTGTGCCACATCTTCCAGCAGTTGTCCTCGAGCTTGTTCTTCACCTCCCACACGCCTGAGTCGCTGCGCCGATAGCGCGCGTATTCGTCCTGCGAGGGGATCAGCGGGTGATCGTCCTTCGGATCGTAGATCTGCGCCGTCTTCAGCCAGAGCTCATCCACGCCCAGTTCGCGGGCCATCTTGCGCGCCTCGGGGATCTGGTGCTCATTGGGCTTCACCACCAGGAACTGGAAGACCACATGCGGCGTTCGGCTCTTCAGCCTGCGCTTCCACTCGACGATGCGCTTCGTGCCTTCGATCACCTTCGAGAGCTCGCCTTCGCGCCGGTATTGCGCATAGGTCTCTTGCGTGGTGCCATCGAGCGAGATGATGAGCCGCGACAGTCCGCTGCGCACGGTGGCCTCGGCTTTCGCATCGTCGAGGAAGTGCGCGTTGGTGCTGGTGGCGGTGTAGAGTCCCTTCTCATGAGCGTAGCGCACCATGTCCAGGAAGCCGGGATTGATGTACGGCTCCCCTTGGAAGTAGAAGGTGAGGGCCCAGATGTCCGGTGCGAGCTCGTCGATGACGCGCGTGAAGAGGTCCTGCTTCAGATTGCCCGTGGGCCGGGTGAAGCTGCGGAGGCCGCTGGGGCATTCGGGGCAGCGCAGGTTGCAGGCCGTGGTGGGCTCGAAGCTGATGCTGAAGGGCAGGGCGCCGATGCGGGGCTCTCTCGTTCGCTTGGCGCGTTGGAAGCTGGCCCAAAGCGCGGCGGCATTGCGCAAGCGCCGAGGCGTCGCATAGCGGCCCCATTCCAGCGCATCCTTCGCCCGCGCGATCATGCGAGCAAGGTAGATCGATGGCCTAGGCCGGAAAGCGTTCCTTTGCCCGGCGCCGGAAATGGCTGGCGCGCGATCATCCATGTGGGCCTGGCTCAGCAGCCGCATCCTCCGCAACCGCAACGGCATCCTGGTGGTACTGGGCATGATGACGCTATTCATGGGCTGGGGCATGAGCCGCGTGCGCATGAGCTACCGTTACGGTGGCCTGCTCCCCAAGGACGATAGCGCTTACGTGCAGTACGAGCGCCTGCTGAGCCGCTTCAGCGAGGATGGCAATGTGATCGTGCTGGCGGTGGAGGACGAACGCCTGGCCCAGGTGGGGAACTACCGCGCTTGGTGGCAATTGGGAACCGACCTTAAGGAGCAGCCCGGCGTCGATTCGGTATTCTCTGAGGCTCATCTCTTCAACTTGCTGCGCGACGATAGCCTCAAGCGCTTCCGCCTGCGCTCAATGGTCCCGGAGCCGCCCCGCACGCAGGCGGAGGCCGACAGCATCCGCGCGCTGGTGCGCACATTGCCGTTCTACCGCGACCTGCTTTACAACGACAGCACGGGTGCCAGCCTCATGATGGTGTTCGTGAACCCCGAGCGCTTCAACAGCGAGCAGCGAGGTGACATGGTGGAGTTGATTGATGCACGCGTGCGCGAGTTCGAGGCGACCGGCTTCAAGGTGCGCCGCAGCGGGCTGCCGTACATCCGCACGGTGGTCACCGGCCTCACCAAGTCGGAGCTGCGACTCTTCACCGGCCTCATGCTGCTGGTGGTGGCGGTGCTGCTGTTGCTCTTCTTCCGGAGCTGGCGCGTCATGCTCACCTGCCTCACCGTGGTTGCGGTGGCCGTGGTCTGGGCGTTGGGCACCATCGGCTTGCTGGGCTATCCGATCACGCTCGTGATGGCCATCATGCCGCCGCTGATCGTGGTGATCGGAATCCCCAATTGCATATTCCTCATCAACAAGTACCACCAGGAGTACGCGGCGCACCGGAACAGGGTGAAGGCGCTGGGCCGGGTGGTGTACCGCGTGGGCCGGGCCTCCTTCATGACCAACGCCACAACGGCGGTCGGGTTCGGGTCTTTCGTGATCACCTACAGTGATACGCTGCGCCAATTCGGACTCGTGGCCTCTCTGAACATCATGGCCGTCTTCGCGCTGAGCCTGCTGCTCGTGCCCATCCTCTTCAGCCTGCAAGGCGAACCGAAGGAGCGCCACCTGGCCCATCTCGACCGCCGCTGGGTGGATAAAGCGACCTCCGGGCTCGAGCGCATCGTGCTGCATCATCGTCCATTGGTTTATGCGGTCACGGTCATGGTGGTGGTGGTGGGCCTCGTGGGAGTCTCAAGGCTGCGCAGCGATACGCGCGTGGTGGACGACCTGCCGCAGGATCATGCCATCATGGAGGACCTGCGTTTCCTGGAACAGCGCTTCGGTGGCGTGATGCCTTTGGAGGTGATGG
This sequence comes from Flavobacteriales bacterium, assembly GCA_016712535.1. Classification (NCBI taxonomy): domain Bacteria; kingdom Pseudomonadati; phylum Bacteroidota; class Flavobacteriia; order Flavobacteriales; species Flavobacteriales bacterium. The sequence goes on from JADJQW010000002.1 coordinate 532,503, forward strand.
TGGATACGCGCAAGAAAGGGCAGGTGCTGAAGGAGTCGAACCTAAAGCGCCTGGCGCGCCTGCAGGATTCACTCGCCACCTATCCGGAACTCTCTCGCTCGCTCTCCGTCGCTGATGCGGTCAAGTTCATCAAGCAATCGTTCTACGGCGGGGATCCCGAGCGATATGCGCTCCTGGCCGGAACGGAGAAGACCTTCATCCTGCCCTACCTCGAGCCGGCCTCAGGGCAGGATGGCGTGGCGCGCGGCTTCATCGATGCCGACCGCCGATCGACACGCGTCACCGTGCAGGTGGCCGACATCGGGACCTTGCGCATGGATCCCCTGCTGGCGCGCATGCGCGTGCAGGTCGATTCGCTATTCCCTCCGGATAAGTTCGATGCGGTGATCACCGGTACGAGCGTCGTGTTCCTTGAGGGCAGCAAGTACATGGTGAAGAACCTGGCGGTTTCGCTGGTGATGGCCGTGGTGCTGATCGCTGGCCTGATGGCCCTATTGCTCGGTTCCGTGCGCATGGTGCTCATCTCGCTCGTTCCCAACCTGGTGCCGTTGGTCGCCACCGCCGGCCTCATGGGCTACCTGGGCATTCCGATCAAGCCCAGCACGATCCTCGTATTCAGCGTGGCCTTCGGCATCGCCGTGGATGATGCCATCCATTACCTGTCCCGCTACCGCATGGAGATCAAGCACGCCTCCGGCACGATCCGGCAAGCCGTGCTCTCGGCGCTGCACGAGGCCGGTGTGAGCATGATGTACACCAGCATCGTGCTCTTCAGCGGCTTCTCGCTCTTCAGCTTCTCCGAATTCGGGGGCACGCAAGCGTTGGGCCTGCTCATCTCCTTCACCCTGCTGGTGGCCATGTTCACCAACCTGATCATCCTGCCATCGCTCCTGCTCAGTTTCGAGCGCAGCGTGACGGCCAAGAGCTTCCGTGAACCCTTGCTGGACATCCTCGACGAGGACCCGGACATCAACATCGAGGAGCTTCAGATCGAAGGCGAAGGCACCCGAACGAATACCGAGAACAGGACTTGACATGAAAGGAATCATCCTCGCCGGTGGATCCGGCACCCGCCTGCATCCGCTCACCCTGGCCGTGAGCAAGCAGCTCATGCCCGTGTACGATAAGCCCATGATCTACTATCCCCTGAGCACGCTCATGGCCGCTGGGATACGCGAGATCCTGTTGATCAGCACGCCGCACGACCTGCCCCACTTCCGCAAGCTCCTGGGCGATGGCTCCGCTATGGGATGCGTATTCACCTATGCCGAGCAGCCCGTCCCGAACGGATTGGCGCAGGCCTTCGTGATCGGGCGCGAGCACGTGGGAAGCGATCCCGTAGCGCTCATCCTCGGCGATAACATCTTCTATGGCGGCGGCTTGGGGCGAATGCTCAGCCGCCACACCACGCCCGATGGCGGATTGGTGTTCGCCTACCATGTGAGCGACCCAGAGCGCTATGGCGTGGTGGACTTCGATGCCGATGGCAAGGTGCTCAGCATCGAAGAGAAGCCGGCGAAGCCGAAGAGCAACTATGCCGTGCCCGGCCTCTATTTCTATGACAACAGCGTGCTCGATATCGCCCGGGACCTGAAGCCAAGCGCGCGGGGCGAGTACGAGATCACCGACGTGAACAAGGAGTACCTGCGGCGCGGCAAGCTGCGCGTGGAGCTGCTCGATCGCGGCACGGCCTGGCTCGACACGGGGACCTTCGCCTCGCTGATGCAGGCCGGGCAGTTCGTGCAGGTGATCGAGGAGCGGCAGGGCTTGCGCATCGGCTGCATCGAAGAGGTGGCCTGGAAGAAAGGATGGATCACCGACGAACGATTGGAGGAGCTCGCGCGTCCGCTCACGAAGAGCGGCTACGGGCAGTACCTGCTCTCGTTGCTTAAGCGCTGAGCATGCGGACCTTGGAAGAGCATCAGGCGGCCGTGGAGGCGCGCATCGCGCAATGGTGCGGCGCCTTGCCGAAGGGCGACCTCTATGCGCCCATGGATTACCTGCTGCACCTCCCAGCGAAGCGCGTCCGCCCAGTGGCCACGCTCCTGGCCTGTGAGCTCTTCGGCGGCGATCCCGATGCCGCCCTCGATGCCGCTCTCGGAGTCGAGCTCTTCCACAACTTCACGCTGATGCACGATGACATCATGGATGCATCGCCCATCCGGCGCGGGCAGCCCACCGTGCATGTGCGCTGGGGCGCCAACATGGCCATCCTCAGCGGCGATGCCATGCTGGTGAAAGCCTACCAGTGCATGGGCGCCGACGCGCGCGCGCTGGCTGCATTCAATTCCTGCGCGCTGCAAGTGTGCGAAGGCCAGGAGCTCGACATGGCGTATGAGCAGGCCAGCGCAGTGACCGCTGATCAATACATGGGCATGATCCGTCGCAAGACTGCCGTGCTGCTGGCAGGCGCGTTGGAGATCGGCGCCATCAAAGCGGGCGCCAGCGAGCAGCAGCAGCGCATGATCGGCCGCTTCGGCGAGCAGCTCGGATTGGCCTTCCAGCTCCGCGATGATCACATCGATGCATTCGGTGATCCCGGCGTGACCGGCAAGCAGCGGGGGGGGGATCTGCGCGCAGGCAAAAAGACCTGGCTGCTGATCCGCGGGCTCGAGCTGGAGCGTGCGCATGGCGGCGGCGCGCTCACCACCGCTGTCGGCCAACTGAGCATCGCACGCGATGTAGGCGCCATGGTGGAAGCGCTCATCACCCTCGGAGTGCGCGAGGAATCCGATGCCCTGATCCGCGCAACGGAACAGGTGGCCATGGATGCGCTCGACAGCTTGGACGTGGCCGAAGGACGCAAGGCGCCCTTGCGCAAGCTCGCCATGGGCTTGATGGGGAGGAAGAGCTAGGCCATCACGCCAGGTCGCGCAGGGCATCATCGAGCAACGTGATCCTGGAGGCCACGCCTGCCACTTTCGCCCGCTCAGCGCGCATCGGCGATCCCTCGAGCAGCAGTCCGGCCATTTCACCGAAGGCCGCCTTCAGCAGGAAGCCCGGAACCGGCGGGAGCCAGAAAGGCCTGCCCACCGCACGCGCAACGCTGCGCATGAAGTCCGCATTCGTGGCATTGCCGCCCAGCACGTTGTACGCGCCGTGCATAGGCCTTTCATCCAAGGCGTGGAGGTAAGCGCGCACCAGGTCATCGATGTGGATCCACGGCATCCATTGCCTGCCGCTGCCCAGCGCGGCGGCCAGCCCCCAGCGCGCAGGAGCGGCGAGCTTCGGCCATGCGCCGCCATCGCGGGCCAGCACCACGGGCGTGCGCAGCTTCACCACGCGGCAGAGCGCGCCCCATTCGTCCACGGCGCGCTCCCATTCCACAGTGATGCGCGCGATGGTATCGGTGCCCGGCGGATCACTCTCGCTGAACGGATCATCGCGCGTCACCGCGCCATAGTACCCTGAGCCCGATGCGCTCACGAAGCACTCGGGCGCGCATCCGTTCTCTTGGACAGCACGCAACAGGAGCCGGGCGGAAGCGGCGCGGCTCGCGATCAGCTCCGCCACGCGCGCCTTCGTCCAGCGCTTGTCGGCGATGCCCGACCCTGCCAGATGAACGATGCGATCGGCCCCATGCAGCGCATCCGGATCGATGCGGCCCTGCTTCACGTCCCACGCGAAAGCGCGGACACTGCCGTGGGTTCCAGCGCGTCTGCTGAGCCAGCGCACCTCGTGGCCTTGGGCGAGCAGTGCTTGAGTGAGCTTCCGCCCGATCATGCCGCTTCCGCCGGTGATGAGCACGATGGACATGGACGCTAAACAACAACGGGCGCCGAAGGATCGGCGCCCGTTGACATTTCGTTGGATCTGATCAGCGGATGAGCTCGAAGCGGGCCACGGTCATGGAGCCATCCGGCCGCGTGATGCGCAGGGCATAGCTGCCATTGACCAGCGAGGCAGGAAGGTCAATGGTGTTGACACCGCTCCTGAGCTGAGTGCTCCAAGCCAAGCGCCCCGAGGGGTCGATCGCCTCAGCGCGCGACGGCAGCTCGGCACCAATGATGAGCGTGCCATGGCTCGGGTTCGGGTGCAAAGTCAAGTTAGTTGCTGTTTCTGCCACGCCGAGTGTCAGGCAATAGGGGTCGCCCGGATCCACGAAATTCACTCGCACGCAGGCCGTATCCGAACCGCACTGAGGGTGGAACACGATGTAGCAGTAGTCCCCTTCGGAGCTCATGGTGGGGTCGAACGTGCCGCTGGCGGGTTGCTCCTCGAAGAACCAGGATCCATCAGGATCAGGCGTTCCCAATAGCGAATCGAGCAGGTTGAAGGCATCCTGTTGGGGGCACGCAAGGATGGAGTTGGATTCGCCGGCATTCGGGGCAGGAATCAGGTTCACCGAGAAGACCGCCGCATCGCTGCCACAGCCGTTGCTCACGGTGTAGGTATAGTCCCCGGGAAGGCTCACTTCCGGCCCATCGCTCCACACGCCTCCATCGGCGCCGTTCACGTAGTCGGAAAGATCCACGGAGCTGTTGACGCATATTCCAATGACAGCGTCGGTGCCAGCATCCGGCGCTGTGCCGGGGACCACATCGATCACCGCGCTGTCCTCCCCGCATGCGCTTTGAACAGTGTAGGTATAGGCGCCTACCGCGCTCACGATCGGACCATCGCTCCAGGTTCCGCCATCCTCGCCTGTCACGTAGTCGTCGAGGTCAATCACTTCGCCGGGGCAGAGCGGAACCGTGGCATCAGCCCCCGCGCCCGCGTTCGCGAGCACGTCGATGCTGTATGTGTACACCTGGGTGCCGATCACCGGGCACGCATCATCAGTCGCGGTGATGGTGAAGAGGTAGTTGCCCGCCGGTGCGGAACCATCCAGGCAAACAGCGGCCGACGCAGGATTGCCCGGTGTCAGCTCGATGCTCCCGCCCGGGATGGCGAAGTTGCTTTCCAAGCTCACCGTCTGCCCGGCATCGGCATCCGTGATGGCTGCGGTGAAGCAACCGGCGCCGCACGCGATGATCGCGTACGGTTCCGTGGCGGAGATGGCGCCGGTGATATCCGTAGCCACGCCGCTGGCCGTATCGGGCACGATGTTATCGCACACCTGCGCGATGAAGGGGAAGTCGCGCATGATGGTGCCCCGCCAAACGCCGTTCGCATCGCGCACCTCGATGGCGATCACGCATACGATGTAGCCCTGCCCCAGCGCCGTGAAGGTGATCTGGCCGGTGAGGCTATCGATCGCAAGACCGGTGTAAGGCTCGGGCCCCGTGAAAGGCGATTGGTAGCCCACGGATTGGATGTCGAGGTTCAAGGGGTCAGCGTTGAGCAGGCGGCGCGCCTCGATCAGGCGGAAGCGCAGTTGCTGTCCTTGGGTGAAGATCACGCCGGGGTCGTAGCTCACCGGCTGATTCACGCAAACAAGCGGTGGCGTGTTGTCGCTGAAGCTCGGGTACTCGATGCAGGTGCCGCCTTCGTTGTTCACCAAGGCTTCGATGTAGATGCCCTGCGACCCTTGCAGGTTCAGCGCAGGGAATCGGCAGCAGGTGCTCCAGTAGATGCGCCAGAAATCGCACGGACTGAGGAAGACGTTGGTGCGGTACGTGTACTCTTCAATGCCGATCAGGTTCCCGCCATCGCAAGTGGTCTGGTCGGCTTGTCCTTCGCAGATCGGTGAGACATTGGCCATGGAGATCAGCGGGATATCATCGAGCGTGAATGTCACTCCGCATGAGCTCACGAAGTTGATGGACTGTGAGATCATCGGCACCCCGGTGCATTCGCGCCAGAGCTTCAGGGTGACCTCGTGCTGGTTGCCGCTCACGCAGCGCACGGAAATGTTGCCGCCGGGCAGGTGCTCGGCCAGGGCAGGCAAGGCCCAAAGAAGAAGGGAGAGTGTCAGGATGCGCATATGCCCAGGTTTTAAGGATCGACAATGTAGAAACGCTGGGCACACCACCAAGCCCAGGCCCATGCATGCGCGCTCGGCCCACAGGCTGCTCAAGGTGGACCGCCTATCGCGCCCGCTCCAGCGCCTTCAGGTCCTCCTCGATGAAGCCTTCCTTCTTGCCGAAGATGGCCGCATCGTCGCGCAGGTACATCAGCTCGCCGGTACCGGCATTGAACACGCGCTTGAAGCAGTGCTTGTTCTTGTGGTCGCCGATGGTGATCACCGCATCGCTCACGGTCTTGGTGCGGTCCTGGGCCTCAATGGCGGCGATCGCATCTCCGATCCGGAAGGGTGAGGTATAGACCGCCTTGATGGCCTCGGCGCCCGGCAGGCTCTTGTCCAAGTGCTCCTTGCTGAAGAGCAGTTCCGTCTCGCGCACCAGTCGGGTGCGGCTCGCATACAGGCGATCGGCGGTGGCCATGTCGATGACCTTGCCGCCCTCCACCTGCTTGAGGTAGTCCTGCAAGTGCTTCACGTAGATGGTGATCATCGCTGCGGCCTTACCATCGGCAATGGCCTTGGGATCGATGAGGATCGAGGCCAGCTCCTGCTCGGCTCCGATGCCGGTGAAGCAATTGTCGGTCTGTTGCAGGGCATCGCCTTTCTTCTGCTTCCATCCTTTCACCACCGCCATGAAGCTGCCTTCGAACTTCACGGGGTCCGTGCGCCGTGTCTTCATCAGGTAGGTCCTGTCGGCGCTGATGGGTTGCATGCCGAGATCGGCCACGGTGATGAAGTCCACTGAGGCATTGAACTTCCATTCCGCCTTCACCGCGTTCATCAACGCGCGGTTGTACGGAGAATCGCCAGCATCGAGCACCACCACCAGCGGAAGCGCCTTCGCGGCCTTCACGGCCGGAGCGGCGAAGGAGCCGTACTGCGCGAGTGCGATGAGCGGAGCGGCGGTGAGCGTGACGAGGAATGAGCGGAGGAGCATGTGTTCGGTTTTTTCTTCGCCGGGCGAAAGTAGTGCCATGCGGTACGGACCTTTGAGGCCATGAGCGAGGAGGCCAACACATCGCTGTCGAAAGGCGAGCTGGATGGCCTGCGCCCCTGGCTCGATCGCGCTGAAGTGCTCACATCGACCGTGCAGCAGCTCCGCAAGGACCTCGCGCTCGCAGAGGCGGACTTGCCGGAGCCTGGAGCGGTGGAGGGGGCCTTTGAGGAATTGCGTGCCGGAGTGCTTGCGCGACTCATGGAATTGGAGCGGGGAAGCGGGAATGCGGTGCAAACGGCCATGTACCGCGTCGACATCCCCGAGCGCCACTTGCAGCGCGCATTGGAAAGCGGAGGGCTCCACGCATTGGCCGGTGAATGCGTGCTCCGCGCGCTCCAGAAGGTATTGACCCGCCTGCGCTTCGCGGGCCGATTCTGAGCCTTGGCAATCGGGCTCCATTTGTGGATTCGGTCGTTCACAACCACCGACCGTCACATCCTTCAACCCCCAGCCGCAGGAATACCTTTGCGCCGCCTCCATGGACAAGCTTTCCTACCTGAGCAACGTCGATAGCGCCTGGCTCGACGATCTCTACCAGAATTACCTGAAGGACCCCGCCAGCGTCGAGACCGGCTGGGCGCGCTTCTTCGAAGGATTCGAGTTCGCCCGCGCCTTGGAGGGCGGCAGCATCGAAGGAGGGGCTCCAGCAGCCCCTGCTCCCGGCGGCAATGACCGCTTCGAGAAGGAGTTCCGAGTCATCGAGCTCATCAACGCCTATCGGCAGCGGGGACACCTCTTCACCAAGACCAATCCGGTCCGCGACCGCCGCACGTATTCGCCCACGCTCGATATCGAGCACTTCGGGCTGTCTTCCGCCGATCTCGACACCGTGTTCAGCGCCGGCAATGAGGTGGGCATCGGCCCGGCCAGGCTCCGTGACATCATCGACCTGCTCAAGCAGACCTATTGCCAGAGCGTGGGCGCCGAGTTCAAGTTCATCCGCAACCCGGAGAAGGTGCGGTGGCTGCAGCAGCGCATGGAGGGCGTGCGGAACACGCCGGATTTCACCATCGAGCAGAAGAAGGAGATCCTCGAGAAGCTCAACGAGGCCGTCGTCTTCGAGCGATTCCTGGGCAAGAAGTTCATCGGCCAGAAGCGCTTCAGCATCGAGGGCGCAGAGGCCTTGATCCCTGCGCTCGACACCGTGATCGAGCATGGCGCCGAGCTGGGCATCACCGAGTACGTGATCGGCATGGCGCACCGCGGCCGCCTCAACGTGCTGGCCAACACCCTGCGCAAGAGCTACGACCAGATCTTCTCCGAGTTCGAGGGCAAGGATTATGATGATGAGCTGGTGGAGGGCGACGTGAAGTACCACATGGGCTACAGCAGCGTGCTGAAGACCAATACCGGCAAGGAGGTGCGCCTGACCTTGGCGCCGAACCCCAGCCACCTGGAGACGGTGGGCCCCATCATGCAAGGCATCTCGCGCGCCATCATCGAGCACGACGACGATTTCGCCAAGGGCATCACCGCGCCGATCATCATCCATGGCGATGCCGCGGTAGCCGGGCAGGGCGTGGTGTATGAAGTGGTGCAGATGGCGGGCCTCAAGGCCTACGAGGTGGGCGGCACCATCCACATCGTGGTGAACAACCAGGTGGGCTTCACCACCAACTACATCGATGCGCGCACCAGCACCTATTGCACCGATGTGGCCAAGGTGACCCAATGCCCGGTGTTCCACGTGAACGGCGATGATGCCGAGGCCGTGGCCTACACCATGAAGCTGGCCATGGATTACCGCCAGAAGTACGGCACCGATATCTGGGTGGACATCCTCTGCTACCGCAAGCACGGCCACAACGAGGGCGATGAGCCCAAGTTCACCCAGCCGCTGCTCTACAAGAAGATCCAGGAGCACCCCGATCCGCGGAAGATCTACATCGATAAGCTCAAGAGCAGCGGCGTCAACGAAGCGGAAGAGCTCGCTGCCGAGATGGAGGCCTCCTTCACCGGCATGCTGAATGCGCGCCTCGACGAAGCGAAGCAGGTGCGCGTGGGCAAGATCACCAACTTCCTCGAGGAGCGCTGGAAGGGATTCAAGCGCGCCGATGCGAAGGATTTCTTGCGCTCGCCCGAGACAGGCGTGCCGATGGAGACGCTCCAGCTGATCGGCGACAAGCTCAGCGTGCTGCACCCCGAAGGCAAGAAGTTCTTCAGCAAGCTGGAGAAGATCCTCGGCGACCGCAAGAAGATGATGGAGGCCGGCGTGATCGATTGGAGCATGGGCGAGCTGCTCGCTTACGGATCGCTGCTCCTGGAAGGCCACCCGGTGCGCATGACCGGCCAGGATGTTGAGCGCGGAACCTTCAGCCACCGCCATGCCGTGGTGAAGGTGGAGGACAGCGAGGAGGAATTCATCCACCTCAAGCACATCCGCGAGGGCCAAGCGCTGCTCCAGATCTACAATTCACTGCTGAGCGAGTACGCCGTCCTCGGCTTCGAGTTCGGCTATGCGTTGGCCATGCCCGATACGCTCACCATTTGGGAGGCGCAGTTCGGCGATTTCGTGAACGGCGCGCAGATCGTGCTGGATCAGTACCTCTGCTGCGCGGAAGAGAAATGGGGCACGCAGAACGGCGTGGTGCTCCTGTTGCCCCACGGTTATGAGGGCCAGGGCGCCGAGCACAGCAGTGCACGCATGGAGCGCTTCCTTCAGGGCTGCGCGGATGAGAACATGGTGGTCGTGAACTGCACCACGCCCGCCAACTTCTTCCATGTCCTGCGCCGCCAGTTGAAGTGGGAGTTCCGCAAGCCATTGGTGGTCTTCAGCCCCAAGAGCCTGTTGCGCCACCCGAAGTGCGTGAGCAAGCTGGAGGTCCTGACGAAGGGCTCGTTCCAGGAGCTGATCGACGATGACTCGGCCGATGCCGAGCAGGTGCGCACGGTGATCTTCACGCAGGGCAAGATCCACTACGAGCTCTCCGCCCACCGCGAAGAGAAGGGCATCGCCGGTACCGCGCTCGTGCGCATCGAGCAGCTGCATCCGCTGCCTGCCGACCAGATGCGCGCAGTGATCAAGAAGTACGCGAAGGCGGAGCGATGCCTCTGGGTGCAAGAGGAGCCGAAGAACATGGGCGCTTGGAGCCACATCGCCATGCACTTCCCCGAAATCAAGTGGGAGGTGATCGCCAGGCCCGCCAGCGGCGCCCCAGCCACCGGCAGCAGCAAGCGCAGCGCGAAGCAACAGGCCGAGATCATCGAGAAGGCGTTCGCACAGGTCGCACCCAAGCCTGCGGCAACCAAGCCGAAGAAGAGATCGCCAGCAAAGGCCAAAGCCTGAAAAGCCGCAAGGCCCAAGCCTCAAGCCCCAAGCATCAAGTGGCCCGAAACCGATTCGCCCGAACCAATTGATGCTTGATACTTGGGCCTTGCGGCTTGAAGCTTCAACAACTGAAACATCATGGCACTAGTCGAGATCAAAGTCCCCAGCCCCGGAGAGAGCATCAGCGAAGTGCGCATCGCGCGCTGGAACGTGAAGGATGGCGATGTGGTGAACAAGGACCAGGTGCTGGGCGAGATCGACAGCGACAAGGCCACTTTGGAAGTGATCGCTGAGGAGGCCGGGAAGGTGAAGCTCCTCGCTGCCGCGGATGCTGAAGTGAAGGTGGGCGATGTGGTGGTGACGATCGATACGAGCGTGAAGCCGGAGCCGAAGGCGTTGCCGGTGAAGGAGGTGAAGGAAGAGAAGGAGGCGAAGAAGGCCTTGCCAGCAGCGGTGCCCGCGGCTGCCGGATCCGCAGCGCACGCCACACCGGTCGCGCGAGCGATGCTCGATGAGAAGGGCGTGAGCGCCGATAAAGTGAAAGGCAGCGGACCCAATGGCCGGATCACCAAGAGCGATGTAGCCGCTTACGTGGCCGGCGGCGTGAATGCCGATGCCATCGCGCTGAACGGATGGGGCGGATCGCGCAACCAGAACCGCCAGAAGATGACCACCCTGCGCAAGAAGGTGGCCGAGCGCTTGGTGGCCGTGAAGAACCAGACCGCCATGCTCACCACCTTCAACGAAGTGGACATGAGCGCCGTTATGGCCTTGCGTGACAAGTACAAGGACAAGTTCAAGGAAGCGCACGGCGTGAACCTGGGCTTCATGAGCTTCTTCACCAAAGCAGTCACCGAGGCACTGCGCCTGTTCCCGCAGGTGAATGGCCAGATCGATGGCGATGAGCTGGTGATGCACGACTATGCCGACATCGGCATCGCGGTGAGCTCACCGAAGGGATTGATGGTGCCCGTGCTGCGCAACGCGGAGAAGCTGAGCCTTGCTGGGATCGAGGCGGGCATCAAGGCGCTGGCGGTGAAGGCACGTGACGGCAAGCTCAGCATCGATGAGATGACCGGCGGCACCTTCACCATCACCAACGGCGGCGTCTTCGGCAGCATGCTCAGCACGCCCATCCTCAACCCGCCGCAGAGCGCCATCCTGGGCATGCACAACATCGTGGAGCGCCCCGTGGCCGTGAACGGCCAGGTCGTCATCCGCCCCATCATGTACCTGGCGCTGAGCTATGATCACCGCATCATCGACGGCAAGGAGAGCGTGAGCTTCCTGATGGCCGTGAAGCAGATGATCGAGGACCCCGATAAGATGGTCTTCGGGAACCGCGAGCCGGGGGAGGTCCTGCTGGGGCTGTAGTCAACCAGGACTCCCGCCGGTGGGCGGAGACACCACGGTCCATGATCACGGGACCCAGGTCCGCTTTCCGTTCGGGGGCGCTTTCGAGATGCGCCTTTGAGCCGGCAGGTCGTGTCCTTGGCGCCTGAAGGACTGGCGAACCGCCTCCGACCGCCCCGTCTATCTTCGCCGCCCTTCGCACAGACCGTTCCCTACCGCATGGACCGCAACTCGATCATCGGGATCATCCTCATCGTCGCCATCCTCTTCGGCTACACCCTCTGGACCATGCCGACCGAGGAGGAGCGGGCGGCCTTCCAGCGCCGAGCCGACAGCCTGGCGATCGTGGAGGCCGATCAGCGCGAGCAGGAGGCCGCCAAGAAGCTGATCGCCGATTCCATGCGGCAGGGCGCCCAAACGGTTGTGTTGGATACCACGGTCTCGCCTGCGGATCTCGCCTTGGCCGATAGTCTCCTGGAAGCGAACCTGTCCAAGCGCTTCGGGCCATTCGCTCCTGCTGCGGAAGGCAGGGCCGAGGAGGTCTCCATCGGCAATGAGCGCTTGCAGGTGAGCTTCAGCACCCAAGGCGCGCGGCCAACCCTGATGCTGCTGAAGGAGTACCGCACTTACCGCCAGGCTCCGCTGCTGCTCGCCGATCCCGATTCCGGCGCCTTCTATTTCCGGTTCCTCACCGGCGGTACGGACCTCAGCACTTCCGACCTCTATTTCTCCGCGGAGAAGATCGGTGAGGATGCCGTTCGGTTCACCGCTCCCACCGCCGATCCGGCCAAGAAGCTGCAGATCACCTATCGTCTCGACAGCACCAGCTATTTCCTGCACACGAGCCTTGATTTCGTTGGCATGCAGGGGCGAGGTCGACGCGCGGAGCCTGCTCTTCAACTGGGAGCTGACGGGCCTGAGCAACGAGAAGCACCAGCCCAGCGAGATGCAGAAATGCGGCGTGTACTACAAGTACTTCAACGACGACCGCAACTACCTCAGTGAATCAAGCGCCGAGCAGAAGAAGCTCGAGGGCCGGACCAACTGGGTGGCCTTCAAGCAGGGCTTCTTCACCGTGGGCATGATCAGCGAAGGCGGCTTCAGCAGCAACGGCAGCCAGATCGCCATCAATCCGCTCCTCGCCGAGACGCATACCAAGCACTACAGCGCCAAGCTGCTCTTTGAGAAGGAGCGCGATGCGCAGCCATCGGTGGACATGCGCCTCTACCTCGGCCCGAACCATTTCGGCACCCTTCGCCGCACGGAGATCGCGGACTTCCAGAAGATCATCGATCTCGGCTGGGGCATCTTCGGATGGATGAACCAGTGGCTGGTGATCCCGATCTTCAACTGGCTCGATGGCTGGGGCTGGAACTATGGCATCATCATCCTGGTGCTCACCGTCGTGATCAAGCTCCTGCTGATGCCGCTCACCTACAAGAACCTGGTGGCGAGCGCCAAGATGCGCGTGCTCAAGCCCGAGATGGACGCCATCAACGAGAAGCACAAGGAGGGCGACGCGCTCAAGAAGCAGCAGGCCACCATGGAGCTGTACCGCAAGGCCGGCGTGAACCCCGCCAGCGGCTGCGTGCCCATGCTCATCCAGCTGCCCGTGCTCTACGCCATGTTCCGCTTCTTCCCCGCCAGCATCGAATTGCGGCAGGAGAAGTTCCTCTGGGCCGACGACCTCAGCAGCTACGATAGCATCTTCGAGTGGACCCAGCACATCCCCTTGATCAGCGACAGCTACGGCAATCACATCAGCCTCTTCACCCTGCTCATGGCGGCCAGCACCATCGTGTACTCGGTGATCAACCAGAAGCAGATGCCCAGCCAGCAGAACATGCCGGGCATGAAGATGATGATCTACCTCTTCCCGATCATGATGCTGTTCTTCCTGAACAACTTCAGCGCGGGCCTCAGCTACTACTACCTGCTGGCCAACCTGATCAGCATAGCGCAGATGACCGTGCTGAAGAGCTGGTTCGTGGATGAGAACAAGATCCGCGCGCAGCTGGAGCTGAACATGCGCACCCCGAAGAAGAAGAGCAAGTGGCAGCAGCGGCTCGATGAGATGCAGAAGCAGCAGCGGCGCAAATGAGCGGCATCGCTCCATCGGGCCTGCTTGCTCATCGTGCTGATGACTGAGCTGCGATAAAGGCACGCCATTCGATACGTGAGCACCATGAAGCACCTGATCGCTATTCCCATCGCCGCATTGGCGCTGGCCTGCAGCACCAACCAGCCCGTTGCTACGGCAGAGCCGGCCGTCGACCAAGAAGCGGCTGCCGCTGCGCCACGGCTCGGCGGCGCTGGCAAGGCCGACACCCTGTTCCTCAGTCTGGAGCGAACGCCCTGCTTCGGGCAGTGCAAGGCCTACCGGATCGACCTGTACCGCAGCGGATATGCCACCTACGACGGTCGGGGGAACGTGGAGAAAATGGGTCGGCACAGTGCGCGCATCGGCGTCGATTCGATGATCACCATGCTGAACCGGGCCGACGAATTGGGGTTCTTCGGCCTGCAAGCCAAGTACGATGCTGAGGTGACGGACCTGCCCAGCACCGTGCTGCGGATCATCGCCGATGGCCGGGACAAGAAGGTGCTTGGCCGGGTGGGACAGCCCCAGGCGTTCAAGGCCTTGGTGGCCGAGATCGAAAGCCTCCTCCTGCCGGTGGCCTGGGTGCCGGTTACGCCCGAACCTTAGCGCCTATCACCGGCCACGCCGTTGGTCCCTTAACGGTCCGTCACGCACGGGTCCTCCGGCTACATTTGGCGCCCCTCGGCAGGATGCACCAGCCGGGTGAAGCTGAACCAACCCCTCATTCATGAAGAAGTTCCTTTCACTCCTCGTCGCCGCCCTGGTGGCGATCGCCGCCAACGCCCACGAGGGCATGTGGCTCCTCACCAAGCTCAAGCAGATCAACGAGGCCGAGATGCAGAAGCTCGGCTTCAAGCTCACTGCCGAGGACATCTACGACATCAACCGCAGCGGTGTGAAGGATGGCGTGGTGCGCCTGGGCCGCGGATTCTGCAGCGGCGAGATGGTGAGCGCCGAAGGCCTATTCCTCACCAACCACCACTGCGGCTACGATGCCGTGCAGAGCCTCAGCAGCGTGGAGCACGACTACCTCACCGACGGTTTCTGGGCCATGAGCCGCAAGGATGAGTTGCCCGCCGGCTTCAGCGTGAGCTTCCTGCAGCGCATCGACGACGTCACCGGCCAGGTGCTGGCTGAGCTCAATGACGCCATGACTGAGGAACAGCGTGCCGAGGCGATCCAGGCCGTTGCCACCAAGCTCAAGTCGGTCGTGGGCAAGGAGAACGGTCTGAGCGCCGATTTCAAGGTCATGTTCGAGGGCAACGAGTTCTACCTCTTCGTGTACAAGACTTACCGCGACGTGCGCCTGGTGGGCACCCCGCCCAGCGCCATCGGCAAGTTCGGCGGCGATACCGACAACTGGATGTGGCCCCGCCACACGGGCGATTTCAGCATGTTCCGCGTGTACACCGGTCCCGATGGAGAGCCCGCCGATTTCAATGAGGCCAACATCCCGTTCAAGCCCAAGTGGCACTTCCCCGTGAGCATCGCCGGGGTGAAGGAGGGCGACTTCGCCATGGTGATGGGCTACCCCGGCACCACCGACCGTTTCCTGAGCAGCCACGGCGTGAAGCTCGCCCTCGACATTGAGCAGCCCAGCCGCGTGAAGATCCGTGGTCAGAAGCTCGAGCTCATGAAGCAGGACATGGACGCCAGCGACGCCGTGCGCATCCAATACGCCAGCAAGTACGCTCAGGTGAGCAACTACTGGAAGTACTTCATCGGCCAGCAGCGCGGCCTCAAGCGCCTGCGCGTCCATGACAAGAAGAAGGCGCAAGAGGAATCGCTCATGGCCTGGGTGAGCGCCGATCCGAAGCGAAAGGCGAAGTACGGCGAGATCATCTCCCTGCTCGAGCGCGGGTACAGCGACCGCGCCAAATTCGAGAAGGCCAGCACCTACATGCAGGAAGCCGCCTTCGGCAGTGAGCTGATCACGTTGGGCTTCCGTCTGCAGGGCCTCAAGGCGCAATTGGAAACCGACCCCAAGGACGCCGCGAAAGTCGCCGCTGCCGTGGCGCAGGTTCAGGCGATGACCGCCGATCACTGGAAGGACTACAACGCCCCCACTGACGAGAAGATCACGGCAGCCATGTTCGACCTGATCCGGAACGATGTGGAGCAGGACCTCCAACCGCAGGTGATGGCCACCATCACCAAGAAGTTCAAGGGCAGCACCTCCGCGTGGTCAAAGGCGATCTTCGCCACGAGCATGCTCGCGGACAAGAAGCGCCTCGATGCCTTCTTGGCGAAGCCCTCCTTGAAGGCGCTCCAGAAGGACCTCGGTTTCCAAGCCAGCGAGAGCTGCCTGAACCACTGGCGCAATGTGCTCGGTCCTGCCGTGGGAGCAACGGAGGCCGACACCGAGAAGGGTTACCGCCTGATGGTGGCCGCCATGCGCGAGATGGAGCCGAACAAGAGCTGGTACCCCAACGCCAACAGCACCATGCGCCTCACCTACGGGCAGGTGGGCAGCTACGTGCCCATGGACGGCGCCTTCTACAAGCACATCACCACCGCCAAGGGCATCCTGGAGAAGGAGGACCCCACGAATGATGAGTTCATCGTGCCCGCCCGACAGAAGGAGCTGCTATTGAAGAAGGACTACGGCCGTTACGCCGATGAGAACGGCGAGCTGGTCACCTGCTTCATCAGCAACAACGACATCACCGGCGGCAACAGCGGCAGCCCCGTGATCAACGGCAACGCCGAGCTCATCGGCATCGCCTTCGATGGCAACTGGGAGGCCATGAGCGGCGACATCGCCTTCGAGCCCGAGCTGCAGCGCACCATCAGCGTCGATATCCGATACGTGCTCTGGTGCATCGACAAGCTCGCCGGCGCCGGCCACCTGGTGAACGAGATGACCTTGGTGGAGCGCAAGCCCGTGGTGGAAGAGGTGAAGGCCGAACTGCCTCCGCCGGTTGAACCGGTGAAGCCAACTCCCGCGAAGAAGCCGGCGGGGAAGAAGTAGAGCGGCATCACATCGCTTTGAGAGGGGGCCTGCGCCCCCTCTCTTGCGTTCAGCTACTTTCACCCCATGCCCGCCCCCAAGCTCCTCGATGCGCTTCCGCAGCTCGTGCGCGAAGGGCTCATCACGGCGGAGCAGGCCGAGCGCATCCGCGCGCGCTTCGCCAACGATTCTGCACAGGGCACCAGCCGCATGCTGCTCGTGTTCGCCATCCTCGGCAGCGTGCTGGTTGGTCTGGGCATCATGCTCATCGTGGCGCACAACTGGGACGATTTCACCCGGCCGGTGCGCACGGTGCTCGCATTCGCGCCGGTGCTGATCGGCCAGGCGCTGGTCTGGCATGCGCTGCGCGCCAAGCCCGATGTCCGCGCGTGGCGCGAGGGCAGCGCCATCTTCCTCGCCTGCGCGCTCTTCGCCTGCGTGGCGCTCATCAGTCAGATCTACCACATCGAGGGCTCGCTGCATGGCTACCTGCTCACCTGCGCGCTGCTGATCCTGCCGCTGATCTACCTGCCCGGTTCCTTGATCGTATCGCTCGGCTACATCGCCACGGTCACCTGGCACGCGGCGGCGTACCACTGGGATGGCCCGGGCCGCATGGCTTTGCCCTGGTCCTCTTTGCTGCTGCTCGCCGCTGCCGTGCCCATGTACTTGCGCGCGGCTCGGTTGAATGGCGAGCGCATCGGTTTCTGGTGGCTCAGCCTGTTCGCGGCGTTGAGCGTGGGCCTGATCTCGCAATGGTTCTACCGCGATTGGAGCATCGTGCATGTATTCGGCGTGCTGGGCATGGCCACGGCCTTCACGCTGGTGCCCTGGCTGCACACGGGCCGCGAGCTGCGCTCCTGGCCGTGGGCCCTCGTTGGCGGCGCGGCGGTGCTCATCACCTTCTTCGTGCTCAGCTATCGCGACGCATGGGGTTTCCGCTCGGCGGACCGTGATCGGTCCATGGTGGAAACGAGCGAGGCGATCGTGATCGCCGCAATGACGCTCATCGGCATCGTTGCTTACGTGCTGTCACTCAGGCGGCGCAGGCCATTCGAGCAGTGGCCTTACCCGGAGGCCATGGGCTTCTTCGCGCTCTGTTATGTCGCTGGCCTGCTGCAACCTTGGCTGGCGCCCTTGCTCGTGAATGCCGCCCTGCTCGCCATGGGCGTGGTCACGGTGCGCGCGGGCATCGCGCACGATTCGCTGAAGCGCATGAACCTCGGACTGGCCATCATCGGCCTCACCGTGCTGCTGCGCTTCCTGGATACGGACATGAGCTTCGCGCTGCGGGGATTGGCCTTCATCGCCATCGGTGGCGGCTTCTTGTACATGAACCTGCGCATGGTGCGCCAGCGCGACAAGCAGAAGCCTGACGCATGAACCGCAAGCCGCTCCTCTTCCTCGGCATCGCCCTCGCGCAGCTCGCCGTGCCTGCATGGATGATCACGGGTCGCGAGCGCGTGCTCACCCAAGGTGAGGTGTTCAAATTCAAAACGGCGCCCATCGACCCACGCGATCCGTTCCGGGGCGAGTACGTGCGGCTGGAGTTCGAGGCGGAGAGCGGTTCCTGGCAAGCGCCGGACACCACGGTCACCAATCCGCAGGGCTATGCTGCCTTCGATGAGCAAGAGGCGTATGGCGTGCTCAGTGTGGACAGCAGCGGATTCGCGCTCATCAGCGCGCTGAGCGAGCATCCTCCGGCTGGGCAGACGTTCATCCGCGTGCTCTACAACTCGGCGAATGAGCAGCGCATTGACCGCGTGTTCCTGCCCTTCGACCGCTTCTACTTGGAGGAAGGCGACGGAGCGAAGACCGAGGAACTCTTGCAGCCTCAATGGAACGATGGCGAGGTGACGCAGCCGCTGCCGGCTTACGCACTGGTGCGCGTGCTCAACGGCGAAGCCGTCATCGAGGACCTGATTGTGGATGAGCGTTCCATCCATCAATGGCTCGCAGACCCCTCCTTGGAACCGAGTGCCGCTGGGGTCAGCGCGCTTGCGGATTCTGTTGCCCTCCCGGCGGATTCCGCATCAGCGCTTGCTTCTCCCGCTCCAGCACCGTGATTGATGCGCCCACACTGGCCATCACCGGCGCGAGCATGAGTCCGATCAACGGGATCTTCATCAGCAGGCTGAAGCAGGCGCCGTTGGCCAGCACCGCGCCGAGCTGGCTGTTCACCGCGCGCGTGGTCTCGCCGATGCGCATGCGCCGCCGCTCGAACACGTAATCGAACATGCTGAAGCCATAGAAGTACGACGACACCACGAAGAGCAGGATGAAGCTGATGGGCGTGATCAAGGGCAGGAAGAACGAAGCGACCCAGATGGCCACGGTGAACGCCAGCTCGAGCACGCCGTTGCGCATGGCCACCAGCGCGCCGCGCAGGGCATCCTTCATCAACTGCCGCCAACTGAACGGGAACTGCCGGCCCGTGAGCTTCTCTTCTGCCAGCTCGCTCGCATAGGCCAGCAGCGGCGAGAGCAGCACCAGCACGATGTACTTGTTGGCCACGAAGAGCAGGTAGCCGATGGCCAGGCGGAGGATCCAGCGTACGATCACCTCGCGCGCGCCGTTCATCCAGGCTTTGAAAGCCTCCCACCAATCACCGGTGCTGGTCTGCGCCACAGGCAGCTCCAGCCACACGGCCAGTTGCGCGCTCGCTGCCTCCACCATGCCTTCCATGGCATGGAAGAACCCATAGAAGAGCGCCACCCAGAGCACGATCGGCACCAGGAACATCCAGCCCATGCCGTTGCGCAGGGTGAAGCGGAAGGCGCTGATGAAGCCGTTGAGGCCAAGGCCGAGGTCGCGCATGGGGCGAAGTAATGGGTTGAAGAGGTTGAGCGGTTGAGAGTTGCGCCTGCGCGCAGGCTGGCGCCGGTTGAAGGTTGAACACCCCCCAACCTTCATCAACCCTCAACCTCTTCAACCATCAACCTCACAACCTACTTTCGCCCCATGGATTTGAGCAAGATCATCACCGTAGCGGGCAAGCCCGGATTGCACCGTGTCGTGGCGCAAGGCCGCCAAGCCATCATCACCGAATCGCTGGCCGATGGCAAGCGCGCGCCGGTGCCCTTGAGCGTGAAGGTGAGCAGCCTCGATGAGATCAGCATGTTCACCACCGGCGACGATGTGCTGCTGAAGGACGTGCTCGCGAAGCTGCACGAAGTGAACGGTGGAGGCGCCGCCGCTGATCCGAAGAGCGACGACAACACGCTCTGGGAAGCGCTCCTCAAGGCCCTGCCCACTGCCGACCGTTCGCGCATCTATGCCAGCGACGTGCGCAAGCTCTTCACCTGGTACGGCCAGTTATTGAAGGCCGGTGAGTTCGAGAAGAAGGAGGAGCCTGTGAAAGAGGCCGAGTCCAAAGAGGCTGCACCCGAGAAGAAGACCGTGGAGAAGGCCGTGAAGAAGAAGGCCGATGCCGCCGCGAAGGTGAAGCCGGCCAGCAGCGGCGCCCCCAAGGCAGCGGCCGTTCGCCGGGGTGGCCAGCGCGGCAGCTAGGACGCAGCGAACCAAGCCCGGCCCGGAAGGGTTTCAAGGCAACCCATGAGGCGCGTCAGGAAGCGGGCTCCGCGCCCGGCTATCTTGCTCGCCCAACGCCACGCATGAAACGCATCCGTACCCTCTCCGCTCGCACTTTCGCAATCGCTGTAATCGTAGGCCTCGTGTCCGTGCTGGTGGCTTGGAACCAGGACGGGCTTCCGGAAGCCAAGGCGTACCACTCGCAGGCCGAGATCGACGCTTTCCGAGGCGGCGGACAAGGGCTCTCCAGCGGCGCCAACAACTTCTTCCGCGCCAGCGGCGATTGCTACGGCTGCCACGGCCCGGACAACATCGGCCCGGTGTTCGCCAACCGCGACGCCAACGGGCACGATGTGAACCCCATCGATTCCTGGCGCAGCAGCATGATGGGCAACAGTGCCCGTGATCCCTTCTGGCGCGCCAAGGTGAGCCATGAGGTGAGCGTGAATCCGGGCCATCAGACGGCATTGGAGGACAAATGCACCAGCTGCCATGCACCCATGGGCCGCTACGACAAGCACCTCATGGGAGCGGGACCCTTCAGCATCGCTGAGCTCGTGCAGGATCCCATCGCCCTCGATGGCGTGAGCTGCCTGGCCTGCCATATGCAGAAGCCGGATAGCTTAGGCCTGCTCTTCAGCGGCAACCTGAAGTTCGAGACCAGCGGCATCCTCTATGGACCCTACGGAGGACCGGAGGAAGAGCCCATCTTCGGATCGCCCATGGCCGGCTTCGTGGGCTACGAGCCGCTTTGGGGGCCTCACCTAAGTGATGCAGGCACCTGCGCCGGCTGCCATACGCTCATCACTGAGACCGCCGACCTCGATGGCAATCTCACGGGCGATGAATTCGTGGAGCAGGCCACCTACCACGAGTGGCTCAACTCGTCCTACAACACCGATGCGGATCCCGAGAACGGCCTCAGCTGCCAGGCCTGCCACATGCCGCGCATCAGCGACGCCGTCGTGATCTCCGCCCTCTATGATTTCCTCACCCCGCGCACGCCTTTCGGTAAGCACCACCTTGTCGGCGCCAACGTGTTCATGCTGAACCTGCTCAAGCACAATAACACCGCGCTCGAGCTCACGGCCAACCAGGTGCATTTCGACAGCACCATCGCACGCACCGAACGCATGCTTCAGCAGCAGACCCTCCTGATCGAGACCTCGGTCATCGACCGCACCGCTGACCTCGCGTCCATCGATGTGAAGCTCACCAACCTCGCCGGCCACAAGTTCCCGAGCGGCTACCCCGCGCGCCGCGCCTTCATCGAGCTGCATGTGCAGGACGACGCGGGCAACACCCTCTTCCGCAGCGGCAATTGGGACGGCACCTATGAGGTCGTGGGTCACGATGCCGATTGGGAGCCTCACCACGATGTGATCACCAGCGAGGATCAGGCCCAGATTTATGAGATGGTCATGGGCGATGTGAATGGCGATAAGACGACCGTCCTCGAGCGCGCGAAGGAGCCATTGAAGGACAACCGCCTCGCTCCGCTCGGATTCACCACCTCGCACATCAGCTACGACACCACGCTGATCGCCGGTGTCCCGCCCGAAGACCTTGACTTCAACCGCTTCACCAATGGCACCGAGGGCAGCGGCACCGACATCACGCATTACCAGATCGCCATGGGTGGCTACTCCGGCGCGATCACCATCACCGCTCGCGTGTGGTACCAGAGCGCGCCGCCGCGCTGGATGGAGGAGATGTTCGAGTTCAACACGCCCGCCATCGACACCTTCCGGGACATGTACGAGGCCGAGGACGGCAGCCCGACGCTGGTGAAGGAGGAGGTGATCGTGGATACGAGCCTCGAGATCGACAACCTCGCCGAAGCAGGCATCCGCATCTTCCCCAATCCAGTGCGCGATGGACTGCTCCGCATCGAGGGCATCAGCGAGAAGGTGCGCAGCATCGAGGTGCTCGATATCAAGGGAGCGCGTCTGGCCCTGTTGCGCCGCAACCTCGAGCAAAGCTTCACCGTGCGGCTGCCCGACGCGCCCGGCACCTACCTGGTGGTGATCGAAGTGGCCGGCAAGCGCTTCGTGGAGCGCGTGGTGAGGCCCTAGCGCTTCTACCTTGCCGCCATGAAGACCAGAAGCCTGCTGCTCGTCGCAGCGTTCGCGCCATTGCTCGCGGGCGCCCAGCATCCCGTGATCCAAGGCATCCTCGATGAAGTGCGCATCGACAGCATGATGGGGTGGGTGAGCGAGGTCAGCGGCGAGGTGCCTGTGATGATTGATGGGCAGGAACACACCCTGCTGAGCCGGCACAAGAACAACGAAGGCAACAACCTCGCTCAGGCCTGGCTGATGCAGAAGCTCGTGCAGCTGGGCTATGCGCCCGTGGAGCAGCCCTTCAACAGCACGGGAAGGAACATCCTGGTGACCAAGCCCGGCAACGGGAGCACCGAGGAGATCGTGATCATCTGCGCGCACTACGATGCCATGCCCGCTGGCATCGTGAATGCACCGGCGGCCGACGATGACGGCAGCGGCGTGGCTGCGGTCCTGGAGGCGGCGCGGGTGCTGCGCGACATCGACTTCGTGCATCCCATCGTGTTCGCGCTCTGGGACGAAGAGGAGCAAGGCAAGGTGGGCAGCGCATTCTATGCAGGCGCGATGGCCGCGAACGATGCGCTCATCAAGGCCGCGATCAACATGGACGCCATCGCCTACGACGGCAATGCCGATGCGAAGGCGCGCATCCACACGCGGCCCATCGCCAACTCGCTGGCCATCGCCGATACGGTCTTCAGCGTGCATCAGCAATACGGCATCGGCCTCGACCTGATCCTCACCAACCCCGGCGCCACCTACAGCGACCACGCTTCGTTCTGGAACGAGGGCTACGGTTCCGTGCTCGTGATCGAAGAGTTCACCAACGACGGCAACCCGCATTACCACACGCCCACCGACCTCACGCAATACTTCGACGTGCCGTATTATGAGAAGCTCGCCAAGCTGAGCATCGCCAGCACGGCCGCGCTTGCGATCCCGGTCACGGTCGACATGAACGTGGTGGAGGTCAACGCCGCGCCCCTGACGCTCTACGCTTACCCGAACCCCGCTGGAGATGCCGCAGGGCTATGGATCGAAATGCCCGTTGCCAGCCGTGCGCGCCTTTCAATCCACGATGCGCTTGGCCGCGAGCTGGACCTGCTTCATGACGGCATGCTCCCGAGCGGGAAGTCAGCGTTCACGGTTGACCTGCAAGGGCTGCCGGCCGGCGGTTATGTGGCCCGCGCGGCGATCGAAGGCCGCGAGGTCAGGTCGGTGCGGCTGATGAAGCTGCCCTGATCAGTCCTTGGTGAAGGGCTTGGCCAACACCCGGCCATCGCGCTCGGTGATCAACAGGAAGTAATTCGAGGGCTTCAGCGCGCTCACATCGAGCGCGAGCACGCGACTCGCCACGATGCCCTGTTCCATCACCGCTTCGCCGCTGAGGTTGATCACGGTGATCGATCGCGCATCTACGCCACCCAAGTCAACGGTCAGCCAATCGGCGGCCGGTATCGGGCTCAGGCGCACGTCGGCGGTTTCCCCCACCTCGGCCACGCCCGTGGGGTCGATCACCGTGATGGTGCCGAACTGCGTGGCTGCATGCCCATTCCCATCGCATTCGTAGTTGTACACGCCCGGGATGGTGAAGGTGAAGGTGTACGTCCAATTCCCGCTTGCGGTGTTGCCGCTCGTGAAGCCTTGCGGATTGCTCGGGAAATCGCTCAAGGTGCCATTCACGTTGTGCGTGCCGCTCTGGTTCTCCCAGCGCACCTGATCGCCCACGTCGATGGTGAGGAATTGCGGGCTGTAATAGGGGTCGGTGCTGCCGATGGTGCTGCCTCCGGATTGCACGATCCAGAGTGCGGCGGAAGCGGTGAAGGGGAGAAGCAGCAGGGATGAGGCGAGAAGACGCATGCGGTTCTTGAGTTTGGCGCGAAAGATACCCGGGGTACTAACCGGGCCCGATCTTCCTGCGCACCATGCTTGGCATCGCACTCACCGGACGTCCGGCCGCACGTGTTCGTCGATGTAGCCCAGCACCTTCTCCATCAGGTGCAGGCGGTCCTTGCCGCGCACGTTATGGCCATGGCCCGGGTAGTTGAAGAATTCCACCTGCACGCCAGCGGCCACGCAGGCCTTCAGGAACTGGTAGCTGTGCTCGGGCACCACGGTATCGTCCTTGCCGCCAGTGATGATCAGCAAGGGGTCCTTCAGGTCCTTAGCGAAGTTGCTCAGGGTGGTTGCGGCATAGCCTTCAGGGTTCTCCTGTGGCGTGTCCATGTAGCGCTCGCCGTACATCACTTCATACAGGCTCCAATCGATCACCGGCCCACCGGCTGCGCCCGCTCTGAATGCGCCGGGATGCCGCGTGAGCATGGCGGTGGTCATGTGCCCGCCGTAGCTCCATCCGTGGACGGCTAAGCGGTCGCCATCGACCCAAGGCTGTTCCTTCAGCCAGGCCACGCCGCGCATCTGGTCCTTCACCTCCACCACCCCGAGCTGGCGGTGCACCACTTGCTCGAAGTCACGGCCGCGGTTCGGTGTTCCATGCCCATCCACGGTGAAGACCACATAACCGCGCTCGGCCGCGTGAAGCATCCATGCGGACGCGCCGCCGAGGAAGGAGTTGCTCACCAACTGCACATGCGGTCCGTTATAGACGTAGACCAGCACCGGGTAGCGCTGCCGCGATTGGAAGGTGCTCGGCTTGATCACGCGCGCGTTGAGCCTGTCTCCGTTCTCGCCTTCGATGCTGAGCAGTTCGATGCTGCCCACCTGATGCCCCGCGAACGGGTCCTTCGCGTCAACCAGGGTCTTCATCGCCGAGCCATCGCGCGTGTTGCGGATCATGCTGCGGTTGGGCACCGTGAGGCTGCTCCACGTGTCGAGGAGGTATTTGCCATCGCTGCTGAGCTGGCCGTGGTGCGAGCCAGGCTCGCTCGTGAGCCGCGTGGTGCGCCCGTTGGCGAGGTCGATGCGGTAGAGGTGCGTCTCCAGTGCACCGGCGGGATTCTTCGGGTCGATGTTGCCCGTGCCCTCGACGATCGCGAATGACTCCTTGGGGTCGAGGCCCACGATGCGCTCCACTTCCCACGCGCCTTGGGTGAGCTGGCGCACGAGCCCTTTCTTCACATCGTAGAGGTAGAGGTGCTGCCAGCCATCGCGACGGCTGCGCCAGATGAACTGCGTGGGCCGTGTCTTCAGGTGGCGCGCAGCCTGAAGCGGCTCGATGTACTTCTCGTCGCGCTCGGTGAACACAGTGCCTTCGGCTTCGCCGGTGGCGGCATCGTAGCGCACCATGCGCAGGTTCTGCGTGGCGCGGTCGATGTGGGCCACGAGCAAGTGCTGCTCGTCGGGCTCCCAACTGATGTTGGTGAGGTACTGGTCCAGCGGCTCGCCCGTCTTCAGGAACACGGTGCTGCCTGTGTTCATGTCGTGCACACCGATGGTGACGTGGTGGCTGGCCTGCCCCGCCATAGGGTAGCGGATGGGCTCGAAGGTGCTGGGCTTGGTGCCGATGTCCTCGAGCATGTAGGTGCTCACCATGGATTCATCCATGCGGTAGAAGGCGAGCTTGCCGCCCTTCGGCGCCCAGAAGAGGCCTTTCTCCACGCCGTATTCCTGCCGGTGCACGCTCTGTCCGTTCACGATGCCGTTGCCGCCATCGCTCGTGATCGGCGTGGGCTTGTTCTTGCCCTCGCCGGCGCGCATCACCAGGATGTTATCGTCCTTCACGAAGGCCACGGCTCCCGTGCTGGGCTCGATCTCCTCATGACCGGAACCGGCCTCGATCCTCGTCACGGCCTGCAATTCGGCTTTCGCGAGGTCGTAGGCGTAGAAGCGCTGGTTATGCACGAAGGTGAAGCGGTTCGCATTGCTCCAGGTGATCGGCAACCACGCTTTCAGTTTGGCGCTATCCGGAAGCTGCGCATTGATCGCGCTCAGTTCCACCAGCACGCGGTCCATGCTCTTGCCGATGTCGCCGCGCATGAGCTGCTCGCCCTTCACGTAACTGTAGCGTTGCGCGCCTTCGATCCATTGCAGGCCGCGCAGGCGCTCCGGCGCGAGTTCGGTGCCGGCCTTCAGAACGGCATCTTTCAAGGTGAGCGGTTGCAGCTGCGCGGAAAGCAGCAGGGCTGTGCCAACGAATGAGGGCGCCAGGAGCGCGCGGAGTGCGAGCATGAGATTCGGGTTGCGGTGGGCGAAGATGCCGAAAGCGCTTGATCACTCCGGATCACTGAACGCCGGATCGTTCAGGAAGCGCTCATCGGTGAGGGCTTGCAGGAAGGCCTTGAGGTCGGCGCGCTCCTGGGCATCGAGGTCGATCTGGCCGCTGGTCCATGGCCACATGTGATTGTCCAGATTGGGCTCATTGATGTTCACGCTGTCGGCGTAGAAGTCGATCACTTCTTCAAGCGTGGCGAAGCGCCCATCGTGCATGTAGGGCGCGGTGACGGCAATGTTGCGCAGGCTGTTCACCTTGAAGCGGCCGCGGTCGCTCACGAGTCCGGTGATCTCCGCCAATCCTTGATCCGGTCCGGGCGCCATGCCGATGTTGCGTAGGTCGTGGTCCTGGAAGAGCGGCGCCATGTGGCAGAGGTCGCACTCGGCTTCGCCGAAGAAGAGGTCCATGCCGCGTATCTCGGCATCGGACATGGCCGTGGCATCACCGCTGTAGAAGTAGCGGTCGAAGGGCGAATCGAAGCTGAGCAGCGTGCGCTCGAATTGCGCTATGGCTTTCACCACGCGCACGCTGTCAATGTCCGGTGATCCGAAGGCGCGTGCGAAAAGCTCGGGATAGTTGGGCAGTCGGCGGAGCCGTTCCTCCACCACGGGCCAGCTGTTGCGCATCTCGAGGTGATTCACCACGGGGCCGAAGGCTTGCTCTTCCAACGAAGCCGCGCGGCCATCCCAGAAGAGGAGATGGTCCCAGAGCATGTTCTGCACGGGCATCGATTGCCGCCGCCCCACGGACCCATCCGATCCGAGCGAGAATCTACGCGGGTCGCTGAAGGCGAACTCCTGCTGGTGGCAGCTGCTGCAGCTGATCGAGTAGTTGTCCGACAGCGCTTTCTCATAGAACAGCTTGCGGCCCAGCGCAACGCCTTCCACGGTGAGCGGATTGTCGGCGGGCAGGTTCATCGGATGCGGCAGGTTCTGCGTCCAAGGCGGCAGTTCCAGCGCCAAGGGCGTGGGCCCCGTGAAGGCATCGGCCTGCTCCACGGCGGGATCCTTCCGGCACGCCGCGATGGCGAGCAAGGCGAAGAGGAAGGGGAGGCGCCGCATGCGTGGCGAAGATCGATAGTGCGACGATCAACGGCGGTGACCGGGGGGGCCGAAACGCGGATTAACGAGGAAAGCCGAATCGGTGAGCGTGCGCAGGAAGGCCACCAGGTCCGTGCGGTCCTGCTTGGAGAGCCGCACTTCGCCTTTGCGCCAGGGCAGCATGTGCTCATCGAGCGTGGGCGATGCCGTGAACACGTCATCCGCATAGAAATCGACGACCTGCTCCAGCGTGGCGAATCGGCCATCGTGCATGTAGGGCGCCGTAACGGTGATGTTGCGGAGCGAAGGGGTCTTGAATCGCCCCGCGTGCCAGGGCAGGCCCGTGCGAGCACCCATGCCGAGGTCCGTGGGCACGCTGTCGAGCCCGATGTTCAGCACATGATGCCCCTTGAAGAGCGGCGGCTCGTGGCAATCGACGCAATGCGCGCGGGTGAAGAAGAGGTCCTTGCCGCGCTTCTCCTGCGCATTGAGCGCATCGGCCTGCTTCCCGTAGAAGTAGCGGTCGAATCGCGAATCGAGTGAGACCATGGTGCGCTCGAACTGCGCCAGGGCGAATGCGATGCGCAGGCTGTCGATGCGCGCATCGCCGAAGGCGGCGGCGAAGAGCGGCGGATAACGCTTGTCCTGCGCAAGGCGATGGCTCACTTCGATCCAGCGGCTCGCCATCTCGCGGTGCGCGGTCACCGGCTCGAAGGCCTGCAGCTCGAGGCTGAGGGCGCGGGCGTCCCAGAAGAAGAAATGGTCCCACGCCAGGTTCATCAAAGGCATGCTGTTGCGCGCGGTGCGCTGGCCGCTCATGCCGCTGGAGAAGCGCGCGCTATCCGCGAAGGCGAAGCGCTGCAGGTGGCAACTGGCGCAAGAGAGCGATCCATCGGCGCTCAGCGCTTTCTCATGGAAGAGCATGCGGCCCAGCGCTGCGCCTTCCACGGTGAGCGGATTATCGTAGGGGGAATCGAGGCGGAGCGCGGTGTCGGCGATAGCCCAGGCGGGGAGCTCGAGTCGCAGGGGTGTTGATCCGGTTGGTGCAGCGTTCTTGGGCGGATGATGGCATGCCATCAGGGCCGCGAGAGCGGTCGGAAGTACGAATCGATTCGCTGACATGGCGGGGTCCGGATTCAGCGCCGCCGCTTCTTCGATCGCAATGGCCTGCGACTCGTATGGAAAACACTGTACACAATGGCTAGGCCATCCGTCAACTCGAACACGATGCAATACGGGAAGTCCTGGACCGGGGCGTATCGGAATCCGTTCACCCGTTCAGGGTAGCTGCATGTCACGCGAACCAGGTCCTCAATGGCTTTGAGCACTGCTGTTTCGAAGCGCGCGCCAAGTTTCGGTTGCTCGAGCTCGTAGTGCAATGAGGCCTCCTGCCATTCCTGCCAAGCCAGGTCGCGCAGCTCAATGGCCTTCGCCTTCATGCGCGCTTGCGCTTCAGCATGGCCTTCACCTCCTTCAGGGAGTATCCCTTGCCTTTGCCTTGCCGCCGCGCTTCTCGCCGCTCCTCGAGCATGGCCAATTGCTCCTTGGTGAATCGGAACTCGCCGGCCTCAGCCTCCAACGCCTTGCTCACCTTGGCCAGCACATGTTCATCATTGGTGGCAATGATGCGTTCGATCAGGTCGAGCTTCGTGAACATGATCCCGTGTTTCGGCCAAAGCTATGCGCCGGGCATGCCCGTTGGATGCTGGTCATTGGCATTCAACCCTCAGCCCTCGAACGCTGCAGCATCAGTGACGGCTGTTAACCCTCAACCTGCCTTGTCATCCCGGGCTTGACCCGGGACAACCCTCAACACCCAACCGCCTAGATGATATTCACCTCGCGCTCCAGCTCCACGCCGAAACGCTCGCGCACGCTGCGAAGCACTTGATCGCTCAGTTCCCAGACCTCAGCGCCTGTGGCGCCGCCGTGGTTCACCAGCACCAGTGCCTGCTTCTCATGCACCCCGCATGCGCCGATGCGCCTGCCCTTCCAGCCGCATTGCTCAATGAGCCAGCCTGCCGCGAGCTTGCTGTGGCCTTCGCCTGCTGGATAGACCGGTGCGTTCGGGTGAGCGAGCTTGATGCGCTCTGCGACGCGTGCATCCACCACCGGGTTCTTGAAGAAGCTCCCTGCGTTGCCCAGCACCTTGGGGTCGGGCAATTTGCTGCTTCGGATGGCGATCACGGCATCGCTCACATCCTTGATCGTCGGTTGCGCCACGCCCATTCGGGACAGCTCACCTTGGATGTCGCCGTAGGCGGTGCGGATGAGGTGATCGCGCTTCGTGAGGGTGAAGCTGACATTCAGGATGATGAAACGATCCTTGCCCTCGCGCTTGAAGAAGCTCTCGCGGTAGCCGAACGCACAAGCCGAGCGATCGAAGCGAATGATCTCACCATCGCTCACGCGCAAGGCTTCCAGCGACACGAAGCAATCCTTGATCTCCACGCCATAGGCGCCGATATTCTGCATCGGCGCGGCGCCCACCTTGCCGGGAATCAGGCTGAGGTTCTCGAGCCCGCCCCAGCCCTTGGCCACGCAATGCATCACCAGGTCATGCCACACCACGCCAGCGCCAGCGCGCACCACGACGCGATCGTCGGTCTCGGCTTCGATTGCGATGTCCGGGACTTCATTCAGCAGCACCAGTCCTTCGAAATCGCGGGTGAAGAGGATGTTGCTGCCGCCGCCAAGCACGAGGCGCGGCAGGGCGCTGAGCTCGGGCGCGGCCAGCAGCGCGCGCAATTCTTCCACCGTTTGGAATCGGCCAAGTGCATCCGCCTTTGCGGCTATGCCGAAGGTGTTGAAGGGCTGGAGGTCGGCGTTGCGGAGCACGTCTATAGGCGGACAAGTTTACCGGAGAAAGCACAGCCATGAGTGCAGGGTAATTGCGGCGCCGGATGCCTAGCCTATTGCGATTGCTCTTAGATTCGCTCTGCCGTGGCCAATAGCATGGTCCGAATTAGGTCTGAACAAACACGACCAGACATGCACTCGGCATTCCAGCTTTGCCTTGCGCTGCTTGCGCCCGGCTTGTGCGCACAAAACCTGGTGCCCAATCCGAGCTTCGAGATGGTGGATACATGCCCGCAGTTTCCCCTCGTGCTGGGCTACCAGCCAGGGGCGGTGCCCCAGCATTGGTACAGTTCGAGCGATACCCCGGATTATTTCAACTCTTGTGAGGATAACGATGTTGGCGGTGTACCTAACAACGTTTTCACGCACCAATTGGCTCACGATGGGGGCGCATATTCGGGAATGTGGTCATTCCTCGCGGACGACCATAGGGAGATGATTGGAGTTGAGTTATTGAGCGACCTGGTCGTCGGTGAGACCTACTACGCAAGTTTCTACGCCAACGCTGCTTTCGGCGGCAGTCAGGGAACCGGCCGCGTATGCGATAATCTCGGGTTGCTCTTTTGCACAGCCCCGTACTACTGGCTCTATGGGTCGTCCATGCCGGAATTCGGCTGTCGCAACTACGCGCACGTGTGGTCAACCGAGGTCATCAGCGATACCTCTGCGTGGGTGCTCGTGAGCGGGGCATTCGTTGCGGATTCAGCCTATCGGTACATGGTTGTTGGGAATCACTTCGACAACGCCAACACGGTTACCGATAGCCTGGGCCCGAACCCGAACGCCTATCAATTGGTTGATCAGGTCTGTGTCTCACTGAACCCTTCGCAATGCCCGTTGATCAACGGAGCGGGAGAGTTTTCCAGGACATGGATTGGTGTCCATCCGAATCCTGCGAAGGATGTATTCCAGGTCTCCTGGGAAGGGCGGGCCAACCGACTGCATGTGTTCGATATGGTCGGTCGGAGCATCTGGCAGGCCACAACACAGGGCGAGAATGGTCTTGTGGTCGATGTTGCGCACTGGGCTCGTGGCCACTATGCAATGATTCTCGAAGGGGATAGCTGGTGCTACTCGCACAAGTTAGTTCTGGTGGAGTGACCCTTCTTCAACAAAAACGGTAAACCATGGAGAACTGGAAAACCTTCAAAAGCCTTGGCTTGGTCGTGTTCCTATTCGTCAGTGCGAAAGGCAAGGGTCAAGTATCGCAGCTGAACAATACGGTTACCGCCGTGACCGACTACATAGGCTGCGACGTGAACAGCAACCAGCCGTTGCGATTCACAACGCAGTTGAACTTTCCACATCAATGGCGAACGGATAATGCACTCCGGATGCGGCTTACACAAACGCTTACGGGCCAGTCAGTGAACGGCTAAGGAAACCGGGACCTGTCAGGGCATCTGGGAATTGGCCTGTTCACGGATCCGGATGTGAACCGGCCCTTCTCCATGCTTCACATTGATTCGGCGGGCGGGCAGGACACCGGCTACCGCCCGTGGATGAAGGTGGGCATGACGCTCACTCAATGGTCGGACCTGAGCTACTTCGGCCTGAAATCGGAGAGCAACGACGACAACCATGCGGTGATTGCTTGGAGCGATAACCAAACGGGCTTGGATGGCCCGGACCTGTTGAAATTCATCTTTTTGATGAACAACAACACAAGCGGTCCAACGGCCGCTTTGGACAATGGTTTGGAGGCGGCCCGCTTCCTGCCACACACCAGCGGGAATCAATCGTTCTTCGGTGTTGGAGATTGGTTCACGGCTGGCCTCAATCCGACGGAACGCGTCGATCTTCTTGATGGTCGCTTACGCATCCGCCAGCTTCCGGATGATTCGGAGACTGACCAGGCCTTCAAGGTGATGGTAGTGGACGACACGAACGACCCGTTGGAACGCGGTGTGGTGAAGTGGAAGAACATCAACCTAAGCGCTGATTGCGATTGGGTGGTGCAGACTGGAGACCCGCATGTGTCGAGCGTGTACGATGGGAGCAGCTGCTTGTGGGACCGTCGGCATGGCGTGGGCATCGGCATGGATGTGCCCCGCGCCAAATTGCACGTGCATCACAACAACTATGAGTTGCTAGCTCGCATTGGTACCTGGTCTAGGACCGAGTCGGATGATTTTCAGAATGAGTTCCAGGGGGTCTTGGGCGAATGTGGTCCTATAGATCCTGACGGCTTCTTTGGCCACGCTGAAGGAGTACAAGGACTCGCCTACAACTGCAAGACCACCATCGGTGTGCATGGCCACGGCCGTTACGACTCCCAACAACCGGGAACCGGCACCGGATTCCTGGTGGGCGTGCTCGGCGTGGCCGAGTACGATCAGCCGTGGCAGGCTTCATTCTCCGCAGGCGTGTATGGTCGATCCATAGCCCCGCAAGGCGCTGGCCAGGCATGGGCTGGTTTCTTCCAGGGCGATGTGATGATCACCGGGAACGGTTTTGTTAATGGGGCCATCCCCATCACCTCCGATGCTCAGTTCAAGACCGGCGTGGAGGAATTGACAGGCGCCTCGGAGTTGCTATCTGCCTTGCAGCCGAAGCGCTACTCCTTCAATGACCTTGGGCAATCCGTGGTCGGTTTGCCGGATGGTGAGCAACTCGGGTTCATCGCGCAGGAATTGGAGGAGGTGCTTCCAGATTTGGTGCATGAAACACAGCGACCGGCTGATCTGAATGATGCAGGCGATGTCGTCCAAGAAGCCATCGACTACAAAGCGGTGAACTACATCGGGCTCATCCCGGTCCTGGTTGCGGGCTTCCAGGAATTGCAAGGGCGCGTTGCGGCGCAGGAGTCGGTGATCGCGCAGCTCCAGGAAGAACTCGCCGCCTGTTGCGCCGCCTCGAACGACGATGGCACGCGCTCAATTACGGGGAGCACGACCGATGAGGGCTCCATCACCCCCACCCAGGAGCGCCTGCTCCGCATCGCACCCAATCCCTTCACCGACCGCACCACGCTCTTCTGCACGCTGGAGCACGCAGGCCGCATGCAGTTGCTGGCCAACAGTACCGATGGCCGCAGCTTGATGGTGCTGAGCGAGGGCCAGCGCGAGGCCGGTGAGTTCCAGTATGAATGGAGCACGGAGAAACTCGCGCCCGGCGTGTACTACATCAACCTCTTGCTCGACGGCGAGCCGGTGGTGAAGCGCGCGGTGAAAGTGGGGAAGTAAGGGATTGACCTAAGTGAGATTCCGGATGGCTGGGTCCATCGCGCTTCGCGCGCCCAGCCTCCGTAATGAGGCCTTCGGCGAAATGCGAGTCGAACGAACGGCCCGGAGCAGCAACTCCGGGCCGTTCCTTTGGCGCTCATGCGTGCCCTCGTCTGCGTCACCAACGACCTCAGCACCGATAACCGCGTGCACCGCACCTGCGTGGTGCTGCGCGAGTTGGGCTACGAGGTCCTGCTGGTGGGGCGGCTGTTGCCCGATAGCCTTCCGCTCCAGCGGCCCTACGGTACCAAGCGCATGCGGCTGCTCTTCCGCAAGGGGCCGATCTTCTACGCCGAGTACAACCTGCGGCTCCTTTTCCTCCTGCTCTTCAGCAAGGCCAACCTGATCGTGGCCAACGACCTCGACACCTTGCTGGCCTGCTACCTGGCGAAGGGGAAGCGCGCGCTGGTTTATGACAGCCACGAGTACTTCACCGAGGTGCCGGAGATCCAGGGCCGTTTCGCGAAGCGCGCATGGCTGGCCATCGAGCGCTGGATCTTCCCGAAGCTGCGGCACGTGATCACCGTGAACGGCAGCATTGCAAACGCCTACCGTGAGCGCTACGGAGTGCCTGTGGAGGTCGTGCGCAACATCCCCATGCACAAGGAGCTCGGACCGTTGCCCTCGCGCAGCGATCTGGACCTGCCCGAGGACCGCTTCATCCTCGTCCTGCAGGGCAGCGGCATCAACGTGGACAGGGGAGGCGAAGAGGCGGTGCTGGCGATGAAGGAGCTGCCCGATGCCCTGCTGCTCATCATCGGTGGCGGTGATGCATGGCCTTTGCTGGAGCGTTTGGTCAAGGAGCAAGCGCTTGAAGGCCGCGTGCGCCTCTTGCCGCGCATGCCCTACGAGCGCATGATGCAGTACACGCGCAACGCCGACCTCGGCCTCTCGCTCGACAAGGACACCAGCCTCAACTACCGCTTCAGCCTGCCAAACAAGCTCTTCGACTACTTCCGCGCGCACATCCCGGCGCTGGTGAGCGAACTCCCTGAGGTCGCCGGGATCGTGCGTCGGTACGAGGCGGGCATCGTGATCCCGCGCGTGGAGCCTGCGGTGATCGCCGCCGAGGTGCGCCGCTTGATGCCCGATCGCGCGCGCCGTGATGCCTTGCGGCTGAAGGCTATTTTCGCCGCCACTGAATTGGATGGCGAGCGCGAGAAGGAAGCGCTGAAGGCCTTCCTGCGACGCGTTGGCGGATAAGCATCTACATATCGTCTCCTTCGACGTGCCCGCCCCACCAAGCTATGGCGGCGTGATTGACGTGTACTACAAGGCGAAAGCGCTCGCGGAGCTGGGGGTGAAGGTCCATCTGCACTGCTTCCACTACGGCCGGCCCAAGGCGAAGGAACTGGAGCGCTTCTGCGCCAGCGTGCACTACTACCCGCGCAACACCGGCAAACTGCAGTTGCTCAATGCGCTGCCCTACGTGGTGGTGAGCCGCCGCAGCGAAGCGCTGATGGAGCGCTTGCTCCAGGATGAGCACCCCATCCTCTTCGAGGGGCTGCACTGCTGCTACCACCTCGGCGATCCGCGCCTGCACGGCCGCATCCGGATCGTGCGCGCGCACAACGTGGAGCACGACTACTACGGCGCGCTCGCGAAGGCGGCATCGAACGCCTTCCGCCGCACCTACTTCATCAACGAGGCGCACAAGCTGCAGCGCTTCGAGCCGGTGCTGGCCGAAGCCACGCGCGTGCTGGCCATCTCGCCGAAGGACGAGGCCTACTTCGGGTCGCACTTCCACAACGTGGCGCATGTGCCGGCCTTCCATGCCAGCGAGAAGGTGGAGGTGCCCGATGGACTCGGCGATTTCGCGTTCTACCACGGCGCCTTGGGCGTGGCGGAGAACGATCAAGCCGCGCTCTACCTGGTGAAGAAGGTCTTCGAGGGACTGCCCGTGAAGCTCGTGATCGCAGGCAGCGACGCCAGCGCAGAGCTGAAGCGCGCTGTGGCTAAGGCGCCGAATGCGGAATTGCGCGAGGGCATCTCCACGGAGCAGATCCATGCACTGGTCCGTAGCGCGCAGGTGAACGTGCTGCCCACGTTCCAGGCCACGGGCATCAAGCTGAAGCTGCTGCTCTGCCTCTTCACCGGCCGCCACGTGGTGTGCAACACGCCCATGGTGGAGGGCACCGGCCTCGAAGGGCTCTGCCATGTGCACGACGATCCGAGGAGCATGCGCGAGAGCATCCTGGCGTGCATGGGCAAGCCCGCGAATGGCCAGGCCTTGGAGGAGCGTGCGCAAGTGCTGGAGGAGCGCTTCAGCAACTGGAGGAACGCGGAGCGGATCGTTGGGTTGCTGGGTTAGCGCGCTACACCGCACCCACCGCCCCCAATTCAAGGAGCTTCCCTTCCTCGCAGCGCACCACGCGCGTGTTCAGCTTCTTCATGTGGGTGTAGTCGTGCGTGGCCATGATCACGCTGCGGCCTTGGGTGCTGATGGCGAAGAGCAGGTCCAGGATCTCGCCCGTGGTCTCGGGATCGAGGTTGCCGGTGGGCTCGTCGGCGAGGATCAGCTCGGGGTCGTTCACCAGCGCGCGGGCGATGCTCACGCGCTGCTGCTCGCCGCCGCTGAGCTCGTGCGGCATCTTGTAGCCCTTGTTCGCCAGGCCCACTTTCTCCAGCACCTCCTGCGTGCGGGCGTCCATGGCCTTGCGGTCGGTCCAGCCGGTGGCGCGCATCACGAAGAAGAGGTTCTCCTGCACCGTGCGGTCGCTCAGCAGCTGGAAGTCCTGGAACACGATGCCGATCTTCCGCCGGAGGTAGGGCACCTGCGCTCGCTTCAGTTTCCGCAGGTCGAAGCCGCAGCAGAAGCCCTCGCCCTCGGTGAGCGGCACATCGCCGTAGAGCACGCGCATGAGGCTGCTCTTGCCGCTGCCGGTGCGGCCGATGAGGTACAGGAACTCGCCCTTGTACACGGCGAAGTCGACATTGTTGAGCACCAGGTTCTCGCGCTGGAAGATGCGCGCGCTGTTGAGCTGGACGAGCGGTGCGGTGGACATGATCGGGGGCAAAGGTGCGCACGCATCCAATACGATCGCACCATGGCGCGTTGGCTCTGGCGGCCCGATGCTTGCGAAGCACCAACACGCGAGGGTGGAAATCTCCACCGGCGCAGCGCCAAGCGCCCTGTGCCGCCCCGTGAACTTTGAACGCTTGATGATGACCCTGATAACGCGCCTTCCCGCGCTGCTGGCCGCCCTCGCGCTGGGCCTGCTCATCCATGCCCAGCGGCCCGCCCACTACACCCACCAGGATGCCGACCTGATCAACGCGATCGAGCTCTTCGGCATGGAGAAGTACGGCGCCGCCCAGTACGAGTTCCAGCACGTGGCCGACCGCATCAGCGACCTGCACGACCCGCGCCGCACCGAAGCCGAGTTCTACATCGCCCTCTGCAGCGTGCGCCTCTTCAACGACGATGCCGGCTACCGCCTCAAGCGCTTCATGACCGAGCACCCCGAGGACCTGCATGTGCCCTTGATCAAGCTCGAGCTCTTCCGCCACAGCTTCAACCAGAAGGATTGGGAGGACGTGATCGCGTGGAGCGATCAGGTGAACGCCTCGGCCTTGAGCACCAGCGATGCGGAGGAGTTCCGTTTCAAGCGCGGCTACGCCTTCTTCCAGACCGGCAATAGCGAGAAGGCCCTCTCCGAATTCGCTCAGGTGAAGGACAGCGAGGGCCTCTTCGGGGCGCCCGCGCTCTATTACACCTCGCACATCCACTACGAGCGCGGCAACCACGAGACGGCGCTGCAAGGCTTCCGCAGGCTCGAGGGCAATGCGGACTTCGCCCCGCTGGTGCCCGTTTACATCGCCGAGATCCTCTTCGTGCAGGGCAAGTACGATGAGCTGGCAGAGTACGTGAAGCCCTTGCTCGCTGATCCGCAAGGCATCAAGCGGCAGGCGGAGATCAACCGTTTGGCGGGCGAGGCCAACTACCGTCGTGGCAATTACGCTGAAGCACTGCCCTACCTCCAGAAGAGCGCTCAGCGCGTGGGTGTTGACCGCAGCGACCGCTACATCCTCGGGTATGCCTATTACAAGACGGGCGATTGCCAGAAAGCGCTGGCTGAGCTGATCACGGTGGCCAATGCCGATGACAGCCTCGCGCAGCTCGCCAGCTACCACATGGCCGACTGCTACTTCAAGCTGAACGAGAAGAACTACGCGCGCAACGCCTTCAAGAAGGCCTATGAGATCGGCAAGCCGGGCGAGGGCGAAACGAAGGGCGACGCGAAAGTGACCGAGGATGCCCTCTTCCAGTACGCCAAGCTGGCCTATGAGCTCAGCTTCGATCCCTACCACGAGGCAATCACCGCGTTGCGCAGCTACCTGCGCGCATACCCGAACACCCCGCGCCGCGATGAAGCCTACGAATTCCTGTTGAACGTGTACTTGAAGACGCGCAACTACGAGGATGCGCTCGCTTCATTGGATGAGATCCAGAACAAGGACCTCCGACTGCGGGAGGCTTATCAAAAGCTCGCCTACAACCGCGGCGTGGAATTGTACGAGGGCCGCAAGTACAGCGATGCCGCGCTCTTCTTCGAACGGGCGCTGAAGTACCCGGTGAACCAGGGCACCAATGCGCGCGCGCACTTCTGGATGGCCGAGAGCCATTACGGCAAGGGCGACCTCACGGCAGCGCTCCAGAAGTACGACGACCTGCGCAATTCACCCGGCGCGTACAGCACCGACCTGTATGAGCAGGCCGGCTATGGCATGGGCTACGCCTACCTGAAGCAGAAGGATTACACCGAGGCCGCCGTGGCCTTCCGCCGCTATGTGCTGAGCAAGAAAGGGGAGGCGAGGCAGCGCGCGGATGCCATGCTACGCACCGGCGATTGCTACTTCGTGCTGAAGGACAACGAGCAGGCCGTGAAGTGGTACGACGATGCCATGCGCACCGGATCGCCTGACCGCGACTACGCGATGTACCAGAAAGGCGTGTGCCAGGGACTGCTGCGCCGCTATCCGGAGAAGATCGCCACGCTGAAGGCGCTGCTCGCGGAGCTCCCCAACTCGCGCTACGCCGCCGATGCCAAGTTCCAGCTGGGTGAGACCTACATCGTGCAGGGCGGCGACAGCGAGGCGCTGAGCTATTACACCCAGGTGACCAACGTCCACCCGAACAGCCCGCTCGTGCGGCAGTCCATGCTGCAGAGCGCGCTCATCCACAAGCGCCAGGGCCGCACCGAGGAGGCCATCTCCGGCTTCAAGGCCGTGGTGGAGAAATACCCCACGATGGATGGCGCGCGTGACGCGCTCGCCGGACTGGAGAACATCTACATAGAGCTGGGCCGCGTGAGCGAGTACGAGGCGTACGTGCGTTCGCTGAAATGGGTGGACCCCGGCACGCTGGAGTTCGACGAGAAGTACTACCAGAGCGCGGAGAAGCTCTACTTCGAGGAGAAGTGCCCGCAAGCCATAGGCGCCTTCGGCGATTACATCAGCAAGTACCCCAATGGCGGCTATGTGCTCAACGCCCTCTACTACCGCGGCGATTGCCACTACCGTTCGGGCGCATACGACCAGGCGATCACCGATCTGGAAGAGGTGATCCGCCGCAATGGGGCGCAATTCATGGAGAGCGCTTCGGCCATGGCGGCCGATATCCTCTTCCGCGACAAGCGGTACGAGGGCGCGCTCGACCACTTCAAGCGCTTGGAGCCCATCGCGGCATCGCCGCAGAACACCTTGGTTGCGCAGGTGGGTCAGATGCGCTGCTTGCGGGAATTGGGGCGCATCGCCGAAGCCTCGGCCGCCGCAGAGAAAGTGGTCGCGAACAGCCAGGCGGACAACGACCTGAAGAGCGAGGGCAACATCCTCATCGCCCGCAACCTGGCCGACCGGGGCGAGCTTGATGCGGCCTACGCGAAGTTCAAGGCCGTTGCCACGGGAAGCACCACGGCGCGCGGCGCAGAGGCCAAGTACAACATGGCTTACATCCGTCACCTGCAGACGCAGTACCGCAAGGCTGAAACGGAAGTCTTCGAGCTGGCGCAGCGCTATTCCAGCCACGACCATTGGAAGGCGCGCTCCTTCATCCTGCTCGGCGATGTGTACGTGCAGCTCAACGACCTCTTCCAGGCGCGCGCCACGTTGCAGAGCGTGATCGACAATTGCCGCGAGCCTGACCTGGTGGCGCAGGCGCGCCAGCGCCTCGATGCCATCAACGCCAGTCAGGTGCCACGAGAGCAGCTCGTCCCCGGTGGATCGGACGAGATCATCCTTCCCCAGCCCGGCGGCAACGGCCAATAGACCATGAAGCGCAACCTCCTCCTCCTCGCCGCACTGCTGCCGATCGCGCTGTTCCTGCCCCGTCAGGCATGCGCGCAGAACGAGGGCCAGTACGTGATCCAGGGCATCTACAACCCTACGCTCATCGATGCGCAGAAGATCGATCTGCGGCCCGAGGGCATCGACACCATCCTGCCCACCCTGCCCGTGAGCTACAACCTGTTGCCGGCCAAGGCCGATATCGCGCCGCGCGCCGACAGCCTGGCCGCCGCCAAGCTCAACGTGGAGAAGGCGCAGGCACGGCTCTACAAGGGCTTCGTGAAGGCCGGCTACGGCTTGTACAACACGCCCATCGGCGAGCTCCACTTCAATCAGGTGCGCTCCCGCAAGAACGGCTACGGCTTCCACCTGAAGCACATGAGCAGCAATGGCGGGCTCGACGATGTGGGCCCGAGCCGCTACGGCAACAACAGCATCGATGCCTTCTATCGCCACATCATCCAGAAGAACGAGGCCAGCGGCAGGCTCATGTACGACCGGCGCCGCATCAGCTATTACGGCTACCCCAGCAACGAAGGGCTTGAGGATTCATTGAGCCTGCTCGGAGGCGACAAGGACCGCCTGAAGCAGTTCTACAACGACATCGGCTTCGCCGCGCGTGTGCGCAGCCTCTACGAGGACAGCAGCCGCATCGCGCATGATGTCGGCCTCGAAGCGCACACCTACAGCAATTTCAGCGGGAGCCGCGAGACCAACATCCGGGTGGCGGCGGAAGCCGGCAAGCAAGAGAAGACCGAGTACTACCACGCCACACTGCTGATTGACAACAACGCCTTCCGTGGAAGGGTCTCGCCCGACTCATCGGAGTTCAGGCAGAACGGCACGCTCATCGGCCTCTTGCCCAGCGTGCGCACCGTTGGCCGCAAGTACTTCGTGCGCGCCGGCGTGGGCCTCTACCTCGATGCGCTCGGCGAGACCACCTTCCACTTCTTCCCGCAGGCCTACGCGCACTACGCGCTGTTCGACAACATCCTGGTGCCATACGTGGGCCTCGATGGAGAGCGCCGGCGCAACAGCTTCCGCAGCCTCACGCGCGAGAACCCCTGGCTCAACCCCGCTCCGCGCCAGCGCAACACCAGCAAGCTGTTCGATGCGTATGGAGGCCTCCGCGGCAGCTTCGGCAACCACATCGGCTTCGATGTCCGCGCCAGCTTCAGCTCGAATGAGGACATGCCCCTCTACATCAACACGCCCAATGCGCCCTTCGGCGACCGCATGGATGTGGTGTACGACGAGGTGGAGATCATGGACTTCAGCGGTGAGCTCACGTACAGCACCGCCAAGGACACGCGCCTGAGCGCCCGGATCGACGTGTACACCTACGCCACCCGCGTAGAGGATGAGCCTTGGAACCTGCCGCCTTACAAGATCACCTTCGCCGCGCGCCACAGCCTGCGCGACAAGCTCGTGCTGAAGGCCGAGGCCCTCTTCCTGGGCCGCCGCACCGCCTACCGCGCGCCCGAGGCCAGCACCGACAGCAGCGTGGTGGCCGTGAGCACCCGCACCCAGCTCGATGGATTCCTCGACCTCTACCTCGGTGCCGAGTACCGCTACACCAAGCGGCTGAGCATGTTCCTCGACATCAGCAACCTCAGCGCGAGCAAATACGAGCGCTGGTACCGCCACCCCACGCAGCGGGGGCTGATCATGATCGGGGCGACCTACGCGTTCTGAGCGCCCGTGATGGGCTCAGGAATCGGCTGAGAAGGTGGTCTCCTGCGGAGGCGGGGATCCAGTTTCAAGGGCTTCTACGCCCCCTGTCAACGCCCTCTTCCGAACAAGCGTTAATTATCAACAGAATCCGCGTCCGTGTTGGGAAAACGGCCCTGTTAACCGGGTGTGAAAAGGTACCTTTGGGAGCCTTTGAAAAAAGGGCGATTTGACCTTGGAAACCATGTCTGAGACAACCCTGGAAATGAGCGAGAAGAAGAAGGCGGCGGCGAGCTATTCGGCCGACAGCATACAGGTATTGGAAGGCCTCGAAGCGGTGCGCAAGCGCCCGGCCATGTACATCGGCGATGTGGGCGTGAAGGGCCTCCATCACCTGGTGTACGAGGTGGTCGACAACAGCATCGACGAGGCGCTGGCCGGCCACTGCGACACCGTGGAGGTGACCATCACCCCGCAGAACGGGATCCGCGTGAAGGATAACGGCCGCGGCATCCCGGTGGACATGCATGCCAAGGAGGGCCGTAGCGCTTTGGAGGTGGTGATGACCGTGCTGCACGCCGGCGGCAAATTCGACAAGGACAGCTACAAGGTCTCCGGCGGCCTGCACGGCGTGGGCGTGAGCTGCGTGAACGCGCTCAGCACCCTGTTGCGGGCCGAGGTGCACCGCGACGGCAAGAAGTACGAGCAGGAGTACAGCGAGGGCAAGCCTCAGTTCCCCGTGCGCGAGATCGGGACCACCGACTACCGGGGCACCATCGTCACTTTCCAGCCCGACCTGAGCATCTTCCAAGCCGGCGAATACAACTTCGACACCTTGGCCGCCCGCCTGCGCGAGCTGGCCTTCCTCAACAAAGGCATCAAGCTCACGCTCACCGACGAGCGCCGCACCAATGCCGATGGCAGCTTCGTGAGCGAGGAGTACTACAGCGACCTCGGCCTAGTGGAGTTCGTGAAGTTCCTCGATGGCACGCGCATGCCGCTGATCGAGGACGTGATCTACATGGAAGGCGAGAAGCAGGGCATCCCGGTGGAGATCGCCATGGTGTACAACGACAGCTACAACGAGAACCTGCACTCGTACGTGAACAACATCAACACGCACGAGGGCGGCACGCACCTGGCCGGTTTCCGACGCGGCCTCACCCGTACGCTGAAGAAGTACGCTGACAGCAGCGGCGCCACGCAGAAGCTCAAGTTCGAGATCAGCGGCGACGACTTCCGCGAGGGGCTCACCGCCGTGATCAGCGTGAAGGTGCAGGAGCCCCAGTTCGAGGGGCAGACCAAGACCAAGCTGGGCAACAATGAGGTGATGGGCGCGGTGGACATCGCCGTGAGCGAGATGCTCGAGAACTACCTCGAGGAACACCCGCGCGACGCCAAGCAGATCGTTGAGAAGGTGATCCTGGCCGCCACCGCGCGGCATGCCGCACGCAAGGCGCGGGAGCTGGTGCAGCGCAAGGGCGCCTTCAGCGGCGGGGGCCTGCCCGGCAAGCTGGCCGATTGCCAGAGCAAGGACGCCAGCGCAAGCGAGCTCTTCCTGGTGGAGGGCGATTCAGCCGGCGGCACCGCCAAACAGGGCCGCAACCGCGAGTTCCAGGCCATCCTGCCCCTGCGCGGCAAGATCCTCAATGTGGAGAAGGCCATGCAGCACAAGATCCTCGACAACGAGGAGATCCGGAACATCTACACCGCGCTCGGCGTGCACATCGGCACCGAAGAGGACAGCAAGGCGCTGAACATGACCAAATTGCGCTACCACAAGATCGTGATCATGTGCGACGCGGACGTGGACGGCAGCCACATCCAGACGCTGATCATGACCTTCTTCTTCCGCCATATGCAGGCGCTGATCGAAGGCGGCCACCTCTACATCGCCACCCCGCCGCTCT
The DNA here is from genome assembly GCA_016712535.1 of Flavobacteriales bacterium. Classification (NCBI taxonomy): domain Bacteria; kingdom Pseudomonadati; phylum Bacteroidota; class Flavobacteriia; order Flavobacteriales; species Flavobacteriales bacterium. Next base: position 575,831 of record JADJQW010000002.1, read on the forward strand.
ATCAGGTGAAGAAGGGCAAGGAACAGGTGTACTGCTGGAATGAGAACGAGCGCGATGCGGTGATCGAGGCCATGAAGCGCGGCAACAAGGACGCCAGCGTGCATGTGCAGCGCTACAAGGGCCTGGGTGAGATGAACGCCGAGCAGCTTTGGGAGACCACCATGGACCCCACGCGCCGCACGCTGCGCCAGGTCACCATCGAGAACGGCGCCGAGGCCGACCGCGTCTTCAGCATGCTCATGGGCGATGAAGTGCCTCCCCGCCGCGAGTTCATCGAGAAGAACGCGATCTACGCGAAGCTGGACGTGTAGCTCGTCCATCCCGTCAGAGCGAAGGCCCCAGTGTTTCACCGGGGCCTTCGCTCATTCCATGGGATGCGTGGAATCTGGTCTTCTACTTCAGCACAGTCACGTGCCCGACCCTTTCGGTCAGCTCGTTGGTGAGCTTGTTCTTGAACTTCATCTTCCACACATACACATCCTCCTGCACCACTTCGCCTTGGTAATCGCCGCCCCAGGGCGCATGCACCTGTTCACTCCGGGTGAGCAGCAATCCCCATCGGTCGAAGATCATGAACTCGTAGTCCTTCACGAGCTGCGGAAGGTTGAAGATGGGCATGAACGTGTCGTTCTCGCCGTCGCCATTCGGGGTGACGGCATTGGGCACCCAGACCACGAGCGCGTCGAGCACCTCGACCGGCTCGCAATGCGTGTCGGCGCAGCCGTTGGCATCGTACGCGGTGAGGCAGACCATGTAAGTATCACCCAATCCGCCGGGGAAGGTGAACGATGGTGAGGTGGCTGTGCTGCTTCCCACGCCTCCGAAATCCCAAGAGAAGCTCACCGCATTCGGCGATGAGGTGTTCGTGAAGTCCGCGGTTGATGAGCCTACGTAAAGCGTCTCTGGCGCGAAGTCGAAGTCGGCCACAACGGGTGCCGGGCGCGCGATCGTGGCCATTCCAGAAGCCGAGCAGCCGTTCGCATCCTGCATCAGCACCACGTATTGCCCAGGGCAGAGTCCGGTGAACACGCTGCCGGAGCCGAATGCGCCGCCGTTCAAGCTGAAGAGCGCGCCTTCTGGATCGACCACTGTGATGCTGCCGTCGCAAGCGCCGGGACAGGTCTCGTCGGTGGCGAGGATCGTGTCGATCACCAGCGGTTCCGGTTCATCGATGCTGAACGGAACGATGGTGAAGCATCCGTTCTCGTCGAGGACGGTCACGGTGTATTCACCAGCGCAGATGCCCGTTGCACTGGGCGAATTGCCCGCGATGGAGCCTGACCAAGCGTAGTCGTATGCACCGTTGCCGCCCGTTGCGGATACGCTTGCCGTTCCATCGCAAACGCCGTTGCAGATGGCGTCGGTCAAGGCGACTACGGGAACGATCGCATCCGTGAAGATGATCGTCACCTCATCCTGCGTGGCGCAGCCATCAGTGGATAGCACGCTCCAGGTTAGCGTGTATGGGCCGCCGGCGATCGCGGTCACGGTGCTCGTAGGCGAACCGGGATCGCTGAAGGTCATGCCGGCCGGGCCGCTCCACGAGCCGCTTGCCCAACTGCCCGTGGCGTTCAGCGTGTATTCGAGCGTGCAGCTCACTGCATCGGGCCCGGCGTTGGGCGGCGCGATCAGGAAAACCGTGGCCGTTGAGCTCGCATAGGCATTGGGGCAGGGCAATAGGCCGAGGACCGTGTAGGTGTACACGCCTTGCGCGCTTGTCGCGGGGTCGAAGATGCCGTTGCTCGGCTGGCCTCCGGGACCGGTCCAAGTGCCACCCGCCATCGGGGTTCCGCCCAGCAACGAGAAGAGCTCGATGGCCGCGGCCTCCGGGCATAGTGTGATGGCGCCGTTCGTTCCGGCATCGGGCAAGGGGTTCACCGCCATGGTGACCGTGGCGCTCTGGTCCAAGCAGGGTGCTGTGGCTTGCACGGTGTACACATAACTGCCGGGCGCGTCCGTCGCAGGGTCGAAGTTGTTCTCGCTGGGCGTGCCGTTCGGTGCTGTCCATTCACCGCCCGCATCCGGCGATCCGTTCAGGAGGTTGAAGAGCGCGACAGGCGCATCATCGGAGCAGAGCGTGGCGCTGCCATCGATTCCAGGATCCACCGGGGCAACAATGCTCATGGCCACAATGCTGGTGTCATTCTCACAAGGCGCAGGAACGAATAGGATGTAGGTGTAAGTGCCAGCGGCTTGTACGCTCGGATCGAAGCCGCCCGTCGCCGGGCTTCCATCCGGCGCAAACCATGATCCTCCTGCATCAGGGCTTCCACCGAGCAGATCGAAGAGGTCGATGGGAGCGTTATCGCCACAAAGCGTGGAAGCGCCATCGATTCCTGCATCCGCGTTCGAGAGCACGTTCACGGTGATCACCGCCGAGGCCGACGGACAGGGCGCCACGCCATTCACGGAGTAGGAGTAATCGCCCGGAGCGCTTGCGCCCGGCGTGAAGATCCCGTTGGAAGTGCCGTTCGGCCCCGTCCATGTTCCTCCGGGATCGGCAGCGCCAAGCAGGGGGTAGAGGTCCACTGCATCTCCGACCACGCATAGGTTCAGGATGTCATCCGCTCCAGCGTTGGGCAGCTGCGTCACGGCCACCGTTACACTGGCCGCATCCGCCGGGCATGGTGCAGCGCCTTGAACGGTATAGGAGAACACGCCGGGTGCATCGGTTGCGGGATCGAAGGTCCCGCTGTAAGAGCTGCCACCGCTCGTAGTCCAGCTGCCGCCGGGCTCTGGCGTTCCTCCAAGGATGGCGAAGAGGTCCTGAGGCGCATTGCTGAAGCAGAGCGTAATTGCGCAATCGAGTCCTGCATCAGGCGGCGAGACCACATCCACCGTGACCGTGCTGCTCACGCTGGCGCATGGCGGCGGAACCGCGATCGTGTAGGTGTATACGCCGCTGGCCATCACAGCAGGATCGAAGAGGCCATTGAAGGCCGTTCCTGCGGGGGTGGTCCACAGGCCACCTTGATCAGGAGAGCCCTCGAGGTAGCTGAAGAGGTCATCCGGGGCAGCATTTCCACAGATGGTGAGGAAGCCAGGGCCGCCGGGATCGGGTTCGGTCACGACGGTCAGGGTTGCCGTGGCGGCATCAGCAGGGCAAGGCGTGGTTCCATTCACCGTGTAGGTATACGCTCCCGCGCTCATCGTTGCAGGGTTGAAGGCCCCGCCTATCACCGGCGATGGTCCGCTCCATGTGCCGCCTGCATCTGGCGTGCCTCCCAGCGAGTTGATCAATGCAACGGCCGGGCTTGTGATGCACAGGGTCAATGCACCGTCGATTCCTGCATCCGGAGGCTGGATGACATTCACAACGACCGTGCTGCTGACGCTCGCGCAAGGCGGCGGAACAGCAATCGTGTACGTATATGCGCCGGCACTCATGGTAGCGGGGTCGAAGAGGTCACCGGCTACAGCACTGGGTCCTGTCCAGGCGCCACCAGGGTCAGGTGAGCCACCGAGCTGGGCGAACAGGCCGATCGGCGCATCGCTGAAGCATAGGGTGATGGAACCATCTGTGCCGGGGTCGGGTTCACTAACGACCGTCACCATCACCTGTGATTGATCATCAGGGCAAGGCGCCGTTCCGTTCACCGTGTAGGCGTATGCGCCAGCCGTCATCGTTGCGGGGTTGAACATCCCGCCCGCCACCGGCGAGGGACCGCTCCACGTTCCACCCGCCTGCGCGCCGACGCCAAGCGCTGCGAACAACAATGCCGGCGGACTGCTGATGCAGAGCGTGATCGCCCCATCGGTGCCTGCGTTCGGCGGTGCGATCTCGGTGATGGTCACGGTGCTGCTCGCGTTCACGCACGGCGGCGGAACGGTGATCGTGTAGGTGTAGACGCCGGGGACCATCGTGGCGGGATCAAACAGTCCACCGACCACTGCGGAAGGCCCGCTCCACGTGCCGCCTGCATCGGGTGTGCCGCCTAGTTCAGCGAAGAGGTCGATGGAAGCATCCGTTGCGCAGAGCGTCGCGCTGCCCGGTGCACCAGCATCCGGTGCGGCAACAACGGTCACCGTCACCTGTGATTGAGCATCAGGGCAAGGCGCCGTTCCGTTCACCGTGTAGGTGTATGCGCCAGCCGTCATCGTTGCGGGGTTGAACATCCCGCCCACCACCGGCGAAGGACCGCTCCACGTTCCACCCGCCTGCGCGCCGCCGCCAAGCGCTGCGAACAACGATGCCGGCGGACTGCTGATGCAGAGCGTGATCGCCCCATCGGTGCCTGCGTTCGGCGGTGCGATCTCGGTGATGGTCACGGTGCTGCTGGCGTTCACGCATGGCGGCGGCACCGTGATCGTGTAGGTGTAGACGCCGGGGACCATCGTGGCGGGGTCGTATTGTCCGCCGAGCACGGGAGAAGGGCCGCTCCATGTGCCGCCGAGATCCGGTGTGCCGCCCAATTCAGCGTAGAGGTCTATGGCCGCATCCGTGGCGCAAAGTGTCGCACTGCCGGGCGTGCCTGCATCCGGCGCAGCAACGACGTTCACCGTCACCGTGCTTTGGTCATTCGGGCATGGTGCCGTGCCGCTCACGGTGTAGGTGTACACACCTGCGCTCATCGTCGCCGGGTTGAACATGCCGCCGACGACAGGCGATGGTCCGCTCCATGTTCCGCCAGCCTGTGCGCCGCCACCCAGCGCTGCGAACAGCGATGCCGCCGGGCTGCTGATGCAGAGCGTGATCGCGCCATCGGTGCCTGCGTTGGGCGGCGCGATCTCGGTGATGGTCACGGTGCTGCTGGCGTTCACGCATGGCGGCGGCACCGCGATCGTGTAGGTGTACACCCCGGGGTTCATCGTGGCAGGGTCATACACGCCGCCTACTACGGGTGATGGCCCGCTCCACGCACCGCCTGCGTCGGGTGTTCCGCCCAATTCACTGAAGAGCAAGAGTGAAGCATCGATCGCGCAGAGCGTAGCGCTGCCCGGAGTCCCTGCATTCGGATTCGTCGCCACGCTCACATCAACTGTTGCGGAAACCGAGGGGCATGGGGCAGTTCCGTTGACCGTGTATGAGTACAAACCGACTGCATCCACACCGGGCGTGAAGCTTCCGGTGGAGGCGCCTCCTCCGGGCGCAGTCCAGCTTCCACCGAGGTCAGGCGTGCCATTCAGTCCTGTGATCAGTGCTGTGGCCGGGCTCGAAGAGCAGAGCGTGAGGCCGCCATTGATGCCCGCATCGGGCATGGTGTTCACTGTGACTGTGACGAGCGCGATGTCAGCTGGACAGGGAGTTGCGCCATTGACCGCATAGGAGTAAACGCCTGATGCATCGATCCCAGGGGTGAAGGTGCCCGAATGCGCGGCTGCATTGAAGCTCCATGCGCCACCAACTTGCGGTGCACCATTCAACAAGCCGAACAAGTCGAATGCCGCATCGATTTCACATACCGTGATTCCTCCATCGCCACCTGCATCGGGCGGTGCGTTGATCGTCACCGTCACCGTAGATGCTGCGTCAATGCACGGCGCAGCGCCGGCGACCGTGTAGGTGTACACGCCCGCGAGCATCGTCGCAGGATCGATCATGCCGCCGACGACCGGCGAAGGACCGCTCCATGTTCCACCGGCATCCGGCGTTCCGCCGAGCTGCGCGAAGAGACTTGCGGCAGCATCACTCGAGCAGAGCGTGATCGCGCCATCGGTCCCGGGATCAGGCGGTGCGTTGATCGTCACCGTCACCGTTGCTTGCTCATCGGGGCAAGGCGCTGTTCCGGTCACGGTGTAGGTGTACACGCCCGCGAGCATCGTCGCGGGATCAATCATGCCGCCGACGACCGCAGAAGGACCGCTCCATGCTCCACCGGCATCCGGCGTTCCGCCGAGCTGCGCGAAGAGACTTGCGGCAGCATCACTCGAGCAGAGCGTGATCGCGCCATCGGTTCCGGGATCCGGCGGTGCGTTGATCGTCACCGTCACCGTTGCTTGCTCATCGGGGCAAGGCGCTGTTCCGGTCACGGTGTAGGTGTACACGCCCGCGAGCATCGTCGCGGGATCGATCATGCCGCCGACGACCGGCGAAGGACCGCTCCATGTTCCACCGGCATCCGGCGTTCCGCCGAGCTGCGCGAAGAGACTTGCGGCAGCATCACTCGAGCAGAGCGTGATCGCGCCATCGGTCCCGGGATCAGGCGGTGCGTTGATCGTCACCGTCACCGTTGCTTGCTCATCGGGGCAAGGCGCTGTTCCGGTCACGGTGTAGGTGTACACGCCCGCGAGCATCGTCGCAGGATCGATCATGCCGCCGACCACTGCACTTGGACCGCTCCATGTTCCACCGGCATCCGGCGTTCCGCCGAGCTGCGCAAAGAGTGAAGCAGGAGCATCGCTCGAGCAGAGCGTGATTGCGCCATCGGTCCCGGGATCGGGCGGTGCGTTGATCGTCACCGTCACCGTTGCTTGCTCGTCGGGGCAAGGCGCTGTGCCTGTCACGGTGTAGGTGTACACGCCCGCGAGCATCGTCGCGGGATCGATCATGCCGCCGACGACCGGCGAAGGACCGCTCCATGCTCCACCGGCATCCGGCGTTCCGCCGAGCTGCGCGAAGAGTGAAGCAGGAGCGTCGCTCGAGCAGAGCGTGATCGCGCCATCGGTCCCGGGATCAGGCGGTGCGTTGATCGTCACCGTCACCGTTGCTTGCTCATCGGGGCAAGGCGCTGTGCCTGTCACGGTGTAGGTGTACACGCCCGCGAGCATCGTCGCGGGATCGATCATGCCGCCGACGACCGGCGAAGGACCGCTCCATGCTCCACCGGCATCCGGCGTTCCGCCGAGCTGCGCGAAGAGTGAAGCAGGAGCGTCGCTCGAGCAGAGCGTGATCGCGCCATCGGTCCCGGGATCAGGCGGTGCGTTGATCGTCACCGTCACCGTTGCTTGCTCATCGGGGCAAGGCGCTGTGCCTGTCACGGTGTAGGTGTACACGCCCGCGAGCATCGTCGCGGGATCGATCATGCCGCCGACGACCGGCGAAGGACCGCTCCATGCTCCACCGGCATCCGGCGTTCCGCCGAGCTGCGCGAAGAGTGAAGCAGGAGCATCGCTCGAGCAGAGCGTGATCGCGCCATCGGTCCCGGGATCGGGCGGTGCGTTGATCGTCACCGTCACCGTTGCTTGCTCGTCGGGGCAAGGCGCTGTGCCTGTCACGGTGTAGGTGTACACGCCCGCGAGCATCGTCGCGGGATCGATCATGCCGCCGACGACCGGCGAAGGACCGCCCCATGTTCCACCGGCATCCGGCGTTCCGCCGAGCTGCGCGAAGAGTGAAGCAGGAGCATCGCTCGAGCAGAGCGTGATCGCGCCATCGGTCCCGGGATCGGGCGGTGCGTTGATCGTCACCGTCACCGTCGCGCTCTCGTCAGGGCAGGGCGCTGTGCCTGTCACGGTGTAGGTGTACACGCCCGCGAGCATCGTCGCGGGATCGATCATGCCGCCGACGACCGGCGAAGGACCGCTCCATGTTCCACCGGCATCCGGCGTTCCGCCGAGCTGCGCGAAGAGTGAAGCAGGAGCGTCGCTCGAGCAGAGCGTGATCGCGCCATCGGTCCCGGGATCAGGCGGTGCGTTGATCGTCACCGTCACCGTTGCTTGCTCATCGGGGCAAGGCGCTGTGCCTGTCACGGTGTAGGTGTACACGCCCGCGAGCATCGTCGCGGGATCGATCATGCCGCCGACGACCGGCGAAGGACCGCTCCATGCTCCACCGGCATCCGGCGTTCCGCCGAGCTGCGCGAAGAGTGAAACAGCTGGATCTGATGAACACAGCGTGATAGCACCGCTCGTGCCGGCATTCGGGGCCTGATTAATGGCGACGGTCAGTGTGGCAATGTCATTCGGGCATGGGGCCGTGCCAATGACGGTGTAGGTGTAAACACCTGGCGGATCAACTGCTGGGTCGAGGCCGCCGCTCATCGCACCGCCTCCAGGACCTGTCCATGAACCAGTTCCATCGGGCCCACCGCCTAACTGCGCAACCATCACTACCGGCGCGCTGGTCGTGCATAGCGTAATGCTCGCGTCCAGTCCGGCGTTGGGAGGTGCGCTCTCCGAAACAGCAACGGTAGCATCAGCGTTCGGGCATGGCGCCGTTCCGTTCACCGTGTAGGTGTACACGCCAGGGTTCATCGTGGCCGGGTTGTAGTTGCCTCCAATCACCGGCGATGGCCCGGTCCAGGTGCCGCCGGGCTGCGCGTTTCCACCGAGCAGAAAGAACATCGATTGCGCAGCATCGGTGCTGCAAACAGCGAGGCTCGTCGGCGTGCCGGCATCGGGCAACGGATATACGGTCACATTCACTGTACTGCTCACCGGCGCGCCGCACGCTCCACCGCCACCCACCGTGTAGGTGTAGATGCCCGGTGGGTCGACGCCCGGGACGAACATGTTGGAATGCGCTCCGCCGCCGGGCATCGTCCACGCGCCACCAGCCGTCGGTGTTCCGCCCAATGAGGTGAAGAGGTTGATGGCTGCGCCGTTGCTGCATACGGCTACGTTCGCGCTGGTGCCGGGATCGGCTTGGTTGTCTACCGTGATCGTCATGCAATCAGTGCTCGTGCAGAGCGGGTGGCCCGCCTGGTACACGGTGACGCAGTATTGAGTGGTGCCGCCGACCGTCGCTGTTGGGTTCGCGATATTCGGATCGCTCAATCCAGCAGCAGGCGACCAGCTGTAAACGAAATTTCCGCCTGGGCAATTGGCCACGCCGCTCCAGAGCTGCCCGGTTCCGGGACCCATCGGCGACGCGTATACCACGCCGCCGCCACTGTTGAAGAGCGTGAACGACTGCTCACCGTTGTAGAGATTGCCCGCCACATAGCTCACTACAACCGTGGCGCCGGTCGTCACCGGGATGTTCACATTGGCCTGGGCCCCGTTGTTGAGCCAATAATCGTAAGGCGTGCCATTCACCGTCACGGTCACGCTGGATCCATTCGATCCCAAGCCGAACAGTCCTGTCCAGCCATCGCCGAAGCTGTCGTACAGCGAGAGCGTGTAGTTGCAATTGGTGGGGAAGCCGCCACTGGTGACCGTGGCATTGAGCTGCACCGGTGTGTTGCATGTGGTGGCATCGGGTCCCGCGTTCACCTGCGGCGCAGGAATGATGTTCACCGTCAGCGTGGTGTCGTAGTCGCATCCGAAGTTGTCGGTGACGTGATACACGTAGTTGAAGTTCCCGGCAGCCGGTGGCGTCACGCACGCCTGATTGCAGTTCGCATTCGTGCTCGTTATGCTTGGACCCGTCCAGTAGCTGCTATCGCATTGCGCGCCGTACACGGGCGTGAACGTGATCAAGTCGTCGTACAGCGAAGGATTGAAGGTGATGTCCCAGTCGCATAGGAATCCGTTGTCGCTGGCCCACATGTCGCAGACCTGGATCGTCCATGTGCCATTGAGTTGGGCGCCGATCAATCCGCTGAAGGGATTCAGGCTCTCGTAGGTGCCTGCTGGAAGGGTGCCGCCTGCATTGTCGACCCATGTTCCATTCGTCGCGGTGGGGCTCCAGCAATAGGTGAAGCACGTTCCTTGCGCGTTCGGCGTCAGGTCATTGTCAACCGGTACTCCCAGGTAGGTGGCACCGCCGCCTTGCTGGTGCATGATCACTGATTCGCCTGTCGGGGCGATCAGGCTGATGATCAGATCGCCGATGAACGAGTGCTCGATGTCGATGCAGATCGATTGCAGGTTGTTCGCGCTGGTGAAGGTCTGACCCGGTGCGAATTGCGTGAAGGTGACCGTGCTCGTGAAGCACTCACCCACATTATCAGGCAAGAAGACTCCACCGCCCGCATTCGGATTGGGGATCTCGTTCCAGGTGGTGCCTGTGACCGCTCCGTTCAGGCAAAGCGTTTCACCCACGCAGCCCGTGAGCGTCCCCGAGGTTCCTCCGAAAGTGGGAGGCGTGCCGACCAGCACGTCGAGGTCAACGAGATTGGTGCTCGCGCATCCGTTGTTGTCGAGAAGGTAGAGCTGCGCGGTATAGCCGCCAGGCTGCGCGTAGGTATGGTTCACGATGGCCGGGGCATTGTTCAGGATGGTGCCATCCCCGAAATCCCAGCGACGGCTCGCGATGTTGTTGCCCGGTGCCGCGAAGGATGCCGTGCTATTGAAGGTGATGCTCTCGCCGGGGCAGATGCGCATCGGATTGGTCGGGCCATGCGTTGCCACGGCAATTGGCCGCACACAGGGCTGGTAGCATGTGATGCTCGCGGCGAATACGCCGGTTCCCGTGTTGTTGCTTCGGAACACGATGGTGAGGCAGCCGCTGGCATTGCCTGCTGAGGCGCTCACGATCTGCCCCTGCCCTGCGTTTCCGGTCCATGTGGCCAGCACCGGAGCAGCCGTGCTGTTGCCGTCGTACACCGTCAGGAAGTCGATTGGTGCGGCGCCCGCAGTGCTCAGATTGAACGTGAGGAAGTTGAGCGAGATGGCACCGCCCGGAGCATCAGGGCATAGCGTGTAGGTGTAGTTCTCGTTGTTCGAGTAGCCGCTGGCTCCCTGACCTCCGCTGTCGAGGAATGCGCCCACGCAGGTGCTTGCCGTTCCGTTGAAGATCGGGAATGGCTGGGCGAGCGCGCTGATCGCTGCGGACGCCAAGCACGCCAGGCACAGGAATGCGCGCCTAATCAGTGCATCCAGGTGAATCCGATCGTAAAGAACCGCCATCCAGCATGCTCCATGGCCCATTGCCCGCCATCAAGCGTTGGAAAAGTATCCGTGCGATGCATACGGCCGAACGCATGGGCCCGGTATTGGACGAACCCCATCCTGTTCACGCTCAATAGGCGTGATCTGCCTTTCGGGAGCTCAGCGCAAGAGGTTCACGTGGCCGTGAATGATCCGCTTCTTCGGGGTGCTCAGTGCATGCACCTTCAGCCTGTATGGATAAACGCCTTGGGGCAGTGGGGAGCCATCCTTCGTTCCATCCCAGTGGAAATCGAGTTCGGTGGTGGAGTACACCACATGGCCCCATCGGTCGAAGACGAGCAGCTCGAAATCCTTCGGCGATAGGTCGTTACCGCTGATCCAGAAGGTCTCGTTGGGCTCCACGCCGTTCGGGGTGAAGGTGTTTGGCACCCAAACCATGAATTCGTCGTGGACATCCACCCAGGTACGGATCGTATCGGTGCAGCCCAATTCATTCGCCACCACGAGCATCACCGGGTAGGTTCCGCCAACGTCGTCCGGGAAATCCACCACGGGGTCCTGCTCCTCGCTGGTGCCGAACTCGCCGAAGTCCCACCACCAGCTCACCACGTTGGGTACGCTCTGGTCGGTGAACTGCACGCGCGGGTCGTTGATCGTTGGCGGGTGCGGCGACCAGCTCAGCAGCGCTGTGGGCACCGTGAGTGTGCGGATCATGTTGTAAGCGGTGGTGTCCGTGGCACAGCCGTTCGGCCAGGTGATGAAGAGCGAGACATTGAAGTTGCCGGCGTCCTCGTAGCTGTGGGTAACCACGGAATCATCGACCAGTTGCGCGCCATCGCCGAATTGCCAGAGCACGCTTGCGCCCTCGGTGGTGTCGCGCAACGCGAAGTTCACTGTGAAGGGCACGCAGCCGAAGGTGGTGTCCGCAGCAAGCTCGGTCACAGGCACATGCAGCACTTCGAGCCAGGCGCAGCGCGTAACGGTCGGTGTTTCGCAACCATCGCTGATGGTCACGCAGATGGTGGTGCTCTGCGGCGGCAAGGCCCACAGGCTATCGAGCAGCTGAGGCCCACTGCCCCAATCGAACTGGTAGGCGCCATCGCCCCCGCTGTAGCCCGTTGCGCGGTAGAGGACGGGCACGTTGAAACAGGTGGTATCGTCGATCAGTGGATCCAGCGTGAAGGCCGGGCGCACGTCGATGGTGGCGCTCACCGGACCGAGGATGCAACCGTTCGCATCGGTGGCGATGACCGAATATTCCGTGGTGTCAGAAGGGCTCACGCCGTGCGGGCCAGCACCCGAGGCGCCGTGGCTCCATTGGTAATTGATGGTGCCGGTGCCGCCGAAGGCCGATGCGCTAATGAGTCCTGTCCCCGTGAGGCAGATCAGCGTGTCTTGCGGCACGGCACCCCATTCGAGCGGCGGCGGTTCGGTGATCGTTGCCGTCAGCGTATCCAGGCAACCGTTGCCTTGCGGCCCTTCGCTGATGAAAGCCGTGTACGTGCCAGCTGCTGCTGTCAGGAGGTCGCCATTGGACCCGTTCGTGGCCTGCACGGTGGCGCCGGAGGCATCCACCCACAGGTAGTTCCAAGGGCCGCCCAAGCCGGTCGTGATCAATTCAATGCTGCCCGTGCCCGCGTTGCATGCCACATGCACCAAGATGCTGTCGTTCTCCAGGAAGGAGGGTGGAATCACATCAACGGTGTCGCTTCCGAAGCACCAAGGCTGACCGAACGGGTGCGCGATCACCACAAAGGTGGTCGGCTGTGTGATCTGCGCGGTCACGTTCGGCGAATTCGGGGAATCCACGCCCGTTGCCGGAGTCCATTGCCAGGTCACTGGTCCCGCACCAGGCCCGCAATTACCCGCTCCAGCCCACAACTGGCCCGTGGCCGGGCCTTGGGGCGAATCGTAGAGGATCGTGCCATCGTAACCGAGCAATTCGAACGAGTTCTCATTGTTCCAGATGGTGCCCGCCTGATAGTAGATCGAAATGCTCGCGCCAACAGGAATGAGGAGAGAGACCGTGATCTGATTGGGGCCAGGGGCCACCGTGTAGGATGTGGTCGCGCCATTGATGGTCACCTGCACATTCGCCCCGCCATTCCATCCGTCGCCGAAGGATTCGTTGAGGACCAAGGTGTAATTGCACGTGGGTGGAGGAGGCGCGTAGGCCACGATCGATGCGTCGATGGTGGCAGGTTCGCTGCAGCTCGATCCCAGTGTGACGATGGCTTCCACCTCCGGTGCGTTGGTGACGGTTACCGTGATCGCAGTGTCATAGGAACAGCCGAAATCATCCGTCACGGTGAAGGTGTAGTCATAGGTGCCCGGCACGGTCGGCGTGATGCTCGCTTGGAATGGGTCGTTCGGATTGGGCACCACGCCCGGCCCCGTCCATGCACCATCCGTGATCACGGGCGTGAAATCGATGAGGTCGGGGTATAAGGCCGGGTTGAAATTGATATTCCAGGAGCAGAGGAATCCGTTGTCGATGGCCCACAGGTCGGAGACGCTGAAGGTCCAAGTGCCATTCAAAGGGCAGCCCACCAGGTTGTTCAAAGGCTGCACGCTGCTGTATGTGCCGGGAATGAGGGCATTGTTCGTTGGGGTGCCGCCGGGCATCACGTTCGGTGAGGCTCCAAAGGCGGCGCTCTGTGCGAAGGTTCCGAGGGTGGCGGTCGGGCTCCAGCAATAGTTCCAGCAGGTGCCGGGCATCGGATTGGCAGCGTTGTCCGTGTCGTTGGCTCCGCCGAGGTAGGTGCCACCGCCGCCCTGTTGGTGCAGCACCGTTGATTGGCCGCTCGGACAGGTGATGCTGATCACCAGGTCGCCCATGAAACTGTGCTCCATGTCCACGCAAACGCTCCATAGGTCGTTGACCGATGTGAGCGTAGTGCCCGGCGGGAACGATGTGTAGGTGAGCTGGCTCGAGAATGTCTGACCGACGTTGTCCGGCAGGTAAACACCAGCACCGAAATCCACGCTTGGCAAGGCGGTCCATGTAACAGGCGAAGCCGTACCGTATAGATCCACCGTGCCCCCTTGGCAAACCGACAGGCTTTCAGTAGTGCCGGCGAACACTGGAGTGGTGCCCACGAATACTTGAAGGTCCACGGTCTGCGTATTCGAACAGCCGTTGTCGTCAGTAACCGTTAGCTGCGCTATGTAAGCACCGGGTGTTCCGAAAGAATGCGTCACCACGGGGGTGGAGGCGGTAGTGCCATCGCCGAGGTCCCATTCGTATTGGACCAGATTGAATCCGGGCTGTGCAAAGGACCCGGAACCGTCGAAGGTGAGCACTTCATCGGGACAGACGAGCGCTGGCAAAGGCTCGCCGACGGTTGCCACGGCCATGGGAGGAAAGCAAGGTGTCACGCAGGTTATGGTGGCGGCGAATACTCCTGTGCCGACTTCATTCGATTGGAATACCAGCGTGAGGCACCCGGATGCATTACCCGGTGAAGCGGATACGACTACACCCTGCAGCCCTGTCTCGGTCCAGATGCCGAGCAGTGGCGAAGCCACCCCCGGACCATCGTAGATGGCGAGATTATCCAAAGGCCCGGCGCCAGCTGCACTGAGGTCGAAAGTGATGAAGCTGAGGTGGATGCTCTGGCCCGGGGTATCCGGACAAATCGTCGCCGTGAAGTTCTCGTTGTCGCCATACCCCGTAGCTCCTTGGCCACCGCTATCGAGCAAGCCGCCCGTACAGGTGGTGATGGCCCCGTCGGCTATGGTATAGATCTGACCGTGCGAGTAACCTGTTGCAAGAAGGCCAAGGCCAAGGGCGAATCTTGGCAGGTGACGCTGTAGCAGCGCATTAAGGGGGAGGATGGGCATTGCGAATGATCCGCAAGATCGCGATTACCCGCATGTGACGCAGCCCCCCGTTCCCTCGGCGCCTTGGATGGCTGAACTTGGGCTGAAAAGCGAGCGGCGCCCCGGTAACCGGGGCGCCGCCGAAGAAACCTGCTTCGCGCCGCGTTATTTGATCAGCGTCACATGGCCCATGAGCTCCTTGCGGGTCTCGCTGTCCTTTATCTCGTAGGTGATCCGGTAGGCGTACACATCGGTCTTCAGGGCCTTGCCGTTGTTGTTGGCAGCGCCATTCCAGAAGTTCTTGTAGTCGTCGGTTTGGAACACCACCTGGCCCCAGCGGTCGAAGACCTTCAGCTCGAAGGTCGTGATCGCGTCGATGTTCGTGCTCATGCCCCAAGTCTCATTGATATCGTCGCCGTCGGGGGAGAATGAGTTGGGCACATAAACGAACAGCACATCGTCGATGACCACCGTATGGCAGATGGTATCGGCGCAGAGATTCTCGTTGAAGGCCACCATGCACACCTCATATTGGCCGGGCTCGCGGTTGTTGAATTCGAAGAATGGCGACGGGTCGTTGGTTGTCATCAACCCTGCGATGTCCCACCAATAGGTCTCCGCTCCGGTGCTGGTATTGCCGAACCAGATCCGCGGGTCATTCACATTGGCGGGAATCGGATTCCAGACGAAGTCCGCCACTACGGGTGGCGGCCCCTGCACGAATCCGAAGCCAGCGGCCAAGCAGCCGGCTGCATCCTGTATCCGGATGGGGTAGTACTGTTCACAGGCTCCGGTGAGCAGCGGCTCGGGCTGCCAATTCTGCCCGTCGTCGAAGCTGTAGAGCACGGCCTGGGTGTCGTACACCTCAACCTCGCCATCGCAATAGCCGGAACACGTAACGGGCCGCACCACCACGCTATCAATCACTAATTGCGGGGGCTCGCCGATGAGGAACTCACTCGTTCCTGTGCAGCCGTTGTCATCGGTGACGGTGAGCGAGTAGGTGCCCGCGCAAAGGCTGGTGATGCTATTCACGCCCAAGCCCGCTTGGCCAGTGCTCCACGCGAAGCCGAAGTCTCCGGCCGCCCCAGTGTTGCCTCCAGCAACGGCCGCGCTCGCTGTCCCATCGCAGTACGTGTAGCAGATGGCATCGGTGGGGGTGAAGTCGATGACGATGGTGTCGGTGAACGTGAGCTGAACGCTGTCGATCAGGTAGCAGAAAGCACCATCGTCCTCGATCCAATAGAACCAGTGCGTTCCGCCCATGCCGGGTTGCACGGTCACTGTGGTCTGCGTAGCGTTGGCATCAGCGAAGACCGCACCTGCAGGACCGCTCCATACGCCGACTCCGGTGTTGCCAGGAGAAACGGAAAGCCCGTTGGTGAGGTCGCAGGAGTATCCGCCGGGTCCCATCACCACAATGCCGCAGCAAGACGGGTCGTCCGCAGGGATCACGGTGATGTCGAGCTGCGCGGTGGCTTGGCAACCGGCCGCGCTGGTCACGGTGTAGGTGAATAGCTCCGAGGCCTCCCAGGTGGGGTCGAACTGGTCATCGACCACAGCCCCAACCGAGTTGGTCCACTCGCCGCCGGGATCCGGTGTGCCTAAGAGTGAGTCGTTCATGAAGAACACCGCTTCATTGGCGCAGATCGTGACCGCGTTGTCCTGTCCGGCGTCAATGCTTGGGTCAGGCGCTACGAGCACACTGTCCATCACCGCGCACGCCGGTGACCCCAAGGGATAGGAAGTCAGATAATACCAGGTGGCTTGCGTTGTGAATACGTTAGTGGTGGGGTCGCTGGGGTCATCCAAGCCATCCGTAGGTGACCATTCCCAGACGATCGGGCTGGTACCGCCTCCGCAAACGATCACACCGCTGTACGAAACGCCGGTCAGAGGTCCCTGGCCAGAGGCATAGACCTGCACGCCCATGTCGTTGGTGAGGATGAAGGAGTTCTCGTTGTTCCAGATCGACCCAGCGGTGTATGTCAGCGTGATGCTCTGGCCAGTGCTCACATTCAGCGGGATGATCTGCTGAAGGGTTCCAGCTGTGCTGATGGCGTAGTTCGTGACCACCCCGTCAATGCTCACTGCCAAGGTCGCTCCACCGTTCCAGGTATCGCCGAACGTCTCGTTCAGCTGCAGTTGCCACACGCAATTGGTGGGCGGCCCGTTGGCCACCACAGCTCCTGCCATGGGCTCCGGGTCGTTGCAGAGGATGATGTCCGGCCCCGCATCGATCTCCATCTGAGGCGCCACGGTCACTGTTACGGTGGTGTCGTAGGTGCACCCGAAATTGTCGATGGCCGTGAGGGTATAGTTGTAGGTGCCTGCGCCTGTCGGTGTAGCGGTGGCCGTGAGCGGATCGTTGGGGTTGAGCGTGATGAAAGGACCGCTCCAGAAGACGGAATCAGAAACTGACGTGTTGATCACCGGTGTGAACTGGGTCACATCAGGAATGATGGCAGGATTGAAGTTGAGCTCCCAGCTGCACAGGAAGCCATTATCAGCGCCCCATAGGTCAAGCGAAGTGAAGGTCCATGTGCCGTTGAGCGGGCAGTTCTGCAGGTTGCTCCACGGTTGGACCGGGGTATAGGTGCCTGGAATGAGCGCGTTGTTCGGAGGCGTGCCGCCATTCATGACGTTGGGCGTGGCTCCGAAGGCTGCGCACTGGGCGAAGGTCCCCAGGGTTGCGGTCGGGCTCCAGCAATACTCCCAACATGTTCCTGCAATCGGATTGGCGTTGCTGTCACCATCATTGGCACCACCGATGTAGGTGCCGCCGCCGCCTTGTTGGTGCAAGATGATCACTTGCCCGTTGGGGCAGGTCACGGAAAGGACCAAGTCTCCTGTGAAACTGTGTTCCATGCTCACGCAAATGGTCTGAAGGTCATTCGCGTTCGTGAGCATCTGGCCGGGATCGAACTGCGTGAATTCGATTTCGCTGGTGAAGGGTGTTCCTACATCATCGGGCAGGTAAACGCCATCTCCGAAGTTGGCTTCCGGTATGCCGGTCCATGTGATCGGGGTGACCATGCCGGTCAGGTCAACCGTGGCGCCCAAGCACGTCTCCAAGCTTTCCATGGTACCCATGAAGCTCGGAGTAGTGCTCACGAGGATCTGGAGGTCAACCACGTTGCTGTTCACGCAATCGTTGTCGTCAACGAGATTCAGCTGCACGATGTATTCTCCCGGGACGGTGTAAGAATGGCTGGCTGTAGGGCCCGTGGCGGTAGTGCCGTCGTCAAAGACCCATGTGTAGCTCACGATGTTGAAGCCGGCGGCGGCGAAGGAAGCAGAGCCATCGAAGTCGATCACTTCACCTTGGCAGACCAATGCAGGACCCGGCTCGCTCATGGTGGCCACGGCCTCTGGACGATCGCATGGCGTGAAGCAGGTGATGCTGGCCGCAAAATCACCGACCCCCGTTCCGTTCGAATTGAATCGAACCGTGAGGCAGCCGGTGGGGTTGAAGGTGGTGGCCGATACGACCAAGCCCAAAAGAGCGCCCCCGGAGTAGTTCCCCAAGAAGGTGGCTCCGGTATTATCGCCATCCCAGATGCTGATGGCATCCCACGTGTTGTTGGCTCCGCTCTGATCCAGATTGAAGACCGCCCAGGTCAGGGAGATGCCGTCGCCGGGTTGGTCTGGGCAGATCACAACGGTGAAGTTCTCGTTGGTGCCGTAGGAGGCCGCTGGTCCGCCGCTATCCTCAAGCACACCGGCGCAGGTGGTGATGCTCCCTGCCGTGATGCTGAATTGCTGGCCACTCGCCGAATTGGCGACGAGCAGGGTTGCAACCGGTAGGAACAGGGTGTATAAGAGTCGCTGCATGCGGTTCATGACGTACGTTGGCAAATAGGTGCGAGAAGCCCTTTGATTGATGCGCTGCGAGGTGCTGAGGTTGCCCGGCTCCAAAAATAGGCCCCGGCCTTGCGGGCCGGGGCCTAGGAGCTTCCCGAAAATATGAACCCTAGCGCAGCAGGCTCACCGTGCCGGTATAGGTTCCTCCAAGCGCTTCGCCGTCCTTCATCTCCACCATCCACACATAATCACCCGTGGCACAGGGCGCGCCAACGCCATTCACGCGGCCATTCCAAGGCCGTTTCAGATCGGAGGTCTCGTACATCAACGCCCCGGTGGCGGGGTCATGAATGGTCATCCGGAACCGGCGCTCCAAGGTCTTCAGCGCCTCGGGAATGAAGTGCTCCTCAACCCCATCGCCGTTGGGCGAAAAGGCCGGTGCCGCCAGAAGATTGTAATCCTCTTTGATGCGCACCACGCGCTCGGTGCGGTCGGTGCAGCCGATGGCATTGGTCACGATCAGGCTCACGGCGTAATCGCCCTTCTTCTTGTAGACGTGGGTCGGTACTTGAAGCGTGCTGATGCTGCCATCGCCGAAATCCCACAAGTACGAACTGCCCTTGAGGCTCTTATTCTCGAAATGAACCGAGGGAACCCGGTCCAGGTATTCCTGGGGCATCGGGTTGAAGGCCGCTTCGGGGCGCTCATGGATGACGATCACATCCGATACAGGCTTGTTGAAGATGGTGCCACCTGTGGCAGAACTCATCGAGAGCGTCACTTCATAGCGGCCCGCCTTGTTGTATGCATGCTTCGGCGCCGGGTCGGTTCCGAACGTGCCATCGCCGAAGTTCCACAGCATGCGCGTTCCGGGAGCCGCCATGTTGGTCACCTCGAATTCAACGGATGTGCCGGGGCAGCCTTGGGTGATGCTCGGGCGGATGCTCACCTCGTCGCTGGCTGGTGCTGAAGGCTTTACGGGTGTCATGTTCGCCGCGGAACTCGTGCTCGGGAGCTCTGCTTGTTCGCTGCGTGCTGGCGATTCCGTGCGGACCTCGCTACGGGTATTGGCTGCTTGCTTGAGCCGGGGCTCGCTCACTTGACCGATTGGGCTTTCATCGGGAATAGAAGCCGCCGGCATGCTGGCCTTCTCTTGAGCAGGGCTGAACAAAGCAGGAACCGCTTCGTCATCGTGCTGCACGCTGGTCACCGATTGCTCGGTTCCGCTATCGGCGAGTATCTGGTACATGGTGGCAGAGAAGGCTACTACGCCACCGAAGAGCAGCGCCAGCAAGCCGAGCGACCAGCGCCCTTGCTTCCTTTCAGTCTTGCTCAGGCTCCGGTCCAACTGAGCCCAGTCGGCCGAATTGTAAGGCACTTCGTACTGATCCAGCGATTGCCGCAGGGCCTGCTCGAAGGCGTCGGGTTTGTTCTTCATCTCCATCGCTCAATTGATCTTGTTCTCCTGCCGCAGCAATTTCTTCAGGTTGTGCTTGGCTTTGGCCAGGTTGCTCTTGCTGGTGCCCACATTGATTCCGAGCGCGTCGGCGATTTCCTTATGGGTCATTTCCTCGAAAACATACAGATTGAACACAGTCCGGTAGGCCGGGGTAAGCTTCTGCATGGCGTTGATCACGTCCGCCGGCTTCAGGTCAGGAAGCTCTTCTCCGGTATCGTCAGCGAGTGTGTCTTCTTCGTCCTGGTCCTTGAAATCCTCGATGCTGCGCTCTTCGCCCAGGAGCAGGTAGCTGTGCTTGCTGCGCCGGAAGTGGTCGATCGCGGTGTTCACGATGATGCGCCGGATCCAACCCTCGAACGAACCCGCCCGATTGAAGGACTCCATGCTGCGGAACACCTTGATGAATCCATCCTGAAGGATATCCTTAGCCTGGTCGGTGTTCTTGGTGTAGCGCATGCACACCGCCATCATCTTGCCATAGAACTGTTCATAGACCCGCTGCTGCGCACGGCGGTCACCAGCAACGCAACCATCCACCAATTCACCGAAAGCCGCCTGTTGGCTCTCGGTATTCACCCAGCTTAGGGTAAGCCGCGGGGCGATGCGTTCCGGTGTCATGATCGGAGCCTTCGTGGGTTGGCTTGGAGCGGACAAGATAGGCATCGGGCTGAAGACGAGGGTAGCCCCGCTGGGATGCCTGCAAGGTTCCATTCAAAGCGAACGGGGTCTTCAACATCGGCTGACAATTGCCCATCAACGCGGCTGTACCGAGCGCCTACATTCGCCCCCGCGCTGCTCTGTTGGCAATGCGCAAACAACCCTCTAATCCCCGCACGTTCAGGATGAAAGTCACAGTAGTAGGAGCTGGTAATGTAGGCGCTACATGCGCCGATGCCGTGGCACGCTGGGAGCTCGCCAATGAAGTGGTGCTGCTCGATATCAAGGAAGGCTTCGCCGAAGGCAAGGCCTTGGATATTTGGCAGACGGCCCCGATCAATCTGTTCGATTCACGCCTGGTGGGCAGCACGAACGATTATGCCAAGACCGCCGGCAGCGATGTGGTGGTGATCACCAGCGGCCTGCCCCGGAAACCGGGCATGAGCCGCGACGACCTCATTGCCACCAACGCCGCCATCGTGAAGAGCGTGACGGAGAACGTGGTGAAGCATTCGCCCAATGCCATCATCATCGTCGTGAGCAATCCGCTCGATGTAATGACGTACTGCGCCTACGTCAATAGCAAGCTGCCCAGCACCAAGGTCTTCGGTATGGCGGGCATCCTTGATACCGCCCGATATCGCGCCTTCCTGGCCACCGAGCTGGGCGTAAGCCCCAAGGACATCCAAGCGGTACTCATGGGAGGGCATGGTGATACCATGGTGCCCCTGCCGCGCTATACCACCGTTGGCGGCATACCGGTGACCGAACTCATCGCAAAGGACAAGCTCGACGCGATCGTGGACCGCACCAAGAAGGGCGGCGGCGAGATCGTGAACCTACTGGGCACCTCCGCTTGGTATGCACCTGGCACGGCCGCTGCGCAAATGGTAGAGGCCATCGTGCGCGACCAGAAACGCGTGTTCCCCTGCTGCGTGTGGCTGCAGGGCGAGTACGGGCTGAAGGACATCTACATGGGAGCCCCCGTTATTCTCGGCCGGAATGGCATTGAGCGCATCATCGAGCTGAAGCTGAACAAGGAAGAGATGGAACTCTGCCAAGCCAGCGCCAAGTCCGTGAAGGAGGTGATGGACGTGCTGGACAAGATGAACAGCGTCACCGCCTGAGCGTAATCGCCTCTTATAACGAAAGGCGCCCGTGAGGCGCCTTTCGCATTCTCCGGCCTTCCTCAATGAAGGACCACCAACCGCTGCGCAGCGCTGTTGCGTGGGCCTTCGAGCCTTACCATGTAAAGGCCTTCTGCCAGCCCGGACAGTGAAATGTTCGCCTTCCCATTGGACATCTGGCCGCGATGCAGCTCCTGGCCCAAGGCGTCGCGCAGCACCCATGCGGTTCCCGGCACAAGCTCATCGGTGGTGAGCTCCACTTGGGCTCTAGCGGGGTTCGGATAAAGGCTGAAGCGCGGCGAGGCACTCGTTGCCCCTGCCACCGTGCTGAGCTGGTCGCTGCGCCAGAAGCTGAGGCCGCCGCGGTAATTGCCCACCACGAGGTCCTGCTGGCCATCGCCGGTGAAGTCATGCAGGCAGAGCACCGTACGTGCGCCATCATCCATGCCGCGCCATGCGGTATCAAGGCGGGTCCAATTGCCATCGAGGTTCCCATCGATGTCGCCGTAATGGTAGATGGCGCCGCTCTCCGATCCGAGCAGCAGTTCGCGCTGGCCTTGGTCGTTGGTGATGAAGTGCGGAGTCGAATGGCCCGTGACATTGATCCACTCGATGGTGCTCACCGCACCGAGGTTCTCGGTCACCAAGGTCCATGAAGGGCTGGCGGCCGTGCCCGTATTGCGGTAGTAGTTCAAATTGCCGTTGCGCTCGCCGATGACCATGTCAAACAATCCGTCCTCGTCCAGGTCGTGGAAGACAGGGGCGGCGAATTGCCCCACATCGATCATGGCGCCCCCAGCGTCGGTCAAGTTGATCTGCTGCAAGGTGAACTGCGATTGCGGGCCGGTGGCGGTGTTCCGGTAGAAGTGCAAGCGCCCTTGCAGGTCGCCGATGTACAGGTCCAGGTCGCCATCACCGTCGACATCGCCGAAGGCCGGATGCATGCTCAAGCCGATGCCGCTGTTCGATAAGCCGAGCCAGTCGTCGGTGACCAGGTCGAAGGCCGGGCTGGTAGCGCTGCCCACATTGCGCAAGAGGGCCACCTTGCCCACATAGCTGCCGCCGGTCTGGTAGTAGCCGTGGTTGCTCACGATCAGGTCCATCCGGCCGTCACCATTCTCATCAAAGGCTACCGGGATAGCGCCCAAGCCGAGTTCGATCATGCGGTCTTGGAAGAGGTTCTGCTGCTGGAACTGGAAGATCGGCGCGGCATCGGTCCCGGTATTGCGGTAGTACCACACGCTGCGGAAGTCGTGCGATAGGGAGCCTGCGTTGGGCGTCACCAGCAGGTCCCGGCGACCATCGCGGTCCACATCCAAGTAGAAGCCCGCTGGGAAAACGGGCATGTCCACGCTCACGTTGTAGCTCGGGAAGAGCGTGTCCTCGCTGGTCATTAGCGCATTCGCCACGCTGCCACCGTTGGTCAGGCCCACGAGATTGGTGAACGAGATATCGCCCAGGAGCAGGTCCTTGACGCCATCACCGTTAAGGTCGATGGGCGTGATGGTGCTGCCCGCATGCGCGCGTTCGTCGCTGTCGTCTTCGGCATCGGTCTCACCCTCGGGGCGCAGCTCGGGATTGGGCACGTTGAACTGGCAAGGCACGTTCAGCGTAACCGAATTGTTGTTGAAGTTCTCGGCGAAGTAGCCCCAGCACTTGTTGCGCTGCTCGAACCGCAGGCTGTCGCAGGTGCCATAGGTCTCCATGCTCAGGTTCTTGTGGTACTCCACGTAGGTGCCCAACAAGCTGAAGGTGATCACATCCAAGTCCCCGTCGCCGTCGATGTCCTCGATGCCGGGCAGGTCGACTTGAGAGATGAAGAGGTTGGCATTGGTCTGCGCACCGCTCGGCGATACGTAGGCCGAATACACCAAGCTCTTCACGGGCTCGAAGGTCAATTCAGCATCATCACCAGTGTTCTTCCAAACGCCGAAACCGGCTTGAGTGTAGGAGCAGATGTCGGCCTTGCCATCGCAGTTGTAGTCGCGCGCCAGCGCCCAATCGTGCATTTGGTTCAATGGCGGCACGTTGTCGTATTCCCGGACCGGGCGGTAGTAGGCGGTCCCTTCAACGCTGCTGGTGCGCAGGAGCATCACGGCCTTGTGCCCGCTTGGGAAGGAATAGGAATGGTCCAGGAAGAGCAGGTCCTTGAGCCCGTCGCCGTTGAGGTCGATCTCACTCACCTGCGCATAGTTGATGCCACCAGCCCAAGCCAGATCGAGCAAGGCGCCTTGCTGCGTGACCGGGATGGCGGGGTCGAAGTGCAGGTCCCATTGGGCGCTCAGGGTGGAAGCGGCTAACGCAAGGGTGAAGCAGGGGAGGAATCGCAGCATGGTGGGTTGAAGGTGTGACGCTTCGGCCCAAAGGTCGGTTGCGTGAAGGGCGGCGGCGACATGCCCCGATCATGTTCTTCACCTTCCGGCGTTCGCGTATTAATGCTTGATGCAGAGGCGAAAACACGGCCTTTCCCGCATCACTTGTCCGGCTATATTTGCCGCCTCTTTTACGAACCCCCTTACCAGTCATGCAGAATAGAGGCGCGCTTTGGGTCTTCACGGTCCTCTTGGCGCTTGCGTGCGCTTACCAGCTTTCGTTCTCCTACTTCACCTCGGGACTCGAGGGCCAAGCCAAGGCTGATGCTATCGCCAAGGCCGATTCGGTGCTTGGCACGCCGGAGGGCGCTGCCCGTGATCGAAGCCAAGTGGAGCTCGATTATGAGAACGCCTACCTCCGGGCACACGCCGAGGACAAGGTGTATCCCTTGCTGGGCTACACCTACCGCGAGTGCAAGGAGAAGGAGATCAACCTGGGCCTCGACCTGCGGGGCGGCATGGCCGTAACGCTCGAAGTGAGCGTGCCCGAGCTGATCGAGAACCTCAGCGAGGAGAGCAATGATCCGGCCTTCAAACAGGCCATGGCCAATGCCCGTCAGCGCCAGCTCAGCGACAACAAGGACTTCGTGTCGCTCTTCGACGAGGAGTACCGCAAGATCGAGAACCGCCCACCGCTCTCGGCCATCTTCTACTCGCCGGACAGGCAGGGCATGTTCGATCGTGAGGGCGATGATGATTCCTACATCAGCGCATTGCGCCGCGAGGCTGAGACCGCGCTGAGCAACACCGAGCGGATCCTGCGCACCCGAATCGACAAATTCGGCGTGAGCCAGCCCAGCATCCAGAAGCAGGCCTTCAGCGGCCGCATCGCCATTGAGCTTCCGGGCGTGAAGGACAAAGAGCGTGTGCGCCGCGTGCTGCAGAGCACGGCCAACCTGGAGTTCTGGGAGATGCACTCCAACACGGACATCGGGCCCTTGCTGTTCGGTGCCGATGCGGCGCTTTCCGCGCAGCTTTACCCTGAGTTGGCGGCGCAGGACAGCTTGAAGGCCGCTGCCGACAGCACCGCGATGCCTGCGGACAGCACTGCAGCCGTGACCGATTCCACGATTGCCGAGCCGGAAACCGCAGCCGATGACAGCCTCGGCGATGCCGACACGGCTGCCGCGGATACCGCTGCCGGGGAGGGTGAAGAAGAAACCATCAGCGATGAAGAGGCCCGTAAGCGCTCTCCTCTGCGCTCGGTGCTGGAGCCTGCCGGCAACCAGCGCGGGCAGTTCGCGCTTGGTCCTGTCGTGGGCCGTGCGCTGCTGAAGGACACTTCCGAGGTGAAGCGCTTCCTCTCCATGTCTGCCGTGCGTGATGCACTGCCTCGCGATGCGCGCTTGGTTTGGGGCGCCAAGCAGCAGGAGGGAACCAGCGGCCCTTTCCTCGAGCTCTATGCGATCAAGCTGCCTATGGATGGCAAGCCCAAGCTCGATGGCAGCGTGATCACCAATGCCTTCCAGGACTTCGACTTCAAGGGTGAAGTGGAGGTGATCATGAACATGAACACCGAAGGCGCTCAGACCTGGAAAGTGATGACCGGCGACAACGTGGGCAAGTACATCGGCATCGTGCTCGATGGACTCGTTTACAGCGCGCCCGAGGTGCGTTCCGAGATCGCCGGCGGCACCAGCACCATCTCCATGGGCGCCGGGGAGCTGAACGCGCAGATTCAGGAAGCCAGCGACTTGGCGAACATCCTGAAGGCCGGCGCACTGCCCGCTCCGGCACGCATCATCGACGAGACCGTGGTGGGACCATCGCTGGGTCAGGAGAACGTGAGCACCGGCCTGATGAGCTTCGGAATCGCCTTGCTGCTCGTGCTCCTCTACATGGTGATCTACTACGCCCGCGCTGGCTGGGTGGCCGACCTCGCACTCATCGTGAACCTCTTCGTGCTCATCGGCGCGCTGGCTTCGTTGCAAGCCGCGCTCACGCTGCCCGGCATCGCGGGCATCGTGCTCACCATGGGCATGGCGGTGGACGCCAACGTGCTCATTTACGAGCGCATCCGCGAGGAATTGCGGCACGGCAAGATGCTCAAGAGCGCCGTGGACCTGGGCTTCAAGGGAGCGCTCTCGGCCATCATCGACTCGAACGTCACTACGCTGATCATCGCGGTGATCCTGTTGATCTTCGGAAGCGGTCCCGTGCAAGGATTCGCGGTCACGCTCGGCCTCGGCATCCTCACTTCGATGTTCACCGCGCTGCTGCTCTCCCGCATGATCATCTCCTACCGCTTGGAGAAGGGCAAGTCCTTCTCGGTATGGAACAACTGGAGCAAGAACATCTTCGTGAACGCCAATTGGGACTTCATGGGCAAGCGCAAGGTGTTCTATGCCCTGAGCGGCCTGCTCATCGCGGCGAGCATCGGCTCAATGGTGGTGAATGGCTTCAACTGGGGCGTCGACTTCAGCGGCGGCCGCACCTATGTGGTGAAGTTCAAGGGCGATGTGGATGTTGAAGCGCTCCGCGCCTCGCTCGATGGGACGCTCAAAGGCGATGACGGCGTGAAGAGCAACACCAACGTGAAGACCTACGGCAGCGATCGCCAATTGAAGATCACGACGAACTACCTGATCGCGCAAGCCGACACCGTGGCCGACCGCATGGTTGAGGTGCAGCTGCGCGCAGGGATCGATGCCGTAGGCGGCGACTACCAGATCACGGAGAGCCGCAAGGTGGACCCCACCATCAGCGATGATATCCAGAAGGGCGCGATAACCTCAGTGCTCATCGCTTTGGCGCTGATCTTCCTGTACATCGCCATCCGGTTCAGGAATTGGCAGTTCGGCTTGGGCGGCCTGCTCTCCTTGGCGCACGATGCCATAATCGTGCTCGGCGTCTACTCCTTGTTCTACAAGATCATGCCTTTCAGCATGGAGATCGACGAGGCCTTCATCGCAGCCATCCTCACGGTGATCGGTTACTCGATCAACGACACCGTGGTGGTGTACGACCGCGTGCGCGAGTACCTGCGCGACCACAAGCGCGAGCCGTACGTGGTGGTGATCAACAAGGCCATCAACTCCACGCTGGGCCGCACCATGAACACCTCGCTCACCACCTTGCTGGTGCTTGCTGTGATCTTCGTCTTCGGCGGCACCGCGATCAAGGGCTTCGTATTCGCGCTGCTCGTGGGCATCGGCGTGGGCACATACAGTTCCGTCTTCGTCGCGACGGCGATCGTCACGGACCTGCTCAAGGGCAAGGACCCTGCGCGCGAGGCCTGAGCCGTGATCCGTATCTGAGGAAGCCCCGCTGCGCACGCGGGGCTTCCTACTTTTCGCCCCTATGCTTCTGATCTTCGACATCAGCGGTGGCGAATTCCTGGTGGTGATCCTTTTCGTGCTGCTCTTCTTCGGCGCCAAGGGCATCCCCGACATCGCACGCGGCATGGGCCGCTTCATGCGGCAAGTGCGCGATGCCAGCAACGAGGTGCAGCGGGAGATCAATCGGGGCGCGAGCGAGGTTCGACGCGCTTCCTTGGAGCATCAGCGCCAGTTCAATGCCTTAGCCGAGGAGCCCTCGGCCAAGCCTGCTGATCCTGCTTTGGAACCGAAGCCGGAAGAGCCTTCATGACCGAGCTCCTGCTCACCCTGCTTGGCCTGGCGGTGCTGGTTGCGGGCGCAGAGGCCATGGTGCGAGGCGCGGTTGACTTGGCGCTGCGTGCCCGAATCTCGCCCTTGGTCATCGGCCTCACGGTGGTGAGCATGGGCACCTCAGCGCCCGAGCTGCTGGTAAGCTTGATGGCTGCGTTGAAAGGCACCCCTGCCATCGCCATCGGCAATGTCGTAGGCAGCAACATCGTGAACATAAGCCTGATCCTGGGCTTGGCCATCCTCATCTTCCCCATTGAGGTTGATCGTGATGCTCGGCGGATCCATTGGCCTGTGATGATGGCCGTTAGTCTGCTGTTCTGGTGGCTCTTCAACGACGATCTGATTGCGCGTTGGGAGGGCCTGATCTTCCTGGCGGCGATGGTCTGCTATGTAGGCTGGATGGTCTGGGCATCGAGGAGATCGGCCTTGTCGCGCGCGCATGAGCCCCCCCGCATGGCATGGTGGAAGGCGGTGCTGTTGCTCGTGGCGGGCATCGCGGCTCTCACCAAGGGCTCGGAGTGGTTCGTGGATGGCGGGGTAGGCCTTGCAAGGCTCGGAGGCGTGAGCGAGCAGCTCATCGGCGTCACCGTGATCGCATTCGGCACCTCGGTGCCCGAGCTGGTCACAAGCCTCGTGGCCGCCTATCGAAAGCAACCCGACATCTCCTTGGGCAATCTGGTCGGGAGCAATGTCTTCAACCTCCTCGGCATCATAGGCGTCACCGCAAGCGTGCACCCGATCTCAGCCAGCCATGACAGTTTCCGCATCGACTTGATCGCCATGCTCATCACCGCACTGATCCTTTACCCGCTGATGCGTTTCGGGCAGCGGATGGGCCGTTGGCAAGG
This sequence comes from Flavobacteriales bacterium, assembly GCA_016712535.1. NCBI lineage: Bacteria > Pseudomonadati > Bacteroidota > Flavobacteriia > Flavobacteriales > Flavobacteriales bacterium. Next base: position 604,181 of record JADJQW010000002.1, read on the forward strand.
CGCCATTCTAGTGGCGGCTTACCTGGCCTATTTGGTGCTGGTGCTCGCACGCGGTTGAATAGTCCCGCTGCGAGTTGTCGCCATTTTACCACTGCCCCCCCCATTTTGCACAGGGGTTTGGAACTATTTATTAGAATCATACAGACACACCCCCAATCCAGAATAGCTTCGCGGCCGAAAACAACCATTTTCCATGTCCACCCCCCAGATTCGCATTAAAGCTCTTGAGGATGTCCTGAATCGTGCCCCCCGCTTCGTGGACCCCCCCTCACAGAAGATCAGCGAGTATTTCGGCGCCAATGTCTTCGGGGAGGACGCCATGCGCATGTTCCTTACGGAGGATGCGTGGTACGCGGTGCGCCAGGCCATGCATCACGGCAATCGGATCGACCGGAAGTTGGCGGACCAGGTGGCCAGCGGCATGAAGGAATGGGCCGCCACCAAGGGCGCAACGCACTACACCCATTGGTTCCAGCCGCTAACCGGCCTGAGCGCAGAGAAGCATGATGCCTTTTTCGAGCCCATCGGCGGCGGGCGCAGCATCGAGCGCTTCGATGGCAGCATGCTGGTGCAACAGGAGCCCGATGCCAGCAGCTTCCCCAGTGGGGGCATCCGCAACACCTTCGAGGCACGCGGTTACACTGCTTGGGATCCCGGCAGCCCAGCCTTCGTGATCGGCCGCACCCTTTGCATCCCTACCATTTTCATCAGCTACACCGGCGAGGCCCTCGACTACAAGATGCCGCTGCTCCGCGCCATCCGTGCCATCGATGAGGCAGCCACCCAGGTGGCCCAGTACTTCGACAAGGATGTGGCCAAGGTGACCTGCACCCTCGGTTGGGAGCAGGAGTACTTCCTCATCGACAAAGCCCTCTTCTTCGCCCGGCCCGATATCATGATGACCGGCCGAGCCCTTTTCGGCCACATCCCCGCCAAAGGCCAGCAGTTGGAGGACCACTACTTCGGCAGCATCCCCGACCGCGCCCGTGCATTCATGCGTGAATTCGAGACCGAGGCCCTCATGCTCGGCATCCCCGTGAAGACTAGGCACAACGAGGTCGCCCCGAACCAGTTCGAGTGCGCGCCGGTGTTCGAGGAACTCAACCTCGCCGTGGATCACAACGTGCTGCTTATGGACGTGATGGAGAAGGTGGCGCAGCGCCACGATTTCCGTGTCCTCTTGCATGAAAAGCCTTACGCAGGGGTGAACGGCAGCGGCAAGCATAACAACTGGAGCCTGGCCACCAATACGGGCGTGAACCTGCTGAAGCCAGCAAAGACCCCGAAGGAGAACATCCGTTTCCTCACCTTCTTCGTCAACACCATCGCGGCCATCCATGCCAATGCCGATGTGCTGCGCGCCAGCATCGCCAGTGCAGGCAACGACCATCGCTTGGGAGCGAACGAGGCCCCGCCGGCCATCATCAGCGCCTTCATCGGTGACTACCTCGGAGGCCTGCTCGATGGACTGGAGAAGAACCTCAAAGGGGCCATGACCCCCGACCGCAAGACAGAGCTGAAGCTCGACATCGGCCGCATCCCGCCGGTGATGCTCGACAACACTGACCGCAACCGCACCAGCCCCTTCGCCTTCACGGGCAACAAGTTCGAGTTCCGCGCGGTGGGCAGCAGCGCCAATTGCGCTGGGCCGATGACCGTGCTCAACACCATCGTAGCCGCACAGCTCAGGGCCTTCAAGAAGGAAGTGGATGCGCTGATCGAAAAGGGAACGAAGAAGGATGAAGCCATCCTGCGCGTGATCCGCGACCTCATTGTGCGCAGCAAGGCCATCCGCTTCGAGGGCAATGGCTACGGCGACGAATGGGTGAAGGAGGCGATGAAGCGCGGCTTGAGCAACATCAAGGACACCCCCCGCGCACTTGATGTCTGGAGCCGCAAGGAGACCGTGAAGCTATTCGATGAGCTGGGCGTCCTCAGTCCCGTTGAGACTGAAGCCCGGCATGAGATCGAGCTGCACAGCTACACCTTGAAGATCCAGATTGAGAGCCGTGTGGTGGGCGACCTGGCCCAGAACCATGTCGTGCCTGTGGCCATTGCTTACCAGAACCGCCTGATCGAGAATGTACGCGGACTCCGCGAGGTGCTGAGCCCCGAGAAGGCCAAGACGGCCACTGCAACGCAGATCCGCCTGATTGAAGAGATGAGCGAGCATGTTAGCGCTGTGGTCTCCTTGGTGGAAGAAATGATCGAGGCCCGCAAGAAGGCCAACGCCATTGAAGAGCCGCGCGCCAAAGCCATCGCCTACTGCGATCAGGTGAAGCCCTTCCTCGAGCGCATCCGCTACCACGCCGACAAGCTGGAACTGCTCGTGGACGATGAATTGTGGCCCTTGCCCAAGATGCGCGAGCTGCTCTTCACCCGCTGAGCACCAAGGGAATCAGGCGGGGGTGGGGGCCGCAATCCTCGGCTTTCCAATGCCCTTTCCCCATTGGACGACTTGTATATCTTCGCCGCGACCCGATTGGAGCCACCATTTCACATGCTGATGACAACAAGGAAGATCCTGGCCAGCTTGGTGCTGTGCCTGCTCACCACGGCTTCGGCCATCGCGCAGGGCAACCGCTTGGCCAAAGAGGCGGACGACGCCTACCAGAGGGGCTTCTACTTCAACGCCATCGAGCTCTACAAGAAGGCGTACACCGTGGAGAAGAAAGCGGCCACCAAGGCCGAGCTCATCTTCATGGTGGCCGAGAGCTACCGCATGCTGGGCGATGCTCCTCAGGCGCAGGTCTGGTACGAGAAGGCCATCAAGGCGCAGCTCGCCGACCCCAGCCCCTATTTCTGGGCTGCTGAAATGCAGAAGCAGCAAGGCAAATACGCCGATGCCATCGCCAACTACAACAAGTACAAGGAGAAGAAGAGCAACGACCCTCGCGCCGACGCCGGGATCGCAGCCTGCCAGCAGGCCCAGAAGTGGAAGGACAGCCCCACGCGCTACAGCGTGGATCCGGAAGTGCTCCTGAACACCCCGCAATGGGATTTCAGCCCGGCCTTCGCCGATAAGAAGAATGAAACGGTGGTCTTCACCAGCAGCCGCCCAGCGGCAACCGGCAGTTCAACCGACGATATCACCGGCGATGCCTTCACCGACCTGTTCACCAGCACCCGCGACCGCTTGGGCAAGTGGAGCGAACCGGTGAAGCTCCCGCTCGAGATCAACAGCGAGGGCAACGAAGGCGCCCCGATCTTCAACAGCAAGCGCACGATCATGTACTTCACCCGTTGCCCCAGCGAGAAGAAGAAGGTGCTCGGATGCGACATCTGGATGAGCAAGAAGGTGGGCAACAACTACAGCGCCCCGGTGATGCTGAAGCTGAAGACCGAAGCTGGCAAGGAGGATTCGCTGAACATCGGCCACCCCGCTCTCGGCCCTGACGATGAGTTCCTCGTCTTCGCCAGCAACTATCCGTTCGCTGGGCATAAAGGCGGCCGTGACCTGTACAAGGTGGCGCTGAACAAGGATGGCATGCCTACTGGCCAGCCCGCCAACCTCGGTGCAGATATCAACACCGGTAAGGACGAGCTTTTCCCCTTCGTCCGCTTCGACGGGAATCTCTACTTCAGCAGCAGCGGCCATCCCGGCATGGGGGGCATGGACATGTTCGTTGCTGAGAAGACCGCCAACGGACTGTGGACCGCGCCCGATAACCTGAAGTCGCCGCTGAACAGCCCCGGCGATGATTTCGCAATCGTGTTCGATGGCGAGAACGACCGCGGATTCTTCACCAGCAGCCGAGCCGGAGGCAAGGGCCAGGACGATATCTGGCGCTTCTACATGCCCGACCTCGTCTTCGCCCTGCAAGGCAACGTTTATGACAAGCAGACCGGACTTCCGATCCAGAACGCCAAGGTGAGCGTGGTGGGCACCAACGGCAGCAACTTCAGCGCGCTCACCGATGAGAACGGCGGCTTCGCTTTCGTGGAGAGCGGCAAGGACCGTTACATCAAGGAAGAGACCAGCTACAGCATCCTGGCTGAGAAGGAAGGCTATCTGGTGGTGAAGGACCAGATCACCACGGTAGGTCTGAAGGAGAGCACCACCTTCGTGAAGGAGTACTTCCTGGAGCCGATCAAAGGCCCCATCGCGCTGCCGCAGATCCTCTATGATGTGGATGAGTTCTTCCTGCGTCCCGAGTCGAAAGACAGCTTGGAGACCTTGTACAGCACGCTGATGGACAATCCGAACATCGTCATCGAGCTTCGTTCACATACCGATGCTCGGCCGACCCGCAGGTACAAGGGCGGCAACAAGGAGCTCTCGCAGCTGCGTGCACAGAGCTGCGTGAACTACCTGATTGAGAAAGGCATTGCTGGGGACCGCATGGTGCCGGTGGGCATGGGCCCCGATGAACCGGTGATCGCGATGGATGTGATCAAGAAGATGGCCACCGCGGAGGAGAAGGATGCTGCGCATCAGAAGAACCGCCGCACCGACTTCAAGGTGCTGCGCACGGATTACGTGCCCAAAGAGAATTAGCGAACCGCACAACGGAAGGGCATCCACCACAGCGGCGGATGCCCTTCTTCTTTTGAACGGATGAACGGCCGATACGAGCAACGCGGTGTCTCCTCCAGCAAGGAGGATGTGCATAAGGCCATTGCCTCCTTGGACAAGGGCCTCTTCCCCCGTGCTTTCTGCAAAGTGGTGCCCGATGCGCTCACCGGCAGCACGGACCATTGCCTCGTTATGCACGCCGACGGTGCAGGCACCAAATCATCGCTCGCCTACGCTTATTGGAAGGAGACCGGCGACATCAGCGTTTGGCATGGCATCGCGCAGGACGCCGTGGTGATGAACCTTGATGACCTGCTTTGCGTGGGCGCCGTGGATGGGATCCTGCTCAGCAGCACCATTGGCCGTAACAGGCGCCTGATCCCCGGTGAAGTGGTGAGCGCGCTGATCGAGGGCACCGAGAGCTTCCTCGCGTCCATGCGCGCGCAGGGCATCGGCATCAGCAGCACCGGAGGCGAAACCGCCGATGTGGGCGATCTGGTGCGCACCGTGATCGTGGACAGCACCGTGGTGTGCCGGATGAAGAGGGCAGACGTGATCGACAATGCGCGGATCAAGTCCGGCGACGTGATCGTCGCATTGGCCAGTGATGGCCAAGCCGCCTACGAGCATTCCTACAATGCGGGCATGGGCAGTAACGGCCTCACCAGCGCTCGGCACGATGTGTTCGCGAAGGAACTTGCCGCCAAGTATCCGGAGACCTTCGACCCTGCAACACCTGCGGAACTTGTTTACAGTGGCCAAGCGCGGCTCAACGATCCATTGGAAGGAACGCCGCTCGATTTCGGCAAGGCCGTGCTCTCGCCCACGCGAACCTATGCTCCAGTGGTTAAGAAGGTGCTCGACGCCATGCGCCCGGAGATCCACGGCATGGTGCATTGCAGCGGCGGTGCGCAGACCAAGGTGCTGCATTTCGTAGAAGGACTCCGGATCATCAAGGACGACCTCTTCTCAACGCCACCGCTCTTCGCGGCGATCCAAGGGATGAGCGGAACGAGCTGGCAGGAGATGTACAAGGTCTTCAACATGGGCCACCGTCTGGAGTTCTACGTGCAGCCCGCGCGCGCCGAGGAGATCATCGCCATATCGAAGTCATTCGGCATTGCCGCCAAGGTCATCGGCAGGGTGGAGGCCGCGCCAACGAAGGAGGTGGTGCTCACCAGCGCGCATGGCCGTTTCACTTACGCCTAACCTTCCCATCGTGCATTCATCCGTGCCATCCGTGGAAGTATACCCATGAGTGATCTCCTCGCCAAGCTCTCTTCGCTGCATGACCGTCGCACCGAGATCGGCAAGCAGCTGGCGGACCCCGCCGTGATCGCTGACCAAAGGAAGTTCGTCGAGCTGAACCGAAGCTACCGGGACCTCGAGCCCATCGAGCAGGCCTTCTTCCGGTTCAAGAAGCTTCACGACGACCTGAGCGGCGCCGAGGAGATGCTGCGCAGCGAAAGGGACCCGGACCTGCTGGAGATGGCCCGTGCTGAACGCGACCAGAGCCGGGCGGGCATCGAAGCGATGGAGGAGGAGGTGCGCATGATGCTGGTGCCGAAAGATCCGAACGATGCGCGCAACTGCACCATGGAAGTCCGTGCGGGCACTGGCGGTGATGAGGCGAGCCTTTTCGCGGGCGACCTGTTCCGCATGTACAGCCGCTACATCGAGGGCCGCGGCTGGAAGATCGAGGTGGCCGATGTGAGCGAAGGCACAGTGGGCGGTTACAAGGAGGTCATCTTCAACGTGATCGGCGAAGGCGCATACGGCGTGCTGAAATTCGAGGCCGGTGTGCACCGGGTGCAGCGGGTACCAGCCACTGAGGCGCAAGGCCGGATCCATACCAGCGCAGCCACGGTGAATGTGCTGCCTGAGGCCGAAGAGTCCGATGTGGATGTGAAGGAGAGCGATGTGAAGATGGAGACGGCGCGGAGCGGCGGGGCCGGTGGCCAGAACGTGAACAAGGTGGAGACCAAGGTGCGCCTCACGCACATCCCCACCGGCACCGTGGTGATGTGCCAGACCGAGCGCAGCCAGCTTGGCAACCGGATGAAGGCCATGCAGATGCTGCGTACGAAGCTCTATGAGGAGCAGGTGCTGAAGCAGGAGGCCGCCGTGGCCGCGCACCGCAAGAGCCAGGTGAGCAGCGGCGACCGCAGCGCCAAGATCCGCACCTACAACTTCCCGCAGAGCCGCGTCACCGATCACCGCATCGAGCTCACTGTTCACAATCTGCCGCAAGTGCTCAACGGCGATCTGCAGGACATCATAGACGCGTTGCAGCTGGCCGAGCGCACCGAGAAGCTCAAGGCGGAGGCCGGGCTCTGAAGCCACGGCTACCTTGTGCACTCCACGCATCATGGAGAAGCACCTCCGCGCTTTGCGGTTCATCATGGCCCTCGTGGTCGTCGCGCTGGCAGCGCTGATGGCTTGGCTCCTGGCGATTGATGAGGCGGCATTCGATGCCATGGTTGACCGGAGCTTCGGCTATGGTGCGATCCCCGATTATCCAGATAAGCTACCCTTGCCAACACGCATCAGCCTGATCTGGGCTGCTTCGTCATGGGCTGCTGCGGCGTGTATTGTGGCCTCATGGCCGCGGCTGGCCAGAGCACTGTGCACCGCAGTTTCCGGCGCTTGGCGGTGCGGCCGTGCGGCGGTTGCACGAACCTGGGCCTCGATGACGATGCGGGAACGCTGGGTCTTCGCGCTCGCATTGCTCGCCTGCACGGTCATGCGCATCGCCTTTGCGGTCGCCGATCCGCCCATGCTCGATGAAGTGCTCAATTGGCTGCTCTTCGGTGACCGTGGACCGCTTGTGGCCCTCACGTGGTATGCAGCGCCGAATAACCACATCGGCCATACGTTGCTGGCTTCGATCACCGGCCTGCTGCGCGTGGATCCCTTGCTTGCCTTGCGAGCACCTTCGATCATCGCAGCAGGTCTTGCACAAGGTGCGCTTTACATGCTTCTGCGGCGGATATGCGGCCCTGCGCCGGCGCTCCTCGCCGTGGCTTTCGCGATGGCTTCGCCCCTTGTGCTCTATTTCGATCATCTGGGCCGGGGCTATGCCATGGTGCTGCTGGCCTTCACAATGGGCTTCGGTTCCGCAGCGCTTTGGTTGAAGACCCGCGATCCTCGTGCGCTTCACCTGCTGGTGATCGCAGCAATGCTCGGGGTGTTCGTTACGCCATCGGTCCTCTACGGCTTTGGCGCGCTATTGGGATCGCTCATGCTGTTCAGGCATGAGCGTTCGCACGTGATGCACGCTGTTGCAAGGGCCGTGATCGGCATTGCATTGCTGTATGCTCCGTCGCTGATCGTGAGCGGCCCAGCGGCGTTCCTGGACAACCCTTGGGTGCGCCCGATTGGCTACGCGGCCATGGCCGAAGCCTATTGGCCGCACATGAAGCTGGCATTCGAAGGCCTCGTGGGATTTCGTTCCGGCTTGCTCTCAGCGATTACGGTGGTCCTGCTGGCCTCTGCATTCACGCGAAATGAGCGGCAAAGGCTCGCTGTCCTGTGCGCATCCTTGGTCGCCTTGGCCTTGGCACTCCCGTTCATTCATGGCGTGTTGCCCTTCGAGCGGGTCTTCGTATTCCTGATCGTTCCATTGGCTGCTTCCATCGGCTTGCTGGTGCAACGGTTGCTGACGTTCGGAGCCGCGGGTTGGATGCTGCTGCCCATCGCGTTGATCCTGTTCGCGGGCCAGACCGTCCGTTTGCGAAAGGCATTGCCGATTGCCGAGGCCGATGCTTTCCGCGCCGATGGGGCCTGCTGGGCTCTGAATTCTTACGCACCGAAGCGCATCATCGGTCAGGCGCAACCGCTTTCATCCTATGCCCTTTTCGATTTCAAGCGTGGCGGTTACCCGGCAGGTGCATGTTTCGATGTCATTGGCGCCGGGCAATCGCCTGCGCGCTCAGGCGCGGTCTTCATTGGTTCGGTGGCTGATTTCAATGAGCCCAGCGGCGACTCGCTCCTTTTCACCGATGAGGGCACGGATGCGATCTGGGTCATCAGCTCCGCCCCTTCGCCCTAGAGGCTTTCCATGTCCGGCTGGTTCGAAAGTGATGGCCGTCACGCGGCAGGGCTGCGTACAGGGCTAACTTGCACGATCCGCAACCAAAATGGTCGCGCGATTGTTACATGCGCATGAAGCACCGCGCCATACTCCTTGCCCTCCCGGCTTTGATTGCCGGGTGCCGAACCGACGAGCCGGTGACCCCCGCACCGTCGGCCCCCACCAGTGCCGTCTTGCGCGTGCATGTGGTTCCTGAGTGGGAAGGGCAGCCGTTCCAAGCCTTCACTGAGTACCGGGCACCTGGCGACATCCGTTTCCAAGCGGAGATGCTGCGCTTCTACTTGAGTGATATCCGTGCGGTGAGCGCGTCGGGAGAGGAGTTGCTCAGTACCGTGAAGCTCCTCGACCTTGGCAATGGCGCAAGCAGCTTCGACCTGAGCGTTCCCGAGGGGACCTGGCTTGGTCTTCGTGCAGGGCTGGGCCTGCCGCACGACCTCAACTATACCAATGTGGCGCTCTATGGCGATAGCCACCCCATGAGCGTGAACACCGGCATGTACTGGAGCTGGGCCACGGGCTACAAATTCGTGCTGTTCGATGGGCGCTTCAATCCGGATCCTCTCAGCACGGGCGCTTTGCTCTCGCCATTTTCCGTGCACACGGGGATGGACACCTGCTACACTACGGTTGATCTCTTCCCCGCGCTGCCCTTCAGCACAACGAAAGGACTGACAACCGATGTGACGCTCCGTGTGAAGGTGGACGGCTTCCTGCAAACCCCCGAAGAGACGATTGACGTTGTGACGGAGAACCAATCGCACGGCGCCAATTACCCGCTGGCGCTGAAGCTCACGCGCAATGTGAAGCGCAGCCTCAGCCTTGAATGATGCGGTGGACGGTGATCATCTGCGCGCTTGTCCTGCTGGCTTCTTGCCGGCATGCCACGGATGAGCTGCCGGAACCGGACCGCCCCTTCAACCTGCTGTTGCCTCCGGGTTTTCCAGCGATTAATGCACCAGACGACAACCCGATCACCGAAGCGAGCGTGGCCTTGGGCAAGGAGCTGTTCTTCGACACGCGGCTGTCGCGAACTGGGACGGTCTCATGCGCTTCGTGCCATTTCCCCGACCATGCCTTCAGCGACACGCTTCCGCTGAGCTTCGGCGTGGATGGCCTGGCCGGCATGCGCAACGCAGCCCCGCTCATCAACCTCGCCTGGCACAACGGCTACTTCCGTGATGGAGGCGTGCCCACCCTCGAGCAGCAAGCCATCGCCCCGATTCATGACCCGTTGGAGATGGATTTCAGCATTACGCGCGCCGCTGCCGACTTGCGGAACCTGGAGCCTTATGCCTCGTTGAGCAGGCGAGCATACGGCAAGCCGATGGATGCCTATGAGCTCACACGCGCATTGGCGGCCTACCAGCGCACCCTGGTCAGCGGCTGGTCGCGCTATGACCGTTTCCTGAGCGGCGACGCCTTGGCATTGAGCGCAAGTGAGCAGCATGGACTGGCTCTCTTCAGGAGCGATGAGCTCAATTGCACGGCCTGCCACAACGGCTTCGATCTGAGCGACCACGGCTATCACAATGTGGGGCAATACCTCACCTATGCCGATCCCGGCCGTGAGCGCATCACGCTGGTCCCCTCGGACAACGGCAAGTTCAAGACCCCCTCCCTCCGCAACATCGCGCTCACCGCTCCGTACATGCACGACGGCAGCATAGCCACTTTGGAGGAGGTGATCGACTTCTTCGCCAGCGGCGGGCTGCCCCATGCGAACCGCGACCCCGAAATGCAGAGCTTTGCGCTGAGCCCGCAGGACAAGGCCGATCTGATCGCCTTCTTCCATGCCCTGACCGACGAGCGACCCATTGATCAAGTGCCATGAGGAGCCTCATCCGAATCAGCCTGTTCGCCGTTGTCGCATTGGCCGCCTGTCGGCCGGAGCCTGAACCGGTCGAGACCGACGATGGCGGCGGCAGCCACACCGCCACACCCTACACGTTGGCCATCCCGGCCAATTTCCCGCCGATGACCATACCATCGGACAACCCCATGACGGTGGAAGGGGTGAAGCTGGGGCGCTACCTCTTCTACGAGGAACGACTGAGCGGCAACAACACGCAGAGCTGCGCGAGTTGCCACGCGCAGGCTTTCGCCTTCAGTGATCATGGCAGCCAATTCAGCACCGGTATCGATGGCTTGCAGGGCGACCGCAACAGCATGGTGCTGCAGAACCTGGGCTGGGAGACGCGCTTCTTCTGGGACGGGCGCGCGATGACGCTCGAAGACCAGGTCCTGCAGCCGGTGGAGAACCCGATCGAGATGCACGAGACCTGGCCCAACGCCGTGGCCAAGCTCCAAGCGGATCCCGCTTACCGCGAGCTGTTCCATGATGCGTTCGGGACGTCGAGCATCGACAAGTACAAAGCGGCCAAGGCCATGGCGCAGTTCCTGCGCACCATGATCAGCGGCAACTCGCGATTCGATCAATTCCAGCGTGGGGAGATCTTCCCGACGTTGCTCGAGCAAGGCGGGATCCTGCTCACGCAGCAAGAGGGCGGCGACCCTGCGAATGGGCTGGGGGGGCAATGGGGCGCTGATTGCTTCCACTGCCACCCGCATGGCGGCGCACGGTTCACCGATGGGCTGCTTCGCAACAATGGCCTCGACAGCCAGTTCACGGACCTTGGGCTTGGCGGGATCACGGGCCTGCCGCAGGACATGGGCCTGTTCAAGACGCCCTCGCTTCGCAACGTGGCCGTGAGCGCGCCGTACATGCACGATGGGCGTTTCGGCACCTTGGAAGAGGTGATCGAGCACTACAACAGCGGCGGCCATCCTTCGCCCACGATCAGCCCATTCATGAAGTACACGGTTGGCGGGCTGCAACTCACGCAGGAGAAGAAGGATCAGCTGATCGCCTTCCTGAACATGCTCACGGATCCGGAGTTCCTGAGCAATCCGGAGTTCAGCGATCCGGGTCCGCCGTGACCTTACGCGGTGGGTCGGGGCAATTGCTCAGATGAAGACGGCTCGAAGGGGTGAGCTTAAGCGCACCGCGCTTCAAGCAGCATCCATGCGCTCCTGTTCGGGCGACCAAGCGTAGCAGCGCAGCTTATCAGCGAAGACCTCTGGCTTGAAGAGGCTCTGGCCCAGCAGCAGGCGAGCGCATTCCTGCACGCCCTCGGTGATGCTGGGGTGCGGATGGATCAGGTTGGCCAGCTCATGCACCGGGATGCCCAGCTTGATCATGAGGCTCACGGCTTCGATGGCGCTGCTCGCGTGCTCGCCCACGGCACGCATGCCCAGGATGCGCATCTCAGGATTATCGGTGACGATCACCTTGAAGAAACCCTTGGTGCGCCGCATGGCAATGGCGCGGGCGAGGCACGAGTAATCGACTCGCGCCATCCGATAGGCGATGCCGCGTTTCTGGCATTCCTGTTCATTCAATCCTACTCCCGCGACCTCGGGCTCCAGGAACATGATGGTGCTGATGTTGTCATAAGTGAGCCCCACCGGCACGCAGCCCGCGATGCATTCTGCGGCATGACGCCCCTCCATCTCGCCCAGGTTCACGAGCATGTTGGTCCCTGTGGCATCGCCCACCGCATGGATGTGCTGAACACTGGTGCGCGTGCCGTGCACCTCGATGTTCCCGGTCCTGGGATCGGTGCGCACGCCAGCTGCGGCCAGGTCGAGCCGGTCGGTATTGGCGATCCTGCCCACGGAGAGCAGGGCCTTGTGCACCCGCACTGTCTCCGCGCGGCCGTCCGGGTATGAAAGACGGTATTCCACTTCATTTCCCTCATGATCGGGATCGATGGAGGTGATGCATTCGAGTTTCGCCTGGCGATGGATGATGACGCCGCGCCGTTCGAGGCTTTGTGCCACCACTTCGCTCACGTCGGCATCCTCGAAGGGCAGGATCCGCTCAGCGCGGTCGATGAGGTGGACGCGCGTATTGCCCAGCAGCGAGAAGATCGTCGCGAATTCGCAGCCGATCACGCCGGCGCCGATGATGACGATGCTGCGCGGGTATTCCTCCAGGCTGAAGATGCCGTCGCTGGTGAGGATCCGGCGCTCGTCGGTCTCAATGCCGGGAAGGTGGCGCGGCCTGCTGCCTGTTGCGATGATGACATGATCGGTGCGCACATCAAGGACATGATTGGGCCGTTGTATCCTGATCACATTGGGGTCCAGGAAATGGGCCTCGCCGCGCTCATGCTGGAATCGTCCATTCCCCTTATGCGAGGCCAGGAGCTGCATATGGCACGCATAGAGGTATTTGCGCTCGAATGCGGCTTCGTTCACGGCTTTCATCACCTCGCTCCAATCGAGGCGGAAAGGTTCGCGGCCACGGGTGCGCATGAGCGCGTTGGCGTTGGAAGCGCGCTGCGCGATCTCCCACATGGTCTTGGAGGTCAGGGCGCCGTTATAGATGCCCGTGCCGCCGATCCTGTCGCGCTCCACCAGGAGCACGCGCTGTCCGAGGTCGATGCCGCGCATGGCGGCAGCGTAACCAGCGGGTCCGCCGCCGATGACGCAGAGGTCGTAGTGCTCCATGGGGATGATGCTGCCGATGCGGCAACACGCTCATACGGCCAGCATGCGCCTTGGTTCGCGCTTAGGCAGGTTTGGCCGGGTGCGGCGCGCGGTTCGTCTTCGCTTCAGCCTTCGGCGTATCCGCAGGGTTCAGGAACGCGTAACAGCGGCGGAACAGGATCGCACGCGTGGGTACCATTCGCCGCTTCAGCCTCGCCGGTATCGCATCGACAGCCTCGATGGTAGCGGCAGCCCAATGCCCGCAGCTCTATGATTACTACGGGACACCCTCGGCCAATCCGCAGTGGTACAGCTGCAGCGGCACGAACTTCACCTTGGTGGTAGCCACACCGCAGACACTAGGTGCATATAGCATCAACTGGGGCGATGGCAGTCCTGTGCAGAACGGCGCTGCCTTGATGCCGCCCATGACGGTGACGCACCTGTACCCGGCTGCCGTGGCCACCTACACCATAACATTCACCGAGATCGCCACAGGCTGCGTGATCACGGGCAGCCTCACCATGGAGCAGAGCTCCAGCGCCAGCATCCAGATTCCTGTGGGCGGCCTCACCCAGGTATGCGCACCTCATCCGGTGGACTTCATCAACAGCAGCACCAACGTCTCGCCGAACACGGTATTCACGTGGGACTTCGGTGATGGGTCACCGATCCTCACGTTCGACCATACGAATCTCGGACAGACCGTGACGCACACCTACATGCCCGGAACGGTCGACTGCGAGACCACGGTGCAGCTCACCGCCGAGAACACCTGCAACACCCTGCAAGGCGGAGCCTCCCTGGCAACCTTCAATCCCATCCGAATCTGGGATATCGATGACGCCAGCATCGCCGCAAGCGCCACCCTGCTCTGCTGGCCCGACCGCACGGTCACCTTCGCCAACACCACGGACCGCAACTGCCTTAACCAGGGCAACATCTTCCAGCGCTACGAGTACTGGAACTTCGGAGACTACTGGGGCACGGGCCAGGATTCGATCATCGACTGGACGCCTTGGCCGCCGACATTCCCGCGTGTGATCCAGTACCCGGGCATCGGCACTTATGAGGTGATGCTGCTCGACAGCAACTACTGCGGCATCGATACCGCCCTCATCCAGATCACGATCGTACCGCCGCCTTCGGTGTCGCTGACGGTGGCTCCCGATACCATCTGCGCGGGTGAGACGGCCTTCTTCGATGAGACCACTTCCGGCGGGGCCAATTACTTCGAGTGGAACTTCGGCGCAGGTGCAGGCTTTCAATGGACGGGCGCGGGGGACCAAGCGCACACCTACAACACCGCAGGGGCCTACACGGTCTCTTATGCGGCAAGCATCCAAGGCGCAACAGCGGGTTGCGCCGATACGGCATCCGTGACCGTTGTCGTGCTGCCCATCCCCACCGCTGATTTCGTGCTTGACAACAATGCGGCGTGCGACTCGCTCACGGTGACGATCACCGATCAAAGCGTGAGCGCTATCCAGTACTCGTGGGACTTCGGCGATGGCACCACGAGCAACAGCCCGAATCCGCCGCCGCATTTCTACGGTGCGCCCGGCACCTACATCATCGCCCTCACCGTGACCAATGCGCTGGGCTGCACCCACAGTTTCAACCGCACGGTGAACGTGTACGCGCCACCCACCGTGGGCATCCAGGTGGCCAACCTCTGCTTCGGTGAGGTTGCGCAATTCACCCCTGTGATCGGCACCGATCCCGGCAATCCGGTCACGAGCTGGGTCTGGGACTTCGGCGATGGCGGGACGGATTCGGTCGAGTTCCCTGCGCACCAGTACTCGGTGGCGGGTCCCTACACCATCACGCTTACGGTGAACACGCCGTACTGCGGCAACACCGGAACGCAAGCGGTGAATGTGCAAGCACGCCCGAATGCCTCATTCACGCCGGTGCCTGTGCTGGGCTGCTCGCCCATGAACGTGAGCTTCACGAATACGAGCACTGGCGCGGCGCAGCACCTTTGGCTCTTCGGCGATGGCAGCACGGCCACCACCACCGATGCTGCGCACACCTTCACCAACCTCGGCTCCACGGACACGGTCTTCACCGTCACGCTGATCGCAAGCTCGCTCTATGGATGTGCTGATACCGCCACCGTCGACATCACCGTGGCTCCGGGCGTGTTCGCTGGCTTCAGCCACAATGCGGTGCCCGGTTGCGCGCCCATGGATGTGAGTTTCGTGAACAGCAGCACGGGCGCTGCGACCTACTTGTGGGACTTCGGCGATGGCAGCACGAGCTCGACGATGAATCCCGCGCACACGTATGTGAACATCACGTTATTCCTGAGCATCCACACGGTATCGCTCACGGCCTTCT
Organism: Flavobacteriales bacterium; assembly: GCA_016712535.1. Classification (NCBI taxonomy): domain Bacteria; kingdom Pseudomonadati; phylum Bacteroidota; class Flavobacteriia; order Flavobacteriales; species Flavobacteriales bacterium. The sequence continues at coordinate 619,624 of JADJQW010000002.1, forward strand.
CACCCGCTGGCTGTCAGGCAATGGTGACACAGCAGGTGATGGTCTATCCCACGCCAGACTTCTCGTTCGTGGCGCAACCCGATAGCGGCTGCAGCCCGCTCACGGTCACCTTTCCCAGCGTGGTGGGCGCGGTAAGCTATGGCTGGGACTTCGGTGATGGCAGCACTGGCACCGGTCCTTCGCCGACGCACACCTACTTCAATGGCACAGCCAATGATCAGTCCTTCGGCATCACGCTCGTAGGTGCGAATGCGTTCGGATGCGCGGACACGGCAACTGCGAGCGTGCTGGTTTTCCCGAATCCGATCGCACAGATCTCCGCCTCTCCGCTCATCGGCTGCCATCCGTTCACCGCGCAGCTCACCAACGGGAGCACGGGCGCGAGCAGCTACGCCTGGGATTATGGGGATGGCCTGCAGAGCGATACCTCGGCCACGGTCCATGGGCACACGTGGTACAACTTCCCCGGTCCTGGTACGATCTCTTATCCGGTGAGCCTCACGGCCATGACCGATCATGGCTGCACCAGCACGGCTACGGCTAATGTGCAGGTGCATCCGCAAGTGACGGCGGGCTTCGTTCAGCCCCCTGATGGCTGCGCCCCGCATGCAGCGAGCTTCATCAATACAAGCACTGGTGCGAGCAGCTACCAGTGGAGCTTCGGCGATCTGCAGGTCAGCACTGCTACTTCCCCGCAGCACACCTATTTCAATCAAGGATTGAACGATGCCGCGTTCAACGCCCAGTTGATCGCGACCTCCGCCTTCGGGTGCAGCGATACCATCGCAGCGCCGATCCTGGTGCATCCGCAGCCGATCGCGCAATTCATCCCCGGCGTGCTCAATGGCTGTCAGCCGCTGAACGTGCCCTTCCAGGACCTCACGATCGGTGCGGTGGCCTCGCAATGGAGCTTCGGCGATGGCAGCGCGCTCGATACCGTGCCCGGCAATCAATCGCACAGCTATGCGCACGCGAGCGCTGTCCCGGTCGCCTTCAACCCCCAGCTGATCGCGACGAACGGCTTCGGCTGCAGCGATACTTCGTCCGCGGCGATCGATGTCTACCCGGCGATCACTGCAGCATTCAGCGTTGTCGCCACCGGCTGCTCGCCGCTCACCGTGCAGCCGCAGAACTTCAGCACGGGCGCGAGCAGCTACCAGTGGGACATGGGTGATGGCATCACGCTGGTGGGCAGCAACCCTGCGCATACGTATGTGAACACGACTGCGGTGGACCAGATGCGCACCATCACGCTCACCGCCACTTCGCCCTATGGCTGCATCAGCGTCGCGCAGCAAGCAGTGGTTGTTTCGCCCGTGCCGCAGGCCGCCTTCATGGCCACGCCCTTCACGCAGCAGTTCCCCGATGCCACGGTAGCACTGAACAACACCAGCAGTCCCGGCAATTGGATGCACAGCTGGGATTTCGGTGACGGCAGCGCATCGGGCCTGCAACAGCCCGGCACGCACACCTATGTCACCTGGGGCACCTTCACCATCACTTTGGTGGTGAGCGGCACCACCTGCTCAGACACGGCCACTCAGCAGGTTACCATCACGCCACCGCTGCCTACCGTGAGCTTCATCGGGCAAGGCGAGGGCTGCGCACCGCTGACGGTCAACTTCACGAATACGAGCCTACTGGCGCAGAGCTACCAATGGAACTTCGGGGATGGCGGCACCAGCACGGCCGATAACCCCACCTACATCTACAACGTACCAGGGGTCTATTCCGTGACCCTCACCGCATTCGGCGTGGGAGGCGCGGTGAACACCATGACCAAAGTGGACAGCATCGTCGTACGGCCGAGGGCGAACGCCTTCTTCGTGCTGCAACCCACCACGGTGATCGTGCCTTCGCAGCCGGTCTTCACATACAACCTGAGCGCGAATGCCGATCAATTCACCTGGGACTTCGGCGATGGCACCACCAGCAACGCGTTCAACCCCACGCACTACTACCAGCAGGCAGGCACCTTCGACGTGATGTTGATCGCCGACAATCAATGGAACTGCCCCGACACCTTCACGGTTGTCGGCGCTACCACAGGGGAGGCAAGCGGCGACCTTGAGTTCCCCAATGCCTTCACGCCCGGCAGCGGACCGACCGACGGCCAGTACGACCCCATGGGCTATGACAATGACCACTTCTTCCCGAAGTACGAAGGTGTGGAGCGCTACCGCCTGGAGGTCTTCAACAGGTGGGGCGAGCTGGTCTTCGTGAGCGAGGATGTGCGGCGCGGCTGGGACGGCTGGTACAAAGGCGCACCCGCCAAGCAGGATGTCTATGTCTGGAAATGCAGCGCAACCTTCAGCGATGGCCGGGAAGCCGTACTGAAGGGTGACGTCACCCTTTTACGTTGAACCATGGAACGCAAACTCTCCACGCTCATCGCCGTATCGATCGCCGCTGGCGCTTTCGCTCAAGCGGGCTACAAGCGGCCGCACAACCAGATGCTTGATGAAGCCAAGGCGCACTTGGCCGCTGAGGACTATGGCGAGGCCGCACGTTTGTACAAGAAGCTGCTCCCAGTCGATACCGCCTTCGTGGAGGTGTACTACGAGTATGGCGTTTGCCTGGCGAATCTGCCTGGCCAGCGGGACAAATCGGTGCCGCATTTGGAGCGTGCCGTGCGCGGCGGTCATACTGAAGCGCATCATGAATTGGCCTTGCAGCGCCATCGCCAGCAACGCTTCGATGAAGCCGCCGATCTCTTGCATCGCTACAAGCAGCTCAATTACCGCATGGTGAAGGACACGGAAGTCGAACGCCTGATCACCATGGCTTCAACCGCGAAGGATCTGGTGAAGCGGCCCATCGAGATCGACATACGCAACATGGGCGCCTTGATCAATTCCCCTCAGCACGACTACTGCCCTTTAGTGACAGCCAATGGCAATACGCTCTATTTCACGAGCCGCCGCGAAGGCACAACGGGCAACCTGAAGGACCCTACGGGTCAGTGGCTGGAGGACATCTATGTGGCGAAGCGCATCGACGAGGTGTGGACCAACGCAGTGAACGCAGGCGCTCCGCTCAATACCAATACGCACGATGCTACTGTGGGCCTCGCCCCCGATGGGAGCAGCATGATCGTCTATCATACCAGCCAGGACCTCGTTGCAGGTGATCTCTTCGAAACGCGCTTGCACGCAGGCAAATGGCAGGCTCCGGTGCTCATGACGGCTCAGATCAACAGCAAGCACCACGAGCCTAGCGCCAGTATCGCGCCAGGCGGAGATGAGATCTATTTCACCAGTGACCGTCCGGGCGGATTCGGCGGCCGCGACCTATACCGCATCCGTCGCCTGCCCACCGGCGAATGGAGCCTTCCGCTCAACCTGGGCCCGCAGATCAACACCGCCTTCGACGAGGACGCTCCTTTCATGCACAGCGATGGCATCACGCTGTTCTTCAGCAGCAAAGGCCATGGCACCATGGGAGGCTATGACATCTTCAAGGCTACCCTCACGGATCCTGACATGAACGGTTGGGGCCTGCCCGAGAACATGGGCTATCCCCTGAACACCGTTAACGATGACATCTACTTCTGCCTGAGCGAGGATGGATACACGGGCTATTTCAGCAGCGAGCGTCCCGGCGGCTTGGGCATGCAGGACATCTACCAGGCCGTTTTCCCAGGCAGTCAGCTGAATTACGTGGTGGCCCGTGGCGTAGTTGCTGATGCGAATGATGAGCCATTGAAGGCGCGCCTCCTGGTCACCGATGAAATGGGTGACGAGGTGGTGGGCGTGTTCAATACCAACGAGGCCACTGGCCGCTACATCATGGTTCTCGACCCTGGTCAGAAATACAACCTGAGCGTGGATGCACCCGGTTACGCCATTCACCGCGCGGTGATCACGGCCAAGCCTACTGACATCGACGGCCGCGAAATGGCGCTCGATATCCAATTGGAGCGCGACGCATCGGTGCAGCGGATGAAGTAACATGAATGGGCTGCGCACGAGAGCAACGCTGTCCGGGCTGCTTGCGGCGATTGCGCTGACGGCCCAGGATGCGCAGTTCTCTCAGTTCTACGCGATTCCGACTTTCGTGAGCCCGGCATTCGCCGGCACCGGCCTTCAAACGCGCATGGGCCTTGCGGTGCGCGACCAATGGCCTGCATTCCCGGGCGCTTTCGTCAGCAGCAACTTCGCGGTCGACCATTACATGCCCGGTGTGAATAGCGGTGTCGGCCTGCTGGTCTCGCACGATAGGGCAGGCAGCGGGGCCTTGCGTTACAGCAGCGTCACCGGGCAATACGCCTATGAGATCGAACTGAAGCGGAAGGTCTTCCTGAGGCCCGCCCTGCAGATCGGCTGGGCCAACCATGCCGTCGATTACTCGAAGCTCGTCTTCGGTGACCAGCTCGCGCGAGGCGGGAGCGTGGGAACTTACGAGTACCTCAATGGCGCCAGCGTCAACTACGCTGATTTCGGCGGAGGGCTGCTCTATTTCACGCCGAAGTATTGGCTGGGCACTGCTTTCCATCACCTCAACCGCCCGAACCAGTCGCTGCTCGGCAATGAGACGCGCATGCCCATCAAGTTCAGCATGCACGGCGGATGGCGAACCACTTTCCGCACCCCCATCATCAAGGAGCACCCGCAGAGCCTCGTGCTCGCCTTCAACTACAGGGCTCAAGCGAAGTATGACCAGCTCGACATCGGCGGCTATTTCGAGAGGGCTCCGTTCTATGCGGGCCTTTGGTACCGGGGTATCCCGCTGCTGAAGCGCTATGCACCCGGGTATGCCAACCGTGATGCGCTGGCTTTCCTAGGCGGTGTCATCGTGAATGACCTGCGTATCGGATACAGCTACGACCTCACCGTTTCCCGCTTAGCTGGACAGAGCGGCGGCGCGCATGAGATCACCTTGGGATACGAGATGGCCTCGCGCGGACGGAAGCGCAGCATGAGCCGGCGGCGCGTGGTGCCATGCGCGAAGTTCTAGCCAAGCGAGGTTGGGGTTCGTGGTCGGCGCGCTGACTGCCGCGCTGGTTGGGAATTGGAGGTTGTCGGGCCGCACAACCCCCAGCCAGCTCCTGAATCAACCTTCAACCCGCCTTTTCGGATAGGATCAACCACCGATCCATCATCCGGTCCAGCTCTGCGATTGCCCTCTCGAGCGCAATGCTCTGCTCCATCATCAGATGGTGGTCGTTTCCGCCTTTGGCCATGACCTCGAGCAGCTCCTCTTTCCGCGCTTCCAGCTTCGGCATCTCTTTATCGATGCGCGCGAGCTCCAGCTTCTCGGCGTAAGTGAGCCTTTTGCGCGCGCTTTCATCCGGCGAAGTCACCGCGAGGCCCTGCGCAACGGTCTTGACGCCTTTGTCCGGGCTCTCCTTGCGAGCTGCTCCCGCCCGGGCATTCCGGGCCTCTCGTAGCTCGGTATAGCTGCCCACCCACTCTTTGATCTTCCCATCGCCTTCGAAGACGAGGAGCTTGGTGCAGAGCTTATCCATGAAGAAACGGTCGTGGCTCACGATGAGCAGGCAAACGTCCAGATCGGTCAGGAAATCCTCCAATGCATTCAGCGTGGGGATGTCCAGGTCATTGGTGGGCTCGTCGAGGATGAGCACGTTGGGATTCCTCATCAGCACCGTGCACAGGTAAAGGCGCCGCCTCTCGCCACCGCTGAGCGTGCTCACGTACTGCCATTGCTGCTCTTTGTCGAAGAGGAAGCGCTCCAGAAGGCCGGATGCCGTCAGCGTCTTCCCTTTGTTCAACGGGATGATCTCCGCGATGTCGCGCACCACATCGATGATGCGCTTATCGTCAGTGAGCTGCAGCCCTTGCTGGCCGAAGGTGCCGAGCATCACCGTATCGCCGATGCTCACGGTGCCCGCATCGGGCGGTGTCCTCATCGCAAGCAGGTCGAGGAAGGTGCTTTTGCCGATGCCATTCGGGCCCACGATGCCGATGCGGTCGCCACGCTTGAGCGAATAGGAGAAGCCGGTCACGATGGGCTTATAGGTCTCGGGCTTTCCGCGTTCGCCCCAGCCCTTTGTGAGGTTGCGCACTTCGATCACCTTGCCCCCGAGGCGCTCGGTCTTGACGTCGATCCTCACTTCCTCGCGTGAGAAGTCGCGCGTGGCATCGGCCTTGATCCGGTCGAAAGCATCCAATCGGCTCTTGCTCTTGGTGCCTCGTGCACGAGGCATTTTACGCACCCACTCCAGCTCGCTGCGCATCAGCCCGCGCAAGTGCTGCTGCGTGGCGTCGCGCACCTCATCGAGCAATGCCTTCTTCTCCACGTAGTAGCTGTAGTTGCCCTTGAATCGCGTGAACTCCCCGAACTCCATCTCGATGATCTCGTCGCAGACGTTATCCAGGAAGTAGCGGTCGTGCGTCACCAGCAGCAGTGTGAGATTGGGGGCGCTCAGCTCGTCCTCCAACTGCTCGATCATGTGCACGTCCAAGTGGTTCGTCGGCTCATCCAGGATCAGCACATCAGGGGCATGGATGAGCACCTTTGCCATGGCGAGGCGCTTCTGCTGCCCTCCGCTCAGGGTGTTCACCGGCTGCTCCATGTCCCTTAGGCCGAAGCGGTGCAGCAGCACCTGAACATGGGCCTCGAAGTCCCAAGCGTTCAGCTCCGACATGCTGTCGATGGCGCGCTGCATGGCTGCGCCCTCCAAGTGGCGGGCAACGGCGTGCTCGTACGCGCGCACCGCATTCGTCACAGGGTCGTCCTGATCCAGCATCTCATCCACCAGGCTGTGGGTGGCGGTCATGCTCACGCTCTGGTCCAGGTAACCTGCGCGGATCCCCCGGTTGAAGGTGATGATGCCGCTATCCGGCTTCTCCACGCCGGCGATGCACTTCAACAAGGTGCTCTTGCCCGTGCCATTGCGAGCTACGATCGCCGTCTTCTGGCCTTTCTCCAACCCGAAGGAGATATCCTGGAAAAGTTGGCGCGGCCCGTAGCGTTTGGCGAGCTTCTCGACGGAGAGGACGTTCATGGGGAGGCGGGGGCGGAAGGGCGCGAAGGTCGGGCATCACATGGCAAGAGCCGTCCTAAGCCATGGCATCTACGTTTGCGGCATGCCTCGCACGCGCATCGCCCCCACGCCGAGCGGCTTGCTCCATGCGGGCAACGCCATCAATTTCCTCGATCACTGAAGAAATCGCGCATGGCATCGGCGCCAGCATCCGCCTGCGGATCGATGACCTTGACGCCGAGCGCATGCGGCCCACTTTCGTGGCGGATGTTTTCGATTCGCTCAGGTGGCTCGGCATCGATTGGCAGGAAGGCCCACGCGAAGCGGCGGATCACGAGCGCAACTTCTCCCAGCATGGCCGCAGCGGCCGCTACCTGGAGCAGATCGATTTGCTGAAGGAGCAGGGCGATCTCTATCCCTGCACATGCTCTCGTGCTGAGCATCGCAATGGCCGGTGCCCCTGCCGGAGCAAGTCCCTGCGCTTCGATGACCCGCGTGCCGCGTGGAGGCTCCGATTGCCGCAAGATGCGGAGGTGTGCATCATCGACCTTTTCGGCATGGAGCGTTGGCTGCGTCCCGCTGAGTCCATGCCCGATCCCGTGCTGCGCCAGCGAGCCGAGCTTGGGGCACGGCCTGCGTACCAGATCGCCTCGCTGATCGATGATGCCGATCACGGCATCACGCATATCATCCGGGGCAGCGATTTGCTTCCTTCATCGGTTTGCCAGCTCTACCTCGCGGAGCGGCTTGGTCTGGTGTCCTTTCAACAAGCGGTGTTCCTCCATCATCCGCTCATCACTGATGGCGCAGGCGCCAAGCTCTCGAAGAGCGCAGGCGCTGCATCCCTGAAAGCGATGCGCGCCAAGGGTCAAGGCCCCGGTGGGTTGCGTGATCAGGCAAGGGGCCTGCTTCAAGCAATGCGCGAGGAGGCGGATCAGAGCTCGGTGCCGTAGCGAACGATGCTCATGATCGTGAGCAGCGCAGCGAATACGCCGATGAGCAGCGCGGCGATCGCGAAGCCCTTGCCGGCCTGCTCGCGCCTGCGGATGCGCTTGATGCTCCAGCCGGCAAGGACCAGGGTGAGCACGATTGCGCCAATGAGCAGCCAGAGGTTGGTGCCGAAGCCCAGCACGATGGCGCTCACGCCTGAGGCGAATGCAGGCACGGCCAAGGCATTCCACTTCTTGCGGGGCATGATGTTCTCGTCCTCTTCCTGCCGGATGACCGGCTTGAGGGCGGTTGGTAAGCCGGTCAGTTGCGTGCGCCGGACGGCTTCCTTGATGGCGCGTTGATCGGCAAGGGTCGCGGTGAACGGAGGTGCCGGCGTCGCAGCGGCCGTGATCGGAGCCCGTTCCTCAACCGTGGGTGCTAAGACCGGAAGATTCGCATGGCGGGATTCCAGATCGCGGATCCGTGTCCGCGGCTCCCTTCGCCGGGCATCCAGATCGATATGCCATCCGTTCGAATGCCTGCGATGCTGGATGCGCCGCTCTTGTACGGTGCTGCGCGAGCCACTGCAGGCCATGAGCAGGAGAACTGAGAAGAGCATGACCGTGCGCATGCAGCGAATGTACCCGGCTTGAGCGGCTCACATGTCCATATCGCCACCCGAGTTGCCGGGCTCCTGGCGCTGCTGTTGCCGTCGACGGAAGAGCGAGGTGTTCTGCTCGCCGAACTTCCAAGTCAACGTGAGGCGCACGAAGCGCATCTCGCGGCGGCGGAAGCTCTCTTGGTAGAGTGAAGGGGTGTCCACGATGTTCCCCCATTTTCGCGTGAAGAACACGTCGTTCACGCTCAGGAGCATGCTCACCTTGCGCGTCACGTCATGGTTCAGGCTGAAGTCGATCCCGTACTGCGCGATGCTTCGCCCTTGAGGCTGGATCCGCGGGCCTTCGTATTCGCCGTTCACCTGTGCATTCCAATCCTTCATGAAGCGCCAAGCGACCATCGCCTTCGCATTCCAGTTGAAGCCTTGATTGCGTGCGCCGCCATCGGTGCTGCGCAATGCCACGTCGGTGTACTGCAAGGTGCCGCTTACCGTGAGCTGCAGGCCGCTGATCGGCTCCAATTTCAATATGTTCTCCCATCCGCTGCTCATGCTGTAGCTGCCATTCACGAAGGTGTTGAGCAGGAGCGTGGTGTCCGAAGGCAGTGGTGTGGCGTAGCTGGTGATTGCATCCTGCGTGTGGCGGGCGAAGAAGCTCGTGAGCCAGGTGCCCTTGTCCTTCATGAAGGGCAGCAAGTGGTTCAACTCGGCCAAGGTGCTGAGCTCCGGTGCCAGTGCTGGATTGCCGATGCGCACGTTGCGGCTGTCGGCGTTCATCACGAAAGGCATGATCTGCCAGAAGTTGGGCCTGCTGATCTTGCGTGAGAGGTTCACCTGGATCTCGCGCATGCTCTTGTCCCATTTCCGGGAGAGGTAGATCCCGGGGAAGAGCGCCTTCGCGATGTTCTCCGCGCCGTTGGGGTAGCGGTAGCTGAAGGTGATGTCCTTATTGCGCACCACGGTCTCGAACCAGGTCTGCTCGAAGCGGAAGCCGGCTTGCAGGCCCCAGTGGTCGGTGAGCTTGCGCTGCCAATTCACGTAGGCGGCGTTGATGATGTCCGTGATCGCGTAATCGTTGGTGAGGCTCGTATCGAGCGCCAGCTCACCCGCCTGAGGCGAGGTCACGTAGGCGAGGAGATAGGTATCGTCGGCCTTCCAGCTCGATTTGATGCCGAACTCGAGCTTGTTGCGCTCGCCGATCGGCTCAATCCAATCGGCTTGGAGCGAGAACTGGTCGTATCGGCTGCCTCCGTTGTTGTCCTGTACGCGCGGGCTCGTTGGGAGGTCGTTGCCTGCCGCATCTCGGCCGTACTGCGCGAATTGCGCCACGCTGGCGCGGCTCCACGTGTTGTAGGTGAAGTCGGCGCCCCATTCCCGGCCTTCTTTCGGCGCTTTGCGGCGGAAGGCGAGGGTAGTGGTGGCGCTCATCGATTCGGTCGTGTTGCCGTTGCGCTGCTCGGCCGTGGAGAGCAATTCGTTCCCCGCGCCGCGCAGGATTGCATCGAGCTGGTCCGTGCCGCTGTGCTCATGGAAACGGAGATTCTGCGAGAAGCTCAGCAGATTCCGGTTGGTCACTTGCCAATCGGCGCTGAAGCGACCGCCGTGCACGGTGCGCGAATGCTCGCTGCGGGCCATCTGATCGAAGTAGCCGGTGGTGATGCCCGAGCTGCGTTCGGTGCGTTCGGTGCTGCCGTCGGTGAGATTGGTGCTCGTGTTGTAGTTATAGCCGAGGCCGAAGTTCCAGCGGCCTTCCTTCATGTTCAGGTTGAGCCCGCCCTGATAGCGGCCGTTGGTGCCGCCCCCGGCTTGCACCTGCCCGCTGTATCCGGGCTTCGTGGTCTTCTTCAGCACAACGTTGATGATGCCGCCCGTGGTGTTCGCGTCGAAGGCCACTGATGGATTGGTGATCACCTGGATCTTCTCGATGTCCTCCGCGGGTATCTGTTCAAGCGTCATGGAGGTTGGCCTGCCGTTCACCAGGATCTGCGGCGATGCCCCGCGCATCTGCACGTTACCGTCCAGGTCAACGCTGAGTCCGGGCACGTTCTTCATCACATCAACGCCGGTTCCGCCTTGCGCGCTCAGGTCCTTGTCCACGGCGAATACGCGGCGATCCACCTGCATGGTCATGGTGGCGCGCTCACCGGTGACCTCTACTTCGTTGAGCACCGCGGCATCCGGCTGCAGGTTGATGTTTCCCAGGTCCAGCTCGATGCGCTCGCGTGTGAGCCGCACCTGCTGCTCGAAGGGCTTATAACCGATGAAGGTGATGGTGATCTTCAGCGGCGGACCGACGGGGAGCTTGTCCACCTCGAAGTCGCCGTTGTGGCGCGTGATCGCGCCTCCGAGAATGCTGTCCTTGGTAGCGGGGCGGACGGCCACGGTGGTGTATTCGGCGCCCTTGCCCGTGCTAACGTCGATCACGCGTCCATAAACCCTTCCGATGGCAGGTGCGCCGCCCATTCCGCTATTCGGGCGTTGAGCGCTGGCGAATGCGGAAACGAATGCGAAGAGGATCACGAAGAGGGAGCGGACCGGCATGGCTGGCGAAAGTACCGTGATGGACTGCAGAAGGATTGGCCAGGGATGCACGGTGCCCTGAATAGATCGATCGATCAACATGTTTTCACGGACCAGTAAAAATGAAGGGGCCGCCTCGGATGAGACGGCCCCTCGTTCTTCTGGGTATGGCGCTAAGGCCTAGTAATCATCGCGCGAACCGCCGCGGTCGCTGCGCTCGCGGTATCCGCCACGATCGCCGCCGCGACCGCCGCCTCCGCCGTATCCGCCGCGATCACCACCGCCGTAGCCGCCGCGATCGCCGCCACGGCCACCGCCGAAGCCACCGCGATCACCCTCGGTGCGGGGACGAGCCTCGTTCACCACCAGGTCGCGGCCGTGGAAATTCTTGCCATTGGTGCCTTCGATGGCCGAGCGGCCAGCGTTGTCATCGGCCATCTCCACGAAGCCGAAGCCACGGCTCCGGTTTGTGGCCCGATCCATGATGATCTTGGCCGAGGTCACTTCTCCGAAAGGCTCGAAAAGCTCGCGGAGGTCTTGGTCCCTAACAGTGTAAGGCACGTTGGCGACGTAAATGTTCATGAGTTCTACTGACTGGGTTTTTGTTCGTTTTCGCCTGTGCCGTGGAGGTCTCGCCAAAGAACACCCCGGCCGTTGGGCGGGCCGAATGTAGGCTGAAAACCTGTTCCCGCAAGCCCAGCGGCCCTCTCGCACTATGGTTGGCGTCCTATCGTCAGGGTCATGGCAGGATGGTCATCGCGCTGATCCTTCCTCAGGAATGGGCAAATACTCGCCCTCGGGCGCCATGAACCATCGCGCATCGAGCCAGTTGCTCGGAAGCAGGTCCCAGCGGCGGAAGATGAACCCGTCCAAGTGATCCTGAAGACCGCCGAGCGCGATGTCCTCCGTGGTGATCAGCGACACCGTAGCGGTGGGCCCCTGCTTCGCGGAGAGCAGGAGGCTCTCCACGGGAACCGACCAGGACAGGCCTACGCTATGATGCTCCGGGGCGAAATCGCCACCAGCAGTGATGATGCCCTTGCTGACGCTCATGGCGTGCGCACGCGCAATGGCAGCCTCGATATGGGCCGTGCGCGCCGCATAGCATGGCGCGATGCGCTCCGCAGCCGCGATCCGGTATGCCATCGAAAGCAATAGGATGATTGGCACCCATCCGCGTGTCCATTCGAATCGCCCAGCATGGAAGATGAGCACCAGCACGACCCAGGCAGCGACTCCGAAATTCACCTGTTCCCGGTACCTGTCGTGGTGCCACTCCGGGAGCTTCAGGCTGATCAGCGCGTGCATCGCAAGGAGGAATCCGATGAAGAGCAAGGCATCGGCGCGTCTGCGCTGGATCAGGAGGCCCGCCAGCACGAGCATGCCGAGCACGAGCAGGTCGGGATAGTGGTGAACCGAATAGCGGAACAAGCCGATGAGATTCGCCGAAGAGAGGACAGCCGCCAGAACCGCGGGATCGCGGGCCTTCATGACGAACGCAGCGCTGTCCTTCTCGTAGTCTGAGATCGTGATCACGCGGGCCGTGATCACGAGGGCGATCACCGTGAACAGGAGCACGGACTCGCGTCTGCGCTGCCATGCACGGTCCAGGAACAAGGTTGCCGCAAGAAGCATGAACCCGATGGCATGGCACGAGGCCACCAGCGCAGCGAGGAGCAAGAGGGCCGGCAACCGCCATCGCGGATCCAGGGCCGTGCCCCGATGCACGGCGATGAACAGCACCAGCAGGTCCGCTCCGTAATACAATTCGAAGATGGGACAGAGCAAGCCATGCGTGAGGCCCACCAGGTGCAGCGCGGCGATGGCCACTGCAGCATCGCGGTCACGCAGCACGCTCCATGCGGTCAGCATGCAGCCGCACATCCAAATGACATTGTTGACCGAATGCAGGAGGATCAATGCCTTCATCGGAACGCCCAGCTTCGCGCCGATGAGGGGCAGCGCTTGCGCAAGGGCCAGCACCCATCGGCCATGCTCGATGCGGAATGCTCCCTCGTTGACCACGCGCGCCAGGTAGTAGCCGCTATCGGCGTACAAACGCTCATCGGCGAAGCGCCAAGCGAAGAGCGCGAGGTAGCAGAGCACGAGCCAGGGCAGAGCGGTCATCAGCCGTTCATTCCAACCGGGATGCGTGCTTGGTGCGGTCGCGGCCATCGCATCAAAGAAAGCGGAGGGCGGTACTTTTCCACCGTCGCCGATGCTCGATAGTCCGATTGAATACCTCAAGGGCGTTGGTCCGCAGCGCGGCGATCTGCTGCGCAAGGAGTTGGGCATCGCCACCTTCGGCGATCTGCTCCAGCATTTCCCTTTCCGCTACATCGATCGCAGCCGCTTCCATACGGTGCGCGGGATCGCCGCCGCTGCCGATGAGCATCAGCATGCGCAGCTGCGCGGCCGCATCACTGCGCCGAAACTGATCGGCGAGAAGCAGGCGCGGCGCATCACGGCCACCTTCAGCGACGACACGGGCAGCATGGAGCTGGTCTGGTTCAAGGGCCTGAAATGGGTGCAGCAATCGCTGAAGCACGGTGAGGAATACGTGGTATTCGGCAAGCCCGGCGCCTTCAAGGGGAAACTGAACATGGCGCACCCGGAGCTGGAACTCGCTTCAACCTGGGACAGCGGGATTGAGGCGTCGCTCCAACCGGTGTACAGCACCACGGAGAAGCTCGCCGCACGAGGGCTCACCAGCCGCGCCATTTGGAAGCTGCAGAAAGCCCTGCTGCCGCAGATCGCAGGCTCGCTGCCCGAGACGCTCGGCGCGGAGCAGGTGCAATGGCTCGGGGGCATCACGCGCGAAGAGGCTTTTCGCCAGGTGCACGCGCCGGTGGATGCCCAACGGCTCGAACTGGCCCGCACCCGATTGAAGTTCGAGGAGCTCTTCTTCATCCAGCTCGGCCTGCTCCGAAACAAACTGCTCACGCAGCAGCAGGTGCGCGGCCATGTCTTCGCCGAAGTGGGCGTGAAGCTGAAGACCTTCTATGCGGAGCATCTGCCCTTCGAGCTCACCGGTGCGCAGAAGCGCGTGGTGAAGGAGATCCGCAAGGACATGGGCAGCGGCAAGCAGATGAACCGATTGCTGCAAGGCGATGTGGGCAGCGGCAAGACCCTCGTGGGCCTTCTCAGCATGCTCATCGCGCTCGACAACGGATTCCAGGCCGCGTTGATGGCGCCTACGGAGATCCTCGCGCAGCAGCACTTCTCCACGCTCTCGCGCTTGCTCGAAGGCATGCCCGTGGTGGTGCGCCTGCTCACCGGCAGCACCAAGCAGGCCGAGCGCAGGAGCATCCTCCGAGCGCTCCGGGCCGGTGAGGTGCACATCATCGTGGGCACGCATGCGCTGCTCGAGGACCGCGTGGTGTTCGATCGCCTCGGCCTCGTGGTGATCGATGAGCAGCACCGTTTCGGCGTGGCGCAGCGCGCGCGGCTCTGGGCCAAGAGCGAGGTGCCGCCGCACGTGCTGGTGATGACCGCCACGCCCATCCCGCGCACCCTGGCGATGACGCTCTATGGCGACCTTGATACGAGCATCATCGACGAGCTGCCACCCGGCCGAAAGCCGATCCGCACCGTGCACCGCTTCGATGGCGCGCGGAACGCCGTGTTCGGATTCCTGGAAGAGGAGCTCGCGAAGGGCCGACAGGTGTACGTGGTCTATCCGCTGATTGAAGAGAGCGAGAAGAGCGACCTGAAGGATGTGACCGATGGATTCGAGAGCCTGAGCCGCCGATTCCCTCTGCCGCGTTACGCGGTCGGCATCATCCATGGCCGCATGGACCCCGCGACCAAGGACTACGAGATGGCTCGGTTCAAGAAGGGCGAGACGAGCATCCTGGTGAGCACCACGGTGATCGAGGTGGGTGTGGATGTGCCGAACGCCAGCGTGATGGTGATCGAGAACGCCGAGCGCTTCGGCCTTTCCCAATTGCATCAGTTGCGCGGCCGCGTGGGGCGAGGCGCAGAGCAGAGTTTCTGCATCCTCATGACCGGCGACAAGCTCTCCAGCGATGCCCGAACCCGCCTTTCCACCATGGTGCGCACCAACGATGGCTTCCAGATCGCGGAAACCGACCTGCGCCTGCGGGGCCCCGGCGACCTGCTCGGCACGCAGCAGAGCGGATTGCCGCAATTGCGGATCGCCGACCTGGTGGAGGACCAGGAGCTGCTGCAGCAGGCGAGACAAGCCGCCCAGCGCGTGCTCGACAGCGACCCAGCGCTATCCGCGCCGCAGCATGCGCCCATCGCCCGCGCCATCGCTGAGCGCAAGCAGCAGGTGGCCTGGGGCCGGATAAGCTGAACGGATCAGGTATCGAGCGCGGCACGGCGACGCACCTCCTCCGGATCGAGCACATGCCGCAGGCAGCCTCGCGCGATCAGGTATTGGCCCAGCGCATAGGTGAGCATGACGCTGATGGGCGCATGATCGATCACGCGCACGAAGCGATGCGTGGCCAGGATACTATCCGAGGCGATGAAGAGTGAAGCACCGATCATCACCATGAGGAAGCTCGGCAGGTATGTCCGGCCGAAGCGGAGCGCAGCAGCGGCCCCCATGAGCGCGATCGTGACCGCATAGATGCCCACGGGCACCAGCACATCGTCATCGACGCTCTGCAGCAAGCCGATGCCGAAGATCGCGCCATAGGCCAGCACCACTGCAGCGATGAGGATGCCGATGAGCAGGCCGGGGCTGTTGCCCCCGTCGGCCACGTTCTGCGCGAAGCCCAATGCATAGCAGATCTGTGCGATCAAGAATGCCCCAAGGCCGATGAGGAAGAAGAACTGGTCGATGTGATCGAACATCAAGGCCGCATCACCGAGCAGCGAGAAGAAGAGCCCGGCCTGGATCAGCAGCGTGAAGCGGTCGCCGTAGCGGCGGCTATTGAGGTAGAACCAGATGCCCAGCACCACCATCATCAACGGTTTGCACGCATAAACGAGCTGATGCTGTCCGCGCCAATCGCCGACAATGGCGCCGAGGGTGGCTGCGGCGAAGAGCAGGCCGCTTACCCAGTGGTTCTTCAGTGCACGCATGGCTCGGGCGTGCAAGGTAAATGCGGAGCCGCGCAGAGGTCTCAGCCGGCGAACACACCCATCCCATGGGCTGATGGACCGGAGGGACGGAACGACCAAGTCACGCAAGCTCTTCATGCCAGCTTCTCATTCAGGGCACATCATTGGGATCGCTTCGCGCCCAACACCGAACGCATGCAGGCCTTTTTGCGCCGCACTCCGCCTCAAGCCTTCGCCTATGGCCTCCTGCTGCTGCTGATCATCTTCGCGGTTGCGGCGGCGCGAGGCACGTGGTGAGCGCGGCATCAAGCGCCTGCTCGCTCTTAGGCCCGATGCTGTCTTCCCCACCGCACCAGCGCTGCGGCGGAGATGCCCACGTAAATGGCGTAGAGCGCGGCGTACCACCAGAGTCCGAGCAGCGCGTACAGGATGATGGCCACCAGATCGGCCGCGATCCAATAGGCCCAGGTCTCGAGGATCTTGCGTGCCAGCATCCATGTGGCCAGCAGGCTGAAGGCCGTTGCGATGCCATCGAGCACCGTGAATTGCGCATCGCGCATCAGCAGCAAGAGGAAGTTGATCGCTCCGGCGAGCAAAAGGCCTCCCAGGATCATGGCGGCGTGGAACTGGGCAGGCCTCCGCGTGATGTTAAGCTCCTTGCCATCGTGCTTGCCCCACGACCACCAGCCATAGGCGCCCATGGCCACGTAGTACGCGCTCAGCGCCGCCTGCGCGTAGACCTGTGCATGCAGGAAGAGCACAACCCCAAGCGCCGACGCGACGAATCCGAAGGCCCAGCCGATGCGGCGCTCGTAGAGCATCAGCACCGTGTAGGCCAGGTTGCCGGCAGCGGCCAGGGCTTCAAGCCAGTTCCAGTTCACGTCGATGGTTGGGGATGCAGGTTGATGGAGGGATGGTTGTGGGTCCTGAGCGCCTTCGCCGGCTTGAACGCAAAACCTCTTCAACCTGCAATCAACCCGAGCTACATCCCGCAATTGCAGCTGGGGCTGAATTCGATCTTGGTGCGCGGGAAGAGCTCACGGATGCCTTCCATCTCCTCTTCGCTGAATTGGATGCCGCGCAGATCGAGGAAGCGCAGCGCCTCCATCTTGTCGAGCTCTTTCGGGAAGTCCGCGAGGTCGTTGTCCCAGAGATCGAGCGAGACGAGCTGCCGCAATTGGCCCATGCACTTGGGCACGCCGGGCAGCGCATTGCGACTCAAGTCGAGCCGCTTCAGCGCTCGCCATTTGCAGATGGGCTCCGGAAAGGCGCTGAGCTTGTTGCGCGCGGCCCGGAACTCCTGCATGCTCTGCAGTTCGCCCATCCATTCCGGGAACTCCTTCAGCTTGTTGCCGCTCAGGTCGAGGGAATTCATGTTGCGCAGCTTGCGGAGGTCCTCCGGCACGGCCTTCAGCTTCTTGCCGCTCAGGTCGAGCTTGAACACCTTCTCGGGCTCGGCCAGCGCGCGTTCAAGGCTGCGGTAGGTCCGGGTGCTGTCGAGCGCGGCTTGCGTGAGCAGCTGCCCCTGCGAAACGAGCGAGGTGACAAGGAGCAGGAGGAGCAAGGCCTGTCTCATGCTTCGGTGAGGTTGAAGTGCGCAAGGGCCATTCGCTTGTCGATGTGCAGTCGGTCCTTCAGGGCTTCCATGCTCTCGAAGCGCTGATCGCCCCGGATGCGGTGGATGAAACGCACATGGATGGCCTCGCCGTACAGATCGCGGTCCAACCCGAAGATGTTCACCTCCACGTTTCGCTTCAGGCCACCGCTCACGGTGGGCCGCTCCCCGATGTAGAGCATGCCCTTGCGATCACCATCCTTAAGATGCGCTTCAACCGCGTAAACACCATCGCCGGGGATGAGCTTGTATGGATCCGTTGCGCCGATGTTGGCCGTGGGATAGCCGAGGGTACGGCCGATCTGATCGCCTTTCACCACCACGCCGGCGAGCGGGTAGGGGTACCCCAGCAGCTCGTTCGCGGCCGCGACCTCTCCGGCCTGCAGTGCCTGGCGGATCTTGGTGCTGCTAACTTTCACGTGGTCCACTTCCTGCGCGGGGATCTCCTCGACGTCGATATCATAGGCCTCGCCGAGCTGCCGCAGCAGCACAAGGTCCCCTTCGCGGTTGCGGCCGAAGCGGTGGTCGTAGCCGATGACGAGGGCCCGTGCGCCGATGGCGCCCACCAGGACATCGCGCACGTAGTCGAGCGCGTGCATTCGTGAGAATTGCCGGCTGAAGGGCACTACCAGCAGGTGGTCGAGGCCGGCCGCTGCGAGCAAAGCGCGCTTTTCCTCCTGCGTGCTCAGCAGTTTCAGGTCGCTATCTCCGGGGAAGAGCACCATGCGGGGGTGCGGATGGAAGGTGAACAGCACGCTCTCGCCCTCTTCCCGCTTCGCCCGTGCGATCAGCCGCTCGAGGATGGCCTTGTGCCCGCGATGCACGCCATCGAAAGTGCCCGTTGTGAGCACCGGGCGCCTCACGCCCTTGAAATCGTTGATGTCGGTGTGGACGAGCATCGGGTGCGAAGGTCGCTCTAGGAATGGTTGAGGGTTGGAGGCTATGTGGGTCGGGGGTTGCTCCAGCCTTCGACCTCCATCGCCCAACCTATGGCTGTGGCCCATGCACCAGCCTCAATCTCCAACACCTGTTGGCAACACCCATTTGCCCTTCTGCCTGCAAGCCCTACTTTCGCGCCCGCAAAACGGGGGCAGCCCCCATAGAATAGCACAACTTGCTCATGGCCAAGCACATCGGAAAGGTCGTCCAGGTCATCGGACCCGTGGTCGACGTACGCTTCGAGAGCGGCAACGACCTGCCCAATATCTACGACGCGCTCCATATCACACGCGCTGACGGTTCCATCCTGGTCCTCGAGACCCAACAGCTTATCGGTGAGGACACCGTTCGCGCGGTATCCATGGAGAGCACCGACGGCGTGGCACGCGATACCAAAGTTGAAGGCATGGGCCAGCCGATCAGCATGCCCGTTGGTGATGCCATCAAGGGACGCCTCTTCAATGTAACGGGCAATGCCATCGATGGCATGAAGCCCGTCAGAACCGGTAAGAGCTATCCCATCCACCGAGAGGCTCCGAGATTCGAGGACCTCACCACCAGCACTGAAGTGCTTTTCACGGGCATCAAGGTGATCGATCTGATCGAGCCCTACGCCAAAGGCGGCAAGATCGGATTGTTCGGCGGCGCTGGCGTGGGCAAGACCGTGCTGATCCAAGAGCTGATCAACAACATCGCCAAGGGCTACAGCGGCTACAGCGTGTTCGCCGGCGTGGGTGAGCGCACCCGCGAAGGGAATGACCTGCTGCGCGAGATGATCGAAGCCGGCATCATCAAATACGGTGAAGGCTTCAAGCACAGCATGGAAGAGGGCGGCTGGGACCTGAGCAAGGTCGATTACGACGCGCTCAGCAGCAGTCAGGCCACCTTCATCTTCGGTCAGATGAATGAGCCTCCTGGAGCCCGCGCCCGCGTGGCGCTGAGCGGTCTCACCCTGGCCGAGTACTTCCGCGATGGCGATGAGCAGAGCGGTGGCCGCGACATCCTTTTCTTCGTCGATAACATCTTCCGGTTCACCCAGGCAGGTTCTGAGGTGAGCGCGCTCCTAGGCCGGATGCCGAGCGCTGTGGGTTACCAGCCTACCCTGGCCACCGAGATGGGCGCCATGCAAGAGCGGATCACCTCCACCAAGCGCGGCTCCATCACCAGCGTGCAAGCGGTGTATGTGCCAGCTGATGACTTGACCGATCCCGCACCGGCCACCACGTTCGCGCACTTGGATGCCACGACCGTGCTGAGCCGGAAGATCGCCGAGCTCGGGATCTACCCATCGGTCGACCCGCTGGATAGCACCAGCCGGATCCTGACCCCATCCATCGTAGGCGACCAGCACTACGACTGCGCCCAGCGCGTGAAGGCCATCCTCCAGCGCTACAAAGAGCTGCAGGATATCATCGCGATCCTCGGCATGGATGAGCTCAGCGAAGAAGACAAGCTCAGCGTTTACCGTGCCCGCAAGGTGCAGCGCTTCCTGAGCCAGCCCTTCTTCGTAGCGGAGCAGTTCACCGGCCTCAAAGGCGTGATGGTGCCCATCGAAGAGACCATCAAGGGCTTCAACATGATCCTCGACGGCGAGATGGACGAATACCCCGAGACCGCCTTCAACCTGAAGGGCAACATCGAGGACGTCATCGCCGCCGGCAAGAAGATGCTGGCCGAGGCAGCGAAAGCATAGGCAGGTTGAGGGTTGATGGTGAACCCCTGTGTCGCTACCAAGCTTCAACCATCAGCCTTCAACCCCCAACCGCCACTTGGAATGAGAGTCGAGATCATCACACCCGATAAAGAGCTCTTCAAGGGCGAGGCCAGCTACGTAGGCGTACCCGGCGTTGATGGCGGCATGGGCTTCCTGAATAACCACGCACCGCTGATCACCGTGCTGAAAGCCGGCGAGGTGACGGTGAAGACCGCCGAAGGCGAGAAGCGTTTCCCTGTGAAGGGCGGCGTGGTGGAGGTGATGAAGAACACCGTGCTGGTGCTCGCGGAGTGAATCTCCGAATCGCTCAATAACGTAGGCTTATTGCGCTCCATCGAGGGAGCTGTTCGGCATTTTGCACGGGGAACCCCGGAAACGACGAACGGGCCTCAGCTTGCGCCTCGACCCGTCCGTCCCCCTTTGGTCCCCTAACCCCGGACCATAGCGGTGGATGCTATTTGCTCAGCACCTTGAACTCGGTGCGTCGGTTGTTCTGGTGCTGCTCTTCACTGCACTTCTCGCAAACGCAGGTTTCGCTGGGCTTGCTCTCGCCGTAGCCCTTGCTCACCAGGCGCCCTTTCTCGATGCCTTGGCTGATGAGGTAGTCCACGGCGCTCTTCGCGCGTTTCTCTGACAAGCTCTTGTTGTAGGCGTCCTTGCCGCGGCAATCGGTGTGGCTGCTGAGCTCGATACGCACCGTTGGATTGTCCCGCAAGGTCTGCACCAGCTTGTCCAGTTCCACGGCTGCATCGGGGCGGATGTTCCACTTGTTGTAGTCGTAGAAGATGTTGTCGAGGCGCACCACTTGGTTCACTTCCAGCGGGAAGAGCCGGAAGTCGGTGCGGATGATCGGGCTGGTCGCGGTGCGTGTGCTGATGCGCGCGCTCTGCTTGAAGTAATTCTCCTTCTCGGCCTGCAGGCGGTAGTCCATCTCCTTGAGCAGCGGGAAACTGTAATTGCCGCTGGCGTCGGTTGCATGGCGTGCCATTTCCTTGCCTTGCGCGTCGGTGAGCACCACGGTTGCACCGGTCAGCGGCAGGTTGGTGTTGCCATCGAAGACGGTGCCCTCCGCGAGGTAGTCGTACTTCTCCATCTCGATCACGATCTCCTCCAGCGGGTCGTCGTTGGTGGCCAAGGCCATCTCTGCTTGGTTATAGCCGGTGGCATTGGCAGCGAGCAGGTAGCGCTCACGGTACTCCGCATCGATGGTGAACTTCCCGCCGGGCAGCATCTGAACGCTCGCGTTGCGCAGGGTCTCGCCCTTGCCGTCCTTCACCGTGATGCTCGCGGTTTCGATCGGCTCCTTGGTGGCCTTGTCGATCACGCGGCCAGCCAAGCGCATCTGCTGCGGACGGATTGTGCAGCCGTAGATGTCGTCGCTTCCTTGGCCGCCAATGCGGTCGCTCACGAAGAATCCCGTGCTGTCATTGATCAGGATCAAGCCATGGTCGTTGTGGCGCGTGCTCATCGGGTAGCCCAGGTTGAACACGTTGCCCGGTCCGCTGGTGCCGATGCGCGTGAAGAAAAGATCGTACCCGCCAAGGCCCGGATGCCCGTTGCTGGCGAAATAGAGCGTGCCGTTGGCGGCCATGTGCGGGTGCATCTCATCGCCAGGAGTATTCACCTTCGGCCCCATGTTCTCCGGCGCGCCCCATTGGTTGCCGAGGTTCTTGCACACCCAGATGTCCACGCCGCCCATGCCGCCGGGCCGGTCGCTGGCGAAGTACAGGTTGCGGCCATCGGGGCTCACGCTTGGGTGGCCCAGGTTGAATTCTGGGTCGTTATGGTCGAAGGGCACGATGTTGCCCCATTCTTCCTGGCCGAATTCGCCTTTCACGATGTCCGAGAAGTAGATGCCCAGGTTGAGCTCGCCGCGCTTGCTCTTCTGCACGGTTCCGTACCAAACGTTATTGCGGGTGAAGTACACGCGCTTGGCCAACGAGTCAAAGCTCAAGGTGCCATCATGCCAGCGGGTGTTGATGTGCTGGCGCATCACCAAGGGGTTCTCGGCGGTCTCGCCCTTGAGTTCGGCGCTGTACAAGTTCAGGAAAGGCTGATCGTCCCACGCATAGCTGCGGCCACCGCCAGTGCCTTCGCCTCGAGCGCTGCTGAAGAGCAGGAACTCGCCCATCACGCTCATGCCTAGATCTGCTTGTGGACTGTTGACTGGCACTTTGCGGATGGTGGCGCTGGTGCTGTCGCGCCTGAGGCGGTAGAATAGGTCAGGCGTTCGGAGGTAGCCATTCACGCGGGCATCGTCGGGCCGCTCCTTCGCGTAGGCCTGGTACTGCTCCAGCGCCTCATTGTACTTGCCATTGGCGCGGAGCGCATCGCCGAATGCGCGCACGTCATCAGTGGTGCGGCCAGGCGCGATCATCAATCGGCGGTAGGCGCCCTCGGCCCCCGGCGCGTTGTCGACCTTGGTGTAGGCGACAGCCAACTGCCGCAACGTGGCGGCGTCGCTCTTTCCCCGTGCATCGAGGTCCTCGTAAATGGCGATCACCTTGTTGTAATCGAACACATCGTTGTAGCGATCGGCCATGCGCTGCTGGAGCTTCTGCGCGGGCGCAGCGGTAACGAGCAGCAGAGCGGCCAGCGCGGCCAGCGGTCGGATGCGGTGCATGCGTTGGCTCATGATCAGAAGTAACGGGGTGAACGGACGCCCTTGAGCGGCTTGCCGAGATTGAGTCCCAGCATGATCTCATGGCTGCCGCCGCTGTAATTGCGCAGCGGGGACAGGGTGAAGTCGTAGGCGTAGCCCACCGTGAGGTCGTTGGTGATGTGGTATTGCGCCAATGCGCCCACAGCATCAGTGTGCCGGTACATGGCGCCGAGCCAGAACTTCTCGAAGAAGAGGAAGTTGGCGCTGAGGTCGAAGCTCATGGGCGCTCCCTGCACCGCCTTGACGAGGAAGGTGGGCTTGAACTTGTGATATAGGCCCAGATCGAACACGTACCCGCCGGAGAGGAAGTAGTGCGGGCGCTGGCCGGGCTGGCTGACGAAAGCGAGTGAGTCTGTCTGAAAGAACTCGGTGCGCAGCAGCTTCGGCGTGCTCAGCCCGATGTAGTGCCGGTCGCTGTACCACATGAGGCCGAAGCCGAATTGCGGATCGAGCTTGGTGTTGACGTTCTGCTGGAAGACCTGATCGCCGGGCGTCATGGGATTGAGCTCCGCGAACTTTCCTTGGAAGAGGTTCAGGCCGCCTTTGAGGCCGAAGGCAAGCGTGCTATTGCCCAGGAACATGCGGTACGCCGCATCCACCATGAAACCGTATTGCGTGACCGGGCCGTGGGCATCGCGCATGATGGTGCCGCCCAGCGCGAAGCTCTCATTGAACACCGGGCCATGCGCAGTGAGCGTCTGCGTGGTAGGCGCGCCCTCGAAGCCTACCCACTGGTGGCGCGTGAGGGCCTTCAGGCTCAAACGGTCATGGCTTCCTGCATATGCCGGGTTCAGCGCGAGCATGTTGAACATGTATTGCGTGAACTGCGGGTCCTGCTGCGCCAGCACGGCGGTGCCCAGGAGCATCCCCAGCACGCTGCCCATCCATCGGTTGGCGGTTCTCATTTTCATCTGGAGTTCGGTTATAGCGGAGGCTGCCGTGGTGCTCGATTAGCGTCGCAGGTAGATGTATCCGGTGAAGGGGTCCTTATCGGTGCCCAAGTCGAGGATGTAGTAATAGGTGCCCTCGGGCAGGCCTTCCTTGAAGGCCGATCCGAATTGGCTCGTGCCATCCCACTGGTTATTGTAGGGGGTAGCCTCATACACCTTGTTGCCCCAGCGATTGAAGACCAGGAATTCGTTGCTGGGGTAGTACTCGATATTGGTGATCACGAACACGTCGTTGGTGCCATCACCGTTGGGCGAGAAGGCATCGGGGATCACGATGGTCTCGCAGTCCTTGATCAGCACCGTCATGGTGTCGGCAGTGGTGCCGCATTCGCCGTTGCTGACGGTCCACACGAACACATTGCTGCCGAGCGCCAAGCCAGTGACCGTGGTGGCCGGGTCGGAGGGCTGCGCGATGCTGCCACTGCCGGCGATGCGCGACCAGAGGCCATTGGCGGTGCTGGTGGCGGCCGTTGCATTCAGGTTGGTGCTGGTCGTGGTCTGGCAGAAGTCCTGATCAGGCCCGGCATCGGCAGGGGGCACGGTGTGGTCGTACGCCATCAGGGTCACCTGGTCGTTGCTGCTTCCGCATGGGCCATTATCAATGGTCCATTGGAACACATTGGCGCCGAGGCCGAGATTGGTGATCGCCGTGAAGGGATCATTCGCTTGCGCGATGCTGCCTTGTCCGCTGATCAGGGTCCAGGTGCCTGTGGCTGGCGCGGTGGCGCTGCTGGCGAGCATGGTCACCGGACCGTTGATCGGCGTGCAGAACGATTGATCGGGGCCTGCGGCTGCATTGGCCGCGTTGCCGTCGAATACCTCGATCGTCACGTTATCCGTGGTTGTCCCGCAAGGCCCGTTGTCCACCACCCATTGCAGCACGTACGTGCCCACGGTGAGTCCGCTCAAGGTTGCATTCGGGCTGTTGGAATCGCTGATGGTGGCTGAACCGCTGGCGAACACCCACGTGCCAAGTGCTGGTGCGCTGACAGCGCTGCCTTGCAGGGTAACGCTGCTCGCAGGCGTGCAGATCTCCTGGTCGGGGCCCGCATTCGAGGCAGCCAGATTTCCATCGAAGACAACGATGGTCACTTCATCCTGCGTGTCGCCGCAAGGTCCGTTGGTGACGGTCCAGCGGAAGGTGTTGGTGCCGACCGAAAGGCCGCTCACGCCAGTGTTTGGGTTGCTCGCATCGGCGAATACGCCTGTGCCGATGATCACTGTCCAGAGGCCCGTGCCGGGGAAGGTGACGCTGTTGCCAGCGAGCGCGGTGCTGGTCTGAGGCGTGCAGAGTTCCTGATCCGGTCCGGCATTGGCTGCAGGCTGATCGGCGTCGTAGATGAACACGCTCACTTGATCGCTGCTGCTTCCGCACGGCCCGTTGCTGATGGTCCACGTGAAATCGTGCTGGCCCACCGTGAGGCCCGAGACGCCGCTGTTCGGATCGCTCGGATCGGCGATGATGGCCGTGCCGCTCGTGGTGCTCCACGAACCCGTGCCGGGGAGCACCGGCGTGTTGCCTTCGAGGTTGGTTGTGCTGGTGGGCGTGCAGAAGCTCTGGTCGGGGCCTGCCTGCGCGTCGGGCGCATCGGCATCGAAGATGTCCACTTGCACGGTGTCGCGGCTCGGAGGCCCGAAGCCGCATTGGCCGTTGTAGATCTCCCAAACGAACTGGTAGCTGCCCACGCCCAATCCGTTTATGGCCGTGCTCGCCTCGTTCGGCGCAACGATGTTCGCGGGCGCGCCCAGCACTTGGGTCCAAGTGCCTACGCCGGGAATCTCCGGCACGTTGCCGGCCATGGTCACTTCATCCATCGGTGAGCACCATTGCTGATCGGGGCCGGCGTCGGCCAGCGGCGCGTTCGGGTTGTACACGCGCACTTCCACTGTATCGGTGAGGATGCCGTTGTTGGGGCAAGGGTCCCACTCCAAGGTCCACACGAAGACGTTGGTGCCTTGCGAGAGTCCGGTGATCGCGGAGTTCGGGTTGTTCGGCTCGGCGATGATACCGGTGCCCGCGATCAAGGTCCACGTGCCTTCGGCAGGAGCGGGCGGCTGTTCACCCAAGAGGCTGTCTATGGCCGTGAGCGGCAGGCAGATCTCAATGTCCGGACCGGCATTCGCGGCGGCCGTGGTGTCATCGTAGAGCACGATGCTCACGTCATCGAGGCTGCTTCCGCAGGGACCGTTGTACACGCTCCATTGGTAGGTGTTCACGCCGATGGCGATCTGCTCTATCAGGGTGAGCGGATCGTTCTGGTTCACCGGTGTTCCGGCGCCGGCCAGCACGCTCCAGGTGCCTTGCGCTGGGAAGATCAGCGGGCTGCCCGCCATGAAGACGCTGTCCTGCGGCACGCAGAGCTCTTGATCCAGGCCTGCGTTCGCCAAAGGGTTGTTGGGGTCGAAGACGAATACGCTCATCTCATCCTCGGTGGTCACGCACACGCCGCTGGTTATCGTCCAGCGCAGTCGCGTTTCGCCCACTGCAAGGTCGGTGACGGTGGTGGTGGGCGATGCCGGGTCCGTGATGTTGCCGGGGCCGCTCACGATGGTCCAGCTGCCCACTGCAGCGCCTACCGGCACATTGCCCGCTAGCGTCACTTCAGAATCAGGGAAGCAGAGCTCTTGATCAGGTCCGGCATCCGCCGCAGGCGCCTGCGCATCGAAGAGCGTGATGGTCACTTGATCGTTCGTGAGGCTGTTGGCGCAGCTGCCGTTGTACACCTCCCATTGGAACACATTCACTCCGAGGCCGAGGTTGGTGATCTCCGTGTTCGGGTCGTTCGCATCAGCGATGTCGCCGCTGCCGCTGATCAAGGTCCAGGTGCCGACAGCGGGGAAGATGATCGCGCTGCCGGCCATGGTGGCGCTGGTGAGCGGTGTGCACACCTGCTGATCAGGGCCTGCATCCGCATCGAGGTTGTTCTCGTCGTACACGCGGATCACCACGATGTCGGTGGTATTGCTGGGATCGCACGGGCCATTGGACACGCTCCACTCGAAGATGTGCTCGCCCACCTCCAGGCCGAGCACGGCGCTGACCGGATCGTTCGGATTGAGGATGGTGCCGGTGCTGCTCACCACGCTCCAGGTGCCGACCGCTGGGAAGATGATGGTGCTGCCCTGCATGTTGGTGCTGGTAGCGGTGCCGGTGGGCGTGCAGAGTTCTTGGTCGGGACCGGCATCGGCGATCGGATTGTTCTCATCGTACAGGGTGATGATGAGCTGATCGCTGGAAAGGCCGTTGGGGCAGGCGCCATTGTCCACCGTCCATTCGCACACGTTCACGCCCACGCCGAGGTTGGTGATGGTGGTGTTCGGATCGTTCGCGTCAGAGAAGGTCCCTTGGCCCTGCACCAGCGTCCAGGTGCCGATGGCCGGGAAGATGACCGGGCTGGCATCGAGCTGTGCGGTGGTGCCGTCGCTGGTGCACAGGTTCTGGTCCGCGCCGGCGTTCGCGCTCGGGGTATTCTCATCGAATACCTGCACAACCACTTGATCCGTGGTGATGCCCGTGGCGCAAGGCCCATTGTCCACGATCCATTCGAATATGCTCTCGCCGATCTCCAGGTCGAAGACCACCGTGCTCGCGTTGTTCGGCTGTGCGATGGTGCCCGTGCCGCTCACGAGTACCCAGGTGCCCACTGCCGGGAAGGTGACCGAACTGCCTTGCAGCGTGGTGCTGGTCACATTGGGCGTGCAGAGCTCTTGATCAGGGCCAGCGTTGGCCTCAGGGTTCTCGTCGAAATACACGAAGATGCTCACCAGGTCGCTGCTGCCGCTGGTCTCACAGGGCCCGTTGTTCATCGTCCATTGGAAGATGTTCTCACCCACTGCCAGGTTCGTCACCAGCGTGTTGGGATCGTTCGGGTCGGCGATGCTGCCTTGGCCATTGATCAAGGTCCAGGTTCCGGTGGCGGGCACGGTAGGCGTATTGCCCTGCAGGTTGGTACTGGTCTGCGGCGTGCAGAGGTCCTGGTCGGCACCGGCGTTCGCGGCCGGGTTGTTCAGGTCGAAGAGGAAGATGGTGACCTCGTCCTGCGTGATTCCGTTCGCGCAAGGCCCGTTGTTCACGGTCCAACGGAACACGTTGATGCCAACGGCGAGATCCGTGACGGTCGTGATGGGCGAATTCGGATCGGTGATGTCGCCTTGACCGCTCACCAAGGTCCATGTTCCCGTGGCCGGGAAGGTGGGCGTGTTGCCGATGAGTGTGGTGCTATTGGTCGGGGTGCAGAACTCCTGGTCCGGCCCTGCGTCCGCATCTGCATTCTCATCATCGAATACGAGAATGCTCACCAGGTCTGTGGTGGGGGTATTGCAGGGGCCGTTGAATACGGTCCACTGGAACACGTTCTCACCGATGGCGAGGTTGGTGATCGTGGTGCTTGGGGAGCCTGCATTCGCGATGTCGCCCTGACCGCTCACCAAGGTCCATTGACCGGTTGCCGGGAAGATCAGGTTGCTGCCAGCCATCACAGTGCTGGTCTGCGGCGTGCAGAGTTGCTGGTCCGGACCGGCGTCGGCCACCGGATTGTTGGCGTCGTACACGCGTACGGCCATCTGATCGCTCGTGGTTCCGCAAGGGCCATTGGCGATCTCCCATTGGAATATGTGCTCACCGACCGGTAGGCCGGTGACGGTGGTGGCAGGATCGCTGGGGTTCGTGATGCTGCCGAATCCGCTCACTTGGAACCAGAAGCCCTCGGCCGGGAAAGCGGCCGGGTTGCCCGCCAGGGTCACGCTGCTCTCCGGGGTGCAGATCTCGATGTCCGTACCTGCATCCGCATCGAGCTGCTCATCATCATACACGAAGATGCTCACCTGATCGGTGGTGAGCGGGTTGGCGCAAGGCCCGTTGGTAACCGTCCATTGGAAGATGTTCTGACCGACGCTGAGGCCCACCACGAAACTGTTGGGGGCCGATGGGTTCGTTGGTGTACCGCTGCCCGCAACAAGCGTCCAAACCCCTGTGGCAGGGCTGATTACGTTGCTGCCCTGCAAGGTGGTGCTGGTGGCAGGCAGGCAGAGTTGCTGGTCGTTGCCCGCGCTGGCCACGGGGTTCAACGCATTGAACACGCGGATCACGACCTCGTCGCTCGTGGTGGAGCAGGTGCCGTTCACGATGGTCCACGCGTAGGTGTGGGTGCCCACGGGCAGGTTGGTTATCGTGGTGTTGGGGTTGTTCGGGTTGGTCACCGTACCACCAGTACCACCGGTCAAGGTCCAAGTGCCAACGGCCACGCCAACAGGGCTGTTAGCGGCCATGCTCACGCTGTTGGTCGGCGTGCACACATCCAAGTCCGGACCTGCATTCGCGGCAGGGGCGTCGTCGTCGTAGAGGAAGATGGTGACCTCGTCCGTTGTGATCGGGCTCGGGCAGGCACCGTTGTTCACTTGCCACTGGAACACATTCGCACCTATGCTCAAACCGCTTATGGCGGTTGCGGGGCCCGATGGGTTGGCAATGGTGCCGCTGCCGCTCACCAAGGTCCAGACCCCGACCGCTGGGAAGATGAGAGAACTGCCTACGAGCGTCGTGCTGGTGGCGGGGGTGCAGAGCTGCTGATCCAACCCGGCATTCGCCACAGGGTTGTTCGGGTCGTACACATAAATGTCGACCAGGTCGCTTGTGATGCCGCACGCGCCGTTGTCGATGCTCCATCGCAACGTATTCAGGCCGATGGTCAGCCCGGAGACCGTTGCTGTTGGGCTCGTTATGCTGCTGAAGTTGGCTGAGCCTGCTACCACGCTCCAACTGGCGGTAGCTACTCCCACGGGTGCATTCGCAGCCATCACCACATTGCTCGCGGTGCCGCAAACGCTCTGGTCAGGTCCGGCATTGGCCGCTTGCGCATCACCATCTGCCAAGGTGATCGTCATGGTGCTGCTGGTCACACCATTGGGGCACACGCCGTTATTCACCGTCCAGGTGAACTGGCTGATGCCGACCTGGAGTCCTGTAATGCCCGTGGTGGGGCTGTTGGGGCTGATGATCGTGGCTGCGGGCCCGGCGCTTTGTGTCCATGTGCCTTGTGCGGGGAAGATCACCGCGCTTCCGGCCATCGTGGTGCTGGTCACCGGTGTGCAGAAGGCTTGGTCAGGACCCGCCGCCGCGTTGAGATTGTTGGGGTCGTACACGAAGATGCTCATCTGGTCGGTGGAGAGGCCGCTGCACGGGCCGTTGCTCACCGTCCATTGGAAGATGTTCTGTCCCACCTGCAAGCCGGTCACCGTGGTGGTGGGGCTGCTGGGGTCAGTGATGATACCGGTGCCGCTGACCAGCGACCAAAGCCCTGTTGCCGGGCTGATCAAGCTGCTCCCCGCCATTGCGGTGCTGCCGTTGGATGTGCAGAGTGATTGGTCGGGCCCCGCATCCGCCGCCGGGTTGCCGAAGTCGAATACGCGCACCACGACATCATCCGTGGTGATGCCAGTGGGGCAGGGGCCATTGTCAACCGTCCAGCGGAAAACGTAAGTGCCCACAGCGAGATTGCTGATCTGGGTCGTTGGGCTGTTGCTGTTCGCGATAATCGCACCGCCCGGCCCGCTCACTGTGGTCCACGTTCCGGCCGAAGGGAAGGTGACTGCGCTCGCCGACATGAAGACCACGTTGGGCGCCACGGGCACGCAGATTTCCTGATCAGGACCGGCATCCGCAATCGGGTTCGCGGGGTCGTAGTTCAGGATCACCACATCGTCACTGCTGCTTCCGCACGGGCCGTTGCTCACTGTCCATCGCAGGGTCACGCTGCCGGTAACCAAGCCTGTGATCGCAGTTGTGGCGTTGTTCGGGTTGCTGATGGTCGCTGTGCCGCTGACCACGCTCCAAGTACCAACAGCCGGTGCGGCCAAGGCATTGCCGGACATAACGGTGCTCGCCGCCCCGCAGAGGCTTTGGTCGGGTCCGGCGGTCGCAGCCGCTACGCTCGGATCGAAGAGCGTGATCTGCACATCATCGCTGGTCACGGCTCCCGGGCATGGGCCATTGCTGGTGGTCCAACGGTAGATGTTCACGCCAATCGCCATGCCCGTCACGATGGTGTTGGCCAGGTTCTCGTTCGCGAAGGATCCCGCACCGCTCACTACTGTCCATTGACCGGTTGCCGGTGCGGTCGGAGCAACGCCTGCAAGGGTCACGCTGGCCACTGGTGCGCATAGGTTCTGATCCGGTCCGGCGTTGGCCGGGGCCATGTTTCGGTCGAACACGCGGATCACCACATCATCCGTGGAGGTCGGTGGCACGCAAGGACCGTTGTTCACGGTCCAGCGCAACGTATGCGTGCCTACAGCGAGACCGGTGACCGAAGTAGTGGGACTTGAAGCCGTGGTGATCACTGCGCCGGCCGGGCCGCTCACGATGCTCCACGAGCCGGTGGCCGGGGCAGTGGCCGCGCTGGCCGCCATGGTCGTGCTAGCCACGCCAGTGCCGTTAACCGAGCAGAGGTCCTGATCGGGTCCTGCATTCGCGGCAGGCGTGCTTGGGTCGAATCGCGTTATGGTGACCTGTGATGTGGTGAGGCCATTGGCGCATGGGCCATTGCTCAGCGCCCATTGGAAAACATTGGCGCCGATGCTCAAGTTGCTTACGCTTGTGGTGGGGCTGTTGGCATTGGCGAAGGTTCCCGTGCCGCTTACCACGTTCCAGGTCCCTGTCGCGGGCGCTAATGGGTTATTGCCAGCAAGCGTGGTGCTGCTGCTGCACACCTGCTGATTCGGGCCGGCATTCGCATTCGGGCTGGCCGGATTGAAGACGACCACGCTCACTTCATCCTGCGTGGTCGGCGGCACGCAGGGGCCGTTGCTGATGGTCCACCGGAAGGTGTTCACGCCGATGCTGAGACCGCTTACTGTGGTGGTTGGGTTGGCGGAAGTCCCGAAGGTGCCGGTGCCCGCAACCACGGTCCATTGCCCGGTTGCCGGAGTGATCAAGCTATTTCCGGTGAGCGTGGTGCTCAGGTTGGGTGCGCACAACTGCTGGTCGGGTCCGGCATTCGCAGCGGCTTGCGCGTTGCTGAACACGAACACGGTCACCTGGCTGTTCGTGGGCGCGCCGCACGGGCCGTTATTGATGGTCCAACGGAAAACATTGGCACCCACGCTCAGTCCGCTCACGTTGGTGGTTGGGCTATTGGCGTTGGCGAAAGCGCCCGTGCCGCTCACCAGGGTCCATGTGCCCGTTGCCGGAGCAGCTGCCGTATTGGCGGCGAGCGCTGTGCTGGTGCTCGGTAGGCAAAGGCTCTGATTGGGCCCTGCGTTCGCAGCGGCCTGTGCTGGATTGAAGCTCGTGATCACTACATCGTCACTTGTGGTGCCGCAAGTGCCGTAGTTCACCGTCCAGCGCAACGTGTTCAAGCCGGTGGATAAGCCGCTCACCGTGGTGTTGGGGCTATTCGCATTGGCGAAGCTTCCCGTGCCGTTCACCACGGACCAGGTGCCCTGCACTGGCCACGGCAGTTGTCCGGCGAGCGTGGCACTCGTGCCGCAGACGTTCTGGTCCGGGCCTGCATTCGCCGGTGTGGATGGAGGCGTGACTTGGATTGCGAAGCCGAATTGGTTCGTGCCCACGAGCGGACATGCGTTGTCTTGCACATTCACCGAGAACAGGTTCTGTCCGATGTCTGTCGCTGTTGGCGTCCAGCAGAAGGTGCCCACCGGCAAGGGACCGCCGCTCGTGGTGAAGGTGGCGCCCGGAATGCCGTTGTTCCACGACATGGTCACCGTCTGACCGGCATTGGCGTCGCTGCTATTCACGGTGAAGCAGAAGGGCACGCCCGCGCAAGTCTCATAGGTATAGGTGCTGGTGCCGTTCACGCCGCTCACCTGGGGCAGCGCATTGCTGCACGCGATGATGGCGAACTGCACGTCGCGGATAAGCTCCCCGATGAGCACGCCATTGCGATACTCACGCACGCGCACGCTCACCACCGCGAATTGCTGGATGCTCGGCGTGAAAGTGATGGTGCCTGTGACCGGATTGATCTGCACCGCATTGGCGCCGCCTGCGGTCACCACCGGCTGCGTTGCGCTGTAGCCGGCATTATAGGGGATGTTCGTTCCTCCGGAACCCAGCGCATTCACCACCGCGAAGGCCAGGGAGTCGCCATCCACGTCGTTGAAGCCGTGGTTGTAGCTCACCGGCTGGCCCACGCAGCCGAAGGCCGTCGGGGTGTTCAGGAATGCCGGGGAATTGTTGCAGGGGGTGATCGTTTGCCGCAGGTTGGCGTACAGATAGAGGTTGCGGTTCCCCGGGTTGTTCAGGGAGGTGATGGCGTTGTTGCGGCAGCACAGGTCCCAATCGATGATCCAGTCGTTCCCGCAGGCCGCGTAAGCGCTCAGGTTCACCACCGCACTGAAGCGGTAGCGTTCGATGCCATAAGGCGCGCCAGGGTCCGAGCATCGATCTGCGGCTCCGAAGCAAAGCGGCGTCACTACATCCACACCATCGAGGCTGAAGCACGGATTAAGGGTGATGTTTCCGCAGTTGGCGCTGCGCAGGCGGAATTGCCGACCATTGCTGCAATTAGTGGGCGCGGCCACGCCATTGCAATCACGATAGAAATTCAATCGAACCCGGTACTGGCCCGTGCCGATGCATTCATAGGTAAGCTCGCCGCCCATGGCGTGGGTAGCCAGGGCATCCTGCTGCCAGAGCAGGAGACCGGCAAGGCCAAGAAGCGCTGAGCGGAGGATTCGGAGGGTGGCGAGGCGCAGTGATTGGTGCGCGATGGGAAGGGGTCGTTGATCCGTCATGTGCCGGCCGGGCTTATTGGGCACCAACCGTGAAGTGATGGGTGTTCAGGACCTCCGGGGGGGGCGGTCCTGTGAATCGCCATCAGCCATGCGCATCGGTCCGGGATCGGATCCGATGCGCCAACCGGATGGCAATCCGCTCTTCACGGTGAGGTGCCGGGCAAACCTATCCGCGTGGCTTCCCAAGGGCAGCGCACCTATTTCGCACTTGTCAACACGCTTCTGTGCGCCCAGCGGCCGATCGTTGTCGGATCGCCTGCTCGCGGTGCTTCCTTTGTTCTGCAGTCCGAGTCGCATCAACGCGGTACGGTCGTTGCTCGGGTCGCGCAAACAATCAAAGCCATGAAGAGCCTCTTTCTATTGGCATCGCTCGCGCTCTCCCTCAGCGCGGTCGCAGCACGCCCACAGCAGGCTGATAGCACCGGCATGGCCGGGGACCTTTTCGACTTGAGAGGGACGCTCGACCTTTTCCGCAATGCAAAGGACCTGGAAGCCTTCGAGAAGGCCGTGAACACGGACGTTAACAAGGTGAGCAACCTCGACCTCGATGCGAATGGCGAGGTGGACTACGTGCAGGTGCATACCCTGGCGGAAGGCGACGCTCGCATCGTGGTCTTGCGCATCAATGTCGCGAAGGACGAAGCTCAGGACGTGGCGTCGATCCAAATGGAGCGGGCTAAGGACGGGGCAGTGACCCTGCAGATCCGCGGAGACGAGGCGCTCTATCCGGAAGGAACCATCATTGAGCCAACGGAGCAGGTGAAGGAAGGAGGCCGTAAAGGCGGCGGTCCCCTCGCTCCGCCAGCGCAGATCACTGTTTGGGTGGATGTCTGGGGCTGGCCATGCGTGCAATGGTGCTACGGCCCCACTTGGTGGGATTGGAATTCACCTTGGTATTACGGGTACTATCCGCCGTGGTGGAGGCCTTGGCGCCCATGGGGCTGGAATGCATGGTGGGGCTTCCCGCGCCCGTATTGGGGATGGTACCATTCGGTGAACGTCTGCCGTGTTGAGCGCGCGAACAATGTGTACATGCACCGGCGCACCATCTCTCCTTCTTTCGGACGCAGAAGCGGAGCCCAACCCGCGCGCACCGGAAGGGAACTGGAAAAGCCTGTGCCCGCAAGGGAAATTGGCAGGCCGGTTGAGCGCGAGCGCATGAAGGAGCCCGGCACAAGGCCCGAGCGTAAACCTGCGACTCAGCCACCCAAGAACCCGGACCGCAGAGCACCCAGCCGCACCTCCCGGCCACCGCGCCAATCGCCGCAGAAATCGCCTGCACCGAGCAGGGCGCCGTCACGGCCGCCAAGCAAGCGCTAGTCGCGTCGCCCAGCCAACGGCGGGCACCGCTCATCAAACGGCGCCTCCGCTCTGCGGGGGCGCCGCCTATTTTAGCCGCCCCTTGAAACAAAGGCTTACTCCTTCTTGCATGCCCATTCCCTTTCAGCGCCTGGTCCTCGCCCTCTGTTCCGTGGTCCTCGCCCTTGGTGCTTTCGCGCAGACCGGAACCATCCGGGGGTTCGTGTATGACAAGGCCACCGGCGAACCCATCATCTTCACCAATGTGGTGCTCAAAGGCACTACCACAGGTGCTGCAACCGATGTGAACGGGTACTTCTCCATATCGAAAGTGCCCGTTGGCCAGCACACGTTGCGCGTCACCTTTCTTGGTTATGAGGACCTGGAGAAGACGGTCACCGTGGCACGTGACCAGATCACCACCGAGAAACTATTCATGGTGAAAGCCTCTATCCAGATCGGCGTGGTGGAGATCAGCGGTGAGAAGCAGGAGGCCCAGACCCAGGTGCGCATGAGCGTGACCAAGCTCACGCCCAAGCAGATCGAGCGCATGCCAGCGGTGGGCGGCGAGGCCGACCTCGCGCAATACCTGCAAGTGGTGCCGGGCGTGATCTTCACCGGGGACCAGGGCGGCCAGCTCTACGTGCGCGGTGGCTCGCCGATCATGAATAAAGTGATGATGGATGGCATGGTGCTCTACAACCCATTCCATAGCATCGGCCTCTTCAGCGTGTTCGACAACGACATCATCCGCAATGCCGATATCTACACGGCGGGCTATAACGCCGAATTCGGCGGGCGCATCAGTTCCGTGATGGACATCACCACCCGCGATGGCAACCGCACGCGGATGAGCGGCAAGGTGAGCGCCAGCACCTTCGCGGCGAAGGCGCTGCTGGAAGGTCCGATCAAGAAGCAGAATGAGCCCGGCGATGGCTCCAGCAGCTACCTGTTCAACTTGCGCCACAGCTATCTCGACCAGTCAAGCAAGATCTTCTATGCCAATGTGAACGACACCTTGGGCCTGCCCTTCCGCTTCACCGATGCTTACGGGAAGATCTCCTTCAATGGGGCCAATGGCAGCAAGTTCAATCTCTTCGGCTTCAACTTCACCGATGGGGTGAACTACCGGGGCGTGAGCGACCTGGCTTGGCAGAACTGGGGCGCGGGGACCAACTTCGTGCTGGTGCCAGCAGGCAGCGCGGTGCTCATCGATGGGGTTTTCTGCTTCAGCCGCTACGGAATCGAATTGAAGGAAGCGGAGCTTGAACCCCGGACAAGCGACATAACCAGCTTCAATGGCGCGCTCAACTTCAAGTACTTCCTCGGTGACGATGAGGCCCGCTATGGCGTTGAGATGCTCGGTTTCCGCACGAATTTCAAGTACTTCAACGAACTGGGCCGAAGCTTCGATCAGGAGCAGAACACCAGCGAGATCGCCGGCTATGTGAACTATCGGAAGAAACTGGGCAAGGTCATCATCGACCCCGGACTTCGCCTGCACTATTACGCCTCGCTCTCGGTGGCCAGCGTCGAGCCCCGCCTTGGCGCCAAGTGGAACATCAGCGACAATTGGCGCTTCAAGCTAGCAGCGGGCCGCTATAGCCAGAACCTGGTGGCTGCCAACAACGACCGTGATGTGGTGAACCTCTTCTACGGATTCCTCGCATCGCCGGAGAACACGCCGACCCGGGTTAATGAGCGCGATGGCGGATCGCGCGAGCTGAAGGACCGTTTGCAGCGCGCCAACCATTATGTGGCGGGCATCGAGCACGACCTCTCACGCGAGCTCACCCTCAACTTCGAGGTCTACTTGAAGGATTTCCGCCAGGTCACCAACATCAACCGCAACAAGTACTTCAACGATACGCCCGAGTTCGCCGACAAGCCGGATGAGCTGAAGAAGGATTTCATCGTGGAGACGGGTCGAGCATATGGCGCAGACGTGCAGTTGAAGTACGAGAAGGGCCAGCTCTATCTCTGGGGCGTGTACAGCTATACGGTAGTGGATCGCTACGATGGCGTTCAGGTGTACAATCCCGTGTGGGACCGGCGCCATAACCTGAATCTGGTGGCGAGCTATGCCTTCGGGAAGTTCGATGCCTGGAAAGTGAACCTGCGTTGGAACTACGGCAGCGGCTTCCCCTTCACCCGCACGCAAGGCTTCTATGGCGCGGTGCCCTTCAACGGCGACATCAATACCAATTACGCCACCAGCAACGCTGATCTGTCCATTGTCTTCGGACCACTGAATGACGGCCGCCTGCCGGCCTACTCACGGGTTGATGCAGGCGTCACCAAGACCTGGCGCTTCGATGAGCACAAGAGCCTGGAGTTGGACCTTGGCGTGACCAATGCGCTCAATCGTGAGAACATCTTCTACTTCGACCGCGTGCGGTTCGAGCGCGTGAATCAGCTCCCGCTGTTGCCCAGTGCCGGCATCAGCTTCCGATTCTGAGACCCTTCAGTTGAAGATCCGCAGGATCGTGCCGTTGAAGGTGGTGCTGTAGCGTTGCAGGTTCAGCGCTGCCGGTCCTTGCACCAAGCTGCCATCGGTGATCAGGAAAGCGGAGCCGCAGCAGGAGGTGTCGCGGGCAATCACCTGGCTGCTGTCAACATGCACGCGGCAGAGGTTCGCAGGCTGATAAGTGCAATGCCGGTCGAGCGCTACGAATTCTGAGGGGCCGCTCCGGTATATGATGAGCCCTTGGGAACCGCCGCTGAGGTAGAGCCAGCCCCCGGTCACAGCGAGGTCCGCATAAGCGGGATTGTTCACGTTGATGCTGATATCGACAGAGACCGGCGGCACCCCGCCCGTAGTCGGCTTCCGGCAGGATGCTGCCATGAATAGCATGCCCATGCCTGCGAGCACGAGGTAAGGGAGCATGGATGCCTGGCGCATGACGACCGCGAAAGTAGCCCATGCACCGACCGAGCGACCGTAAACTTGCAGGATGCGCCCTGTCTTGTTTCGCTCGATCATCCTCGTCCTAACGCTTTCCGGAGCCACTGCTGTTCGAGCACAGGACGAAGGCATCAGCCAGCGCAAGCAGGAGAAGATCCTGGCCCAAAAGGCGAAGGAGGAGAAGAAGGAGAAAGCCAAACAGGACAAGGAGAATCGGAAGCGGCATCTAGGCCTTCAGGACAAAGGCACCCAGAAGCGCATGAAGAAGCATGCCCGCCGAGCCGACCGTCATGGTCCTGGCAGGCACCGGGATCCCTGGCCCGCGCGCTTATTCAGGAGGAAGCGCTAGCCGGACCTGTAAAGAACCCGCTGCTGTTGGCGAATGGTTCAGATTGCACCTTCATGCGCGGCCCCTACATTGGTTCCGTGACCCTGCCAAACAAACTCTGGGGCGCCGAATCCAAGCACATGCACCGCCGCTCCCCGATCGATGACAACCGGCAATTAACCGGGAGCAGCGGTTATTTGAACGCAGCGTATAGTTTAGCGCCCCCTCGTCGCAAAGTCCTGAAGAACGTAAAACCTGACCGTTGATGGTGAGAAGGCTATCCACCGCAATCGCCCTTTGTTTCATCGCAGCCGCTCCAGCGCTCGCCCAGGTGGGTGCCGGAAGCCTGAAGGGCAAGATCACCGATAAGAAGACCGGCGAACCGCTGCCGTTCGTGAACATCGTGGTGGAGAACCGCGGGTCACAGGTAACCGGCGGCGCCACGGACTTCGATGGCAACTACTTCATCAAGCCGATCGACCCCGGCACTTATGATGTGGTGGTGAGCTATGTGGGCTATCAGCCTTACAAGAACGCTGGCGTCGTTGTGAACAGCAACACCATCACCTTCCTCAATATCCAGCTCAATGCCGGCATCGAGCTCAAGGAGTTCGAGGTGGTGCAGTACACCGTGCCCTTGATCAACAAGGATGGCGGAGCGTCAGGGGGCACCGTGACCCGCGAGGACATCGCCAAGATGCCCGGGCGCAGCGCGGCCAGCATCGCCACCACCGTGGCGGGCGCCAGCGATGCCGGCACCGGCGGGGGCATCTCCATCCGCGGGGCGCGCACCGAGGCCACCTACTACTATATCGATGGGGTGAAAGTGCCCGCTGGCGCTGGCACGGGCCTGCCCAAGGGCGCGATTGAAGAGGTGCAGGTGATCACGGGTGGCGTACCCGCCAACTATGGCGATGTGACCGGTGGCCTGATCAACATCACCACACGTGGTCCGAGCCGGCAGTTCTTCGGCGGGGCGGAATACCTTACCTCAGGCTTCAAAGTGGGTAAGGACATCACGGATATCATCGGTCTCGACAAGTTCGCCTTCAACCAGGTTGAAGCGAGCGTGAGCGGGCCACTGCTGTTCCGGAAGGACAGCCTGGGCAATAAGAGCAAGCCCCTGATCGGCTTCTTCTTAAGCGGCCAGTACACCAATGTGGTGGACAATGGCCCGAGCTATATCGGGGACGTGCGCGTGCGACGTGATGTGCTCGACGGAATCGAGGCCAATCCCGGACAGGTGCTCTCTACCGGTGGCGATGTGGCGTTGGTGAACCGCACCGAATTCCTCCGCACCAGTGATATCGAGTCGATCCCGACGCGGCAGAATGCCGGTGAGGTGATCTACACGGCTTCTGGGAAGATCGATATCGCGACCACGCAGAACGTTCAGCTCACGATGGGCGGTTCGCTCGATTACAGCAACCGGCAATCCTATAACCGCAATAACTCGTTGCTCAACCCCGAGCGCAACGTGCGCACCAAGGAGCTGAGCTGGAGGGCCTTCATCAAGTACACGCAGCGCTTCACCAACCGCACTTCTGAGGAAGAGAAGAAGAGCACGATCAAGAATGCGTTCTACAGCTTGCAGTTCGACTACAGCCGCTACCAGAACAATGTGCAGGACTTCGTGCACGGCGAGCGCCTGTTCGACTACGGCTACGTGGGCCGCTTCACCACTTACCGCGCCCCTCAGTTCGAGCTGCGCGGCAGCCGTTGGGTGCAGGTAGGAGAGCGCGATACCCTGGTCACCTTCTCTCCCGGCACGCAGAATCCCTACCTCGCCGCATTCGACAACTATTACTTCAATGCCCTGCCGCGGGAGCAATTCCCCATCCCCACGCTCTTCGGGGCGCAGATTGATGGCGGTGACTATGTGGGCTACTACCAGGACCTCATCGAGGTGCAGCGCCGGGGTGTGCTGCTCAACGGCAACCGGCCTGTGACCTTGTACCAGATGTGGAACAATCCGGGCTTCATCGATGACCCGAACGGAGCTGAATACCGCAAGCGCCTCAATGAGCAGTACCGCTTCACTGCTGTGGGCAGCGCCGATATCGGTCAGCATGCCGTGATGGTGGGCATCGAGTATGAGCAGCTCACTCAGCGCCGCTATGACCTCTCTCCAGTGGGCCTTTGGACCCGCGCACGCGGCCTGGCCAACTTCCACCTCGAGAACTTCGTGGGTGATTCGCTGCCGCCAAGCGCGATCGTGCAGCTGCCGAACAGCCCCTTCCCCTTCCATTACTATGACCGCCTCTTCAGCGCTGATGCCTTCAAGTTCTTCAGCGGCAACCTGCGCAATGCGCTGGGCCTCGATCGCACAGGGCTTGACTACATCGATATCGACGCCCTCGACCCCAGCGTTCTGGCCCTTGAGATGTTCGAGCCGGATGAACTGATCAACGCCGGCAACAGCACCTTGGTGAGCTATGTTGGCTACGACTACCTCGGCAACAAGCTCACCCGCAAGCCCAGCTTCGATGATTTCTTCACGCAGAAGGATGACCGCGGGGTCAATACCCGCGCGCAAGCGCCCTTCGAGCCGATCTACATGGCCGGCTATGTGATGGACAAGTTCGCCTTCGATGACATCATCTTCAACGTTGGCGTGCGGGTGGACCGCTACGATGCGAACCAGAACGTGCTCAAGGACAAGTACCTCTGGCGTGATGCCTACAAGGCAGGTGATGTCGTGCCCTCCTCCGGACTCCAGCAGCAGCTCGCGAATCGCCCGAGCAACATCGGAGAGGACTTCGTTGTGTACGTGGACGACTACGATGACCCGAACACCGTTAAAGGCTACCGCGATGGCGACACCTGGTACAGCGCTAGCGGCACCGAGCTCAGCGATGGCAATTCAATCCAGCAAGGCGGGCGCATCCGGCCTTATTTGATCGGCGGCGATGACCGCAGCGACCTGGACGGCGATTCGCCATTGAGCCGCTCTGCTTTCGCGGACTACAAGCCCGTGGTGAACGTGATGCCCCGCGTGGCATTCTCATTCCCGATCAGCGACGAAGCCGTGTTCTTCGCGCACTATGATGTGCTTACCCAGCGTCCCAATGCCGGGCAGAGCCGCGGCGACCTGGTGAGCTACGCCTACATCGAGAATGACAATCCTGTGCTGAACAATCCCAACCTGAGGCCCACCAAGACCATCGACTACGAGTTGGGCTTCCAGCAGGTGCTGGGCAAGGCCTCTTCGTTGAAGATCGCCGCATTCTATCGTGAACTGCGCGATCAGATCACCGTTCGCAACGTGCTGAATGCCTGGCCGCGTGATTACCGGACCTACGACAACTTCGATTTCGGCACCGTCAAGGGCTTCACCACGACCTTCGACCTGCGCCGTACCGGCAACGTTTGGATGCGGGCCAGCTACACGCTGCAATTCGCCGATGGCACGGGTTCCGGCCCCAACACCGGCATCAACCTGATCAACAGCGGCCAGGCCAACCTGCGCACCATCTCACCGCTCGACTTCGATCAGCGCCACCGTTTCCAGACCACCATCGACTTCCGTTATGGCCGCGGCAAGGACTACAACGGCCCGATGGTCTTCGGCAAGCCCATCTTCCAAGGCATGGGCGCCAATGCGGTGACCATCCTTGGCAGCGGCACTCCTTACAGCCGCAGTTCGCAGGTGGTGAGCGAGGCCACCGGTGCCACCAACCACCGCCTCGATGGCACGCTCAACGGCGCTCGCCTGCCATGGCAGTTCACCACCGATATGCAGATCGACCGTGATATCCCGCTCACCTTCAAGGGCAAGGAAGGCGACAAGGCCAAGAGCGCAGACCTGAACGTGTACCTGCTGGTCACCAACGTGTTCAACACGGAGAACATCACTGGCGTTTACCGCTACACGGGTTCTCCTGACAACGACGGATACCTGGCCCAGCTCACCGACCGGTCGCAGACCGATCCCGATGCGTACCGCGACCTCTACACCGTTAAGAACAACGCGCCTGGCAACTTCGGCGCTCCACGTACCATCCGCTTGGGCCTGCGCCTGAGCTTCTAGTCATCTGAACACGCACAACCATGAAAGGCCTACCAAGAGCAACCACCAGAACCTTCGCTCTGAGCCTTGCAGCGCCCCTTTGCCTGTTGGCTTGGGCCGCCGGTCCCATAGGCAACGCAGGATCGACGCAGCAAGTGAGGTCACAGGGCGCGCCGAAAGCCGGCGCGTGCTCGCCTGCCACCCAGGTCACGCAGCTCGCTTATAACAATGTGCGCGCTGTGATCGAGAACGGCGGCAACCTCTGGACCCGTCGCGGCGGCAGTGCCCGTTCAGGCTACGAGGTGCCCAAGACGGAGGACTTCAGCGGC
Organism: Flavobacteriales bacterium; assembly: GCA_016712535.1. NCBI lineage: Bacteria > Pseudomonadati > Bacteroidota > Flavobacteriia > Flavobacteriales > Flavobacteriales bacterium. The sequence goes on from JADJQW010000002.1 coordinate 662,173, forward strand.
GCGAACGCCATCTATGCTGGAGGCCTTTGGATGGGTGGCCTTTCCTCGGCCGGCCAGTTGCGCCTGGCTGCGGTTCTGTACCGTGCGAACGGCAATGACTTCTGGCCAGGTCCGCTGAACCGCACCGATGCCAGCGTGACACCCGATGTCTGCCAGGCCTACGATCAATTCTGGACCACACAGCGTGCTGAGGCCGAGACGCACCTGCAGTGGATCATCTGCAGCGAAGACCCCGAGTGCGACCTGACAGAGGTGTTCCCCAACGGGTATTCAGTGCCCACCTCTTTCCTGCAATGGCCCGCTATCGGTGATGTGGAAGCCGGTCAGGACCTCTACATCGCGCCCTTCCTCGACTACAACGAGGATGGCCAGTACAACCCCTATGATGGCGATTATCCGGATTACGGCTTCGACCTGACCGTTGAGGATTGCAAGAACAAGCGCCGCGAGGATCCTGTGCCGCTCTTCGGCGACTTCAACATCTGGTGGGTGTTCAACGACAAGGGCGATGCTCACACCGAGACTCAAGGCCAGCCGATCGGGCTCGAAGTGCGCGCGCAGGCCTTCGCCTTCAGCTCGAACAACGAGATCAACAATATGACCTTCTACAACTACACGGTCATCAACTGGGCCTCGCAAACGCTGACGAACACCTATTTCGGCCACTTCGTGGATGGCGACCTTGGATGCTCCAACGACGATTTCACCGGCTGCGATGTGCGCCGTGGCTTGGGCTACATCTATAACTGGGACGATGTTGACGAAGGCTGCTTGGGCGCAATCGGTTATGGCGGCCCTTCGCCGCCCCCGCCGGCGATCGGCGTCGATTTCTTCGAAGGTCCTTTCCAGGACAATGACGGTGTGGACAATCCCGGACCGGCGAGCTATCTGGAGAATTTCGATTGCCTCACTGCCCAGGCGCAGCACGGTATTCCTTATCGCGGAATCGGCATCGGTTACGGTGACGGCATTCCCGACAATGAGCGTTTCGGCATGCGCGCATTCCTTTATTTCAACCGGGAAGCGCCCAACGCCAACGTGACCGACCCCAGCGTTGCCGCTCACTACTACAACTACCTGCGCAGCATCTGGAAGAACGGCGTGCCCATGACCCACGGCGGAAACGGCTTCGATCCTTCGGGCAATGGCGTGCGCACCTTCTACATGTTCCCTGGCGATACCGATCCGGTGGGCTGGGGCACCAATTGCGTCCCTCAAGGTTCCTGGGTAGATGATGACCGCACCTTCGTGGATCGCCGATTCGTGCAGAGCGCTGGTCCTTTCACCCTGGAGCCTGGCGCATTCAACAACATCACCGTTGGTGTGGTGTATGCGCGCTCACCAGTGGGCGGCGCCATCAACAGCTTGGAACCCTTGCGCGTTGCTGATGACAAGGCACAGGCACTCTTCGATAATTGCTTCAAGATCCTCGACGGACCTGATGCACCAGACCTGAGCATCCGCGAACTGGATCGGGAGTTGATCCTGTACCTGGTCAATCCGGAGGGCAGCAACAACGAGAACCTGGGCTATGAGGAACTCGACCCCATCATTCCGCTGAACGATGGCGGTGGCGGCCCTCCTTACGACCGTTACTACCGCTTCCAAGGGTACAAGGTGTACCAGATGAAGAATGCCGACGCCAGCGTGTCCGATCTGGACAATGTGGAACTCGCGCGCTTGGTGTACCAAGGCGACCTTGAGGATGGCGTTGGCCAGATCGTGAACTTCCCCTACGACCCTGCCATCCAACTGGCGGTGCCCACCGAAATGGTGAATGGGGCCGACGCGGGCGTGCGCCACGCCATACGGGTCACGACGGACAAGTTCGCACAAGGCGACCCACGTCTGGTGAACTTCAAGAGCTACTACTACATCGCTGTCGCCTACGGGTACAACAACTACGCGGAGTACGACCTTTCGGAGGGCACCGGCCAGGCGTTCCCTTACGTGGCGGGACGAAAAGCGGCATTCGGCTCCATCCGCAGCTATGTAGGCATTCCGCACAAACCGGGGCCTGAGGCCTTTGGCACCAATCAGAATTCCGGTTTCGACGACGCTCCACAAGTGACCCGCCTCGAAGGACAGGGCAATGGCAACCTCGAGTTGGACATCGAGCCGGCCACCGAGAATGCCATCATGAGCGGCTTCCCATGGCGCAAGGATGAACTGGTGTATAAGCGCGGTCTTGCACCGATCAACGTGCGCATCGTGGATCCGTTGAAGGTGCCTGATGCTCGCTTCGAGATCTGGTTCCAGGACAGCATTACCCCTGGTGACCTCGATGACGCTTACTGGTACTTGAAGAACGTGACCACCGGCCAGGTGATCCAAGCGCATCGTGCGATCAACATCGACTACGAGCAGCTTTTCCCGGAGTTCGGCATCTCCGTAGCCATCGGTCAAGCGTATTACGACGGGAACTACACCGAACCGATCGGGGGCTCCATCACCTTCGATGATCCCTCGAAGGCGTGGTTCACCGGTGTGCCGGATGCCGAGGGCGTCTCAGCGTTCAACTGGATCCGTTCCGGCAGCTTCATTGATGATGTGGTCACCCCGCCCACCTACTCCGATCGCCCGGGCGTTGACGATAACGTGACCCAGGCCTACGAGAAGATCCTGAGCGGCACATGGGCTCCGTGGCCCTTGGTAGGCGGCGCACGCTTCCAGCCAGGTGCGACCCCTGATGGTCAGCAGGCCAATACACTGGCCAAGATCAACGAGACCCCGAGCGTCCAAGTGGTGATCACCAAGGACAAGAGCAAGTGGAGCCGTGTGCCAGTGCTTGAGCAGGATACAGGCACGGTGTCCGTCGGGGGGGTGCAGAAGCTCTTCCCACGCGGCCAAGCCAGCGTTGACAAGAATGGCCTGAAGCCTGGCGACCCGGGCTGCAATGTGGCTGAGGCGGAATTCATCAACGCCAACGGCATGGGCTGGTTCCCCGGCTATGCCATCGACCTGGAGACCGGTGAGCGGCTGAACATGGCCTTTGGAGAGAATAGCTTCTGGGGAGGTTCCATCGGAAGGGACATGGTCTGGAACCCGAATGACCAGTTCGTGCTCCCGGCGCCGCAAGGCGAGATCCCCAACCCCTTCTTCGGCGGCGGGCACTGGATCTATGTCTTCAAGAACGACCGGCGGCAGAGCGGGCAACCCACGCGCATAGGCCCCTATGACGATGGCCAGGGCATCCGTGATGGATTAGCGAGCACAGGTGCAGCGCGCACCACGGCCTTGCGCGCTGTGGCCTGGGTGGGCAGCGCCATGCTCATCCCCGGAGCGGAGCTCTTGGCTACCGATGTGAGGATCCGCCTCAATGTGCGCAAGCCCTACCGGGCCTACACGGATTACAGTGGCAGCCCCGCGCCCATCACGCCCGCGCTCAATAACGGATTGCCGCTGTACGCTTTCGGCACCGGTGAATACGCCGTGCAGACGAACGTGGCGAGCGTGGCTGATGAGTTCCTCGATAAGATCAACATCGTGCCCAACCCGTACTATGCGTTCAGCGGGTATGAGACCTCACGCCTTGACAACCGGGTGAAGTTCATCAACCTCCCTCCGGTCTGCACGATCTCGATTTTCACGGTGAATGGCACCTTGGTGCGCAAATACCGGAAGGACAACACGCTCACCTATCTGGATTGGGACCTGAAGAACTCCAATTCCATTCCCATCGCCGGTGGCGTGTACATCTGTCACATCGAGGTGCCCAACGTGGGCGAGAAGGTGCTCAAGTGGTTCGGCGTGCTGCGCCCCTTGGACCTGCAGAACTTCTAGCGAATCACTCAACGAAGAAGAGGACATGAAGCGATTCAATCATCAAGCGCTGGCGGCAGTCGCCGCACTGGCGTTGCATGCGGGCAGCGCATTCGCTGGCAATCCGGACAGGGCCGGGTCGGCCGGAGCCACGCAATTGCTGCTGAACCCGTTCGCACGCTCGAGTGGCTGGAGCATGGCCAATAGCGCCAGCCTGCGCGGCACCGAGGCCATGTTCGGCAACGTGGCCGGTCTGGCCATGGTGGGCAAAACGGAGATCGGATTCTCGAACATGCGTCTGCCCAGTGCCGGCCTTTCGCTGAACACGGTCGGTTTCGGCCAGAAGCTCGGGGCGAGCGGCGTGATCGGCCTGCAAGCCACGGTGCTGTCCTTCGGTGAGCTTGAGGTGACCACCTATGACGTTCCGGAAGGCGGTCGCGGCGGGTTCCGGCCTGCCATGTCGAACATCGGCGTGGCGTATGCGAAGAGCTTCTCGAACAGCATCTACGGTGGCCTGCTGCTGCGCGTGGTATCGGAGAGCATCTCCAACGTGCGCGCCACAGGGGTCTGCTTCGATGCCGGCATCCACTACGTGACTGGCGAGCAGGATAACGTCCATTTCGGAATCGCGCTCAAGAACGTGGGTCCTGCAATGAGCTTCTCCGGCGATGGCCTTGCGGTGCAGGGCCTGTTGATCGCCGGCAGCGATCAGCTCACCTTGCAGCAGCGTTCCGCCAAGCAGGAGATCCCTTCGCTTCTGAACATCGGCGCGGCCTACGATTGGCACATCAGCGAAGTGCATCGCCTCTCGGTGGCCGCCACCTTCGTGTCCAACTCCTTCACCAATGATCAAGGCCTGGTGGGTCTTGAGTACGCCTTCCGCAAGATGCTGCATGTGCGTGCTGGATACTCTTATGAGAAGAGGGATGACGCCGACGAGCGTGCTACGTGGTTCACCGGGCCGAGCGCTGGACTGAGCGTCGACTTTCCATTCGGTGAGGAGAAGAAGTCCGCCGTGGCGCTTGACTATGCCTACCGTACCACGAACCCCTTCAGCGGGTTCCATTGCCTGGGCATCCGGATCACGATCTGAGCGCCGTTCGAATACAGGGAAGAGGACCTCTCGGGGTCCTCTTCCGTTCTTTGCACCATCAGACAACGTGGCCATGAGCAACACCGCCTACTACACCGAAGAGGGCCTGAAGAAGCTCACTGATGAGCTGAACAAGCTGCGCACTGTGGATCGCCCGCACATCAGCCAGCAGATCGCCGATGCCCGTGACAAAGGAGACCTGAGCGAGAACGCCGAGTATCATGCCGCCAAGGAGGAGCAGGGGCTCCTGGAGGCGCGCATCGCGAAATTGGAGGAAGTGGTGGCCAACGCGCGCATCATCGATACCAGTCAGGTGGATACCAGCCGCGTTTACATCCACTCCCGGGTGATGGTGCGCCATGTGGACAATCAAAGCCAGCGCAGATTCATCATTGTTGCAGAGAGCGAGGCCGACGTGCGGACCGGGAAGATCAGCGTGACGTCACCGATCGGCCAGGGCCTGTTGGGCAAGGCCATGGGCGAGGTGGCCGAGGTGGTGACGCCCGCAGGCACCACACGGTTCGAGATCATCGCGATAAGCCGCTGAGATGGCCAGCCTTTTCACGCGCATCATCAATGGCGAGATTCCTTGTCATAAGGTAAGCGAGGATGATCGCTACCTGGCCTTCCTCGACATTGCGCCCCTCCGCGAAGGGCACACCTTGGTGGTGCCCAAGCTGGAAGTGGACCGCTTCTTTGACCTTCCGCCGGATGTGCTCGCTGGCATGATGACCTTCGCGCAGGAAGCGGCCAAGCGCATCCAGCGTGCAGTGCCTTGCGACCGCATCGGCGTATGCGTGATCGGGCTCGAGGTGCCGCATGCGCATGTCCATCTGATCCCAATCGACAGAATGAGCGACATGGACTTCTCCCGACCGAAGCTGAAGCTATCGCCTGAGGAGCTGGCGGCGCTTGCAGAGCGCATCCGCAAGGCCTAGCGCAGGCGGTCGGGATTCGATTTCACGAAGGAGCTCCAGCCACCATTGCCGCCGCTGCGGGCGCTCCGTGCAAGTCCAGGACGCGTATTCGCGAAGTGATGGCACACCGCGACGGCCACGGCATCGGTGGCATCGGTGCTCGATGGCAATTCGCGCAGGCCCAGGATGCTGAGGAGCATGGCGGCCACCTGCTCCTTGCTGGCATTGCCATTCCCGGTGATGCTCTGCTTCACCCGCTTCGGTGCGTATTCCACCACGGCGATCTCACGGTGCAGCGCAGCGGCGATGGCCACGCCTTGCGCGCGCCCCAGCTTCAGCATGCTCTGCACGTTCTTGCCGAAGAACTGCGCCTCGATCGCTAATTCGTCGGGATGATGGTGCTCAATGATGGCCAGGGTCTCGTTGAAGATCGCACGCAGCTTCAGCGTGTGATCATCGCCCGTCGCGAAGCGGATGGCTCCGGCATCGAGCAAGCGGGCCTTGCCGCTTTCCTCCAGCAGCACGCCGAATCCCATCACCGTGGTGCCAGGGTCGATGCCGAGGATGATGCGTTCTTGGGCCACCGGGGTACTTTTCGCCGTCTACTCCACCAACGCGCCGAAGGTACCGTGAGCCGTCGCACCCTCCTGCTGCTCCGTTGGGGCGTGTTCGTGCTGGCATGTGCATTCCTTCTCGTGCGCTTATCGAGCAACGATGCACCGACCAGCATGGAGGCCCTTGATGCCGTATCACACGGCCGGGAATTCCAGGCCCTGATCGTTACGGTGCTGGGCCTCATGCTCGTGAATTGGGGCTTGGAGTCGCGCAAGTGGCGCTTGCTCGTGCGCGACCTTGAGCCGATCTCCAAGTGGCGGGCGTTCATCGCCACGATCGCGGGCACGCCCATCGGGCTGATCACGCCGAACCGGGTCGGCGAATTCGTTGGCCGGGTGCTCTTCCTCGAACCCGAGCATCGGATTGCCGCGAGTTTCGCCACCGCGGTGGGGAGCATCGCGCAGTTCGTGGTCACTGTGGTGCTGGGTCTCTTGGGCCTGATCGCCATGGTGCTGCTTGCGGGTCCGGACCGCGTCTCGAATGACATGGCCGCGCTGATAGGCCTTTGCGCGCTGGTGGCTGGGGCCACATTGCTCCTGTACTTCAATCCCGGCCTGCTTCGCGCCACAGTTGCGCGCCTGCCCTTGATCAAGCGCTGGGAACGGCATGCGGCCGTGCTGGAGAGGTTCAGCGCCGGAATGCTGACGCGCGTGCTATTGATCAGCGCGCTTCGGTATGCCGTGTTCACGGCGCAGTTCGCTGTGCTGCTCGCGGTGTTCACCCGCGGGCTCAGCTGGACCGATGCGATCGCATCGATCCCTGCGACGTTCCTGGTGGCCACGCTGATTCCCACGGTGGTGCTCACGGAACTCGGCGTCCGAGGGTCCGTGGCAGTGGCGCTCATCTCGCCTGATCCTTCACAGGACCATGCGGTCTTCCTGGCCAGCACGGCCTTGTGGCTCATCAACCTGGGGCTGCCGGCGCTCGCTGGCGGCATCATCCTGCTCGCGGCCCGCATCCGCAGCGCGCGCGATTGAGCATGGGTCTGCTGATCGCATCCGCGCTCTTCGCCATCGCACTGGTGCAGGCCCTCATCATCGGGCGGTGGCGCAACGCGATCGCCGTGCGGCCCGATCCGGCACTGGAGGCGGAAGGAATGCTGCCATCGGTCACGGTGATCGTGCCCGCTCGGAATGAAGAAGACTGCATCGTCCAGGTGCTCCAGGACCTGCACCTGCAATCCTTTCCGAAGGACCAGATGCAGGTGATCGTGGTTGATGATGGCAGCACGGACCGCACCGCCATTCTCGCTGAAGGGATGCGGTACGCGTGGCCCCAGTTGCAGGTGCTACGCAGCCAGGGCTCGGGCAAGAAAGCAGCGGTAACCACGGGAATCGATGCTGCGGAGCATGAGCTCATCGTGCTCACCGATGCTGATGCGCGTTTCGGGCCTCAGCGCATGAGCACGATCGTGAGCGCCATGAGCAACAGTGATGCGGATCTGCTCATACTGCCGGTCTAGACCGTGGGTGAGGGATGGCTTGGGGCGCTCCAGCGCGAAGAACAAGCTGCATTGCTCGGCGTAACGCTCGGTGACGCGACTGTTGGATCGGGGACTCTGGCGTACGGAGCCAACCTCGCTTTCAAGCGTGCGGCGTACAGGGACGTGGGCGGTTACCATGGTGATCGTTTCGCCAGCGGCGATGATGTGTTCCTGCTCAAGCGCATGCGTGCCCACGGCAAGCGGGTGCAAGCGCTCATGCAGGCTGATGCGTTGGTGAACGTCCATGCCGAGGCCTCCTGGCGAGGGTTCTTCGCGCAACGACTTCGCTGGGCCGGCAAGATGCGCGGGGCAATCGGCGCATTCACCCTGCTCGGAGCGATCGGCTTGCTATGGCCGTGGGCCCTTGTGCTATGCACGGTGCGCTTCAGCTTCATCGGCGCGATGGGGCAGCACGGCTTTTACCAGCTCATCCTGCTGATCGTGGCCTGGTTGCTCTGGGTCGCGCCGATCATCGGCATGGTCCAGGATGTCAAGCGCGCGTTCAGCAGGCCGAGTGGAGCAGCATCGACGCTCTTGGCGCTTGTCGCCTTCACCGTCTACGCGCCATTGATCGGCCTGCTCTCACTGGTGGTGCGCCCGAAATGGAAGGGGAGGAGGGTGGGTTCCTCCTAGAACGGCAGATCGTCCTCGCCATCCGCGCTGATGGGCGGCATGTCGGCCATGGTGGGCGCTGGTGCGGCTTGTGCAGCACCGCCGCCGGAGGATGCGGCTCCAGCTCCGCTCCGCTCGATGCGGTTGCCAGCGAGGCTGAGGAAGTACTTCGTCACCCCGTCCTTGCCGGTCCACTCGCGGCCGTTCACGTAGCAGGTCACCGTTACCTCATCGCCGGGCCTGAAGCCCTCGAGCAAGCCTGTCTTGTCCTGCTTGAACTCGATGGGGATCATCTGCGGGTACTGCCCGCCCTGCTCGGTGACAACGAGCTCGCGCTTGCTGAATTTCTCGCTGACTTGCTGGGTCTGGCCCACGACTTTGATGGTTCCGGAAATGATGACTTGTGCCATGGCAGGTTGATTGAGGTTGTGCTGTGGTGTGTGGGCGGCGCCTATCTGGAGTTGAAGGAGAGCAGCGTCTTCCACGCTTCTTCAACGAGGCCTTGGGCGAGCAATGCTTGAGCTTGGCGATGGAGCGCGATCATGAGTTCCTGCGGCTTTTCCTGAAGGGCGATGAAGGTATCGCTCAATTCGGTGAGCTTGTACTCGTTCACCGCCGTCTCATCGGGAACGCGGAGCGCGGCGCCCAGCTGGCCCAATTCGCTTCCGGTAAGAATGGCGCTGAGGCGCGCCTCGGCCGGAAGCGCATCCACGCCCACGCCGTAATTGGTGTTGGGCTGCGCCAGCTCGAAGAGCGCATCGCCGTGCGCGCGCGCATAGAAGTGCCCGCCCATGCGGCCCACCAGGTCAATCCTGCGCTGATCGATGCGGCCCTCGGCATCGAGCACCGTTCCATCGATGTGGATCATCACCACTTCGCAGAGCACGAGGTTGCCGGCACCGCCACCCGTACCCGTCTCGATCACCTGCTGCACGCGGCACTCGAAGTGAACCGGGCTCTCCTTCACGCGAAAGGGCCGCACCTTTTCGCTTGCGATCGCGGTGAGGCCGCTTTTCCCGAATTCGTTCACGCCCTCAGGGAATTCGCCGCTGGCCAAGCTGATCTGCTGCACCATGGCGTAAGTGACCACGTTGATCACCGCTTCGGGAACCGCCTTCACATTGTGGTAGCTGTGCTTGGTGGTGTTGTCCCTGCCGCGCCGAGCGGGTGAGAAGATCATCAGCGGCGGGTTGGCGCCGAAGACATTGAAGAAGCTGAAGGGGCTGAGGTTGGGCCTCCCTTGCGCATCAATGGTGCTGGCCAGCGCGATGGGCCTCGGGCCGATGGCACCCACCAGGTGCCCGTGCAGCGCGCCGATGCTCAGTTCCTTGGGGTCGAATCGCAGATGGCTCATCGGGGGCCACGAATGTAGCCGGGCGGGCGAACGCTCAGGCCGGGAGCATCAAGTGGCTACTTTCGCGCTCCCATTTTCAAGGCTTACGGACGTGGCGGAATTGGTAGACGCGCCAGACTTAGGATCTGGTACCGCAAGGTGTGGGGGTTCGAGTCCCCCCGTCCGTACAGAATCCGCCACAGCCCATCGCAAGCGGGCAAAGGCGGTGATTCCGAACCATCTTAACCATCCGCGGCACCACCGCCCATGTTGAACAGACCATGAACATCCTCAAAGAAGAGACCGGCGCACTCACCGCGACCCTGAAGGTGAAGCTCAGCCCGGACGATTACGCCCCCGGCGTGGAGAGAGCGCTGAAGGAGCAACGCAAGCAGGCCGTGCTGCCCGGTTTCCGTCCGGGTCAGGTGCCCATGAGCCTGATCAAGAAGCGCGTCGGCAAGGCGCTGCTGGTGAATGAAGTGGAGCGCTTGATCGACGAGAATCTGAGGAACTACATCCAGAGCAACGGATTGCGCGTGCTGGGGCAGCCGCTTCCGAAGAACGAGAGCGTCGAAGGCAATGACTGGGACAATCCATCCGAGTTCGAGTTCGCCTATGAGATGGGCCTGGCTCCAAGCTTCGAGGTGGAGCTCGATAAGGTGAAGGTGGAGATGCCCGTGGTGGATGTGAATGAGGAGCTCGTGACCAAGGAAGTGGAAGACATGAAACGCCGCTTCGGCAAATTGGAGAGCGCCGAAGTGAGTGGCGAGAAGGACATGCTGCTTGGCGACATGATCGAGTTGAATGCCGATGGCACGATCAAGGAAGGCGGCATCATGCACCGCGCCACCATCAGCCTTGAATTCCTGGAAGATGAAGCCACCAAAGCCGCGCTCGCCGGTAAGGCCGTGGGCGATGAAGTGGTGGTGGACCCCCACAAGGTGAGCCGCGACCATGACGATCTGGCCCGCATGCTGGGCGTGGACCACGAGCGGGTGCATCATTTAGAGGGCAACTTCAACTTCCGTATCGCGGAGATCAAGCGCATGCTTCCCGCCGAATTGAACCAGGAGCTCTTCGACCGGATGTATGGCGAGGGCGCCGTGGCTGATGAAGCCGGGTTCCGGGCCAAGGTGAAAGAGGGCATGGAGGCCATGTTCCTGCGCGATAGCGAGCGCATCTATCGCCGCCTCGTTCTGAAGGCGCTGCACGAGCAGGCCCGGATCGATCTGCCCGATGGCTTCCTCAAGCGCTGGATCAAGGAGACCAGCGAGCAGCCCACCACCGCTGAAAAGGTGGAAGAGGGGTATCCCGGTTATGCGGAGGGCCTCAAGCGCAAGCTGGTGGAGGACCGCGTGATCGAGAAATACGGCCTGGAAGCCAAGGGCGAGGAGATGGACGGCTTTGCCAAGCGCTACATCACCGACCAGTTCAGGCAATACGGCATGCCGGCGCCGGATGACGAGCGCTTGCAGCAAATGGCCGCTCGCATGCTCGGCGATCGGGAGCAGCTGCAGCGGATGCGCGATAGCATCGTCCAGCAGAAGCTCACCGTGCACTTCACCACCCTCCTGGAGCCGAAGCAGCGTCGGGTCAGCCTCGATGAGTTCATAAACTTGGCCCAAACCTCCTGAGGCAGCCCGCACAACGCGCTTCCTTCGCCACAAACCCGAACGATGCACCCCAAAGACGAATTCCTCAAGTATGCCGTGAAGCATCGCGGCATCTCCAGCAACACGTTGCACAGCTACACGTCCTCGGCCATCACGAGCTCGATGACCCCCTACATCATCGAGGAGCGCCAGCTCAACGTGGCCCAGATGGACGTGTTCAGCCGATTGATGATGGACCGCATCATCTTCCTCGGCACCGGCATCAACGACCAGGTGGCCAACATCATCCAGGCGCAGCTGCTCTTCCTGGAGAGCGTGGATGCCAAAAAGGACATCCAGATCTACCTGAACAGCCCCGGTGGCGGGGTTTACGCAGGCCTCGGCATCTACGACACCATGCAGTACATCAATCCCGATGTGGCCACCATCTGCACCGGCATGGCCGCCAGCATGGGCGCCGTGCTGCTCTGCGCCGGCACCAAGGGCAAGCGCAGCGCCCTGAAGCACGCCCGAGTGATGATCCACCAGCCCATGGGCGGCGCCGAAGGCCAGGCCACGGATATGGAGATAACGGTGAACGAGATCAAGAAGCTCAAGAAGGAGCTCTATGACATCATCAGCAGCCATAGCGGCCAGCCCTTCGAGAAGGTGGAGAAGGACGGCGATCGCGATTACTGGATGAAGGCCGAAGAGGCCAAGACCTACGGCATGATCGACGAATTGCTGGTTCGCACCAAATAGGTGCGCCGATTCCGATGCCTTGAATGGGTGCGCCGGACTGTACCAAGCGCAGCCCCGCCATTTCCGGCGGGGCCGCAGTGTATCTTGGCGGGCCGTTCACCGCGTAGAAGGCCCTCCGACCCCCTCCCATGGACAAGAAAGAGATCAAGTGCTCGTTCTGCGGGCGCGACAAGCAGGACACCAACGTCCTCATCGCCGGCATCACCGGGCACATCTGCGACGGCTGCATCACGCAGGCACAGAACATCATCCAGGAAGAACTGAGCCAGCGCAGCCGCTCCGAGATGGAGGGCAGCCTCATCCTGCAGCGGCCGTCGGACATCCGTCGATTCCTCGATGAGTACGTCATCGGGCAGGACGATGCCAAGAAGGTGCTGAGCGTAGCCGTCTACAACCATTACAAGCGGCTGCTCCAGAAACCGACCACCAGCGTCGATGATGTGGAGATCGAGAAGAGCAACATCATCCTGGTAGGCGAGACCGGCAGCGGCAAGACGCTCCTGGCCAAGACCATCGCCCGGATGCTCAATGTGCCCTTCGCCATCGCTGATGCAACGGTGCTCACCGAGGCCGGCTATGTAGGAGAGGATGTGGAGAGCATCCTGAGCCGCCTCCTGCAGGCGGCCGATTTCGATGTGAGCAAGGCTGAGCGCGGCATCGTCTTCATCGATGAGATCGATAAGATCAGCCGCAAGAGCGATACCCCCTCGATCACCCGCGACGTTAGCGGCGAAGGCGTTCAGCAGGCCTTGTTGAAGCTGCTCGAGGGGAGCACGGTGAGCGTGCCCCCGCAAGGCGGCCGCAAGCACCCGGAGCAGAAGCTCATCCAGATCGATACGCGCAACATCCTCTTCATCTGCGGGGGCGCCTTCGACGGCATCGACAAGATCATCGCCCGCCGGGTGAAGAGCAGCGCCGTGGGATACAGCGCCAGCCGCGACGGCCGCATCAGCGACGAGAACCTGCTGCAGTACGTGAGCCCGGCCGACCTGCGCGGATACGGACTTATTCCGGAGCTCATCGGCCGCTTCCCCGTGCTCACCTACCTCGACCCGCTGGACCGCGATGCCCTGCGCCGCATCCTCACGGAGCCCAGGAACGCGCTGATCAAGCAATATGTGAAGCTCTTCGACATGGACCGCGTGAAGCTCACCTTCGACAAGAAGGTGCTCGATTTCATCGTGGAGCGCGCCTTCGAGTACAAACTCGGCGCGCGCGGATTGCGCAGCATCTGCGAGGCCATCATGACCGATGCCATGTACGAGATGCCCGGCGCACCCGACCGTCCCGCTGAGCTGCGCGTCACCCTCAGCTATGCCCGCGAGAAGTTCGACCGCTCGCGCCTGAGCAGCCTGAAGGTGGCCTGAGGGCTCGCTTGCCCGTGCTACATTCGTGGCCCCGCGAGCAGGAACCATCCGCGCGGATAACGATCATGAAGCATCTCCTTGCCGCTGCACTGCTGGCCGCCCCCGTTTTGGCCAGCGCACAGAAACTGCCTCAATCAAGCCCTGTCGGAAAACTGGAACAGGTCGTGGGGCTCACTACGATCAAGATCGAATACAGCAGGCCGAGCATGAAGGACCGTGCGATATTCGGCGATCTGGTGCCATTCGGCGAAGTGTGGCGCACTGGCGCGAATAAGTGCACCACCATCGAGTTCGATACTCCTGTCGTCATGGCTGGGCAGCCGGTCAAGGCCGGCAAGTACTCGCTCTTCACCGTTCCGGGCCCGGAGATGTGGGTGCTGATCCTCAATACCAATACCGAGCTCTGGGGCGCCGATGAACGGAAGCCTGAGCAGGATGTGCTGACCGCGAAGCTGCAGCCCAAGAAGAACTCCGGCCTGGTGGAGACGCTCACATTCGATTTCACCATGGGCCAGCGCGACGATGCCATCCTGAACCTCACGTGGGAGGCCACTTGGCTGCCGATTCCCATCGTGGCGGACTGCACGGAGCAAGCGCTGAAGAACATCGAGGAGGCGCTCTCCAAGACGGATGCGAAGTTCAATGCCTTCAGCAGCAGCGCCCGCTTCTGCATCGACCGCAAACTGCGGCTGCCTGACGCGCTCGCTTGGGCAGAGAAGAGCGTTGGCATGGAGAAGAAGTACTGGAACACGCACACGCTCGCCCTGGCATGCGCCGCCAATGGCAAATACGCCGAAGCCATCGCGGCCGCCAACATGAGCATGGAGCTGGCCCAAGCCGAGAGGGATGCCAATTACGTGAAGATGAACCGCGAGAAGATCGAGGAGTGGACGAAGCTCCTGCCTGCCGCGCCGGCGAAGGCGCCAGCCAAGCCCAAGAAGTAGCACGGGCCACGAGAACCGAACGGAAGCCCCCCCTGTGGGGGCTTCTGCATTTCAACGCTGCCGCTGCAAAGCTTGGATGGCGAGCGCTAAGGCAATAAGCACCGCCGGTGCCAGCAGATTGTACCAGAGGAAAGCAAGCTCAAGCGGATCTCCCTGAGCTGTTGCGAACACGTCGCACTGGTCCAGCGCATAGTGCAGCAGGGTGAGCGCTTGCGTGATCAACGCCGCGAGGAATACCGCCAGGCTGCCGATGCGCTTGAGGAAGAAGGCCACCAGGAAGATGCCCAGGATGGTGCCGTAAAAGAGCGAGCCGATGATGTTCACCGCTTGGATGAGGTTCTCGAAGAGAGAGAACAGCGCCGCGAAGGCCAGCGCCAGCAGCCCGAAGAGCACGGTGGCCCACTTGGTGGCGCGCACCTGTTCGCCGTCGGTGCGCTTCTTCTTCACCACGTCCACCACGCTCGTCGTGGCCAAGGCGCTCAGCTCGGCGCTGGTGCTGCTCATGCCCGCGCTGAAGATCATGGCCAGCAGCAGCCCGATGATCCCGATGGGCATGTGGTCCATGATGAAGGTGATGAAGATGTAATCCTTGTCGTTGGCCTCGGCGTCGGGGAGGGTGGCCTTCACCTCGGCGCGGTAGGCTTCACGGAGACGCTTGTCCTCAGCCAGGGCGGTTGTCAGTTGTTCGTTGTCCGTGGGCTCGCCGGCGCGGTGGGACCGGACCCAATTAGTAGCTGCTCGATGCACTCTCTGAGAGTTGAATTCAAAGTCGCCGCGGATCCTCTCATACTCAGAGCCCTCGGTTTCGCTTGCGGTGTAGCGCTGTTGATCCGAACCACTGGTCGCGTTTTCCAATGGAAGGTCAATGCCTCCCCTTCGCTGGCAAACGACCTGGTACCCACCAGTGTCGAAGAGTTGATCCATTGTTTTCGTGTTGCTCGAGTTCCAATGCACCGGCGCCGAGTTGAACAGGTAGAACACGAACACCAGCACACCCGTGAGCAGGATGAAGAACTGCATGGGGATCTTCAGCAGCGCGTTCATCCACAAGCCGCGCTTGGCCTGGTCGGCGTTCTGGCCGCTGAGGTAGCGCTGCACCTGGCTCTGGTCCGTGCCGAAGTAGGCCAGTTGCAGGAAGAAGCCGCCGATGAGGCCGCTCCACAGCGTGTACTTGTTGCTGGGGTCGAAGCTGGTGTCGATCACCTGGGTCTTGCCCAGTGCACTGGCCAGCTGCAGGCTTTCCACGAAGCCGATGTGCTCGCGCAGGTACCACACGACCAGCCCGAAGGCCACGAAGAGCCCGCCGAACATCACGGCCATCTGCTGCTTGTGCGTTACACCCACGGCCTTGGCGCCGCCGGTGGTGGTGTAGAGGATCACCAGCGTGCCGATGAAGACGCAGGTCCAAGAGAGCGGCCAGTGCAGCACCTTGCTGAGGATGATGCTGGGCGCGTAAATGGTGATGCCGGCCGCCAGCCCGCGCTGGATGAGGAAGAGTCCGGCCGTGAGCAGCCGCGTGCGCGCATCGAAGCGCTTGCCGATGAACTCGTAGGCGGTGTACACCTTCCATTTGTAGTAGAGCGGGATGAAGACGCGGTTGATCACCAGCATGGCCAGCGGCAGCCCGAAGTAGAACTGCACGAAGCCGAGCCCGTCGAGGTAGCCCTGACCCGGTGTGCTGAGGAAGGTGATCGCGCTGGCCTGCGTGGCCATCACGCTCAGCCCCACGGCCCACCAACGCTCATCGCCGCCGCCGCGCAGGTAGCTCTCGCTGCTGGTCTCCCGCCGCGTGCGCCATACCCCATAGCCCACGATGAAGCCGAGGGTGCCGAGGAGGATCAGCCAGTCGAGGGGGTGCATCGCGAGGGATGGAATGAAGAATGAAAAATGTAGAATGTAGACGTGCGAATGAGGCGACGTACAAGGTCGGCGTCACTTCCTTTGGTTGTTGCGCTCGGCGGTCTTGACGCTGGCGGTGAAGATGGCGACCAGCTCGCCGCACTCTTGGATCAGCCAGGCATGCTCGTTGTTCTTGATGTCCATCATCCCGCTAAGCACTTGCACGCGCAGGTTGTTCTTCGATTCGCGCAGCTCCTTCAATGCGCCGCTCATCTTGTGGATGAAGTCGCGTGACGACTCTGCTCCTTGCACCTCTCCGTAGTGAAGGGCAGGCGCTGTACCGCTCCGAAGCAGTTGTCCGGCCAGGTGATTTCCGGCGCGCGTGTTCGGCATGTTGTCGGTGTGCTTCACCACTGCGGCCGCGAACACACAGCATCGCTCTTCGATATCGTAATTCCTTTCCATGCCCCAGCAGTTCTACATTCTACATTCTTCATTCTACATTTTACATTCACTTACCACCCCGAGGTGATATCAGATTGGCGAACAACCGATAGGCTCCCGGTACCCCCGCCGGCAACTGCCGGAAGAAGCTGATGCCCGTATAGATGAAGCGCCCTTTGCCATGGTCGCAGGTGATGAGGCCGCCGGAGAGCGCTTGTTCGCCCGGATCGTTCCACGCGATGAGCGGGGTGTACTTGTCGCCGAGATCGCCGGCGAAGTAGAGGCCGCGTTCCTGCACCCAGCCGTCGAAGTCGGAGGCGGTGATCGCGTTCGGTGTGGTGAGCAGCGGGTGCTTGGGATTCAGGAAGGTGGGCGGCGCCTCTTCCACGGTCACGCGGTCGCGGGTGATCTTGAAAGGGTGGGGGCCGAGCGTGCTCGGGTCGATCTGGAAATCCTCCACACCGGAGACCGCGAAGCGCGGCGTGGTGTTGTACTGCACGATGAGCGTACCGCCTTCCTCTGCATACTTCAGCAGCAGCGGGTGCAGCTCCTTCATGCCCTTGGTGGCGTTGTAGGCGCGGATGCCGGTTACGATGGCGTCGTACTTCTTCAGTTCCTCCAGCTTCGCGGCGGAGGGCTCGATGAACTCCACGATGACCCCGAGCTGCTCCAAGGCCTGCGGCACATCGTCCCCCGCGCCTTTCACGTAGCCCACGCGCCTGGCGGTGGTCTTTACATCCAGCGGCACCAGCTTCACTTCGGCGGGCGTGTAGTAAACCTGCGGTAGGATGTGCGGGTAGTCGATCTCGTGCAGCGTGCGGTCGGCGGTGCCCTTGGGGCCGGTGAAGGCGAACTTCAGGCTACCCGGTTGAGCTTGTGCGGTCGGCTCAACGCTCACGGTAAAGCTGTTCCGTTCGTTGCGCTTGTTGATGGTGACGCCCATGTTCACAGAACCAGAGCTGTTCGCAGCGATGAGCCAGCCAAGGGGTGCCGAGACGGTAAGCTCACCACGCAAGCTGTCCGTCAGTGCTTCCACATCCACACTGATCATCTTGGGACCGCCTTTGGCGATAAGCACATCGCTCTTCGGGATCACCGAGGCCACAGGCGTGATGTACACCGGACGGATGCGTTCACCGGCCACGCGGTCGACCCAACGTTTCAGCGTGGTCGTGTTACTTGTAGCATAGGCTCGATCAGGATCATAGCGGAACTGGAAGGACAGGCTGTTCGGTATGGTCGGCTTGCCGATCAGCTTGGGATCATTCACATGGTAAAGGGTGGAATGAGGTGTGCTCAGCCAGTAGGGTGCGTCCACCGCAAGTTGGCCAAGCTGGGAAGGCCAGTAGCGATACTGAAGAACTTGGTTGTGTTTCAGTGATCCCATAAACGGGCCAACGCT
This sequence comes from Flavobacteriales bacterium, assembly GCA_016712535.1. NCBI lineage: Bacteria > Pseudomonadati > Bacteroidota > Flavobacteriia > Flavobacteriales > Flavobacteriales bacterium. The sequence goes on from JADJQW010000002.1 coordinate 680,338, forward strand.
TCCCGATGCGAATACAGATAATGGAACATCGATGGGGTTTCTAACCAGTGCTCGCAGTGTTACTGAGTCGGACTGCTGAGTAAGTGTCACGTAATGTTGCTCAGCGAGCATCTCGACCACCAGCCCGCTGCAATCCGCAATAAGATGATCCACTAGGAAGCGGACATGTTCGATCCATGGGTCAACGCTGCTCGCCCATGTTTCCTTCAAAGCCCTCAGCCCGGCGACCGACCCTTCTGGACGAAGCGGGTTGAATGTGCCGATTAGCTGTTGCAGAGCGGCTGCGGCGCCAACGCACTCAGGTAGCCGCCCCCACGTCATATCGATCCCCTCGAAGATGTCCTTCGTCTTGGGCCGGTCACCTTTCACCAACTTGAGGTACTCCAGCATCTCCCCCCGCGTTTCCGCCGCGCCGAAGCCCTGGCTCTTGTGCATGCTGCGGCTGCGCCCGGCGATCTCGGTGTAGCTCAGGCCCAGCAGCGGGTCGTAGCCGCCCACGTCCACGGTGAACCAGTCGGGGTCGTTCTTCGCGATGTCGGCCAGGTCCTTCTTCCACCAAGTGCTACCATTGAAGAAGAGGCGACGCGGCTGCCACACCTCCAGCCCTTGCTCCAGCTGCTCCGGAAAGGCCTTGGGGTCGCCGGCCAGGTCGAAAGCCTCCTCGGCGAGGATGGCGCTGGCCTCGTGATGGCCGTGCCCCGCGCTGCGGTCGGGCGCGAAGCGGGTGATGATGATGTCCGGCCGGAACATGCGGATCACGCGCACCACATCGCTGAGCACTTCCTGCTTGCCCCACTTCGCGAAGCTCTCGGCGGCGTTCTTGCTGTAGCCGAAGTCCACCGCGCGGGTGAAGAACTGCTCGCCGCCATCGATGCGCCGCGCCTCCAGCAGCTCCTGCGTGCGGATGATGCCCAGCGCGTCGCCCAGCTCGGGACCGATGAGGTTCTGCCCACCGTCGCCGCGCGTGAGGCTGAGGTTGCCGGTGCGCACCTTCTTGCCGTTGGCCAGCCAGGCGATCAGGCGGGTGTTCTCGTCATCGGGATGCGCCACGATGTAGAGCACGCTGCCCAGCACGTTGAGCTTCTGCATGCGGTGCAGGATCTCGGCGGCGTGGGGCTGGGCGGGGGGGCGCTGGGCGAAAGATGAGAGCGAAAGACCGAGGAGCGCGCTGAGGGTAAGTCGTGAGCGGGAGAAGAAGAAGTGCATGTGCCGAAGGTAGAAGGCTAATGCGCCATTGGCCGCTGGCTTCAGGCCATTGGCCATTGACCGTACGGCGCGGTTTCCTCTCGATCTTCGTGGAAAGCACCCCGCTATGCGCGACTTCAAGAAACTCGAGATCTGGCAGCTTGGGATGAACATCGTCGATCAGGTGTACACCTTGTTCGAGGAGGTTCCTTGGCAGAAGACGGGCAAGCTCCGTGATCAAGCCGAGCGTTCAGCCGTTTCCATCGCTTCGAACATCGCTGAGGGAAACTCACGGCGAAGTGAGAAGGACAAGTACCGATTCCACGAAATCGCATTGGGTTCGGCATTCGAACTCCAGACGCAGATCCTCATCGTTCAACGCAGGAACTGGGTGCCGCAGGACCGGCTCTCGAAGCTCCTGGATGACATCGAACTGGAACAGAAGAAACTTGCCGCCTTCATGGGCATTCTGGGCTCTTGAGCACGGGCTGATCGGCCAGCAGCCAGCGGCCAATGGCCAGAAGCGCGTTCACTCCTCCCACGCAGTAGTATCCACGCCCAGTTTCTTCAAGCACTTGATCGAGTTCGCCTTCACACCTTCGGGCGGATTCATGCTCAGGCTCTTTTTGAAGGACTTGATCGCAGCCTCCTTGTTGCCGGCCATCATGTAGCCCTCTCCGAGGCTGTCATGCACATTCGGGTCCGTTGGGTGGCGCTTGGCGTTCAGCTCGAATAGGCGCACAGCCTCATCCAGCTTGCCCCCGTTGGCGAGTTGGTAAGCGTACGTGTTGAGTTGCGCGTTCGTGGCGCCATCGATCATGGCCTTGCGCAATGCCGCTGCTTCCGCGGTCTTGCCCTGCTCATCGAGCATCGTCGCCTTCAAGCTCTGATTCTCGAAGTTGGCCCCGCGCGCTATGCTGATGTCCACCCACTTCATTGCGCGCTCCGGCGCGATCTTCTGCTCGTGGCAGTAGTGCGCGGCCTCGTACCACACTTCCCAAGCGAATGCGCCGATTCCACGCAGTTGCTCGTCGATGCTCGCGAGGATGATCCCATTCACATCCACGCCGATGCGGATCGGCACTTCGGCTTTCTCCCAACGCATCGTCAAGGTCGCCTCGTCCTTCTTCACATCCGCGAAGCCGAAGGTCACTAGCTCGGTCATCTCGCAGGTCCGCGGCAACACCTCCACGCGCAGGGCATCCTTCTCTTTATTGTAGAAGAACGAGCCCCAGGCGGTGTGGTCCTTGCTGAAGATGATGGTCCACTTGTCCTTATTCGGGATGGCATGCAAGCCGTAAGTGCCTGCGGGAAGGGCCTGCCCTTCAATCGAGACATCGTGCGTGCAAGAGAATACCGTGTTCTCATTCGCTCCCATGCGCCACACTTTGTCGAACGGCACCACTTCGCCCCAGATGCTGCGCCCATTCACCGCCGGTCGGCTATAAGCCACGGTGATGTCGGTGATGCCGATGCGCTGGGAGATGTTCGCGGCCTGGCTCTCTCGCGGAAGATCCAGCTGCGAGTATTGCGCGGGCATGCGGAAGGGGTATGCGCTAAGGAGCAGGCCGCAAATGATGGCTTGTTGAATGCAGGCTTTCATGTTCAGTAGGTATGCGGCCTGAAACTAGCCGCGCTCTTGGAGCGGCATGGCCGCAAGGGTGCGCACCGTGCAAAGCGTGACGGAGCGTGGGCTTTACCGCGGGAGGTAGATCACCGGATCGGCACCGGGCTGTATGGGCTCGTAATGCGCTTCGACCCATTCCACCACGGGCCCCAGGTAGGTCGCGGTGCTGTCGCGATCATGGATCACCACCACGGCGGGCATGTCCTGCTCGCATTGCGCGATCAATTGCGCGAGTTCCGCGTCGGTGCGGTCGCCGGGCCAATGGTAGCCCCAGCGTGTCGGATTGCGCCGGTCGGCGAGCACATAGTAGGCCGGATGGTAGGGCAGGGCGAGCAGGGCATCGCCGGGTGCGGAATGCTCCATGATCGAAGCCAGCACGGCATTGGTCTCAGCGGCGTCATTCTCGAAGATCCCCGCTTGTTCAGAGGTGATGGGTTGCGCATGGACTTCGGTCGGAGGCAACAGCATGTGCCATGCGATAATGAACATCGATGCGAAACCGATGGTTCCTGCTGCAGGGATGATGGGCTTCCACAGGGTGCGCTGTTCAGCCATTCCCAATGCACGCATAGCATACCCAGGCAACCACGCAAGCAGCACCAGCACGGGCGATAGCGTGAGCACGAGGTGTGCGAGATCGGAGCGCACCGTCACTTGCATATGGAAGAGCAAAGCCCAGCTCGTGAGGAACAACCCGATGGCCTCGCCTTCGCCATAGCCAGCACGTCGCCAGCGAATAGCGATCAGCGCCAAGCCCACCAATGCGAGCAAAGGACCGAAGCGGAAGGCGACGAAGGCCAACAGGCTTCCGGTGGGCCCTTCCTGATCCAGGTTCGGCATCGGCAACGCGCTGGTTGCGCCATAGCGCGTGAGCGGGAAGAGCACGAGCTGTTCCCACATCGCAGGCAGCGCACCGCTGGCCCAGAAGAAGAGCACTGCCGGCGCCGCGATCAAAGAAGCCCCGAGCATCCAGGCTCCCAAACGGAAACGAGGCCCGGGCGCGAGCCGCGTGCCATGCACTGCGCGCAAGGCCGCTGCGAGAACGAGTATGGCAATCACCAAATAGGCGCCTTGGTCGTGTCGCGCGAGCACGCTCAGCCCTGCCGCGACCCCTGATGCAACGGCGAGCTTGCCATCGGGCCGGCGGATGCTTTGGAGCGCGAGCGCAATGGCCGCCAAGCTGAGGGTGATCCCCTGCCACACCGCGAGCGGCGCGAAGTGCATGTGCGGCAGCCCGGTGATCACGGCCAGCGCACCTGCCGCGAATGCCCACGCGGGGCCCGAGAATCGCCGCGCTATAGCGTAGGTGAGCAGCACCATGACAGCGTGCAGGACCACCCCGAACAGGCGGAGCTTCAGGAAAGAGAGCCCGAAGATGGAGCTCCAGGCAGCTGCGAGGAACGAGGAGAGCGGGCCCTGGAGCGAATAGAAATCGCGGTGCGGCAATTCGCCCTGCATCACGCGCTGCGCGTTGTGGGCCAAGAATCCCTCATCGCCAAGGTCGATGGCTTGCGGGGCATGGATAGCGGCCACGACGCCCACGCCGGCCATCAGCATGGGCACCGCCCAACGCGATACGAGATGCAAGCCCGCCGTTCGGCTAGACTCAGGCTTCAATGCGGCCGCATCCTGCTCAATGGCTGTTGCTGGGGCAGGGCGGCGAAGGGTCTCCACGGCGAAAGGGCCGTGAAAATAGGGGAATGGGCCGACCTGTCAAGTCGACCAAGGCTTCAGGCCTGCTGCTCCTGCAGTGCCTGCGCGATCTGTTCCTTGTAGCTGCGGCCGCTCACGATGCGCTCGTTGTTGGCCATGCTGAAGATGAATTCGTTGTTGCCGCTGTAGCGCGCGTTGCGCACATGGGCACGGTTCACGATGTAGCTACGATGGATGCGGAGGAAGCGCACGGGGTCCAACTCGGTCTCCACGGCGTTCATCGTCATGCGGTGCAGCAGGTGCCGGTCCTTGAGCTGGAGACGCAGGTAATTGCCTTCGGCCTGCAAGTAGAGGATGTCGCTCACGTTGACCTTGTGCTCGCGGCCCTTGTCGCGGATGGTGAAGGCCTCGATGTGCTCGCTCTTGGCGTGCATGTGCTCGCGCACGAGGTCCATCAGCCGCCCAGTGAGGCGGTGGTTGAGCTTCATGTCGATGTGGCGCTTGGCCTTCTCCAGCGATGCGAAGAAGCGGTCGTCGTCATAAGGCTTCAGCAGGTAGTCCACGGCGCTCACATCGAAGGCCTTCAGCGCATATCGGTCGTGCGCCGTCACGAACACCACGAAGGGCATGCGGTCGTTCGGCATGCGGTCCACGGCATCAAGGCCATTGAGGCCGGGCATCTGCACATCAAGGAAGACGAGGTCGGGCCGATGCTTGTTCACGGCTTCCACCGCTTCGTGGCCGTTGCGGCATTCGCCTACCAGTTCCACTTCGGCGTCTTGGGCCAGCAGACGGATAAGCCGCGCGCGCGCTGCGGGCTCGTCATCGGCGATCAGGGTCCGGATGTGCTTCATGGTGCTGTTCAGTTCGTGTTCAAGTCAAGCGGAAGGTTGACGGTTGCGGTGAATCCGATCCCCTCCGGCGATGAGATCATGAGATTTCCGGCATCGCCGTAGAGGAGGCGCATGCGCTCACGCACGTTGCGCAGGCCGATGCCGCCATTGCTCATGGCCTTATGGACATCCCGACAGCCCTTTCCGTTGTCCGCCACCATGAGCGCCAACCGTCCATCAACCCGTTGGGCGCGCACGGTGATCTCCACGCGTTCATGCGAACTGTCTGTTCCATGCTTGATGGCGTTCTCCACCAATGGCTGCAGCACCAAACCGGGGACCTGGGCCTTCATCAGGTCAGGCGGCACATCGTAGCGCACCAGGAGCCGGTCGCGGAAGCGGATGCTCTCGATGTCGAGGTAATTGCGCACGTAATCGATCTCCTGTTCCAGCGCCACTTTATCCGCACGGCTCTGGTCCAGGGTGATGCGCAGCAACTGGCCCAGGCGGCTCAGCACCTTGCGCGCGTCACCGATGTGCTCGTCCATCAGGGCGCTCACCGTGTTCAAGGTGTTGAAGAGGAAGTGCGGCTGAAGCTGCTTCTTCAGCGCGCTCAATTGCGTGGCCTGCAACTCGTTCTTCACGCGCAGGAGCTGCTCATGCTCCACGCGCCGCAAACGGGCGCTATCAAGCGCCACCAGCACGCCCATGAGCACCCAGTATTCCATGGTGCGGGTGAAGATGGCCGGCAACAATGCGTGGTAAGCCCAGTCGCGGTATTTGGGATCGGAGAAGTCGAACTCGCCGAGTGACTGAAGGATGCTGTAGTAGATGGAAGAGGTCACCACTTCGTGGAAGGCGGCTATCAAGAAGCCGAATCCGATATGGACCGCGATCACGGGTCCGAGCGGCCTCGTGGTGAAGGGCCAGCGCTGGAAGATGATGTACACCAAGGGGCAGAGCAGTGCCCAGAAGAAGAAGTTGAGGTAGGGCACCGGTGCTTCGCGCCACCAACGGAACTCGCCCATGTCCTTCAGGTCCTTGTACACGAAATGGTGCATGTACGCTTGGAACAGGAACAGCGTGGCCAGCACGGCGGCGGTGATGATCACCGTGCGGTAGCGGATGGGCACGCGCCGGAAGTAGGTCATGGCGGCATCGAAACTAGACCCGCTGCCAAGGCATTGTGGGACGAATGGTGATGAGCGGCAAGGGCTGGGATGGGCGGTTGGATGAATATCCGGAGCACTGAAAGCAGCAAGGCCACCGGTTCTCCGATGGCCTTGCTGAACAACGGTCGTGACGCGTGGTCAGCCGATGGTGATCGTGTAGGTCTGTCCGTTCACGCTCACCGTGAAGGTGCCGTCGCAGGCGCCGTTGCCGTAGTCGATGGTGCGGGCGGGGCGTCCGGTGGGGGTTACCACCACGGTGCCGCTCACCACGTACCAGTTGCAGCCCAATTCGATCCGAAGCGCCGAGGTGATCTCCGTGACATAGGGGATGCCATTGCGGTTCACGCCGCTGCCACCGCCGGTGATCAGGTACACATCATCGCTCAGCTGCGCCGTACCGGAGCCTTGGATCCAGGTGCGCACGCGCTGCGCCTGATGCGTGGCCACCCAACTGCCGTCGCCGGCGGTGATGGTGCCGTTCACCGCGATCGCGAAGTAGGGCTGGTCGTTGGCATTCAGGCCCATGTTGGTCACGGTCTTGGTGCCGGTGACGAGGTTGTTGTTCACGTAGTAGTTGACCGGGGTGATGGTGATCACCGTCCCTTCATCGCGGTAACGGCCGGTGTAGCTCACCAGGATCTGCCCGCGGCGCAAGCGGCCATTCGAGGCGGTGCAGTTCACGTCGCCGAAGTCGAGGGTGATGGTGCGTGGGGTGGTCGTGGTATCGAAGGTCACGGTGGGGTCGCACAGGTCGCGCAGGCCATTGTCGTCAACGGCCTTGTCCACCATCGAGAGCATGTCGTTGAAGATGTCGTCCGCGCGGGCGTTGTCGCTGGCAGCGGTATAGTCCATATCGGGGGCTTCGGTCTTGTCCTTCCGGCAGGCCAGGAGGCCGATGGCGAAGGCGGGGATCAGGAGGATCAGCTTGCGGTTCTTCATGGTCTTGCGCCGTTGCCCGGCGCTGGTTTTGTGGTGTTTGGTTGGGTTGGAACGCGGCCTTTGACGCATCCATTGCGCCAAGGGTTCAGATCCGCTCGAAAATAACGAAGCTGAAGGCGTGGGCATGACGCTCATCCTCCTGGTGTCGCTGCCTGCTCAGCTCCCGCCACTCAGCCGGGACGATCTCCGGGAAGCGGGTATCGCCGGGGATGTGGGCATGCACCCGCGTGAGGTAAAGCCGCTCAACCAGTCCCATTGCGAAAGCCTCGCGGTAGATCTCGCCGCCTCCGATCACGAAGGCTTCCGTTTCACCTGCGGCGCGAGCGATTTCCAACGCCGCTTCGATGCCGGGCACCACCACCGCGCCGGGTGCCTCGTACCCGGCGTTGCGGGTCACCACGAGGTTCACGCGGCCCTTCAGCGGACGGTACTTCGTGGGGATGCTCTCGTAGTTCCTGCGGCCGGTGATTACATGATGGCCCTTGGTATGGCGCTGGAACCAGGCCATATCGTCGGGCAGGCTCCACGGCAGATCGCCCTGGTGGCCGATGATGCCGTTCTCCGCGACGGCGGCGATGGCGCTAACGATCATGATCGAATCAATGGCTTATTGATGAGACTCTTGAACAACGCGTGTTGAGGCCATGAATCGGTCAGATGACGCAGACCTCGCAGGTACAGCGTGCGGTAGGTGTCCACGGCCTGCGCGGCCCGGCCTGAGCCGATAGTGCGGTAGGTCGTGCGGCGAAGGCCAAGGGCTTGGCCGTGGTCGCCTTTTGGCTCCACCTTTTGGCGAAGCAAAAGGTGGAGGTGCATTCATGGACGAACATCAGCCGTGATGAGGGTATCGAATGGGCAACTCGCATTGCCACATCTACACCGCGACCTCGGCCTTGATGTGCGGATGCGGGTCATAGTCCTTCAGCGTGAAGTGCTCGAAGCGGAAGGCGAAGAGATCGGTTACCGTGGGATCGAGTTCCATGCGCGGCAACGCGCGCGGCTCGCGGCTCAATTGCAGCTTGGCCTGCTCGATGTGGTTGTTGTAGAGGTGCACATCGCCGAAGCTGTGCACGAACTCGCCTGGTTCCAGGCCGCACACCTGCGCCACCATCAGCGTGAGCAGCGCATAGCTCGCGATGTTGAAGGGCACGCCTAGGAACACATCGGCGCTGCGCTGGTAGAGTTGGCAGCTGAGCTTTCCATCAGCGACATAGAACTGGAACAGCGCGTGGCAGGGCGGCAAGGCCATGCGGTCCACATCGGCGGGGTTCCAGGCGCTCACGATCAGGCGGCGGCTGTCCGGATTCTTCTTGATGCTCTCCACGAGGTTGGCGATTTGATCGATCACGCGGTCATCGGGTGCGTGCCAGCTGCGCCATTGGTAACCGTAAACCGGCCCCAGGTTGCCCTCGGCATCAGCCCACTCGTCCCAGATCTTCACACCGTTCTCCTGCAGGTACTTGATGTTGGTATCCCCCGCGAGGAACCACAGCAGCTCGTGGATGATGCTCTTCACATGCAGCTTCTTGGTGGTCACCAGCGGAAAGCCGTCGTTCAGGTCGAAGCGCATCTGGTAACCGAAGCAGCTCAGCGTGCCGGTGCCCGTGCGGTCGTGCTTCTGCGCGCCGTGGGCGAGGATGTGGGAGAGGAGGGAGTGGTACTGATGCATGGGATTGCCCGCGAATTTACCGGCGTGATCCAGCCGAGGAGGACGTAGATGCTAACGGGTGTCGATAACCCTCACGAAGCGAAGCAATCACAGGCTCCCTGGTCTTCGGCGCCCCTGCGCTCCTTATCAAATCGTGATCTTCTTCACGGAATTCGTCCATCAATGCCGCTTTTAAGGTCACGATGGCATCAAGGAACGAGTGAGGGCCAATCAGCGCGTCACCTCTGCCTCACCCTCCTTCCACTCCGGCATCGCCCGCAACAGCCGCTCCTTCATCCGTTCGTAGTAGCTCTTTCGGTCCACCACGTAGGCGATGAGGTAGCCCACCACGCTGGCGTACATGAGCTGGAAGATGGCGCTGTGGCGGTCGGTCATCTCCAGCACGAGGATGGCGCTGGTGAAGGGCGAGCGGGTGACGCCGCTGAGGAAGGCCGTCATGCCCGCGAGCACCAGCAGGTTGAATTGGCCGCGGTTGTCGGCGAGGCCGAGCGCATCGGTGAGCCAGCCGCCGATGGCCGCGCCGCTGGCGAGCGAGGGAGCGAAGATGCCGCCCGCCCCGCCCGCGCTCACGCTGGAGAGCGAGCCGAGCACGCGCGCGGCCACATTCTGGAAACCGGCATCGGGATCGTCGGCGAAGAGGTGGTCCTCGAGCAGGGTGTGGCCGCTGCCGATGGCCACGTTGCCGAGCAGGTACACCACAGTGGCGAAGGCAAAGGCCGCCGCCAGCGCGAAGCCGGCATGCGCGAGCGATCCCTTCAGGTTCCGTCGGAACTTATCGATGGCGAGCACGATGCGGCAGAAGGCGGCGCCGGTGATGCCCGCGATGGCCGAGAGCAGCAGGATCTTGTACATGAAGCTCACGGTGGCGGGCGCCAGCTTCGGGTAGCCGAGCATGAGGTAGGGGCCGAGCAGCCATTGGGCCGTCATTCCGGAGAGGATCACCGCGGTGAGCACGGCGGTGCGGAACTGCGCCATGTGCGTCTTGGTGAGCTCTTCCACCGCGAAGACGATCCCGCCCAGCGGGGTGTTGAAGGCCGCGCTCAATCCGGCGGCACCGCCGGTGATCATCATGATCCGGCGGCTCACCTTTGGCCAGAAGGGCGGCAGCAGGCGATGCACGGTGCGGTAGATGCTGCCGGCGATCTGGAGCGTGGGCCCTTCGCGCCCCACAGCGCCGCCGCCGATCACCATCGATAGGCTGCTGGCGATCTTCACCAGGATGATGCGCACGTTGAGGAAGCGCCCGCTGCGGTCGCGCTTCTTGTCGGTGGCCACTTCAACGGCAGCCATCAGTTGCGGTATTCCGCTGCCGCTGGCGAGCGGCGCGAACCGGTACACGAGGAACCAGGCGAGCAGGAAGCCCGCTGGCGCGGTGATGAAGATCAAGCGCGGATCGATGGCCAGCAGCTCAGCGTTGCAATCGCCCACGAAATTGAAGAGCCAGGTGTAGCCCACGGCCACCAGCGCGGTGAGGACCGCTGAGATCTGGTAGGGAAGGGCCAGCAGGATGAACTCCTTCGCACGGCTCTGCACCAGCCACTGGCGCACGCGCTCCAATTGCGCGGAGCCCAATGCTAGCCACCGATCAGTGAAGGAGTCGTCGTGTTTGCGATCAGGCATGACATGCGCGCAGCAAGCAGGCGCGCGAATCTAGGTGAGCAGGGGTTGGGGGCTGGACGTTGTTGCCAACGCGCAGGCCACAGCTGCATGTTGAGGGTTGGCGGGTGTTCAACCCTCAACCTCCAATCAACCCTCGACCTTTCAAGCTCCAACTACTTCTCTTCCCCCAACCTGCCCAGGTCAATCACGGAGAACCGGTACTGCGTGCCACGGTCGTAGCTCTTCACCAAGGCCTTCGTGCCGCCCCATTCCAGCACGGTCCCCATCGGGCATGGCACGAAGCCTTCTTCCATCATCAGTGCCGTGCCTTCGCGCTGCACGGCGCCATCCTTCATGCTCACGAACACGGCTTTCAGCACTTGCGGCTCTGCAGGACGCTGCTCTTTGGTGCCCGCCGCTTCGCTGCCTGCGCGCAGGATGGCATCGTATCCGCGCGGTGCATGCCCGTGCAACAGGAGGAGATTGCCTTCCATCGGTACCGCAATGCTGCCTTCGTAGGCCTGTCCCGCCGTGGTCATCAGTGCGCGATCGACCGCGCGTTGCCAGCCAATGCTGTCGTTCTCCTGGACATGGCTCACGCGCACCGGCCCGCTCAGGTGGCGCATGGCGAGCGCATCGCCCACGGGCAGCATGAAGTCGTTCTGGAGGAAGGTCTCCGCCACCAGCAAGCCGCCGTCAGGAGCTGCGAGAAGATCCACGATCTCGTCGGGCACCTTCGCGGTGCGCGCCACGGGCTTGCGCGGATCGGCGGTGGGGTCGCCGAAGGCCAACAGCTTCGTTCTTCGGATGCCGGGCAGTCGTTGCGTGGCGATCGGCGTGGGCTTCAGCTTCGGGTCTGCTGGATCGAAGGTGACCACTGTGCCCGGCTGACCGGTGAGCGCGCCATAGCGCAGCGCGACGCTGATCGTGCCTTTCTCGCGGATCGCCATGCGCGCGCTGCTCACGAAATCCTTCTCGATGGTGAGGTCGCTCACGGCCTTGCCATCCTCCGCAATCGTGGTCAGGTGCAGTTCATGGCAGTTCTTGTCGCCCATGCTCTCTTCACCCTTGCAGTTGAACAGGTAGGTGAGCATGCGCATGGTGCCATCGTTGCTCACTGCGATCTGATGGATGCTGCTCTTCGCATCCTCGTATGGCAATTCAACGGTTGACTGCCAGAGCACGGTGAGGTCCTTGTCGAGCCAGGCGAGCGCCATGCGCTTGTTGCCTTTGCCGTGCTGCGTGAAATGGTTGAGCAGGTAATGCTGGCCGTCTGGCGATGCGATCAGCCGCTCATGCTGCACGAAGGCAAGACCGCGCGTGAAAAGGATCGGGTCCGGCAACGGGCGCACGGCCATGGTGTTCGCCGGATCATTCGCGTAGGCGATGTCGAAGTCAGCGAGCTTCCGGAAGCCCTTCAGCGAAAGCGCCCCGCTGGGATCCACTTCTCCGATGCCGAAGGCGCTGCCCTTCTTGGTGGCGCTCACCAGCAGCACGTGCATGCGCTTGCCGGTCATGACCGGCGTCACGCCTGTCCATTTCGTCCCGTCGAGCAGCACATCCTTGAGCACGAGCTCTTCGCTGGGCTGCAGCAGGGCATCCAACCGCACAGCCTTCGGCGTGAGCCCTTCCTCCACATAGAGCAGGTGCCTTCCATCGGCGGCGAAGAGGCCATCGACCACGGTGTAGATATCGCCGGTGCCGCCTTTGAGGGACCTGCTGAATGGCTTGCCCTGCTGGATGAGCGTGGCTTGAGCCGAAACGTGGAAGGTTGTGAGGAAGAGCAGCGGAAGGAAGAGGATGCGCGGCATGCGGGATCGGTTGCGGCGATGAATGTAACAGCGCGGCCGCACGGAGCCATGAGCACGTGATGCGCCTGGATCATCGTGGAGCGGTGAGGATGCGCGATCCGGCTTCACACCAGCATCCCCACGATCGTCGCGCTCAGCAAGGAGGCCAGAGTTCCGCCCAGCAGCGCGCGCAAGCCGAATTCGCTCAGCCATGCTCGCCTCGAGGGCGCCAACGAGCCGATGCCGCCGATCTGGATGCCGATGCTGGCGAAGTTGGCGAAGCCGCAGAGCATGTAGGTGCTCATCACGATGCTGCGCTGGTAGGCGAAGGCGCCGTTGGCCTTCAAGGTGGCGAGGCTCTCATAGCCCACGAATTCGCTGGCGATGATCTTCTCGCCCACGAGCCGGCCGGTGAGGGTGATGTCCTCGCTGGCCACACCGATCAGCCACATCAGTGGAGCGAAGAGGTAGCCGAGCAGGAACTCCAGCGAGAGCTGCTTGAAGTTGCCGTTGCTCACATCGGCTACCCAGCTGTTCAGGCCTGTGACCGCGCCGAGCTTGAAGAAGCCGTAGTTGGCCATGGCGATGAAGGCGAAGAAGACGAGCAGCATGGCGCCTACGTTGGCGGCGAGCTTCAGGCCCTCGGTGGTGCCGTTGCTCATGGCATCGAGCAGGTTGCTGCCCACACGGTCCATGCCCACCTCGATCTTGGAATCGATGGCCTCGGTCTGCGGGAAAAGGATCTTGGCCACCACCACGGCGCCCGGCGCGGCCATCACACTGGCCGTGAGCAGGTGCTTGGCGAAGAACAGACGCTGCACAGGGTCGTCGCCGCCGAGGAAGCCGACATAGGCCGCAAGCACGCCTCCCGCCACGGTGGCCATGCCCGCGGTCATCACCAGGAAGATCTCGGATCGGTTCATCTTGTCCAGGTAGGCCTTCACCATCAGCGGCGCCTCGGTCTGCCCGAGGAAGATGTTGCCCGCCGTGCTCAGGCTCTCGGCGCCGCTCAGGCGCATGGTGCGGTTGAGCGCCCAGGCCAGCGCGTACACCACTTTCTGGATCACGCCCAAGTAGAAGAGCACGCTGGTGAGCGCGCTGAAGAAGATGATGGTGGGGAGGATCTGCAGGGCGAAGATGAAGCCCATGCTCTTCACATTGAGCAGGTCGCGGAAGAGGAATTCACTGCCGGCCTTGGTGAAGTCGAGCACCTTCACGAAGCCCTTGCCCACGAATTCGAAGAGCCATTGCGCAGGCGGCACGTAGAGCACCAGCAAGGCCATCACCAGCTGGAATCCGAGCCCGATGCCCACCACCTTCCAATCGACCTGCTTGCGCTTGGCGCTGAAGGCCCATGCGATGGCGATGACCGCGAGCATGCCCACGAGCCCGCGAACGATGCCCATGGCGCTCACGCCGGTGAGCGGTGCCGGTGACCCTTGAGCGAATGCAGGCACGGCCAGCAGTGCTAAGGCAAGGAGCGTAAGCGAGCGAAGCGGTTTCAGCATGGCGTCCTGGGTGGGAGCGAAGATGGGTTTTCCTGCGGCATCAAGCCATATGCGGACCGCGACCCCGCAACCTTCAATCGCCGAAGCGTCTTGCGGAGGCGGTCAGCCACTCAGCCTGCACCAGGCCTAATTCCCCAGCTGCTCACGCTTCTTGATCTCGTCGCGCAGTTTGCTGGCGCGCTCGTAGTCCTCGTCCTCCAGCGCTTCATCGAGCATGCCGCGCAGCTCTTCGATCGGGGTGGAGGCCAGCGATTTCTTCTCGCGGCCCTTGCGCTCTTTCTTCGGCTCTCCTTCGGTCTGCTCTTCCTCGCCTTCTTCCACCTTGAGGCCGGCGGCGCTGAGGATGGGCTCGTAGGTGAAGATGGGGCAGTCGAAGCGCAGGGCAAGCGCTATCGCATCGCTGCTCCGGGCATCAATGGTGACCTCACGGGCATCCTGCTCGATCACCAGTTGGGCGTGGAAGATGCCCTCGACCAGGTCGCTGATGATCACCTCTTTCAGGTTGAAGCCGAGGGTATCCGCCACGTTCTTGAAGAGGTCGTGCGTGAGGGGCCGTGCCGGCTTGATGTTCTCCACCTGGATGGCGATGGCTTGGGCCTCCACGCCGCCGATGATGATCGGCAGGCGGCGATCGCCGAAGGTCTCTGCGAGGATGAGCGCATAGGCCCCCGCGTGCGTGTGGCTGTACGTGATGCGGAGGAACTTCAGCTCGACCTTGTCCATGCGTTGCTCAGCGGGCCGTGAAGGTAGGTTTTGCTGCGGTTGGGTGTTGCAGGTTGATGCGAAGGCAGGTTGAGGGTTGGGCAGTCCTTCAACCCGCAACCCTTGTCAACCTTCAACCCCCACCGGCCTAACGTTCAGCATTCAGCTTCTTCGCCGCTTCGATCAGTTTCGGCAGCACCTCGAAGGCATCGCCCACGATGCCGTAATCGGCGGCCTTGAAGAAGGGCGCCTCGGGATCCTTGTTGATCACCGCGATCACCTTGCTCTGGTTCACGCCGGCCAGGTGCTGGATGGCGCCGCTGATGCCGATGGCGATGTAGCAGTTGGGGCGGATGGCCACGCCGGTCTGGCCCACGTGCTCGTGGTGCGGCCGCCAGTGCATGTCGGCTACGGGTCGGCTGCATGCCGTGGCGCCGCCGAGCAATTGCGCGAGTTCTTCCACCGGTGCCCAGTGCTCGGGTCCTTTCATGCCGCGGCCGGCGCTCACCACGATCTCCGCTTCGGGCAAGGGGATGCCCGTGCCGGCCTTGCGCAGCTCCTTCACCGCGATGCGCGCCGCGCCGAGGTCGCCGTTGAAATCCTCAACGCTCGCGCTGCTGCCCGCAGTGCCGATGGCGATGCTGTTCGGCGAAAGGCTGATCACCTTCACGGGGCTCGTTACTTCAACATGCGCGCGTGCCTTGCCGCTGAACACGTTGCGCTTGAAGCGATTGCCTTCGGGCATGCCGGTGGCGCCCGCGACGAGGCCGGCCTTCAAGCGCGCGGCCACGCGCGGAGCAACGGCTTTCCCGGTGGCATCGTGCACCGACACGATGGTGGTGGCGCCGTCAGCGGCGGCCACATCGCACACGAGCTTCGTGAGCTGCTGGCTGTCAACGGCCTTCACGCCGCGCGCCGCGATCACCTTCTTCGCGCCGTTCGCACCGAGCGCTTCAAGCCCTTGCGCATCGCCGAAGGTCACGGCGGTCACGGGCCCGCCGGCGAGCTGGCTTGCGTAGGTCACGGCTTCCTGCGCGGCTTTCGGGAGCTTATCGCCCCGGGTGTCGATGAATACGATGGTGCTCATTTCTATCAGGCAGGTTGGGGGTTGCGGGTCGCTGGTTGAAGGTTGTGGCGGATCGGGCATTCAACCCTCGACCGGTCATCAACTTCCAACCCTCAACCTCAAATGACTTTGGCTTCGCTATGCAGCAATTCGATCAGCTTGCCGGCTTCTTCCGCGGGGATCATCTTCACGGTTCCCTTGGCGGGCGGAAGCTCGAACTTGACGGTGCTGGCGGCATTGGTGGTGGCTGCGGCAGCCACTGCATTCAGCGGCTTGGTGCGCGCCGCCATGATCCCGCGCATGTTGGGGATGCGCTGCTCGGCCATGCCTTTCGCCGCGCTGAGTGCAAGGGGCAGCTTCACTTCCAGCACTTCCACCCCGCCGGGCACGTCGCGCTCCACCACGGCCGTGTCGCCATTGACATCAAGCTTGCTGGCGAGCGCCACGTAAGGCATATCGAGAAGCTCGGCCACCATGGCGCCCACCACGCCACCGTTGTGGTCGATGGTCTCTTTGCCGGCGAGCACCAGGTCGAATCCCTTGTCCTTGGCGTACGCGGCGATGAGTTCGGCAACCTGCAGCGCATCGGTGGGCTGGGCGTCGATCCGCACGGCTTCATCGGCGCCGATCGCCAGCCCTTTGCGGATGGTGGCCTCGGTATCGGCACCGCCCACGGTCACGGTGGTGACGCTTCCGCTGCCTTTGCCTTCCTTCAACTCCAGTGCGCGCACCAGGGCGTACCATTCGTCGTAGGGGTTCATGATGAAGGTGACGCCATTGCCATCGTACTGGGTGTCGCCATTGGTGAAGGCGATGCGGGCAGTGGTATCGGGCACTTGGCTGAGAAGGACGAGGATCTTCATGGCTTCAGATGAACGCCGGGCGCGGTGGCCGGTTCGGCGGGCCGCGAAAGTAATCCCGGGCTCCCAAGCGCGAACCTGTGCGTTGGTGGCATTTCGCGCCGGAATGGCTTCCTTAGCGCAACAATCCGATTCCATGGAGAATGCTACGCTGAACCGGCTCCTGCTGGCCGTCACGCTCCTGGCTCCGATGGCCTCATTCGCCCAGGCCCAGAACGCGCTCGACTTCGATGGTGTGAACGATGAGGTGCTGGTGAACAACGCCTCCGCGCAGATCGCCAATGCCGCGGGCTTCAGCCTCACCTGCTGGGTATATCCGACCCAGAATGCGAACTGGCCCAACATGGAGGCCTTCGCTGGATTCCGCGACAACCTGCTCTTCGACTTCTACCTGCTGCAGACCTATGGCACCACCATGGAAGGCCGTTTCCGCAACAGCGCCAACCAGATCGTCACGCTCGACAGCACCGCTGCGCTCACCTTGAACGCGTGGCAATTCGTGGCCCTCACCTTCGATGGGAGCTTGCTGCGCATGTACCGTGACGCGCAGTTGCTCGGCGAGGCTCCCGCCACGGGCACGGTGACCACCACCACGGGCGCTTTCCGCATCGGCAATATGCCCATCCCGGGCTCCACGCAGATCTACCTCGACGGCCAGGTGGAGGAGGTGGGCCTCTGGGGGCGAGGGCTGACCGCGGCAGAGCTCGAATGCATAAGGCAATACGGCGCCGATACCGGCGATGATGACCTGCGGCTCTACTACAGGATGAACCAAGGCGCAGCTGGCGGGAGCAATGCGGGCATCACCACGCTCACCGACGCGACCGGCAACCTCAATGGCACGCTCTCGGGCTTCGCGCTCAACGGTGCCAGCAGCAACTTCGTGCAAGGCTTGGCCCTCAGCGGAAGCGTGAGCGCGCAGATCTGCCCGGACGAAGCCTACGACTTCAATGGGCAGCTGATCACGGCGCCCGGCACCTACACGGCGCTGCTTCCCACGCCCAGCGGTTGCGACAGCACGGTGACCCTCACACTCACTCAGGCAACGGTGAATGTGGGCGTTACGCAAACCGGACATGTGCTGCTGGCGCAAGCAACGGGGGCCACCTTCCAATGGATGAATTGCCTCACCGGCGCCATCATCCCCAACGCGATCAGTCCGTTGTACACCGCTGCTGCCAACGGGCAGTACGCGGTGATCGTCACGCAGAACGCCTGCGTGGACACCAGCGCTTGCGTGAACGTGGTCACCGCCGGCATCGATGACCTGCGCTTGCCATCAGCGCGCGTCTGGCCCCAGCCGGCAGGCGATCAGCTGAATGTTGAATTGTCCACAGCCGCAGTGAATGCGACCCTGCGCGTGGCCGATATCCTGGGCCGCACCGTTCTCGCGCGCAGCTATGCGCAGGTGCAGCGCACCACGCTCGATGTGGCCAAGCTGCCCACCGGCGCATACCTGATGGTGCTGGAGGCGGGTGGCGAGCGCCGTGCGGTGCGCTTCGCGAAGGAGTGAGCGTTGGCTTCACCGTGCGGACATGATCCGCTAGATCAATGCTAATGGTGGCGGAACATGGGCTGCGGTGTGCCCCGGCACCTTCGCGGCCCCGGCCCGCCTGCCATGCTGCTCAGACTCCCGCTCCTCTTCCTTGGGCTGCTTCTGTCTTACGGCCTGCTTGCCCAAGGCACCGTGCGCGGCAAGGTCACCGACAATGCGGGTGAGACCTTGATCGGCGCCGCCGTGGTGCTGAAGAGCGATCCCGGCAAGGGCACCACCACCGATCTCGATGGCCGCTACTCGATGGTGCTCGATGCGCCCGGTCCGCATGTGCTCCTGGTGCGCTACATCGGCTACGATAGCAAGGAAGTGACCGTGAACCCGAAGGGCGGTGAAGTGGTGGTGCTCAACATCACCTTGGGCTAGAGCTCAGTTGCGCTGGAAGGCGTTATGATCGAGGCGAAGTCCGTGCGCACCAACGATGCGTACCTAGACGGTTTCGTGAGCACCACCCTCGACCTCAATGGTGAGTTGAGCGCCGGCATGTACATGGTGAGCATCGCGGCCGGTGATCGTGCCATCACGGAGCGACTGGTGATCCAGCCGTAAGCAGGCGCAACAGACCTCAACAGCAAAGGGGCCGTCTCCAATGAGGCGGCCCCTTTGCCGTTGATGGCAGTCCCTTACTTTCACCATCCTAATCAACCGATCATGTCAAACTACAAAGTCGATGTCATCGATGCCGATCCCAACTACCTGTACTTGGTTACCCGGCCAGACGATCACCAGCTCCATGAGACCGTGATCAATGGCGATTTGGTCACACTGAAGTACATCGAGGTGAACCCATCAACCGGCCCCACGGATACGGTTGACTCCGGCATCCGATATGGCTCAGTCACCGAGGATCGCGAGATCACCTTCAATATCTCGTTGGATGGCGGCCCAACGCACAAGCTTACCTGCATCATACGGCGTACAGGAGGTTAGCGGGACGTATCTCTGAAGCGCTTCCTTATGCGATCTTGGCCCGCATGGCGATGGGCCGATCCGTGATCATGAGTGGCTCTTCATGTCTTGAGCGCCTGCTTCGTGCGCAACAGGCCTGGTCAAGCGCGGGCCGTTGGGCCCTTCCGGTTTTCGTTGCTGTGAGCTCAGTCGCTTCTTCAGCGCAGACAACGGAACACGCATGGTTCGACCGCTTGCGCGACGCAAGCGCGCGTGGCGATACGGCAATGCTGACCGGGCTCCATGCGGAGGCCGTTGCGCGCGGTGACCAGGAGGGCCATCAACAGGCGCTGCTCGCACGAGCCATTGCCGCTTACCGGAAGGATGATTTCCTGCGATGCGGCGCGCTCTGCGACAGCTTGCTCCGGTCACCGCTGGACCCGGGTCCATTGCGCTCCATCGCCAGCCGATTCCAATCCATGGTGAGCACGGGCTTCAGCAACGCCCGGCAGGCCGTGCTGCTTGCCGAGCATGGACTAGCCGGCCTCGATACGGCCGCTTTCCCGATTGATGCGGCTGACCTGCTCGTGGTGCTTGCAGAGGCGCACTTGGAGGAAGGCGATATGGAAGCGGCGCTCCATGCACTCAAGCGCGCTGACGGCATCGCGTCGGCCAGGAATTACCAACGAGGCCTGGCTTTGGTCGAGTTCAGCTTGGGAAGCATGAGCTTCATGCAAGGGAGATTCGGACCGGCGCAGCAGCAGTATCGATCGGCGCTCCGCATGGCCACACAGGGCGGCTACGATGTGCTCGCGCAGAATGCTGCAACCAATCTTGCCTTGGCTTCCTCACAGGCCGGTGACCCGGAGGCGGCCAGCCTGGTCTTCGACAGCCTGCTGGCGTCCCTTGGATCAGCCAATCCCGCCTTGCGCGCCTGGCTGCACCATAGCCAAGCCATGATCGAGATCGATGCGAAGGATTTCGGATCCGCCCTCAAGCGGTGCGAGCGCGCGCTTCCTATCTGCGATTCGGTCGGATTCGAGATCGGCAAGGTGAAGCTGCTGGCCATCATGGGCGTCTCGGTTGAAGGGCTCGGTGATTCCCGCAGGGCCATTGAGCTGTATCAGCAAGCGCTTGATCTGGCCCGGTCGCGTAGCATGCACGACGAGGCACTCAGCATGCACTGGTCCTTGCACCAAGCGAATCGGAGGATCGGCGAACAGGAAGGGGCCTATGTGCACCTCATGGCCTACACGCAGCTCTCCGATTCGCTGAAAGGAGCGCGCTTCAACGAGCGGATGGCCTACGAGCAAGTGCGCTTCGACACCGAGCGCAAGGAGCGGCGCATCGCCGAGCAGGAGCAGAGGCTCGAGCTCGCTGCCGCTGAAGACCGGCGCAAGGCCCTGCAGCGCAACCTCTCACTCGCCCTGACCTTCGTGCTGCTCGTGGCTGCTGCGTTGCTCTGGCGGACTCTTCTGGTCCGTAGAAGACTTGCCGCGAAGGAGCGGGAGCTGCACCTGAATCAAGTCGACCAGATGATCGCGCAGCACGATGCGCGCAGCGTGGCTGCCCTGATGGAGGTGCAGGAACGGACGCAGAAACGGATCGCGGCGGACCTCCATGATCAGATGGGAGGCGCCTTCGCTACCATCCGCATGCAGCTCGAAGGGCTCGAGGCGCGCATGCCGGCCGTCGGCGCCACGGAGCAGTACGCCATGGTGAAGAACCTGATCCATGGCGCGGGCGATGAGCTCCGCAGGGTCAGCCATGAGCTGGCCGAAGGCCCCTTGGCGGACCGCGGATTGCAGCACGCGCTCATCGAATTGCGCGATGCCGTGAACAAGAGCGGAATGGTGCAGGTGGAGCTGCGGGCCCGCAACCTGGAGCATCGCATGAAGCGGCAGGAAGAGACCACGGCTTATCGGATCGTCCAGGAACTGGTGACCAATGCGCTGAAGCACGCGCGCGCCGCCCGGATCACCATCGATGCGGAACGCCAGGAGGACGAACTCCTGATCAGTGTCTCCGACGATGGCGTCGGCTTCGACCCCACTTCCTCGAGCGGAGGATTGGGCATGGGCAACTTGCAAGCACGGGTCGCCGAGCTCGGCGGAGAGCTGCATTTGGAGAGCGCCCCAGGGAAGGGCACCCAGGCGCGGGCCCGCTTTCCGTTGGCCGGCTAGGCCATTGGCTCCGCATACCTTCGCACCCCTTCCAATCAAGCCGCACCATGCGCACCATCCAGTTCCGCGAGGCCCTCAACGAGGCGATGTCCGAAGAGATGCGCCGCGACCCGAACGTGTTCCTCATGGGTGAGGAAGTGGCCGAGTACGATGGCGCTTATAAGGTGAGCAAGGGCATGCTGGCGGAGTTCGGCCCGAAGCGCGTGATCGATACCCCGATCGCCGAACTGGGCTTCACGGCCATCGGCGTGGGCGCAGCCATGAACGGCTTGCGGCCCATCGTGGAGTTCATGACCTGGAACTTCGCGGTCCTTGCCAGCGATCAGATCATCAACCACGCCGCCAAGATGCTCCAGATGAGCGGCGGGCAATTCCACGTGCCTATTGTCTTCCGCGGCGGAAACGGCAGCGCGGGCCAGCTGGCCGCCACCCACAGCCAGAGCTTCGAGGCCATGTACGCCAACGTGCCCGGCCTCAAGGTGATCACGCCCAGCAATCCCTACGATGCCAAGGGCCTCTTGAAAGCCGCCATCCGCGACGACGATCCCGTGCTCTTCATGGAGAGCGAGCGCATGTACGGCGACAAGGGCGAGGTGCCCGATGGCGAGTACCTGCTGCCCATCGGCAAGGCCACCATCGCGCGCGAAGGCAAGGATGTCACCATTGTCTCTTTCGGGAAGATGATGAAGGTGGCGCTCGCCGCTGCGGATGAATTGAAGAAGGAAGGGATCGATGCCGATGTGATCGACCTGCGCACCATCCGTCCGATGGACCATGCCGCCATCATCAACAGCGTTCGCAAGACGAACCGCTTGGTTGTGATCGATGAGAACTGGCCCGTGGCCAGCATCAGCAGCGAGATCGCTTACCGCGTGCAGAAGGACGCCTTCGATTTCCTCGACGCTCCCGTGCTGCGGATCAATCAGGCCGATACCCCGCTGCCCTTCGCGCCGGGACTCATTGAAGAGTCGTTGCCGAGCGCGGCGAAAGTGGTACGCGCTGTGAAGGAGGCGATGTACCTGGTGAAGTAACGCTGCCGCCCGGGTGGTGAAATGGTAGACACGAGGGACTTAAAATCCCTTGGTCCGTAAGGGCTGTGCGGGTTCAAGTCCCGCCCCGGGCACCCAGAAACGAGCGATGCCCCCTGTGAGGGGGGCATCTTTTGAGCGAGAAACGGGACTCGAACCCGCGACCCCGACCTTGGCAAGGTCGTGCTCTACCAACTGAGCTACTCTCGCAATGGGGCGGCAAATATAGATGCGCGATCGAAGCCCGCAAGCGGTCACCAGCGATCGAAGCGCTGGTCAGCTATCCGGATCCGGAAGGCGCCGATGCTGATGGAATCGCCCTGATGCGACCAGGTGTACACCTTGAGCCGCTCATCGGCCCGCCAGAGCTCCTCCATTGGAATCGCAGCGTACACGGGCACCGCACCATGCACGGTGCTGGGCACCAGCATGGGCTGTGCGATGTAGGCCGTGGTCAGGTCCCCCTTCTTGCGCTCCACCACGAAGACGGCGCGGGCTCCGGGGCCGGCGGCCATGGCATCGAGCAATAGGGTTCCGTGGCGGACCTCCTTCAACGGGGCCAAATCGAACTCGTGGCCGGGGCCGAAGGGCTGATCCTTGGTCAGCGTTCGGGAATCGCCTTCTTCGGCATGCAGCAGCCGCCATGGGGGGGCGCTCGCCCGTGCCTTCAATTCAACATGCATGGCACCCTCATCATGATCGAGCACATGCGCCTCGTATCGGTCGAGCAGCGCCGCACGAACGGCGGGGTCGGCTTTCAGTCCGGCGTCGATCCAGTGCAAAGTGGATGAGGATGCCAGCAGGTCCTTCAATTCGGGCACATCCGTGATCTCGCTTGCGCGGACTGAGGCCACCTCTTTTTCGGATTGCGCCATGACATCGCGGCAATGGCCATCGTCATGGACAATGACCCGTGCTCCCTGCGGCGCGCTAGCCAACATGTTCTCTACAGCGCTGGGCAGCCGATCTTTCTTCGGTGCATGCGCGAAGAGCGACCAGCATACCATGCCAGCCAGCGCTCCGGCGCCTGCCAGGCTCAGGCGGTGGGCCAAGCTCAGCGCGAAGAGCAGAACGAAGAAGCCTGATAGCGAGAGCGCGAGCAGCAAGGGAACGAGCGGCTTCCGGTAACGGAACTCCACGGTGTGCTCCCCCAAGGGCACCTCAACCGCCATGGCGGCGATGTTCACGTTCAGCAGGGCGCTCGGTGAGCCATCGACGCTGGCCTCCCAACCGGGATAGTGGCTCTGCTGCAGCACGAGCATCCTTGGTCCAGCGGTGCTGCACGTTATGGTGAACGTGTTGCGGTCGAATGCAGTCACGGTGGCCATGTCCCTTCCTGTGCGTCGTTGGGCGTTGGTCTTGGCGTGCCCGGGCATGAGGACCGCCAAGCCGCTGTCTCGTGCGGCCGTTACATCCCCTTTGCGGTACATATCGAAAGCGATGATCGAATCCGCCAAGTAGGCCAACGGTTGCCGAGCCATCGCCTCCCAGAGAGCCGTGTGCACGACCTCGAGGTCCATGGCGTTGCGAAGCCAGAAGCTGTTCACGCCATCGCGCGAGAATCCGCCGAGGTAGTCCTGCGTGGCGTGGCCCAGGTAGATCAGCTTATTGCGCGTATCGTCATCGAACCCCACGGGACGGCCGTCCGGGATCACCGGTCCCTCGCTCAACGCGCTCAATCGGCGGTGCAGCCATTGAGGCGGCATATCGCTCACGGCAGTGTTCCAAACCGCGAGCGAGCTGTTCCAAGCCATCTCGATGCCGACCAGCGTGATCAAGGCGGCGAAGCCAAGCCTGCGCCGCCACGCCAGAACAAGAGTGGCGACCAATGCGGGCAGCGTTACGGAAGCCCCGATCAGCAGGCGCTTGCTCATGTGCATGCCGCGCATCCGCTCGAACAGGCTGATGCCGGTCTCATCTGCGCCCATCCGCGTCATGGCAAAGGCGCAGAGCACCGCAGCGGCCAGCAGCGCTGCGCCTATCGGCCAGGACAGGTGCCGATGGGAGAGGCCTCCTTTGAGCATTGCGGTGATGGTCCCGCCAGCCAGGATCATCGCCGCGAGCCAGGAGAACACCATGAAATAGGAAGGGAAGCGGAACAGGTCGAAGCCGGGGACAAGATCGAAGGCCCAGCGGTGGATAGGCGTCGCCGGACCTGCTGCGATCAATCCGCAGAGCAACCCGGTTATCAGCAGAAGGTTTTCGATCGCGGTGCGACGGCGAAGCAAGGATGCCGCTGCGAGCACCAGCGCGATCAGGCCCATGTAATGGTTGGCCATGCTCGGATCCGCACCGATGCGAGCCTGGTCGGCGCCGACTGCGAACGGGAAGAGCAATGAGGTGAGCGCCGGCCAGGTGACCGATCCCTGGATGGCGATCCCATAGGCCAACGGACCACTGCGGGCCAGATGCGGGCCGGCATCGATCCATGCATGCAGTGCGCCCGCACCCACCACGGCCGATCCGATTGCGGCAGCCATGCTCCACAAGAGCAGCGGACCAAGGGCCCTTGAACCGTCAGCTCGCCAAGTGCGCCACGCCTGCAGCGCGAATACAGCAGCCAGCAGATAGGCGCCGATGATGGTGAAGGTGTGATTGCCGCCCGTGAGCAGCAAGCCCTGGAAAAGCGACACGCGAGCGGCAGGCCTCCAGCCGGGCTCTTGCATCAGGCGCAGGAAGGCATCGAGCATCCAAGGCAGCCAAGCGGCACTGATCACCGCATAGAAATGCTGCTGGTGGCCGGTGAAGAAGCCGCCCAGCGCGTACGCCAGGCCGACCAGCGAACCGGCTCGCGCATCGCCGTGCAGGTTCCGGATGAGCCGCATCACCCCCCAGCCTCCGATCATCACGTAAAGCAGGAAGAGCGCTTGGAGCACATGAATGCCGTGGCCGATGGTGCCGCCCAGCGCGATGGCCTCCACGTACCAGCTGGGACCTTGCAGGTCCGCGTGCATGGGGTAGCCGAATTGCTGATGCGGATTCCAGAGCGGGAACTGCCCGTTGTGCAGGCTGCTGGCAATGAACCAGCGCCACGGCAGCCAGCAATTGAGCGTATCGCCATGCGTCAGCGTCCATTGGAAGCTCGATAACGGCCAGTAGGCCAGCAGCACCGCAACAGCGATCAGCAGCCATCCCCACCGCCTTGCCCACGCATCAGCGCCTTGGTCGATGGCACCTGGGTTCATGCGCTCAGGCTTTCCGCAGCTTCGTCTTGCCGGAGCCGGCCATGCGCTTGATCTCATTGAGCTTCAACAGCGCCTCAACCGGGGTGAGCGTGTCGATTTCAAGCTCATTGAGCTGGTCGCGTATCGCTTCCAAGGCGGGGTCATCGAGCTGGAAGATGCTGAGCTGCGATTCGAGCGGAAGGCCGCGCAAGCTGGGTGAGGTGCGCTGGCCGGCCGGTTCGTCCTCGCCGAGGTTGCCCGCATGCGCGCGCTCCAGATGGGCGAGCACCTTCTTCGCGCGCTGCACCACCGCTGCGGGCATGCCGGCCATCTGCGCCACATGGATCCCGAAGCTGCGGTCGCTGCCGCCGGGCACCAAGCGACGCAGGAAGAGCACGCGCCCATCGACCTCGCGCACCGCCACGCTGGCGTTGCGGATGCGCAGGAAGCTCTCGGTCATGGCATTGAGCTCGTGGTAATGCGTGGCGAAGAGGGTGCGCGGCCTCATGGGGTGCTCGTGCAGGTACTCGGCGATGGCCCAAGCGATCGAGATGCCGTCGTAGGTGCTGGTGCCGCGGCCGATCTCATCGAGCAGCACAAGGCTCCGGTCGCTGAGGTTGTTGAGGATGCTCGCGCTCTCATTCATCTCCACCATGAAGGTGCTCTCGCCGGTGCTCAGGCTGTCGTTGGCGCCGACGCGCGTGAACACACGGTCCACCACGCCGATGCGCGCGGCGCTCGCCGGAACGAAGCTGCCCATCTGCGCCATGAGCGCGATCAGCGCCGTCTGCCGCAGCAGCGCGCTCTTGCCGCTCATGTTCGGCCCGGTGATCACCGTGATCTGGCGCTCGTCGGGGTCGAGCACGACATCGTTGGCCACATAGGCTTCGCCAGCGGGCAGCAATTGCTCGATTACCGGATGGCGGCCCTGCCGGATATCGATGGCCCTTCCTTCGTTGACCTCCGGCCGGCAATAACGCAGTGCGGCGGCATTCAGCGCGAAGGCGCGCAGCACATCGAGCTGCGCGACCGCATGCGCGGTGGACTGCAATGCGGCGATATGGCCGGAAACGCGCAGCACGAGCGCAGCATACAGCTCCTGCTCGAGCGCAAGGATCCGTTCCTCCGCGCCCAGGATCCGCTCTTCCAAAGACTTCAGCTCGTCGGTGATATACCGCTCGGCACCCGTCAGCGTCTGCTTCCGCACCCACTCCGAGGGCACCTTGTCCTTGTGGGTGTGGCGCACTTCCAAGTAATAGCCGAACACATTATTGTAGCCCACCTTCAAGGAGCTGATGCCGGTGCGCTCGGTCTCTCGGCGCTGCACATCGAGCAGCAGTTCCTTGGCGTGCGTGGTCACATGCCGCAGCTCATCGAGCTCGGTGCTGTTGCCGCTGCGGATCACGCCGCCCTTGGCCAAGGTGGCAGGGGTCTCCGGCTCGATTCCTGCGCGCAGCTCGCCGGCCAGGTCCATCGGCGGAGTCACGGCTGCGGCCGCCTCGGACAATGCGCCCGGCTGGGAGCCGAGCGCTGTGCGCAGGCGTTCCGAAGCTTCCAGTGCTTGCGCAAGTTGCAGCAGCTCACGCGGGGCGATGCGAGCGGCGGCGGATTTGCCCACGAGCCGCTCCAGGTCGCCCACAGCGCGAAGCTCCGTTCCGAGCATTTCCAAGGCCGACGGGGCATCCTTCAACGCACCGACCACATCGTGCCGAGCAGCGATCGCGGCGCGGTCGATCAGTGGGAATAGGATCCAGCGCTTCAGCAGGCGGCTGCCCATGGGCGTCTCGCAGCGGTCCATGGCCTGCAATAGGCTGCGACCGCCCTCGTTCGTTGGCGTCACCAATTCAAGGTTCCGGATGGTGAAGCGGTCGAGGCCCACATGGTCACCTGGGCGCAAGCGGGCTACGCGTGCGATGTGCGCCAGCCGGTCGTTGCGGGTCTCGCTGAGGTAGTGGAGCACCGCACCGGCCGCCCGTTGGGCCAAGCGCAGCTCTTCGATGCCGAAGCCCTTCAGCGAAGCAGTGCTGAAATGGCTGAGCAGGCGCTCGCGCGCGAATTCATCCGCAAAGGCCCAATCATCGAGCGCATGGCCATAAGTACGGCCCGCGTGGGAATCGATGAAGGCATCTGAGCGGCCTTTGGGGTAGAGCAATTCACGCGGTGCGTGGCCGTCGATGAGCTTGGACATGGCCTCGGCGCTCTCTTCCGCCACGAGGAACTCACCGGTGGTGACGTCGAGGAAGGCGGCGCCGTAGCCCCCTTCGCCCCCGCAGAGCGCGGCCAGCCAATGGTTGTCGCGGCGGTCGACGACTTGATCGCTGAAGGATACGCCCGGCGTGGCCACCTGCGTGACCCCGCGCTGCACGATGGTCTTGGCCAGCTTCGGGTCCTCGAGCTGATCGCACACCGCCACGCGCAAGCCGGCGCGCACCAGCTTGTGCAGGTAGTTGTCGAGCTGATGGTACGGGAAGCCGGCCAACTCCTCCCGGCTGCCGCCATTATTGCGTCCCGTAAGGGTGATGCCCAGCACCCGCGAGGCCGTGATGGCGTCCGAACCGAAGGTCTCGTAGAAGTCGCCCACCCTGAAGAGCAGCAGCGCATCGGGGTGCTTGGCCTTGATGGCGGCGTGCTGCCGCATCAAGGGCGTGGTGGCGGACTGGCTCATGCTCGGAGGCGCTGCGCGAAATTGCGCCCCGAAGGTAACCGGAGCCTTCTGCCCCATCCGCCATGCCTTTTGGAGACCGAAAGCTGAATTCAGACGAACTGGGCCGCTTGGCGCCCGAGGCTTATTCGTCCGCGCTTCACCAGCGGGTGGTGGTGGTGCTCGACGACCTGCGCAGCCGCCACAACGTGGGTTCAATCTTCCGCACCTGCGATGCCTTCGGGGCGGAGCGCTTGGTGCTTTGCGGCTTCACCCCATGCCCTCCGCATCCGGAGATCGAGAAGACCGCTCTCGGCGCCACGCGCTCGGTGCCGTGGGAGCGTTCACCCGATGCAGCCAGTGCGATGGAACGGCTGAAGGCGGACGGATACCATGTGGTGGCCGTGGAGCTCACGGCCATGGCCATCCAGCTCAACCGGCTCAGGGATGCTCATCGAGGTCCATTGGCCCTCGTGTTCGGGAATGAGCTGCACGGCGTGAGCGATGCGGCAGTGGCCTTGGCCGACGCCTGCGTGATGGTCCCGCAGCGCGGCAGCAAGCACTCGCTCAACGTGAGCGTATGCGCGGGAGTGGTGCTCCACGCCCTCACCGGCAATGATGGCTAGACCAGAGGCAACCGTATCCGATTCAGCGGGTCTTGGGGACGGAACCCTGAGTCGGCGACCCGCCGTATGAGCCCACCCTCTATATTTGGCTGCCCGCCTAGAACCGCATGCTGCGATTCCTACCCCGCCACATCCTGCTCCTATCGGCCGCCTTCTTGCTGGCAGGCGAGGCTGGTGCGCAGTATTTCCGGCAATCGAGCTACTGGAAGACCCACCGCACCGAGGTTGAGTTCGGCTTCGGGATCTCCAATTTCCTTGGTGAGCTCGGTGGCCGCAATCAGATCGGGTCCCCGTTCGTGTGGGACTTGGAGTTCAGCCAGACACGGCCTGCCGCAAGCCTTGCCTACCGCTATTACCTCGCACGGCAGCAGGCCCTGCGCCTGCGCTTCACTTACGGGATCCTGGCCGGTAATGACAACCTCACCACGGAGCCTTTCCGGCAGAACCGCAACCTCAGCTTCAAGAGCGATGTATTCGAGCTCTCGCTGGTCTACGAGCTGCACCTCTACCGGGAGGAGCTCGGCCACATCTACGACCTGCGCGGCGTGAAGGGCACCAAGAGCAGCCGGGTGGGCCTATACCTCTTCGGCGGCGTTGGTGGCTTCTACTTCGACCCGCGCGCGCAGTACAACAATGCTTGGGTCCGTTTGAAGCCCATGCGCACCGAGGGGCAAGGATTGCCCGGCGGTCCCGATGAGTACAAGAACTTCCAGGTATGCATCCCCCTCGGCTTCGGTATCCGGCGCGCATTCACGAAGAATTGGAGCGGCGGCTTGGAACTGCAGTACACCAAGACCTTCACGGATTATGTCGATGATGTCAGCACATCGTATTACTACGGCCCTGACCCGCTCGACGCTCAGGATGTGAATATCCCGGAAGATGAGGTGGCAGGCTACTTGGCAGACCCGAGCTTGGGCCTCATGCCAGGCCAGACCGCTCGCGGCCAGCAACGCGGCGACGAGAAGGATCTCGATGCCTACCTCTTCCTCAAGTTCACGGCCGACTGGAAGATCTACAAATACAAGAGCGGCAGCAAGAAGTACCGTGCCCGCATCCGTCGCGCCAAGATCGTCTTCTAGAAACGCGCAGCCTTGTGCTGCACCCGCCATGATCGCGCCCATCCGTTCCTGGTTCGAGCAGCAGGCTTTCGGGGTCTGCCAATGGTGGGCAGGCAAGCTCAACGTGAAGGCCGAGCAGGTGCGCCTGAGCTTCATCTACCTCAGCTTCATCACCGCTGGTGCCCACTTGGTGGTGTACTTGGTCATGGCCTTCGTGCTGCAGCACAAGGAGCGCATCAAGCAGCCATTGCGGCGAAGGAGCACGGTGTGGGACCTGTGAGCGGGGGCTCGTTCCTCTTCCGCCCTGAACGGCATGCACCGATCAGGTTTGGTGAACAGAAGCCGCAATCGCTCGAGATGGCCGTGTGGAACGCTCTGCGAAGCGCTAGCAGATTTAGCCGATCGAGGCTGAGGTCCACGCTCCTCCTGCCGCAGCACCGTTACCCCCTTTCACGCACCTTAACACCCTACCGGCCAGCGCTTTCTTGCCAGTTGGGGCGACGGGGTACCTTCGCCCGGCTTCCGAGGTCATACCACAGGCCCCGCCACGCCGTTCAAGCAACCGATGCTCCGCGCCACGCTCGTATTCCTGTTGTTGGCATCAGGCCTGCGCGTTGCAGCCCAAGTGAATGAGCTAGGTGCCACCATCGGCGCGACCTATTACATCGGCGACCTCAATCCTTACAAGCACTATCCGGCCGATACCAGGCTGGCTGGCGGCCTCGTGTTCCGTCATAACCTCAACGACCGGTATGCGCTGAGGCTCCAAGGCCTCTACGGCACCCTTCAGGCCTTCGACAGCAACAGCGAGGACGCTTTCCAGCTCGCGCGCAACCTGCATTTCCGCGCACCGCTCTTCGAGGCCTCCATGCTGCTCGAGATCAACTACTTCCCGTACCGCAAGCGCGGTAAGGACGGCAAGAAGTGGACGCCCTTCGTGTTCGGTGGGCTGGCGTATTTCCGCGCAAGCCCAAGGGCGCAGTTCCAGGACAGCTGGTACGAGCTGCAGCAGTTGGGCACCGAAGGGCAGGGCACCTCGCAAGGCCCCAAGCTGTATCCGGTGGACCACATGGCCATTCCCTTCGGCGCGGGATTGAAGTTCAATGTGAAGCGCATCGATTTCCAACTGGAATGGGGCATGCGACGCACCTATACCGATTACATCGATGATGTGAGCGGCACCTATTACGACAACGACCTGCTTGCCTTCGAGAACGGCCCGCTCGCTGCGGCCTTGGCGGATCGCAGCGGCCTGGAGGACGCCAACCCCGGCTTCAGCAACACCGGCCGTACGCGCGGTGACCCCAACACGCGCGACTGGTACGTGTACTCGGGCCTCACCATCACCTATATCCTCAGCCGCTTCAGCGACTGCGAGGAGCAGTACAATTGGATGAAGCGCAAGCGTTGAGCGCCTTCTTCGCACCTTCGCCGCCCATTTTGGAGAACGCAGCACATACCGAAGCCCTGAAGGCACGCATCGATCCCGCGCGCGTGCCGCAGCATGTGGCCATCATCATGGATGGCAATGGGCGATGGGCCGAGCAGCATGGCGAGGCGCGCATCGTAGGCCATATGAACGGCGTGCAGGGCGTGCGCGAATCACTGCGCGGGGCCAGCGCCATCGGGGTGAAATGGCTCACGCTCTACGCCTTCAGCACGGAGAATTGGAATCGCCCGTCCGACGAGGTCGCGGCCCTTATGGACCTGCTGGTGCGCACCGTGGTGCAGGAGATCGACGAGCTGCATGAGAACAGTGTTCGCCTGCACGCCATCGGCGATATCGATAGCCTGCCCGATGCCTGCCGCGAGACCTTGCAGCAGGCCATCGCGCGCACGGCTGGCAATACGCGGATCACGCTCACGCTCGCGCTCAGCTACAGCGCGCGCTGGGAGCTGGTGCGCATGGCCCGCCTGATGGCTCGAGATGCCATCGATGGGCGCATCATTCCCGAGGCCATCGATGAGAAGGCCGTGGGCGAGCGCCTCACGACGAAGGGGATGCCTGACCCCGAGCTGCTCATCCGCACCAGCGGCGAGCAGCGGATCAGCAACTTCCTCCTATGGCAGATCGCCTATGCCGAGCTCTGGTTCACGCCGGTGCTCTGGCCAGACTTCCGGGAGGAGCACCTGTTCCAAGCCGTGCTCGACTATCAAGGCCGAGAGCGCCGCTTCGGCCTCACCAGCAAGCAAGTGACACACCCGTGAGGATCCGATCGGCCACCTTTCGCTTCACGGTATTCGCCTGCATGCTCGCACACGGAGCCATGCGCCTTTCAGCGCAGGAACAGCGTTCGGCCATGGACCACACGCTGCCGCAGACCTACGAGATCGGCGGCATCACGGTGAGCGGCACCCGCACCGTGGACCCCAGCGCGGTGAAGCTCTTCGCCGGCCTTCAGGTGGGCGACAAAGTGGAAGTGCCCGGCGAGCGCATCAGCCGCGCCATCCGGAACCTCTGGGAGCAGAAGCTCTTCAGTGATGTGGCCATCGAGGCCGCCGAAGTGCGCGGTCGAACCATCTTCCTGCACATCATCGTGCAGGAGAAGCCCCGTCTCTCCCGGTACAAGTTCCGGGGCATCACCAAGGCCAAGGCCGACAAGCTCGATGAAGAGGTGGGCCTCTCCCGCGGGCAGCAGTTCAATGAGGCCACCGAGCAGCGCGCTCGGCAGATCATCCGCAAGCATTTCTCTGACAAGGGCTACCTCTTCGCCGATGCACGCTTCACGCAGTTGCCCGATACGCTCAAGGGAGCGCTCTCCGATGGCGTGGTGGTCTTCATCGATGTGGATCCCGGCCCGCGCGTGAAGATCCAGGATGTGGCGATCTCGGGCAACAGCGCCATCAAGACCGCCAAGCTGCGGCGCAAGCTCAAGAAGACCAAGCGCAAGCGCTGGTACAACATCCTTGGCAGCAGCAAGTTCATAGCCGAGGATTACAAGGCCGACAGGCAGCGCGTGCTCGAGACCTATAATAACGAGGGCTACCGCAACGCCGCCATCGTGCGCGACACCATGTACAGGGTGGGCCCGAAGCGCGTGCGCGTGGAGGTCGATCTGGACGAGGGCCAGAAGTTCCACTTCCGACAGATCACGTGGACCGGGAACACCAAGTACCGCAGCTCGCGGCTGGACAGCATCCTCAACATCCGCAAGGGCGATGTGTACAGCAAGAAGGTGCTCGACAGCCGCCTGTACATGAACCAGACCGGCTTGGATGTGAGCTCATTGTACATGGATGATGGTTACCTCTCGTTCTACCCGGAGCCCATCGAGCTCGTGACCGAGGGCGACAGCATCGACCTCGAGATCCGCATTCGCGAAGGGCGGCAGTACCGGATCCGCAACGTGATCATCAAGGGCAACACGAAGACCAATGAGCATGTGATCCGCCGGGAGGTGCGCACCAAGCCGGGCCAGCTCTTCAACCGCAGCGATGTGATCCGCACCCAGCGTGAGATCGCGCAGCTCGGCTACTTCGATCAGGAGAAGCTCGGCGTGAACCCCATCCCCGACCCGCGCACCGGCCTTGTGGACCTGGAGTACACCGTGGAAGAACGCCCGAGCGATCGTTTGGAACTGAGCGGCGGTTATGGCGCCCAGCGCGTGGTGCTCAGCCTAGGACTCTCCTTCACCAACTTCAGCCTGCGCAAGCTTTTTGACCCCAAGGCCTACCAGCCGCTTCCGGCGGGCGACGGCCAGACCTTGAACCTCCGCGCGCAGACCAACGGCCGCTTCTTCCAGAGCTACAGCCTGAGTTTCGTGGAGCCCTGGCTCGGCGGCCGCAAACCGAACGCCCTGAGCTTCTCGGCCTACCTCACGAGGCAGACCAATGGTGAAGCCCGCACCGTGCGGACAGCCGACGGCAAGCAGGCCAACCCCAAGCTCCAATCGCTCGATATCATCGGCCTTACGCTCGGGTTGGGACGAAGGCTCACGGTGCCCGATGACTACTTCATCCTGCGGCAGAACGTGAGCTACCAGAACTACAGGCTCAACAATTTCAACTTCGGCCAGGTGGTGTTCGATTTCGGCAAGGGCACCAGCAACGTGCTCGCCTACAGCATCCAGCTCTCCCGCAATTCGGTGGATGCGCCCTTCTTCGCGCGCAGCGGATCCGATGTGACGCTCTCGCTCAAAGCCACACCGCCCTGGTCGTTGATGCAGCCCGACCGTGACTGGGCCGCACTGCCCGCCGCCGAGCGCTTCCGCTGGGCCGAGTTCCACAAGTGGAAGATCACCACGCAGTGGTTCAACCGCCTCACGCGGAGCAAGAGCCAGCACGACCTGGTGCTGATGGTGCGCGCTGGCTACGGCTTCATGGGCCGGTACAACAGCGCCATCGGCGATGCGCCTTTCGAGCGCTTCTACCTCGGCGGTTCGGGCCTCACCGGCTTCCAGCTCGATGGCCGCGAGATCATCGCCCTGCGCGGATATGACGAGGCATCGCTCTCGCCCCGCACCGGCAACTTCCTTGTGGGCAAGTACACCGCGGAGCTGCGGTTCCCCGTATCGCTGAATCCCCAGGCCACCATCTACACCTTGGCCTTCGCGCAAGCAGGGAACACCTGGGGAAGCGCTGAGCGCTTCGATCCCTTCAAGATGTACCGCAGCGCCGGCTTCGGCCTGCGCATCTTCCTGCCCATGTTCGGGCCCATGGGCCTTGACTACGCCTGGCGCTTGGACGATGTGCCCAACGCCCCGGGCATGGCCAAGAGCCAGTTCCATTTCACCATCGGCATAGATCTTGGCGAACTCTGATCCCGCCGCATACATTCACGCCCCTCGCATGCGCATCCTCCTGATCCTCGCCCTGGCGGCGCTCCTTGCCGGCGATGCCGCCGCGCAACGAATCGCGTTCGTGAACACCAAGTACATCCTGGACCAGATGCCCGAATACGAGACGGCGCAGAAGGAACTGGACCGCTTGAGCAAGCAATGGCAGGAGGAGATCGACGAGCGCCACCAGACCATTCGCCGCCTGCGTGAGGCCTTCAATGCGGAGTCGATCCTGCTCACCGATGAGATGCGCCGCACGCGCATGGACGAGATCGAGAACAAGGACCGCGATGCCCGCGACCTGCAGAAACGGCGCTTCGGCCCCCAAGGCGATCTCTTCAAGAAGCGGCAGGAGCTGATCCAGCCCATCCAAGAGCGCGTTTACAACGCCGTGAAGGAAGTGGCCGGCACCAGCTACGTGGCCGTGTTCGACCTCAGCGGCCAGAACGGCGGGAACCTGCTCTTCGCCAGCGACAAGTTCGACAAGAGCGACCAAGTGCTGAAGAAGCTCGGCATCCGCCCCAAGCGTGATGGCGGCGGGAAGGAAGAAGAGTTCGGCAAGGACCCGGAAGAAACGAACGACGGAAAGGACGAAGGCCAGCCCCAGGAGCAGCCGCGCGACGGCGGCGATGGCGGACGCGATCAAAAACCACCCCGATAGACGGATACGACCATGAACATCAAGCAACTCGCACTCTCAGTCGCACTGCTCCTCTGCGGCGCGCAAGCAGCCACCGCGCAATCGGCCAAGCTTGGCCACATCGATCGCCAGCGCTTGCTGCTCACGCTTCCTGAGCGCAAGGGCGCCGAAGAGAAGATGCAAGAATTCGCCAAGACACTCGATGAGCGCCTGAAAGCCATGGGCGCCGAGTACCAGGCCAAGGTGGCTGATGCGCAGGCGCGTGCCGAGACCATGACCCAGACCGAGAAGGAGATGGTGGTTCGCGAGATCAACGAGTTGGAGCAGCGCATCCAGGCCGCGCAGGAGAAGGCGCAGGAAGACCTCGCCAAGCAGGAGGAGGAGTTGCTGAAGCCCATGATCGAGAAGACCAATCAGGCCATCAAGGACGTGGCCGATGAGAAGGCCTTCACCTACATCTTCGACGTGAGCACAGGCATGGTCCTGTACTTCGACAAGGGCGAGGACATCATGCCCTTGGTGAAGGCCAAGCTCGGCATCACAACGCCCTAATCGCCTAGGCGCCGTGGACGCGCGACCGATCGGCATCTTCGATTCCGGCATCGGCGGGCTCACGGTGATGGCAGCCATCCGGCAGGCGCTCCCTCACGAGCGCCTGCTCTATTTCGGCGATAATGCGCACATGCCCTACGGCGCACGCTCGCTCGATGAGGTGCGCGGCTTCAGCATGTCCATCTGCGACGCGCTGATCGCTCAGGGCTGCAAGCTGATCGTGATCGCGTGCAACACGGCGAGCGCCGCCGCGCTGAAGGACGTGCGCGCGCGCTGGCCCGATTTCCCCTTCGTGGGCATGGAGCCGGCGGTGAAGCCCGCCGTGGAGCAAACGCACAGCGGCGTGGTCGGCGTGATCGCCACGGTGGCCACTTTCCAGAGCGACCTGTATGCCTCGGTCGTGGAGCGCTTCTCGCAAGGCGTTGAAGTGCTGCACCAGCCCTGCCCCGGATTGGTGAAGCAGATCGAGGCCGGTGAATCGGACTCGCCGCTCACGGAGCAGATGCTGCGCGGCTGGCTCGAGCCGATGCTGGCGCGCGGCATCGACGCGCTGGTGCTGGGCTGCACGCACTATCCGATCGTGCGCCCGTTGATCGAGCGCATCGTCGGAGCCGGCGTGCGCGTCATTGATCCTGCGCCGGCCGTTGCGCGACAGGTGGCGCGTGTGCTGAAGGAGAAGGCGATCGATGCGGCCGCCTCAGCGACGGGCGCGGTTGAGGTGTTCACCAGCGGCGATCCGGCGCACGTCGGAGCGATGATGGAACGAATGGGCCTGCCGAATGACCGGGTGGCTCAGGCGCTTT
This sequence comes from Flavobacteriales bacterium, assembly GCA_016712535.1. NCBI lineage: Bacteria > Pseudomonadati > Bacteroidota > Flavobacteriia > Flavobacteriales > Flavobacteriales bacterium. The sequence continues at coordinate 716,860 of JADJQW010000002.1, forward strand.
GGACCGGTGGTGCGCTCCGGCTCGAGCGATAGGCTACGGATCAACGCTTCTTCGCTACCGCCTTGCCGTGCGTTACGGGCTTCGCGCCGTCCTTGCTGGGCAGCGGTTTCAAGGTGCCCTGCTTCAGCGGCTTCATCGCTGGCTTCGGGTCGGGCTTCGCAGCACCGGCCGGCTTGGACAGAGCGGGCTTGCCTGGCGCAGAAGGCTTGCTCGCCGGGTCCGGCTTCTCCATCGGGAAGAGGCCGTGGATCTCCGCATCGATGCGGTTGATGATGCGGCCCAAGTCCTCTGGATTGGTGTGGAAGGCATTGTCCTCCACATCGATCACCAGCAATTTGCCCTTGTCGTACTTCTCGATCCAGGCATCGTAGCGCTCGTTGAGGCGCTTGAGGTAATCGATGCTGATGCTGGCCTCGTAATCGCGGCCGCGCTCGGCGATCTGCTTCACCAGCTTCTCCACCGGTGCTTGCAGGTAGATGAGCAGATCGGGCGGCACGATGGCGCTCTCCATGTTGAGGAAGAGGCGGTGGTAGTTCTCGAAGTCGCGCGTGGTCATCAGCCCCATGGCGTGCAGGTTGGGGGCGAAGATGTACGCGTCCTCATAGATGGTGCGGTCCTGCACCACGTTGCGGCCGCTGCGCCGGATATCGAGCAGCTGCTCGAAGCGCGAGTTGAGGAAGAAGATCTGGAGGTTGAAGCTCCAGCGCTGCATGTCCTTGTAGAAGTCGAAGAGGTAAGGGTTGTTGTCAACGGCCTCTTGGAGCTGCTCCCATTTGTAGTGCTTGGCCAAGAGTTGCGTGAGCGTGGTCTTGCCGGAGCCGATGTTGCCTGCGATGGCGATGTGCATGGGCGGTATGCAGGTTGAGGGTTGTAGGTTGATGAGGTTGAGGGTTGTTGCCGACCGCTCAGCGGCTGGCGAAGTTATCCGGGCACCGCAACCGGCGCCCGATCGTGGAAAACTCGTTCGGCCTGCGCGATCAGGGCGCCAGAGGGATCACGACGATGCGGTCTGCAAGGAGCACATGCGCGGCGCCGCGCTCGATGCGCAGGTCGCGCGCCTCGTCCATGGCGATTGGCATGCTGATGGGCCGCAGGTCGAGCGTGCGCAGGTCGTAGCGCCATGCGCCGCGCGCATCGAGGCACACGAGCACGTCATCGCGCACCTGCATGCTGCGAGCGCCAACGATGGGGATGGTGCGCATGAAGGTGCCGAAGAGGTCGAAGACGTGGATGCCGCGCGCGGTGTCGTTGAGGTAAAGGCGGCTCTCGTGCTCGTGCATGGCGCTTGGCTCCGGTGCGAAGCCGAGCAATTGATCGAGCCGGCCGGTGTTGGCCAGCGGCCGCAGTTGGGCATCCACGCGGATCAGCGCCAGCTCGCGCTGATCGAAGAGCCAGAAGCCGTTCTGCACGCTCATGCACGCCAGCACGGCTTGCGGATAGCCATTGCGCGGCAGGTTGATCACGCTGCCCTGCACCGCGAGGGTGTTGTCGAGAACCGCCACTTGTCCTTGTTCCCGCGCGAAGACCATGGGCTTGAGCGAATAGAACGCGTCGATGGCATTGATGCGGCCGAAGGTCTTCAGGCTGTTGCGCAGCCACGATCGTCCTTTCGCATCATAGAGCACGAGTTCATCGCCTTGCAGCGCGTACACGTTCCCAAGCTCATCGGTGGTGAAGGCGTCGAACCGGCCTTCGATGGAATGGCCTTTCGCCGTGCTCGCTTCCTGCGCTGCGAGCGCACAGGGGAGCAGCAGCGATAGGAGCGCGTTGGCGTGGCGTGTCATGCGAGCGCTGGTGCGAGGATCGATTCGATCAGCACGCGGTCGTTGCACAGGCGGGGCACCTTGTTCTGCCCGCCGAGCTTGCCGCGCTCGCGCATCCACGCATGGAACGTGCCATGCGGAACAGCATGCACCACGGGCATGCGAAGGGCCATGTCGCCGCGTCGCTTGGCATCGTAGTCGCTGTTGAGCGCGCGCATGGCGGCATCAAGCGCACCGGTGAAGCGGTCGAGGTCCGCGGGTGCCTGCTCGAACTCGATGGCCCATTCGTGGCCGCCGCGCGCGCTGCCATCCATGAACACGGGCGCGGCGGTGTACTCGCGCACGACGGCACCGGTGGCCATGCACGCCGCCTCGATGCCGCGATCGGCGTTGTCAACGATGAGCTCCTCGCCGAAGGCATTGATGAAGCTCTTGGTGCGGCCGCTCACCTGTAATCGGTAGGGCTTCACGCTGGTGAAGCGCACGGTATCGCCGGGCAGGTAGCGCCACAGGCCTCCGTTGGTGCTGATCACTGGAGCATAGCTCACACCGGGCTCCACTTCATTCAGCAGCAGCGTGCGCGGCTTCGCGCACCCGAGCTCCGAGAGCGGCATGAATTCAAAGAAGATCCCGTAGTCGAGCATCAGCAGCATGTCGTCAGCGCCGTTGCGGTCCTGAATGGCGAAGGAGCCCTCGCTGGCGTTGTAGCTCTCGAGGTAGTTCATCTGCTCGCCCGGGATGATCTCGCGGAACTGCTCGCGGTAGGGCCTGAAGCTCACGCCGCCGTGCATGAAGAGCTCGAGGTTGGGCCACACCTGCAGGATGTCGCGCTTGCCGGTGAGCTCCAGGATGCGGTGGAGCAGCACGAGGGTCCAGCTGGGCACGCCGGCGATGCACCGCACATCCTCGCGCATGGTCTCTCGCGCCATGCGCTCGATCTTCTCCTCCCAATTCTCCATCAGCGCGGTCTCGATCACGGGCGTGCGCCGCACTTCGACCCACACGGGCAGGTTGCGGATGATGATGGCGCTGAGGTCGCCGGTGTACGCATCGGCGCGCAGGTGCTCGATGGCGCTGCTGCCGCCCACCACCAGGCTCATGCCTTGATAGAGCTTGCTCTCCGGACGCTGCTGGTAGTGCAGCGCGATCAGGTCCTTGCCGCCTTTGTAGTGGCAATCCTCCAAGGCCTCGCGGCTCACGGGGATGTACTTGCTGCGGTCGCTGGTGGTGCCGCTGCTCTTGGCGAACCACTTCATGTCCGTTGGCCAGAGCAGGTTCTGCTCGCCCTTGCGCAAGCGCGCCACGTAAGGCTTCACCGATTCGTAGTCCTGGATGGGCACCCGCTCCCGGTACTCATCCATGGTGGTGATGGAGGCGTAGTCGTATTGCCTTCCCCATTCGGTGTAGCGCGCCATGCGGAGCAGCGAGTGGAATTGCTCGAGCTGGGCCAGGTGCGGGTGGTCACGGAACAGCTCGATCTGCTGCAGCCGTTTCTTGATGAGGAATCCGAAGAGCGCGTTCAGGGGCATGGTGGGGGAGGCGCCTATCTTCCGCCGAAATGTAGTCGCCGCAGATGGATGATGGTAAGCCCCTGCTGAAGATGCGCTCAGTGCTGGCGCCCGATGGCACCGTGCGCTACGCCTTGCCCTTCGACCCGCCGATCGACCTGAGCGCCCGGGTGGGACAACCGCTGACCCTGCGCGCCACCGGCGCGCTGAGCTGCGTGAGCTGCGGCAAGCGCGTGAAGAAGCTCTTCCAGCAGGGCTTCTGCTACCCGTGCCTGGTGAGCGCGCCGGAGGCCGCGGAGTGCATCGTGCATCCTGAGCTGTGCCGCGCGCACCTTGGCGAAGGCCGTGATCCGCAATGGGAGCACGAGCATCACAACACCGAGCATGTGGTCTATCTGAGCTTCACCGGCAATGTGAAGGTGGGCGTCACGCGCGCCACGCAGGTGCCTACGCGGTGGATCGATCAGGGCGCTGTGGCGGCGCTCATCATCGCCCGGGTGCCCTACCGCCAGCTCGCAGGCCTCATCGAGGTCGACCTCAAGCGCATTTTCGCTGACAAGACGAATTGGCGCGCGATGCTGAAGGAGGTGGAGCCTGATGACGATGCATTGCGGGCCGCACGCGCGCAAGCCATAGGCGCCTTGCGCGCCGATCTGCAGGAGCACTTGCTGCACGCCTCGGAGCCGCAGGCGATCCGCTACCCGGTACTCGCCTATCCGCCGAAGGTCACGAGCCTATCCTTCGAGAAGCAGCCGGTGATCGGCGGCACCCTCATGGGCATCAAGGGCCAGTACCTGCTCTGGGAGGATGGCCGCGTGGTGAACATCCGCAACCAGAGCGGGGTGCATGTGGTGGTGGAGGGCTGAGGCACGACCGTAACCTTAGAGCGGGCCCTGCGTTACAGCACCCGGGTTTTGGTTAGATCAGGCAACTGATCACAAAGGGCAAGCGGGCGGTCGCCATACGGCGGCCGCCCGTGCTTGCTTCCGCAATAGGTTACTGGATGATCAGGTCGTAAGGCATGCGGGCCACGATGCCGGTCTGCTCCTTGGCTTCGCGTGCGCGCTGGTACTCCTTCAGCAGCTTGGCATCTTCGCCGAGGTACTCGCGCGCCACCCAGGCCTTGGTCTCGGTGTTGAGGTCCTTCAGCAATTTCTGCAGGAAGTCCTCCTGTTCGGGCAGCTCCACCTTGCGGTAGTCGCTGATGCCGGCCAGCGTGGCGGCGGCGCGAATGGCATCCTCCAGGCCGCCGAGCTCATCCACCAGGCCGCGCTCCTTGGCGTCGGTGCCTGTCCATACGCGGCCCTGACCGATGCTGTCCACTTGCGCGGTGGTGAGCTTGCGGCCCTCGGCCACGCGCTCCACGAAGCCGTCGTAGAAGTCATCGACCCACTGCTGCATCATGCGCCTCTCGGTCTCGGTCAAGGGGCGGCTCACGGTCATCATGTCGGCGTACTCGTGCGTCTTGGCGCCATCGAAGGTGATGCCCAGCTTGTTCTTGAAGAAGCCCTGCATGTTGGGGATGAGGCCGAACACGCCGATGCTGCCGGTGATGGTGGTGGGCTCCGCGTAGATCTTGGTGGCCGGCGCGCTGATGTAGTAGCCGCCGCTGGCAGCCACATCGCCCATGCTCACCACCAGAGGCTTCGCTTCGGCGGCGAGCTTCACCTCGCGCCAGATCACCTCGCTGGCCAATCCGCTCCCGCCGGGGCTGTTCACGCGCAGCACGATCGCTTTCACGGCGCTGTCCTCTCGCGCCTCGCGGATGGTGGCGGAGAGCGAGGTGCTCCCGATGCCATCATCGCCATCGCCGCTGGAGATGCCGCCTTCGGCATAGATTACCGCGAGCTTGGTCTTGGCATCGCCGTCCTCCTTCTTCTCCTCGGCGGTGCGCAGGTACTTGCCCAGGCTCACGAAGGCGATGTCCTTCTCCTTGTCGAGGCTCATGCGCTCCTTGATGTCGGCGAGCAGCTCGTCGCGGTACATCAGGGCGTCCACCAGCTTCAGGTCGCGGGCGGCCTCGTCGTCCTTGGCGGCGAAGGTGTTGGCGATGGTATCGAGCTCATTGGCGCTCAGACCCGTCTTCTCGCTCACGGCGGCACGGTGATCGGCCCAGAGCCCGCGCAGGATCAATTCGATCTGCGCGCGGTTGGCCGGGCTCATCTGCTCCTCGGTGTACACCTCGCCGAAGCTCTTGAACTTGTTGTTGCTCCCGCGGATGAACTGCATGTCGATGTCGAGCTTCTCGAAGAGGCCCTTGAGGAACATGTACTCGCTGTGCAGGCCGCGGTAATCGAGCATGCCCTTGGGCTGCAGGTACACCTGGTCGGCGGCGGTGGCCAGGTAGTAGCTGCCCTGCGTATAGAATTCGGCCCAGGCCACCACGGGCTTGCCGCTCTCCTTCTTGAACTCCATGATCTTGTTGCGGATCTCGCGCAGCGTGGCGAAGCCGGAGTTCACGCTGGTGAGGTCGAGGAAGATGCCTTCGATCTTCTCATCGGACTTGGCTTGATCCAAGGCCGCGAGCACTTGGTTGAGGCCGGTCTTCGATTCGCCTTGGAAGGGACCGAAGTCGAAGTCCATCTGCTCGTCGTCGCCGCGGTCAACGAGCTCGTTGTCTAGCGTGAGCTGCAGCACGGTGCCATCCTTGATCTTGGCGGGCTTGCCTTTGCTGCCCAGGCCGGCGGCGGCAGCTGCCAGCATGCCGATGAAGAGCACGATGAGCACCACGCCGATGAGCAGGGTGCCCAGCATGGAGGCGAACATGAATTTGAGGAATTGTCTCATGGGGGATCGGGGTCTGTGTTTGCGCCGACGAAACTAGGCGGCCCCTTGGTGCCGCGTGGATCCCATTACACCAACGGGGTGCACGTTGGATGGGAGGCCCCGGTAGCTTTGGCCCGATGGATGGATCGGACGAAGCCTTGCTCCTGTTGGGCGGCAACATCGGCGATGCGCGCGCCACCTTCGCGCAGGCCGAGCGCCTGATCGCGGAGCGCGCGGGGCCCATCCTTGCGCGCAGCCGCGACCATTGGACCGAGCCTTGGGGCTTCACGGACGAGCGGCTCTTCCTGAACCGGGCGCTGATCATCGGCACGCCGCACGAGCCTCGGCAGCTGATGGCCGTGCTGCTCGGCATCGAGGCCGAATTGGGCCGCACGCGCGAGCCGCAGGAGCGCTACACGGCGCGGAGCATCGACATCGACATCCTGCTCATCGGCGCCCGGGTCATCGATGTGCCCGGTCTCCTTGTTCCGCATCCGCGCATGCACGAGCGGGCCTTCGCCTTGGAGCCCGCCGCCGACATCGCGCCGCACTGGGTGCACCCGGTGCTGGGTCGCACGGTGTTCGAGCTGCTACGCGACCTTCGCGCCCTGCCTGCGGAAGCCGGTCCGGCATGAGCGCGCGTTACTCCTACATCGCCATCGAGGGCCTCATCGGCGCGGGCAAGACCACCTTGGCGCGGCGGCTCGCCGAGCGCTGGAATGGCCGCTTGGTGCTGGAGGAATTCGACGACAACCCCTTCCTGCCGCGCTTCTACCAGGAGCCCGAGCGTTACGCCTTCAGCGTGGAGCTGAGTTTCCTCGCGCAGCGCTACCACCAGCTCAAGCGCGTCACCGAGCAGGAGCTCTTCAGTCCGGTGACCGTGGCCGATTACAGCATCGGGAAATCGCTGGTGTTCGCGAACGCGACCTTGCCGCCCGACGAGCACGCCTTGTTCCGCGACCTGTACCAGATCATGTACGCCGACCTGCCGCAGCCACAGCTCATCGTGTACCTGCACCTGGGCATCGAACGGGTGCGTGAGCGGATCCGGCAGCGCGGGCGAGGCTACGAGCAGGCCATCGGGGCCGATTACCTCATGCGCTTGCAGGAGCGCTACATGGACCATTTGATGAAGACCACCGCCACCCGCGCCCTCATTGTTGACCTAGGCCATGCCGATCTGCTCCGCGATGAAGCCGCCTTCGTCCGGCTTTTGAGCCTGATGGACGAGGAAGCCCCGCTGGGTCACCGGGTGGTAAGCCTCTGAAGCGCACGGAACTGTGTGGAGAACTGCCCGTTGGATCGCAAGATTCACCGGAATGCCGTGTTTATACTTGCCGCCGAATTCACCCAACCCGCCATCTGAAATGGAAAAGCGCCACCTGAAAGGCCTTTCGCTCGTTGCCACCGCCGCTCTTGTGCTATACGGCTGCGGAGGGATCGGCAAAATGAAGAAGTATGCCGAGACCATCAAATACACCGTTGAGCCGAACCCGCTGATCGTGCAAGGCGATTCAGTGGCCGTGGCCATTAACGGGAGCTTCCCGGGCAAGTACTTCTATCGCAAGGCCCAAGTGGAACTCACCCCTACGCTCACCTATCCCGGTGGCGAGACCCCCTACAAGATGGTGGGCTTCCAGGGCGACAAGGCCGTGGGCAACTACACCGTGATCCCGTACGAGGCCGGCAAGAGCTTCAGCTACACGGGCAAAGTGGCCTTCACCCAAGCCATGGGCAACCAGAGCGAACTGGTGGTGAAGATCCTGGGCAAGCAGGGCACGAAGAAGGAGATGCCCTTCGACCCCTTCAAGCTGGCAGACGGTGTGATCACCACGCCTTATCTCTTGCTCAGCGATGACAAGGTCATCATGGCGAAGGACGCCTTCCAGCGTGTCACCAGCCACAGCGAGATGGCCACCATCAACTACCTCGTGAGCAGCAGCGTGGTGCGTCCGGGCGAGCTGAAGGACACCGACGTGAAGGCCATGGGCGATTGGCTGAAGGCTTCCGCACAGAATCCCAGCATCCAGATCAAAGGTGCCAGCTTCGATGCGTGGGCCAGTCCCGAGGGCGAATTGAGCAAGAACGAGAACCTGGCTGGTGATCGCGCGAAGAGCGCCATGTCCTGGCTGAAGGGCGAGCTGAAGCGCAACAAGATCAAGGCCGACAGCTTGGAGACCTTCTACACGGAGAACCCTCGCGGCGAGGATTGGGAAGGATTCAAGAGCGCCATGCAGGCCAGCTCCACCGTGCCTGACAAGGAACTGGTGCTGCGCGTGCTGGAGATGTACCCGGACCTGACCAAGCGCGAGGAGGAGATCCGCAACATGGCGGCCACCTACAAGGAGATCAGTGAGCAGATCCTGCCCCAGTTGCGCCGCAGCGAGATGCGCGTGAACTACGATCGCGTGGGCAAGTCCGATGAGCAGCTCATCAGCATGAGCAAGACCATGCCCGACAGCTTGAATGTGGAGGAGCTGCTCTTTAGCGCCACCCTCACCACCGACCTGAACGAGCAGCTGCGCATCTACCGTGAGGCCAGCCGCATCTTCCCCGCTGACTATCGGGGCCCGAACAACGCGGGTTATGTGCTCTACCAGCAGAACAAGATGGCTGAAGCCGAAGCCGAGTTCCAGAAGGCCAACAGCATCCAGGACAATCCCATCAGCACCAACAACCTGGGGGCGATCGCGCGCTTGAAGGGCGACCGCAAGAAGGCGATGGAGCTTTACCGCAAGGCCAGCGCCGCCGGTCCTGAGGTGAAGTACAACATGGGCATCATCAACATCCAGGATGGCGATTACGGCAGCGCCACCAGCAACATGGGCGGCATGAACACCTTCAATGCGGCGCTCGCGAAGACCTTGGGTGGCGATGCCGCCGGTGGCCAGAAGATCCTCGAAGGCAGCAGCGATAAGGACAGCGCTGCAGGCCACTATCTCATGGCCATCATCGGAGCCCGCCAGAGCAACGGCGACATGGTGCGCAACCACTTGGGCATGGCCGTGCAGAAGGATGCCAGCTTGCGTGAGAAGGCCATGAAGGACCTCGAGTTCCGCAACTTCAAAGGGCAGCTCGGCCTCTGAGCCGTTGCAACCCATCTGCCAGGAAGCCCCTTCGCATGCCGCGAAGGGGCTTCTTGCTTCTGGTGTGAATCGGCCTAAGGCTCTGATTCCATCTACGTCAATGCCATGAGGCCGCATCCGCAGACGTGCCCTAACGATCGGGGAATAGAAGCTGGGAAGCCCAGGTTGCGCGCCTGTTTCGGTGCGAGCCGCAGTGCAACGATGATATGCCACAATCGTGCGTCGCAGCTTGCTGATCGGCCCGGTCCCGACAGTGCGCTCAACGCTGATCCAAGGCGCGATTCCGATTGGAATCGCCGTGAGCCGGCGCTGGCTGAGAACAGCGAAGCCCCTTCGATTCGCGAAGGGGCCTCGATGCGGCGTGAGGTACGGTAAGGCGGTGCTACCTCACGCCACCTGAGGGTTCACACGGCCCACCTTGTGGGACTTGGGCAGGGGCGCTTGTCCGCGCAGCGGCCCGAGGTACTGCTCGTCGCTGAGCGCGAGGTTGAGGATGTAGAGGCCGTTGAAGACGATCACCAGCACCTTGTCGAGGAAGGAGGTCTTCCCGAAGCAGGCGATCACTTCCATCCACACCTTGGGGATGAAGTAGAGCTGGCCCCAGATGGGGATGAGCATCTTCCAACCATCGCTGGCCGGGCGGCCCACGATGCGCATGAAGACCACCACGTTCCAAACAGGGATGAAGGCGGCCAAGCCCGGCTGGCGGCACTTCTCATACAGGCGCCACTGGGCCAGGATCGCGATGGCGGCGATGAAGCCCAACGCATAGTAGAACGCGTTGCCCAAACGCAGGGTGTGATAGAAGTAGTCGTGGAAGGCAGACAAGTACTCCATGGCAAGCAGGTTTGTGGGGTGGTAAGGCCCCGATTGGCAGGTGGTTCCGTACAAATAGACGCCCCGGAAGGGGTCAAGTTGCCTTGCCAACGCAGGCATCTTTCCCCAGCGTACTGTGCATTCGGCCAACGGGCGGGGCTAATCGGCCAACGGCTGAAACGGCTGATGCTCAGGCGTGCGGCACCGCATAGGCCTTCACGTCCCCCTCGGTGATCTCCTTGCCGCTGAGGATCACCAGCCGCTCGATCACGTTGCGCAGCTCGCGCACGTTGCCGGTCCAAGGCAGCTTCTGGAGCTCCTTGATGGCCTTGTCGGCGATCTTCTTCGGTGCAATGCCTTGCTCGATGCACACCAAGCTGATGAAGTGCTCGGCCAGCAACGGTACATCATCGAGCCGCTCGCTGAGGCTGGGCACGTGAATGGGGATCACGCTGAGGCGGTGGTAGAGGTCCTCGCGGAAGTTGCCCTTCTCGATCTCCTTGCGCAGGTCCTTGTTGGTGGCGGCGATCACGCGCACGTTCACGCTCACGTCCTTGTCACCGCCCACCGGTGTGATGCGCCCTTCTTGCAAAGCGCGCAGCACCTTGGCCTGTGCGCTGAGGGCCATGTCGCCGATCTCGTCGAGGAAGAGGGTTCCGCCATCGGCCAGCTCGAACTTGCCCTTGCGGTCCTTGATGGCGCTGGTGAAGCTGCCCTTCATGTGGCCGAAGAGCTCGCTCTCGATCAATTCACCGGGGATGGCGGCGCAATTCACTTCGATGTAGGGCGCCTCGGCCCTGCTGCTCTTCTGATGGATGAGCCGGGCCACGCCCTCTTTGCCCGCCCCGTTGCCGCCGGTGATCAGCACGCGCGCATCGCTGGGGGCCACTTTCTCGATCATGTCGCGGATGGCTTGCAGGGCCTTGCTCTCACCGATCATCTGCACGCCGCCGAGCTTGCTCTTGCCCACCTTCTGGCGCAGCACTTTCGTTTCCTGCACCAGATTGCCACGATCCAGCGCGTTGCGCACGCTCACCAGGATGCGGCTGACGTTGGGCGGTTTCTCGATGAAGTCGAAGGCGCCCTTCTTCAGGGCATCAACGGCGGTGTCGATGGTTCCGTGGCCGCTGATCATCACCACGGGCAGTTCCTCGTTGTGGGCCTGCAGCTTGGTGAGCACCTCCAGCCCGTCCATCTTGGGCATCTTGATGTCGCAGAGCACCAGGTCGTACTTGCCCTTGATGGCCTTCTCGAGCCCGGCCATGCCGTCCTCGGCCTCTTCGACCTTGTGCTTCTCGTGCTCCAGGATATCGCGCAGCGCGGCGCGGATCGCTTTCTCGTCGTCGATGATGAGGATGCTGGCCATGGGTCTTCGTCCCGGCTTGACGGGAGCGGGCAAAGATGCGGATGGGAGCGCATGACTAGCTTGCGGCAACCGCACTGACCAGCAGCGTCTTTAAGAAAATCAAGCCCTTAAGAGCACCATGCCCTCTCGGATGCGACTTATCATAATCGCAGTTCTTCTGTTTTACGGGTTTTCCAGCCTAGCGCGGGCGCAGTGCAACCTCGCCATCACTTCCTTCACGGTACAGGAGGACTGCTCGAACGCGACCACACCTTTTGCCGGCGCATCTTGGAGTGGCGGCACCCCACCGTTCACCGTGCTTATTGTGACCAATACGGGCGGCGGAATCCAACAGCCCACATGGAGCACCTTTTGGAGCGGAGTGCTCATCGGCGCGGAATTCTCCTCGCAGGCAACGCTATCGGTGACTGATGCGATGGGTTGCACTGCGAACAGTTCCGCCCAATGGGTGAACCATGTGCCCATGCCGCCACAGGTTTCCTACACGGTCGATTGCACCGTGGGGCCAACGCTGCGCTGGTCCGGGAAGTACTACACCGGTATATCAACAGTTGAGTTCAGCGGTTGTTCCGGCCCTTTCGCATACAACATCGCCAATACAACAACGGGCGCCACGTGGAGTGGCGACATCGCGGCTGACTGGATCGCAGAGCCGTTCTCGGCCTGGCATTTCGGCTTGCCGCTGACCCCAGGGAACTATTTTGTGGACATCTTCCCGATCAACGCTCTGCCCGGACTTTCCTGCAATGCTGGCGCGCTGATAGAGTGCTATGTTCCCTCCCCGATCGCCTTGTCGGGCAATTCGAGTGATTGCGGCATCAACTTCAACCTGCGTGCGGCCCTTTCGGGACCATTGCCCAGCGGCACGCTCATGGGCGATCAGCTCCGCGCTGCCGGATTGGTCCCCGTTACCGAGCCGTTTTCTGCACAAGGCTATGCCTATGTCGGTTCGGCTCCTGGCACGGCGCTCACCCCCTCGCTCCTCATGACCACCGGCATCAACGCAATCGTTGATTGGGTCGTGGTGGAGTTGCGCAGCGCGGCGGATCCTACCGTCGTGCTCCATTCGCGCCCGGCGTTGATCCAGCGCGACGGCGATGTGGTGGGGATGAGCGGCAGCACGACCATCAACGCGCCTCTGCCATCAGGGAGCTACCACGTAGCCCTGCGGCATCGCAATCATTTGGGCATCATGACCGCTTCGCCGAGGCAGCTGCTCTGGGACCAGTCGAGCACCATGATCGATTTCCGACTGAGCAGCACGCCAACCTATGGCACGGGCGCGCGCACGGCGGTGGGCACCGTGCAGTGCCTATGGCCGGGTGATGCCGTTCCAGATGGCAACGTCCGGTATGTTGGCTCGAACAACGACCGCGACCCCATCCTGATCGCCATCGGCGGCAGCACGCCTACCAATGTGGTGAGCAACGTGTACAGCCCGCTAGATGTGAACCTGGACGGTAGCATCCGCTACGTGGGCGCGAACAACGACCGTGATCCGATCCTGACCACCGTTGGCGGGAGCACCCCGACGAATACGCGGGTGCAGCAACTTCCCTAGAGCACCACCGTCGCCGCGCCTTCCTTCAGAGCATACCTGCTCCAGGCCAGTTCGCGGATGCCCCCTGCGAGCAGCACGCGGTCCATCTGGATGAGCGCGTAGGGGATGGTGTCCACGCGGTGCTCGGGAAGGCCGGGCACCAGCAGTCGTTCAGAGCGGTCCATGCGGAGCAGGCGGTCCTTCAGGCCATCGAACTCGAGCGCTGAGAAGCGGAGCGTAACGGCATCCGGCGCGAGCGCTTCGCCACGTTCTGCGCTGATGATGCGCGCCAGTGAATCGAAGCTGCCCGCGCTGCCCACGAGCACATGCGGCTCCTGCCGCTCCACCACGGCGTAGAGGCCTTCGAGCTGATCGTCGAGGTGTGCAGCGAGGCGCGCTTCCTCCTCCACGGTGATGGGATCGCTGATCGGGATGCGCTCGCGCAAGCGCGTCACGCCGAGCTCGAAGCTGCGCTTCCACATCAGCGCCTTGTTGGTGGCGAGGATGAACTCCGTGCTGCCGCCACCGATGTCCATCACCAAGGAAGGCTGAGGACCGAAGGAGACGGCTTGGCGCACGCCCGCCAGGATCAGTTCGGCCTCCTGCTCGCCGGGGATGATGCGGATGGCGATGCCGAGCTCCTGCTTCGCGTTGCGCACGAAGTCCTCGCCATTGCGCGCGTTGCGCAGCATGCTGGTGCCGAAGCCGCGGATGATGCGCGCGCCATGCGATCGTGCTGTTTCCTTGTGCATCCGCAGCGCCTGCATGCCGCGCTCGAATGCGTCATCGGTGATCCTGCCCTGCTCGATGCCGCCCTTGCCCAGGAACACCGGCAGCTCCACGCTATGGATGATGCGCAGGCCGGCTTCGCCCTGCTCATAGACCAGCAGATTGAAGGTGTTGGTGCCGAGGTCGATGATTGCGTTCATCGCAGTTGACGGTTGGAGGTTGCTTCTGTGCGTGAGGCGATCAAACCCGGCCCGCCCATCCTTCAACCCTCAACCTGCCTTGTCATCCCGGGCTTGACCCGGGACAACCCTCAGCCTTTGTACAACAACCACCTTCCCAGCTCCTTCCAGCTCACCTTCTTGCCGTACATCAGGATGCCGGTGCGGTAGATGCGCCCAGCCAGCCAAACGCTTCCGATGAAGGTCAATACCAGCAGCGCCATGCTCAGCAGCAATTGCCACATCGGCACGGTGCCCATCACCACGCGCACCATCATCACGATCGGGGCGGTGAGCGGGATCATGCTTCCCCAGAAGACGGCCGGGCTCTCACTGTTCACAACGGCGAGCTGCGCGATGAAGATGGCCACGATCATCGGGATGGTGACCGGGAACATGAACTGCTGCGTGTCCGTCTCGCTATCCACCGCGCTGCCGATCGCGGCGAGCAAGCTGGCATAGAGCAGGTAGCCGCCCACGAAGAAGAAGGCGAAGACGGCGAGCACCAGCGGGACATTCACTTGCGCGATGAACTCCTCGACCTTATCGGCATCGACGGGCGCCGCCGCGGTCTGCGCCTGCGCAGCGATCAGCTGTTCCTGCACCTGGGTGGTCATGCCGCCCTCGGCCAGCACGGATGGATCGAATTTCGAACTGGCGAGCACGGCAAGGCCGATCACGAGCATCAGGGCGGTGATGCCGATCCAGAGCATGAACTGCGTGAAGCCCACCATGGCCACGCCCACGATCTTGCCCATCATGAGCTGGAATGGCCTCACGCTGCTGATGAGCACTTCCACGATCCGGCTCTGCTTCTCCTCCATCACGCCGCGCATCACCTGCACGCCGTACATGAAGATGAAGATGAACATGAAGTAGCCGAAGAAGAAGCCGATCATGGCCTTCGCATCGGCCATCGATTCCTTGCCCAGGTCCTTCACGTCGTAGAGCTTCAGGTCGAGCGGCTTGCGTACCCGTGCATACGCCTCGCGATCGATGCCCTCTTTCTGCAGCTTCGAGATCTCGAGGCTCTTCTCCAGTTCCGCGCGAATCCACTGCTTCGCGAACTCGCTCGGCTTGTTCTTGTAGATCAGGTCGGCGCGCGGGTTCTCGGTGATGCTGCCCTCCAGCAGCCGAACCTGGATGTTGTACGGGCTTTCCTTGAAAGCACTGTCCGTCCAGACGGTTCCATCCAGGAAGAAGGTGAGCCGAAGCGCCTTGTTGTCCTCGAGCCTGCGGCTGATGAGGCCCTCTTGGTCCACCACGAGGACCTTGTAGTCCGTGGCCTCCTGCATGCCTACCCAGGCCATGGCCATGACCGCGCCTGCGATCAGCAGCGGCCCCAAGATCGTCATGATCAGGAAGCTGGGCTTGCGCACGCGGGTGATGAACTCGCGCCAGATGATGAGCCGGATCTTGTTCATGGGAGGGAGAGCTTCGAGCCGCTAGCCACGAGCCACGAGCTTGAGACCATCCCGCATCCCAGCGATCGCAGCTCGTAGCTCGAAGCTAGCGGCTGTGCGTTTTCCATGTGGGTGGTCGTTTTCATTCCGTCATTCCAGCCGCTACTTCCTCCGGCTCGTGCTCGCTCACCACCTTGATGAAGATGTCGTGCATGCGCGGCACCTCCTCCTGCACGCCATGGATCTCCACGGAAGGCAGGAGCTGCTTCAGCACGTCGTTCAGCTTCGCATCCTTGGCCAGGCGAACGCGGGCGTGGCTGTATTCGCCATTCTCCTGCACATCGAGCAGCTCGCCGGTGAAGGCGAGGGCGTTGGCCAGGGCCACCTTGTTGCCCTTGTACTCGAGGCGGTAGGTGTTGTCGGCATACTGCCGGCGGATCTCGCGCACGTTGCCGTGCAGCATCAGCTTCGCCTTGTCGATGAGGCCGATGTGGTCGCACAATTCCTCCACGCTGGGCATGCTGTGCGTGCTGAGCATCACCGTGACGCCCGCATCGCGCAAGCGCAGGATCTCGCTGCGGATCAGCTCCGCATTGATCGGGTCGAAGCCGCTGAAGGGCTCGTCGAGGATGAGCAGCCTCGGCTCGTGCAGCACGGTGGTGATGAACTGCACCTTCTGGGCCATGCCCTTGCTGAGCTCCTCCACCTTCTTGTTCCACCAGCCCATCATATCCCAGCGCTCGAACCAATGCTTCAGGCGCTTCTGCGCCTCCGCCTTCTTCAGGCCTTTGAGCTGCGCGAGGTAGAGGGCCTGCTCGCCCACCTTCATCTTCTTGTAGAGTCCGCGCTCCTCAGGCAGGTAGCCGAGCTGGATCACGTCATCGGGGCCCATGGGCTGGCCGTTCAGCAGCACGCGGCCCTCATCCGGACCGGTGATGCGCGTGATGATGCGGATCAAGGTGGTCTTGCCCGCGCCATTGGGGCCCAGCAGCCCGAACACCTGTCCGGAGGGCACCTCCATGGTGATGCCATCGAGGGCGGTGAAGGCGCCGAAGCGCTTGCTGACCTGTTCTACGCGGAGCATGAGCGGCGGCGAAGGTATCGGCGTATTGGCGTGATGGGGCACCGCTCGAAGCGGTCACGCCGCCGCTCGTGTAGTGCGGCATGACCAAAAGCATGCGCACGCGGGCACGGGCTGGATACCTTGCCCCCATGGTGAGGGGAGCAGCTGCCAAGGTCACATCGGTGCTTCGGGATGTTGGCGAGCTCACGGCCTTCGCTGGGCGCTTCTTCCAACAGGCCGTCCACAAGCGCTTCGAGTGGCGCGAGTTCTTCCGGCAGTGCTACATCAACGGCACGCTCACCCTGCCGCTGGTGGGCATCACCGCCTTCATCATGGGCCTGGTGCTTACCGTGCAGAGCCGCCCGACGGTGGAACGATTCGGCGCCACGAGCATGCTTCCGGCCATGGTGGCCATCAGCGTGGTGCGCGAGATCGCTCCGGTGATCACCGCGATCATCGGAGCAGGCAAGATCGGCAGCAGCATGGGCGCCGAGCTGGGCAGCATGAAAGTGACCGAGCAGATCGATGCGATGGAGGTGAGCGGCACCAATCCCTTCCGCTACCTCGTGGTCACGCGGGTTTGGAGCACCACCTTGATGATTCCCGTCCTTGTGGTGATCAGCGATGCCATCGCCATCTGGGCCACCTGGATCGGCGTGAACATCAAGGACGACGTGAGCTGGGGGCTGTTCTACCGCCAGGTCTTCGAGTCGCTCGAGTTCTCCGATTTCCTCCCCGCCCTCATCAAGAGCTATTTCTTCGGCTTTGCCATCGGCATCGTGGGCTGCTACCGGGGCTACAACACGGAGAAGGGCACCGAGGGCGTAGGGCAGGCCGCGCATTCAGCGGTGGTCACGGCTTCACTGCTCATCTTCATCATCGATCTGATGGCCGTGCAGATCACCGACATCCTTGGACTGAACTGAGATGGACGCGCCGGCAAGCCTGGAGCATGCAGCGATGGGGATGACCGACGAATGCGTGGTGGAGGTGCGCGGGCTGCGCAAGGCCTTCGGCAGCAACGCGGTCCTGGACGGATTCGATCTGGATCTTCGCCGAGGCGAGAACCTCATGGTGCTCGGCAAGAGCGGCAGCGGAAAGAGCGTGCTCATCAAGTGCATCATGCGGCTGCTGGAAGCCGATGCCGGCACGATCCGCGTGCTCGGTCAGGATGTGCTGGCACTGGACCAGGACGCCCTCGACCGCCTGCGCGTGCGAATCGGATTCCTTTTCCAGAGCAGCGCGCTCTACGACAGCATGACGGTGGAGGAGAACCTCGAGTTCCCGCTGCGGCGCCATTGGATAGCGCGCAATCCCAAGCACACGGATGCGCTTGTCGATGAGGTGCTGGATGCCGTTGGCCTTCCGCATACGCGGCGGATGTACCCCAGCGAGCTCAGCGGCGGCATGAAGCGCCGCATCGGCCTTGCGCGCACGCTCATCCTGAAACCCGAGGTCGTGCTCTACGACGAGCCCACTACCGGGCTTGACCCCATCACGGGCAAGGAGATCGTGGAGCTGATCCTCAAGCTGCAGCGCGCCTACAACACCTCGTCGATCATCATCTCGCACGACCTCAATGTGGCCAAGCTGGCCGCCAACCGCATCATCGTGCTGCACGAGGGCCGCAACCATGTGGAGGGGAGCTACGCCGATCTTCGCGCCTCCAAAGACCCCGTGGTGCGCTCATTCTTCATCTTCATGTGATGGCCAAGGAAGGGAACGTTGCCGTGCGCCTGGGCCTCTTCGTGCTGGCAGGCACCGTGCTGCTCGTGCTCGGCCTTTATCTGTTGGGGAGCAAGCGCGGCCTCTTCAGCAGCACCATCACGGTAAGCGCTGAATTCCGGCAGGTGGGCGGATTGCGTCCCGGCAACAATGTGCGCTACGCGGGCATCAATGTGGGCACGGTGCAGCGCCTCACCATCATGAACGACAGCACGGTCCGGGTCGAAATCGCCCTGCGCGAGGACCAGGCGTCCCACATCCGCACGAATGCGATCGTGAGCATCGGCTCCGACGGCCTCATGGGGAACAAGCTCATGAACATCGAGCCCGGCGATGGCCCCGGTGCGCCCGTGACCGATGGCTCCGTGCTGCACACGTCGATTCCGCTGGATACCGACGCCATGCTGGAGACGCTCGACCGCACCAACGACAACCTTGCCGCCATCACCACCGACCTGCGCCTGCTCGCCGAGCGGCTCAATCGTCCCGGAAGCGTGCTCGACCTCTTCAGCGACACGGCGCTCGCCGCGCAGTTGCGGGGCTCGCTCTCGGAGTTGAATGCCACGGCCCAAGCGGCGCGCTCAGCCACCCAGCAGGCCAATGCCCTCATCGCTGACGTGCGCGGCGGGAAGGGTGCACTGGGCACGCTCATCGGTGATCCGGTGGCCGAGCAGCAGGTGAAGGGCCTGCTCCAGCAGTTGCAGCTTCTCAGCGATTCGCTGTCAAGCGCCGCTGGTGAGGTGGAGCGTTTCAGCACCGGGCTCAATGATCCCAAAGGCCTCGCGCATGCCCTCACGCAGGACACCATCATCGCCGGTGACGTGCGCCGCTCCATCGCCAACCTGGAGAAGGGAAGCGAAACGCTTAACGAGAACCTGAAGGCGCTGCAGCGCAACTGGCTCTTCCGGCGCTACTTCAAGGAGAAGGAGAAAGACCTGAAGCGCGACGGACGTTCAAGGGACTAGGACATGAAGCGGCTTCGTTCCTCTGGATTGGGCAGCCTGCAAGCATCCCGCTTCCCGAACCAGCTGTAGCGATTGCGGGCCACCCAATCGTAGACCGCATCGCGCAGCGCGCGCGGGAACACGAACCAGATGCGGTGCACGCGCCGCCAACCGCCCAGGTCGATGAGGATCCGGAGCGCAGCGGTGGATCGGGTGAGCACGACGCCCTCGCGGAGATAGATCACGCTGCTCAGCGCATCGGCGCGGCCGGCCGGCAGGCGTTCATGCGCGGTGCTGCCTTGCAGCGGCGCGAAGCGGAACATGCCGCCACGGTCGATCCGAAGCAAGCGATCCACGAAGCGGTTGCACAGCCCGCAAACGCCGTCGAAGAAGATGATGCGGTCCTGGTCTGCGGTCATATCGGCCGCAAGGTCCGAATGCCGGCTGACCCGCCGCCGTTCCTCCGCGAATAGGCCCCGCTCCTTGAACGGCACGTCACTTTCAACTAAGAATCTCGCCATACAACTATAATCATAGTTATAATTGCCGGCATGGAGCGATTGACGAAGGCCGAAGAGCAGGTGATGCAGGTGCTTTGGAGGCTTGGGCCATCCTTCGTGAAGGATGTGGTGGCGGCCATGCCGAAGCCCCGCCCGGCGGTGACCACGGTGAGCACCATCGTGCGCATCCTGGAGGAGAAGGGCTATGTGGGCCATGAGGCCTTCGGCCGCAGCCACCGCTATCATGCCCTGCTGAACAAGGACTCGTACGGGCAGGGCAACGCCAAGCGATTGCTGAAGGACTATTTCGGAGGATCTCCCCGCCAGCTGCTGAGCCACTTCATCGAGCGCGAAGAGCTGGACGCGCAAGAGCTGGAGGAACTGCTGAAGCTCATCCAAGCCAAGAAGAAGAACCGCTGACATGGACGCCCTGATCTACTACCTGAAAGCGAACCTCGTGTTCGTCGCGCTCCTCGGCGCTTACCATCTGGCGCTGCGACGCGAGACCTGGTATGCCGCGCGCCGTTTCTGGTTGCTTGCGTCCGCCTTGCTCGCCATTGCGCTGCCACTGCTGCCCTCCAGCCATCTGGCCGCAACAGCCATGACGATCCACTTGCCGGAAATCAGCAGCACCGGTTCATCGCTGCCCGGAGCGCATGGCACGGATTGGTTGCGCATCGCAGCGGCCGCGCACCTGGCGCTGACCGCCTTGCTGCTCATCGTGCTGATCGCGCGTAGTGTCACCGCTTTCCGCGCTGTCGCAGCTTCGTCCGGCGAAGCGCGCTCATTCTTCAACCGGATCCACATCCCTGCTTCGGTCGTGGAGCAGGATCAAGCCGCGCTGCTGGCGCATGAGCGCGTGCATGCTTCCCGCGGGCATTCTTTCGATGTGCTCCTCTATGAGACAGCTTCCGCGTTCTTCTGGAGCAATCCGGCCTGGCGACTGGCTTTGCGTGAGCTTCGGCTGGTGCATGAGCTCGAGGCGGATGCCATCGCCCGCATGAGCCACCCCCACTATGAAGCCCTGCTGCTCGCACAAGCATTCGGGGTGCCCACCTCCTCGCTCCTCAACTCGTTCGGATCAAACAACCTCAAACACCGCATGACCATGTTGAAGAACACCCGTTCCCCGCGCCTTGCGCGCCGCAAGCTCCTGCTCGGCATCCCGCTGCTCGCCTTCGCCGTGACGCTGTCCTCCTGGCAAGCCGCCCCGGCCATCATCGCCCCGGCATCCGAGGCGAAGACGTTTCCAGGAATCGATCAGCAACCGGAATTCCCCGGCGGACAAGAGGCCTTGATCAAGTACATCGGGGCGAATCTCACTTACCCGGCTTCCGCGAAGACGGATCGCATAGAAGGCAAGGTGTTCATCTCGTTCACGGTGAAATCCAATGGCCAAGTGGCCGATGCTTCCGTGAAGCGTGGCGTACGCGAGGACATCGACAATGAGGCGCTTCGCGTTGTGCGTGGCATGCCCGCATGGAAACCCGCCCAATCCGGCGGCAAGGCGGTGAATGCGCAGATGACCCTGCCCATCGCGTTCAAGCTTGAATAACGGCGATCGTCACATGCATCGGACGGCGCAAGCAAGGCCTTGCGCCGTTCTTCATTCATGTCTCATTGACCCACCTAGCGCTTCTTGCGCGAAGCCCCCTCGATGATCGCTGTCTTCTTGTGGGCCTTCGCTGCGCTCACGCTCATGAAGCGCCCGGTTATCGCGCTCCGGCCGATGCCGGCAGGCTTCTTTGCGCTGGCGGTCTTCTTGGCAACGGGTTTCTTCGCCATGACTTCCTTTTCAGCCAAAGTATCCGTTCCTGCATTGACCGCGGATGACGGATGACAGTCGGAAGCACTGGCAACGCTTGGTGAGGAGTGAGCTTATCGGGATGCCGCAGGTCGAGCCTTCAACGAGCGCGGGCCGGTTCTAAGGAACCGGCCCGCGCCTCATTGCTTCAATCCGTCCCTACTGCTGAATCATCAGACGCTCCGTGTACGTGTTGATACCGGCCGCGATATTCACCAGGTACATGCCGTTGGCCAGCTCCCCGTTGAGGGCGATGGCGGTGTTCACGTAGCCGTCCTGCACCCCGATGGTGCGCTGGGCTACGCGCTTGCCGAAGCTGTCGTAGATGTCCACGTTGATGCTCTCCACGCCCTCCTCAACGCTGCTCAGGCTCAAGAAGAGCTGATCGCCGTTGTTGGGGTTCGGGTACATCGCCACGCGGGCCTCGCTCGTCGCGGTGCTGCCGCCCTCTTCAGCCATGCCGAAGCTGCAGGTGGTGGTGAGCAGGCAGATGTCGCCGTAGGGGTCGCTGCTGTGGCACCAGGTGGAGCCATTGTCGAAGCTGGCGCGCACATCCACCTCGTAGGTCTTGCCGCAGGTGAGGCCGTTGGTGTTCACCCAGTACTGCCCGGTGGCGCTGGTCTTCACGATGGTGATGAACTCAGCCGGGATCCGGAAGCGGAACTGGTAGCGGTTCGCGTTCACCCAGTTGCAGTTGTTGTTCATGCGGCGCACGGGCTTGGCATGGACATACACGTTGGTGCCGATCGTACGGCTCTGTCCGCAGCTCAGGTACTGGTTGCCGGGCAGGTCCATGAGCTTGGTGCGGGGGCACTGGGCCTCCGTGCTGTTCACCACCAGGCGGCAGGCAGGGCCCCAGTTGTTGTAGGTGCCGTTCACGCGGCCGCGCACCTTCACGTTGTAGAAACCGCCCTCCACCAATTGGTTGCCGGTCCATGCGTTGAGCTGGAAGTGGGCCGCGCGGGTTGCGCTGGCCGGGAGGCCGTTGCTCGTGTTGTGGCTCTGGAAGCGCTTGAAGCTGTATCCGCCATTGGGCGCGTACCACCACATCTGGTAGCCGCTGTTGGCGTTGTTCACGCCGTACTCATCGCTCACGTCCTGGTTGGCATTGGCCACCACGAACTCGCCGCCGCAGGGGCTGATCTTCCAGTCGCGCCGGTCGCAGCTGGTGAAGATCAGGCGGTCGGTGCCCACGGGCAGGCAGAAGCCTTCGTTGGCAGCGATCTGGCTGGTGCCTCCGCTGGTGAAGCCGCCCTCGCCGAAGGTGCCGTAGAGGTTATCGATCAGGCGCACGCTGCTGTTGATCTTCAGCAGGTAGCCGCCGTTCACGATGCCGTCGCCCCCGCCATCGGTGACCACCAGGTAGAAGCAGCCATCCGGCAGGCAGGTGGCCTCAGAGCCGTTGCCGATCAAGGCGCCGCCACCGCTCTGCACCAGATTGCTGTTGCCTTGCTCGAAGATCTGCCACGTGAGGTCGTCGGTGCCATCGGCCTGGTACACGAAGTCCAGGTCGGTGGTGCAGATGATACCCGTAGGCGTTCCAGCGCAGACGCAATCCGCTCCCACCATGTCATTCTCGGTGGTTGGGTTATTGTCATTGCAGGCCATGCCGGGCTCAGGTCCGCCTGGGCACAGGTCGTCCGCATCGCATACACCGTCGTTGTCGGCATCGGCGAAGGTGCCGGCGCAATTGCAGTTGGCGTCATAGACGTCGCTCGCGGTGCACTCATCGTTGTCATCGCACGGCGTGCCCGGTTGAGCCGGACCGCCTGGAACGCCCTCGCAATCCTCGTTCGCCAAGGTTCCCACACACAGGCAGCTGGCGTTCACCATGTCATTCTCCGTGTCCGGATTGCCATCGTTGCAGGCGTTCCCGGGGACGAGGTTCGCCAGCAGCGGACATGGGTCGAGCGCGTCGCACAGACCATCGCCATCGGTATCCGGCGATGCAGTTGAGGTGAACTGCCGCGTGAGGGGCACCGACCACGTACCGCTCGCACCCTGGAAGCGGATGGCGAAGACGTGAGCACCTGCGGCAAGGCAGAGCGTGAGGTTGCTCGTCAGGTTCACGACTGTCCCAGCAGTAACGGTGCCCGAGACGCGGTTCGCGATGTCATCGTCGATCCAGTACTCGTATCCGGTCACCTCTCCTGTGCTCCGCGTGAAGATCCGCGAAACCGGCACACTGTACACATCGTTGGTGTCCTTGAATTGGATGGTGATCGTGTTGTAGTCCTTCGTGAGCGTCGGAAGCACCAGATTGCTCATGAGATTCACTTGAAGGCTCGGCCCGATGCCGTTCACCGTGGTCGCACCGGGATCATCGTTGATCCAATAGCGATACTCCTCGATCTGTTGCGCCCGCAGCTGGACCATGGCCAGCAGCGCAGGCAGTAGAAGGAAGCGCTTCATGGCCTAGTTCGGTTGGGCGATCACGGTGATGTTCACGGGCAGTTCACTGCTGCCGTTCGTGGCCGGCGCGACCGTCACGCTGCTGAAGTGCGGATTGAAGGGCACCGCGGCCGGCTTGAAGGGTGTGGAGCTGCCATAGATCCCCACGTCAGAACCATCGGTGGCCATGCCCACACCGTCGCTCGCGGCTTGTAGATGCAGATCGTCGTCCCAGGTGAAGTTGTTGTCCGCTTCGTCGATGAAGATGCTGTTCGCCGCCACACCGAGCACGTTGCCTGTTGATGCTGCTCCGGGGGTCATGTTGCTCACCAGGCCTGCGCTCACCAACAGGTTATTGATGAGAATGGCACCGTTACTTTGCCAGAATGGAGCTGAGGTGCGCGTGAAGATGGAGTTCTCTGCCGTGAATCCCTGGCTGTTTCCGATGCGCGTGCCCAGACCTACGCAATGGCGCAGGGTCAGTCCACCGCCACTGAACCCGCTCACCTCTGCTCCCGTGCCCGCTTGGTAATCGAGCACGCATCGTTCGAGTGTGGCGATCACGCCGGGCAGGCCACCCAGCGTGCTGTTGAACACGCATTCCTTGAAATCCGTGCTTGATGGCAGGCCGGGATTGACGTTGCTCGTATAAAGGGCCACAGGCCGAGTGAATATGCACCGCTCGAACAAGATGTCCTGCGGGTCGTCGTCGAGCGATGTGGTGCCATAGACCAGGCTTCCCGCAGGTGAGAAGATGATCCCGGTGAAGGTGCTTCCGCCGGCGTCCGTGGTGATGGAGATGCTTCCCGCGCCCGTGCTCACAGTTGTAGTACCAGTGGCCGCTGTGCTATCCGGGCCGATGCCGGCTCCGAAGAAGTGCAGCGTCTTGGTGATGGAGAAGGCCGATGCGGAGAAGAAGGTCCCCCCACTGAGGTAGACCTTATCGTTGGGCTGCGCGGCCGCAAGAGCTGCGGTGATGGTGGTGAACACTTGAGGTCCGCCAGCGCCCTCCACAACGATGCGGGGTGGTTGTGCCTTGGCCGTGCTTGAGAGCAGGCCCATGCCGAGGAGAAAGAGGGAGATCTTGGTTTTCATGGGGTAATGGTTTCGGGTTGGGGTGAAATGGGTTTTGGAACCGGCTGTTGCATGCTCATCGGTAAGTGCGGCCGATCGTGAACGATCGCCCTTACTGCTTCACGAATCGGGTGCTCCAGATGCGGTCCTCGTCCGTGATCCGCAGCAGGTAGCTGCCGCTTGCGAGGGCGCTGATGTCCCAGTTGCGGTAGGCGCTTCCGCTCACGCTCCAAGTGGAGAGGTCCTGCACCACGGCACCGCTCACATCGAGCACTTGCAGGTTCAGCGTACGCGCGGCATCGGCATTCAGCCGCAAGCCGAGCTGCTCGGTGATCGGATTCGGGAAGAGGACCAGGTCCGTAACACCCGGCAGCTCTTCAATGCCCACGAAGCTTTCGAAAGCCGTCGTGAGCGGTATGCTCCAGGTGCCATTGGCCCCGCTGAAGCGGATCGTGAAGGTGTGCGAGCCTGCGGGAACACCCGTGGGAAGGTCGGCGACCAGGTCCACCACCGTGTTCGGTCCGATGCTCCCGGTGTAGCTGTCGGCAATCTCGTCATCGATCCAGTATTCGTAGCCGTTCACCTCACCGGTGTTCTTCACGAATAGCACTGTCTGCGGCACGCTGTATTCGCCGAGCGCATCCACGAACTGGATGGTGACGGTGTTGTAGTCCTTGGTGAGCGTACCGGGGTCGATCACGCTGTTGAGGGTCACCTCCTGATCCGGCGCGACGGTGCCGGTGGTGAACGCCGCCGTGTTCTCGTTCATCCAATAGCGATAGCCAGTGATCGCAAAGCCGCTGCGGGTGAAGATCCGCGTATGGGGCACCGACCATTTCCCGTCGCTATCGACCGTCTGGAAGCTCAAGGTGTGGTAGCCACGCGTGAGCGCATTGGTGGAGAACGAAGCGGAGAGCTCGAGCTCGCTGGTGGGCGCCACGTTCGTCGTGATCGCGCTGGCGATGTCTTCATCGAACCAGTAGCGGTATCCCGTGATGTCCTGCGCTTGCAGGTGCGCCGTGGCTGCGATGGCCAGGGCGATGATCGCGCGTGCCATGACCTAGTTGGTTTGGGCGGCTACGCGGATGTTCACCGGAAGGTCGCCGTTGGGCAAGGTGCTCGTGGCGATGGTGGCGCTGCGGAAGTGCGGGTTGAAAGGCACCGCACCGGGCTTGAAGGGCGAACTGGAGCCATAGATCCCCGCATCGGTGCCGTCGGTCGCCATGCCGATGCCCTGGCTGCCGGGTTGCAGATGCAGATCGTCGTCCCAGGTGAAATTATTGTCCAGCTCATTGATGAAGATCGTGCCCTGCGCCACGCCCAGCACATTCCCCGTGGCCGATGCCGGCGACATGTTGCTGACGAGACCGGTGCATACGCACATGTTGTTGGTCAGTATCGCCCCGTTGCTCTGCCAGAATGGGGCAGTGGTCTTGGTGTAGATGCAGTTCTCCGAGGTCACGCCCGGGCTGTTCCCCACGCGCATGTTCAAGCCGACGCAATGACGAAGGGTAAGGCCGCCAGCGAACGCGTTGACTTCGGCACCGGTGCCCACCGAGTAATCGATGATGCAGCGATCCAATGTCACCGAGCACGCTGTACCCAGGCCGCTTAGGCTGGAATAGAACACGCACTCCTTCATGATCGTGCTCGATGTGCAACCAGCAGCGTCTGCGAAGACCACGGGCGTCGCGAAGGTGCAGCGGTCGAAGACCAGGTTCGTAGGATCATCGTCCGCATCCGTGGTACCATACTCGACATTGGATGAGGGCGAGAAGATGATTCCGGTGAAGGTGCTTCCGCTGGCGGGGGTGGTGATGAGGATGCTGCCGGACGTCGTACTTAGCGTGGTGACGCCTGTGACCGCTGTGCTGTCCGGGCCGATGCCAGCGCCAATGAAATGCAAAGGCACGCCGATAGTGACAGCCGCGGGGGAAATGAAGGTGCCGCCGCTGAAGTAGAGCCTGTCATTGGGCTGCGCTGCTGCTAGCGCGACATTGATGTCCGCGAAGACCTGCGGCGCTCCGCTGCCTTGCAGCACGATACGCTGGAGTTGGGCTTGGGTCGCGCTTCCTAGCAGGAGGCCGCCCGCGATAAGGGAAAGGGTCTTGTGTCGCATGGGTAGAGGTGTTTGGTTCACCCATGCATCGGGGAGACCTTCCGGATGTGAACGATCACAGCCTGAAAAAGCGGAACCCCGGCCATCTGACCGGGGTCCCAGCTCGGGATGGTCACTCATGCTTTCACGATCCGCCTGCTCCATTGCTTTCCTCCAACCTTCAGGTCGAGGATGTATGTGCCTTGAGCCAATGCACCCAATTGCACTACATACAGTCCTGATGCGCTGGAGTTGATCGGGCCCAGTGTGGTGATGGCCCTTCCCAGCATGTCGCGCACGATCACCGTTGCGGGTGCGGTGGATGCTTCGCCGATGTCGATCCACACTTCATCCGCGGCAGGGTTCGGCCAGATGCGGAGAACAGCGTTCGCGACATCGGATGCCGGGATCCCTGTACTGATGTCCCCTTCGCAGAGGCAATCGTCGTTGATCGCATCGTTCAAGGTCAACGCATTGCCATCGTCGCAGGGCGTGCCGGGCTCCGGACCGCCGGGGCAGAGATCAGCGACATCGCAAACGCCGTCGTTGTCAATGTCGTTGGCGCAGTGGAGGCGGTAGCTTACTCCGCAGGTCACGTCGCGCAAACGAAGCGCATAGAGCGATCCTGCTGCGAGCGTCGCCTGAGTAAAGGTGTTCGTGAGCGGTGTCGAAGAACCGCCCACCGGGACGACGAAGGTGCCGAAGACGGATCCCGCGGAATTCACGATGGCCAGTTCCATCGTACCATCGCCGGTACCCGCATGTTCTGCGCTCACGGTCACCGAGTACGGACCTCCAGCGTGCGTGAACTTGTAAAAGTCATCGTCCGTGGTATTGTAGAAGCCGATGTGTCCATCGTGCCAGGCGTCGCTCAGATCCATGGTTATGCCAGCGGAGTAGGAGTTGTTCGGCTCCGCGTCAGCTGAGAAGAACGCTGGTGTTACGCTCCAGCTTACCCGGTATGAAACACCACAGGTATTGCTGATGAGCCGCAGGTAGTATGGAACGGTCGCACCCCTGCATGGGAGACTGAAGCTTGAGCCCGATGGTGTCGAGTTCGCGCCGACGGGAGCGTCCCATGTGGCCAGTACCGTTCCTGTGCTCATCACGATCACCGTTTCCAAGCTCTCGGTGGATGAACCATCCACATGCTCGGCTTCCACATTCACATGCAGAACGCCATCGGTGGGCAGGTCGATGCGGTAGAAGTCGGTGTTCTCCCCGCCGTTGTCCACACCGGTCAGGAAATCCAGATGGCCTGTCGCTTCGGTGTTCGGAGATAGCACGATCGCGCTGGCCGTGCTGTTGTTCGGCTCAGCATCGATCTGGAAGAATGGGGCTGTGGTGTAGTACCGCCAGCGATAGGAAACGCCACAGGCAACCGGATCCTCGAAGACGACGGTGTGTACCGAGGCGCCACGGCAAGGCACGCTCACCGTAGTGGTCACGGGAACGCCGTTGGCACCCACCGGGATGTTCTGTATGGCGATCGGTACCCCGGAGTATTGGAACCTGAATTCCATGCTGCCCGGTCCGGCGCCTGAATGTTCGGCCTGGATCTCGAAGTGCATGACCCCTTGGAGCGCGGGCGTGGTCGAGTACGTATCGGAATTGTCGTTCACGAAGCCTACCTGCCCATCCTGAAACGTGTCATAAGCCACTGCTACGGTCGGGCCTTCCGGATCCGGAGCGAAGACCGGAGGCGACATGGTGTATTTCCAGCGGTAGCTGATTCCGCAGTCGATGGCGTTGAAACGCACATCGTAGTCGGTGGAATTCCCGAGGCAGCCGATGGTCACCAAGGTCGTGTCTGGGACCCCGTTGGCGCCCACGGGCATGATCCATTCCTCCATCACGATCCCCGCCGTATTGTAGAGCCGCACTTCCATGGTGCCCGCCGTTGGCGCGGCATGCTCGGCCTGCACTTCGATCGTCATCAGGCCATTGAACGGGGGAACGATGTTGTACAGATCCGTAGTGCTCTCTTCATAGTAGAAACCATTCTGGCCGTCCTGGTAGGTGTCGTGGGCAACACCAGGAGTCGGGAAGGGGTCATTGTTGAATACCGGGGTGATCATCGTGTACGAGAAGGCATAGCTCAGGCAGTCCGTGATGCCGGGAACCTCCACCGTGATGACGTACGCACCGATCCCCTGGCAGGGGAATTCGAAGAAGCTGGTAATCGCCGCGTCATTGGCGCCTGCAGGCAAATTGTAGGTCGCCAGCACGGTCCCGCTGGACACCCGCACCCGGAAGGTCACATCCAACGGAACCGTTCCGGAGGATGACAGGCAGGCATCCACGCGCATCACACCTTGAATGCTGGGATCGATGCGGAAGTAGTCGATCGAATTATCCGTGGGCGAGCATGCGCCCAATGAACCACTGATCGCTGTGTTGGAGGGAAGCACGGTGGCAGCGCCATAGCCGTTGTTGGGCTCGATCTCCTGAAGCGCTCCGGTCGTACTGCAGTCGGGTTCTGGCACGCTGCCTTCGAACTTGGCGAGGAAACCATCCCATTGGCTACCTCCGTGCGTGTTCTGATGTCCTCCGTCGGCAATTGCCGTTGGTGATCCGGTCTCGCCGGACATGTAAACATCCCCGTTATCGTCCACGGTGCAGGAATAAGCCCGATCATCATAGATCGCCCCTGAGCCGTAGTAGGTTCCCCATTGACGGGTTCCGCTGGCGTTGAACTTCACGAGAAAGGCATCCCAGGATCCTCCGATCGTGTTCTGGTGTCCGTCCTGGGCGATGCCGGTTGTGGAGCGGGTCCATCCTGCCAGGTACACATTAGCGTCGTCATCCACCGCACATGCGCGGCCTTCATCTTGATTCGTTCCGCCGTAGTAAGTGCCCCACTGACGCAGGCCATTGCTATTGAACTTCACGAGAAACGCATCCTGCTGTGCCCCACCGCCAGGCGTATTCTGGTGCCCACCCTCCGCGATGGCATCTGAGGACATTGTGTGTCCGGCGAGGAACACGTTCCCACTGGCATCCACAGTGCAGGCATATCCCATATCGAAACCGTTCCCACCATAGTAGGTGCCCCAGAGCCGCGAGCCGTCCGGAGCGAATTTGGCCAGGAAGGCATCCCCTTGGTCGGCGCTCACGTTCTGGTGGCCACCGCTTGCGATGCCGTTGTCGGATGATGTAGCTCCGGCCAGGAACACGTTCCCATCCTCATCCACCGCGCAGGAATGCCCCACGTCGAACACGGTTCCACCGTAATACGTGCCCCAAAGACGGGTGCCATCACCGTTGAACTTCACCA
This sequence comes from Flavobacteriales bacterium, assembly GCA_016712535.1. Classification (NCBI taxonomy): domain Bacteria; kingdom Pseudomonadati; phylum Bacteroidota; class Flavobacteriia; order Flavobacteriales; species Flavobacteriales bacterium. The sequence continues at coordinate 746,931 of JADJQW010000002.1, forward strand.
GGAACGCATCACCGATGAGGCCGGGCTCTCCACCACCGAACGTGTTCTGATGGCCATCGCTAGCGATCCCGGTGGTGGAATACGTGATGCCGGCAAGGAATACGTTGCCGCTCGCATCGATTGAGCAGGAATATCCCCACTCACGATCATCGCCGCCATAGTAAGTACCCCAGAGCAGGTTGCCAACGGGGCTGAATTTCACGAGGAAAGCGTCCCCCAGCCCATCAGCATAGATGTCTTGATGGCCGCCTGATGCGATGCCGCTTTCTGATGAAGTTGTTCCAGCTATGCAAATGTTGCCGCTCCCATCAATAGCACAACCCCGCGCCTCATCACCGCCTTCCCCTCCGTAGTAGGTTGCCCAAAGCCTTGATCCACCGCTGGTGAATTTCACCAGGAACGCATCGGTCAGGCCGCCTAACGTGTTCTGGTGTCCGCCAGCTGCTATGGCGGAAGTCGAGCCGGTACTACCAGCCAGATAGATATTTCCGTTACCATCGGTAGTGCATGCAAGGCCGAAGTCATTGCTGTTGCCACCATAGTAGGTTCCCCACATCCGCGCGGGATCAATGATCAGCGTCCCATTGCGATCGTAATTGCCTATTGCGAAGCGCAGCGCATCGTCCTCCAACACAAAGCGCGTGTCGATCTCCTTCCCATCCTGGAAGCTGACCGGGCGATCTTCTGTGAAGCGCCCCATGCGGTTGCCGTGGGTCAGGTTGCCGTTGGCATCCAGACTCAGTTCCTCATGGTGCTCGAATCGCATACGGATCCGGTCGGGATCAGCGCCAGGCCGCACCACGAAGTCGTACTTCATGCCTTTCTCCGTGGTATACACCACCCAGTCTATGCCGGGATAGATATCGTGGTAGGTGACTTTGGCGTACGTGCGCACATCCAATGCATCGTGGTTGTAGTACTGCGCGTAGTCGCTGCTGCGGCCCTCGGTGGTGATCCGGGCGTTGTGATCCGCTCCCTCAAGCACCATGTCCATACGGAAGGTCTCCAGGCGTACTTCATCGCGCATCGCATCCAACTGTTCCTGCCTCTTAGGCTCTTGATGCGACCCGGCCACCAGTTCCGCATATCCCTCGGGATAGTGCATCCTGGTGAATTGATAGGCGATGCCGTTCCCCAGAAGGAAGAGCTGCGTGTTCCCCTGTGAAAGCCGGTAACGCACGAACGGCGCCGGCTCACCGCTGGTGGTGCGCACCTGGCCTTTGTTCTCCTCGAAGCCGGCGGGTGCACGGCTGAGGTTCTCCAGCATAGCTGGTGTGGGTGGCGTGCCTGCCCAGGCAGCAAGGGAGAGTGCAAGGCTGGCGAGAAGGGTCGGGGTTCTCATGGAACGATTCGGTTCAATGGTGATCGGGCGCAAAGGGCTTGACAAGGACATATCGGGGTGCTCGGCCGAACGTGAACGATCACAAGCGGGAAATGAGGAACCCCGGCCATCTGACCGGGGCTCCTCATCCGTTGGGGCGCCTATGCCTTGATGATCCGCTTGCTCCAGCGCTTGTTGCCCACCTTCAGGTCGATGAGGTAGGTGCCAGAGGCGATGCCCTCCAGCGGGACCCGGAAGCATCCCGTGCCGACGGCTAAGAGCGATGGCGAGGTTCCGATGACCCTGCCTTGCAGGTCGATGATGGTTACCGTCGCGTTTCCATCGGACGCTTCACCAAGATCGATCCACACGCCGTCGGTAGCGGGGCTCGGGTAGATGCGGATGCCATCGCTATCATGCGCTTCGCTCCCCGTCGTCAGGTCCAGCGCGTAGAGCTCCTGGCCCGTGCTCGTGAGGTAGTTCGCGCGGAAGAACAAGGTGCCATTGCAGCTGAGCATGGGAGCAGCGCTCGAGAACGGCGAGATCACATCGCTGCCGGGGTAGAGGATCTCATAGGTGCCGGGGGCGGTGTTATCCGTGCGCCAGAGCTGCCGATAGGTGGTGGTCCCGAGGGCCGTGACGTACAAAGCGCCATTGTGGCTGCAGAAGTTGTCCGGGTTGGTGTAGCCGAAGGTGTTCCAGGAAACGGTTCCGGATTGGGTTCCATCGCTTTGCCAGATCAAGGCGGTGGTGCTGCCCGCCGTGGGGAATGCGCGAAGGTGCAGTTGGCCGTTGTGCTCGATCAGGTTGGAGGGCAGGCTGGAGTTGGTGCCGGGGTAGATGTCCCTGACCAGGCCGGTGCCCGGCACGGTTCCGTCGGTGGCCCACAACTCATCGCCTGTGGCACTGGTGCCTGCGCGGAAGAATACCAGCCCGCCCGCCGCACGATAGTTCGACGGTGAGGTGCCTGAACTTCCCGGACCCGCGATGGTCTCGGCGATGAGGTGCGTGCCTGCCACGGTGCCATCGCTCACCCAGGGCTCGCTGCCCGTCTGCCCATCATTCGCGGTGAAGTAGAGCATGCCATCGTGGGCCATGGGATTCTGGAAGCTGCTGTTGGCAGTGCCCGGGTTGATGTCGAGGAAGAGCTGCGTGCCCGCTGGCGTTCCATCGGTGCTCCACAGCTCGCGCCCGTGGTCGGCATCGTGCCCTCTGAAGAAGATGCGGTCGCTCCCGCCGGGCCCGGAGCCGGGGAAGGCCACGAACGTGATCCACTCCAGCAGCCCCGGAACATCGGTCCTGCTCAGCACCAGTTGGGTGCCGGCTTCTGTGCCGTCCGTCCGCCACAATTCCGACTCCATGCCAGCGCCGGTCACTATGAAATTCAGGACTCCGTTCATCAGCATGAAATCCCGCGGACTGCTGCTGCCCGTGCCCGGGTTGATATCCTTCACCATCACGGTGCCGGCCTCACTGCCATCGGTCTTCCAGAGCTCCACTCCGTTCACGCCGTCCGTGGCGCTGAAGTACACCATATCGCCGACGCAAGTGAACAAGCCGGGGCTGGAATTGCCCGACGGGTTGATGTCTTTGACCAATGTGGGTATTTGGGCGGGCGTGGGCGATACGAGCACTCCAACGCATATCAGCAGGGTAACAATCCGGAAGCGCATAGGCACAGGGTTGGGGTTCAGAAGCACATCGAGGGGAGGGCCTGGATGTGAACGATCACCGCGCCCCGCCTGGAGCAGCTCAGTGCCGGATGATGCCGACGGTGCTGATGCCGCTCCCGGCCACCACGCGCGCGGTGTAGCGCCCGGCGGGCCAGTGCGCCGCCTGGATGGTGAGCAGCTGGCCCTGGCTCCGCTCGGTGTGGATGACCCGCCCCAGGGGGTCGATCATCTCTACGATGGCGCCGGGTTGCAATCCGGCGAGGGTGAGCCTGTCCTCCACGGGGTTCGGGTAGGCCATGGCCTCGGAGGTCTTCAGCTCCACGGCCACCATCTCGCTGAGCGTGGTGGTCCCGTCATGGTCCGTTTGCCGCAAGCGGTAGAAGCTCAGGCCGGGCAACGGTGAGTGGTCCACGGACTCGTAGCTGGTCAACTGCTGCGTGGTGCCCATGCCTTCCACTTCGGCTATCACATCGAATCGAACGCCATCCGCACTGCGCTCCACGTGGAAGCCCGCGTTGTTCAGCTCGCTGGCCGTGGCCCATTGCAGCTGCACATCGGAACCGGAGGGCGTTGCGGTGAACTGCAGCAGCTCCACCGGAAGCATAGCAAAGGCAGATGAGCAATTCGTGGCGCCGCCACCGCCGGTGCCCCCGATGTATTGGGCGACCGATGCGGAGGCCAGAGAACAGAGCGCTATGGCGACAAGCTTCCTCATGGCATGGTGCGTACGCCTCGGCCGCCAATGAATCCAGTCGCGTTGTCCGCTTGACCCTCTGCAGCCTCGTGCCGGAAGGAGGTGGTTGTCCAGCCGGCGGCATCCTGAGCCGATCCTCCGCGTTCTCCCCAGCCCCGATCGTAGCCGCCCACCGGACCAGTGGGCCAAGTAACGGTGTCGTGCATTCCGGAATGCGTGAGCACACCGTTCCCGTGAATGCCGGTGAATGATCTCCCCATTGGACGACCAACCGTAATGGTCAACTCGCTCAAGTTGCCGGAAAGGTTCAGTGCACCGAAGTAACCGGCGCCTGATGTGGTGCGCCCGCTGTTCGAGGCGTGATGCGGAAAGATGCCGACTCGCACAGGGCCATTCAATGCGGCAACTGTGGTCGAGTAAGCAGCATTGCCTCCCGCGGAATAGCCCGTACCAACCTGCTCATTGGCAGTCCCGGCATTTGTTATGGTGTAGGCTGTGGCAGCTATTGTCGCAGTTCCCCAAGCATACTCGTTCGGCACCGGTGTCAGTGGTCCTCGACAGGCTTTCTCGAATTCCAGTTCGGTCATGGGTCGCAATCCACTCCAATCGAGATAAGCGCTTAAGTCGGACCAGCGGATGTGATTGCAAGCCAGCCATTGTCCATCGGCGGCCTCATTCCCTATGCCATTGCCATTCAAGTCGCAATAGAAGGCAATCGGGTCATTCGCTGCCACCGCGGCATTGCACCGGACACCGTTTCGGTTCAATGATGCGGCCGAGTTCGACATGACGAATCGGTTCGTGACAGCGGTGGTTGCCGCTGGCAATGCAGTAGCTGTACGTGAATCCTGCTGCTGCCGCGTAAGGCGGTTCAGGAAGGCCACGTAATCGGCTTGGGTCAGCTCATATTTCATGCAATAGAATGGGGTTGTGCCCTTTGGGAATGCCGCAGGTATGGGCCCCAGCCCATCTCCAGGTTGATAGAAGGTGGAAGTTGAATAGTTGAGGTTGCCATTCGCCGCCCCCACGGTAATTGCTGCCTCTGTGGCAATGAAGAACGTGCTGCTCTGGTTCGGCTGCGTATAGAATCTGCCGAACGTGACATTGGATCCGCCATCCCCCACCCGGAAGCTCCCCGCAGTCACGTACACCATCTCGTGCCCGAAGGCGCACACCTCAATAGGGCCGCCGCTGAGCCCTTGCGTGCCGAGGTTCCACCGCAACTCCACATTGTTCGCCGTGAAAGTGCCCGTGCCGTTGGCACTGCGGTAGATGAAGGCGCCCACGCCGTAGTTGGTGGTGGCGTTGTAGGCGGCCGCGGGATTCAACAGCCCTGTGCGAATGGTGCTGCCTGCAGGTGCGAGGTGGGACGCGTCCGTTGCGAGGCGCGCGTGCTCCCAAATGCGGATGAAGCGGACCGATGCACCGGAGAGTGCAACAGTTGGCGCTGCGCTCACCGTGACCTGCGTGCCGTTCGGAATAGCGGTGATCACCGTGTTCGCCGCCAGGGTGCCGGTGCCCGCCGTCTTCACCAGTGGCATGCCCACGCGCAGCAGGGCCGTGCTGCCCACATTCAAGGTGGTGCCCGTGCTGCTCACGCCGGTGCGGGTGGGATCAGCGGTCCCGACCCGGAACTTGAGGAAGACCCATGCTGCGTCCCAGTTCCCAGGGGCCGTGCTCACGCGCCAGCTGTTCTGCCAGCTCACGGTGAAGCGGGCATCCACCGTGCCGGCCACCGAGTTGAAGTCCACGAGCATCGGCTGGGTCACGGTGATATTATTCCCCACGGCGGACCACCCGCATAGCAGTGGGCCGAACAGGAAGAGAAGACGAAGGACAGGTCGCATGGAGAGGCGGTAGCGTGCGTACATCGGGATACCCCATGCCATGTGAACGGTCAGAAGTTTCTTTCACTTCCTGTTCACATCCGCGCCCTTCCCCGATGATGGGTCGGAGGGCAGGCCAGGCGCCCGCTCGCACAGCGATCATGCATCACCAAGGGCGATCTCCGTATTATCGTGGTCCGCTTCTCCCCACAAGTGGAAGCCACAGCCGCTCCATCGATTGCGGAGCCCGCATGGGCTTCGGGCCTGCGTCGCAACGATGCCGCCACGGTGCGCGCGCTTTACAAGCAGCATTTCCCGGCCATCAGGACCTACGTGCTGCAGAACAGCGGCACAGGCATCGATGCGCAGGACGTGTTCCAGGAAGCTATGACCGTGCTCTGGCTCAAGGTCAAAGAGGGCCATCTCGTCCCGGACAGCGACCCGGGGGGCTTCTTGTTCCGTGTCGCCAAGTACAAATGGCTGGATCAGGTCCGGTCAGCAGCGCACAAGCACATGAAGGTGGTGCATGACGACCGCGCCCTGGATCCTGTTGCCGATGCCGCTGATGACATCGAAGAGAAGCTCGCGCGATTGCGCGGCGTGTACGACAAGCTCGATGACAAGTGCCGCACCGTGCTCGACAAATTCTACTTCGAACGCAAGGACCTCGCGACCATCGCCGCCGGAATGGGCGTGGAAGAGGAGAGCATCCGCACCATCAAGTACCGCTGCATGATGAAGCTGCGCGCGTTCCGTAGGACGATCAGCGGTGAAGACCAGCAAGCGATATGAGCAACGGCGCATTGGATAGGACCACGTTCGAGGCCATCGAGGCCTATGTGCTCGACCGTCTGGATGCCGATGAGCGCCTCGGCTTCGAGCGGCGCATGGCAGCGGACCCAACCTTGCGCGTCGAGGTGGAGCTGGAGCGCGAGAACATCCTGGCCATCGAGCTCGGCGGAATGGAGCGCATGCTGAAGGAAGTGCGTGAAGGGCATTCGGAGCAACGCGAACAGGGCGGTGGATGGACCACTTGGCTGAAGTACGCGGCTGTGGTGGCCATCCTCTTGAGCGGCGCGCTATGGTTCACCTTGCGCCCTAGCGCCAGCGAGAGGCTCTTCACGGAGCATTTCGCACCGGAGCCCGGCCTGCCCGTGGCCATGGGCAGCACCGCTGCGCATGCCTTCAACGATGCCATGGTGGCCTACAAGCTCGGCGATCACGATGAGGCCATCAGCAAATGGTCCGTCCTGCTCAAGGAGAGGCCATCGAGCGATACGCTCCGCTACTTCATCGGCTGCGCGGAGCTGAACGCAGGGCGACCCGAGCGCGCCGCGCCCATGCTCCTGACCGTTGCCGATCAAGAGGGTTCCGCGTTCGCGCAGAAGGCGCAGTGGTTCGCTTTCCTCGCCTTGGTGCGCAACGGCGATCGGAACGCAGCGAAGGCGATCCGCTTCAGCCCGGGGAATCCGTATGGCGCGAAGGCGGAGGCCATCCTTTCTGAACTCGAATAGGCATGCGGGCGATAGCGGCGTTGGTGCTCGGTTGCTGCGCATTCGCTACCCGAGCGCAATCCGATCCACTGGCCGCCCGCCATGCCCGCATCAATGCTCTTTATGAAGCCGAGAGCTACGCGGAGCTCATCGCGGAGATCGATGCGCAGGTGGCAGCTGCGCCTGGTACGGCCTACGCCGATTCGCTGCACCGGTACCTGTACAAGTACGGCCGCGCGCACCGCAAGCTCAAGGATGCTGCCGCCGGAACCGCCGCGGCCGAGCGCCTCTATGCGCTGGTGAAGCAGCGCGGCAAGGCCGCCAACGAACTGGAGGCGCTCTTCGATCTGAGCTGGACCTACTATGATGCGGGCGAGATGAAGCAATGCGCCCGCGTGGACTCCATCGCCGTCACGGTAGCCGATCGCGATCCGGCGATTCCCTTGGGCCAGCGCGGACGCGCGCGCCAATACCTCGCGTTCGACTACAGCGTGCTCGGTGATCATCGCAATTCAGCCAAGTGGGCGTTGGCAGCGATCGCGCAGTATGAAGAGGCCGATTCGATCCCGCCGGCGCAGTGGGCCGAGTCCTATACGGCGGCAGGCGTGGCGAACTGGCACCTGGGGCGCATCCGCGAAGCCGAGGCGTATTACAAGAAGGCGCTTGAGAGCCTGGGTGAACGCACGGACGAGGCCATCCTGATGCGCAAGGTGAGCACCTATGGCAACCTGGGCGTGCTCTGGCAGAACGCGGGCGACTTCACGCGGGCCAAGCTGAATTATCACGAGAGCCTCCGATACAGTGACCGTATCATCAGCGCCACGCAGGATCAGTTCACGCGCGATGAGGCCATCGTGAACCGTTCGCGCACCTACCTGAACCTGGCCACGGTCTATTTCCAGGCCGGCGATGATGGACGGGCCAGGGAATTGCTCGACCGCGCCTGGCGCGACCGCAGCGGGGTGCTCGAAGCCGATGACCCCCAGCTGATCGCCGTGAAGGAGCGCTTCGCCGACCTCGAGCTGAATGCCGGCAATCTCGAAAAGGCGCAAACGCTCATGCGCGATTACCTCGCATCGTGCGAGAAGAAGTTCGGCCCGCGCAGCGAAGAGTATGTCCGCGCCGCCTCGAAGCTCGGCGAGATCCTCGCCCGCCTGGACCGCCATGCCCAAGCAGATTCGCTATTCGCGCTGAGCATCGCGGCGGGCAAGGCCACGCTGGACGAAGCCACCGATGCCAACCTGGCGGCCACTCTGCTCCGACGGGCTCGCATGCGCGTGCGCGCGGGTGAATGGATGGACGCGCTCGCCGACCTCGATCAGGCACGCGCCATCTTCGTGAACACCTACGACAGCCTGCATCACCAGGTGGCGCTGGTGGATGCGCTGCGCGCCGAAGCTGCATTCGGTGCCGGTGACTGGCCATTGGCGAATAGCCACGCCACGAACGCCTTGCGACTTCTCGGTGAACGCGTGCAAGCGCTTCGGGCCAGCACCCTCCCGCGCGTATTCCCCGATCCGCACATCCTCCCGGATGCCTTCTACTGGAAGGTGCGCTCGGCCATGGCGCTGGCCGGTGCAGCGCCCGAGGCTGCGCAATGGAAGACCTGGAATGAGGACCTCGACCTGGCGATGCTCTCCCTTGCGCGCAATAAGGCCGCAGTCGAGGACGAGGCCTCGAAGCTCCTGCTGGTTGCTGCGCAGAAGCGCCTCTTCGAGCTCGCCCTTGATGTCGCTTTCGGTTCTCGCCAAGCGATGGGCAGCGATGCCGCAGCGGAGCGATTCCTCGAGGTCTCAGAGGCCAGTCGCTCCACCTTGCTGAAAGGGCGGTTGAATGCCTTCAAGGGGCTTCGCTTCGCAGGCCTACCCGATTCCGTGGCGACAAAGGAGCAGGAGATCATCGCTGGTCTCACCATCAGCGCCGATGATGAGCATGGGGCAGCCCGGCTCCTAGCAGCCGAGCAAGCCTATCACGCCTTCCTGCAGCGCTTGGAGCGCGAGCATCCCGCCTACTTCGCGCTGCGGTATGGCGAGGCCGCGGTGACCATCGAAGAAGCGCGCCGGCGCCTGCTGAAGCCCGGGCGGGCGCTCCTGGCTTTCGCGCAGACGGCTGAGAACCTGTATGCCTTGGCGTTGACCATGGAGCGCGCCGACCTCGTTGAGCTTGAAGCAGCCGGCCTGGATGAACAGGTGCGCGCGCTGAATGATGCCATCGCCGAACGGGATGCGGAACAATACATCAGTACCGCGCTCGCGCTGCACGAGCAGCTGATCGCTCCTGTGTCGGAGCGCATCGCCGGGCACGAGTTGCTCATCATTCCCGATGGTCCGCTGCATCGGCTCAACTTCGAATGCCTGCTCACGGCGCCGAGCACCCCGAACGGCTTCAGCGAGCATCTCCTGCTGCAGCGTCACGCCATCGCCTACCTGCTCAGCGCCACCACCGCCGTGCAGTTCGCCCAGCTGGCGCGCGACCGCTCCAAGGGCATGCTGGCCATCGCCCCGGGCTTCTCTGATGAGGTGAAGCGCGCCTACCTGGCGCGGGTCGCGGATAGCAGCATGGTGGATCGTGATTACCTGCGCTACGTCCGCCAGCCCTTCGCCATGAGCACCGCCGAGGGACTGGGCAGTTCGATGCGCGCGCAATTGCTGCTGGGCGCCCAAGCCACCGAGCAGGGCTTCCGCGCGAAGGCCGAACAGCATGGGATCCTGCACTTGGGCACGCACGCTGAGATGAATGCGACGAATCCCATGTACTCACGCCTCGTGCTCAGCAAGGACGGCAGCGGCGCCGATCCCGACGCTGATGGGTATCTGCATGCGTACGAGATCTACGAGCTTGACCTTCGCGCTCAGCTAGCGGTGCTCACGGCGTGCGAGACCGGCACGGGCGCATTGGATGCCGGAGAGGGAGTGCGCTCGCTGGGTTACAGCTTCGCCTATGCGGGCTGCCCCAGCTTGGTGATGTCGCTCTGGAGCATCGACGAGCAGAGCTCTTCCGCGATCATTGCCCGATTCTATGAGCTGCTCGCGGACGGGATGCCGAAGCACGAGGCATTGCGTCGTGCCAAGCTCGATCATCTTGCGAAGGCGGAAGGAGAGCTCGCATTGCCCTTCTACTGGGCCGGGCTGGTGCTGGTAGGTGACGTGGATCCAGTGAACCTGGAGGGTCGCTTCCCATGGGGCTTCGCATTGCTCGCATTGGGCGTTGCGGTCCTTGCCCTGCTCGCGTTTCGGCGCCTGCGCAGGGGGTAAGCGCAAGAAGCCCCGGCCTCCCGCTGCACAGCGGCATGGCCGGGGCTTCTCTTCAATGCGTCTCGCTCGCGACTACTTCTGGATCACCAGGCGCTCGGTTTGGATCGTGCTTCCAGCGGTGATGCTCACCAGGTACATGCCGTTGGCCAGCTCCCCGTTCAGGGCGATGGCGGTGTTCACGTAGCCGTCCTGCACCCCGATGGTGCGCTGGGCCACGCGCTTGCCGAAGCTGTCGTAGATGTCCACGTTGATGCTCTCCACGCCCTCCTCAACGCTGCTCAGGCTCAAGAAGAGCTGATCGCCGTTGTTGGGGTTCGGGTACATCGCCACGCGGGCCTCGCTCGCCGTGGTGCTGCCGCCCTCTTCAGCCATGCCGAAGCTGCAGGTGGTGGTGAGCAGGCAGATGTCGCCGTAGGGGTCGCTGCTGTGGCACCAGGTGGAGCCATTGTTGAAGCTCGCGCGCACATCCACCTCGTAGGTCTTGCCGCAGGCGAGGCCGTTGGTGTTCACCCAGTACTGCCCCGTGGCGCTGGTCTTCACGATGGTGATGTTCTCCGATGGGATGCGGAAGCGGAACTGGTAGCGGTTCGCGTTCACCCAGTTGCAGTTGTTGTTCATGCGGCGCACGGGCTTGGCATGGACATACACGTTGGTGCCGATCGTACGGCTCTGTCCGCAGCTCAGGTACTGGTTGCCGGGCAGGTCCATGAGCTTGGTGCGGGGGCACTGGGCCTCCGTGCTGTTCACCACCAGGCGGCAGGCAGGGCCCCAGTTGTTGTAGGTGCCGTTCACGCGGCCGCGCACCTTCACGTTGTAGAAGCCGCCCTCCACCAATTGATTGCCGGTCCATGCGTTGAGCTGGAAGTGGGCCGCGCGGGTTGCGCTGGCCGGGAGGCCGTTGCTCGTGTTGTGGCTCTGGAAGCGCTTGAAGCTGTAGCCGCCGTTGGGCGCATACCACCACATCTGGTAGCCGCTGTTGGCGTTGTTCACGCCGTACTCATCGCTCACGTCCTGGTTGGCATTGGCCACCACGAACTCGCCGCCGCATGGGCTGATCTTCCAGTCGCGCCGGTCGCAGCTGGTGAAGATCAGGCGGTCGGTGCCCACGGGCAGGCAGAAGCCTTCGTTGGCAGCGATCTGGCTGGTGCCTCCGCTGGTGAAGCCGCCCTCGCCGAAGGTGCCGTAGAGGTTATCGATCAGGCGCACGCTGCTGTTGATCTTCAGCAGGTAGCCGCCGTTCACGATGCCGTCGCCCCCGCCATCGGTGACCACCAGGTAGAAGCAGCCATCCGGCAGGCAGGTGGCCTCAGAGCCGTTGCCGATCAAGGCGCCGCCACCGCTCTGCACCAGATTGCTGTTGCCTTGCTCGAAGATCTGCCACGTGAGGTCGTCGGTGCCATCGGCCTGGTACACGAAGTCCAGGTCGGTGGTGCAGGTCGGGATCGGCGTGCCCTCGCAATCGCAGTTCGCCGTCCAAGTGTCAGCGGTGGTGCCGTTGTCGTTGTCGTCACAAGGCGTTCCGGGCAACGCGCTTCCACCGATCACGCCGAGGCAATCCACCACGTCACCACCGAGATCGGCAGCGGGGTCCGCAACGCAGATCTCGCGCGGATTGGTCAGTCCGATGATGATGCGTGAGTAGGGATCGGTGCCGCTGGCCGGACCGTAAATGCCAGTCGCCCAGCCACCGATGGTGTAGTAGGCCACGGTGCAGTTGGGGCGTGTGAAGCCGGTCAACTCATGGGAGCCCTCCCATTGCACGATCGCATCGAAGGCATTGCTGCCCGGCGTGGCTTCATCGAGCACCCAGGTGCAGCCCACGACATGGCTGGATACCATCGTGCCCGACTCCACGCCAATGGCGCCGTACGAGGTGTTCACCGTGGGCCGCAGGCGCACACCGCAGATGTCCTGTGGACCGCTGGTGAGGCTCAGCGTGATCGGACAGTACTTCGTTGATGTGCCGACGGGATAGAAGCAGCTGGCACCATTGATCGCGCGACGGAAACCGCCCAGTCCTTCGCACACGAATCGGCTTGACGCGCTGCCGCCGACGAGCGCGGTGATCAACGGGTTCTCAAGCGTGATGCTGTAATCCCCGCAGCGCACGAAGCCATTCACCAGGATGATGGTGACGCTCACCTTCACATGCCCGCTCAGGTCCACTCCAGAAGCATTGTCGATGCGGATGTGCGTGATGGTGCCGTCGCCGCCCAGCTCCTGCGCCAACATGCCCTTGAAGCGGAAGTCCGGGCATTGCAGCAGGCCATGGCAGATCGCCTTGGAGCCGCGCCAATCCACTCCGGCACTCAGGTTCAGCGTGGCGCCCAGTGCGACGAGGATCTCACCGTATTGATCGCCCACGAAGACATCATCGAGCAGCAGCGTCCCTTGCAGCACTTCGAGCTTGCCGCCCGTGAGGTTCGTGAAAGCACCGCCCCAATGGCGGAAGGCGCAGCCGCAGTTCATGCGGTAGATGCCCGCGTTGTTCAATGCCACGCGCCATGAGTCCGCTGGATCCGATGTGCCGGTGATCAGGATCAAGCCAGCGCTCAGGTTGTTGAACACCCCGCCGCCCCAGAGCTTGCCGCCGTCGAAGTTCCACGTGCCGCGATGGTGGATCACGCCGTGGCAGAACACGCTCGCCACCGGGTTGAAGGTGGTGACCACGTTGATCGCGATATCGATGATCGCCGAGGCCTCGATGGTACCGCCGATCCACTTGAAGGTGCCGCCATCGATCACCTTCACCATGAACGGACCGAAGACCTGCGCGCCGTCCTCCAGCTCGAAGTGCTTCACATCGAAGTCCCAGTTCACCACGAGCGATGCGTTGCGGATCACCACGCGGCCGTTGCTGGCCTCGCCGCCGTTCTCGTTGTAGAAGGTGCCGCCGCAGCCGCAGAGCTTGCCCAGGCCGGCGTAGGTGATGCTGCCGTGGTTGTAGAAGCCGCCCTTGAAGCGGTACTCGCCATCCACGATGTGCACGAGGCCTCCAGCGAGGTTGTGGAAGTAGGTGGCGTAGTGCGTGAAGATGCCGCCGTTCATCTTGCGGAATTCACCGGCGTTGTACACCAGCAGGCGCCACGAGAGGTCCACATCCAGCACGCCATAGATGTACACGATGGCGCCCAGGTAATTGTGGAAGGTTCCGTCGCCTTTCAGGTCGCCGCCGTTGAAGTTCCATGTGCCGCGATGGTGGATGACCCCGTGGCAGAAGACGCTCGCCACTGGATTGAATGTCGTGACCACGTTGATCGCGAGGTCGATGATGGCCGAGGCCTCGATCGTTCCGCCGATCCACTTGAAAGTGCCGCCATCGATCACCTTCACTTCCAACGGCCCGAAGACCTGCGCGCCATCCTCTAGTTCGAAGTGCTTCACGTCGAAGGCCCAGTTCACGATCAGGCTCGCGTTGCGGATCACCACGCGGCCGTTGCTGGCCTCACCGCCGTTCTCGTTGTAGAAAGTGCCGCCACAGCCGCAGAGCTTGCCGAGGCCGGCGTAGGTGATGCTGCCGTAATTGTAGAAGCCGCCCTTGAAGCGGTACTCGCCGTCGACGATGTGCACCAAGCCGCCTACGAGGTTGTGGAAGTAGGTGGCGTAGTGCGTGAAGATCCCGCCCGCCACTTTCCGGAATTCACCGGCGTTGTACACGAGCAGCCGCCAGGAGAGGTCCACATCGAGCACCCCGTTGATGTAGACGATCGCGCCCAGGTAGTTGTGGAAGGTGCCGTCGCCCTTCAGGTCGCCGCCATTGAAGTTCCACGTGCCGCGATGGTGGATGACCCCATGGCAGAAGACGCTCGCCACTGGATTGAAAGTCGTGACCACGTTGATCGCGAGGTCGACGATGGCTGAGGCCTCGATCGTTCCACCGATCCAGACGAAAGTTCCGCCGTCAATGACCTTCAGCTCGAATGGGCCGAACACCTGTCCGCCGGTGTCGAGCTTGAAGTGCTTCACGTTGAAGGCCCAGTTCACCACCAATGCGCCATCGCGGATCACTACGCGGCCGTTCGCCGCTTCTCCACCGTTCTCATTCGTGAAGGTGCCGCCGCAGCCGCAGAGTTCGGCCAGGCCGGTGGTGACGATACTGCCGTGGTTGAAGTAGCCGCCCTTGAAGCGGTACTCGCCTGCAAGCACATTCACCACACCGCCCGTCAGGTTGTGGAAGGCGCCGCCGTAGTGCGTGAACACCAGCGCCGTGCCCTTGTTGACGACGCCCGCGTTGTAGAAGACCAGCTCCCATGAGAAGTCGATGTCGAGCACACCGTTGATCGTGAACACGCCCGTGGCCAGGTTGTGGAAGGCCCCGTCGCCGATCAGGTTGCCGCCGTTGAAGCTCCATGTGCCGCCGTTGTAGATGGCTCCGTAGCAATAGACGCTCACGGTCGTGTTGAACACGCTCACCACGCCCACGGCGAGGTTCAGGACACACGAGGCATGGATCGTTCCGCCCGTCCAGGTGAAGGTGCCACCCGTGATGATGTTCACCGGTTGCGGGCCTTGCAGCGTGCCGCCCTCGAGCCAGAAGTGCAGGATGTCCAGCGGTGCTTGCGCGATGAGCGTGCCGCCCGCGAGGATGATGCCTGCCGTGCTCGTGCTGCCGCCCACCTCATGCACGAAAACGCCGCCGGAGATGCGCAGCACCGAGGAGCCGAGGCAGACCAGCGTGCCGCCGTTATTGAAGCCGTAGGTCCAAAGCACGCCGTTCACCACGGTCACCACGCCGGTCACTTCCACATCCACCTGGCCGGTGAAGGCGAAGGCGAGCGGCACGTTCACGCTGATGGCGCCATGGCACACCAGCGAATTCTGCCAGCTATCGTAGGGGTCCCATACGCCCGTGATGGTCACCACCGCCGTGCTCAGCACGGTGACGCTTCCGTTGCCATGCAGGCTGCCGCTCACATGGTTCCATGGGCCGCCTACGATGATCGATCCGTAATTGTAGAAGACCGTCGGGGCATTGAAGGTCACCACGGTCGTTACCGAAGTGCTCACCACGCAGCCAGCAACGATGCTGCCGCCGGTGCAGGTGAGCGTGCCGCCTCCGAGCAGTTGGATGCCCCCGGTGCCGCTCACCGATCCACTGAGGATGTAGAGGTGCAGGATGCTCAGCGAAGCATTCGCGACGAGGGTGCCGCCGTTCACGATGATGTATCCGTTGGTGGCATAGCCCCCGACGTTGTTCACAAAACTGCCGCCCACCACGCGGACGATGCCACTGCCCGAGCAGATGACGCCACCACCGTTGGTGAATCCGTTCACCCAGAGCTCGCCACCTGAAACAGTGACCGTGCCCCCGCCGAGGTTCACGAAGACCGAGGTGAAGAAGGTGTAGTGCAACGCGACGTTGACCTGCACGCTGCCACCGTTGTAGAGCGCGATGCCCCACGCATTGTTGATGTCGTAGGCGCCCTGGATGCTGAGCACGCCGCCTGCGAGGTTGTTGAACTCGCCCGTGCCGTGCAGATTGCCGTTGATCACGGTCCAGGTCCCGGCATTCTGGATGATGCCTCCATGGATCAGGGTGCAGCCGCAATTCACCGTGCTGGTGCCCGTGGATTCAATGGAGATCGTGAGCCCGCTGGCCGTTGCGCCGCCGGTCCAGAAGAACTGGTGCACGATCCGCACGGTGCCGGTGCCCGTGAGCAGGCCTCCGTTCGAAAGAGTGAGCGCCCCAAGCACGTCCACATCGAAGCCGACGCCATCCATGACCGTGGCGGTTGCCGCTACCGTCAATGCGCCGCCGCTCTCCACCGTCACCTCATCCATGCTCGTCGCGGCGTTCACGTTCACGCTGTGCCCGTTGCGCACGGTGATGGTGCCGCTCACATGCGATGGAGCGGCGCCGGTGGGCACCCAGCTGCTGCCATTGTAGCGCTCCCAGATGAGCGGATCCGCCCAGTTGCCGCTGTTGATGGTGCGGTAAGCCGAACCCGCGTCCTCCACATCGAAGGGACGAGCCTGCACATGGCTCCACTTGCCATCGGCACCACGTACGCGGACACTGGCGGTGTGCGGCCCTGGAGGCAATGCATCGCTCGCAAGGGTCAGGTTGACGTCGATCGAGTCGGCAGGCGCTCCCGTGGCGAATGCGATACCGGCGCCCTGTCCGGGATCGGTATCGAAGAAATATTCGCCGATCACCAGCTGCCCAGAGCCGGGAGTTGCCGGCTGGATGAATACCGGCCGCGCTTGAGCATGGCCCCATTTGCCGGCGGCATCCCGGAACCGCGTACAGAACTGGTGGAAGCCAAGGCTGAGAGCCGAGATGTCCACACTGGCGATAGCGTAGGTCACGCTGTCGGCAGCAGTCACGGTGAAGCCCGTGGCGTTCCCCACACCGGGATCGGAATCGAAGAAGTACTCCCCCGCTACTAGAGCGGGGCTGGCCGGGTTCGAGAAGATCGCGGGGTACACATAGAACGATCTGGCGAACGCATGGCTCCAACGGCCATCGGCATTCTTGTGGCGCACATTGGCTATGTGGAAGCCCGGGGAGAGCGCACTCACATCAAGCACGAAGGTGGTGGTGGTGCTGTCGCCAGAGGTCACCGCGAAGGCGGTGCCGTTGCCCACGCCCGGGTCGGTGTCCAGGAAGTACTCCGCGGCTGTGACCGGCCCGGTGGGCGGCTCAACGAACCCTGCCGGGAAGATGTACAAGCTGCGCGCGATGGCGTGGCTCCAGCGACCGTCCGCGTCCTTATGCCGGACACCCACCAAGTGGAAACCGGCAGGCAGCGCGCTCACATCCACAGCGAACGTGGTGGTCGTGCTATCGCCGGGCGTTACAGCGAAGGTGTTCCCGTTCCCTACACCAGGGTCCGTATCGATGAAGTACTCGGCGGAAGTGATCGGGCCAGTGGCTGGCGGATCGAAAGCCGCATCGAAGATGAACACGCTGCGCGAGAGCATGTGGCTCCATCGCCCGTCCGCGTTCCTGTGGCGCACACCCACCACATGAAAGCCGGGCATCAGTGCGCTGGCATCGATGAGGAAGGTCGTGCTCGTGCTGTCGCCGGGAGTCAGCGCGAAGGCGGTGCCGTTGCCTACGCCCGGGTCGGCATCAATGAAGTACTCCGCTGCCGTGATCCCCGGCGTTGGCGGATCGGTGAAGTCGACGGTGTAGGCATAGAACGGCTTGGCCAGGGAATGGCTCCAGTGTCCAAGTGCATCCCGATGGCGAACCCCGATCAGGTGCATGCCGGTCGGCAGCGCGCCCAGCGGTGCGCTGAAGACCGTGGTTGTGCTATCGCCGGGGGAAACAGCGAAGGCGAAACCGTTGCCGACGCCGGGGTCAGCATCGATGAAATACTCCGCACCCACGATGGCCTGGCCCAGCGCCATCAAAGGGCACAGGAACAGGCCGAGCAGGGACTTGCGTGCCGCGTTCATCGGTTCCAAGGGTTGGGATCGGAACGGATGAGCGCTAGTTGACCTTCTTGGCCTTGACGGTTCCGTCGACGGTGCCTCCTTGCGGCACCTGGGTGAACTGCAGATTGAACTCCTTCACGAACGGGATGCGCGCGAGTCCATTCTGGTTGGGCCATGGCGCAGGGCCGCCGAAGATGCCGATGTCCGTGTTGTCCGTGCCCGCGTTGTTCCCGGCGGAAGCCGGTAAAAGGTCATAGTTGTAGGCATAGTTCACGGTGATGTTCGGAGCGTTGGTGAACTGTGGATCCGCGCCCACCTGGTTTCCCGAGCCGCCATTGCTTCCGTAGGGAATGACGTTGTCGGCTGTCTGGTAAGTGATGTTGTTATTGAAGGTGCACCCGGTCACAGAGGGCTGCACCGGGGTGCTCTGCCAGAAGATGTTGTTCGAGATGAGCGCTCCGGAGATCGTATGCAACGCATGCCAGTAATACCCGATGAACAGGTTGTTCGTGATCACCACCGAGGTCGAATTCGAGCTCTGCAGGTAACCGCCGCTATGGATGATGTTGTTCGCGACCAGTGCGCTGGCCGGATTGTTCATCGAATAGTAGTAAATGTAGTTGTGGCGGAACACCAGGTTGCTGAGGCTGGTCACCTGCGTGCTGATGTAGTAGATGTTGCAGCGCTCGACCGTGCAATTGCTGCTGTAGAGGTAGAGGTTGCTGGAAATGCTGAGCCCGATGAGCCGACTGCCTCCGGAATTGGGGTACAGGTACAGTGTTGGAATCGTGGTTGGCTGCGCAGGCGCGGGAGGTGCATAGCCGGAGCCGATCACCGTGAGTTGCTTGTCGATGGTGACCGCCGGATAAGCATTGCCAGTGCCCAGCACATAGAGCGTGTCCCCGGTCACCGCAGCATTGATGGCTGTCTGCAGGTCGTTGTACTGGGCGGGCTGGCTGGCCGCATTGCTCACGGTGCGCACAGTGGCCTGAGCGCTAACGGCAACGAAGAGGGCGGACGCGAGGAGGATCGAGTGTTTCATGGCTGCGGTGTTGTGAGACTGGCGGTTCGTTTTTCGGCGCGGGAAGGTGATGGGATGCGGCGTTCCAAGTCAAGGTCGAGCGTCAGTTTCGATGGCTCGAGGTTTCTGAAGCCCTGCAATGGCGGCCTGTCGAAAGTGATTCGCTTCAACTTGGATTCGCACACCGCAAAAGGAGGCCTTGTGCAGTGGCCAAGCCATACGGGGAGCACCTGCATTCGGTACGGTAATCACCGTAGAGGCCTTCTGCGGGCCGCCTTTGCTGGTCATTCCTACTGATTGTCCTCGGTTTCCGGTTGGCTCGAGGATCAGGTGCCGAGGCAGTTCGCGGCGGCGCGCTTGCACGATGGAACCGCAGGAAAAGAGGAAGGCCCCGCTTGCGCGAGGCCCTCCAGCAACTGAGCGGGTGTTTGCGATGTACCGGGCTCAGTAGGGCGTGTTCTGCGGGTCCCAGTTGGCCCAGCCAGCGGTCCAATCCTCGCTGCCGAAGGCGCCGCGGTAGGTGGTAGGGGTGAAGAAGCTGTCGGTGATCGGGCTCCAGCTGAAGTTGGCGCCTGTCAAGAGCGGGCTGCCGGCGTCGGGGCGGAAATTGGGGCTGCTCAGATTGAATGGGTCGTTCACCATCAGGTCCGAGTTGTTGGTGAGCACGGAGTTGCCCCAGCCGGCCGTATTGAACCAAGCGGTGGCCGCAGCGGCGTCCCACGTCTGGCCAGAGGGCGCATCGATGGCGGTGCCCATCCCTGCGAGCACGTTGCCGCGGAACATCAGGTCGCCGTTGGTGGCATTGGCCTGCGTGCTGTTGCCATCGATGTACAGGCCAGTTGGGTATCCTGCGAAGACGCTGTTGAACACGCGGGTCTGCGTGTTGCGACGCAGGTGCAGTGCCCGCTTGTAGAGGCTGTTCGGTGCTGGGCTTACCTGCGGGCCGAAGATGCTGACGTTGCTCCAGGTTCCCTGGCTGTAAGGCGATGCGGCGTTTCCTGCGGCATCGTTGTCGCACTCGAACCCGTTGCTGCTGCTCTGATCGGCTATGGCGGGGTCGCGCAGGCTAACGGCCCACTGCACCTTGCCCTGCCAGCCGAAGTCCTGGTCGAAGTCATCGTCCCAGCCGCGGAATGCGATGAGGTGCTTGGCGTTCACATTGCCGCCGAACCACTCGTAGCTGTCGTCCCCGCTATAGCTCACCTGCACATGGTCGATGGTGGTGCCGCTTCCCACGGCTCCCAAGGTGAGCCCGTTGATCTCCTGGTTGGGCTGGAAGGCGATGCCGCAGAACTCGATGCGCACGTAGCGGAGGATGCCGCTGTTGTCATTCGCGTCGGAGCCGCCGAACGAAGCATCGGGTCCGCCCTCGATCACGGGGTCGCTCGGCTGATTGTGCGGAGCTCGGCCGCAGAGCACGATGCCGCCCCAGTCACCGTAGGTGCGTGTTCCCACGGGCTGGTTGCTGGTGAACACGATGGGGTTGCTCGCGGTGCCGTCTGCATTGAGCTTGCCGCCGCGGCGGACGATCAAGGTGCCCTTGCTGTCCTTGTCGCCCTTCACGATCGTGCCGGGCTGCACGGTGAGCGTGGCGCCGCTGTTCACGTACAGGAAGCCCTTCATCAGCCACTTCTTGTCAGAGCTGAAGGTGAAGTCAACGTCCGTCTCGCCTTCCACCTGGTTCACGCCGCCACCGAGGTCGGTCACGGTGAATTGGCGCAGCGTTGCGTATTCGCAGCAGCAGTCCTTGTCCGCATCGGCGTCGTAGTTCAGGGCGGAGGGGTCGGTGCAGCCTTCCTTCTTCTTGCATGCCGGCAAGGCAACGGCCACGGTGCCCAGCATCAGCAGGCTCAGCGTGTGGTTCATCCAGAGTTTCATGTTCGTCGGTTTGCGTTTCGTTTTCGCGCTGCGAAGTGAGGCCCTCGGCGTTAGGCAACGGTCACCAGAGCGTTATGCGATTGCGAAAACGCATTATCGTTTCGTTAAGCGAAGGCTGGTCCTGGATCAGAAGCGCGCGCCGATGCCAACGGTGAAGCTGGCGCCTCGGCGGAAGCTCATGATCTGCTCGTCCTGCTGGCCGATGCGGCCATCGTCGTTGCTGTCCTGGAGCAGGAGGACGCGCTGGTTCAGGATGTCCTGGGCGGCCAGCTTCAGCTCGAAGCGCTTGCCGAGGCCCTTGGTCACGGCAAGGTCGATCACGTTGCGCGGCATCTCGTAGATGTCAGGCGTGCCGTAGGTGCCCACGGCGAAGAGGCGCGGGCCGATCACGTTGTACAGGATGCTGCCCTGGATGCGGCGCTCGCGGTCCTGGTAATAGAGGCCGGCGTTCACGATGTACGGGCTCTGTCCCATGAGGGGGCGCTCCTGTTTCTGCCCGGCGGCCTCGCTGCCGAGGTCCACTTCCGTGACGATGTATGCGGCATTCACCATGACGCCGATCCGGCTCATCACGCCTTCGGTGAACAAGGAGCTCAGCGAACGGCGCCCTTCGAGCTCCACGCCCACGCTGGTGGCGCTGCGCGCATTGCCGAAGGTGAAGTTGCGCGTGCCGCCGCTGCCCGCACCAGGCAGGAAGAACATCTCGATGGGATTGGTGAACTGCTTGTAGAAGGCCCCCACGCTGATGATCTCGGAGGTGCTGGGGTAGAATTCGTAACGGATGTCGGCGTTGCGCACGGTGGCCACTTGCAGGCTGTCGTTCCCGCGCAGCACGTTGTTGAAGCTGAAGTCATAGAAGGCGAAGGGCGCCAGCTCGCGGAACTCGGGCCGGTTCACGGTCTCGGCATAGCCTAGGCGGATCTGCGCGCGCTCCGTGATGCTGCGCGAGGCATTGATCGATGGCAGGATGCTGAGCACCGGGTTGTTCACCAGCACGCGCCGTCCGCCGAAGGTGCGGCTCTGCAATTCCTGCGTGTTGTGCTCGGCGCGCACGCCAGCGGTGATGGTGGTGTTCGTGGCAATGCTCAAGGTGCCGCTGGCATAGGCCGCGATGAGCCTGTTCGAGGCGGTGTAGCGGTCGCTCGGGTTGGTGCCCTCCTCCAACCGGAAGCCGGTGGTGGGGTTGATGTTCCCCTCCGCGAACACCTGGTCGAGCGGGGCATAGGCGAGGCTCTGGTCGTAGGTGATCAGGTTGGCGGCCCGGAAGCTCATCCAGCGCGCCTCGAATGAGCGGTCCTTCAGTTCGGCGTAGGCGCCCGCGCGCAGTTTCACGCTGATCTTCTCGCCGCTCAGCTTGTGCTCGTAGTCGAGGCGGCCGGTCTTCACCTGCTCATCCATGTCGGAGTAGAAGCGGCCTGCATCGAGGGTGGTGGCGCCCGGCGGGATGATGGTCTGGAACGGAGCGTTCGAGTCGGTGGTGTTGATGTCGCGCACGGTGCGGATGCGGCGGAAGTCGGGCTCCTTGCTCCAGGCGAGGCCATAGCCGGCGGTCCATTCCAGTTTGCTCACATCGCTCTTGAGCTCATGGCTGCCATGCAGCTGGCCGCTGTAGATGGTGCGCTGCTGGTAGCGGAAGGCGTAGTTCTTCACCTCGAATTGCTCCTCGAAGTTGCGGCCCGTGCGCAGCGTGGCCTGATCGGTGCCCTGCTGGGTGAAGAGGTTGCGGAACTCGACCTTGCTGCGATTGCCCAGCAGCACGCTGAAGTTGCTCAGCACGCTCACGCGCACCTGGCGGATGTTCTCGTTGTCGCTGTAGTTGTAGATGCTGTCGCTTCGCCCGGCAACAGGATCGAACACGTTGTAGTTGTAGTTCTTGGCGGTGTAGCTCAAGCGGGTGTCGCTGTAGCTGAGGCTGGTGACGTTACCGCCGCGCACGCGCCCATCGCCCTTGCCGATGCGGCGCGCGAGCAGCAGGCTGAAGCGCTGGTCGGGGCTTGCCGTGCTGCGCTCAGCGCTCCAGTTGTTGGCCAGCGCGCGGCCAGCGGTCTGCAAGCCCTGAGCGCCCACGCCGCGCAGGTCGCTGGGGAAGGCATTCGGGAGTTGGCGCAGGCCGTCGTCGAAACCGAGCGCATCGGTGCTGCTGCGCTGGCTGTTGTAGAAGTCGTTGAAGGTGGTCCCGTTACGGTAGGACATGCCGTAGTCCACGCGCGTGAGGTTCGAGTCGGGCACGTTCACGGTGTAGAGCTTGATCACGCCGCCGGCGAATTCGCCGGGCAGCTCGGGCGCGCCGCTCTTGTAGATCATCACGCGGTCGAGCGCGCCGCTGGGCAGCACATCGAAGCTGAAGGCGCGCTTATCGGGTTCGAGGCTCGGCGCGATCACGTCATTCAGCATCACCGTGTTGTAGCGGTCCGCAAGCCCCCGGATCATCACGAAGCGGTCGCCCACCATGGTGACGCCAGGTATGCGCTTCACCACATCGCCCGCGGTGCGGTCCTGGCTCTTGCTGATCTGTTCGCGGCCCACGCCGTTCACCACCTGCTCACTCTTGCGGGTCTCCATCACCACGGCGCCTTCGGTCTCGGTGCGCTTCGTGGTCACGACTTCCACTTCACCGATGGCGATGGACTGCCCTTTCAGTTCCAAATCGGCCCGGGTCGTGGCGCCGGCCGCAACGGATATCGCTCGCTCCATCGGCTCGAATCCCACGAAGCTCACCTGCAAGGCGTAGGTGCCGGGATCCGCCTGGAAGCTGTATTTGCCGTCGAGGTCGGTGGTGGCGCCAGTGCTTGTGCCCTTGAGGAGCACGTTCACGAAGGGCATGGGCTGCAGCTTGCCGCCTTCCACCGTGGTGATGGTGCCGGAAACGGTGCCCTTCTGCCCAAGCAGGCTGAAGGAAAGTGATGCGGCAAGCAGGAGAAGCAGGGTTCGGTACATCGCATAAGAGAACAGTGTGAATCACCATTCGCGGCGCAAAAGTCCCGGCGGCCTGTTAGGAGGCCCTTGTTTGACCGTTAAGGATCCGTTAGCCCTTGTTCGCCTTGCTTAACCTGCCGTTTACACGTTCTTCAAGGAACCACCACTTGGGCGAGTCTTTCCGGCCGCGCGCGCGCTGCCACATCACCAAGAGGCGCTCCTGAAGAAGGTCAGTGGCTTCGTCAATGCTATCAGCTACGAAGACGAACTCGAGCTCTTTACGGCCGATGGTGCCCGCCTCCACCATTCTCTCGATCTGCTGGAGCAAAGGGGACCAATAGTCCTTCCCATAGAGCAGGATCGGGAAGTCCTTCACCTTCCCGGTCTGGATCAGAGTGATGGTCTCGAAGAGCTCATCCACGGTTCCTGCTCCGCCGGGCATCACCACGAAGCAGATGCTGTACTTCACCAGCAGCACCTTGCGCACGAAGAAACGGTGGAACGTGAGGCTCACATCGAGGTAGGGGTTGGGCTGCTGTTCATGGGGCAGCACGATGTTGCAGCCCACGCTGCGAGCGCCCGCATCGCGAGCTCCACGGTTCGCCGCTTCCATGATGCCGGGCCCGCCCCCCGTCATGATGGTGAAGCCCACGCGGCCCACGCGCTTCGCGAGCTCGCGTGCGGCCCCGTAGTAGGGATGGTCCTCATCGAATCGCGCGCTTCCGAAGAAGGTGACGCAGGGGCCCACGAAGTGCAGGTGCCTGAAGCCGTAGATGAACTCACGCGCGATACGGACCACGCTCACGAATTCCTTCCACCTCGAGCGCGGGCCTTCCAAAAATCGGAGATCGATCTGTTGGTCCTTCCGGGGCAATGCCATGGCGGCGAAGCTAGCCGGGGAACAAGCAGGCCTCTTCCGTTGTTACAGGTGGCATGCGCCTCAGAACACCATCCGCGATCCTGATGCTCAGCGCCGGCCTTGCTTCGATGGCGCAGCCCCAACCTGAGAACGTCTCATTCGAGGCATGGGACAATGCTGGGCAAGCCACGCAGGAACCCCAGCAATGGAGCTCGCTCAAGACCAGCGATGGCGGAGCCTTCATCAATAGCCTGGTACCGCAGCTCTGCTGGCGCAGCACCGATGCCCATACGGGCCAGTATTCCGTGAACCTCCGCACCGTAGGGTCCGTCGTCGGACCGGCGAATGGCCTGCTCACCAACGGCCGCGTGCATGCCGAGCTCGACGTGGCCAACAGCTACATGTACACTGTGCAGGACCAGGAGCAATGGCGCACCAGCATGACCAGCAGGCCCGATAGCCTGATCGGCTGGTTCAAGGCCGCACCTGCATCAGGCGACCGCCCGAATGTGGGGGCCTTGCTGCACATCGATGAGGGCCGGTTACCCGCATTCGGAACAGAGGACAACTACGTGGCGGGCGCCTCATGGAAAGGGCCCTATTCGCCGGTGACGCAATGGACGCGATTCTCCACGCCCTTCGTTTACCTGAACGACTGGCAGCCGGAATGGCTCCTCTTCATCCTCACCGCCGGCG
Source organism: Flavobacteriales bacterium (assembly GCA_016712535.1). Classification (NCBI taxonomy): domain Bacteria; kingdom Pseudomonadati; phylum Bacteroidota; class Flavobacteriia; order Flavobacteriales; species Flavobacteriales bacterium. The sequence continues at coordinate 771,945 of JADJQW010000002.1, forward strand.
ATAGCGCAGGCAGCGTGGAGGGCACGCAAGCCTGGTACGATGATCTGGCGCTCATCTACAACGTGCAGTGCCAGCCCGATGCGCAGAGCGTCGCCCCGGGGCAATCACTGACCATCGGGTACGCCACCGGTGGCATACCGCTGGCCCCGGTCACTTTCACGGCCGAGCTCTCTGATGCGAACGGCTCCTTCGCCTCACCGATGGTGATCGGCTCGGTGGTTTCCGCCGATGCCGATGGGTCCATCTCCTGCACCATGCCGCTGGGAATCGATGCAGGAAGCGGTTACCGTGTGCGCGTGACCGGCAGTTCGCCGTTTTACGCACCGTTGCATTGCATGCTCGAGGTGACGACGGCCACGGGTGTTGCGGAGCCCACCCCATACGATAGGCCCATAGAGGTCATTGGCGACCAGATCTGGGTCGAGCTGCGTTCATCCGGGCAATACTCCTGTTTCAATTCCCAAGGTGCGCTTCTGGCCACAGGCGCTGTTGGCGCTGGGCGCGAGCCGATTCCCGCGCCGGATCATCGCGGAATGATGCTCGTGCAGGTTTTGACGGAGGGCCGATCGTTCGTCCAGAGAATCGTGATGCCGTGAGGGTATCGGGGTAGCCGTCATCTTTGCGGTTCACACCCCACCATGAAACACATCGCTGCTCTCCTCGTCTCGGCTACCGTCTCATCGCTCACCTTCGCTCAACCGCAGATCCTGAACGCCGGGTTCGAGACCTGGGGTGGCCTTGGCACCGGTACGGAGGAGCCCGATGAGTGGAGCTCCATCAAGACCAGCGATGGCGGGACCGTCGTCAACAACTTCGCTCCGCAAGTGTGCTGGCGGAGCGATGATGGGCATACCGGGTCGTACTCGGTGAACGTCCGCACCGTCACATCCTTGATCGGCGCGGCGAATGGCATCTTGACCTGCGGCCGTGTACATGCAGAGCTCGATCCGGCCAACGGGCGGGTCTTCACGGAAGCGACCGATCCGCAGTGGAGCCAGCCGCTCACCAGCCGCCCCGACAGCCTCGTGGGCTGGTACAAGACCACCGTGATGCCGGGCGATCATCCCACCGTGGATGCCATCGTGCACACAGGTGCAGCCAGCATTCCGGATAACGGCACGATCGGCAATTGGGTGGGCGCGGCCAGTTGGGATGGCCCGAGCGTGACCGTTGGCGGTTGGACGCGCTTCTCCGTGCCCTTCAACTACTTCTCGGCCGGGGCCCCCGAGTACCTGCTGATGGTGATGACCAGCGGTGATAGCCTCATCAGCCAGATCGGCACGCAGAGCTGGTACGACGATATCGCGCTCATCTACAACGTGGCGTGCACGCCTTCAACCGGCGTGGTGGTGGTCAGTGAGCTTGTTGCCGGCGACTTCGATGTGACGTACAGCACTGGCGGCATTCCTGAGGGGCCCACGACATTCACCGTGGAGCTTTCGGATGCGAGCGGGGACTTCTCATCGCCCGTCACCATCGGTTCGGTAGTGAGTGCCTTGGCAACAGGAGTCATCCCGTGCAGCATCCCGGCAGGAACGCTGGCCGGTGCGGGTTACGCCATTCGCATCGTTACCGATTCACCGTTCTATGCTCCGGTGGGTTGCGCCGTCCAGGTTGAACTCGAGACCGGTATCTCAGCCGGATCGCGGCCTGAATCGTCGATCCGCTGGACGGCGAATGGCTTGCTGATCGACTCGAAGGACGCGGGCCGATACGAGTGCTTCGATGCACAGGGCCGCGCTGTTTCCAATGGGTCACTGCTGCAAGGCGTGAATACCGTCGCGCTCGACACGCGAGGAATGATCCTCGTGCGGGTCATGAGCAGTGCAGGCTCATGGATGGAGCGCATGATCGTGCATTAGGGAGCTTGTGTCCTCATCGTATATCGCGAACAGGCATCGCGATGCCCGTATGGGAGGCCACGCGCATCTTTACCGCATGACGCGCTTCTGCTTCCTCCTCCTCTTCATCCTTTCTGGGGCGGCTTTCCGGGCGAACGCGCAACAGTATGAGTATAGGGTCCAGTACGACTCCCTCGATACGCGCCACGACCTATCTCGGCCGCTGATCGAGCGCTACTTCATCACCTACGCGCATGGCGCCGCGTGCTTCAACCGTGGGCTGAAGGATGAGATCAGGAAGAACGCCAAGGAGGAATTCGCGCTGGCCGAGCAGCTGGGGGTCGATACGCTGCTCGCGACCTCCTCCCAGCACTTGGGTGATGCGCTCAACGGCTCGGCGGATGCCGCTTTGCAATTGAAGTACTTCTACCAAGGGCTGGACTACGCGAAACGTTCCGGGAGCGCAGGCCACATCGGTACGGCGTACAAGCAGATCGCCACGGTTTACAAGTCCTTGGGCGACCTGCCCAAAGCGCTGGAGTTATTGAAGCTCGCGATCGCTCATGTGAATTCGAACTACCAGGTCAGTCGCACCTGCCAGCACCTGAGCGATACGTACCGCCAGATGGGCCTGCCCGATTCCGCGCTGTATTGGGCGCAACGCTCGAACATCATCACCGATCCGGGAAGCGACCCCTATGCTTACGCGCGCTCTTATTACATGCTGGGAGCAGCGTACGCTGCCAAAGGCGATCGCGACTTGGCGCAAGTGCATTTCGCACGAGCGATCGAGGTGGCGGATTCGTTCCATGTGATGATACCGCTCTATGGCTCGTTGGTGGCCCGAGGTCGGATGGCACTGGATGCAGGAGACGTGCAACCAGCCATTGCCGATGGTCGGCGCGCGATGCAGGTGAGCCGTGATGGCGGCAATCTTGATGGCTTGATCGAATCCTCCGACCTGCTGCGCGAAGCATTCAGGGCCTCCGGAAGCATGGACAGTGCCTACCGCTACTTCGAGCTGCGCGTTCTTTATGCGGACAGCCTGATCAACGCCACCAACCTGAACAAGCTCCAGAACATGGCCTTCGCGCAGGAGCTGAAGGAGGTGGAGGAGGCGAAGGCCAAGGCGGAGGAAGCCGCCGCCCGCTCACGCAACATCCAGTTCGGCATCATCGCCCTCATCGTCATCACGCTCGGGATCTTCCTGCTCATCTTCAGTCGTACAGCGGTGGTGGGCGCCAAGGCCATTAAGAACCTCTCGCTCATCGCGCTGCTGCTCTTCTTCGAGTTCATCAACTTGCTGGTGCATCCCTTCCTCGGGGAGATCACCCACCACTCGCCGATCTTGATGCTGCTGTGCATGGCAGCCATTGCGGGGTTGCTGATCCCGCTGCACCACCGCATGGAGAAGCTGATCACGAACATGCTCGTATCGAAGAACAATCGCGTACGCTTGGAGGCGGCGAGGCGGACGATTGAGGAGCTTGAAGCAAGGCCAACGGACAACAACGCGGGCTGACCACATGAGCCGACCACCAATCCAACACCGCAAGGTTCCCATGATCTTCTACCCCCGAGTACTGGCGTTGGTCATGGTACTCTCCGGTATCGGAAAGCTTCAAGCCCAGCCCTTCGATACGCTCAGCGCCCGGGTCAATTACCTTTCCGTGGACAGCTTGATCGCCCGTGAGAAGCTGACGGACGACCCCCGCATGAAAGTCGTGCTGCTCGCACGGCTGGCGCAGAAGTACTTGTATTTGAATCGTCTGGATGAATGCATGACCACGTCGATCCGCCTCCTGGAGATCGCGGAACCCACCAAGAACGACACGCTGATCGGCAGGGCCCATCTCTCGGTCGGGTTCTCCTTCGTGATCGCCAATGAGGTGAATGGAGCATTGAAGCACTTCAACATCGCGCTCGAGCACTACACGAGCGCGCGCGACAGCATCTGGATGGGTGCGGCCTGCAAGGAGCTCGCCGTGCTCTATCAACGCGTGGGCGACAACGATGGCACCATGCGCTACATGCGCAAAGCGCTGGCTTTGGGAATGCCTCCGGGGATCCGATCGCGGGGGCTGTCAACGATAGCTCGCTGCTTCATGGACAAGGGCGATCTTGATTCCGCGCTCTACTACACCAAACAAGTGGAAATGGTCGATGCTCCAGGCGAGGACCCATGGACCTACACCTATTCCAACGGAGCGCTCGCGGCGGTGTATGCCGCCCGGCGTGAAGCGGATCTGGCCGAACTGCACTACAAGCGCGCGATCGCCGCCGCTGATTCGTTCCAACTACCGCTTCCGCTCGTTCAGTTCGCTTCGGGCTATTCTTCGTTGCTCTTGGAACAAGGCCGCGCAGAGGAGGCCTTGGCCATCGCGCAGTTCGGTTTCCGCTCAGCGGAGGGGGTCCGCAATCCGGGATTGTTGGAGAAGGCCGCTGAAGCCCTGGCCGATGCGTTCAAGGCGAGGGGCAGTACCGATAGCGCGTTCGTTTATGCGAAGCGCTGTATCGCCTATCGCGACAGTGTCGTGGCAACGCAGAACCGCAGCCAGTTGAAGAGCCAACTCTTCGCGCAGCAGCTGAAGGACATGGAGGACGCCAAGTTGCGCGAAGAAGAAGCCGCCGCTCGCTCCCGCAACATCCAGTTCGGCATCATCGCCCTCATTGTCATCACGCTGGGCATCTTCCTGCTCGTGTTCAGCCGTACGGCGGTCGTAGGCGCGAAGGCCATCAAGAACCTCTCGCTCATCGCGCTGCTGCTCTTCTTCGAGTTCATCAACCTGCTGGTGCATCCATTCCTCGGGGGAGCTCACCCATCACTCGCCGATCCTGATGCTGCTGTGCATGGCCGCCATCGCCGGATTGCTCATACCGCTGCACCACCGCATGGAGAAACTGATCACCAACATGCTGGTGAGCAAGAACAATAGGGTACGGTTGGAGGCGGCGCGAAGGACGATCGAGGAGTTGGAGGGGCAGGGCAAGTCGTAGACACTCCGGCAGGACCGGCTCAGCTGATCCCCTTCACAATGAAGGAGCGCCCGTTCAGCGTGACCACATCCCCTATGCGCTTGCCCATGAGGGCCTTCCCGATGGGCGAAGCCGGGGAGACTACCGCACAACGTTCACCGGCCAGATCGACGTAGCCAAAGCCGATGGCGATGAAGTAGTCCTCCTGGTCCGTTGCGACCAGGCTGCCCCAGCCAGCGTGGTCGGGATCCATGTCCATGGGTATGCGGGCCAGTTCCTGCAGGTGTGCTTGCAGTTTGTCCAGCTGCCCTTCCTGCTGATCGAGTTCCTGCTGGATCATGGCGCGGCCCACCTCATGCTTGTCGCCAGCGCTGCTTTTGGTTTCGTTCTCGAACGAGCGCGCGTAGAGGTGATGGCCTGTTGCGCGGCGCTCACCTTTTCAAGCAGAAGGGCGCGCAGGTGCTGAAGGAGTTCCGCCTTGTTCATGGACTTTCCCAGGGCCCGCCCCGCGTCACGTTCACGAACGAGGATCCATTGAAACGGAACAGACCTCCGGAGAATCCGAACCACAGTGTTCCGTGACTGTCCTCCACGAATGCCTGTATGGCGAAGTACGTGGTGAGGTCCGGCCGGTCTGTCCTATCGAAGAGCGTGAAGGTCTTGCCATCGAACCGGTACGCGCCTTTGCGTACGGCCCCGATCCAGATGTTCCCTGCGCGATCCGTGTAGAGGTTGTAGATGTCGTTATCGTTAAGGCCGTCCACATCGGGGAACCGCGTGAAGGTCTTCCCATCGTATCGGCTGACACCGCCCTCTTCGATGTAGTTGGGGTGGTCCGAAGTGATGGAGCCGAACCAGATGTGGCCGTGCTTGTCTTCTGCGATGCTCGCCACGTTGTTGCTGCAGAGCCCATCCTTCTTGGTGAAGTGCGTGAATGTGCTGCCGTCGTATTTGCAGGTGCCATAGCCATCGCGCGCGAACCAGATGTTCCCCTTGCTGTCCTCGAAGAGGTCCCAGATCTTGCCGGGTGTCATCTTGTAGGATGGTGCTTCGATCGCTGGGATGGGCACCTCGAACGCGATGAACCGTTCGCCGACCAAGCGGAAGACGCCATCGCTTGTACCTGCCCACACCGTCCCGTTCCGATCCACCAGCAGTTTGCAGCCTTGGCCATGCAGTCCTTCCGCGCTTCCGAAGCCGGTGAACGCGCCGCCACTTGCACTGAGCGCAGCCGAAGGGTCGTAGCGCGAAGCCCCCGAATGCGTGCCGAACCACATATCGCCGTTGCGGTCCTCCGCGATCCCGGTGACCACATCGCCGATCAGGCCCTCCGCCATGGAGAAGTAGCGCAACGCCGATCCATCCCAACGGGCCACACCTTGTCCGTTGGTGCCGAACCAGAGGTTCCCCTTGCTGTCTTCATGGGCCGCAACGATGTACTCGGCGATCTGCGCGGTGTCCGGGCCTGACGGCTGAGTCACGCCAGGCTGTTCGGTCCCATCAGTTTCCGCGGATGCCGGGACTTGTCCGTTGCAGGAGGTCATGAAGAGCGCGGAAGAGAAGAGCGCGACCACAGTGATGTGGGGACCAAGGGGCATGCGGGTGGGGATAAGAGCTCGACAAGGTACCCCGGTCCGATCGCGCGATACGGATGGCATGCCAATGATCGTCAATGGGATAGTGTTCCGAGGCGTGCACAAGGTGTTCCTATGAAGAAGCGCATCACGAACATGCTGGTGATCAAGCCGAGCACGGCGATGTCCCGCGTTGCGGGAAACAACCGGGTGCGCTTGGATGCGGCGAGAAGGACGATCGAAGAATTGGAGGGCAGGCAGCGGGAAGGTTAGCCCCAGATCGCTTCCCACAGGCCCTCGATGATTCCCGGCTCGATCACGGAGATGTACACGATCACTAGGGTCAGAGCGATCAGCGTGATCAGGGCGACCAGGTAGGGCTGCCAGGCCGACTTGCGAACACGAGCTGCGGTCAGCAGCGCGATGATGAGCACCAGTTCCACGACAGTGCTGACCTCCGGTGCTATTGCGCGCCCCAACGTAGGGTTGATGAAAGGCACGGCCGTGAGCATCATGTACCGCGAGTGGTAGGCCGTCTTCCTCCGGTATGCGATGGCCAGTGCATAGAAGACCAGGAAGGCGCCGCCATCGAAGAACGAGGCACCCAGGAGCCCCGGCTCTTTGTGCCGCAACTGGCCGTAGTTGGTGACCAGGACGAAGCCCAGAAAGATCATCGGGACCAGTACATAGGAGAGCCGACCGATCCGCTTGTGCTGTGCGATACGCGCTTTCGCCGCGAGCCATGCCTGCACCACGAGCATCGACAGCCAGCACGCGATGGTGAGCAGGTGGAAGTGCACCTCCCATCCCACGCCGAAGAAGCGCGGGAAGTGCGTCCAGTAGCTTGCCCGGAAGCCGAAGTAGCTCAGCGGCACCAGCGCGATCACCAGCAGCAGGATTCCGCGATAGCTCTTCGCCATGGAACTCGATCCGTCCATGGCGCAAGGCTATGTGAGCTAGGCGGCGATGATCTTGGAAGAATCCGACAAAAGGAAGTCCGAAGGTGCACGGCCCATCCGCCGTTTGAAGTCGGTGGCCATGTGCGAGTGGTCGTAGTAGCCGCAGTCCCAGGCGATGTCCATCAGGTTGCGCGCTCCGCCGTGGCGCGCTACGACGCTGAACGCATGGTTGAAACGCGTGAGGTCGATGAACTCCTTCGGCGTGATGCCGAGCTGCTGCTTGAACTGGCGCTCCAACTGCCGGGCCGTAGTGCAATGGCGATGCATCAGGTCATCCATGCGCACGCGGCCCTTGTTGCGTTCGATGTCGTCCACAACGGGGATCAGCGCGTAGCGCGGATGCTTGATCCGATCCAGGTAGAAGCAGTCGACATAGGTTGATGGATGGCGAAGGATACTCCCTGGATCAGGGAACAACGACCGGTCGAAGGGCTGCACCTCATCAGCCAAGCGATCGAGCGGATCGTAGCGGTGGAAGAAGGTGAAGCCGCCCGGCTTGAACGTGATCCCGAACATGCAGCTCTCTCCAAGGAGCTTCTGCGTATCACCGAGGGTCTGCGCTCCAACGATCAATGCACGTGCATCGCACCAGCGCGTACCGAAGCGGGAACTGTCGATGCCATCGCCGAGGTTCAGCACCAGGCTCACACCTCCATCAGGAAGAAGTTCGATAGGCCCTTGTTGTTCGTTCCGGCCTTTGATGAGCCAGTACTGCCGGATGAACGGACGCAACGCCGGATCGGGGAGGAAGACCTCGAAGGTCATAGGGTAAAGCTACACGGCCACCCCAACAACGGATTCCATCGCCTCCTTCGCCGCGTGCACGTTCTTCACATCCTGCACGCTGATCCGCAAGGTGCCGGCTTTCTCGTACACCTTGAACCGGCGCGGCTGGGCTTGTACAGCTCTGAGCACCGCGTTGAAGCCGTCGCCCTCGAAGAACGGATGCTTCTGGTCGGCGATGAAGGTGCCGATGAGCGTGCCTTTCTTCAGCACCATCTTCTCTAGGCCCATGCGTTGGCCCAACCAGGGCAGGCGGGTCCCTTCCACGGTCTGCGACCGACGAGTGTCACGGAAGGGCCGTTCCGAAAATACGTTCCATGGCCGATCGTGTCTGCGTGGCCTCGTCGATCTGTCCGTAATTGCCGTTCACGGCCCAAGCTATGCTGGTGCTCTGTGAGGGGAAGTAGGTCATGCACGCGTAATAGCCGATCGCATCACCACTGTGGAACCAGGCTTCACCCCAAGGGGTGTCCATGCGGAAGATCCCGAGCCCGTATTGGATTGGGAAGAAACTGTCGTCCACTTCACTGGGCGTTCGCCAGTTGGTCATTTCGGCCAATGAAGCGGTGCTGACCACCTGTCCGTTCGCGAGGGCGCGAAGGAAACGGCCAAGTTCCTGCGGGTTGCCGATCAGGCCACCATCCGCCGTGAAATAGTCCCAGCCACTGTAATAGGTGCTTTCGATCACGTTCAGGTTGCTGTAGAAGTCCACGTAGCCACGCACGATACCGTCCGGCACGTTGTCCTCTGCGGCGAATCGCATGTTGGAGAGGTCCAACGGAGCGAATAGCTTTTCCTCGAACACCTGGTAGAACGGTTTGCCTTCGATGTGCTCGATCAGCATGCCGAGGAGGATGTACGGTGTGTTCGAGTATCGGACATCGCTGCCCGGCTCGAAGTCGGCGGGCTTGTCGTAGGCGTAGGCGAGCAGGTCCTCTGGATGCCAGACCCGGATCAGGTCATTGAGCGAGGCGGTCTGGAATTGGGCGCTGCTGATGTAATTGGGGATGCCACTGCTGTGCTGGAGGCATTGACGGATCGTCGCCAGGTCCGCGTTCGCTAAGCGGTCCATGGGTTCGCCGCTCAGGTGATCGGCGATCCGATCATCCAGGTCGAGCTTGCCTTCTTCCTGCAGGAGCATGATCGTGGTGGCAGTGAAGGTCTTGACCGTGCTGCCCAGCCGCGAGATGTTACACGGTCTCATCGTGTACCGGTTGAACAGATCGGCCATTCCCGCAGCACCGCTCCATTCGCCGTTCGCAGGATCGTTGATGCTCATCATCACGCCCGGTGTGCCATCGTCGGTCATGGCCACCAGGAGTTCCTGAAAGGACACGTTCTCGGGATGGCCCGAACTGCTGTCGGGTCGCTCGAAGCCACAGGTATAGAACTCCGGATCCAGGCGTTCACCTTTCTCGCAGGAAGCCAGGGCGGCGCAGCAAAGGCACAAGAGCACGCCTCGTAGTGTCATGGTGCGGTGTTGTCTTGGACAAGGGTGAAACGAACTCCGAGGTGCAGGTTGATGTGCGACATGAGCTCTATGAAGCCCGGTGAGTATGGGTATTCGACCCAGCTCTGGTAGCGGATGAACAGCTGAGTACTCCTGCGAGTTGGTTTGAAATAGTATCCGGTCTCTAGGGAGAGGGAGGGCATCACGCGCCCGTTGCCCTTGTCGGGCCTGCGCACATACGACCCGTTCTGGAAAACGTATTCCGGTTGCGTGACATACGTACGGAGATAGCCCAGCCCGAAAAGACCAGCGAAGCTGAGCCTGAAGCGGGTCCGCGCCTCGTAGCCAAGGTCGCCGCCCACATAGAACCCTTGCGCCAGATGCCGATGGTAGAAGTAGCCGAGGTGAGCGGCGGCGAACGCGCGACCATGCGGCCGATCGTTCAGGCCGAACTCCGCCGCCACTTGGATGCCGGGATGCACAGGTATGGTGACGAAGCGGGTGAAGGGGATCGCCGTGCTCTGGTCATAGATCGAAAAGCTCATCTGTTGCCCGTTCTGTGCAGCGCTGAGCAAGGAGACGAAGACCGGAAAAGCGCCGATAAGGAAGCGGATCCTTCGAAGGCAAGAGCGCATGGGCAATAAATGTAGCTCGCCTATGTGGGGCTTAGGCGCTATCCGTTTCGCCGACCACCCCCACCACCCCCTCCATCGCCTCCTTCGCCGCGTGCACGTTCTTCACATCCTGCACGCTGATCCGCAAGGTCCCTGCTTTCTCGTACACCTTGAACCGTCTCGGTTGCGATTGCACCGCCCGCAGCACGGCATTGAAGCCATCACCCTCGAAGAACGGGTGCTTCTGGTCCGCGATGAAGGTGCCGATGAGCGTGCCTTTCTTCAGCACCATCTTTTCGAGGCCCATGCGTTGCCCCAGCCAGCGTAAGCGGATCGCTTCGAGCAGCTCGTTCACCAGCGGCGGGATGGGGCCGAAGCGGTCGGTGATCTCGGCGCTGAACTTCTGCAGCTCGGTCTCGTCCTTGATATCGTCCAGGCGGCGGTAGAGCGCGAGGCGTTCTGCGGTCTCGCTCACGTAGCTGTTGGGGATCAGCATGGTGAGATCCGTCTCGATGATGCAGTCATCGCTCTGGTCGCGGCGTGAACCGCGGGCGAGGGCGTGGCTGCCTTCCTGCGCATCGGCGAAGAGCTCTTTGAAGTGCTCGTCCTTCAGTTCGCGCACGGCCTCCTCCAGGATCTTGTGGTAGGTCTCGAAGCCGATGTCGTTGATGAAGCCGCTCTGCTCCGCGCCGAGCAGATCGCCCGCGCCGCGGATGTCGAGGTCCTTCATGGCGATGTGGATGCCGCTGCCCAGGTCGCTGAACTGCTCGATGGCCTGAAGGCGTTTGCGTGACAGGTCAGGCAAGAGATGCGGGCTTGGTGCGAGCAGATAGCAGTAGGCCTTCTTGTTGCTGCGGCCTACGCGACCGCGCAATTGGTGCAGATCGCTCAGGCCGAAGTTCTGGGCCTCGTTCACGATGATCGTGTTGGCGTTCGGGATGTCGAGGCCGTTCTCCACGATGGTGGTGCATACGAGCACATCGGTGTTCCCTTCGATGAAGTCGAGCATCACCTCTTCGAGCTTGTGGCCTTCGAGCTGACCGTGGCCCACGCCCACGCGCGCTCCGGGCACCAGCTTGCGGATCATGTCGGCGATGAACTCGATGTTCTTCACCTTGTCGTGCAGGAAGTACACCTGGCCGCCGCGGCTGAGCTCGTATTCGATCGCGCCGCGGATGGTGACCTCGTCGTACGGCTGTAGCATGGTGCTCACCGGGTATCGGTTGGGCGGCGGCGTGCTGATGATGCTGAGGTCGCGCGCGCCCATGAGGCTGAACTGCAGCGTGCGCGGGATCGGTGTCGCAGTGAGCGTCAGCGTGTCTACTGTCGCGCGCAGGGTCTTCAGCTTGTCCTTCACGTTCACGCCGAACTTCTGCTCCTCGTCGATGATCAGCAGGCCGAGATCCTTGTACACCACGTCCTTGCTCACCAGCCGGTGCGTGCCGATGATGATGTCGATCTTCCCCTCCTTAAGGTCCTTGAGGATCTGCGTCTGTTGCGCGCTGCTGCGGAAGCGGTTGATGTACTCCACGCGCGCCGGCAGTCCTTTCATGCGCGCCGAGAAGCTCTTCCAATGTTGCAGCGCGAGGATCGTCGTGGGTACAAGCACCGCCACCTGCTTGCTGTCGCACACGGCTTTGAAGGCGGCGCGTATCGCGACTTCCGTTTTGCCGAAGCCCACATCGCCGCAGACCAGTCGATCCATCGGCACCCCCTTCTCCATGTCCTTCTTCACGTCCTGCGTGGCCTTCAGCTGGTCGGGCGTGTCCTCGTAGATGAAGCTCGCTTCCAGTTCGTGCTGCAGGTAGTTGTCCGGCTGGTACGCGAAGCCCGGCTTGCTCTTTCGCTGGGCGTAGAGCTTGATCAGGTCGAAGGCCAGCGCCTTCACCTTGGCCTTGGTCTTCTCCTTCAGGTTCTTCCACGCCGGAGAGCCGAGCTTGCTCACGGCGGGCGCGTTGCCGCCCTCCTCGCCGCTGTACTTGCTCACGCGGTGCAAACTGTGGATGCCCACGTAGAGGATGTCGTTGTCGCGGTATTTCAGGCGGATTGCCTCCTGCAAACTGCCGCCGGCATCGATGGTCTCCAATCCGCTGAAGACACCTACACCATGATCGATGTGCACCACCAGGTCGCCGGGCTTCAGCTGCGTCAGCTCCTTCAGCGTGAGCGCTTGTGAGTTCTTTCTAAAGCCCTCCTTCAGCCGGAAGCGGTGGTAGCGCTCGAAGATCTGGTGGTCGGTGTAGAGCGCCAGCTTCAGCTCGGGGTCGATGAAGCCTTCGTGCAGGTCGAGCACCAGCGGCGTGAAGGCCACCTCGTGCTCCATGTCATTGAAGATGGCGTAGAGGCGCTCGCTCTGCTTGGCGCTGTTGCAGGCGATGAGGTTGGTGTAGCCCGCGTTCTGCTTGTTGTGCAGGTCGCCGCTGAGCACCTTGAACTCTTTGGCGAAGGTGGGTTGAGGGCGTTGTTGGAAATCAATGCGAGCCACTAGCTGCGAGCCACCAGCCGCTAGCTTGTCCCCGGTCGGGATCAAGCTTGCGGCTGGTGGCTCGAGGCTCGAAGCCCAGAAGACCTTTCGAAAACCAAGAGTCCCCTTGATCAGCTCCGTGTCGGTGGCGAGGAGTTCGTTGGGGGTGGGGTGCTTGTCCTTGTCGGGAAGTCGCTCGTAGGTCTCGCCGAGGAGCTTCAACTGCTTCTTGGCCGCATCGCCGATGGCCTGCAGGTCGCGGAGCCAGAGCACGGTGTCCTCCGGCAGCTGGGCGAAAAAGGTCTGTTGGCGCGCGGCATCCTCATCCTGGAGGTCGGGGACGATCACTGCTTCGGCGAGGAACTCGATGGTGAGCTGGTCCTGCGGGTCGAAGCGGCGCACGCTCTCCACGGTATCGCCGTACAGCTCGATGCGGTAGGGTCTGTCGCTGCCGTAGCTGAACACGTCCACGATACCGCCGCGGATGCTGAACTGCCCGGGCTCGTACACGAACTCCACACGGCTGAAACCGGTCTCCTGCAGCCATTCCTGCAACGTGTCGATGGGCAGTTCTTCGCTGCGTTTGATCGCAAGCGTGTTCTTCAGCATCTCCTCCTTGCCCATCACGAGCGGCACCAGGGCATCGGGGTAGGTGATGATGATGAGTTTGTTGGTGAATGCTGAATGGGAGTTGGTGAATGGGGAATGCGGATCCGCACCATTCGCCATTCGCCATTCACTATTCACCCTCATCAATGCCTCCAACACCTCTGTCCGGCTCACACGCTCCCCATCGTGGTGTCCTTCCGGATCGTAGGGCGAGCGAGAGGGCGCAGGGTAGAAGAACATGTCCTCATCCTTCGCCTTGCGGGCTTCCTTGTCCTTGCCGCGCAGGGCTTCGAGGTCGTTGAGGAAGTAGGCGGCCTCTTCGCGATCGGTGAGGACGAAGACATGCACGCCACCGAGTTTCTCAATGATGCTTGCAGCGATGAGCGCCTGAGCGGAGCCGATCGTACCGCCGATTTGTACGCGGGCGGCTTTCTCGCGCAAGCCATCGGCCACGCGGGCCACGCGGGCGTCAGAGCGGTAAAGGGCGAGGAGGTCGGGGAGGGAGGTCATTCCTTGGTGAAGAAGTAGTGATAGTTGAGTTCTCCCTCAGCGGTGAAGTACAGTTGACGGCCTTTCAAAACGAAGGGCTCGTTGAATTGAGCATATTTGAACATGGCATTCTCACTTGCCAAGGAGTCCGAGTTGGCTCGTAGGTGCAGCGTATCTCCCGAGGTAGTCCAAGTGCCGTGGGAGTACGCCCCTCGTATGCATTGATCGAACGAGTATTCATAGACACCGTTCCTATGCAGCGTCAGTTGAGCATTGTTGTCCGTCGCATAGGTCCCATTCCAACGCTCATTGAATGCGCGAATAGAATCCAGGCTTGCTTGAACGGTGGTGTCACTCAGTTGATAGCTCCAGTCGTTCTTCTCTTTGGCGTAGTTCCCATTCAATCGGAATGAACGCCTGTTACTGTCCTTGAGCTGGATCTTGATGGTGAAGGATGGGACGTACTTCCTCATTTCCGCCTGTTCCGAAGTGTTCCATGACTGGACGAAACGATTCAGCACCGGCGATGGGAGAATGACTGAATCGAACAGTATCGTCTGTTGATCCATGATGCGGTAGATCACGATGGCGTTCGTGACTTGGTCAGGATCTATCTCTTCATGAGGAACGGTTGTCCCGGAGGTCTGACACCCTTCTCCGATGATCAGAAGAGAACCAGTGATAAAGAGGATGCTGACTTCGTGCAGGTTCATGGACGCCAAAACGCCCGAAACCCAATGCCGCACATCGCGGGCATCGGGTTCGGGAACGGGGCGAAGCTACCGTCTAGCCGTTTCTGACCACACGAACACTTTCGGCGTACGTCAGCTCTGCATGCAGCCGGGGTGGATGCATCACTCCACCACCACCCGCTTCACGCTTCGCGACCCGTCCGGCATGATAAATTGAACGCTGTAGAGCCCTTTCGTTCGTGCGCTCAGGTCCACCACCATCGGGCCGCTCGTAGCGCCCACGCTGCGCGTAAGAACCGTGCGTCCGCTGGCATCCACTACAAGGAGATCGAAGGGCCCCGCACCGGGCGGCACCAGCGTGAACAGGCCGTTGCTGGGGTTGGGGAAGGCGGTGGCGGTTGTCCCGGGAGGTTGATCCTGTACGCCGGTGCTGATGTCCGTTTCCAGGCAGAAGTTGTCCAGGAAGATCACTTCGTTGGTGCCGTCGATGAACTCGAGGTCGAGCCTGATTTCGGACACGAAGTCGAGCAGCGCGCTCCAACTGCCGGACAGCATTTCCCAACTGCCCGCATCGATGGGGATCTCGTGCGTGTACCACTGGTTGACGGTGAGGGCCGTGATGGAATCGGTGGTGGTGTAGCGTGCCACGCCGCCCGGTCCGCTGATCCGCACGAGGTAGTCCTTAACGATGTAGTTCGAGCTGCTGGTCTGCAGGAAGAGGTCGAACCGCATAATGCCCTGCACATCGAAGTCCGACCAATCGCCGCGGAACTTCGGTGCGGCCACGGCGTTGGTGAGCGCACCGGAGGCGTCGCCCATGCGCACGGATCCCGGCGGGTTGCCCTGGGTCATGCTCACCTGGATGCTCCCCACGTCCTGGAAGCTCCATCCGTCGTAGAAGTTCACGGTGTCCCAGGTGGAGCAGATAGTACCGATGAGCGGTTCGATGAGCGGCGAGATCGAGAGTTCTACGTTGTCGAGCTGCACCCATTCGCTGCCGGAGATGAATTCGGTACGGATCTTCACCGTCTGCACTTCCGAGAGCAAAGCGGTCCAGCTGCCGGTAACGATCCATGAGGCGCTGTCCAGGGCGATGTTGAAGTGCTGCCAGGTGTCGAACAACGGTACCGTGTCGATATAGGCTACGGCTGTGCCGCCCGGTCCGGAGAGCGTGATCAGGGGCAGGTTCTGAGTTTGCAGGGGACTGCCGCTGATTTCGTGCGCATAGAGGTCGAAGGAGAGCGAATCGATGTTCTGGGCAGCGGACCAGTCGCCGGTATAGGCCCAAGGCAGCACCATCTGGTTGATCACGCTGAGCACCTGGTCCGTTACCCGCAGGCAATTGCCCGGGTTACCGGTGGCGTTGAGCGATGGAACTCCATCGGCCTCAACGAGCCACTGATCGATGAAGCCGTCTTCGAAATCAGTGAGGACCTGTGCATGCATGGCGCCAGGCAACACCACTGTGGAACAGAGGATGCCGAGAAGATCTTTGTAGATGGACATTGTCGGGGGGGATTGGTGGTTGATTCAACGAAGGTGCGCTATCAGCAAGGTCCTGACATCACCTCATCGGGAATAGGGCGGCTATGTGAACGATCGGGCGCATCGCGCGGGCACCGGTGCGGACAAGGATGGTCGGGTAGGGAGGTGATGGACATGAACGCTGAAAAGCCCGAAACCCGGTGCCGGCAATTCCAGGCATCGGGTTCGGGAGTGGTCCAGAGCTACGGGCCACGGCTTCGACCGGAACTGGGTCAAGTACGCCGTCCGGGAGGAATGTCCGAGGACCAGTGCCGCAGTCCCGAAGGAGTGATCCAGGGCGGATCGGAGCCGAAGGAAGGCTCCGTAAGCCTGCTTACTCCTTCACAAAGCGCAAGCACTCCACACCGGCCGCGGAAGCGATGTGCATGAGGTAAAGGCCGGATGGCAGGTCCTGGACATCGATGGCGGTACTCCCTCCGTTCGTGTGCTCACTCCCCACCAGGCGGCCTTGTGCATCGGTCACCGTCACCACCGCCGGCGAGTTTCCAATGCGTTCGATGGATACCAGATCGGATGCGGGATTCGGGAAGAGCCGCGTCCTGGCCTGGGGCGCAGCCTGGACCCCGGTGCTGATCACCTGCACGGTGGCCGATGGTGCCGAAACGCAATCAGGGCCTTCGGTAACGACCACGTGGTAGTTGCCCGCTGAGGTGGCCTCCACGCACAGGTCGTTGCCATCCGGAATGGGCTCGCCGTTCAGGAACCACTGCACCGTGCCGAAGGAGTAGGTGCAGAGGTAGGGACCGACCTGCTGTATCGCTGGCACGAACGCGGTTTGTGGGCAACCTATCTGCGCCCTGTAGACATCGCCAGCGTTCGCGACACCGATCAAAGCCCCATCAACAAAGGCCGCATCGCTGAAGGACGCATTCGGAACTTCGGCGATGTAGTTGTTCTCCCACGTTATTCCGCCATCAACGCTTCGCGAGGTCTGCCCGGATGACCCTACCGCGTAGCCCGTGTCGGCATCGGTGAAAAAGATGGACTGTGTGGACTGTGGCGTACCGCTCATGAGGGTCCATGTTTGCCCGCCGTCCGTGGTTCTATGCTGTCCTGTCCATCCGCGCTGTTCATCCAGGAAGAAGAGCGTGACCTGCCCTGCACTCACCAGCGGCCCAAGGTCGTTCCAGGTGATCCCTGCATCGGTTGTTTTGTACACACTGGTCCCTTCGCCCACGGCGTATCCGGTGGTTTCCGTTGGGAAGTACATATCGTAAGGGTTGCCAGCGGGTGTGTAGGTCCAGCTGCTGCCACCGTTGGTGGTGCGGTAGAACCCGCCGTTCAAATTGCCCCCTGCAACGATGTAGGTGGTGGGCGAGAAGGATTGCGTGCAGCGGATCACCACTTGGGGTCGTGATCCTGAAGGTCCGTTCTGGACCGTTGCGTAGTAATCCCCGGTATGCGTATTCACCCCCTGACCACCGCCCGAGCAACCGGCACCATCGGACCTCAGATGCACGCCAAGGCCGATCACATCCGATGCGGCCCAGTTCCTTCCGCCATCGGTCGTTCGCACCCCTTCCGTGCTGCCGGCGACAACCCCGATCTGATCGTTCGCGAAGCTCATTCTGGTCAAGCTGTTCGGTGTGCCCACGTGTACGATGTTCCACGTTGCACCCATGTCCAGTGAGCGATAAACGATCCCCGAAGCGCCCATCAGGCCTACGCCTGCCGGTGTGAAACTGAGCGAAAAGCGTTCGCGGTTGTCGGAGTTCTGCACGGTCCACGTGGCTCCGCCATCCGCACTGCGGATGATGCGGCTCAAGGCTCCACACGCGATCAACGTGTTGCCTTGCACTTCCAGATCGTTCATGGTAGACGTGGTCGGCGAGGTGATGGTCGACCAGCTATCGCCACCATCCACGGTACGCAGGATCACGCCCACTGCGCCCACTCCGATCCCGTTCAGGGAATCCCAGAAGTGGAGGTCCTTGATGTTCACCAGTTGGGGCGTGGGCAATTGCTCCCACGTGCTTCCGCCATCGGTGCTGCGGAGGATGTATTGCGCGGCCACGGCGAAGCCGAGTTGATCATCCACGAAGAAGAAACGTTCGAGTTGGGCAGTGATGCCGCTGTTCTGCAAGGTCCAGGTCAAGCCCGCATCCCCGGTCCGAAAGATCTTGCCGGTGGAGGTCCCGACGAATCCAAGCGTATCGTTCACGAAATGGATCGCCGTGCAATTGCCGATCGTCACACCGATGATCGTCACCGTCGGCAGGAAACTGTCGAAGCCATCGTTGGTGCGATAGATCTTACCGCCGTTCGCAGCGATCACCCCGCGTTGTGCGTCCCACATCCACAAGGCGCGGGGCATGCCGGCGGCGCCGAAGTTGTTCGCTTTGCGGTCCCAATGCACGCCTCCATCGCGCGTGGAGAAGATGCCACCGTGCAGGTCATCGATCATGAAGCCTGTCACCGGGTCGATCATCTTCATGTCTCCCATGCGGTCATCGTCCCTTACGGGCGTGACCAGGTGCCATTGTTGGGCCTGAACGTGAAGCGCTATCCCACCGAGGAGGAGGATGCTGAGAAGTGCAGTTCGCAGGGTCATGTGCGCAAAGTTCACGCGTTAGTGTCGTCAGGTTGAAGGTCGATGGTGCGACCGACCAGGTCGTGCACGATTATGATCACCTTGAATTCGCTCATTGTCTTGATCGGTGCTGCCGGTTCCCATTGCTGGGCGTTGGCCACAGATCCAGAGAGGAGAAGGACGAGGGGTAGCACGTGCTTCATCATTATTGAGTGCGAAGGTGAGCTGATCAAGTACAACACCGATCGGAAATGGTTCATTCCGCCATCCACTCGAAGATCCGTTCCATCCGCACCCACTTCTTGCCCGGCTTCGTGAAAGGCAGCGGTTGCTGGAAGGTTGACATGAGCGCTTCCCATTCCTGGACGCGCGGAGGTAACGCTTCGCCTCCGCCATCGGTCGCGGCACCAGTAGTGCTTTCCACGATCATGAAGAGCCGGTTGCCCGCGCGGTGGATGGAGCAGTGCGTGATGCCTTGCGCGCGCATATGCTCCAGCACTTCGGGCCATACGCGCGCATGCCAATCGTCGTAGGCGGCGATCAGCGCGGGATCGTCCTTCAGGTCGAGGGCGTAGCAGTGGGTCATGCGCTCAGCGGTTCGCGCATGGCACGGGCGAAGAGCAGCACGACGATGAAGCACACCAGCGGCGCGAGGTAGGCGAGCTGGAGGCCATGCCTGTCGCTGATCGCTCCCATGATGGGTGGGACGATGGCTCCGCCCACGATGCTCATCACCAGCAATGAGGAGCCCAGCTTGGTATCTCGGCCAAGCCCATCGATGCTCAACGAGAAGATCGTCGGGAACATGATGCTCATGAAGAGTTGCACGCCGAGCAGGGCGATCACGGCGGTAGAGCCACTGGCCAGCACGGCCGCGCAGATCAAGGCCATGTCGATCACAGCGCATGTCGCGAGCAGTGCTGGCGGTCGGATCCACCTCATCAGCGCGGTGCCGATGAATCGGCCAGACATGAAGAGCAGCAGGCCGATGCTCAGCAGGAAGGCCGCATCCTGCTCGGGGATGCCAGCGACCTTTCCCGCGAAGCGGATGAAGAAGCTGGCCACGCCCACCTGCGCGCCCACGTAGCAGAACTGCGCCACCACGCCCAGCTTCAGGCGTCGCCAGGCCTTCGCGCTGCGCTGCTGGCCGTTCGACTCTTCGGTGATCTCCGGCAGGTGCGCGCGCAGGAAAAGCACGGCGGCTACCAGAACCACGAGCCCGATGATCAGATAGGGCACGCGCACGGCCAGCGCCTCGTGCGTGAAGTAGGCCTCGAGCGCATCCGGTGCCATGGTCTTCAGATCCTCCTCATTCAGCTCCTTGCCGCTGAGGATGAAGCGGCCACCGAAGAATGCCGCGAGCGCTGCGCCCAGGCCGTTGAACGCTTGCGCGAAGTTGAGCCGTCGCGATGCTGTGGCCGGATCACCGAGCACGCTGATGTACGGGTTGGCAGCCGTTTCCAGGAAGGTGAGGCCGCTGGCGATGATGAAGAGCGCGCTCAAGAAGAACGGGTACGAACGCATGGTCGCCGCAGGCCAGAAGAGGAAGGTGCCCGTGGCGAAGAGCAACAGACCGCCGATAATGCCCATGCGGTATCCATAGCGCCTCATCAGCGCTCCGGCCGGCAGGGCCATGACGAAGTAGGCGATGAAGAAGGCGCTGTCCACGAGCGCGCTGCGCATATCGTTCAGCTGAAGTGCTTTGCGCAGATGCGGGATGAGGATGGGGTTGAGGTTGTGCGCCAACGCCCATAGGAAGAAGAGCGAGGTCACCAGGACTACGGCCGTGCGTTGCGATGCGTTGCTCATGGTCACCATCCGCTTCTTCTGATGGTGATGCGCAGAGATCCAGGCAGCGGCTCCTTCCGCACGAGGATCAAATAGCCACCGCCGCCAGCGCCGCTGAGCTTCCAGCCGAGGGCCTTGTCGGCGTGCGCTTCGATGGTCGCGCGGATGCTGTCGTCCACCATGTTGGGGAACATCGCCACCTGCGCATCGAACGAGCGACGGACGGCATTTCCGAACGCGCGAGCATCCTTGGCGAGCAACGCGCTCCAGCAATCGTCGGCAGCATCGGCCAATGCCTTCGCTCCGGCGGCATCGATGCGCGTGCCTTGCAGCACGCTGAAGCTCTCGTCGCGCGGCGACAAGGGCAGCAGCTGCAGATGTTCTTCGATGAAGGCGAGCACCGCTTCATCCTGCACGCTCTCGATGCGTTCGGGCCAGTATCCGCCTTCATAGTCCAACCGGTTCAGTCCAGGGTGCACGATGCCGATGCTGTCCTGTGAGCCGCTGATCACCTGGGTGCCCGGCGGGTTCTCGTAGCTGAAGAGGATGCGTGCCTGCTGCTCGCGGTCGCCATCGGGCAGGTGCGTGCGCCAGAGCTCGATGGCCTTGCGCCGCGTGCTGCTGCTCATGCCGCTGCGGTCGGAGAAGTCGTGCGAGGGCTCCACGCTGATGGTGAGCACGCTGCCGGGATGATGCTTCGACACATACGGCTGGTCGAGCCATCCGCCAGCGAGATCCAGGCGGAATGGGATGGTGCTCTCTTCGCGCAGTGCGGTGGTGCTGCGCGCCTTCAATCCGTGAGCTGGCGTGCGCTCGAGCACCACATAACGCGCACCATGTTTGCGGCACAGCTCGGCCTTCGCTTCGGCATGCCCGTCGTTGTTCACCACGAGCACATCCGGCTTCACGCGCTCGAATTCAGGCACGAAGTCCATCTGGCCGCTACCTGAGCCGATGTGCACGGCATGGACGCAGGAAAGGGCCTCCAGCATGTACCTGCGTTCGTTCTGCTCGTTCACGGTCCAGCGCCGCTTCAGGGCGTGGATGGTCGCATCGCTGCCGATGCACACATGCAGCTCACCGTATTCCGCTGCGCTCTTCAGGAAGGCCACATGCCCGCTGTGCAGCAGGTCGAAGCAACCGGAGACGAACACGCGGGGCATCGGGCAAGTTTAGGTGGGAAGCGGAATCATGCGCGCCGTGTGCAATCGGTCTTTCCCCTGCATCCTATGGGTAAACGCTCCGATCATGCGCACCTCTTCCTTCCTCCACCTGCTCGGCGCCATGGCGCTCGCAGGCACTCTCACCGCCCAGAACCTCGGCGAGGTCCGTGGCCGTGTGTTTGACACAGAGGGCACCACCTTGCCGATGGCCAGCGTGTACACCAGGGTCAATGGCGAGCTCTTCGGCACCACCACCGACCTCGATGGACGCTTCGTGCTCAAGCCGCTCGCGCCAGGGAACTACGCGATCACCATCTCCTATTCCGGCAAGCAGCCTTGCGAATACGCCAGCGTGGCCGTGGTCGCCGACCGCGCATCCTACCTGCCTGATACCAGGTTGCGCGGCATGGAGCTCCCACCGGTTGTGATCCATGGCACCATCAGGCCCTTGATCGAGAAGGACGACCCCAGCCGCATGACCCTGCTCGCGGCGGAGATCGCCAAGGATCCCAACATCCGCAACCCGGTGCAGTTCCTGGGCAAGACCTTCGCGGGCGTGACCCCCGCTCCCAACGGCGACGGATTGTACTTCCGCGGCTCGCGCACCGAGAACATGGCCACCTTCCTCGATGGCGTGAAGATTCCAGGCGCTGTGCCCAGCATACCGCCCTCGGCCATCAGCAGCGTGAGCGTGTACACCGGCGGACTTCCCGCGCGCTATGGCGACGTGACCGGTGGCGTGGTGGTGATTGAGACCAAGAGCTATGCGGAGATGGTGCAGCACGCCCGGCGCATGGCCGAGGTCCGTGCAGAGGAAGAAGGCGATACGTTTGACTGATCGACGATGCTGCTGCGCCGAAGAGCCTCCGCACAAGGCACCGACGAGGAGCTGGTGCTCGCCTGCAAGGGCGGGCACCAGCCGGCGTTGGCGACCCTGTGGGACCGATACGCGCACCTGCTCTACGGCGTGGGCATGAAATACCTGAAGGATCCCGATCGCGCCAAGGATCAAGTGGTGGAGCTCTTCGCATCGCTGCCGCAGCTGCTTGCCAAGCATCAGGTCGAGCGCTTCCGCCCGTGGGTGCATACGGTGATGCGCAACCGCTGCCTGCTCGCGCTCCGAGGCGATGGCCGCCATGCCCGGTTGGACGATGCGCACCTGGAAGACCTCATCAACGATGCCAACGAGGAAGCCTCGCTGCGAGAAGCCACCTTGCAACAGCTCGAGGCCGCCATCGCCCAGCTCAATGATGCGCAGCGGGACTGCATCAACCGGTTTCACCTTGAACGATTGAGCTATCACGAGACTTCCGCCCGCACGGGCTTCACCATCGAGCAGGTCCGCAGCCACCTCCAGAACGGCCGCCGCAACCTGCGCCTCATGCTCCTTCGCCATGCCGACCAGAACGCTTGATACGAATCCTCTCGCCCCGCGACGCCCGCTCTCGCGCGATGAATTGCAGGCCTATGCCGAAGGCCGCCTCGACCCCGAGCGCCGGCGCGCCGTGGAGGATCACATCGAGGCCGATGCGCTTGTGCGCGATGCGGCTGACGGCTTGAGCATGCCGGGCTCCCCAGCCGGCCTGAAGGAGTTGGATGCCTTGCGGCCGCGTGCTGGAGCTGCGGCTGCGCGATGGTGGTGGGCAGGCGCTGCCGCCGTGATCGCATTGCTCGCCATCTGGCAATACTGGCCGGTGCAGGTGCAAGAGAGGGCCATCGCGGGCTCAGCGTCGGATCCTGTCATGCGTGAAGCCGCACCGATGGAGCCCATGCGCGCGGATGAGATCGCTGCTGCATCGGAACAGCCGGAATCGCTGCGCATCGGCCACGAGCCGCTGGCGTTGCACGCGAATCCGGCAGCGAAGCAGCGCATCGCCGGGACCGCTCAGCGCTTGGAGCGCGACGAGAGCATTGAGCCTATTGCGCCACGAGAGGTCGTGATCGAACGTCCGGCCGGAACGGCCAGGCCCCTTGTGGTCCGCAAGGCCAAGTCGTCGCGGCAACTCGTGTTCCTGCACGACCTGAAGCTCGTCCACCCGACGGAGCTGTACACGGCGGATCCCGTGCTCGCATTGTCCGATGCCGGTGTTGCGGCGCGTTTCGCCGATGCGGGTTCGGCCGGAGCCGCTGACAAGCCTGTTTTGATGACCTACCTCGGCTTCATGGACGATGCGCTGGGGCGGTTCGCGCAGAATGATCACAAGGGCTGCCTCGACGACCTGCGCTTCGTGCTGTCGCAATACCCCGACGATGCCAACGCGCTCTTCTATGCGGGCCTTTGCAGCTACAACCTGGGGATGCATGCGCGCGCCCGCGTGCTGCTCCATCGGGCGGCCGTGCATCCGGTGGATGTCTTCGACGAGGAGGCGGCCTGGTACCACGCGCTCACGCTGGAGAAGCTCGGTGAGCGCGATGCGGCGCGCGAGGCCTTCGCGCGGATCGCGGCGCAAGGGGGCTTCTACGCCGAAGCCGCAAGCACGAGGCTTGGCCGTTTCTAGTCGAGGGCGATGAGCTTGGTCGCGGCGATCGCGCGCCCGCGCTCCATCAGCGTGCATCGGTACGGCCCCGCGCTCAAATCAGCGCGCAATGCGATGGTGCGGCCAGCGTCACCTGCGCCGATCGGCTGCCGGAGAACCAACCGTCCGCGCCCGTCGTGCACGAGCAGCTCCGCGCTGCCTGATACGGCCCGATCGATGCGAAGCTCTGTTCGCCCATGGAATGGATTGGGCATGGCGATGAGCACGTTCAGCGCATCGCGCGATTCCGCGATGCCGATGGGCGTACATCCCAATCCGTATGGAAGATCGTCCACCGGCGCCTGAGGCGTTGCGGCATCGTTGGCGCGGACCTGCTCGGCGGTGAAGATGCTCGTGATCCCTTGCGCGTCGATGCCGGCCACGCTCACATAGTACACTCCGGGCGATTGCAGATTGGGGACCAGGTAGCTCGTTTGCGCGGTGCGGTAAACCGATTCGAAGTCGCCTGTGCTCTGGGTGCCACGAACGCCGATGCGGAAGGCAACGTGCTCCGGCAGGCCGGTGATCTGCGCGCGCAGTCCGGTGGGCTCATCGAGCAGAGCGAAGGTGGGCATTCCCGGCCCATGCGCAAGCAGGGTGGCCGAAGCGCCGTTGATCACCGTGTTGCGGGCGAGGTAGTTGAAGTCCACGAAGAGCGTGTCGAGCGTGCCATCGCCATTCAGGTCGAGCCCGAGGATGTCGTCGCTTGTGTGCTGCCGGTCATCATAGCCCTCCTCGCTCGGATCGCCATCGCCATGCTCATTCGCGGCGGTGAAGCGCACGGCTGGCCAGCCCGCTTCTCGGAAGGGGATGTGGTCGCTGCCCCGGCCCACGCGGTCCTCTCGGTCCATCACGCTGATGAGGGTGGGCACCGGGACGGCGCTGCCCAGCTTCTCATCGTAGCTGAGGCGGATCATGCGCGCCAGTCCACGCGATGCCGTGTGCGAGAAGACGCGGAATTGAAGGCTGTCCACCTCGTTCACCACGCCGCAGCCAGGCGGCGAAGCCGTTTCGCCGCAAAGGATGCCGCCCACGATGTCGTTGTTGAGCACGCCCTTGATCGCGATCGATTGCTGCTGGCAGAACTGCGCCATGGCTCGTGCGCCCAGCAATCCGTGCTCTTCGCCGGTGGTGAGCATGAACACGAGCGTGTGCGGGAAGGTGTAGCGGCTCATCACGCGCGCGAGCTCCAGCACCAGTGCGCTGCCGCTGCCGTTGTCCTCAGCGCCTTGCGCATCGCATTCGGGATCGCAGTTGTCCGCGCAGCGGCTGTCGAGGTGCGCCTCGATGATGATCACACGATGATTGGCCGTGCTCGATCCAGGCAGCACGGCGATCACGTTGCGCCAATCCTGTCCGCTTCCGCAGTTCAGGGGCTCGTTCGCGTAATCGAAGCGGATGTAGGAGGGGAGCAGGCGGTCCTCATTCAAGGTGCTCCATTGCTGGAGCTTGGACATGGCCCAGCGCCGGGCGGCCCCGATCCCAGTGTTGGCGCTGAGCGTATCGCTGTAAGTGTGGCGCGTTCCGAAGGAGACGATGCGATCGAGGTGCGCCCTCAGGGAATCGGCGCTCACTGCAGTGCGCAGCGCGCAGATGATCTCATCCGGATCATCGATCACCAGGGATGCGGCATAATCCGCCGGGTCATGCTGGCCCTTCATGGCCTGCAGCGCCTCGGCATCCGTGCAGCTGATGCTGGTGAACTGCGCGGATGAAAGCGACGGGAGCAGCGCGGTGAACAGGAGCAAGGAGCGTGTCATGGCTACAGGGTAGGAGACGAAAGGTAGCTGCCCGAGCCGGAGCGGAACGGGCCGGGGCATTCGAACAGCACGCTCAGGCTTCAAGTCAACGATGCGCGGAACACGATCGCTTCGACGCCACGGTGCTCGGTGCGCTTCTCCGGTCGCATGCCATTCCTGCGGGCCACCTGCTGGCTGCGGTGGTTTTCCGGATCGATCAACGATATCACCGAGGCCGCGAGCCGTTGCTGACTTGCGAACCGTTTGCAGGCAGCGGCCGCTTCCGTGGCGAAGCCGTGTCCCCAATCCTGCGGCAGCAAATGGTAGCCGATCTCCAGCTCATCGATGCCGTCCACCACTTGGGTGAGCAGCCCGCATTGACCGATCGGGACGCTGGATTCCCTCAAGCAGATCGCATGAAGGCCGCTGCCATCCGCCGCGTACCGGTCGAGGGAGCGCTGGATCATGGCCATGCAATCGCTCCTGCTGCCTATGGTGAAAGGCATGAAGCGGATCGCTTCGGCGTCATTCAGGTAGTCCATCCACCAATCGGCATCGGCCAGCGACAGCGGCCTGAACCGGAGGCGCTCAGAGGTGAGGCCCGCCAACGTTGGGATGGGGAGCATGATCACGGTGCCAGCGTTCGGCTGCGCATCACCAGCAAGAGATGCAGCAATGAGAGCGATGTGATGGTCCCGGCGGCGATCAGGTTCCACGGCGATGGTGCGACGGGGAGGACCAATGCGGTCGCGAGGCCCACGAGCACCACCCGCCCGGTCTCGCTGAGCACTGCCCAGCGGTGCGCCTCGAGCATCACGCCCAGGTTCATCACCCACCAGCCGATCAAAGCAGCCGTGGTCCACTGCGCCAGGAGGCTCAGCTTGTCCTGCTGGAAAAGGAAGAAGCTCGTGATGGCGAGCAGGAGCGCGAATTGCACAGCGACGTATGCATTCGCCGCATCGCTCACGCGCGTATCGAATTTGCGGTAGGTGGCGCGATCCTTCGCCTTGGGGCCATCGAAGCCGCCGAGGTAATCGGGGCGCCAGCCCGGTGGCTTGATGAAGACCAGCACCTTGTCCTTCAGGCTGCGGCAACGGCGCGCCAGATGGAAAAGATCGCCCCAATAGTGGAAGTTGGCGGTGAGCGGGTCCCAGCTCCGCAAAGGCGCGGTGATCCCGTACACCGGCTCCTCCTCTTCGCGCTGGAAGGTGCCGAAGAGCTTGTCCCAGATGATGAGCGTGCCGGCGTGATTGCGGTCGATGTACTTCGGATCGCTGCCGTGGTGGACGCGGTGGTGGCTCGGCGTATTGAAGAGCCGCTCGAAAGGCCCCATGCGACCGATGGCCTTGGTGTGGATCCAGAACTGGTACAATGTGTTGATCGCGGCCACGGAGACGATCACCGCGGGATGCACGCCGAGCAGCGCGATGGGCGCATAGAACCAGAAGCTGAATAGCCCTTGCCACCAGCTCTGCCGCAGCGCTACGCTCAGGTTGTATTCTTCGCTCTGGTGATGCACGATGTGCGCGGCCCAGAGGAAGTTGACTTCGTGGCTGAGCCGGTGGAACCAGTAGTACAGCAGGTCCACCAGCAGGAAGGCCAGCAGCCAGGTGAGCGCGGTGCTGGGCAGGGTGAAGAGCCGCCAATCGTCGTAAACGGCCAGGTAGATGGCGAGGATTCCCGCCTTGGTGAAGGCGCCTACCACTTGCGATCCGATGCCGCAGCCGAGGTTCGCCACGAAGTCGTTGAAGCGGTACGCCTTCCTGTGCGAATACGCGCTCCACGCCAGCTCGATGCCCATGAGCACGAAGAAGGCCGGGATGGCGAGGATGATGTGCTTCACGATGGCGAATGTACCCGCAGGTATCTTCGCCGACCTTCACGGAACCCATGCGCATCTCCTGGAATTGGCTCAAGCGATACATCGATACCGGCCTGTCCCCGCAGCAAGCGGCCGCAGTGCTCACCAGCACCGGCCTTGAAGTGGAGGGGGTCATTGCGCATGAGCCGGTGAAAGGCATGCTGGCCGGCGTGGTGGTGGGTGAAGTGCTCGAGTGCGCCAAGCATCCCGATGCCGATCGGCTCAGCCTCACCGTGGTTGATGTCGGCCAGGGCGAACCATTGCGGATCGTATGCGGCGCGCCGAATGTCGCCGCCGGGCAGAAGGTGCTCGTGGCCACCGTGGGCTGCACCTTGAACCTGACCGATGGCACGTCCATCGTCATCAAGAAGAGCAAGATCCGCGGGCAGGAGAGCAACGGCATGATCTGCGCTGAGGATGAATTGGGCATCGGCAAGAGCCACAAGGGCATCCTCATCCTTGATCCTTCAGCAGTGCCCGGCACGCCCGCTGCGGCGCAGCTTGGCTTAGTCAGCGATCACGTGCTCGAGATCGGCCTCACCCCCAACCGCACCGACGCCATGGGCCATGCGGGCGTGGCGCGCGACCTCATCGCGGCGATCAACTACCGCGAAGGGCAGGCCCTGGAATTGAAGCTGCCCGATGTCTCGGCCTATGCGCAGGACGATGAGGCCCGCACGGTGAAGGTGGAAGTGAAGGATGCGCTGGCCTGTCCACGCTATTGCGGCGTCACGCTCACGCAGGTGAAGGTGGCGCCCTCGCCCAAGTGGCTGCAGGACCGCCTGCTGGCCATCGGCCTGAAGCCGATCAACAACGTGGTGGATGTGACGAACTACGTTCAGCACGAGCTCGGCCAGCCCCTGCACGCCTTCGATGCCGATCGGCTCGAGGGCGGACGGATCATCGTTCGCAAGGCCTCAGCAGATGAGCCTTTCGTAACACTGGACAACCTTGAGCGCAAGCTTCACGCCGATGACCTGGTGATCGCCGACGCGAGCAGGCCGGCCTGCATTGCGGGCGTATTCGGCGGAGCGATGAGCGGCGTGAGCGAGGCCACCACCGCGGTGTTCTTGGAATGCGCCTGCTTCGACCCCGCCCATGTGCGGCGCACGGCACGACGGCATGGATTGAACACCGATGCCTCCTTCCGCTTCGAGCGCGGCGTCGATCCTGAGATCACCGTGTACGCGTTGAAGCGGGCGGCAATGCTCATTCAGGAAGTGAGCGGCGCGCGCATCTCGTCGGGCATCACGGACATGGATCATGGCCGTCGCAGCCGCGCCGAGGTGAAGATGCGCTTCGCTGAGGTGGAGCGCCTCACGGGCATCTCCATCGCCGCCGATGCGATCGTGCGCGTGCTTGAGCTGCTCGATTTCCGCGTGCTTGACCGCAACGCGCATTCGCTGACGGTGCAGGTGCCCGCCTATCGTGTGGATGTATCGCGCCCAGCCGATGTGATCGAGGAGATCCTGCGCATCCATGGATTCGATCGGGTGCCGGTGCCCGCGCGCCTGATGGCTCCGCCGGTGCTGCACGGGGCGCTCACGCTCGAATCGCTTCGCCGGGAGATGGGTGCGCACCTGGCCGCGCGCGGCTTCCGAGAGATCATGACGCCTTCGTTGGTGAGCACAGAGCGGAGCGTCAACAGTGGCGTCGCTGGAACCGCTGGGCTCATCCGGCTCAGCAATCCGCTCAGTTCAGAGCTCGATGCGTTGCGGCCTGCGCTTCTCTTCGGCGCCCTGCAGGCGATCGCCCACAACGCGAACCGCCAGCAACGCGACCTGCGCTTCTTCGAACGGGGACGCGTGTACGCCGCCTCTGCCAACGGTTCGCGCGAAACGGAAGCACTGTCGCTGGCCCTCACCGGCAAGCGTTGGCGCGAGAACTGGCGCAGCACCGACCGTCTCGCCGATCGCACGGACGCTCAGGAAGAGATCGAGGCGATCCTGGCTCGGCTCGGCCTTCTCATGCAAGCGCACTGGGTGGATTGCGAGCATGCATTGCTCGATGCGGCGGCTGAGCTGCACGTTCATGAGCGAAGGATAGGAGTATTGGGCGCCGTGAAGCAGAAAGAGCTCAAGGCCTCCGATGTGGGGCAGCCGGTGCTCTATGCGGAACTGCATGAGGAGGCGCTGCTCGATGCCTGCCGTGCCAACGCCGTCGCTTATGCCGAGGTGCCGCGCTTCCCGAGCGTGCGCCGTGACCTGAGCCTGTTGCTCCCCGACGCCACGCGCTTCGATGAGCTCAAGCGAGTGGCCATGGGCGCCGAGTGCAAGCTGCTGCGCGACGTGAGCCTCTTCGATGTGTACCAAGGCGACAAGCTGCCCGCCGGCAAGAAGAGCTATGCGCTCAGCTTCATCCTGCAGGACGCGGAGAAGACGCTGACCGATGAGCAAGTGGAGAAGGCCATGGGCAGGATTCGCGCCGCGCTGGAGAAGGAGGCGGCGGCAGAGATGCGAGGTTGGGGAACCGTTCCCCGATAAGAGGTGCTGGTTCGCGGTTGTTGTCGAGAGCAGGCCAGAATGCAATCCTACTGAAGCGTTAATGCGCATCGCCGTCAACACCCGACTGTTGCTCGCGGAAAAGCTCGAAGGCATCGGGTGGTTCACGCATGAGACCATGAGGCGCATCGTGCTGGCGCATCCGGAGCACGAGTTCCTCTTCCTCTTCGATCGGGCCTTCGACAAGCGGTTCGTGTACGCCCCGAACGTGACGCCGGTGGTGATGCGCCCGCCCACGCGGCATCCGCTGCTCTACCGGCTCTGGTTCGATCTGCTCCTGCCGCGCAAGCTGAAGGCCCTCGGCGCCGACGCCTTCATCAGCCCCGATGGCTTCCTCGCGCTGCGCAGCAATGTGCCCGCGCTTGCCGTCATCCACGACCTCAACTTCGAGCATTATCCCGAGGACCTGCCCAAGCGCTATAGCCTGTATTACCGCTCCTACTTCCCGCGCTTCGCGCGCCACGCCTCGCGGATCGCAACGGTGAGCGAGTTCAGCCGCCGCGACATCGCAGCTCGCTACGAGGTGGACGAGGGCCGGATCGACGTGGTGTACAACGGCGTGGGCGAAGTGTTCAGCCCGCTGAGCGATGAGCAGAAGCCAGCTGCGCGCGGTCGCTTCGCCGAGGGCCATCCGTACTTCATCTGCGTGGGGTCCTTGCATCCGCGCAAGAACATCGCGCGCCTGCTGCTCGCCTTCGATCGCTTCGTGACCGAGCACCCCTGCGATGCCCGCTTACTCATCGTGGGCGAGCGGTTCTGGTGGGATGATCGCATGCAATACGCGTTCACCAGCATGAAGCACGGCGACCGCGTGCGGTTCACAGGCCGCTTGGATCAGGAAGCGCTGCACCAGGCGCTGGGCGGTGCGCAGGCCCTGGCCTTCGTAAGCTATTTCGAGGGCTTCGGCATCCCGGTGGCCGAGGCCATGCGCTGTGGTGTGCCCGTGGTGGCCGCGGAGGCGACCTGCCTGCCCGAGATCGCTGGAGATGCCGCGCATTACTGCGATCCCTTCAGCGTGGCCGACATCAGCCGCGCCCTTTTCGATGTTTGGAGCGATCCAGTGCGCTGCGACCAGCTCCGTGCGGCGGGGGTGAAACGCGCGCAGCGCTACTCTTGGGACAAGGCCGCGGCCGCCCTGTGGACGAGCTTCGAGCGGATGTGCAGGGATGCTGGGCTCGATCCGAACGGCAAGCGTTGATCCGATGGCGCTGGCTGCATACCTCGAGCAAGGCCGCGTTGAAGCCGGCTGCGATGAGGCCGGTCGCGGTTGCCTCGCCGGCCCCGTGGTGGCGGCGGCCGTGATACTCCCGCCGCGCGTTCGCCTCCCGGGCCTGGACGATAGCAAGAAGCTGAGCGAGGCAGCCCGCGGGGCGCTGCGCCCCATGATCGAGGAACGCGCATTGGCTTGGGCCGTCGCGGCGGTTGGGCCGGGAGAGATCGACTCGATCAACATCCTGCGCGCTTCGTTCCTTGCCATGCACCGCGCCATCGATGCCTTGAAGCAGCGGCCTGATCATCTCCTGATCGACGGCAATCGCTTCGCTGCCTATCCCGGAATCGCCCATAGCTGCCTGGTCAGAGGAGATGGGCGCTTCCGCAGCATCGCAGCAGCGAGCGTGCTGGCCAAAACGCACCGTGATGCGCTCATGCGTGAGCTGCACCATGAGGATCCGCGATACGGCTGGGCCATCAATAAGGGCTATCCGACCCCCGATCATCGCGCGGCCATCGCGTTGCACGGCGCGTGCGAGCATCATCGGCGCTCATTCCGCTTGTTGAGCGACCAGCCTGTGCTCTTCTGATCGCGGCCCGCGATCCACACCATCCTGTGCGCAAGCACCTCCTGCGCCGACGGTGCCCGTGCGCGCGCGCGGGCACCTTTGTGCGTTTCCATGCGCCGCCTCCTGATCGCCATCCTGCTGATCGCCATCGTTGGCGCAACGGCATGGGTGCTGCTGCGCTGGGAGAATCCGATGGCGCCGGCCACCGATCCATGGAGCGCCGTGCCTGCCGAAGCCGCCGTTGTCATCGAGGTGCCCGATGCGCTGGGCGCTTGGGATCGCTTCATCCACACTTCGTTGCTCTGGCCCGATTGGGAGCATGGTGCCGGTGCGCGCAGGCTCACTTTGGCCCTGGCCCACGCGACGCGCACGCTCGAAGGCGATCGAACGATGCGCTCAGTGCTGGGTTCGTCATCGCTGATCGTGGCACTGCTGCGCTCAGGCCAGGGGGTCGCCGACCCGGTATTCCTCGGCAGCGACGGCGGTCTTCCGAAGGAGAAGCTGGCCAAGCTCTTCGGCGTTGCTGCAGAGCAGGCCTTGGCCTTCTCAGAAGGCCGCATCGCTTCGTGCGTGAACGACAGCGCATGGGGCGGGATCTCAGCGTGCGTGCGCGACGGCGTTTGGATGCTCTCGCCTTCCGCTGCTGCGCTCGACGAATGCGTGCTTCAACTTGATCGCGGCACGCCGCTCAGCACCGATGCGGGCTTCGCCAAGGCGCGCGCTACACTGGGCCAAGCCACGGTTGCGCGCGTCCTTGTGAGCACCGTGAGGCTGGGCAGCATGCTCAGCCGCATCTGGGAGCCGGAGCGGATCGAGCGTTTGGGGCTTCCGCGCGGTTGGCTCGCGCTCGACCTGGTGGCGAAGCCCGATGCGATCCTGCTGAATGGCCTGCTGGTGCCTGAGGGTGAAGATGATCTCCTGTCAGGCATCCGCGCCCAAGGTGCAGGAGCCTGGGGGATCGGAAGGGTGCTCCCTGCCGATGCGGTGCAATGCGAGGTGCGGTACATGGGCGATCCCGAAGCTGCGATGTCAGCGCGTGAAGCATTGGATGAACGTGCCCGTTCCACGGAGATAGCAGCCGCCTGGATGCGCGGCAGCCTTGGTTCGGCGCGTGGAATGGGCGATGGGCGCCGCTGGTTCATCGCCGAGGCTGCCGACCCGGATCGCGCCTTGGAAGAACTCCTGGCGATTTGCGCGAATGCCCCATGCGACACGCTGAACCATCGCGGCACGCGCATCACGCGCATGCCCGCAGCGCAGCCCTTCGAGTTGCTCCTGGGCCGCGCCGCCGAGCTTCCGCAGCAGCCGTGGTGGGCCATGCTGGGCCGCCATGCGGTGATGAGCGACGACGCTGATGCGGTGCGCTCCGCGATCGATGCCTGGAATGATGGCGGCAGCTTGGCGGAGCAGCCGCGCGCAAGGGATTGGTTCAAGCGCATGAGCGACGAAGCGGCCTTCACCTGGTGGAGCGATCCGGGTCAAGGTGGTGAGCTGCTCGGGCGGGGATTGAGCGCCGCGTGCGAACCGGGCTTCACGGAATGGCTGCCGCTTCTGCAACGCTTCAGCGCGCTCTCCGTGCAGGTATCGCCTGCGAGCGGCGGCATGATGCACGTGGCCATCGGCGCGCAAGGCGCTCCGCGCGAAGGGGCCTCGAACGCGATTGCGACCGGTGGCAAGGTGCTCTGGCAATGCCCGGTGGGCGCGCCGGTGACGCGCCGTCCTGATCTGGTGCGCAACCACGCCAACAACACGCTCGAGGCGCTGGTGCAGGACAGCCTGCATCGCATCCACTTGATCAGCGCTGCGGGCAAGCTGCTCTGGTCGAGGCAGCTCGATGGCCCGATCCTCGGTGCCGTGCATCAGGTCGATCGGTTCAAGAATGGCAAGCTGCAATTGCTGCTGGGCACGGCGCGCACCGTCCATCTGATCGACCGCAATGGCAAGGATGTGGGACTGCCGTTCAAGCTTCCGGTTGAATCCGCATCGCCGCTGGCGGTCCTCGATTATGAGGGCACGCGCGAGTACCGGGTCATCGTCC
Source organism: Flavobacteriales bacterium (assembly GCA_016712535.1). NCBI lineage: Bacteria > Pseudomonadati > Bacteroidota > Flavobacteriia > Flavobacteriales > Flavobacteriales bacterium. The sequence goes on from JADJQW010000002.1 coordinate 805,858, forward strand.
CCTTGAGCGATGGCCGCTTGCTGAACGTTGATCTTGATTGGACTGCCGTGCAGGGATGGATCGCACCGAGACTCGAGGCCGCGCCGGCAGATGCTGTGCGGCACCTGCGGATCGCAGGCAAGGACCATTTGATGGCCGTGGATGCGGAGGGAAGGGTGAAGCTCTTCGATCGCAAGGGGAATGCGCGTGGATCAGTGAAGCTGTCGCTTCCCCGCGTGAAGGAGGTGCTGGCTGTTGAGGCCGGGCAGCAAGTGAAGGACACACGCGTGACGTGGATGGACCAGGATCTGGCGGTGCGCGTGAATCGATTGGACGGCGAATCGGAGGACGCGGCATTCTCTGAAGTCGGCGACTTTGATGGCGATGGTGTGCCGGAGGTGATCGTCATGGAATCAGATGCGAGCCGGGCCCGTTCAGGATCCGCCATCGCTGCCGATGGCCAACTGGCCTTCGGCGAAATCGAGGAGGCCACCGGCCGGGCTTGGCGGTATGCGCCCATGGGTGCTGAACCACCGGTAACGGGCGCGGTCCGGTGGGCGCTTGGCGACCTGAATCTCGACGGCGGGCTGGAGCTGGTCGGGGCGGATGGAGGCGCAATGATCACCGCGCACCGCGCACCTTCGCCGTGAAAGCAGGCTTCGCAACCCTAGTTTTGCCGCGGCCTCCCGGTGGCGCTTGCCGCCATGCCTCATGAAGCGAGCACTTCTCCGCACCGTTCTCCGCAGGGAAGTGGTGGGCCTGGCCCGTGTCACGGTGATCGTGCTCACGGTTTTCCTGGTGCTGCTCGAATTCGGCTACCGCAGTGATGCGGATACCCGTGCCTTGCTCGAGCAGTTGAGCTATGGCCTCGTGATCGCGGCTTCGTTCGTGACCCTGGGCAGCCTGCTGCGCACCGGGATGAAAGGCGAGCACATGCGCCGCGCGGAGATCATCTGGTTCGTGACCGCCTTGGCCCTGATCATCGGAAAGGCGGTCGCCGTGCCTTTCGTGGTCAATCTGGGGCGATGGCCCTTGCTCGTCTTCCTGCTCGTGTTCTCCTTCATCGAGCTCTCCCGCCTGGAGATCGGCCGCAACAGCACCTTGTTCAATCCCGCGCTCCTCTTCGTCACGAGCTTCATCATCCTCATCGCCCTCGGCGCCGCGCTGCTCCTGCTGCCCAATTCCACCACCCGGCCCATCTCGCTGGTCGATGCGGTCTTCACCAGCACCAGCGCGGTCTGCGTCACGGGCCTCAGCACCATCGATGTCGGGAAGGACCTTACCGAGATGGGTCAGTGGGTGCTGCTGCTGCTGATCCAGCTCGGCGGCCTGGGCGTGATGACGTTCACCAGCTTCTTCGCCTTCTTCTTCAAGGGCCGCAGCTCGCTTGAGGAGCAGCTGCGTGTGCGCGACCTGGCGAACACCACGCTCAGCGGCGCGCGCGGCTTCATCGTCCAGGTCATTGTCTTCTCGATCCTCGTGGAGCTCATCGGCGCCGCATTGATCTACGCCAACCTGCCGCCGGACGGATTCGCCACTGCCGGGGAGAGCCTCTTCTTCTCGCTTTTCCATTCGGTCTCCGCGTTCAACAACGCCGGGTTCTCCACCAAGAGCCTTGGCCTCTACGATCCAGCCCTGCGCTTCAACTACCCGCTCATGTGGGTCGTGGCGCTGCTCATCATCTTCGGCGGGCTCGGATTCGGCATCATCTTCAACTTCAGCCGGTACGTGCGCGCATGGATCGTCGAGCGCATCCGACGGCTGTTCACCGGTGCCCCCGTGAAGCGGCACCCGCGCGTCGTGAACCTCAGCACCCGGCTCGTGCTCCTGACCACGGCGTTCCTCATCCTGACCGGAACCGCTTCAATCCTCGTATTCGAGTGGAACCGGTCGCTGGCCGAGCATTCCTCCTGGTGGGGGCGCTTCTCCGTGGCCTTCTTCACGGGCATCACGCCGCGCACAGCAGGCTTCAACGTGGTTGACTATGGCGCGCTCACCGTGCCGGCCTTGATGATCACGATCCTGCTCATGTACATCGGCGGCTCCCCGGGATCAACGGCCGGTGGGATCAAGACCACCACCTTCGGTGTGGCCACGTTGAACATCTTCGCCACCGCCCGTGGGCGCCGTCGCATCGAATTCCTCGGTCGCGAGATCAGCAACCTGAGCACCCGCCGCGCCTTTGCCACCATCGTGCTCTCCCTCATCTTCCTCGGGCTCTCCGTGAGCGTGGTCGCTTCGCTCGAGAAGGAGCATGGGCTCATGCCCATCGCGTTCGAGTGCTTCAGCGCCTTCGGCACCGTCGGCTTGAGCATGAACCTCACCCCGCAGCTCGGTGATGCCGCGCGCCTGGCCCTGGTCGTGGTGATGTTCGTGGGCCGCGTGAGCGCGTTGACCCTGCTCGTCAGCGTGCTTCGCCAGGTGCAAGTGAGCAAGTACCGTTACCCCAAGGAGGACATCCTCATCAACTGACCACACATGAAGATCGCAGTGTTCGGCCTCGGCAATTTCGGCAAGCACCTCTCCATCAAGCTCACGGGCATGGGCCACGAGGTGATCGCCATCGACCACGACATGGACAAGGTGGAGGCGATCAAGAGTGAAGTGAGCTACGCGGTCTGCCTGGAGAGCAACGACCCGCAGGCCATGAGCACCTTGCCGCTCAACGATGTCGATGCCGCCGTGGTGGCCATTGGCGAGAATGAGGGCGCCAACATCATGACCACCGCCCTGCTGGTGAACCTGAAGCTGAAGCGCGTGATCAGCCGGGCGATCAATCCGCTTCACGAGATGGTGCTCAATTCCATGGGCGTCACCGATATCGTTCACCCGGAGGAGAAAGCGGCCGAGGGCCTCGCGCGCAAGCTGAACCTGCGCCGCCTTGTGGATCAGTTCGAATTGCCCGGCGGCTTCATCATCGCCGAGATCGTGGTGCCCGACAAATTCGTGGGCAAGCCCTTGAACCAGATCGTGGAGCTGCGCCAGCGCCAACTGGGCCTGGTCACCGTGCTGCGGAAGGAGAGCGAGAAGAGCTTCCTCGGCCGCCGCGCCATCAAGCTCGGTGCGCTGGGCGTCATGGATCCGGACTTCGTGCCCGAGAAAGGCGACATCCTCGTGCTCTTCGGCACCAAGGAAGAGGTGGTGCGGTTCACCGGGGAGAATGACTGAATGCGGGTGGAAGGTTGTCCCGGCTCATGGCCGGGATGACGGTCGGGAGTTGTCCGCCTTCGCGAGGCGTTTCGGCGTTTGAAGGTTGGGCCGGCGTACAGGCCTATGCACTGTTGAGGATCGGAAGTTGATGAAGCACGACATCCGCACGGCTGAAGACATCGACCAGCTCGTGCGGTCGTTCTACCAGCGCTCGCGGCCCGATGCGCTGATCGGCCACTTCTTCACGCACCTGGATTGGGACCTTCACATCCCGCGCATCGTTTCGTTCTGGCGCATGGTGCTGCTCGGCGACCGTGAATACCAAGGCGACCCGATGACCGCGCACGTCCAGCTTGCCCGGGAGCAGCCCCTGTCGAAGGCCCACTTCGAGCGTTGGCTCCTTCATTGGGACGCCGCAGCAGATGGACTCTTCGCAGGCCCGAAGGCCGATGAGGCCAAACAACGCGCGCGCACCATTGCGGCGGTGATGGCCCACAAGGTGGGTGCGCTGTGATTCCCGACCGGAATTCAGTACGCTGTTGACTTCGTTTCGCCTGGTGGCCTTGAAGCACGATGCATATTCCCCGGATAACTTGGGTCACCTTCCTGCGTTGGTGGCATGAATAAAAAACAAAGCCTGAACGGATGGAACGCCTGATCCCAATCGCTCTTCTGCTGATGACCGCAGCATGCGGCACTGCTGTCCAGGAAAACGGCTCAATTGTTCGAACGGATGCCCCAGCGCAGAGCGTCGGCGTTGAAGCGAGCGAACGGAACCTGGTTAAGGCCGAAGGAGTTGCTGAATCGAGCACTGGTCAAGGCCTCGTTGGGTCAATCGCCAATGCGTACAGCGGGATCGATGATTCGCTCTGGCGCGCCTTGCTCAGGGACCCAAGGGCGGGCGCGAGTGGATTGGACCCAGCGCGGAACCATCGGCTTGTGGGCGAGAGGGGAGAAGTGGTCCTGATCCCGGCGAACAGCTTGGAGCATGATGATGGGAGCCTTGCCACCGGGCCGGTCGAAGTGCGCTGGGCCTTCGCCGAGCGCCCTGTGGACTTCGTTATGATGCGGGCGCCTACCGTGAGCGGCAATGCCCTTTTGGGCAGCGGCGGCTCTTTCTTCCTGGAAGCAATGCAACAAGGAAAGCCCTTACGGATCAAGGAGGGCCTCGATTGGGTGGTGCGCATGCCTGCTGAACCGGTGGCCCTTTTCCCCGATAAGCCGATGCGCCACTTCAGCGGGCGGAGGGGAGCGGATGGGGAGGTGACTTGGACACTTGAGCCTCAAGAGCGCATCGAAATGGAGCCGGTGACCTACACGTATTTTACGATTCCGCAGAAGGACCTGCCCGGCCGATCATACTTCGCTCGCATCGATTCACTCGCGAAGCGCTATCCGGAGCGGAACAATGCCGTGACCGCGCCTTCGGCTGAATTGGCCATGGGCCGGGATAAAGCGCTCATCGCACGCATGGCGCTCGCGTTCTACGACGAGCCTCGCTACGAGGGCACCTTTGTGTGCAGCCTGCCCTTCATGGAGCGCTTGGCCTTGCTGTCGAAGGGCGTCTTCTCTCACACGCGTTCCGTCGGCAACACGCATTGGGTGGAAGAGCGCGGTGCCAACGAGCATATCATCGACGCGCTGGAAGCGTATGCCGCGCACGCCGGCAGTGAGCTATATCGCGCCGATGCCGAGGCCAGAGCGCGCATAGATCGCGCCGACGCCATCGTAGGCACCACGCCGGGCCGATCCGGATTGCACATCCAGGAGCTCAGGCAAGCGCACGCGAAGTATGCCGAGCATCACTTGGGCCTGCCGGTGGTGATCGACGACCGTGGCATTGACCTTGACCGGAGCGATGCCTTTGATCTCCTGGTCGCGCGCGGCCTCCCGATGCGCGAAGCGGACGAATTGCTGGCCGATCACGCCAGCCGGAAGACCTTGGCCGGTGGAGTGCGCCGCAACGGTCCGATTGAGGATGCTGACCTAGGCACCGAAAGGCTGAAGGACGGGCGCATGGCCGTGGTGCGCAAGCGCGCGGTGAACACGGTTCGCTTCAGCAATTTCGGCTACATCAATTGCGATCGTTTCCTGCGCGAAGAGGTGAGCACCCCGGTCGAGGTCCTTGTTCTGCTCGGCGGCGATGAGCTGAAGGACGAGGATGTGCATCTGCTCCTGCCGAGCGTCAATGGCTGCATCCGCCTGCAGCGTGATGCAGGCGCTCGGGTTTATCGGTTGCCGCCGCAGTTCTATGGCCTACCGATAGGACAAGTTGCGCAAGCCATGGTTGTGGGAGAGCGCGACGGCCGCACGCATTACGACCTGGTTCCTGTTTCGATCGAACGGCGCATGTCGTTGAGGCTGGAGCCGCGTCCCGGCACTCTGGACGAATTAGCGCAACGAGTCGGCGCGCTGACGGGTTCCTAGCGCTTCGGCTTCTGCAGCCGCACCTGCTGGCCTCCGCTCAGCTTCGCATCGCGCCTGAGGCCGTTGTACTTCGCCAAGCGGTCCAGCTTCACGCCGTATTGCTGGCTCACGCCCCAGAGGCTCTCGCCTTCGCGGGCGGTATGCGTCGCGGCATCCTTCGCCTTGTTCCGCTTGGGCTGCGTGAAGATGATCTGCCCTTCGCTGAGCGCGTCCTCCTTGTCCATGTCGTTCCAGCGGGCCAGCAGGCCGGCCGTCATCTCAAGCTCTTCCGCCAGCTTGCGGAAGCTGTCGCCTTGCTTGGCGCGCACGAACTTGATGCGGCCCTCGAAGACTTCCACGCTGCGGCCTTGCGTGATCGTGATCGACTCGCCTTCGCTGGCTGGTCGTCGGCCCTTGCGCTCGCGGCTGTGCTTGGGCTGCTCCTTGCCCACCGGTCTATGCGCCACGTCCACGCCCGTATCGAGCTTGTGCAGCTCATAGCGCTCGATCAGGTTGATGAGCTTCTGCGGATAGCTGGGGTCGGTTGCGTAACCGGCGGTTTTCAGTCCGCGCGCCCAGCCCTTATAGTCGGTTGGCTTCAGCTCGAACAGGCTGGAGTAGCGCGGCCGTTTCAGGAAGGTGCTGTGGTCCTCGAAGCTGTCGGCGGCGTCGCGGTACTTGCGGAAGCAATCGTTCTTCCGGTCATCGTCGTGGTAGCTCTTGCCACCGGTCCAATCCGGTGTGCATTTGATCCCGAAGTGGTTGTTCGCATCACGGGCCAATTCACTGTTGCCGTTGCCGCTCTCCAGCAGCCCTTGGGCCAGGGTGATGCTCGCTGGGATGCCATGCTGGTTCATCTTCTTCACGGCAACCGACTTCCACTGCTCGATGTACTCCTCCGCCGTGAAACGCTTGTTCGGCGGCTGGCCTTGGGCGTGCGTCATGGGAAGCCCGGCCGCGAGGATCAGGGCGAAGCGGGTTATCCACATATCAACAGCACGGGCCATGAGCGAAGGGTGTTCTTCTGGAAGCAGCGAAACTACCGGGGCTCCAGAGGCTTATTCACGATCCATCCACAGAGCCATCCACCGGCCTGTGTGGAAAGAACGTGCCGGAAACGCTGCTCCGTCTGATAGCCGGAAGAACTTCACCGACCGGGCGAACCAAGCGCCCCGACGTGTGTTAACGCTGCATCATGGACCGTGACGCCAGCTCCCCGAAGCCCGAAGATGACCGTATGAGCCGCTTGGGCCTGGAGCAAGGTGATTACTATTTCTCACCGGAGGGTTTCCTGGTGTTCACCGAGCAATACCACCGCAAGCGTGGGTACTGCTGCGGCAATCGTTGCAGGCATTGCCCTTATGGCCACGAGGCGGTGAACACGGGTTCGCCTCGCCGTCGGCAGCTTTAGGGCAAAGGGGCTTTGGTTAGCTAGCCCGATCTTCGCGGCCATGCCCACCGCGACCCTCACCGAACTCCATGCCTTCCAGCAATCCATCCGAGAAGGCATCCCCGAAGTCCTGCCGCCAGCGCGCGCGCTCGACCACGGCGTGAGCCACGCGCCCAAGCGCAAGGACATCCTCACGTCCGAGGAGAAGAAGCTCGCGCTCAGAAACGCGCTGCGCTACTTCCCTTCGACCCACCACGCTGCGCTTGCGCCCGAGTTCGCGAAGGAGCTGAAGGAGCACGGCCGCATCTACATGCATCGCCTGCGACCCGAGCATGCGATGCACGCACGACCCATCGATCACTATCCTGCCAAGTGCAAGCAGGCCGCAGCCATCATGCTCATGATCCAGAACAACCTGGATCCCGCCGTGGCACAGCACCCGCACGAGCTGATCACCTATGGCGGCAACGGCGCGGTGTTCCAGAACTGGGCGCAGTACCGGCTCACCATGCGTTACCTCAGCGAAATGACCGAGGAGCAGACACTGGTGATGTACAGCGGTCATCCGCTCGGCCTCTTCCCCAGCCACGCCGATGCGCCGCGCGTGGTGGTGACCAACGGCATGGTGATCCCCAATTACAGCAAGCCCGACGATTGGGAGCGCATGAACGCGCTCGGCGTATCGCAGTACGGCCAGATGACCGCCGGCAGCTACATGTACATCGGTCCGCAGGGCATCGTGCACGGCACCACCATCACCGTGCTGAACGCCTGCCGCATGATCAAGTCGTCGCCGGGCACCAAGGGCAAGCTATTCGTCACCGCGGGCTTGGGCGGCATGAGCGGCGCGCAGCCCAAGGCCGGCAACATAGCGGGTGTGGTCACCATTTGCGCGGAGGTGAATGCCGCTGCCGCGCGCAAGCGTCACAGCCAGGGCTGGGTGGATGAGGTGATCACCGACGTGGACGCTTGCATCGATGCCGCATTGGAATGGCGGAAGAAAGGTGAAGCGCACAGCATCGCCTTCCTCGGCAACGTGGTGGACCTGTGGGAGCGGCTCGCTTCACGTAGGATTCAAGTCGATCTCGGCAGCGACCAGACCAGTTTGCATAATCCCTGGGCCGGCGGCTACTACCCCGTGGGCCTGAGCTACGAGGAGAGCAACGTCCTCATGGTGCAGGATCCGGCCACCTTTAAGCAGCGGGTTCAGGAAACCTTGCGCCGCCACGTGACCGCCGTGAACACGCTCGCCCGGCAGGGCATGTACTTCTTCGACTACGGCAACGCCTTCCTTTTGGAGAGCAAGCGCGCGGGTGCTGAGATCGGTGGCCTTCACGGAGAAGAATTCCGCTATCCCAGCTACGTGGAGGACATCATGGGACCGATGTGCTTCGACCACGGCTTCGGTCCGTTCCGTTGGGTATGCACCAGCGGCGATCCGAAGGACCTGGCCACCAGCGACCGTATCGCCGGCGATGTGCTGGAAGCGATGGGGAAGGAGTCCCCCCCTGAAATCGCGCAGCAGATCGCCGACAACCTGCACTGGATCCGCGGCGCGCAGCAGAACAAGCTCGTGGTGGGCAGCCAGGCGCGCATCCTCTACGCCGATAGCGAGGGCCGCATCCGCATCGCGCAGGCCTTCAACGAGGCGATCAAGAAGGGCGAGATCAGCGCGCCCATCGTGCTGGGCCGAGACCATCACGACGTGAGCGGCACGGACAGTCCGTACCGCGAGACCAGCAACATCCGCGACGGATCGCGCTTCACTGCGGATATGGCCGTGCAGAACTTCGTGGGCGATGCCTTCCGCGGCGCCACCTGGATCAGCCTGCACAACGGCGGCGGTGTGGGCTGGGGTGAGGTGATCAATGGCGGCTTCGGCATGGTGCTCGACGGCAGCGCCGACAGCGACCGCCGCCTGAAGAGCCATGCTGCACTGGGACGTGAACAACGGCATCGCGCGCCGCGCCTGGGCCCGCAACCCCAACGCGGTGTGGAGCATCGAGCAGGAGATGAAGCGCACCCCACTGCTGAAGGTGACCTTGCCCAGCGAGGCCGACGAGGACTTGGTCGCCAAGTCCTTGGGGTGAGCAGGATCGGTTTATTTCGACCTTCGCCCAACCTCGAGGTACGCTCCTCCGTGTAGGGGGAATGGAAGCAACCAAACCCAGCAACCATGAAGTCGACTCTCCGCAATCTGGTACTCGCCCTTTCCGGCACCATGGCCCTCTCCGCCATGGCCCAGCAGCCCTACAACGTGACCGTCACGGGTACGGTAGCAGGCTGCACGGCCAATAGCTATGTGAACATCGTCACGCTCGGAGGTACCCAGCCGAGCATCGACATTGATGTGCCGGTGCTCCCCCCGAGCTGCACGTTCAGCGTGACGCTGAACATGGCCTCGCAAGGCGGCGGGTTCACCATCAGCACGGCCTGCCTCGGCGCCATTCAATCACAAGTGGTGCAGTACCAAGTGCCGCCGATCTATGACAGCACGGCGGTCTCCGTGACCTTCAACTGCGGCAATACCATGACCGATTGCCTCGGCGTCCCCGGAGGCAACGCGATGCCGGGCACGGCGTGCACCACCTTCCTCGGCCTGCCTGGTACTTGGAGCGCTGACTGCGTGTGCGTGGCGAATGGCGGCAACCTCGATTGCGAAGGCGTGCCCAACGGACCCGCTCAGCCAGGAACGCCATGCAGCACGCCGAATGGAGCGACGGGCCTTTGGACCGCCAACTGCGTCTGCGACACCGACACCATGGGAGGTGCCTATGATTGCCTTGGGCAATTGAATGGCCCGAACCTTCCTGGGACGCCTTGCTGGGTGCTCGGCACCAACTTCATCGGTCTATGGGATGCGAATTGTGCGTGCGTGGATAGCACCAATACCGGTGGCGGATGCATCGCCTCCTTCTGGGCCATGCAGGCCATGGAGTTCGATAGCTTGAACAATCCGAATGGTGGCGGCAGCCCGATTCCCTATGAAGTCTGGGTCTGGAACCTGAGCAGCGGCACCGGCGGCATCACCTACAGCTGGGACTTCGGCGATGGCAGCACCAGCACGCTCGCGTACCCCACGCACACCTACGCCGGTAATGGCCCCTATCTGCTCTGCCTCACCATCAGCGATGGCACGGGCTGCACCGATCAGTTCTGCGACAGCATCTCCATGGATGGTGACGGCATCCTCGTCGGCATGGTGCTGGAGACCGGCGCCGATGGAAGCGCCGCCCGCCAGGATGGCTTCACGATCAATGTGCAGAATCCGCTCGTCATGGGTGTGAGCGATGCCGCCATGCTGAGTCAAGCGGCGATCTGGCCCAACCCGTCCTCTGGCGAGCTCAACCTAGCGCTGATCTCGCTTGCCGATGGCTTGATCGACATCAGCATCCTTGACGTGAGCGGGCGACTGGTTCTTCGTGAGAGCCGCGCCATAGCCACCGGCCGCAACCAGCATAGCCTCGATGCCCGAGCCCTTCCTGCCGGCGTGTACACCTTGCGCGCTGCGGACCGGAGCGGGAAGGCCATCAGCCTGCGCTTCGTGAAGGCGGACTAGGCACAAGCATCCGTTCTGAAGGCCCTGTCAGCAACCTGCTGGCAGGGCCTTCGCGCTTTCTTGAAGCAAGGCAGAGTATTTTTCGAGTCTGCCCAACCATGCGCTGTCCCAATCCGTGTATGGGAATGAAACCCAATCGACCCGTGAACATGAGAACCGCATTCCGCACGCTGACCTTCTTACTGGGTACCTCGGCCATGGCCCTGGTGGCCCATGCCCAACCCCTCTACACCTTGATCGTCGAAGGCACCATTGCCGGCTGCACGAACCTGCAGCAGGTCAATATCGCCTCTACGCCCGGGAGCATCCCGTCGTACAACTACACGCTGGAAGTGGCCCCGAATGCCTGCTTCTATGATACCATCCTGCATTTCAACAGCCCGGCGGCCGGCGTGGTGGTGACCACCATGTGCGGTGGCTTGGCGCTCACGGCCACCGATACCGTCACGTTCAACGGTGTGATCGATACGGCTACCGTGGTGCTCAATTTCAATTGCGGGGGTCTGCCGATGGATTGTCTCGGAGTTCCTGGTGGCTCTGCGCTACCCGGTACGGCCTGCACCACTTTCCTCGGTGTGCCCGGCACCTGGGACAACAACTGCGATTGTGTGGCCAATGCGCAGAACTGCCAGGCTTGTTTCACCATCACCTCAGCTGCGCCTTGGTCCGCTGATTTCACCAACTGCTCAACCGGCAACGCTCCTTTCACATACGAGTGGTGGCTCCCCGATGGAAGCAGCGCCACGACCGCAGATGCGGCATGGACCTTCAATAGCGAGGGGGTCTATGGCGTCTGCCTCACCATCGCCGATGCGAATGGATGCTCGAGCTGGGTCTGCGATTCGATCCTCGTGGATGCCAATGGCGGCATCAGCACCGGCCCGATCGTGTGGGACTGCCTGGGCGTGGCAAACGGCCCTGCAACGCCCGGTACGGCATGCACCCTTCAGGGCAGCCTTCCTGGCATCTGGAGCGCGAACTGCTGGTGCCTGCTCGATACTGCCATGTCCGATTGCGAAGGCGTCCAAGGCGGGCCTGCCTTGCCCGGCACGCCCTGCGAAACTGAGTGGAATGGACAGGTACTGCCCGGCCTCTGGACCAACCAGTGCTGGTGCGACACGCTTGCGGTTGGCGTGGATTGCCTGGGCATCGTGAATGGTCCGAACGTGCCCGGCGCGCCTTGCCAGAATCCCGCAACCGGCGTGAATGGCTACTGGGACGCCAATTGCATCTGCGTGCCCGATACCAATACCACCGGTTGCCAGGCCGGCTTCTGGGTCTTCCAGGCCTACGAGATCGACAGCTTGAATCCGAATGGCGGCGCCACCCCGATCCCGTATGAGCTCTGGATCTGGAACCTGAGCACAGGCCTGAGCCCCTTCCAGTTCGAGTGGGATTTCGGTGATGGCGCCAGCAGCTTCGATCCCTACCCCACGCACACCTACGGGGCAAGCGGTCCTTACAACCTCTGCCTCACCATCAGCGATGCCAGCGGCTGCACCAGCATCTACTGTGATAGCATCAGCATCGACGGCGACGGACTCTATTGGGGCCTGGCACCGCAGGATGGCGAGGTGCGCAACGGATTCACCATCAATGTGCTCAACCAGCTGCCCACTGCGGTGGAAGAGCGCTCCTTCAATGAGCCGCGCCTCTGGCCGAATCCGGTGACGGATGCACTGAGCATCAGCTTCCGCAGCACGGTGAGCGGCAACGTGCCCCTGAGCATCATCGACCTCAACGGCCGTGTGCTGCTGCAGGACAACCTGGCTTACGCCCGCGGCGCCAACCGCATCGACCTGTCCGCTGCGCAACTCGCGCCCGGACTGTACGTGCTCCGCATCGGCAACGATGCCAACGCCATGAACATCCGCTTCGTGAAGAACTGAAGCGCCTCGTGAATGCTGAAGGGCGTCCGCCGATCGGCGGACGCCCTTTGGCGCAACAAAAGGATGGTTGACGCCGCGCTCATAGCACGCTGCATCAAGCAGGAGCCCAAGGCGCAGTACGCGCTCTATCGGGCGCTGTACGCGCCGATGATGGCCATCTGCAGCCGCTACGAGCGCAACCGCGACGACGCCCTCGACCGCATGAACCAGGGCTTCCTCAAGATCCTCAGCAACCTCGACAAGCGCCGGCCCGAAGTCCCCTTCGAGCTCTGGACCCGCCGCATCATGATCAACACCGTGATCGATAGCCACCGCCAGGGGAAGCAGCGCCGCGACATGGAATCGCTGGATGCGCCCTTGGATGAGGGCACGCTCTCCGAAGTGAACGATTACCTGAAGCAGATGGATGCTGATGCATTCGCGGACCTCCTTAAGCGTGTGCCGGAGATGAGCCGCCGAGTCTTCAACCTCTTCGCCATCGATGGCTTCGCGCACAATGAGATCGCGCAGATGCTCGGGATCAGCGAAGGCACGAGCAAGTGGCATGTGAGCCACGCCCGTCAAGTCCTCCAACACGCCATTGCACGCCTCGCGGCGCCCGCATTGGCCAAGACCGTTTCACGATGAACTTCCACGAGCAATTCGACGAGCTCGCCCGGCAGAAGCTGGAGCAGCGCGCTTTCCCTTTCGAGGAGAGTGCATGGCTCAAGGCGCAAGAGGCGATGGCCACAGGCAAACGTCGTCGTCCCAAGGCGTTCTGGTACTTCGCTGGCATTACTGCGATCGGACTGGCCGTGTGGGGTTTGTGGCCAAAGTCGATCGAACAGGAGGCGGGGATCGTGCAGGCCGGATCTCACGTGCCGGTGAACGGAGGCACCGAATCGACTGGAGCACAGGCCCTAGAAGCAGAGCGCATCCTGCCTTCAGTCCCGGCTGAAGAACAGGCCACCGCAACCATTGAATCGGAAGCGACCTGGAGCAGCGTGAGGTAGCGACTAGCGGATCGCAGGAGCAAAGGGCGGTCAAGGGATCGCAGCAACAGCATCAGATCCGTGCCGTGGCCGAAGCGCAGCCTGCGGTGCAGATCGCAGGTTTGCCGCAGGTGGTGCCTCCGGTGGTGAAGAAGGAAGCAAGTGGAACCGAGCCGATGCTCGAGGGGCCAGAAGGAGAGGGGCAACAAGCAGCCGAGTCGCTGGATGCCGTTGAGCCTGCGGTTGCCAGCGAGATTGATCTGTTGGCTCCGGAGGATCAGCAGTCCGCTGCAGCCGAAGCAAGTGAAGGCGCTTCTGCGGTCAACTCCAGCGTTGTGGTCCAACCGCCAACTGATGAACCAAAGCCCGCAGAGGACCAGCTCGCGTCCGATGTGATCGTCGGGGTGAACAGCGATCCGCGATCCGGCGCTGACCCCGAGATGATAGAGCCGAGCATTGCTGCGGCTTCATCATTGATCCGCCACCGGCGGACAGCGCATCAGCTGCAACACCCGAGCCGCCGGCCGCGCCGTTGGTCTCGCCACGCAGCCCATGGGAGATCACCGCGCTGGCCGGTCTCTTCAGCACGACCAGCCGTTACCAAGGGGCGCGCACACAGGATTGGTCCGTTGCCCCGGAGCGCACGGCGTCATTCGGTGCAGAGGCTGTGCGCATGGGCCGCAACTTCGGCTACGGCATCGGCCTTCAATATGGCACCTATGCTGATCGCTTGTCCACGCCCGAGGAGAGTCGTACGGAAGAGCTGCTTTCACGCTATTGGTTCTTTCAGGCCGTGGACACCACCGTGCTCGTCATCACCGGAACCACCACCGATTCGCTCGGCAACACGGTGCACACGGGCGTGAATGTGCCCACCACGGTTCAAGTGCTGCGTTCGGCTTACGACACCTCGTATGCCACGTCACTGATCCGCGAGGCCCGCACCCGCGTGAACCGCACGAGCTATGTCGAAGTACCCTTGTTGCTTGATGCGCATCTGGTGCAGGGCCGCTGGAGCGTCGGCGTGCGTGGCGGGCCCACCATCGGCCTGCTCACCACGCGAAGCGGTTCCTTGCCCGGTGAAGGAGATGGCGGCTACGCGGAGCTGGGCGATGCCGAAGTGCGGCAGGTGGTGTTCGGCTGGACGGCCCGTGCCTATCTGCGCTACCGCTTCAACAGCGCCTGGAGCATCGGGTTGGAGCCTTCGGCGCGCGGGCAGTTGCAGGACGGCGTGACCGGCAAGGCGGCGAGCCGTCGCACCAGTGGCCTGGGCGCCATGCTCACGTTGAGCTATCGCCTGCGCTGAGGCGCTTTGTGCGTTTCCCACGGTGGCCGTCCTGACGGCTTGTCCCGCGCTTGCGCATCTTCACCGCGCCGATGCGCCGCGCCTTCCTCACGAACCTGCTGCTGCTGCTGGCGCTGAACCTGCTGGTGAAGCCCTTCTACATCCTGGGCATCGATGCCGGGGTGCAGCGCGCGGTGGGAACGGAGCTGTACGGGATGTATGCTGCGCTGCTGAGCCTCGGCTTCCTGCTCAACATCGTGCTCGACCTGGGCATCACCAACTACAACACGCGGCACATCGCGCAGCATACGCCGCTCATGGGCAAGTACCTGGGCGGTGTGGCAGCAGCGCGCGTTGGCCTGATGCTCGCTTATGCCGTGCTCACGGCGGGAGCGGGCATCGTGCTCGGTTATCGCGGCGCACAGCTCGGCATGCTCGGCTGGCTAGTGCTCAATCAGGCGCTGGTCGCCAGCATCCTCTTCGTGCGCAGCAACATCCAAGGGGCGCAGCGCTTCCGGCAGGACAGCCTGCTGAGCGTGCTCGACCGCGTGCTTTTGATCGCGATCGTGGGCGCGCTGCTTTGGGGCAGGGGAGAGGGCGCGTTCTTCCGCATCGAGTGGTTCGTGTGGGCGCAGACGGCGGCCTATGCGATCACGCTTGCTGTCTCGCTGGTGCTGGTGCGCCGCCTCAGCGGACCGGTGAGCCTGCGGTGGAAGCCCGCCTTCACTTGGGTGGTGCTCAAGCGGAGCTTCCCCTTCGCGCTGCTGATCCTGCTCATGACCTTCTACTACCGCATCGACACCGTGATGCTCGAGCGCATGCTGCCCGATGGTCAGGTGTGGGCCGGCATCTATTACCAGGGCTTCCGCTGGTTCGAGGCGCTGAACATGCTCGGTTACCTCGTGGCCGGATTGCTCTTGCCGATGTTCAGCCGCATGCTGAAGCAGCAGGAGGATGTCTCGCCCTTGGCCGGCATGGCCTTCCGCTTGGTGATGGCCGGCAGCATCGCGGTGGCGGTCTTCGGCAGCGCGCATGCACTGGAAGTGATGGAGCTGCTCTATCACGAGGACACGGAGAGCTCCGCGCGCGTGCTGCCCATGCTGCTCTGGAGCTTCGTGGCAGTGTGCACCACCTACGTCTTCGGAAGCCTGCTCACTGCGGGCGGGAACCTGCGCGCCTTGAATTGGATGGCGGCGGGCGGTGCGCTCCTCAACATCCTGCTGAACCTCATCCTGATTCCCCGCATGCAGGCCGAAGGCGCGGCATGGGCGGCACTGATCGCGCAGGGCGCCACGGCGGTTGTGCAGGTATTCCTTGCTGCGCGCATGAACAAGCTGAAAGGCACTACTGTGATCGCGCTCAGATCCTTGGTGCATGCCGGTTTGCTGATCGCCGCCATCGTATTCCTTGGGGCAATCGGTTTCGGGCTCGTTGCCTCTGCCGCGTGCTTCGTGCCGATCGCGCTGGCCACAGCTTGGACGACTGGGCTCTTAAGGCCCGAAGAACTGCGCATCGCGGTCCAGGAAGGCCGCTGAAGCCTGCCCCTTTGGGCTTCCGCTCAGTGGAAGAGTCCGTCAACCCGCATCCTGTACTTTCGCCACCCTTTCACCGTTAGGCCCCGCATGCCCGATACCCTGACCAAGCGCCGCCCACCTGCTGACCCGGCGAACGCGCGCCCCGCGGACCCGGCACCCTTCGACCTGGTGCTCTTCCTGTGGGCGCGTCGCAAGCTCATCATCGGCATCACCTTGTTCGGCCTGGTGGCTGGCGTCGCCGCCGCTTACATCATCACGCCGCTCTACCGCAGCGAGGTGATCCTCTTCCCCGCCATCACAAACAGCGTCTCGAAGGCGCTGCTCACCGAGCAGAGCACCGGCCGCGACGACATCCTGGCGCTGGGCGATGAGGAGGACAGCGAGCAGTTGCTGCAGATGCTCCACTCTGACATCGTCCGCGACCGTGTGGCCGCGCGCTTCAACCTGCTCGAGGTGTACCGCATCAAGCCGGAGAGCAAGCATCGCAATACCGAGCTGCGCGAGGCCTACAAGGACCACATCAAGTTCGAGCACACCAAGTTCAGCAGCGTGCGCGTGGAAGTGAATGACCCGGACCCGCAGCGGGCGTCGGACATCGCCAACTTCATCGCAGACCAGGTGGACAGCGTATGGAAGGACATGGCCAACGAGCGCGCCGAGAAGGGCTTGAGGATCGTGCGAGACAAGGTGGCCCAGCTCGAGCAGGACATCGTGGTCTGGCAGGACAGCATGCGCGTGCTCCGTGAGCTGGGCGTGCATGACTACCACACGCAGACCGAGCGCTACAACGAGTATCTCGGCGCTGCCATCGTGAAGGGCGACCAGCGCGCGGTGAAGGAGTTCGAGGAGCGGTTCAAGGTGCTGGCCAAGTACGGCGGCGCGTACGTCACCCTGCAGGACCGGCTCTTCAACGAGACCAAGCGCTTGAGCACCATGCGCATGAAGCTCGAACAGGCGCAGGCCGATTTCGAGAGCGACCTTCCGCACAAGTTCGTGGTGAACAAGGCTCAGCCGGCCGACAAGAAATCGTACCCCATCCGCTGGCTGGTGGTCGCCATGAGCGGCATCAGCGCCTTCCTGCTCGCCTTGCTGCTGATCGTGGTGCAGGAGAACGTCATCAAAGTGCGAGAGAGCCATGGCCGCTGAGATCGACTTCACCACCTTCCTGACCACGGTTCGCAGGCACGGACGGCTCTTCCTCGTTGTTGGCGCAGCAGCGGTGCTCATCTCAGCAGTGCTGAGCAGCCCGGGCTTCATGCCGCCGCGGTACAAGAGCTCGGCCACCGTTTACCCGGTGAACCTCAACAGCTACAGCATCGAGACGCGCACCGATCAATTGCTGCAGCTGCTCGAGAGCAACAGCATCCGCGACAGCCTGATCCGCATCTTCGACCTGCCGGCCAAATACGAGATTGACACGCTGGCGGGGGGCGGCTATTGGGCGCTGCACAACGAGTTCAATGACCGCGTCGAGATCTCGAAGACGCGCTTCGAGAGCGTGCAGATCGAGGTGGTGGACGAAGACCCCCTGGATGCCCGCGACATGGTGCTGGAGATGCTCAGGCAGGTGAACCTGCTGGCGCGCCGCCTCCAGCGCGAGAAGAGCCGCGAAGTGATGGCGATCGCGCAGCGCGCGCTCGACCATGAGCGGCACAAGCTCGATGAGGTCGAGGGCAAGCTCAATGTGCTCCGGAAGGAGAAGGGCCTCCTGAGCTATGAGGCCCAGGTGAAGGAGCTCACCAAGGGGCTCGTGCGGGCCATCGGCAGCGGCACCAGCGCCCAGCGCGATGCGCTGCAATCGCGCCTGAAGGACCTGGAGGAGAAGGGCGGCGAATTCCGGGAGCTCTCGGAGCTCAGCAACCTCTTCCGCCAGAACTACGACCGGGCGCTCACCGAGTACGAGAGGGTGGTGGATGACGTGACCAAGGAGCTCACTTACACCAACGTGGTGGTGTATCCCGAGGTGAGCGATAAGAAGGTCTACCCGGTGCGCTGGCTGATCGTGAGCACCACCACGCTCGCCGCGCTCTTCCTGTGCTTCGTGCTGCTGGTGTGGCGCGACCACCGCAATTGAACCCCATGGCCGCGATCAGGCAGCATTGGATCGCCGCGGCCTGCGTGCTCTTCGTGGCGCTCAACGCGCTGCTCACCGCCCGTGATTTCCCGTGGCTCGCCTTGCTTCCCGCAGTGCTGCTTGCCGCTTGGGCCATGGTGATGGTTCCTGAGCGCGTGCTCTACTTCATCGCCTTCGCCACGCCGCTCTCGATCAACCTCGAGGAGATGGACCTCGGCGGCATCGGGGTGTCGCTGCCCACGGAGCCGCTCATGCTCGGGCTCACCTTCCTGCTCTTCTTGCGCATCGCGCTGCAGCGCGGCGTGCTGGAACGCCGGTTCCTGCGGCATCCCATCACCGGGGTGGTGATCGCGCAGCTGGTCTGGATGGCCGTGTGCATCATCCCGAGCAGCTTGCCGGTGATCTCCATGAAGTACCTGATCGCGCGCCTCTGGTTCGTGGGGTCCATGTTCCTGCTCGGCTCGCTGCTTTTCCGGGATGCCGGCGCCATGCACCGGTTCATCAAGTCCTTCGTGGCGGGACTCGTGGTGGTGGTGCTCTATACGTTGTACCAGCATTCGCTCCACCACTTCGCGCACGACCCCGCGCACTGGGTCATGAGCCCCTTCTTCAAGGACCATACGAGCTACGGCGCCGTGATCGCCTTCATCATGCCCTTCATGGTCGCGGCAGTGGCCATGCCGGGCTATTCGCGCACGGAGAAAGGCATCGCGCTCGTGCTGCTGGGCGTGCTGGTGGTGGGGCTCGTGTTCTCCTATACCCGCGCGGCATGGCTCAGCCTGGTGGGTGCGGCGGGCCTTTTCGCGGTGATGCGCTTCCGGGTCCCGGCCTGGGCATTAGGCGTGCTGCTGGTGGTTGCCGGCATCGGCTATTACGTGAACAAGGACCAGATCACCATCGCCCTCGAGCGCAACCGAAAGGAGAGCAGTGACGACTTGAAGGAGCATGTGCAGTCGATCTCGAACATCAGCAGCGATGCCAGCAATCTCGAGCGCTTGAACCGCTGGAACTCCGCGGGCCGCATGTGGCAGGAGCGCCCGCTCTTCGGCTGGGGGCCCGGCACGTACATGTTCCAGTACGCGCCTTTCCAGGCTTCTGAGGACCGCACGATCATCAGCACCAACTTCGGGTCCGGCGGCAACGCGCACAGCGAGTACCTCGGGCCGTTGGCCGAGCAGGGATTCATCGGCATGGGCCTGATGGTGGCGCTGGTGCTGCTCACCACGTTCCGCGCCATGCGCCTGTACCATCGCATGCCGTCCGGTGCCGATAAGCGCGTGATGACGGCTGCCTTCATGGGCCTCGTCACCTATTACCTGCACGGGGCGCTGAACAACTTCCTCGACATCGACAAGGCCTCGGTGCCCTTCTGGGCCTTCACCGCCATGATCGTGCTCTTCGACGTGAAGTACGCGGCCCCGAAGGGCGGCGCGGCGCCGATCAACTGAATCGGCAGCAGAGCACCGCGATGTCGTCGAGGTAAGGCTCAGCGCCGCGGTGCGCTTCGAAGGCAGCCTTCAATGCGGATACCAACCCATCGGGACCGGCGCCCGAGAAACCGCTCAGTGCACGGTTCAGCGGTTCATCCTCGAAGGCGTGGCCATGGGCATCCTCCTGCTCGACCAGGCCATCGGTATAGCAGAGCAGGGTGCCTTCCTTGGGCAAGGGCATTTCACCGATCCGCAGGAAGGGCAGGCTCGGCATCATGCCCAGGGCGATGCTGCCGTCATGCAGCGCGGTGATCCGCGCTCCATCATGCAATAGAGGGTCGTTGTGCCCGGCATTGGCGAAGCGCAAGGTGCCGGCGCGCAGATCGATCAAGCCGGCGAAGAAGGTGATGAAGCGCTCGCCGCGCGCATTGGCGAACACGCGCTCGTTGAGGTGGCGGATCAACCGGTCGAGGTCGTTGTTGTGGGGCAGCGCCGCGCGCACCTGCGCTTGGAAGTTGCTCATGAGCAGTGCTGCAGCCACGCCTTTGCCGCTGACGTCGGCCACGCAGGCGAGGTACCGTTCGTCGCCGAGCGGCAGCAGGTCGTAGTAGTCGCCGCCGATGAGGCGGTGCGGCTGGTACCACGCAGCGGCTTCCAATCGGTCAGTGCGCGGCAGCTCCGCAGGGATCAACTGCTGCTGCATCTGGGCGGCCAGGACGAGGTCGCGGCGGTCGAGCTCCTGCTGCAATTGGCGCCCCGCCATGCGCTGGTTCTCCAATGCCACGGCCACGAGATTGGCCAGGGTCTGGATGAAGTTGAGGTGCTTCACCACCGGGCTCATGCGCTGCTCCTCCTCATCGATGTCGCCGATGAGCAGGAAGGCAAGGGGCTTGTCGCGGTGGTACACCGGCACTGCCACGTCGAAGGCGCCCAGCCGGCCCTCGATCTCCGCGTTGATGGTCTGGATGTCGGTGAACGTGCCGAAGAGCTGCTCGGCGTCGATGGCCGCGTCGCGCGCGTCGTGCCCGTAGCTCAAGATGCGCTCCCAATGATCGGTGCGCTCATACAGGCTCAGCCGCGTGATGCCCAGTTCACCATGCGCGATCCGTTCGAAGAGGCGCAGCAGCTCGTCGCGCCCGACGTTGTTGTTGATGGCCTTGCTCACATCGAGCAGCGTGCGCAGCTGGAACTCCTTCAGCTCCAATCGCTCGATGATGCGCTCCAGCCGGGCCATTTCAGATGCCTAGCTTCTTGGCGATCTCCGGCAGCTTGGCGCGCAGGCTGATCTCCCGCATCATCTGCTTCGCCTCGCGCGCCGGTGATCCCAGATAGGTCTTGCCCGCTTCGGCATCGGTGAGGATGCCGCTCTGACCGAGGATCACCGCGCCCTTGCCCACGCGCAACTTGCTCGGGATGCCCACCTGGCCCCAGAGGGTGACGCCATCCTCGATCACGCAGGCGCCGGCAATGGCCACATGCGCAGCGAACAGGCAGCGTTCGCCGATGCGCGTGTCGTGGCCCACCTGCACGTGGTTGTCCATCTTGGTTCCGCGGCCGATGCGCGTATCCGCGCTCACGCCGCGATCGATGGTGCTGAGGGCCCCGATCTCCACATCGTCCTCGATCACCACGGTGCCGCAGGGCTCCATCTTGTCGTAGCCGCTCGGGCGCTTCTTGTAGTAGAAGGGGTCGGCGCCGATCACGGCATTGGCGTGGATCGTCACGTGGTCGCCGATGGTGGTGCGCTCGTAGATCACCACGTTCGGGTGGATGACGCAATCACGGCCGATGGTCACGTGCGGTCCGATCACCGCCGAAGGATGGATCCGCGACCCTTCGCCGATCACGATGCCCTCAGGACCCCAGCCCGCACGCGGCATGAAGCGCTTCACCAGCGCATTGTAATCGCGGCATGGATCGGGGCTGATGATGATGGCCTTGCCAGGAGGCGGTTCCACGGCCTTGTCGATCAGGATGGTGGTGGCCGCGCTGTTCAGGGCCTTGTCGTACCACTTCGGATGGTCCACGTAAACCAGGTCGCCCTCGCCCACACGATTGATCTCGTTGAGGCCTGTGACGAGGCGCTGCGTGTTGCCGTGCGCTTCAGCGCCGATCAGGGCGGCGAGTTCGGCAGCGGTGAGGGGCTGAGGGAGGATCACGCGGTTGGGTTGGCGGCCAAAGGTAGCCGCGCCGAAAATGGCGAAGCCCCCAGGAGGGGGCTTCGTTCCGTTCAGTGCGTGACGGTTTATTTCTTCACGCGATCCAGGTATTCGCCCGTCTCGGTGTCGATGCGTATCACCGTGCCAGCCTCCACGAAGAGCGGCACCATGAGCTCTGTGCCGTTATCGAGCTTGGCCAGCTTCATCACTTTGTTGCTGGTATCGCCCTTCACGGCATGCTCGGCCTCCGCCACGGTGAGCTCAACGGTCTTCGGCGGGCGGGCGAAAATGGGCACCTCGCTCTCGAAGCCGATCTGCACCACCATCTCCTCGCGCATGAATTTCATGGTATCGCCGAAGAGCGCCACCGGGATGTACTTCTGGTCGAAGGTGGCCTGGTCCATGCACACCAGGTTGTCGCCCTCGCGGTAGAGGTATTGCAGCTCGTGGATCTCGACCCGGAGCACCTCCATGCTTTCACCGCTGCGCCAGCGGTGCTCGTTGAGCTTGCCGTTCCGGAGATTGCGCATCTTGCCCTGGTAGAAGGCGCGCAGGTTGCCCGGCGTGCGATGCTGCCACTCCATGATCTGGCAGATGTCGTTATTGAAGCGGATGTAGGATCCGATGTTCACGTCGGCAGTGGAGGCCATGGCGGGTCAGTTGAATGGGCCGCGAATGTAGCCGAAGCGATCCAACCGGAGCCGCACCGGTAAACTTGCCGCATGGAAGAACGTGGCCCTTGGAAGACACTGACGGTTGAGGAGCGATACAGCACCCCGTGGATCAGCGTGAGCCACCACGAGGTCATCGACCCCGGCGGGCGCGAGGGCATTTATGGGGTGGTGCATTTCAAGAATCTGGCAGTGGGCGTCATCCCGTTGGATGAGGAAGGCAACACCTGGATCGTAGGCCAGTACCGCTACCCCATCGATGCGTACAGCTGGGAGATCATCGAGGGCGGAGGGTCGCGTGAGCGGCCGCCTGTGGAGAGCGCCCAGCGCGAATTGCGCGAAGAGGCGGGCATCGTCGCGGAGCGCTGGACCGAGGTGCTGCAGATGGACCTGAGCAACAGCGCCAGCGACGAGGTGGCCATCATCTATGTGGCGCAAGGACTCACCTTCCACGAGCCGGAGCCCGACCACAACGAGCAGCTCGAGCTGCGCAAAGTGCCCTTTGCTGAATTGGTGCAGATGGTGATGCGCGGCGAATTGCGCGACAGCCTCACCGTGGCCGGCGTGCTGAAGGTGGATCGCCTGCTCCGGGATGGTGACCTGCTTCAGAAGTAGAGCCAGTGCGCCTTCCACGCGCCGTTGCTGCGGTACTCCAGCGCCGGAAGCGGCACCTTGATGCTGTTGGCCATGAACAGCAGCGTGCGCAGCAGCTTGCTCCGGGTGCGTATCCGCGTGAGGTCGATGTCGGGTGAGAGGTAGATCTGCCTGAACACGGGATCGCCACCGATCTGCTGTTCCGGATGCGCGCTCACCATGCCTTCCGCGCCATAGCCAACGGCGATGTTCAGCCACTTCGGGATGCGTGCGCTGCCGCTGAGGCTCGCGACGTTGCCGCTGAACCATAGTGTGACGCCATTGTAATCCTTCAGCAGGCGGTCGGCAACGCCTTCGCCTAGCAGATCGGGACGCTGAGCCGCGTAAGGCGTTAAGCGTAACGAGATCTTCGGCACGATGCGCTGCTCGTGCCAGGTTGCATCCTGCACGATGAAGAGGCCAGCCCCTACAGCATTGGCGGCCATGTCGCTCCACGAGAAGCCCCAGCCGGACGACGTGCCATCGAGCAGCTCGATGCCCGTCATGAAGGCCAGGCCAACGGAGCCGCCGATCCAGCGCGCGCTGCGATTGCCCGTTCCGCAGTGCTTCATGGCGGCATGGCCCCAGGCACCGAGCATGTAGCCGCTCAGCAGGTGTCCGGTCTTGTCCAGCTGCAGCCATTCGCCGCTATCGTCGAAGCTGTGCATGGGCTCGCGCTCGTACTGCGCGTACCAGGCCTGATCGAGGCCGACGAGGGCTGCCGAAGCCGCTGCGCCCGCGCCCACGGAAACAAGGGTGACGCACCGCTTGCAGGGCCGCTCGCAGGCGGAGCTTGAATCAGCAGGCTGCGCTGTGGCCATTTGAGCCGGCAGCGTCAAGCCGATGCTCACGAAGGCCGCACGGTGAAGGAGCCGCATGGCGCAAGGTATCGGAGCGGGTGAGCGGTCAGGCGCCGATCGTCTTCTTGCACGCCGCTAGGATCGCTTGCGCGCCGGCCATGGTGCCCGATTCCGCGTAGCAGCGCAGCACCGGCTCGGTGCCGCTCGCGCGGATCATCAGCCATTGCTCGCCATCGAAGTGGAACTTGTGGCCGTCGATGGTCTCCACGCGGCGCACCTCCAGGTCGCCGAAGCGCGTGTAGCTGTCGCAGTCCTTGAGCACCTGCTGCTTCAGCGCTTCGCTAATGTGGAGGTCGTTCCGGTCGTAGGCGAAAGGCCCCACGATGGCGTAGACTTCTTGGATCAGCTCATCGAGCGTCTTGCCGCTCTTGGCCATGAATTCCCAGATGGTGAGGCCCATCCATATGCCGTCGCGCTCGGGGATATGGCCTTTGATCGCGATGCCGCCGCTCTCTTCGCCGCCGAGGAGCACGTCCTCGGTGATCATGATGCCGCTGATCCACTTGAAGCCGATCCTGGTGACGCTGTACTCGAGGCCATAGTGGTCGCAGAGCTTCTTCACCTTCGGCGTGGTGCTCACGGCCACCACCACCTTGCCGGTGAACTTCTTGTACTTCACCAGGTAATGGATGAGCAGCAGGATGATGTGGTGCGAGTCGATGAACTCGCCGCGGCCGTTGTACAGGCCGATGCGGTCGGCGTCGCCGTCGGTGGCCAGGCCGCAATCGATCCCGCCCTGCTTGATCAGCGCGCTGAACTCGCCGAGGTTCTTATGGATCGGCTCCGGCGCCTGGCCCATGAACGAGGGGTTGTAGTCGCAATGGAGGAAGGTGGCCTTCGGAAGGATGCGCCGCATCACGTTCTGACCGGCGCCATACATGGCATCATAGCCCCAGCGCATGCCGCATTCACGGATGGCCTTCATGTCGAAGCTCTTCTCCACATGATCCACGTACATGGTCTCCAGGTCGATGGATCGCAGCAAGCCCTTCGCGCGCGCTTCATCGAGATCGATGGAGGAAAGGTCGATGCCGTGCGCATCGGGGATCATGTCCTCCACCTCCTGCACCTCTTCGGGGATCAGCGGGCCGCCATGGATGCCCTTCAGCTTGTAGCCGTTGTAGCTGGGCGGATTGTGGCTGGCTGTGAGCACCACGCCCATGCCGGCCTTCACGCGTTGTGCGCCGAGCGAGATCATCGGGGTGCTCACGAAGCCTTCGGCCAGATGCACTTCGATGCCGCGGCTCACGAACACCTTGGCGCAAGTCTCGGCGAAGAGCGCCCCGCCGAAGCGGCAATCGTGGCCCAGCACGATGCGGGTGCTGCCCGGCTGCTTCTTCAGCACCCAATCCGCTACGGCCACGCTCACGCGCGCCACATTGTCAACCGTGAATTCCTGCGCGATGATGGCGCGCCAGCCGTCGGTGCCGAATTTGATCTTGGTCATCTGTGCATCGCTCGCTTTCTCTGGAGCGGGCGCGAAAATAGGCGGCTCTCAGGAGCGCGCTCACCGGTAGATCTTCCGGGCGTTCAGCGCCTTCTGGTAGCGGCGCGCATTCACCAGGTGCTGCTCGTAGGTGCGCGCGAAATCGCTGTATCCGCTGAGGTCGGCGCGGGCGCAGAAATAGAGGTACTCGTGCTTGGGCGCGCTGAGCACCGCATCGATGAAGCGCGGCTCAGGCATGTTGATGGGCCCGGGCGGCAGGCCCGCGTAGCGGTAGGTGTTGTAGGGTGAATCCACCTCCTTGTCGCGGTGGAGCACACGCCGCACGGAGTCGAGGCCCAGCGCGAATTTGAGCGTGGGGTCGGCTTGCAAGGGCATGCCGATGCGCATGCGGTTGAGATAGACGCCGGCGATCGTGGGCGCATCGGCCATCTTCACCGTTTCGGCCTGCACGATGCTGGCCAAGGTGCTCGCTTCCGCAGTGGTGAGCTTCAACGCAGCGAGCTGCTCGCGCCGCGTCTCGTTCCAGAACGCTTCGTGCTCCTTGAGCATGCGCGCGATGAATTGCTCGGGCGTGGTGGTCCACCACAACTCGTAGGTGTTGGGCAGGAAGAGGCTGATCATGGTGGCGTCGCTCAGCCCCGCATCGCGTTGCCGGTCAGGGTCAAGGAAGGCCTTCAAGAAGGCTATGGAGTCCGGCTCCAGCGAGCGCCCTAATCGTCCCGACAATTCATGCAGGTGATCCACATTGCTGAAGGTGATGCGCACCGGCTCCTGCTCGCCGGCGTGCAGCATGCGAGCGATGGCGCGCAGGCTCGCACCCTTCTTCACGCGGTAGCGTCCTGGCTTGATGGTGCCGCGCTTCAGCAGGAGCTCCGCAGCGCGCTCATCATGCACGGCCGCGATGCGCTCCAAGCTGTCCATGGCCGTTCGCAGATCGGATCCGGTGGGGATCAAGAGCACGCGGCTCTCGTCCGTGAAGCGCGTCGAGGGGCCCATCACCTCACGCCACGCCACGAAAGCCGCCAACCCTGCCGCCGCCATGAGGACCGCGCCGGCGATGAGCCATTTGCCTTTCCGCTTCGCCATGGATCACATCTCGATGCTGCCTTCGAACACGCGCACGGCCGGACCGATGAGCGCAATGCGCGACCACCCGCCGTTCACGGCCTCCGCTTCAACGCGGAGGTCGCCGCCCCGTGTGCGCACCGCCACTGGCGAAACCGCCTCACGTCGGGCCAGCGCGCTGATCGCGGCCGCCACCACGCCGGTGCCGCAGCTCAAGGTTTCCGCTTCCACGCCGCGCTCGAAGGTGCGCATGCTGATCGCGCCATCCGCCACGCGCACATAGTTCACGTTGGAGCCGCCTGGGCCGCGCCGCTCGTGGTGGGCGCGCAACGGGCCATCCACCATGATCTCCACAGCATCCAGTTCGGGCACGCGCACCACTTCATGCGGCGATCCAGTGTGGATGAAGTCGTGGTCCGCTCCGCTCAGCACCAGCTCCACGTCGCGCAGCGATACGGCCACGAGCCCACCACGCCACTCACCTTCGTGCAGTCCATCGATCGCCATGAACCGAGCGCTGGGCGCCTCGCCGTTCCAACGGCTCCAGGCTGCGAAGGCGCAGCGGCTGCCGTTGCCGCAGAAGCTCTTGCTCGCATCGGGGTTGAAGAATTCCATATGGAAGGCGATGCCCGCTTCGCGTGGCGCTTGGATCAGGATCAGTCCATCGCTTCCGATGCCGAAGTGGCGGTCGCAGAGGAGGCGCACGAGATTGAGATCGTTCGCTGGGAAACTACCCGAACGATCATCGACCAGGATGAAATCGTTGCCGGTGCCGTGCCACTTCTCGAAGGCGATGCGCATGCCGCAAAGATGGTTCGAGGCTGAAGGTTGTTCCTCGGTTGCAGGTTGATTCTGGTTCAGGGTTGACCTTCCCACAACCCCCAACCTGTCATTGCGACCGCTAGGAACGAAGCGGGAAGCAACCCACAACCCTCAACCACAATCAACCTGCAACCTTCAACTCCTCAAACCCTTCCTTTGCCGCATGCCCACTTACCGTGCGCTCGGCATCATGAGCGGAAGCTCCCTCGATGGCCTTGACCTCGCGTTATGCGAGCTGCAGGAGAAGCGCGGTCGCTGGAGCCATTCGTTCATCAAGGCGCGCACGGTGCCCTATCCAACAGCGCTGCGCGACCGGCTGCTGAACGCCATGCACGGCAGCGCGCTGGAGCTTGCGCATCTCGATGCCGACCTCGGCGCATTCATCGGTCAGGCCAGCAAGCGCTTCCTGCGCGGAGAGGAAGCCGAGCTGATCGCTTCGCACGGGCATACCATCTTCCATCGGCCCGAATTGGGCTTCAGCACGCAGATCGGCTCGGGCGCGCGCATCGCGGCCATCACCGGTATCACCACGGTGTGCGACTTCCGAAGTGCCGATATCGCGCTGGGCGGACAAGGCGCGCCGCTGGTGCCGCTGGGGGAGAAGCTGCTGTTCCCGGACTACAGGGCCTTCATCAACGTCGGCGGCATCTGCAACATCAGCTTGCACGGACCGAAGCGCATCATCGGCTACGATGTCTGCATCGGAAACCAAGCGCTCAACTATTTGGCGAACGAGGCGGGCTTGCCCTTTGATGAGAATGGCGAACTGGCGCGGAAGGGCGGCTTCGACGGGGAGCTATTCGTCGAGCTGAAGGGCTCTCCATTCCATGCGAAGCGCCCGCCCAAGTCGATGGGGCGCGAGTACTTCAACGAATGGGTGCTGCCGTTGATTGAGGGCCGTTATCCATCCACATCCACCAAGCTGCGCACCGTCGCCGAGCACATCGCCTACCTGCTGGCCCAGGCCTTGCGCAAAGCCGATGGGCCAGTGCTCGTCACCGGTGGAGGAGCGCACAACGGGTTCCTCATTGAACGGATCCGCCATCATTCCATGGCACCGATCGAAGTGCCGGACAAGCGCACCATCGACTTCAAGGAGGCGCTGGTGTTCGCGTTGTTGGGCGTGCTTCGGATCCGGGGCGAAGCGAACGCGCTGGCCAGCGTGACGGGTGCGAAGCGGGATAGCTCAGGTGGGGCGGTGAATCGGCCCTATTAACAGACGGTTTGAATAACCGTTCCGGCTGCCCGACAACGAGCTTGAGCCCGCCGCTACTTTCGCCCCGACCGATAGGAAATGCGTGATGCCCTTCAGCGCTTCGAGGAGCGCGCCCCCGAGATCGTCTTTGAATGGAACGATGCCCCCACCGGTGCACGCGGCTGGGTGGTGATCAATAGCCTGCGAGGCGGTGCGGCCGGCGGCGGCACCCGCATGCGCAAGGGCCTCGACAAGCGCGAGGTGGAGAGCCTGGCCAAGACCATGGAGGTGAAGTTCAGCGTGTGCGGCCCGGCTATCGGCGGTGCCAAGAGCGGCATCGACTTCGACCCCGCCGACCCGCGCAAGAATGCCGTGCTAGACCGCTGGTACAAGGCCGTGATGCCCCTGCTGAAGACCTACTATGGTACCGGCGGCGACCTGAACGTGGACGAATTGCACGACGTGATCCCGATCACGGAGCGCTATGGCTTGCGCCATCCCCAAGAGGGTGTGGTGAATGGCCATATCGGCACGCAGGAAGAGGTGAAGCTGAAGGCCATCGCCCAGCTGCGCGAAGGCGTGAGCAAGGTGGTGAACGACACGGGCTATGTGCCGGTCGCTGGCAAATACGCCGTGGCCGACATGATCACCGGATGGGGCGTGGCCGAGAGCGTGCGCCATTACTACCGTGTTTATGGCGGCGACCTGAACGGCAAGCGCGTGATCGTGCAGGGCTGGGGCAATGTGGGCGCTGCCGCAGGGTATTACCTCGCCCAACAGGGGGCAAGCATCGTGGGCATCATCGACCGGCATGGTGGTGCCCTCCGTCCGGAGGGCTTCAGTGCAGAGGAAGTGAAGGGGCTCTTCACGGACAAGGCCGGCAATGCGCTCCGGATTCAGGACATGCTGCCCTTCGATGAGGTGAATGCGAGGATCTGGGACATCGGGGCCGAGGTCTTTTTGCCGTGCGCCGCCAGTCGCCTGGTGACCAAGGACCAAGTGGACCGCATGGCCAAGGCCGGCCTGGAAGTGATCAGCAGCGGCGCCAACGTGCCCTTTGCCGATCCGCAGATCTTCTACGGCCCCATAGGCGAGCATGCGGACGGCCTTGCGAGCGTGATCCCCGACTTCATCGCCAACTGCGGCATGGCCCGCGTGTTCGCTTATTGCATGCAGCCCGGCAACGCGTTATCGGACAAGGCCATCTTCGAGGATGTGAGCAACGTGATCGGCAAGGCCATTGAAGATTGCCAGGCCCGCAACAACCAGCGCAAGCACCTCACCCGCACCGCGTTCGAGATCGCCCTCGCCAAGCTCAACTGATATACTTCAGCACGGCCGCGCGCCGTTCCATCACAACCCGACACCATGCACTTCCCGCTCTTCACGCAGATCGAACAGGCCCGCGAGGTCCTGGAACAGACCAGTTCAGCCGGACCGGTCGAACCTGTCATCGAGACCATCTCCATCTGGCAGCTCATCGTCGATGGCGGCTGGTACATCATGGGGCCACTGGGCATCATGAGCCTGATCGCCATCTACCTCATCATCGAGCGCTCCATGGCCATACGCCGCGCGCTCCGCGAGGACAAGGACTTCATGAACAAGATTCGCGACTACGTGCACGAAGGCAAGATCGACAGCGCCCGGAACCTGTGCGCGCAGACCAGCACACCTGTGGCGCGCATGCTCGACAAGGGCCTCAGCCGCGTGGGCAAGCCGCTGAAGGACATCGAGGTGAGCATCGAGAACGCCGGCAAGCTCGAGATCTACCAGCTGGAGCGCGGCCTGCCCGTGATGGCCACCATCTCCGGCGCCGCGCCCATGCTCGGCTTCCTCGGCACCGTGATCGGCATGATCGTCACCTTCCACACCATGAAGATCAGCGGCGCAGGCGTTGAGATCAGCCAGCTCAGCGGCGGCATCATGCAGGCCATGGTCACCACGGTGGCGGGCCTCGTGATCGGCATCATCGCCTACGTGGCCTACAACACGCTCACAGCGCGCGTGAACAAGGTGATCCAGAAGATGGAAGCCACCACGATCGCTTTCATGGACGTGCTCGAATCACCCGCCAAGTAACATGGGCCTGCGCAGCACACATAAGGTCGATGCGGGCTTCAGCATGAGCTCCATGACCGACCTGGTCTTCCTGCTGCTCATCTTCTTCGTGATCGTGAGCACGCTGGTGAGCCCGTATGCCCTTCCTGTGGACCTGCCCAAGAGCGCCAACAAGACCAAGGAGAAGCCCAAGGTGGCCGTTCGCATCGACGCCGAGCAGCACTACAGCGTGAACAACCGCATGATCGAACCGGCGGACCTCGAGGGGGTACTGAAGGACGAAATGAGCAAGCACCCAGCGGACCAGGCCGTGGTGATGCACGTGGACCAGAGCGTGCCCACCGGCATCACCGTGAGCGTGCTCGACATCGCCAAGCGCAACAAGTGGAAGATCATCCTGGCGACGAAACCGGAATGATCATGGCACGCGGATCTCAATAGACTCCGGCAACGTCGATCCTCCGGGTCGACCAAACGCAACGCACCATGAGCACCATCGCCGTACAGCATCAAGAACAGGAGCGTGACCGCCGCGCGGGCATCATTGCTACGGTGGTCATCCACGCCATCGCATTCCTGCTCTTCCTCTTCTTCGGCCTCACGCAGCCCGATCCGCTGCCGCAGGAGGAGATGATCGAACTCGTCTTCGAGAGCGCCGGCGGACTCAGCGGCGGCGACCCGTCGCCCACGCCCGGTGCGCCGCAGGAATCGGCCGTGCCATCGCCCTCCGCGAGCGATCCGGAAGAAGTGGCCACTGAGGAAGACAGCCCCGTGGAAGCACCCAAGCCCGTAAAACCGAATCCCAAGCCGAATCCCAAGCCCGAGACCCCCAAGCCGCCCAAGCCTAATCCGAATTCGCTGTTCAACCCGAGCGGCAATCCCAGCGAGAACACCGACCCGAATCCGGGCGGCAACAACAGCAACAGCAGCAAGCCTGGCGGTGGAGGCAGCGGCGACTTCAAAGGGAGCGGCTTTGAAGGCAGGTTGGAAGGCCGCGGCCTGATGCGCGGACCGAACATCACCGACAAGCCCAGCGAGGGCGGCAAGGTGGCCTTGAACATCTGGGTGGACCGCGACGGCAAGGTGACGCGCGTATCGCAGAACCTCGATAAGAGCACCACCACGAGCTCCGTGCTGTTCAACATCGCCAAGAAGGGTGCCCTGCAATGCACCTTTTCAGCGCGTGCTGATGGCCCTGCCGAGCAGATGGGCCTGCTGGTCTTCATCTTCGAGCTGGAGTAGCGCGTCAACATCCGTGTCCATCAGCGTCCATCGGTGGTTATGCTGACCTACGCGGACACGCTGGCGTACCTCTACGCGAAGCTGCCCATGTACCAGCGCATCGGCGCGTCGGCGTACAAGGCCGATCTCAGCAACACGCATTCGCTCATGGAGGCTCTGGGCCATCCCGAGCGCGGGCTGAATTGCGTGCACGTGGCCGGCACCAACGGCAAAGGCAGCACGTGCTCTTTCATCGCCAGTGCGCTGAAGGAGGCCGGTTACAAGGTCGGCCTGCACACCTCGCCGCACCTCAAGGACTTCCGGGAACGATTCCGCGTGAACGGCGCCATGGTGAGGGAAGAGGAGGTTGTTCGCTTCGTTGAGCGGCACCGCGATGCGTTCGGGCCGATCGAGCCCTCGTTCTTCGAATGGGGCGTGGCTTTCGCACTTTGGTGGTTCCGGGAGCAGCAGGTCGATATCGCCGTAGTAGAGACGGGCATGGGCGGCCGCCTCGACAGCACCAACGTGGTGACGCCCGAGGTCAGCGTGATCACCAACATCGGTTGGGACCACATGCAGTTCCTCGGCGATACGCTCGAGAAGATCGCTGCGGAGAAAGCGGGCATCATCAAGCCGGGCATTCCTTTGGTGATCGGTGAAGCGGAAGCGGAGGTGGCGGAAGTGTTCCGTCGGAAAGCCGAAGAAGAGCGCTCCTCGATCGTGTTCGCGGATCACAGCAACCCGTTGCCCTGTGCGATCGGCCTGCATGGCGCGCACCAAGAGCGGAACGCCCGAACAGCGTTGGCAGCCATTGATGTGTTGCGCGCGCGCGGCTGGAACATCTTGAACGAAGCCGTAGCACGCGGTTTCGCGAACGTGGTGGCGAACACCGGCCTGCGCGGCCGATGGGAGGTGATCGGCCAGGCGCCGCGCACCATCGCCGATGTGGCGCATAACGTGGATGGCATGCGCGTGGTGAATGCACTGCTGGCGAGCACCGGCTTCAACCGTCTCCGGATCGTGCTGGGCATGGTGAATGACAAGGACATCGATGGCGTGCTGGACCTTTTGCCGAAGGATGCAGCCTATTACTTCTGCAAGGCTGACATCCCGCGCGGCATGGATCCGGAACAGCTGCGATCAAAGGCTCGAGCGCACGGATTGGCAGGTGTCCGGTGCGCGTCGGTTACCGATGCAGTGGCAACCGCCCGTGAATCCGCCGCACAGGACGACTTGGTGCTGGTGACCGGTAGCGTCTTCGTCGTGGCCGAAGCGCTGTGAACAGAAAAGCCTCGGCTTTCGCCAAGGCTTTCCGTGGTGGGACGTACTGGATTCGAACCAGTGACCTCATGCGTGTGAAGCATGCGCTCTAAACCAGCTGAGCTAACATCCCAATGCGATCATCGTTGGCGAGCCGGAGGCGGCAGGCGGTTTGGTGGAGGCAGCCGGATTCGAACCAGCGACCCTCTGCTTGTAAGGCAGATGCTCTGAACCAGCTGAGCTATGCCTCCATGATGCGACGACTTCCAAAGAACAAGGCCCGAATACCTAAGGGCCCGACCCGGTGAAGGGGGCGCAAATATAGCCGGACCTTTTCTTCATGGACGGCGCCACCGGCAGGAGCATGGAGCCTGCGATGGCCGGGGCTTTTCCTTTCCTTGCGGACATGCGTGCAGGAGCAGGTGCCAATCTTCCATACTGGCTCTTGACGGCGCTCCATTTGTGGCCGATCTGGGGAAGCGCCTGGTTCGTCACCGTCGATGGGCCCTGCCACCTGGCCAACGCGCGCATCCTGCTTGATCTGGTGCGCGGCGACGAGTTCACCGGCCGCTTCTTCGTCCTGCACACCTGGCCGGAGCCCTATTGGACCGGGCCGTTGATCATGGCCGCCGTTATGTCCGTGGCCCCTTCGTGGGTCGCGGAAAAGGCCGTCTTCTCGTTGGCGGTGATCGCCGTGGCGTGGAGTTACCGCAGGCTGGCGGTCTCACTGGCGCCGGAGCGTCCGTGGCTCAGCTTCTTGGGCGTGCCCTTCCTATTGCATTATGCCGTGGCCATGGGTTTCATCAATTTCAGCCTCAGCCTGCCGCTCCTGCTCATGGCGCTGCATCATGCATGGCACCGGCCTCTTGCTCCAGCACGGGGTTTCCCGGCGCAATTGGCGCTGATCCTCACCCTTCTGTTCTTCACCCATCTAACCAGCTTCATGGTCGCCGGGGCTTGCGTTGCGTTGATGCTGGTGATGCGCGATCGCGGCGAGGGGGGCAGTGGTCTGCCCGGGCTGCGGTTCGCACTCCTGGCCGCCGCGCCGGGGATCTGCCTCACGCTAACCTACTGGTTCATGCACCCGACGGCCCGTGGTGGAGCAACGTGGGTGCCTCTTGGTGATCGGTTGGCCTGGCTGGTGAAGGGCCGGGCGTACAATGCGTTGGGCGTCGACGGCGAATCCTATGCATCGGCCATGACGGCTGCGCCAGTTGCGCTCTTGGGGGCCTGGCTGCTCCTCGCTGCATGGAAGAAGGACTGGACCGTGCGCACGTGGCTGCTGCTCGCCGCGTGCGCTTTGGTCGCATTCCTTGTGCTGCCCGATGTGGCCGCTGGCGGGAGCAGCGCTTCACCGCGCGTGCTCCTCTTCTTCATGCTCTTGCTCTCGTTGGCGATCACGGCGTCCGGTGCGCACCGAACACTCGCGCTCGTCGCGGTGACCATCGTTATTGCCGGGGATATCTGGCATACCGCATTGCAGGCCCGCACCGCACGAGCGCTATCGGGCGAGGCCACGGCCTTGCTCGAGGTCGCAGCACCGATCCGTGATGCTGCTGTCGTGCTCCCCTTGAATTACAGCGGCAATTGGGTGCATAGCAACTTGAGCAGCTACATCGCGGCCACGCGCAACGCCACGGTGCTCGACAACTTCGTTGCGCTCGCGCCCTTTTCGCCCGTGCAATGGCGCCCGGAATCGATTCCGCACGGCATCGGCGATTTTGCCACGAGCAACGCGCCGTGCGTAAGGGTGCAGGAGTATGAGCGATTGACAGGTGCACCCATCACTCATGTCTTCTTCTGGAAGTCGCTGGCCGAATCACCCGATAGCTGTACCACCAGCACTTTGGAGCAGATCAGTGCTTGGCATCGAGCCGCAGAATCAGGCGACGCCCTCTTGTTCGTGGCGCCTTAAGAGCGCTTGAGGACCCGAAACCAATCCGGCGAACCGCCTTCCAGCTGTATTCGGCGTCCTTTGGGATGGCTCGCGGCCAGATTCATGCATCTCGTAAATACTTGAATATCAGATTAATGTTGCTCGTTTGGATGTAATCAAGAAATAATGTTCAACGAAAAAGTAGAAACATTAGACAACTTGTTGTTCTTTTGTCCAGTCATTAGCGCATAACACTGAACAAAATCATGTCAACCCTCGAGTTCAACCACCAGCTTCTTAGCCTGCGGCAGCAGTTGTACTACTTCGCCCTCGGCCTCACCAAGGACCGCGATAACGCGCTTGACCTGGTGCAGGAAAGCATGCTCCGGGCAATCACCTTTCGCGACAAATTCCGCGACAACACCAATTTCAAGGCGTGGGTGTACACGATCGTGAAGAACACCTTCATCAACGGTCATCGGCGCAATAAGCGTACCCGCGTGCTTTTGGACTCCGTGGAGCGTGAGCGGGAGGTGGTGAGCCGAGTGCAAACGCCTGCATCGGTTGAGGCCAATGTCAAACGCAGTGAGATCGACCGTAGCTTGGAACGCTTGGACGAGGCTTTCCGCACGCCGTTCCTCATGCATCACGAAGGCTACAAGTACCATGAGATCGCCGAGCACATGGGCATTCCCATCGGAACCGTGAAGAGCCGCATACACCAAGCACGCCAGCGATTGCAGGAGATGCTTACCGACAAGAACGTCCAGAACTGAGATGAAGCACGTTGTGGTCATCGGCTCAGGCTTTGCCGGCTTGGCGGCTGCCGCCTCGTTGGGGCGAAAGGGCTTCCGGGTGACCGTTCTCGAAAAGAACGCACAGCCCGGTGGCCGTGCGCGCACATGGAGCGAAGACGGCTTCACCTTCGACATGGGGCCCAGCTTCTATTGGATGCCCGAAGTGTTCGAGCGCTTCTTCGCTGACTTCGGCGAGCGTGTCCGCGATCACTACGACTTGATCCGGCTCGACCTTTCCTACAGTGTGGTCTTCGGGCCAGGAGAGAAATGGGCCATCCCGGCAGACCCCATCGAGCTCCGAGCCTTCTTCGAGAGCAAGGAGAGAGGTGCCGGTGCCCAGCTCGAACGTTTCCTCGCAGAGGCCAAACTGAAGTACGACCTCGGCATGGGCGAGCTGGTATACCGCCCCTCGCTGAGTTGGGGCGAGTACATGCATCCCGGCCTCATTGGCGGCCTGTTGAAGACTAAAGTATTCCGCAGCCTGCGCAAGCATGTGCAGGCGCACTTCGCCGATGAGCGTCTGCGCCTGCTCATGGAGTTCCCCGTGCTCTTCCTAGGGGCAGCGCCGCAGAACACGCCGGCTTTGTACAGCCTGATGAACTACGCCGACATGGAGCTTGGCACCTGGTACCCCTTAGGGGGCATGGGCAAGGTGGTCGATGGCTTCGTGCGTGTGGCCGAGAAGCAAGGCGCCACTATCCGCTGCGGCGCCCCCGTTAAGCGCATTCTGGTGGAGAGCGGCAAGGCTATTGGCGTGGAGCTCAGCGAGGGCGTGCTGAAGGCCGATATCGTGGTGGCTGGCGCCGACTACCACCATGCGGACCAGGAGCTGCTTCCTGAAGCTGCTCGTGGCTACAGCAAGGACTACTGGACCAAGCGCACCATGGCCCCGAGCGGATTGCTGTTCTATCTCGGCTTCGATCGAAGGCTGCCCGACCTGGAGCACCACACGCTCTTCTTCGATGAGTCGTTGGACCGGCATAGCGCGGAGATCTATGACAACCCTGCTTGGCCCAGCAAGCCGCTGTTCTACACCAGCTGCGCGAGCAAGACCGACCCCAGCGTGGCGCCTGAAGGGAAGGAGAACATGGTGATCCTCATCCCCATCGCGCCAGGGCTCGTTGACGAAGGGGAGACCCGG
Source organism: Flavobacteriales bacterium (assembly GCA_016712535.1). NCBI lineage: Bacteria > Pseudomonadati > Bacteroidota > Flavobacteriia > Flavobacteriales > Flavobacteriales bacterium. The sequence goes on from JADJQW010000002.1 coordinate 842,734, forward strand.
GAGCGCTATTACCACATCGTGATGGAACGCTTGGGCAAGCATCTTGGCTTCGACCCGCGCCCGCATGTCGTGCTCAAGCGGAGCTACAGCATCAATGACCTGAAGGCCGATTACAACGCGTTCCGCGGCAACGCTTATGGCATGGCCAACACCATCATGCAGACCGGCCCTTTGCGCCCCAGCATGAAGAGCCGAAAGGTGGAAGGCCTTTACTACACCGGGCAGCTCACCGTGCCCGGCCCCGGCGTGCCTCCCGCGATCATCAGCGGGCAAGTGGTGGCCGACCTGGTCGCAAAGGAATTCGCTCCTGAATCCGTCATCCTATGAATACGATCGCGCTCTACGACAAGGTGTGCCTTAAGGCGAGCCGACACACCACCTACAGCTACAGCACCTCCTTCTCACTGGGGATACGCTCGCTCGACAAGAGATTCCATGAGCCGATCCATTCCATCTATGGCTTCGTGCGCTTCGCCGATGAGATCGTGGATACCTTCCATGGCTTCGACAAGGACAGCCTGCTCATGCGCTTCCGCGAAGACACCTACCGCGCCATCGCCGAGGGCATCAGCCTCAACCCCATCCTGCACAGCTTCCAGCGCGTGGTGAACCAGTACCGCATCGAGCGCGAGCTTTACGACACCTTCCTCGACAGCATGGCCATGGACCTCACGGACACGCGCCATGATCAGGGCAGCTACGAGACCTACATCCTGGGCAGCGCCGAGGTGGTGGGCCTGATGTGCCTGCGCGTCTTCTGCGAGGGCGACGAGCCACTCTACCAGAAGCTCCGGCCCGCCGCCATGAAGCTGGGCGCTGCCTTCCAGAAGGTGAATTTCCTGCGTGATCTGAAGGACGACCACCAGAATCTTGGCCGCACCTACTTCCCCGGCATCGATATGAGCCGCTGGGACGAGGACACCAAGCGGGCCATCGAGGCCGATATCCAAGCGGACTTCGATGCGGCGCTGATCGGCATCCGCCAGCTGCCCAAGGGCGCTCGCTTCGGGGTGTACATGGCCTACATCTACTACCTGAACCTCTTCCGCAAAATCAAGGCGCTGCCTGCCGGGCGCATCATGCAGGAGCGGGTGCGGGTGCGCAACCGCCGGAAGATCGCCCTGCTCACCACCAGCTACCTGCGCCACAGCTTCGGCATGCTCTGAACACCATGCAGGACCAAGCGTTGAACGAGGATCAGGTGGTGCTGGTGAACGAGCGCGACGAGGCGATCGGCACCATGGGCAAATTGCGCGCGCACCAGGAAGGCGCGCTGCACCGGGCCTTCTCGGTGTTCCTCTTCGATGACCAGGGCCGCTTGCTGCTGCAGCGCCGCTCTCCGGGCAAGTACCACAGCGCCGGCCTGTGGACCAACACCTGCTGCAGTCATCCGCGTCCGGGCGAGCCCGTGGCGGTTGCCGCGCGCCGCCGCCTCGTTGAGGAGATGGGCATCAGCGTAGAGGTCGAGCACCGCTTCAGCTTCCTGTACAAGGCCCGCTTCGACAATGGCCTGCACGAGCATGAACTGGACCATGTGTTCTTCGGCTCCTTCTCCGGCCGGCCGAACCCCGCCGCCGACGAGGCTGATGGGTGGGACTATTTGCATCCGGACAGGCTGGGGGCCGACCTCGAGGCGCATCCGGAGCGCTACACCGTGTGGCTCCGCGAATGCTGGTCTCGCGTGCGCGCCGAACTGGCCCGCAAGGCCGCCTGACACCAACCAGAACAGTCACAACATGCTGATGAAGAAGAACGGCGCGGTGATCCCTTTCGCCCTGCCCCTGGAAGAACCGGAGCGCGGGCAGATAGCGGCGGCCATCGACACCCCGATGCGTTCTGATGCCTTCAAGCTCGCTCCAGAGGAGAAGATCGCGCGCATCGAGCATCACTTCCGCGGCATCATGGAAACCCTTGGGCTCGACCTCGCGGACGACAGCCTGCAGGGCACGCCCAAGCGCGTGGCGAAGATGTTCGTGAACGAGGTCTTCAATGGCTTGGATCCGGGGACCAAGCCGGAGCCCACCCTCTTCGCCAACAAGTTCGGCTACAAGGGCATGCTGGTGGAACGCGGCATCACCGTGCATAGCTTCTGCGAGCACCATTTCGTGCCCATCATCGGCAAGGCCGCGGTAGCCTATTTCAGCAGCGGCCAGGTCATCGGCCTCAGCAAGCTCGACCGCATCGTGAAGTATTACGCCGCCCGACCGCAGGTGCAGGAGCGCCTCACTGAGCAGATCGCAGCCGAATTGAAGCGGGTGCTGCGCACCGAGGACGTGGCCGTGCTGATCGATGCAGAGCACATGTGCGTGAAACTGCGAGGCGTGAAGGATGAATGCAGCAGCACGGTAACATGCCACTTCAGCGGACGCTTCGATGATGCGGCGGTGCGCTCCGAGTTCCTGACCTGCGTGCGCAACTAGTGGCCCCCAAGCCCCGCCTCAGCATCCACTGGTTCCGCCGCGACCTGCGGCTCGAGGACAACCACGGGCTGTTCCGCGCGTTCCGCGATCACGGCGACGTGCTGCCGCTCTTCATCTTCGACACGGAGATCCTCGACAAGCTCGAGGACAAAGCCGATCGCCGTGTCGATTTCATCCACCGCGCGCTTCGTGGCATTCAAGCAGAACTGGCGAAGCGCGGCTCTTCGCTGCTGGTGGAGCACGGCAAGCCCATCGAGGTGTGGAATCGGCTGCTGGATCGCTTCGACATCACCGCTGTCACCACGAATCACGACCACGAGCCCTATGCCATCGCTCGGGACGCCGCTGTGGGCGAGCTGCTTGCCGCGCGCGGGATCCCCTTCCGCACGTTCAAGGACATCAGCATCTTCGAGCGCGGCGAGGTGAGGAAGGACGATGAAGGGCCTTACACCGTGTACACGCCGTACATGCGGAGATGGCGGGGGCTCTTCACTCCCGAGATGGCGGCGCCCCACCCCAGCGAAGACCTCTTGAACCGCCTTTGGAGGACGGAGCCCATGACCATGCCGTCATTGGAGCAGATGGGCTTCTTGTCCACAGACCTTCAGGCCCCGCCCATCGGCTTGAACGAGAGGCTGCTCACCAACTACGAACGGACTCGAGACACGCCCAGCATCATCGGCACCAGCCGCATGAGCACCCATCTGCGCTTCGGCACGGTGAGCGTGCGCGAGCTGGTGCGTCGTAGCCTGAAGTCGAGCCCCAAGTACCTGAACGAGCTCATCTGGCGCGAGTTCTACATGCAGATCCTCTGGCACTTCCCGAATTCAGGGAACGCCTTCAAGCCAGCCTACGACCGGATCGTTTGGAGGAACGACGAAACGGAATTCTCGATTTGGTGCGAAGGGCGCACTGGCTATCCGCTGGTGGATGCAGGCATGCGTGAATTGGCCGCTACCGGCCTGATGCACAACCGGGTGCGGATGGTGGTGGCCAGCTTCCTCACCAAGCACCTGCTCATCGACTGGCGCTGGGGCGAGGCCTGGTTCGCGGCCAAACTGCTCGACTTCGAGCTCAGCAGCAACAATGGAGGCTGGCAATGGGCCTCAGGATCAGGCTGTGACGCGGCGCCCTACTTCCGGGTTTTCAACCCCCGATTACAGCAGGAGCGCTTCGACCCTCAGTTAAACTATGTAAAGCGCTGGGTGCCAGAGTACGGATCGGCCAACTATGCGCGTCCTATGGTTGTTCATGAAGCAGCGCGCGACCGGGTCTTACGGGTCTTCAAGGAAGCCCTGTCAGGCGCGGGAAAAGCGAGCGACCAGCAAACCAATCTCTTCGCATAGCCATGCCACGGAAAAAGAAAGCCCTCATCCTCACCCAGCCGGTGAAGAACGGCCTAAAGGCCATCAAGGTCCGCTTGGATGCCCGCACAGTGATTACACTTGCCAGCCATAAAGCGCTTGAGTTCTGGCGCCAACGCTACCCCAAGCTCGAAATCATCAGCTAGATGCCCCGCAAGAAACCAGCGCTGATCCTGGAGCGCCCCATCAAGAAAGGCGTGAAGGAGATCAAGGTCCGCCTCGATGCGCGCACGGTGATCACCGTGAGCAGCCAGAAAGCGCTGGAGAACTGGCGGAAGCGCTACCCGAAGCTTGAAGTGATCAAGTAGCATGGCCAAGCATGTCCTTGAGCGCAGCCAATTGCTCAGGACCACGCTGAGCGAGGCTTGGGAGTTCTTCAGCACGCCCCGTAATCTCGCGCGGATCACGCCCATTGAAATGGGCTTCGCCATCCGCGAGCCTTTCGATGAGCGCCCGGCCTTTTCCGGGCAGCTCATCACCTACACGGTGAAGCCGCTGTTCGGCATCCCGCTCACATGGGTCACGCGCATCGAACAAGTGCAGGCCCCTTACAAGTTCGTGGACACCCAGTTGCGCGGCCCTTACAGGCGTTGGTGGCACGAGCACAGCTTCGAGGAAGTGGAAGGCGGAGTGCTCATGCGTGACCGGGTGGAGTACGAGCTGCCGCTGGGGCCATTGGGAGAGCTCATGCACGATTGGGTGGTGAAAGGCCGCCTGAAGCGCATCTTCGATCACCGCTGGGCCGTGCTCGAAGCGCTCTTCGGCCCTGCAGCGAACAGGAGCGTGGACCTGAACGTTCCCCGAGCATGAGCATCTGGGCCATCATCGCCATCGTATTCGGCACGGCAGCCTTCATGGAGTTCGTGGCTTGGGCCACGCACAAGTTCGTGATGCACGGCTTCCTCTGGAACCTGCACAGCGATCACCACAAGAAGGACCACTACAACTTCATCGAGCGCAACGACAGCTTCTTCCTGATCTTCGCTGTGCCGTCGATGGGCTGCTTCATCGCGGGCAGCGTGCTTGGCCTGCATACCCCCTGGCTCTGGATAGGCTTGGGCATCCTCATCTACGGAATCCTCTACTTCTTCGTGCACGAGGTCTTCATCCACCAGCGCATCAAGTGGCTGCGGAATACGAGCAATCCGTACTTCCTCGCCATCCGCCGCGCGCACAAAGCGCATCACAAGCACTTGGGCAAGGAGCACGGCGAGTGCTTCGGCATGCTGGTGGTGCCCTTCAAGTATTACCGCGAGGCCAAGCGCATGCTGGCGCAGAAGGCGGCGGCCTGAGGCATCACTGCCGCTGCTTGGGCAGATCGAAGCGGATCGGCACTTGAAGTACGCTGCGCACGCGCTTGCCGTCTTTCAGTGCGGGTGTCCACGGAATGCGATAGAGCAGCCGAAGCGCTTCATCGGTGCAGCCGCCGCCCACCGATTGCAGCACATGCATGTTGCTGATGCTCCCCGTGGGCTCCACCACGAATTCCGCTTTCACGGTGCCTTCGAGGCTGTAGCGCATGGCCTCATTGGGGTAACGCATCTCCTTGCCGATGTAGGCAGGGAGCCCCGCCATGCCGCCCGGGATCGAAGGCGCCACTTGCGAATCGAGCTGCTTGGGGCTGAGCACGGCAAGGCTCGTATCAGCAGGAAATCCGAAGCGCTCGCCGGTTCGAGGGAGGCGGTCCTTGAGCCAGCGCTTGTATTTGCCCGGCTCGAAGGGGATGGCCAGGAAGATCTCGGAGCTGCTGCACGATTCCCCGGCAGTGACCGGGCGCCAGAGTATCATCCGGGCTAAACGGAGTGCTTCCTGGTCGCATTCAAGAGACAGGGATTTGCCCACTTTGATCGACTTCACCGATCCATCTGGAGCGAGGCTCGATGCTATCACCACTTCGCCTTTGAAGCCAGCTTCGAGCGCAACGGCCGGGAACCCCAGTTCCTGCTCGAAGAGTTTATCGAGGGCCGCTCGCCCGCCTTGGGCCATGCAGCTGCCCTCGGTTTGTGCTTGGGCGAATGCCGGGATCCAGGCGCAGATCGCGAATTGAAGGAGTTGGCGTTTCATCGGGGGCTAATTTCGCCGCATGGCAGCGGTAAAGTTGCAGCAAGGCGACCGTGTCTCGTTCATCGATGACGTGGGCGGTGGGGTGGTGCTGCGGGCCGGACGTCCGGGCCATGTGCTGCTGCGCACCGATGACGGTTTCGAGTTGGAGGTGCCGGAAAAACGGTTGGTGCGAGTGGCCGAAGGTTCACGTGCTGCCCATTTGCGCGTGAGCGACCATGCCGTGGGCATGCGCGTGGCCAATGAACTGCTCGAGGAGAAGCGCCGCAGCAGATCGCCGATCCGTCCCGGCAAGACGCCGAAGAAGCCCGAGGACAACAGCGTGGCCGAGGTGGACCTTCACCTGCACGAGCTGGTGGAGGACGAAACAAGGTTGAGCGACGGCGAGAAGCTCGAGTACCAGATCCGCTACTTCGAGCGGGCCCTGGAGAGCGCCATCCGCAACGGCAAGCGAAAGCTCATCGTCATACACGGCGTTGGAGAAGGCGTGCTGCGCGAAGAGGTGCGGAAGATGCTCCAGTATTACGATGGCGTCCGTTTCCATGATGCCGACATGCGGCGCTATGGCGTGGGGGCAACGGAGGTTGAGATACTCAGGGGAAGGGGCTGAAGAGGTTGGGGGTGGCGGGAAGTCCAACCCTCTACCTCCGATGAACCTACAACCCCCAACCTCAGAAGTTCTTTGACAAACCTGTGCATCGCTCCACCGCCGCATTTGCAGAACTGCGGAGGAAAGTCCGGGCAGCGTAGGGCACCGTGCTTCCTAACGGGAAGGGGCGCCACTGGGAACGGTGGCGTTACGGAAAGTGCCGCAGAAAGGGAGACCGCCATCCGCAAGGAGGGTAAGGGTGAAAAGGTGGGGTAAGAGCCCACCAGCGCCGGTGGCGACATCGGCGGCTTGGTAAACCCCACGGGCTGAAAGACCATGTATACCGGGGCTCCGCCGCAAGGCGGATAAGGGCGGCTCGTCCGATCCCGGAGGGTAGGTCGATCGATCCCGCTGGCGACGGCGGGACTAGATAGATGGTGGAGGCCCGCCGCAAGGCAGGAACAGGACCCGGCTTACAGATGCACAGGCTCTTCATGAAGGGCCTTCGCGCGGCGCATGCCGAGGCGGGGGCCCTTCACCTTTTTTCGCAGGCGGCGACCTCTGGCCCGGAAGCTGCCAATGGCGGCCCGATACCTTTGAGCGTTCGCATGCGCGCCATCCTCTTCGCGTCCATCATTTCACTCCTTGCTGCTGAAGCGTGCGGCCAGGAGCTGGTCACCATTCATGGCCAGGTGAGCTCAAGCTCCAACGACCGCGCCTATTACGACCTCATGATAGTGAACAAGCGCACGCGCAGCGGGGCCTTCGGTAATCCCGACGGAAGCTTCATGGTGCAGGCGCTGCAGACCGATACGATCATGATCGGCTCCGTGGGCCACCGCACCACATTGATCTGCATGCGCGACAGCCTGCCCAAGCCGAGCTACCGGGTGGCCGTTCGCCTGCTGCCCCTCCAGTACCAGCTCGCTGCCGTGGAGGTGCTCAGCCAGCGCACCCTGCAGCAGATCCAGAAGGACATCGAGAAGCTCGGCTACAAGGAGAGTGATTACCGCATCAGCTCGGTGGATGCGCTGCAGAGCCCGATCACCTTCCTCTACCAGGAGTTCAGCCGTCGCGAGCGCAGCAAGCGCCTGGTGGCGCAGATGCGCAACGAGGACCGCAAGCGCGCGCTGCTCCGGGAGCTGCTGCAGCAATACGTCGAGTACGACATCATCAACCTCAGCGACGATTCCTTCGACGACTTCATCGATTTCTGCGCAGTGCCCGATGAGGTGATCAAGGGACTAACGCAGTACGAGTTCCTCCTCTTCGTGAAGAAGAAGTACGAGCTGTACGGCAGCCTCGGCCCCACCCGCAGGCATTAGCGATGCGCCCTTTCCAGCTTCAGCTCTCGACTTTCCCATTTCTCCTTTCAGCCTGCCTTTCCCCCTTTTCAGGAGTTTCCCAGCCCGACACCCTGCTCCGGCACATCGCGCTCGACGAGGTCGTGATCTCCGCGCAGGCCCAGGGCTTCGATGTGGAGGCCTTCGTGCACCGCGTGCGCACCGACAGCAGCTTCCACAAGGCATTCCTGAACACGCGCTATCATCCGCACGCGCTGCGCAGCGAGGCGCGCGTGCGCCGCAAGGATGAGCGGGAATCAGCAACGCTCTTCCGCAGGGCGCGATTGGTGCGCGATGGCCGCAGCGCGCAGCAAGTGATCGATTCGTTGAGCGAGACCGGCAGGCTCCGCGATCGCAAGGGGCGCTTCCGCTACCTCACCATCGAGATGTACGATGACGTGTTCTTCCCGAAGGGCGGCTTCACCGCGGACAACACCGTGGCGGGACGCAAGCTCGTGGTGGAGCGCGGCAGCCGGTTCGAGAAGTACAAGGGCGAGCTGAAGAAGTTCATGTTCGACCCCGGCACCGAGATCGCCAGCGTGCCTTTCATCGGCAAGAAGCTCGCGCTCTTCAGCCCTGATATGGCGCCGCTCTACGATTTCCGCATCTGGAGCGACACGCGCGGCGACCGGCCCTGCTGGGTGTTCAGCGCGGCGGCCAAGCCCGAGCACCGCGACGGCAAGACCGTGATCAAGACCATGGACACCTGGTTCGATCAGGGCACATTCGATGTCCTGGCGCGCAGCTACCGGATCGCGCACGCCTCCGTGTTCCTCGACTTCGACATCGCCATCAGCGTTCGCAACATCCGGGTCGGCGATGCCCTCGTGCCCGTGCGCGTCCACTACGATGGCGACTGGGACATCCCCTTCGAGCAGCGCGAGCTCGTGCGGTTCTGGATCGAATACAGCGACTGGAGGACAGAACCCTGAAGAGGCGCTCAGTGCTTGCCTTGTGCGGCGAGCCAGCGCTCCGCATCCAAGGCCGCCATGCAGCCGCTGCCAGCACTGGTCACCGCTTGGCGGTACACCTTGTCGGCGCAGTCACCAGCGACGAATACGCCGGGCACCTTGGTGCTGGTGCGGTCGGGATCGTGCTTCAGGTAGCCGGCCTCATCCATCTCGAGCTGGCCCTTGAAGATCTCCGTGGCAGGGGTATGGCCAATGGCTATGAAAAGGCCTGTGACATCGAGCCTACGCTCTTCGCCGCTCACCTTGTTGATGGTGAGCACGCCTTCAACCGCATGTTCGCCCAGCACATCCTTCACCTCGGTGTTGAAGAGCACCTCGATGTTCGGCGTGCTCTCCACGCGGTGCACCATTGCCTTGCTGGCCTTGAAGTGGTCCTTGCGCACGAGCATGTACACCTTGGGGCAGAGCTTGGCGAGGTAGGTGGCCTCTTCGCACGCGCTATCGCCGGCGCCCACGAGCACCACGCTCTGGCCGCGATAGAAGAAGCCATCGCACACGGCGCAGGCCGTTACCCCGCCACCGATGTCGCGCAGGCGGATCTCGTTGGGCAGCCCCAGCCACTTCGCGCTCGCGCCGGTGCTGATGATCACCGTATCGGCGTGGATTTCCTCCTTCTCATCCACCCAGACCTTGTGCACTGGGCCGCTGAAATCGACTTTGGTCACCCATCCGTTGCGGATTCGGGTCTCGAAACGAAGGGCTTGCATCTTCAGGTCCTCCATCATCTCCGGACCGGTCCGTCCTTTCGGGTAGCCGGGATAGTTGTCCACTTCAGTGGTCTGCGTGAGCTGGCCGCCGGGCAGCGGTCCTTCGATCATCAAGGGCTTCAGGTCTGCGCGTGCTGCGTAGATGGCGGCGGAATAACCGGCCGGCCCTGATCCAATGATCAGGCAATGGACGTGCTCAGGCGAAGTGCTCATGTTGGGGCCGCAAATCTAGCTGCGGCCGTCAGCGCCCGATGGTGATGGTCGTCACGGCTGGCACACCACGGTGCGGAAGCGTGGGGCGTATCCGACCCACGCGCCCAGGCCACCGTCGATGTTGCTGCGGATATTCGAGGGGTTGCTGAACACATCACCCTGCGAGGAGGCGTTGTTGGCGAAGGAGTTGAAGAACCGGAACTCGTTCAGGCCGATGCTCGAGAACTTGACAACAACGGTATCGCCGCGCTTGAAATAGCCTCGCTCCTCGTTGATGTCGTCCTCTGCCTGGCTGTACGGTTCATTGCCGCGGTTGTAGTTGAAGTCGAGGGTGAGGCCGTCGATGTATCGGTCCTCGAAAACGCCGAAGAATGGCGAGATGAAGCGCGAATCCTTCGGTTGGCCATCGGCACCAAGGTTGATGCGGCGGGCGAACCACCGATAGGCATTGCCTGCGGTATCGGGGTCGCTCAGGCGAGCCCAAAGGAAGCCGAGCGAATCATCGGCATTCGGGGAAGGATCGTCCAGTTTGAACCAAGCGCTATCAAGGGCAACGCCATGCGGGATGGTGGTCACGCTCGTGAGCGTCTTTCCTTCGGTTTCCACGCGCAGGCTGTAGGTGCGGCCCTCTTCACCCAGCAATTCGTTGTTCAGGAAGGTCCATGCGCAGATCCGCGCAGCGCGCAGCAGGTCGGCGCTCACGCCGGTCTGCGCGGCCACCTCATCGATGAGCGAGTCGGGGATCAGGTCGCTGCAGAGCCGCGTGAGGGTGTAGGTGCTGTCGCCGTCGTTCACGGTGACCACGGCATCGCTGATGTAGGTGCCTGCGATGCTGGCCACGCTGGTGGGAGCGAAGAAGCTCTGGGTGCGCGTGAGGAAGACGATGGGGGCTTGTCCCGTTTCGATGTTGCCTTCCACCACCACCTTCGATTCGGTCTCCGGAAGGTCCACGTTGATCTCTTTGTCGCAGCCCGCAAGGAGCAGGCCCATCGCTGCGATTAGGAGCGATGGCCTGGCGCTCAGAATTTGAAGTTCCATGTGATGGAGGGGAGTATGGAGAAGAGCGACACTTGCTTGGCCACCACCTGGAAGCTGCCATCGCTGGGGTTGCCTGCGGTGTCGAAGTAGATGAAGTAGGGGTTCTGCCGGTTGTAAGCGTTGTACACGCCGAAGTTCCAGCTGCTCACGAGTTTCTTGGGCACCACCTTGGTCTCGCCCGTTGCGGGGTCCTTCACCTCGCGCGTCTCTCGGCCGTTGAGGGTGGCGCTGAGATCAAGGCGGTGGAAGGGGGCCATGCGGTAGCCGTTGCGCTCGGTGTACTCGCTTACGAGCTGGCCTTCCACGAAGTAGCGGTTCACGGGGATCGTCACGGCTTGGCCCGTGGCGTAAACGAAGGCGCCGCCGAAGGTCCAGCGCTTGTTGTGCTCGTAGGTGGCCACGATGCTCAGGTCGTGCCGGCGGTCCCAGCGGCTGGGGAACTCATCGCCGTTGTTGATGTCCGGGAAGCTGCGCATGGTGCGGCTCCAGGTGTAGCCCAGCCAGCCGGTGAGCTTGCCGGTGCGCTTCTTCACGAAGAGCTCAGCACCGTAGCTGTAGCCGTTGCCGAAGACCAGCTGCTGGTCGTAATTGGTGTTGCCGTTGTCCTGAGGGCTTGCGCCATCGGCGTACTCGATCAGGTTCTTGAAATCCTTGTAATAGCCCTCCACGGAGGCCTCGATCAGGTCATCGAGGAAATTGCGGAAGTAGCCGGCCGCGTATTGGGTGCCGATCTGCGGTTTCACGCGCGTGCTGCTGGGTATCCACACATCGGTGGGCAGTGCGGTGCTGCTGAAGCTGGCCAGGTGAACGTATTGCTGGCCTTGGTTGAAGGAGGCCTTGATGCTGCTGGTGCGGCCGGTGCGGTAGCGCAGGCTGATGCGCGGCTCCAGGGCCTGGTAGGTATGGATGGGGGCGCCCGGCGCGATCTCTTCCTTGCCGACCGAACGGCCGCGCTCGTCAACGATGTAGCGGGTGTAGGGCCCCACGTGATCGAATCGGCTGAAGCGGAGGCCCAGATTGATGCGCAGCGCGTCGGTGAGGTCGATCTCATCGAGGGCGTACACGGCGCTCTCATGCGCGTGCAGCTTGGGCGGCGTATCGATGTTGAACTGCGTTTCGCCGCTGCTCACATCCACCGTGCTGGTGGTGTAAACGTGATAGATGTACTGCGCGCCGTACTTGAGGCGGTGCCTCCCGTTGGGGTAGTGGCCCAGATCGGCCTTCAGGCCGTAGTCCTTGATGCCGCTGAAGAGCTTGAAGCGGAATTGGTCCTGTGCGGCGTCGAAGAGGAAGCTGTAGTCGCTGAAGGTGGCCGTGGTGTTCAGGAAGAGCTTGGGGCCGAAGACGTGGTTCCAGCGGGCGCTCAGGGTGCTGTTGCCCCAAGGGATCCGGATGCCGGGACCGCCCGATCCGCCGCGCTGCAAGGAGAACACATCGCGCCCGAAATAGCCGCTCACGAACAATCGATCCTTGTCGCTGAAGGTGTAGTTGGCCTTGGCGTTGAGGTCGTAGAAGTAGTAGCCGCTGCCCCCGAAGGGGCTGCTCTCGTTGATGAAGGGCTTGGTGAGCACATCGATGTAGGTGCGGCGACCGCTCACGATGAACGAGGCCTTGTCCTTCACGATGGGGCCTTCGATGGTGAGTCGGCTGGCGATCAGGCCGATGCCGCCCTGCGCCTGGAATCGCTTCTCATTGCCCTCCTTCATGTTGATGTCGAGCACCGAGGAGATCCGCCCGCCGTAGTTGGCGGGCATGCCGCCCTTGATCAGCTCGATGTTCTTCACCGCATCGGCATTGAACACGCTGAAGAAGCCGAACAGATGGCTGGCATTGTACACCGTGGCATTATCGAGCAGGATCAGGTTCTGGTCCGGTCCGCCGCCGCGCACATAGAAGCCGCTGTTTCCTTCGCCGTTGTTCTGAACGCCGGGCAGGAACTGGATCGTCTTCAGGATGTCCACTTCGCCGAGAAGGGCCGGCAGGGTCTGCAGGCGCTGCACGTCGAGGTCAACGGTGCCCATCCGCGTATCCTCGGTGTTCTCCTGCTTGCGCTCGCCCACGATCTCCACTTCCTGGGCGAGGATGGCCTTCGGTCGCGCCTCGATGTTCAGCTTGAGGTCGGCGCTGAGCGTCACGTTCCTGGTGAAGTCCTCGTACCCGATGTAGCTCATGGCCACGGTATGCGTGCCGGGTTCCACATTGAGCACATAGTAGCCATACACGTTGGTAGCCGCGCCGCGCATGGTCTCCTTGAGGTACACGTTAGCGCCGATCAGCGCCTCTCCGCTGGTGGCATCCTTCACGTAGCCACTGATGGTGACCTGTTTCTGGGCGCTGATGAAGAAGGGGAGAAGAAGGGCATAGCCCGCAAGGAGTTGGCGCAGCGTCATGATCGGGGCGGCAAAACTACCTGCGATGGATGGGCGCTTCCACCCATTGGTCCCAAGCGGTTGCCGCCCGTCAAACACGATTCACACGGACTTGTTCGCATTGAACAGAGACTTTACCTGCGCTTAGCGCAGCAGCACCGGAGCGCCTCTCACATTCGCCCGCACCTCCTGCCATGGAACGATTAACCCCGATGCGGCGCAACGGCCATGGCTTCCTGACGCTTGCCGTGTACCTGCTCCTGGCGCTGGTGGCCATCAGCATCAGCCTGGCGGGGTGAAGAGCTGCTTGAGCGATGTGCCATGTCCTTGCGGGCTGAGGTGCTTTGCTACATTCGCGCCCTCTTCGGGGTGTAGCGCAGCCCGGTAGCGCACTTGCATGGGGTGCAAGTGGTCGCTGGTTCGAATCCAGTCACCCCGACTGGTCGAAAGGCCCCCGGAATCGCCGGGGGCCTTCACATTTGCCTCTCCGTTTCCGCCTCTTCAATTCGCCCAAGCCGTATGCGCTCACTCACCTTCGCGCCCGCCGCAGCCCTGCTCTTCATCATGGCCGGATGTTCCCATGAGCCGGAGCCGAAGGATAATCAGCCCATCTTCACCATGGACCCCCACAGCCACGCCCGTCCGCAGGAGGCGCGCATCACGCACCTATCGCTCGACCTGGAGGTTGACATGGAGGCGGAGCAAGTGAGCGGCACTGCCCGGTACGACATTGCAATGGCCAAGGACGCGGAGCGGATCGTATTCGACACGGATGGCCTCGACATTGAACGCGTGACCTTGGATGATGGCGAAGAGACCGCTTACAGCCTTGGAGATACGAGCTTCCTGGGACGAGCGCTGACGGTGACGTTGGCGCCCGGCACGCGGTCGGTCACCATCGCCTACCGCACCGGGCCCGGTGCGCGTGCGCTGCAATGGCTCAAGCCGCAGCAGACTTCCGGTAAACGGCACCCGTTCCTCTTCACGCAAGGACAGGCCATCCTCACCCGCACCTGGATCCCGATCCAGGACAGTCCTGGCATACGCTTCACCTACGAAGCCAGCATGCGGGTGCCGAAGGGCCTCATGGCCGTGATGAGCGCCGAGAATCCCACGGAGGTGAACGCCGATGGCGCGTACGCTTTCAGGATGGAACAGCCCATCCCCGCCTACCTTATCGCCTTGGCCGTGGGCGACCTGGCCTTCGTGCCCGTTGGCGAGCGCACCGGGGTTTACGCCGAGCCGGACCTGGTGCAGAAGGCCGCGTGGGAATTCGCCGACATGGAGAGGATGCTCACCACCGCCGAGGCGCTATACGGCGATTATCGCTGGGGCCGCTACGATGTGATCGTGCTGCCGCCCAGCTTCCCTTTCGGTGGCATGGAGAACCCGCGGCTCACCTTCGCCACGCCCACGATCCTGGCTGGCGATCGCTCGCTCACCGCATTGGTCGCGCATGAACTCGCGCACAGCTGGAGCGGCAATCTGGTGACCAACGCCACCTGGAACGACTTCTGGCTGAACGAGGGCTTCACCGTCTATTTCGAGAACCGCATCTGTGAAGCCGTTTATGGTGACGAGTACGCACGCATGCTGCAATTGCTCGGCCGCCAGGACCTGCACGCCACCATCGCCAAGCTTGAGGGCAAGGGCCAGCATGCCGATACGCATCTGCGCTTGCACCTCGAGGGCCGCGACCCTGACGAAGGCATGAACGATGTGGCCTACGAGAAAGGATTCGCTTTGCTGAAGCTCCTGGAAGAGAAGGCAGGTCGCGCCAAGTTCGACGCCTTCCTGCGCGGTTACTTCGATGCGCATGCATTCCGCAGCATGACCACCGACGACTTCGTGGCCTATCTGGACGATCACCTGCTGAAGCCCGAAGGCATTGAGCTGAACGTTGCTGAGTGGATCGATGGCGCGGGTTTGCCGGACAACGCCATTGAGCCGCAGAGCGACAGCTTCGCGAAGGTGGAGGCGGAGATCGCGCGTTGGGCCTCCGGCACGGCCGCCGAACAGATCGATGTGCAAGGCTGGACCACCTTTCATTGGATGCACTTCCTGCGCCACTTGCCAGAGGGCCTCGACAGCGAGAAGATGAAGGAGCTTGACGAGGCCTTCGCTTTCACGGCCAACGGCAATGCTGAAGTGCTCAGCGCCTGGCTCGAGCTCTGCATACGCAACGATTTCGATCCCGCCTTCGACCGCCTCGATCAGTTCCTCACCACGGTGGGCCGCAGGAAATTCCTCTTGCCGCTTTACGCGGAGCTGAACAAGAGCGAGAAGGGCCGCCTGATGGCGCACACCATCTACACCGCAGCGCGCGGCAACTACCATAGCGTTAGCGTGCGCAGCCTCGATGAGCTGTTGGCGTGGAAGGAGAATCGCCCGGCAGCGAAATTCTAGCAATGCCCGAAAGCGAAAAGCCCCGGATCATCCGGGGCTTCTTGCGGCATCATCGATCACTCAGCGGCTGATCGCGACGCGGCTGATGCCTGAGCTGCCATCGGCACCTGTGACGCGCACCAGGTATTGGCCATCGGCCAGTCCCGAGAGATCGAGCAAGGACTGGCTCGTGCCCATCATTCGAACGGAATGCACCTTGCGGCCGGCGGCATCGGTGACTTCGGCCTGCGCTCCGCCTTGCAGATTACCGGGAAGCGAGAGTGTCAGGATTCCCGTGCTCGGCACCGGGTATGCGCTGAACGAGGCCAACGCGCCTTGTTCACCGATTCCCACGAGGCAGCTGGTCGGGGTGATGCTGCTGCCAGCGGGAAAGGCCTGCACGAAGGTGTTCATGTCCGCGAGCGGCCAGATGTCCTGGTTCTTCATCAGGTTATCAGGCCCGATGAGGCAATAAGTCGGATAGGCATTCACGCCGAAGGCATTGTCAACGGGGGTGCAGCCGCCTTCGATGCCGATGGCTGGCGGATGTGACCATGGTCCGCCATAGGTGGACTCATACGCATCCACCTCCGCGTTCGTGTCCGTGCCGTTGTTCATGGCGATGCAGATGATGTCGCCTGCATTGCAGCCATAGGTCTCGTGGAGCTGGCTGAAGTAATGCGAGGTGGCTTGGCAGGGCCCGCAGGTATCGAAGAAGAAGTCAAGGATCACGTGCTTGCCCTGCGAGGTGTAGCTGTAGAGGTTATGCACGTTGCCATGGGTATCGGTGACCGTGAAGTCGGCGACCAAACTGCCGTTCGGATAATTGGTGGCCTGACCGATTGCCGATGCGCCGAATGCGATGGAAGCAGCCGCGAATAGAAGGTATCTCATGCGTGTCGGGTTTGAAGGTTCGACCGTGAAGCTAACCGGATGCTCGCTTGGCGATGTGAACCTGTGACGCCCTGTTCGCAGCACGGTTGAAAGGCTAATCGCCTTGGATGAGCCGACCCAGCAGTACGGGCTCCAGCGCATGCCCGCCTGCGAAGCGATGCGTGCGATGCGGCACTTCCGCTTGCTGCAGGCGCAGGGCCTGGGCCTCCAATTCCTTCGTGCCGGCGTACTCATCGCGATCACCGAGCACCAGATCAACGGGCATATGGCGCCATCTCGAAAGCGCTTCGCGGTCCAATTCCGGCGGCAGCGAGCCTGCCCATAGCACTGCGCGCCGGATCGGTGTGGAGCTTCGGATCGCCCAGCGCGCCGCTGTGGGCACCCCTTGCGAGAAGCCGAGCACATTCAATCGCGCTCCGGGCATGGCCTGTCGGAGAAGTTCAGCGCACAGGGCATCGAGGTAGCCCACATGGTCATCGATCTCGTGCAGCCGGTCCTCACGGGTCATCCACGTCGCACCCACCCGCGAATGCTCGGCATCGAGGTAGAAGCGGCTCAATCCTTCCGGCGCGATGATGCAGCGCTCCTCTTCAAGTCCTTTGAAATTGTTGAGGAAGTAGCGTGCCAATTGGCCGTAGCCATGGATCACGATCCAGAGTTCGGGTGATGCCACCAAGGTGCCCAGCACATGGTAGCGCGCTGTGCGCTGCACGCGGATGAAGCGCTCGTCCACGGTCAATAGGCGAGGAGGTCCTTCAGCGCCCCTGCGACTTTCTCCGCGCTCGGGATCATCGCCGCCTCGAGCGTGCTGTTGAGCGGGATCGCCGGCATGTCAACTGAGCCGAGCGTGCGCACCGGCGCATCGAGCAGCTCGAAGCACGCATCGCCGATGCGCGATGCTAAGGCTTGCGCGAAGGAATTGGTGAGCTGCTCCTCGGTGACCACGATGCAGCGCCCATGCCTTCGCACCGCATCCATCACGGTCTCCTCGTCCACAGGAACCAAGGTGCGCAGGTCGATGATGGTGACGCGACCCGGGAAATCCTTCGCGGCGGCCTTGGCCCAATACACGCCCATGCCATAGGTGACGATCACCGCCGCTTCGCCCTTGGCCACCGCATCGGCTTCGGCCTCCAGCACCAAGCGCGCCTTGCCGAAGGGGATGATGTAATCAGCGCTGGGCTCAACGGTCTTCGCTTCCTCGGTGCCTTTGATCTTGCTCCAGTAGAGGCCCTTGTGCTCCAGCATCACCACGGGATTAGGGTCGTGGTAGGCGGCCTTCATCAGCCCTTTCAGGTCGGCGCCGGTGCTGGGGTAGGCCACCTTGATGCCCTTGATGTTGCAGAGCACGCTCTCCACGCTGCTGCTATGGTAGGGGCCGCCGCTGCCGTAGGCGCCGATCGGCACGCGCAGGATGCAGCTCACCGGCCACTTGCCCACGGTGAGGTAGCACGAGCGCGCCACCTCGGTGAAGAGCTGGTTGAGCGCTGGCCAGATGTAATCGGCGAACTGGACCTCGACGATCGGCTTCAAGCCAGCGGCGCTCATGCCTACGGTGCTGCCGATGATGAAGGCCTCCTGGATCGGCGTGTTGAACACGCGGTGCCCGCCGAAATCGCGCGCGAGCGTTGCCGCCTCACGGAACACGCCGCCGAGGCGCGCACCCACGTCCTGTCCATAGAGCAAACAGCGTGGATCCTCCTGCATCAGCTCGCGGATGGCGAAGAGCGCGCTGTCCACCATCACCGTGGGTTGACGGTCCTTCGGCGCGCGATCGCCTCTCTCTTCGGTTACTGGCGTAGGAGCGAAGGCATGCGTGGTGAGGTCCTCTGGCGCGGGGTCATCTGCGGCGCGGGCGCGCTCGAAGTCGGCCTTCACCCGGGCGATGGCTTTCTGCTCGATCTGCTTGAGGCCATCGAGTTGCAGGCGATTGTCGAGGCATTGCTGGAAGAAGCGCGGGAAGGGGTCGCGCTTGCGGTGCTCGGCCAGGTTCTCCTCGCTGCGGTAGAACTCCATGCGAACCCCGCTGGTGTGGTGGTTGAGCAGCGGCACCTTGGCATGCACCAGGAACGGACGGCGCTCCTTGCGCACGAGGCCGATCACTTCATTCAGCGTGCCGTAGCTCGCGATGAAGTCGGCGCCATCAACCTTGCGAACCTCGAGGCCGGGGAAGCCCTTCGCGTATTCGCTCGCATCGGCTACGCGGATCTCGTCGGCGCTGGCGCTGATGTCCCACTCGTTGTCCTGCACCAGGTAGATGATGGGCAGTTTCTTCAGCACGGCCATCTGGAAGGCCTCGGCCACCTCGCCCTCGGTCACGGAAGCATCACCGAGCGAGCACACCACCACTGGCGCGTCCTGATCGCTGCTTCCATTGAAGTCGTGCACGATGCCCGCCTGTTCCTTGTACCAGAGGCCGAGCGCGATGCCGGTGGTGGGTATCGCCTGCATGCCGGTTGCGCTGCTCTGGTGGGGGATGCGCGGCATGCCCGTGCGGCGCAGGCTGGGATGGCCGTAATAGGTACGGCCGCCGCTGAAGGGGTCGTCGCGCTTGGCCAGCAATTGCAGCATCAGCTCATAAGGCTCCATGCCGATGGCCAGCAGGATGCTGTCATCCCGGTAGTACGGCGCTACGAAGTCCTGTGCCTTCAGCTGCATGCCCAGCGCGAGCTGTATCGCCTCATGGCCCCGGCTGGTGGCATGCACGTACTTGCTCGTGAGCTTGAAGTGCTCCTCATAGAGCTCGGTCATGGCCTTGGCCGTGCACATCAGGTCCCAGGCGCGGAGCAGGGTGTCCTGGTCCGGCGCTACGCCAGACTTCGAAAGTCTCTTGGTGGCGGTGAAGGCCATAGTGGTGCGTGAGCGGCTAAGGTAGAGGATGGCTGGTGCAGCTTCGGGATTTCGCCGCGATAGCTTCGCCCCATCATTCCGTAATCCCATGACCCGCCAAGCCCACGAACTCGATCACCGCATAGTCGGTGACGACATGCAATGCGTCGAGATCACACTCGACCCCGGAGAGACCGTCGTTGCCGAAGCAGGCACGATGATGATGATGGATGAAGGCATCGCCATGCAGACCATCTTCGGCGATGGGCGCGGGCAGCAGCAGGGCTTCCTGGACAAGATGCTCGGCGCGGGCAAGCGCCTGCTCACCGGTGAGAGCCTCTTCATGACCACTTACACCAACCAGAGCCAGGTGCGCCGCACGGCCTGGTTCGCGGCGGCCTACCCCGGCAAGATCATGCCGCTGGATCTGCGCGACTACCAAGGCAAACTGATCTGCCAGAAGGACAGCTTCCTCTGCGCGGCCAAAGGCGTGAGCATCGGGATCGCCTTCCAGAAGCGCTTGGGCGCGGGCCTCTTCGGCGGTGAGGGCTTCATCATGCAGAAGCTGGAGGGCGATGGCCAAGTGTACATACACGCCGGCGGCACCACCGTGCAGCGCGATCTGGCGCCCGGAGAGATGCTCCGCGTGGATACCGGCTGTCTGGTGGCCATGACGCAGACCATCGATTACGATATCCAGTTCGTAGGCGGGATCAAGAACACGCTTTTCGGCGGCGAGGGCTTGTTCTTCGCGCAGCTGCGCGGGCCGGGCCATGTGTGGATACAGTCGTTGCCATTCAGCAGGCTCGCGGATAACATCATCGCCGCTTCGCCGAAGGCTGGCGGCCGCGGGAAGGAAGAGGGCAGCATCCTCGGCGGCTTGGGCCGCATGCTCGACGGCGATAACTGATCAGGCTTCCTCCGCCGGCGGGTGCTTCGGCTTCCGCGCATAGCCCTTCTTGCTCTTCACCACGCGTGGGCGGTAGCGCCCATCCAAAGCGCCAGCGGCCTTCTGAGCCTCGCGCTTCGCGGCGCGCTCGATGGCGTCGAGCTCCTTCTTCGTGATGCGCTTCTTCGCCATGGATCAGATGTACATGCGCCGAAGCGGGTCATCCTTGTCGATGTTTTCGTCGAACGTGCGGCCTACCTCGCTGCGGTGCATGCGCGCGAGGTAATCCGTGGGCGTGAAACCGGTGAAGCCTTTGAAGTCGTTGATGAAGTGGCTCTGGTCGTAATAGCCTGCCGCAACGGCGATCGCGATCCAGTCCGGCATGGCGCGGCTCTGGTCCATCAGCTCGAAAGCGTGCTGGAACCGCACGAGCTGCAGGAAGAGCTTCGGCTCAGCGCCTATTCGGTCGATGAACCGCCGCTGGAATTGCCGCACGCTCAGTCCTGCTTCGCCAGCTAACGCAGCCACCGTGGTCTTACCAAGCATCTCCATGGCCTTCTTGCACGCGGCCATCATGGTTTCATCGAGCGCGGGCTTGCGCAGGTGCGCGACCAGGAATGCCTCGATGCACGCGATTCGCTGCTCGGGCCCGGATGCCGCGCGCATGGACCGCTCCAGCGCTTCCGTGCCCCTCATCACTCCCCGCAATTCAACGTTCCTGTCCGTTGCGCGCTTCAATTCAAAGTCCAGGAAGGGTGTCAGCCCCCACGGGTGAAAGCCAGCCATGATCACTCCCAGGCGCCCCGGGTTCGAATAGGCCACGGTGCGGGTGGTGTAGCCGGTGATCGCGTAGCCTGGTGAGTGCTTCAGCGGGCCGCCCATGTCGCGCTCATACGACTCGTCGCCATAACTGAACACCATCTGAGCATGAGGCACGGGCAGCACGTTGACCTCGAAGGGCGGCTCACCGGGTACGGCTTCGTTCTCCATGATGAAGTAGTACGACAGGTAAGGAGCCAATCGCTCCGAAGGGCGCATGAAGCTCGGTTCGGCCATGCATCGAAAGTACCGGGATCTGTTGATCGGAAGAATGCGACAGGTCAATGTCGCCAAGTTCCAAGGCCGCAGTGTGGTGCTCGTGCCTGTTTTGCCGTCAGCGATCAACGCCATGAACAAGATGAAGAATTTCCGCTCCGCTGAGCGCTCCGCCGGAATCATGCTGCTTGTCGCTGCTCCCACCGCCTTGATCAGCTTCTTCCTGCTCCCGGCGGCCTTCGGCTGGGATTTCGACCTGCTTTTCGACCCCTTCCGCGCAATCGCGCACGCGGAGGCAGACCTTGCCATGTACCGTTGGGGCTGGCTGCTCGACATACCCGGATATTACCTGCTTGCACTTCCGGCCATGCTCGTCCTGCGCGCATTCATGAATGGCGCATCGCCCATGCTGCGCGATGCCGCCCTGCTCTGCGGCGCCGGCTATTTGCTGATCGGCACCAGCGGCGCGGCGATCCTGGCCAGCTGCACTGATCTCTTCACGCGCTATGCCGAAGGCACTGATGAGGTGCGCATCGCAGTCTCGGAGCTGCACGCCTCCATCGCCTGCATCGTCATGGATGGCTTGTGGAATACCATAGCCATGGTCCTTTTCGCAGCCTGGGCCCTGATCACAGGATTCCACATCAGGCGATGGAGCCATCCGGTGGGACTAATGCTTGCAGTGGTCGGCGCGCTGGCCGCGCTGGACGTGCTGGGCGGTTTATTCCACCTCGAGGGCCTCGCCACGGTCGGCCTTTTCGGCTACCTGTTCGTGTTCCCGGCCTGGTGCATCCTGGCCGGAACGCGCCTCTTGCGCCCAAGCCGCGATTTGGGGGCATGACGCAATCTCCACATATTCGATCAACCAAACCGTCCCTGCCATGAAACGCATCCTGAAGTTCGTGGGCATACTCCTTCTGCTCTTTGTCCTGGCGGTGTCCGCCGCCATCGGATACGTCACCGCGGCCTTGCCCGGTATCGACGCACCAGCCGACCTCAAGGTGGAACTCACGCCCGAGCGCATAGAGCGAGGCCGCTATCTGGCCAACAGCCTCTGCGTATGCATGGATTGCCACAGCACGCGCGACTGGGACCTCTATGCCGGCCCGCTCAAGCCGGGCACCTTCGGCGGCGGCGGCGAGAAGTTCGATCGGTCCATGCAGTTCCCCGGCGAGTTCTACTCGAAGAACATCACGCCCTTCGCCCTGAGCGGCTGGACGGACGGGGAGATTTACCGCGCTATCACCAGCGGCATCAGCAAGGATGGCCATCCGTTCTTCCCGGTGATGCCGTATGGGAACTACAACAAGCTGGCGACGGAAGATGTCCATAGCATCATCGCCTACCTCCGAACGCTCGACCCGGTCAAGACGCAGCCCTATCCGGCCAGCGTGATCGATTTCCCGGTGAACCTGATCATGCGCACCATGCCTGCACCTGCCGCTCCCATGGTGCGGCCATCGCCAGGAGACCCTGCGTACGGCGAGTACGTCGTGAACGCGGGTGCGTGCATGGAATGCCATACCAAGTCAGAGAAGGGGAAGAAGATCGGAGAGCCCTTCGCCGGCGGCTTCGTCTTCAACCTGCCCAACGGCTCCATCGTGCGGTCCGCCAACATCACGCCGCACCCCACCGATGGGATAGGCGCATGGGACAAGGCCACCTTCATCGCGCGCTTCAAGCAGTACGCCGATAGCAGCTATGCGCCACCGAAGGTCGACTGGCAGGCCGGGGACTTCCAGACCGTGATGCCGTGGCTCATGTACGCCACGATGACCGAGGAGGACCTGGGATCCATCTACGATTACCTGCGCGCATTGCCCCCTGTGGCGGGCCGTCCGGAGAAGTGGACTCCTGCGCCGACCGGTTCTTAGCGCAGCACGCTGTACATCGCAAGGTCGAGCAGGCGCCCATCGGCGGTGCGGTAATCGCGGCGCATGATGCCCTCGCGCTCGAAGCCGCAGCGCTCCAGCACCGTGCAACTGCCGATATTCTCTGGATCCACGCGGGCCAGCACCTTTTCCATGCCCAGTTGCGTGAAGGCGAAGTCAACCGCCCACATCACGCCCATGGTGGTGATGCCCTTGCCCTCATATATGGCGCTGATGAAGTAGGCGATTTCGCAGCGCGGCACCGTCCAATCGAACTCTTTCAGGAACACCAGGCCGATCGGATCGCTGCCTTCATAGTCTCGCATAACGAAGCAGAAATACTCGCGTCGTTTCGACTTCGCCAGCATGTCTTTGATATAGCTGCGCGTGGCGCGTGGGTCAGTGCAGTGTGCGCAGGTGACCGGGAAATAGGGCTGCAGTCGCACGCGCTCCCGGTCGATCAATTTGAACAGGCCGAGGTGGTCGTCCTTGGTGATGGGCTCGATGATGACCGAATCGCTCATTGGTCTTCGCGCGCAAGCAGCGCAGCCGCTCGCATGGCTGCTGCTCGCTCGGCGCCAAGGTACCGTTCCACTCCTGCATGGGCGAGGTACACGACCGGGGTGCTCAATAGCGCCACTATGAATTTGTACGAATACGCGGTGAGCACCATGGCCGTGCAGCGTGCGAAGCTGAAGTCGTCGCGCATCACCCAGAAGGCCACGTAGGTGACCACGACGCTATCGATGAGCTGGCTGATGAGCGTGCTCCCGGTGGCGCGCAGCCAGATGCGGCGATCACCGGTGATGCGCTTGATGCGCCTGAACGTGAACGCATCCACGAGCTGCCCCACGATGAAGGCCGCGAGCGAGCCGAGGATGATGTTCATGCCTTGCCCGAAGATCCCGGAGAAGGCCGCTTGCATGTCGGGCACGCCCTGATCGGCATTCATGCCCAACCAGAAATCGGCTGGCGGCATGCCGATGGCGAAGTACATGACGACGAATCCGAAGGCGATGAGCCCCGCCGTGAGAAGGGTGAGGAAGCGAACACCGCGCACGCCGTAGTAGTCGTTCACCACGTCGGTCATGATGAAGACGATGGGCCAGGGCAGCACGCCCACGCTGAGCACGAAGCTCATGCCCTCTTGGCCGAGCAGCGTGAAGTCGGCCTTCGCCGCGCCGAAGAGGCTCTCCAGCTGGAAGAGCTTCACGCCGATCATCTCGGCCAAGAGCGCATTCGCCACGAAGAAGCCACCGAGGATGAGGAAGAGGCGCGTGGCCTTGTCGGACAGGATGGAATGGATCACGGGGCCACAAGATCGCCCACGCGCACCACACCGCCTTCGAGCCCCGCCGCGTTCATCCCGAACAGCACCTTGCCGTCGCGTGCGCGATAGGTGGCCAGCGTGCGCAGGGGCTCCTTTCCGCGTTCACCCGTGCTCTGGTCCGTGGCGGTGATCACGCATCGCGCGCAGGGCTTCACGAGCTGGAATCGCGCTCCGCCGATGGCGACCTCTTTCCACGCATCCTCTTGGAACGCAGCGCCACCAGCGATAACCAGATTGGGCCGGAAGCGGTCCATGGGCACCGGCGCATCGAGCCGTGCATTCAGATCATCCAGTGAAGCCTGTGATACGATCAAGTACGGGAAGCCGTCGCTGAGGCTGGTATGACCTTTCGCATAGCGCCCATCGATGCGGCGGTGCGTGGCTTCCGGCATGAATACGAGTTGAACATCAGCGCCGAGCCGTGCGCTGAACCACGTGCTCCACTGAGCATTTCCTTGCTCAACGCGCACGAGGTCGCTCCACACGCTGGCCATGCGCGAACCCTCGCTCGCAATGGACCACGGCAGGTCGATCGCCTCGCCATTGCGGATGTCGGTCACGCGGAAGCCATCGCCCTGTGGCGCGCAACGCAGGCAGGCCATGGCAGGGATCTCGCGTTGTGAGAGGAAGCGGCCATCCGGATCCACGAGCATCCAGCGGCGGTCGTGTTGCAAGCCGCGGTCGGTGAGCTTCGCCTGCTGCACCGCGAAGCCGCCCAACGACTTCACTGGATGAATGCGGATGGTTGCGAGCGACAAGCTCATTCGCGGAGCACGCGCTTGATCACCTCCGTGCCGTTCACGCGCAGCAGCAGCAAATAGGTGCCCCGGGATTCCGGCAGACGCACCCGCAATACGGACCCGCTACGCTGCATTTCGGAATGAACGCGTGCGCCGCGCGCATCCGATATCCCAAGAAGGACCGGTTGAGCGCCGGGCTTCGCGGTGATGCTGATCCAGCCGTCGCGGGTGGGCACCGGATGCACATGGATCAGATCGGCTGGTCGCTCGGCGACGCCCGCGGGGCCGAGGAAAAGCGAATCAACCGCAACCAACGAGGGCGATCGGTCACTCGCCTCGAGCATGTCGCGGAAGGTGTTGATCTCCGGATGGTCATGGCTGAACATCTCCGCATTCCAAGCGGGCGGAACGGGCTGGTACCACACACGGGCGAAGGCGTGCAAACCTTCATACGCCCCGTTGATGGGCACATGGTACCGCACGATGTCCGCTCCTGTTCCCTCATCGCCGAAAGCGCTCAGATTGAAATCGATGTCGCTCGCGGGCACGCCGGCCACTCGCGTGGTGTCGTATGCGAAGTGCGTGCTGGTGAATCCGACGGGCGCCAAACGGTTGTCCTTGATCGGGTCCTTGGCGCGCTCGAGCACCGTGGTCACGTCCCCGTTCACATCGCCCATCACCATCTCGTAGATCTGCACTTGCTCCCCGCTGGTGATCACGTCGTGGTGCGGTTCATAGGGCGAATCGTGGCCTTCCGTTTCAAAGGCGCTGTTCAGCACCCCGCTCTTGAACACGGTATCGCCCTCCATGCTGAGCACGATGAACTCCACGAAGGCGCGACGGGACGGATAGCCGCTGGGGAAGCGGTGGCCGGCCTTGTTCTCCAGCCGCAGGGCGAAGTAGGCGGTATCGCTGGTTCGGTCGAGCAGGGTGAGCGAGGCATCGAGCGTATGGTGCCGGAGCATGCGCTGCGTGCGCGCGATGGTGCTATCGAACTGCAGCTCGGAGGCGGGTATATCCAGCGCATCCTTGTTCTGCTTCAGCAGGCGCAGCATGTGCTCGTTCCCGCCCGCCAGGTGGTGCAGGCCGAAGGGCGATTGCGGATTCAGGAAAGGGTACTCCGCTGCGAGCAGGATGCCATCATTGATGCGCGGCATGTGGCAGGTGTTGCACTGCGTGCCGTTGGCGCTGTACACGCTGTTCAGCCACTCATGGTAGGTGGCCTGCTCCACGAAACGGTCGCCGGTGAGGTTGCCATCCAGGTCGGCGGTCTCGGTGATCAGCGTATGGCAGCCCGCGCACACCTTGCTGTTCACGATGTGGCTGCCGAAGCCGGGCGTGAAGCGCACGAAGAACTGCATGATGGCCGGGTTGATCTGGTCGTCGCTGTAAGGTCCGTACACGCGCGCCGAATCGAACTGCAATTCACCGCTGAAGAAGCTGCCGGCGGTGGCCTCGCTCTGCATGTGGCAGCTCAGGCAGCTCACGCCGTCCATGCCGAGCCGGCTGGTGTCGAGGTGCGCAAGCGTGAAGAGGTCATGGCCGAGGAGGCGTTCCTCGTGCATGCCCAAGGGCGCATGGCAGCCCAGGCATTTATTCTGGAGCGAATCGGCGTGCGCCGGGTTCACCAGCGATTCGTGCCGCACCTTGGCGCGGAAGAAGGGGTCGCGCGCACTGTTGGCCATCATCGTGCTCCGCCAATCGTCCACCACGTTCACATCGCGGCCCTGCGCATCGATGCTGGCAATCCCCTGCAGGTCGCGTCCATGGCAGCCGGCGCACCGGCCTGCCGTGGTGAAGTAGGTGCCGATGATCACCGGCAGGCTGTCGGCGCTGCGCAGGAGCGAGAGCTCCAAGCGGCCGTGCGGGCCGAGCATGGGCCGCATGGCGAAGTCCCACGCCGAGAGCAGCAGCACCAGCAGCGCCGCAGTACCGAGCACGATGGTCTTCTTCCGCATGTTCGTGGCGCAAGGTAGAAGGCAAGGCCATGGCCCTTGGCCTGATACCTGTCATGATGGAACAACCGCCGGCGCGCGCGGTTCGCCATCAGGCATGCGTTGTGGGGATTTGGCTGCACTGAGCGCTTCGGCGCCGTGGCACCCGGATACATTCGCACCATGCGTTCGCTCTTGCTGTTCACCTGCCTCTGCCTTTCGAGCCTTGCCGTCGCGCAAGGTGCCGAGCCCTATGTTGACCACTGGGACGCCAAGAAGACCCTGAAGAAAAGCGAGGGCCTCATGGTGAACGGCCGTGAATGGGGCGAGTGGAAGTTCTACGACCGCGATGGCCGGCTCGTGGAGCAGAGCGAGTTCCGTGCGGGCGAGCGCAATGGCCGGGTACGGATCTACTATCCCGCGCCAATGCCCGGTGCGGGCTCTCCCCAATTGCAGCACGACGGCTTCATGCGCCGCGGCGTGCAGGACAGCACCATCATCAGCTACTACGCCAACGGTCAGGTGATGGAGCGCGGCATGTACAAGAAGGGGGTCAAAGAAGGTCCGTGGGAGTATTTCTACGCCGATGGCAAGCCTATGCTGAACGAACGATGGAGCCTCGGGATCGCAGTGGTCATCGATGCGTGGGACCGTGACGGTGCGCAAACCGTGAACAAGGGCGACGGATTCGTGCGCGCGTACTTCCCCAGCGGCGCCATCAGCGAAGAGAAGCGCTATACCGCCGGCGTGCCCGATGGCGTGCAGACCGAGTATTGGCCGGCGGGCAACATCAAAGTGCAAGGCCCTTGCACCGGTGGCTTGCGCCATGGCGAGTGGAAGTGGTTCTCCAGCGCACGCAGGCCGGAGAAGACAGCCGGTTACAACACGGGCAAGCTGCACGGCGCCTACACCGTGTACCGGCCCGATAGCAGCATCGATGTCACCGGCTGGCACAAGCACGATAAAAAAGACAGCCTCTGGACCTGGTTCTCATCGAAGGGCAAAGCCGAAATGAGCGGCCCATTCAATGATGACCTGCGCGATGGTGTTTGGAAGCACTTCCACCCGAACGGCCAGCTGCAAAGCACCGGAGCGTTCAAGGCCGACAAGGAAGAAGGCGAATGGGTCTACTACTACGAAGGCGGACAACTTTGGAAGAAGGGCGCATTCGCTGCAGGCCAGAAAACCGGCACATGGACCACGCGCTATGAGAAAGGGCAGAAGCTCCAGGAGGGTCCCTATGTGAATGGCAAGGAGGAAGGCTTGTGGCAGAGCTGGTTCGAGAACGGCAAGCCGAAAACTGAGGGCTCATTCAAGCAAGGGCGCATGAATGGCCTATGGAAGGGCTTTTTCCCTGATGGCAGTCCGGATTACGAAGGCTGGTTCCAAGATGACCTGAAGCATGGTGCGTGGAAACTCTACTTCGACCCCGTCGAAGGCAAGATCACCGGCGGACGTGTGCGCGAGGAGGGAAGCTATCACCAAGGAAAGAAGAGCGGGCGCTGGATCGCCTATAGCGTGAACGGAACGCCCATCAGCGAAGGGCTCTATGCCAACGGCACGCCCACCGGTCCCTGGATCTACTTCGACGATGCCGGCGTGAAGATGCGCGAGCAGGAATTGCTCAATGGCGATCCCCATGGCAACTGCAAGGTCTATGACCAGCGCGGCCGCGTGGTGCAAGAGATGAACTACCGCAACGGCCGTCTGCACGGCACCATGACCACCTTCGATCGCAGCGGCAAGCCCACCAAGACGGTGGAGTACGAGGACGGGCAGATCAAGAAGCCCGAGCCGCCGAAAGCGCAGCCGCAGCAACAGGGAGGAGGAGTGCCGGGGGGAAGGAGGTGACGCGGATCGCTGACAATTGCCAACTCCAACGCGCCTCTGCACCGGCCCCGTTCAACTTCGACCCTCCCGCCCTACATTCGCACCCGAAAGTCGGCGGAAGAGGAAGAGGGGACCGCCCCTCTTTTTTGTTCCAGGCCATTGAGGGACAGGCGGATATGATCACTGAAGCACTCGTGAAGCAACTGGTCGAACGGCATCTGGAGGGCACTACGCACTTCTTGGTGGCCGTGGAAATGCGCCCCGGCAACAAGCTGGTGGTGGAGGTGGACGACGACCGCGCCATCACTCTTAACGAGCTGGCGGCGCTGAACAAGGCCGTGCGCGACGACCTTGGCGGAGAGGCTGACAATTATGAAATGCAGTTCAGCAGCCCCGGGATGGGCCGCCCCTTCAAGGTGATGCGCCAGTACCAGAAGCATGTGGGCCGCATCGTCGACATCACCCTCCACGACGGGCGCGCGCTGCATGGTCAGCTCGCCGCCCTCAACGGCAATTCCATCAGCCTGCGCATCCAGCACCCCAGCAAGGTGAAGGGCCGCCTTCCGAAACTCGACGAGGAGCCCACCATCGTGCCCCTTGCCGACATCAAGAGCACTCAATCAACCATCACGTTCAACTGATCACTGGCCATGGCCACCGTCAACCTCATCGAGTCCTTCGGAGAATTCAAGGACATCAAGAACATCGATCGTGTCACCATGATGGGCATCCTCGGAGGATGTCTTCAAGGGCGTGGTGCTCCGCCGCTTCGGAGAAGAGGCCAAGGTCGATATCATCATCAACCCCGATAAGGGTGACCTTGAGGTGTGGCTCAACCGCGTGATCGTGGAGGACGGCTTCAGCGAGGATGACAACCTGGATATCGAGCTGAGCGAAGCGCGCAAGATCGACCCCGACTTCGAGGTGGGCGAGGAAGTGAGCCAGGAAGTGAAGATCGAGGACTTCGGCCGCCGCAACATCCTTGCGCTGAAGCAGAACCTGCAAGCGCGCATCACCGAGCTCGAGAAGGACCACCTGTACAACAAGTACAAGGAGCGCGTGGGCGAGATCATCACCGGCGAGGTGTACCAGGTATGGAAGCGCGAGACCCTCATCATCGATGACGAGGGCAACGAGCTGCTCATGCCGAAGGACCAGCACATCAAGACCGACTTCTTCAAGAAGGGAGACACCGTGCGCGCCGTGGTGTGGAAGGTGGAGATGGTGAACAACAGCCCGAAGGTGATCCTGAGCCGCACCGCGCCGGAGTTCCTGGCCAAGCTGTTCGAGCAGGAGGTGCCCGAAGTGGCCGATGGCCTGATCACCATCAAGCGCATCGTGCGCGAGCCCGGTGAGCGAGCCAAGGTGGCGGTGGAGAGCTACGATGACCGCATCGACCCGGTGGGCGCCTGCGTGGGCATGAAGGGCAGCCGCATCCATGGCATCGTGCGCGAGCTGCGCAACGAGAACATCGACGTGATCAACTACACGGCCAACGAGCAGCTGCTGATCCAGCGCGCCCTCAGCCCCGCCAAGGTCGGCGACATCAAGCTGAACGCCGAGACCAAGCGCGCCGAGGTGTACATGAAGCCCGACCAGGTGGCCCTCGCCATCGGCAAGGGCGGCCATAACATCAAGCTCGCTGGCCGCCTCACGGGCTACGACATCGATGTGTACCGCGACACCGATGAGGTCACCGACGATGTGGCGCTTGACGATTTCGCTGACGAGATCGACGAGTGGATCATCAACGAGCTGAAGAACATCGGCTGCGATACCGCCCGCAGCGTGCTCGATATCCCCGCTGAGGATCTCGTGAAGCGCACGGACCTGGAGGAAGAGACCATCGCCGAAGTGCTCCGCATCCTGAAAGCCGAACTGGAAGCCTGACGGCCCGGAAACGCACAGCCGCAAGGGCAGGCAAGCCGAAGGACCTAGAAGAAAGCCGAACCAACCAACCGCATGAGCGAAGCGACGGAGAAGGGCATACGATTGAGCAAGGTGACGCGCGAGTTCAACCTCGGGCTGCACACGGTGGTGGAGTTCCTGGCCAAGCAGGGCCACACGGTGGAGAGCAACCCCAATGGGAAGATCTCCAACGCGCTTTACGACCTGCTGCTGGCCGAGTTCGGCAAGGACAAGGAGATCAAGGCACAAGCGCAGCAGACGGTGCAGTTGCGCCACGACCGTGAGTCGATCGTGCTGGGCACCGGAGCCGCTAAAGCAGAGCCGAAGGCCAAGGTGAAGGAGGAGGCCAACGCGATCGTCCATGGCGCGCCCCCGGCGGCAGAACCGCCCAAGGCTCCTGCTCCACCTCCAGCGCCGATCACGGAGCCCGAGGTGATCAAGGCCAAGGTGGAGAAGACCGTAGGACCGAAGACCCTTGGCAAGATCGACCTCGATGCAACGAAGAAGGGCGCCAAGAAGAAAGCCGAGCCTGCTGCCGAAGCGCCCGCCGAAGCCCCTGCGGCGCCGGTTCAGCCAGCGGCGCCAGCTGCACCTGCTGCTCCCGAAGTGCCCGCCGAGCCGGAGACCATCCGCGTGAACGTGCAGAAGCTGGCCGGCGTGAAGCAGATGGGCAAGATCGAGCTGCCCGTCGAAAAGGAGCGCAAGCCTGCGGAGAAGCCGGACTATGAGCGCGGCAAGCGCAAGCGCCTTGTGAAGCCTGGGCCCGTGAATGTGGACCGCGCCGTGCAGGCCGAGCAGCGCACGGCCCCGCGTCCCGGCGAACTCGATGAGAACGCCGTGAAGCGCAAGGTGAGCGAGACCCTTGCCCGCCTCACCGGTGGCAAGAGCCGCGGCGCCAAGATGCGCCGTGAGAAACGCGATCAGCGCGGCCGCCGATTCGAGGAGGAGCAGGCCGCGCGCGAGTTGGCCGGGCAAACGCTCAAGGTCACCGAGTTCGTGACCGCAAGCGAATTGGCGAGCATGATGAGCGTGCCCGTCACCGACATCATCAAGGCCTGCTTCGCCTTGGGCATGATGGTGAGCATCAACCAGCGCCTCGATGCCGAGACCCTCGCCGTGATCGCCGAAGAGTACGGGTTCAAGGTGGAGTTCGTGGGCGCTGATGTGCAGCAGGATGTTCAGTCCGAAGAGGATGACCCCGCGCGCGTCGTCCAACGTGCGCCGATCGTCACCGTGATGGGCCACGTTGACCATGGCAAGACCTCCTTGCTCGATTACGTGCGCAAGGCCAACGTCATTGCTGGTGAGGCCGGTGGCATCACCCAGCATATCGGCGCTTACAGCGTTGAGCTCGACAACGGCAAGCGAATCGCTTTCCTCGATACCCCCGGCCACGAGGCCTTCACCGCCATGCGCGCGCGCGGCGCCCAGGTCACTGATATCGCCATCATCGTGATCGCGGCGGACGACAGCGTGATGCCGCAGACCCGCGAAGCCATCAACCATGCGCTGGCCGCCGGCGTGCCCATGGTCTTCGCCTTCAACAAGATGGACAAGCAGGGCGCCAACGCGGACAAGATCCGCGAGGAGCTCTCGCAGATGAATATCCTGGTGGAGGAATGGGGCGGCAAGTTCCAGACGCAGGAGATCAGCGCCAAGAAGGGCACCGGCGTGGATCAGCTCTTGGAGAAGGTGCTGCTCGAAGCGGACCTGCTCGACCTGAAGGCCGATCCCGGCAAACGCGCCCACGGCGTGGTGATCGAGAGCACGCTCGAGCAAGGCCGCGGCTATGTGACCACCCTGCTCGTCGATGCCGGAACGCTGCGCAAGGGCGATGTGATCCTTGCCGGCCAGTTCAGCGGCCGCGTGCGCAACATGTTCAACGAGCGCGGCCAGCAGGTGCAGGAAGCGCCGCCATCAACGCCCGTCTCCATCCTCGGCCTCGATGGCGCCCCGAACGCCGGCGACACCTTTCAGGTGTTCGAGGATGAGCGGGACGCGCGCGCCATCGCCACCCGCCGCCAGCAGCTGCAGCGTGAGCAGGGCATCCGCACGCACAAGCACATCACGCTCGACGAGATCGGCCGCCGCCTCGCCATCGGCGATTTCAAGGAGCTCAACCTCATCGTCAAAGGCGATGTGGACGGTTCGGTGGAAGCGCTCACCGATTCGCTGCTCAAGCTCAGCACCGAGCAGATCAAGGTGAACGTGATCCACAAGGCCGTGGGCCCCATCGCCGAGAGCGATGTGCTGCTCGCCACGGCCTCCAACGCCATCATCGTCGGTTTCCAGGTGCGCCCAACGCCAGGTGCGCGGAAGCTGGCCGAGACCGAAGAGATCGACATCCGGCTCTACTCCATCATCTACAACGCCATCGAGGAGATCAAGCAGGCCATGGAAGGCATGCTCGCGCCCAAGGAGGTGGAGAAGATCACCGGCACCGCCGAGGTGCGCGAGACCTTCAAGATCAGCAAGGTGGGTACCGTGGCCGGTTGCTACGTGCTCGACGGCAAGATCGAGCGCAAGAACAAGGTGCGCCTCATCCGGGATGGCATCGTGGTCTATACCGGCGACCTCAACGAACTGAAGCGCTTCAAGGACGACGTGAAGGAGGTGACCCACGGCTACGAGTGCGGCCTCTCCATCAAGAACTTCAACGACATCAAGGTCGGCGACCACGTCGAGGCCTTCGTGATCGAGGAGGTGAAGCGGACCCTGGGGGAGTGATTCCCTGTCCTATTGCAAGAGAGCCGGCACCGCCGGCTTTCTTCGTTCAAGCCACTGTGTTCATCTTCAGTGGATGGAATTCGCCCGGCCCTGGCTTCCGAAACGGCCTTGCACTTCCATGACGATGGCACCGCATCCTGACAATCATGCGACAGAGCGTTGGATCCTCGGGACTTGCTTCGCGGCCGGAAATCCAACCTGCACATGCGCATCGCTGCACTTCTCCCCGCCGCCATCATGAGCTCGGCGATCCTCGCCCAAACCACCGTCACCACTGCTCCGCAGAACGCGCAGCAGGTCTATTACAGCCTCAGCGACGGCGTGGTCGCCAGCACGGCCCTCGCCGATTGGGACCTCGCCTTCGAGCTCACCGGCATCACCGGCAGCATCCTGCTGAACACCGCCAAAGGGCACAAGCTGTACAAGGCGCCCTACACGCTCGCGCAATGGGGCAGCATAGACACCACCGGCCTCAATGCTTCCTGGCCCCAACAGCACAACAGCGAGTCCGATTGGAGCAGCGGCGCGTTCAATCAGGGCCTCACCACGAATCCCTTCGACCTCGGCTGGGGCATCTACAACTTCGTCACGCACAACATCACCGGCGATAGCTGCTTCGTGCTGAAGCTGAGCACCGGCTATTGGAAGAAGCTGCGCATCGATGGATTCACGGCCGCCACCAATAGCTTCTCCTTCACGTGGGCCGACCTCGATGGCGCGAACGAGCAGAGCGGCAGCCTGGTGCGCTCCGCCTATCCCGGCAAGAACTTCGGCTACTACAGCCTCGTCACCAACGCTGCCCTCGACCTCGAGCCCCTCGCTGCCGACTGGGACCTGCTCTTCACCAAATACATGGGCTTTGTAACCCAGCCCTTCCCGGCATACTATCCGGTGGCGGGCGTGCTGCAGAACAGGATGGTCGAAGCTGTCCAGATCGACGGCGTGCCCACGGCCGATGCAACTTATTGGGGCGAGACCTTCGATGCCGATATCGATGTGCTCGGCTTTGATTGGAAGAACTTCAACCAAGCCACCTTCCAATGGGAGTACGCGCAGGACCGCACCTACTTCGTGAAGGACCGCAGCGGCTCCATCTGGAAGATCGTCTTCGTGAGCTACGGCGGAAGCGCCAATGGCAATTTCGTTTTCAATCAGGAGCTCGTCGGACAGGCGTCGGTGGATGAAGCCGGCCGCAGCAGCGCCCTGGCGATCGCTCCGAACCCGGCGGTGAGCACGACGAACCTGATCATCGCTTCGGAGGCGCGCTCCGCGCAACTCAGCATCATCGACATGAACGGTCGCGTTGTCGGCCAACAGTCGCTCACCGGGTTGAGCGGCCTTGTTCAGCGGCCCATCGACGTGAGCGCATTGCCCGCAGGCCTTTATCTCATCCGCGTGCAGGGCGATGGCATCGATGCCACCATGCGCTTGGTGAAGGAGTGATTCACTTAGTGGGTTGGGCCGGACGCACGGCCATCGCTCACCAGTTGAGGGTTGGAGGTTGATGGAACCTTCATTCGTCAACCCGACTTAATACCACGATTGCGGTATTGCCGGTTCTTGCGTGGTGGGGCTGCTTTGCGGCCATGATCACTGAAACGACTACCGACCTGAAAGAGCGCTGGGATGCGCTGCTCGCCAACGACCCCAAGCTCCGGATCCGCAATGCGGCCGCGGAGCTGGGCGTGAGCGAGGGGGAATTGCTCGTCACGCGCATCGACGATGGCGTCACGCGGCTGAATCCAGAGTTCAAGGCGATCATGGCCGCTGTGCCTGCGCTGGGACGGGTGATGGCGCTCACGCGCAACAACGATGTGGTGCATGAGCGCAAGGGCGCTTACCTGAATCCGTCGCTGGAGCACGGGCCAGTGGGGCTCTTCGTCGGCGCCGACATCGACTTGCGCATCTTCTGGCACTCGTGGGCGCACGCGTTCGCCGTGGTCGAAAGCGGTCGCGATGGCGCGCGCCACAGCCTTCAGTTCTTCAGCGCGGCCGGTGACGCCGTGCACAAGATCTACTTGGTTCCTGAGAGTGATGCCGGTGAATACCATGATCTGGTGTCGCGCTTCCGAGCCGAGGACCAAACGCCCTCCATGATGGTGCGGCCCGCTGGGCCTGCGCGCTCGGAGCGCCCAGACGCTGAGATTGCTGCGGCCGGACTGCGTGAAGGATGGCTCAACCTGAAGGACACGCACGATTTCCATCTGCTGCTGCGGCAGCACGGGGTCTCGCGCACCCAGGCACTTCGCCTGGCTCCCGAGGGGGATTACGCTGTCCCGGTGCAGCCCGGTGCATTCCGCGCGGTGACAACGGCGGCAGCAGCAGAGCAATGCCCCATCATGGTCTTCGTGGGCAATCCGGGCGTGCTGCAGATCCACACCGGCACGGTGAGCAAGCTGTTGGACATCCCTGGGTGGTTCAATGTGGTGGATCCTGATTTCAACCTGCATGTGCGCGAAGCGGCCATTACACAAGCCTGGGTGGTGCGCAAGCCCAGCGCCGACGGCATGATCACGGCCCTGGAGTGCTACGATGCGGAGGACGAGCAGCTCGTGCAGCTCTTCGGCAAGCGCAAGCCGGGCATCCCGGAGCTGGAGCACTGGCGCGCGATCATTGCCAAGGCCGAGGCTGAACTGCGCCTGGCCTGACGCTGGCGTGACAGGCGCGATCGGGATTGCCGGGATCTTCGCGCAGCGAATGAACCTGGCTCCGCGGCTCTTGATCCTGATGGTTTGCTCCGCTTGGAGCACCATCACCAGCGCCCAGCTAAACGTGCGTGTCGTTGAGGCCGATTGCACAACCCCGGTACCCTACGCGCATATCCAGTACCGCGTGCTGAAGGAGGCCATGACGAAGCTCGTGGTGAGCGGCGCCGAAGGCCGATGCTCCATTCCCGTGAGCGCGGAGCAGCTCAGCAGTGGCGTGGCCATGTCGGTGTCCTTCGTCGGCTATGCCACATTGCACGATACGCTGCGGTCGTCAGCGCCTGTCGTATTCACCCTGAAGCGTGATGCAGCGGCGCTTCGCGAATTCGTGGTCACCGGACAGTATGCGCCAGGCACCGTGGAAGGAGCGGTCCAGAAGCTGCGCGTGATCGATGGCCAGCGCATCCAGCGCATGGCCGCGCAGAACCTCGGTGACGCACTGAGGGATCAATTGAACTTGCGGCTGGCCCAGGACAATATGCTCGGCTCATCGGTGAGCATGCAGGGCCTGGGCGGCGAGAACGTGAAGGTGCTGATCGACGGCGTGCCCGTTACCGGAAGGCAGAACGGCAACGTGGACCTTTCGCAGATCGACCTCACGGGCATCGACCGCATCGAGCTGGTCGAAGGCCCGCTCAGCGTGAATTACGGCACCAACGCGCTCGCGGGCACGATCAACCTGATCACGAAGAAGAGCGGGCAGGCGCCCTCAACAGCGCGCGCCTCCGTTTACACCGAGCACATCGGCAGGCTGAATGCCACCGTTGGTGTCACGCGGCGATGGGGCAGGAGCGAGGCCGTTGTCTCTGGAGGGCGTAACCTCTTCCTTGGCTGGGATCCGCGGCAGAGCGGATTGCCGGCGCTGCGCGCGCAAGTGGCCGACACGAATCGGTTCCAGCAATGGAAGCCGCGCGAGCAGTTCTTCGCCCGTGCCAACTACCGATGGACCGGCGATCGCTGGGGCTTCGGCTGGAAGGGCGAGGGACTTCACGACCGCATCATCGATCGGGGCCGTCCGCGCGCGCCGTACAACGAGAGCGCCCTCGATGCCGCGTACCTCACCACCCGCCTGGACAATGCCCTCTTCGCCGAAGGCCGGTTCACGAAGGGACGCAGGCTGAATGCCCTCGCTGCCCATAACCGCTATTCGCGCACGCGCAACACCTGGTTGCGCGACCTCACCACGCTCGGCGAGGAATTGAGCCAGGCCGATGGCGCGCAGGACACCACGCGCTTCACCCTCACCAACGTGCGCGCCTCCTTCAGCTCGGCCCCGGACAGTGCACGGATGCATTACGAGCTCGGCATTGACCTCAACCGCGAGACCGGCTCCGGCGACCGCATCAACGGTGAGCGCACCATCGGCGACTACGCGGGATTCGCCAGTGCGGAATGGCGCCCGACCGATGCGATCACATTGCGTCCGGGCGTTCGCTACGCGCACAACACGCTTTACTCCGCTCCGCTGATCCCCTCCCTGAATGCGCGTTGGCGCCTTGGGGAGCGGTTCAACCTGCGCGCTTCCTACGCCGAAGGGTTCCGGGCACCGTCGCTCAAGGAACTGCACCTCTACTTCGTGGATGTGAACCACGACATCACCGGCAATCCTGACCTGAGCGCGGAGCGCTCGCGCAGCGCTTCCGCAGGTTTGAGCTATCGCCGCGTCAAAGACCGCGTGGTGTACACGAGCGAGCTCAATGGCTTCTTCAATTCCGTGCGCGACCTGATCACGATCGCGCAGCGGGAGGGCTCCAGCTTCACGTATGCCAACATCGGTCGTTTGCGCACGGCTGGCGCAAGCATGGGCGCGGGCTGGGACAACGGACATTGGATGGTCAGTGTGGGAGCGGCCATCACCTTGCGCGCCGATGATCTGGAGGGCGGGGGCCTCGGTGAATGGATGAGCACGCCGGAATTGCGCGGGTCCATCACACGGCAATGGATGCGGCATGGCTGGAGCGCTTCGCTGTTCTGGAAGCACCAGGGCGAGCAGCCGGGCTACAGCGTTGGCCTCGATGGCAGCGTGCAGCGCGGCAGCATCGAAGCCTTCCAATTGGCCGATGCCACCATCACCAAGCAGCTCTGGGCGAAGCGCCTCACGCTCTCTGCGGGCTGCAAGGACCTCTTCGATGTGCGCAACCTCAACGCCACGCTCACCAGCGGGGTGCATGATGCCGGAACAGGCAGCGTGCCGATGACCACCGGCCGGACCTTCTTCTTGCGGGTGGAGCTGGAATTGAAACGCAAACAGGCATGAAATCCCTCACCTTCGCGCTAGCTGCAGCGCTCCTGAGCTCGTGCTTGAAGGAGGAGCTGCCGGCTCCGCGTGCGCCTCGCGGCGATGCGCGCAGCACGCAACTCTGCATGGGCGCTGGTTATGCCAACCAGCTCTGGTTCGACTTGGGCAGCGGCACTGTGGTGAGCGAGAACCCGCGCAGCGATTGGGACCTCGCTTTCGAGAGCGCTCCCGACGGCTGGCGCGTGCTGCTCAATGGCGCGCGCTTGATGACCGTTTGGCCGCTCGGCCCGGTTGACATCACGGCACCGCACGATACAACTGGCCTGAGCGCCATCCGCCGCGTCGATGCGGCGAGCCTGCAACCCGATAGCCTGGCCTTCGGCGATTGGCGCGGCACCAATGGCGTGTTCATTGTGGACATGGGCGTGAGCGCGGATGGGGAGTTCCTGGGCTTGCGCAAGCTGAAGCTCTTGGGCGTTGGAGTGGACGCATTCCAATTGGAATGGGCGAACCTCGACGGAAGCGGGCTCACCGGCGCCACGGTGCCGAAGGACCCGCAGCGCGCGTTCACGTCCTGGAGCTTCACCACGGGCGTGCAGCCCATCGAGCCGCTCATCGGGACATGGGACCTCTGCTTCACGCAGTACACGCATCGCTTCGAGACCTATAGCCTCGACTACCTCGTGAACGGGGTGCTTTCCGCTACCACTACGCGCATCGCCCGTGCCACAGGGCGAGACTTCGCATCCATAACCGTGGCCGATACGCTCACCTTCCCGCTTCGCGCGGAGCGCAATGCCATCGGCTACGATTGGAAGGTGTATTCCTTTGAGACCAGTTCCTACAGCATCGTTCCGGACCTCGCCTTCATCGTGAAGGATGCGGACGGTTACTTGTACAAGCTGCGCTTCATCGAATTCTACGGGCCGCAGGGACAGACCGGCTGCCCGCTCTTCGAGACGGTGCTGTTGTGACCGGCTCAGGCGATCAGCCTGAACGCATCACCATCGAAGAGCCCTTTATCGCTGAGCTTGAGGTGCGGGATCACGAGCAGCGCCATGAAAGAGAGCGTCATGTATGGCGCGGCCAGCGTGGAGCCGAGGGCTTTGGCCTCGCGGTCCATGGCTGAGTAGGCATCGGCCACGGTCCAGGCATCGGCATCGCTCATGATGCCGGCGACAGGCAAGGGCAGCACGCGATGGTGACCTCCATCGGCGAGGCTGATGCCGCCCTTGTGCTCGATCACGAGGTTGATGGCGTCGCAGAGGTCCTTATCGTTCGCGCCGATGGCCACGATGTTGTGGCTGTCGTGCGCCACGCTGCCGGCTATGGCACCGCGCTGCAATCCGGTGCCCGTGATCCATGCCACGGCGGGTTGGGTGTCAGCGTAGCGATTCACTACGGCGATCTTCAGGATGTCCTTCGCGGGGTCTGGCAGGCAAACGCCGCCGCGAACAGTGGGTGGCATCCACCTCTTCCGCGTGATCAATTGTCCGTCGAGGGCTTCGATGCACAAGAGGTCTTCGCCTTGTGCGGCCACGGCGAAGTCGGCAATGTGCTTTGGTGCGCAGTTGAAGTTGTTCGGCGCATCGACTGGTACGCGGTCGATGAAGCTTCGTCCTGCCTCAGCGACGAGTTGGCCTCGGATGAAGGTCTTCTTCACCCGGAACTCCTTCAGGTCATCCACCACGATGAAGTCAGCCGGATCGCCAACGCGCAATCGACCGACTGGCAAGGCGTAGTGCCCAATGGGATTGATGCAAGCCGCGCGCAGGACTTTGAATACGTCAATCCCACGCGATACCGCTCGCGCGCAAAGCCCGTTGATGTGGCTTTCCACGAGGCCATCGGGGTGCTTATCGTCGCTGCACAGCATCATGCAGTGGCTCCAATCGTGCAGCAGGTCGATGAGGGCCTCGAAGTTCTTGGCAGCGCTGCCTTCGCGCACCTGCACGATCATGCCCTGCTCCAATTTGAATCGTGCCTCCTCGGTTGTGAAGCACTCGTGGTCGGTGGTGATGCCGGCCGCGATGTAGCGCGTGGCCATGTCGCCGTGCAAGCCGGGCGCGTGCCCATCGATGGGCTTGCCGAGGCGCTTGGCGTGATCCAGCTTCCGCATCATCTCCGCTTCGCCGTTGAGCACGCTAGGGAAGTCCATCACCTCGCTGAGGTAGCGCACTTCCGATCGGGCGAGCAACCGCCCCACGCCATCGGCATCGATGCGGGCGCCTGCCGTCTCGAAGACGGTTGCCGGCACGCAGCTGGGAGCGCCGAAGAAGAAGTGGAAGGGCACGCGCTGACCGTTGGAGATCATGAATTCCACGCCTTGTTCGCCGAGGACGTTGGCGATCTCATGCGGGTCGCTGATGGTGGCCACGGTGCCATGCAGCACGGCAAGGCGGGCGAATTCGCTGGGCACGAGCATCGAGCTCTCCACGTGCACATGCGCATCGATGAAGCCGGGCAAGATGAACCCTTCACCGGGGCCTTCCGCTTCCTCGATCCCCGCGATGCGGCCTTCGTTTACCGTTATGCGCGCCGTGGCGATGCGGCCCTCCTCAATGCGGACGAGCTGGCCGATGAGGCTGAAATCCGCCATCGGCTTCAGCGCTTGCGCCCGAAGAAGTACCAGAGCGCGATGATCACGAGCAGCATTCCGACGAAGCCGCCGGCTGCGATGAGCACGAGCTTCATCAGCTTGCCTTTCACTTCCTGCTCCTTGCCATCGATCAGGCCCGCGAGGCCCTTGGACGATTCGCCATCGATGTCCGGGTCGTAGTCAGCGTGGCGGTACCCTTCGTTGAAGGCGGCCATGTCGAGCACGGCGGGCAGCTCATCCTGCACTTCATCGAGGTGGTCCATGGTGCTGATGGCGTTGATCACCAGCACGCCATAGCGCCCGAGAATGCGGATGTTGTAGTTGAGCACGTTGCGCTCGCTGTCGTCGCTCACCATTTCCTTGGCCCAGTGCAGGGCCTTGCGCTCGCGGTCGTAGTATGGCGGCGAGGCCCAGCCGATGAGCTGCAGCCCGCTGTAGCCTGCCGCACGGCGCTGCACATTG
Source organism: Flavobacteriales bacterium (assembly GCA_016712535.1). Taxonomy (NCBI): domain Bacteria; kingdom Pseudomonadati; phylum Bacteroidota; class Flavobacteriia; order Flavobacteriales; species Flavobacteriales bacterium. The sequence goes on from JADJQW010000002.1 coordinate 884,186, forward strand.
GACAGGCTGTCCTCGTGGATCATGTCGCGGAGCTTGGCTTCGTAGTCGATGCTGCCTGCATCGCGGTCATGCACGTATCCGTTCTCCTCGTAGTACACCACGTAGGCGGGGAGGTCATCGTAAACACCGGCCTCAGCTTGAAGCACTATGCCGAGCAGGTCATCCGCTATGGCCGGCGGGTTCTGCCAAACATCCACGAGCAGGTGGTGGGCTTGGTCGGCATTGAGGAACTTGTGCGTGGGCGGCACATCGATGGCGGCTGCGCCATGCGCGAGTTCGATCGTTCCGCCTTGCCAATCGAAGGCAGCGATGAGGGAATCGATGTCGAGCGGACCTCTATCATCGAGTGACGCGATGCTATCGCCCTGGGCGAATGAGCACGCAGAGGCGAAGATCCCCAAGGCCAGGAACGATGTGCGCATGCGGCGAAGCTAGCCGCCCCGCTCAGTGCCCGAACATCTCCTTCACGCGCTCGAAGAAGCCCTTGTCGCTGGCTGTGGGCTTGGGTTGGAAGCCCGGGCTGCTGCGCAGCTTCTCGAGCGCCGCTTTCTCTTCTTTGCTCAGGTTCGTCGGTGTCCACACGGCCACATGCACGAAGAGATCGCCGTGGCCATGGTGCTGCACGCTGGGCAGGCCCTTGCCCTTGAGGCGCAGGATGTGGTTCGACTGCGTCCCGGGCTCGATCTTGAGCTTGGCCTTGCCGGCCACGATCGGCACTTCGATGCTCGCGCCGAGCGCTGCATCGACCATGCTGATGAAGACCTCGTGGTGCAGGTGCGTGCCATCGCGGCGCAGTTCGGGGTGCTGCTCCTCTTCGATCACTACGAGCAGGTCGCCGGGCACGCCGCCAGCAGGCGCTTCATTGCCCATGCCGCTGATGTTGAGCTGCATGCCCTCCTCCACGCCAGCAGGGATCTTGATCGGAACCACCACCTCCTCGCGCACGAGGCCGTGCTCGTCGCTGCCGGGGGCGCGCTTGCTCACCGTTTGGCCGATCCCGCCGCAGGCCGGACAGGTGCTCACGGTCTGCATCTGGCCGATGAATGTGCTCTGCACGCGGCGCACTTGCCCGGAGCCGCCGCAGGTGTGGCAGTTCCCGTATTCGCTGCCCTTGCCGCGCACAAGCTTCACCACCTTGATCTTCTTCTCCGCGCCAAGGGCGATCTCTTCCAGCGTGAGCTTGATGCGCACGCGCAGGTTGCTGCCCTTGACGGTGCGGCCTCCGCGCTGCTGCCCGAATCCTCCGCCGAATCCTCCGCCGAAGTGCCCGCCGAAGATGTCGCCGAACTGGGAGAAGATGTCCTCCATGTTCATGCCGCCGCCTTGGAACCCGCCGCCGCCCATCTGTGGGCCGGCATGGCCGAAGCGATCATACTTGGCTTTCTTCTCGGGATCGCTCAGGGTCTCATACGCCGATGCCGCCTCCTTGAATTGCTCCTCCGCGGCCTTATCTCCGGGATTCTTGTCCGGATGGTATTTGATGGCCAGCTTGCGGTAGGCCTTCTTGATGTCCTCCGCGCTCGACTTTCGGTCAACACCGAGCACTTCGTAGGGGTCGCGCTTGTTCATGTCTTCAATTCATTCGGTTCGTTTGGCGAATCATGATTCGCCGCTACTCACCGACGACGACCTTGGCGTAGCGGATCACCTTTTCGTGCAGCGTGTAGCCGTTCTCCACCACGTCGATCACCTTGCCCTTCAGGTCCGCGCTGGGAGCAGGGGCCTTGGTGATGGCCTCGTGCTTATCGGTGTCGAAGGCCTGTCCTTTCACATCGGCCATCGGCTTCACGCCCTGACTGCCCAGGATGTGCAGCAATTTGCTCTGGATCAGATGGAAGCCCTCGCGCACCACGGCGACGTCATCGGTCTTCGCGTTGCTTGTGATCGCGCGCTCCATGTCGTCGAGGACCGGCAACATGTTCTTCAGCGTGTTCTCGCCCGCGAATTGGATCAGCTCCAAGCGCTCCTTCGCGGTGCGCTTCCGGAAGTTGTCGAATTCGGCGTTCAGGCGCAGCCACTTGTCCTTCAGGTCGGCGGCGTCAGCCTTGGCAGCGATGAGCTGCGCGCTCAGTTCACGGATGTCCTCGCGTCCATCGGCTTCAGCATCGTGCATCACGTGCTCCGCTGCCGCTTCGCTCGCAAGGGTAAGCGGGTCCTTGGCCTGTTCGTCCTGTGCATCCATCGGCAGGGCCTGTTCGGCAGCCTTGTCAGCAGCCGTCCCGGCCGGGCTGACATCGGGTCGCTCGGTCATGGTGTTTCGTCTCTTATTGAAGATCATCGCATGCTGGTCAAGCGCGGTGCCATGGGGCATTTCACTGACGGGGCGCGAAGGTCGGGGACTTTTTGGCAGGAGCACAGGTACAGCAGGGCACGAAAAGGGAAGGCCCCGGTTTCCCGAGGCCTTTCCGATGGGGGGTGCGCTGCCTCAGAGGCTCTTCACATGCTTGTCCAGTTCCTGATGCAGCGCCATGCCGCGCAGGTTCTTGGCGATGATGATGCCATTCGGATCAACCAGGAAGCTCATGGGGATGGAACTCACGCCGTAGAGCTGTGAGCCTTGTGATTGCCAGAATTTCAGGTCGCTCACGTGATACTTCCAGATGAGGTTGTCTTGGGCGATGGCCTGCTTCCATTGCTCGCGGTTGCGGTCCAGGCTCACACTGTACACCTCGAAGCCCTTGGCATTGGTGAACTTGGCTTTGCTGTACTTCTGATAAGCCGAAACCACGTTGGGGTTCTCCATTCGGCAGGGGCGGCACCAGCTGGCCCAGAAATCAATCAGCACGAACTTGCCTTTCAGTTCGGAGAGCTTCAGCACTTTGGTGCTATCGGGATTCATGAAGGCCAGCTCTGGGGCCTTGTCGCCGATGGCGGTGCCCACCTTGGCCTTGCCTTGCTGTTCATCAGCAGCGGAACTGCGTGAGGTGAAGCCGTAAACGGCCAGCAGGACCACGGCGGAGATGGAGAGGATCTGCGTCTTTGACATGAGGGAGCGGAGATTCATGTGGCGAAAGTAGGTGGGTTGGAGGCGCCGCGCTCAGCCAAGATCGTGCCGAGAGGGGAAGGCCGAGGGCAGCAGGCGTTTGGCAATTGGCAGTCGGCGGGAGGCTCTGCGGCGAATGGGCCTGGATAATACCTGCTGACCGCTTGAGCTCAGACCACTTCGATCTTGGCTCCGATGGCATTCAGCCTTCCCTCGATGTCCTGGTAGCCGCGGCGGATCTGCTCGATGTGATCGATGGTGCTCACTCCCTCGGCGCTGAGGGCCGCGATGAGCAGCGAGACGCCCGCGCGGATGTCGGGGCTTGTCATGCGGATGGCGCGCAGGGGCCGTTCGAAGTCCTTGCCGATCACCAATGCGCGGTGGGGATCGCAGAGCGTGATCTGGGCGCCCATCTCGATCAGCTTGTCCGTGAAGAACAAGCGGCTCTCGAACATCTTCTGGTGGATGAGCACGTGCCCGCTGGCCTGCGTGGCGGTGACCAGCACGATGCTCAGCAGGTCGGGAGTGAAGCCGGGCCAGGGGTGGTCGCTGATCACGCGGTTGCTGCCGTCGAGGAAGGGCTCAATCTCGTAATGCTCCTGCGCTGGAACATGGATGTCGTCGCCTTGGCGGATCACGGCGATGCCCAACTTGCGGAACACATCGGGGATGATGCCCAGATGGTCGTAGCCGGTGTCCTTGATGGTGATGGTGCTGCGCGTCAGGGCAGCCAGGCCGATGAAGGAGCCGATCTCGATCATGTCGGGCAGCATGCGATGCTCAGTGCCGCCGAGCTCTTTCACGCCATCGATGTGGAGCAGGTTGCTTCCGATCCCCTCGATCCTGGCGCCCATGCGCACCAGCATGCGGCAGAGCTGCTGGATGTACGGTTCGCAGGCGGCGTTGAAGATGGTGGTGCGCCCGTTAGCGAGCGTGGCGGCCATGATGATGTTCGCCGTGCCGGTCACGCTCGCTTCATCGAGCAGCATGTAGCAGCCCTTCAGCTTCTTGGCTTCGGCGTGGAAGAAGCCTTCCTTCTCGTCGTAGCGGATGGCGGCGCCGAGGCGCTCGAAGCCGATGAAGTGGGTGTCCATGCGGCGTCGGCCGATCCGGTCTCCGCCGGGTGACGGGATGTAGCCGCGACCGAATCGCGCAAGTGCAGGACCAGCCACCATCACGCTGCCGCGCAAGCTTCCGCCCATGCGCTTGTACTCCGGATCGAGGAAGAATTCGAGGTTCACATCCTTGGCTTGGAACCGGTAGCTGCCTGCCCCGAGTCTTTCCACGGCCACCCCCATCGCTTTCAGCAGGTCGATGAGCTTGTTCACATCCACGATGTCCGGGATGTTATGGATGGTCATCGGCTCGGACGTGAGCAGCACGGCGCAAAGGATCTGCAGTGCCTCGTTCTTGGCTCCTTGCGGAACCAGTTCGCCTTTCAGCCGTCGTCCGCCTTCGATCCGGAAACTGTTCATGGTGTTCGCGTTGCCGCGAAGCAAGAACGCGAGCGGCGCCTATATTCCATCGACGGCACCGAGGTGCTAACAGGCCGTTGTGTTTCGCTCTGGGAGGGTGGACATTGGAGCCACCGAGCAAGGCCGCGCCCACCGGTTGAGGGTTGAAGCTTGGAGCCAACGCGCGTGGCAAAGCCCACGGGATGCGGGTTGTACAACCCGCATCCTCGAATCAACCTCCAACCTCCTACCCCTAGTACCGATTCTTCTTCCGTTTCCGGTGCCGCTTCTTGCCGCCGCCACCGCCGCCCTCCTGATTGGCGTAGCGGGCCTTCCGCGGGTCCACTTCGCTGCGCGGACCGTTCCGCTGGGTGCTCAGCAGGGCATCCGTGCTGGCCAATTGCGCGGCAGCCGCCAGGCGCACCTTGCCGCCGCTCATGTCCGCGAGGTCCTTCAGTATCACGCCATCGGGCACGGTGTCGCGGTTCCAGGCAAGGAATTGCCGTTTCATCAGGTTGGCGATGAGCAACGCATAAGCATCGCGCTTGTCGCCCGCTTCCATCGCCGCGCATTGGACGATCATGCGCTCCACGATCTTGCCGTAATGGCCGTACTTGATGTCGCCTTGCGGGTATGGCACACGCGAGGGCTTGCTCTCCAGCTCCTCCGGTGTGGGCTTCGGGAATGGCGCATCCACATCGAGCTTGAACTCGCTCATGATGTGCAAATGGTCCCAGAGGGTGCGCTCGAAATTGTCGCTGTTGCGCAGCTGCGGGTTCAAGCGCGCGATCACTTGGATGATGGCCTTCGCGGAACGGGTGCGGCGCTCGCGATCCTCCATCTCCATGCACATCTCGACCATGCGCTGCACATTGCGGCCGTACTCGGGGATGATCAGGCGCGGGCGCTGGGTGTTGTAGTCGAAGGGGGCGTTGATCATGAGGGCGGGGAACGATTTATCGATGGTGCGCCGCTGGAGATAGGACGCTGGCGCCGCCGATTGGCAGCGCGGACGAAAGTAGGGATCGCCGCACTAGCCGCCGGTCTTGTAGAGCCGCACCCATTCCGGATCCTGCATGTCGCGGAGCAGGCGCAGCGCGTCCTTGCCGAAGTAAGGCCCCTGCCAGTGCGGATGCATTGGTGCGCGGTATGCCTGCAGCATGATCTGCTGTCGGGGCGATGGCGCCGACTCCTCGGCGCTCCAACCCAGGCCCTGGCCAGCAACTGGCGCGTCTCGGAAACGGAGCTTCCAGAGGTTCCGGATCGGAAGGCATTCCAATCCGCTCCGGACCGTGCCGTGCTCCAGCTGCGGGCCGCAATCCTGAATGCCGTGCTCCTCGAACAGATCGATTCCCTCGATGTTCGCTGGGCTCTCTTCGAGGCCGGCCATTTGCAGGATGAAGGCCTCGGTCCGGATAGGGCGGCTTTCCACCACCGCTCCGTTGAGCACCGAATAGATGAAGAGCGTGTAGAATTCGCCCTGAGCATTCGGGTTCAGGGTGAAGCCGAATTCGCGGTTCGCATATGGCCGATCCGGCTGAGCGCATAAGGAGCTCAGCATCAAGGAAAGCAATGCAAGCAGAAACCGATTGGTCTGCACGTGATAAGGCGGATCGGGCTAGCAAGCCGATCGGTTGAACGGAACATCGTGCCAGGAAGTTGGCGCTCAGCGCAAGCTCATCACCTCGCTGAGCAGCCTGGGAAGCGATCCCTCCGGCGCCTCATCATCGAAGTGGCTCAGCACGCAGTGCACATGCCGTCCGCGCACCTCGGCCGTCAGGTAATAGGCAATGATCGTGCGGCCGGTCTGCCCAACGACACGGACGATGCCCGGCACCTTGTATGCAATCCGGACCGCGCTGGCTTCCACGCCCTCGAAGGTCACCGGGACAGTATCCCGCGAAACGACCTCGTGTTCGATGATAGAGGCGTTCAGTTGAGCATCAAGCCTTGCCCTTGCGCGATCATGATCGGTGGTCACCCCCCAATTCATCTGGCCCAACCCGGAGCATTGGCAATTGTGGGGCGCCATCCAATGGCAGGCTGTTCCAAGCTTGATGACCCTGCCGCAGAACGTGATCTCATTGGCGGGCTGGACCACGGTTGGAACGAAGGATATTCCCATTGCGAGCAGCCGCTCAACCACGGCATGCTCGAAAACGGGATCTTGGGCAATGGGAGCAGCGAAGCCGATTACCCAGTACTTCGATGGGCCATTGGGGAGGAAGTAGAAGCGCTAATACAGCCCGCTCACTGTATCGCTGGTAGCATAAGTAGCGTTCGGCAGAGCCCATCGGGCATCATCCTTAGAGGCGACCACCGCCTTTGGCAATAGGCGCTTCAAGGTTTTCTCATAAGCCTTGTGGCCCGGCGGCCAATCATGGCTCTTGATCGCCATGGAGTACCCGTTGCCTTCGATGTGCAGGCGCTGTTCCTGGTCCATCATGCCGACCATTTCGGCGAACACATGCTGATGGGGATCCACTTTTACTCGATCGCCATCGGCAACAAGCGTTTGGCACCAAGCGATGCACGGAAGCAAACAGGCCGTTATCAAAGGAATCGTTGAGAGGCGCATCATCGACTCCATCTGCGTTCATCCTTCAACCACCGTCAGCTTCGCGAACCTTAGTAGCAATTGCTTCTGCCCTGCGCTAGGGAAGAAAACAGTGGCTTTCAAGTCGGGTGCATGGCCTTCCACCTTCAGCACCTTGCCCTTGCCGAAGCGCTCGTGCTCCACGGTCTGGCCTTCCTGCAGGTCAGGGACAAGCCCACCCAAGGTGCGCGTGGCTTGCAAGGGAGTCCCACTGGCGCTGATGCGTTTCAGGTTCTTGCGCTCGGGTTCGGTGGATGCGGGCGTGCGTGTTGCCGGTGCCGGCTTGGAGTACGGAGCTGCCTTCGCGATCCCGGGTGCGCTGCGCTCGCGTCCATAAATGGGTCGTGATGCTTGCTCGTCACTGCTTCTGTCGCTCGATGCCGTCTTCCGCGCCCAAGGCGGAGTGCCCTTGTCGAAGCCGGTGAAGAGTGATGGACGTTCCGCCTGCCTCGGCATCTCCAAGTACTTCGGGTCGATCTCGTCGATGAAGCGGCTGGGCTCGCTGGCGGTGAGGTTGCCCCATTTGTAGCGGCTCATCGCATAGCTCAGCGTGCAGCGCTTCTCGGCGCGCGTGATGGCCACATAGAAGAGGCGGCGCTCCTCTTCGAGGTCGGCGCGGCTCTGCATTGAAAGCGTGTTGGGGAAGAGATCTTCTTCCAGGCCCACCACATGCACGTACGGGAACTCGAGGCCCTTCGCGCTGTGGATGGTCATCAGGCTCACGCGGTCGTTGTCGTTCGGGTCGTCCTTGTCGGCATCGGTCAGCAGGGCCACGTCGATGAGGAAATCGCTCAGCGTACGTGGCACGTCGGTGCCTTCGGCCTGCGCATCGCTGAACTCCTTCATGCCGGCGATCAGCTCCATGATGTTCTCGTAGCGGCTAACGCCTTCGGGCGTCTTGTCCGCGAAAAGGTCTTTGAGGATGCCTGTGCGCCGTGCGATCTCCTCGCCCAGCACCGCCGCGCTATGCGTGGGCAGCTGTGCTTGGAACGCCTGGACCATCAGCACGAAATCGGCGATGGCCTTTCGCGTGCCACCGTGCACATCGAGTTCTTGCAGATGCTGGAGGATCAAGTCCCAGATGGGCATCTGCTTCGCGGTGGCGGCTACCACGAGCTTGTCCACCGTGGTTTGCCCGATGCCGCGCGTGGGGTAGTTGATCACGCGCTTCAGGGCCTCTTCATCGCGCGGATTGCACACGAGGCGGAAGTAGCTGATGAGGTCCTTGATCTCCTTTCGCTGGTAGAAGCTGAGGCCGCCGTAGATGCGATAGGGGAGGTTGAGCTTGCGCAGGGCTTCTTCCATGCTGCGGCTCTGCGCGTTGGTGCGGTACAGGATCGCGAAGCCCTTGTTCGGTACCTGGTTCTGCATCTTGGTCTCGAAGATGCTGTGGGCCACGAAGGCGCCTTCCTCGTTGTCGCTCAGCGAGCGGTGCACCTTGATCTTCTCGCCCTCGCCGTTGTCGGTCCAGATGGTCTTGTGGATCTGGTCCTTGTTCTTCTCGATGAGCGAATTCGCCGCTCCCACGATGGTCTTGGTGCTGCGGTAGTTCTGCTCGAGCTTGAAGAGCTTGTGGTCGGCGTAGTCGCTGCGGAAGTTGAGGATGTTCTGGATGTTCGCTCCGCGGAAGGCGTAGATGCTCTGGCTGTCGTCGCCCACGACGGTGATGTTCTCATGGCGCGCAGCCAGCGTCTTCACGATGCTGTACTGCACCGCGTTCGTATCCTGGTACTCGTCCACGAGCAAGTATTGGAAACGGCTCTGGTACTTCACCATCGCCTCCGGATGATCGCGGAAGAGCAGGGCGGTGTTGTACAGCAGGTCATCGAAGTCCATGGCGCCGGAGCGGAAGCAGCGCTCGGCGTAGGCCTTGTACAATTCGCCCATGCGCTCGCGGCCCACGGCGGCGTCACCGGCCATCAGTTCGCCGTTGGCCAGGTATTCCAGCGGACCGATCAGGTTGTTCTTCGCGATGCTGATGCGGCTGTGCACCTGATTGGGCTTGTACAGCTTGTCGTCGAGCTGCCACTCCTTGAGGATGGCCTTGATGACGCTGCGGCTGTCGTCGGTATCGTAGATCGTGAAGTCCTTCGGGTAGCCGAGCTTGTCGGCCTCGATGCGCAGGATGCGCGCGAACACGCTGTGGAAGGTGCCCATCCACAGGTTGCGCGCCTCGCCGCTCTGCCCGCCGAGGATCTTCGCGATGCGCTCCTTCATCTCTCGCGCGGCCTTGTTGGTGAAGGTGAGCGCGAGGATGCGGAAGGGGTCCACGCCCTTGGCGGCCATCAGGTGGGCGATGCGCACGGTGAGCACGCGCGTCTTGCCGCTGCCAGCGCCGGCGATCACCATCATGGGGCCTTCTGTAGCTTCCACGGCGGCGCGCTGCGCGGGGTTGAGGCCGTCGAGGTAGTTCATCGGCGACGAAGGTAGACCGATGCTGAATGGTGCTCAGCGCTTGTCGCGAACCGGCTTGGTGCTGAGACGATAGGATGCGGCGTTGCCTTGGCCTGTCTTGGTGAGCACGCCTCCGTTGACAGCATCCTTCAGGTCTCGTGTTGCGGTGGCCGTGCTGATCCATGGATGATAGGCCATGTACTCGCTTCGTCGGAAGGGCTCATCCTCTTTCCCGCGTCGGCGTCGATCCAGCAAGAAAACGCTGACCCGATCAGCGGGGAAGCTTACCGGATCGCGGGAGGCAAGGAGCTCCGCGAGCGCTTCCTCGATTCGTTCCAACGAATAAACGATGAAGCCCACGCAATCTCCACGGCGATCGGCATACTCGAGCGCGGCATGGTAGGCGGGCTCGGCGCGTTGGATGAAGGCCTCAACGGGCAAGTACGTGAATACGGGCCAATGGCGCGCTAACAATGCGCGTTGCCAGAGGCGGGCCAGGCGGCCATTACCTGCTGTGAAGGGGCGCAGATAGACCAATCCGAAGTGCAGCACGCAACTGGTAAGCAAGGGGGGGAAGTCATCCTCCTCAACGTAGCGGAGCAATTCCTGAACAGCCACGGATAAGCCCTTCGCTGGAGCGGTACGAAGTGGTTGGGGATCTCCATAGAACACCTCTATGGTCCCAGCGCGGTAATGTCCGGCGTCCATGGCCAGGCCATGCATGAGCACGCTGTGGGCTTGGCGGAGGTCTTGTTCTGCGAATGGGTCGAAACCGGCGATCTGCTCATAGAGCCGGTGGGTGTTCACCGCTTCAAGTGCCACTGGTCCTTTTGTCGATGCCGCGTGGTCCATCATCAACTCGGCGATGGGCCCGTGATCGAGCACGCTGCCCTCTATGGCCAAGGTGGCCTGCACGGCGCTCACCCGGTAGGTCTTGTCCAACCCATGGGGCGCGAGGTGAAGCTGCCGGGCATGGACCTGCCCGAGTTGGTGATGCACAGCAGTAAGCAGATGCAAAACGCGCGGGCTAATGGAGTGAAAGGTGATGCTCGAGATGTCCATTTAACGAATCAAATGATTCGAACAAAGGTAGAGTTAAGAACTGAGCGCTTTCTGTAAAGCGCGAGCTGATTCGGGGGTGATCAGCAGCATGGCACCTTTCAGAATCGTATCTCACAAAACGGCTGATCGACAGTGATATATGAGTAAGCCGCCGCACGGGAAGCAGCACAAATCCTTGTGCTCGTCCATTGTCCTTGAAGAAAATTCCATGAACAGGACTTGGTGGGAAACACAGTTCCGCTACTTTCGCAGCCCGTTTTCCGCCAGAAAAACACGGAAACGCCTGACAGTCAAGCCGAAAGCACCTCATGCCAACGATTCAGCAGCTCATCCGCAAAGGCCGCGAGAACCCGGTCTACAAGAGCAAGTCGATTGCTCTGAAGTCGTGCCCCCAGCGCCGTGGCGTGTGCACCAAGGTGTACACCACCACGCCGAAGAAGCCGAACTCGGCACTTCGCAAGGTGGCCAAGGTGCGCCTGGTGAATGGTTACGAAGTGATCGCTTACATCGGCGGCGAGGGCCATAACCTGCAGGAACACAGCATCGTGCTCGTGCGCGGTGGCAGGGTGAAGGACCTGCCCGGCGTGAAGTACCACATCGTGCGCGGCGTGCTCGACACCAGCGGTGTTGAAGGACGAAACCAGCGCCGCAGCAAGTACGGCACCAAGAAGCCCAAGGCCGGAGCCGCTCCTGCCAAGAAGAAGTAAGCGCTAACGGAAAAGGAACAGGAACATGCGCAAGAAAGCAGTCAAGCACACCACGCTGCCCGATCCCAAGTTCGGCGACGAGCAGGTGACCAAGTTCGTGAACAACCTGATGTACGACGGCAAGAAGAGCAAGTCGTTCGACATCTTCTACAACGCCATCGACATCGTGGCGGAGAAGAGCGGGGAGGACGGCCTGGAGATCTTCCGCAAGGCCCTCACGAACGTGACGCCCCAAGTGGAAGTGCGCAGCCGCCGCGTTGGCGGTGCCAACTTCCAGATTCCCCAACAGGTGCGCGAGGAGCGCAAGAAGAGCTTGGCCATGAAGTGGCTGATCGGCTATGCGCGCGGACGCAATGAGCGCAGCATGGCGCAGAAGCTCGCCAACGAGATCCTCGCGGCCAGCAAGGAGGAAGGAGCGGCCTTCAAGAAGAAAGAGGAGATCCACAAGATGGCCGAGGCCAACAAGGCCTTCAGCCACTTCCGGTTCTGATAACGACGGTAGAGCAAGCGAGCAATGGCCAAAAGGGACCTGACATACACGCGGAACATCGGCATCATGGCCCACATCGATGCGGGCAAGACGACGACTTCCGAGCGCATCCTCTACTACACCGGGCTGGTTCACAAGATCGGCGAGGTGCATGATGGCGCCGCCACCATGGACTGGATGGAGCAGGAGCAGGAGCGTGGCATCACCATTACTAGCGCCGCCACCACCACCAGTTGGAACTACCGCGGCGACAAGTACAAGATCAACTTGATCGACACCCCTGGCCACGTAGACTTCACCGTTGAGGTGGAGCGCAGCCTGCGCGTGCTCGATGGCGCTGTTGCCCTCTTCTGCGCCGTAGGCGGTGTTGAGCCTCAGAGCGAGACCGTTTGGCGTCAGGCCAACAAGTACAAGGTGCCGCGCATCGGTTTCGTGAACAAGATGGACCGCAGCGGGGCCGACTTCTTCAGCGTTGTTGCGCAGATCCGGGAGCGTTTGGGCGCGAACCCGGTTCCCTTGCAGGTGCCCATCGGCGCCGAAGCCGATTTCCTCGGTGTGGTCGACCTGATCAACAACCGCGGCATGGTGTGGAACGAATCCGACCAGGGCATGACCTGGAAGGAAGTCCCCATTCCCGAGGACCTGAAGGACACCGTGAAGGAGTGGCGCGATAAGCTCATCGAAGCCGTTGCCGAGAGCGACGACAAGTTGATGGAGAAGTATTTCGCCGACCCCGATAGCCTGACCGAGGCGGAGGTGATGGAGGCCGTGCGCAAGAGCACGATCAACATGAGCATCACGCCCATCCTCTGTGGCAGCGCCTTCAAGAACAAAGGCGTGCAGACCATGCTCGATGCGGTGATGGCCTACCTGCCCAGCCCTTTGGATTTGGAAGCTGTGACAGGCATTGACCCGAGAACGGATGCGGAGGCAACCCGTAAACCCGATCCGGATGAGCCCTTTGCCGGACTGGCATTCAAGATCGCGACGGATCCGTTCGTGGGCCGCTTGGCGTTCTTCCGCGCTTACAGCGGCGTGCTCGAGGCCGGAAGCTACGTGCTCAATACCCGCAGTGATAAGAAGGAGCGCATCAGCCGCATCTTCCAGATGCACTCCAACAAGCAGAATCCCGTGGAGCGCATCGAGGCAGGTGACATCGGTGCCGCGGTTGGTTTCAAGGATATCCGCACGGGCGATACGCTTTGCGCTGAAGACCACCCGATCATCCTCGAGAGCATGAGCTTCCCCGAGCCGGTCATCGGCATCGCGGTGGAGCCCAAGACACAGGCTGACCTGGACAAGATGGGCGCCGCCTTGGCGAAGCTCGCTGAGGAGGACCCTACCTTCAAGGTCCACACCGACGAGGATACGGGCCAGACCGTGATCAGCGGCATGGGCGAATTGCACTTGGAGATCCTCGTGGACCGCATGAAGCGCGAGTTCAAGGTGGAGTGCAACCAGGGTGCGCCGCAGGTGAAGTACAAGGAAGCCATCAGCGGCAGCGTGGAGCACCGCGAATTGTACAAGAAGCAAACGGGTGGCCGGGGCAAATTCGCCGACATCCATGTGCGTATCGAGCCGCAGACGGACCCCGCCAAATTGGGCTTGGAGTTCATCGACGAGATCAAGGGCGGTTCGATCCCGAAGGAATTCATCGGTCCGGTTTCCAAGGGCTTCGAGGCTTCCTTGAAGAATGGCGTGCTCGCAGGCTTCCCGATGGAAAGCCTGAAAGTGACGCTGTACGACGGTTCCTTCCACAACGTGGACTCCGATGCGCTGAGCTTCGAGATCTGCGCCAAGGCTGCGTTCCGCAACGCGGTTCCCAAGTGCAAGCCCGTGCTGCTCGAGCCGATCATGAAGATCGAGGTGATCACGCCCGAGGAGAACATGGGCGATATCGTGGGCGACCTCAATCGCCGTCGCGGTACGATCATGGGCATGGAGGACCGCGCTGGCGCGAAAGCCATCAAGGGCACGGTGCCCTTGAGCGAGATGTTCGGCTATGTGACCTCCCTGCGCACCATGAGCTCTGGCCGCGCCAGCAGCACCATGGAATTCAGCCATTACGTTCCTGCACCCAACAACGTCACCGAAGCCGTATTGGCCAAAGTGCGTGGAAAAGTGTCTGCCTAATCCGCGAACCCAGATGACCCAGAAGATCCGGATCAAGCTCAAATCGTACGACCATAACCTGGTTGACAAGAGCGCGGAGAAGATCGTGAAGACGGTGAAGACCACCGGCGCCGTGGTGAGCGGTCCTATTCCCCTGCCCACCCACAAGCGCTCCTTCACTGTCCTGCGCAGCCCGCACGTCAACAAGAAGGCCCGCGAGCAGTTCCAGCTGTGCAGCTACAAGCGCATGATGGACATCTACAGCTCCTCGAGCAAGACGATTGATGCGCTGATGAAGCTGGAGCTCCCCAGCGGCGTGGAGGTGGAGATCAAAGTCTGACCGGGAACCCAAGGCAACAGCAGTTCTCGACTCAACAACATCAGCCATGAGCGGACTAATCGGAAAGAAAATCGGGATGACCAGCCTGTTCGATACGGACGGCAGCCTTGTGGCTTGCACCGTGATCGAGGCTGCCCCTAACGTGGTGAGCCAGGTGAAGACCGCGGAGAAGGACGGCTACCAGGCGGTGCAACTGGCTTTCGGCGAGCGCCGCGCGAAAAGCTCGAATGCAGCCGAGATGGGCCACTACAAGAAGGCCAATACCACTCCCAAGGTGAAGTCGCACGAGTTCAAGGAATTCGAGACCGAGCTGAAGCTGGGCGATACCGTTGACGTCAACCTATTCGAGGAAGGCAGCTTCGTCACGGTCACTGGCAACAGCAAGGGCAAGGGCTTCCAGGGCGTAGTGAAGCGCCACGGCTTCAGCGGCGTGGGCGAAGCCACCCACGGCCAGCATGATCGAAGCCGCGCTCCCGGTTCGCTGGGCGGCAGCTCTTACCCCAGCCGCGTGTTCAAGGGCATGCGCATGGCGGGCCGCACCGGCGGGAACAAGATCACCACCGAGAACCTGAAGGTGGTGAAAGTGGATGCTAGCAAGAACCTGTTGCTGCTCAAGGGCACCGTTCCCGGTCCCAAAGGCAGCATCGTCATCATCTGGAAGTAAGATGGAGATCGAGATCTACAGCAAGGACGGCAAGTCCACCGGCAAGAAAGCCAAGCTGAACGATGCGGTGTTCGCCATCGAGCAGCCCAACGACCACGCCATCTGGCTGGACGTGAAGCAGCACCTGGCCAACAAGCGCCAAGGCACCGCCAAGACGCTCGAGAAGAGCGAGGTGAGCGGAAGCAGCAAGAAGCTGCATCGCCAGAAGGGCACCGGCGGCAGCCGCAAAGGCTCCATCAAGAGCCCGCTCTTCCCAGGTGGCGCGCGCGTCTTCGGCCCGAAGCCACGCGATTACCACTTCAAGCTGAACAAGAAGGTGAAGGACCTGGCCCGCCGCAGCGCCCTCACCTACAAGGCCAAGGATGGCGCGATCAAGGTGCTCGACAGCGCCGCCATGAGCGCACCCAGGACCAAGGAATTCGCGGCGCTGCTCAACGCCTTCTCGCTCGGTGCGCGCAAGGCCGTGATCGTGGTGCCCGCCAAGGATGAGAACCTGCTGCTGAGCAGCCGCAATGTGCAGCGCGCCCGCGTGGTGGTTGCCAGCGAGCTCAGCACCTACGATATCATGAACGCCAACGGGCTGATCATCGCCAAGGACGCGATCGCCCCGTTGGAGGCAACCCTTACCAAGTAAGCCATGAGCCAGATCATCATCCGACCCATCGTCACGGAGAAGCTCACGGCCCAGGGCGAGAAGGAGAACCGCTACGGCTTCGTGGTTGACCGCACCAGCAACAAGGTGCAGATCAAGGAAGCCGTGGAGAAGGAATACAAAGTCACCGTTACCGGTGTGCGCACCATGATCAGCCATGGGAAGCGTCGCACGCGCTACACCAAGAGCCTCATCCTCCGCGGCCGTACGCCCTCAGTGAAGAAGGCCATCGTTACCGTGAAGGCCGGCGACACCATCGATCTCTACAGCAGCATCTAAGCCATGGGTATCCGCAAGCTCAACCCCGTTACCGCCGGCACGCGCCACCGCGTGATCACCGACTTCGAGGGCGTGACTACCAACGTGCCGGAGAAGTCCCTGACCAGCGGCACCACCAAGTCAGGTGGCCGCAACAACCAGGGAAAGATGACCATGCGCTACATCGGCGGTGGTCATAAGCAGCGCTACCGCATCGTCGATGTGAAGCGAGACAAGCACGGCATCCCTGCAACGGTGAAGACCATCGAGTACGATCCGAACCGCAGCGCCCGGATCGCCCTGCTCAATTACGCGGATGGCGAGAAGCGGTACATCCTCGCACCGAATGGCCTGCAGGTAGGGCAGACGCTCTTGAGCGGCCGCAGCGGGGTCGCGCCCGAAGTAGGCAACGCGCTCCCGCTGAGCGAGATTCCGTTGGGCACCGTGGTGCACAACGTGGAACTGCAGCCCGGCAAGGGCGGGTCCATCGCGCGCAGCGCAGGCACCTTCGCGCAGCTCAGCGCGCGTGAGGGCCGGTACGCCACCTTGAAGATGCCGAGCGGCGAACTGCGCATGGTGCTGGTGGCCTGCCTGGCAACCGTTGGCACCGTGGGCAACGGCGAGCACATGCTGCAGAAGAGCGGCAAGGCCGGCCGCAGCCGCTGGCAGGGCCGTCGTCCGCGCACCCGCCCGGTGGCCATGAACCCGGTGGATCACCCGATGGGCGGTGGCGAAGGCCGCGCCTCCGGCGGGCATCCGCGCAGCCGCAAGGGCTTGCTGGCCAAAGGCAAGAAGACCCGCGCGCCGAAGAGCCGCAGCAATCGCTTCATCCTGGAACGCATCAACGCCAAGAAGGGCGCCTAGTCCAAGCATAGATCATGAGCCGTTCACTCAAGAAACCGCCGTTCATCCACTACAAGCTGAGCAAGCGCGTGGCTGACGCCCAGACCTCGGGCAAGAAGAACGTGATCAAGACCTGGTCGCGCGCTTCCACCATCAGCCCCGAATTCGTGGGCCTCACCATCGCCGTTCACAACGGCCGCAAGTTCATCCCCGTGTACGTGACCGAGAACATGGTCGGTCACAAGCTGGGCGAGTTCGCGCCCACGCGCACCTTCCGCGGACACTCCGGCAACAAGAGCAATTGATCATGGGACAGCGTAAGCATCTCGCCGCGAAAGCGCGCAAGGAAGCCATGAAGACCGTGGCCATCGCGCACCTGCGCAATGTGCCCACCAGCACCCGCCGCATGCGCCAGGTGGCCGACCTGATCCGCGGCGAGAACGTGGACAAGGCGCTGGGCATCCTGCGCTTCAGCACCCGCCACAGCAGCCGCGACCTGGAGAAGCTCCTGATGAGCGCGATCGCCAACTGGGAGGCCAAGAACGAAGGCCGCAAAGCCGACGAGGCCGCTCTGAAGGTGACAAGCGTGCAAGTGAATGAGGCCCGTGGCCTCAAGCGCATGCTGCCCGCTCCGCAAGGCCGCGCGTATCGCATGAAGAAGCGGAGCAACCACGTGAGCCTGATCGTCGACAGCACTCAAGCCTAAGCCGAGAACAACGCACAATGGGACAGAAAGCACATCCGATCGGGCAGCGCCTCGGCTTCATCAAGGGCTGGGACAGCAACTGGTACGGCGGCAACGACTACACCGAGAAATTGGTGGAGGACGAGAAGATCCGCACCTACCTGATGGCCCGCTTGAAGAAAGCGAGCGTGAGCAAGATCGTCATCGAGCGCACCCTGAAGCTCGTGACCGTCACCATCAACACCGCGCGCCCGGGCGTGATCATCGGCAAGGGTGGCGCTGAAGTGGATAAGCTCCGCGAGGAGATGAAGAAGCTCACCGGCAAGGACGTGCAGCTGAACATCTTCGAGATCAAGCGCCCTGAGCTCGATGCCCGCTTGGTGGCCGACAGCATCGCGCGCCAGCTCGAAGGCCGCATCAGCTTCCGCCGCGCCATGAAGATGGCCGTGGCCAGCACCATGCGCATGGGTGCTGAAGGCATCAAGCTCCAAGTGAGCGGCCGTCTCAATGGTGCTGAGATCGCACGCACCGAGAAGTACCGCGATGGCCGTGTTCCCCTGCACACCCTGCGCGCCGACATCGATTTCGCCATCACCGAAGCGCACACCAAGATGGGCCGCATCGGAGTGAAATGCTGGATCTGCCGCGGTGAGGTGTATGGCAAGCGCGACCTCAGCCCGAACGTAGGCCAGCCTAAAGGCGGGGGCCCGGCCGGGCCGCGCATGGGCGGTGATCGTCCTGAGCGTCGTGGCGGTGATCGCCGTGGCCCGGGTGGAGATCGCCGTGGACCAGGCGGCCCTGGCGGAGAGCGTCGCTTCGGCGGCGGTGGTAATGATCGTCGCGGCCCTGGCGGCGGCGGTCGTGGTGGAAATAACCGTAATAGCTAAGAAGCCATGTTGCAACCGAAGCGCAGCAAGCGCCGCAATATGCATAAGGGCCGTATGAAGGGTCAGGCCCAACGCGGTCACCGCGTGAGCCTAGGGTCCTTCGGCCTCAAAGCCATGGAGAGCGTGTGGCTCACCAGCCGCCAGATCGAGGCCGCCCGCGTGGCGCTCACCCGCCACATGAAGCGGGAAGGTCAGGTGTGGATCAAGGTGTTCCCCGACAAGCCTGTGACCAGCAAGCCCGCCGAGGTGCGCATGGGTAAGGGCAAGGGTTCATTGGACCATTGGGTCGCCGTATGCCACGCCGGCCGGATCATCTTCGAAGTGGATGGCGTGCCAACCGCCACGGCCAAGGAAGCACTGCGCCTGGCCGCACAGAAACTGCCCATCCCGACCAAGTTCGTGATGCGCGAAGACTACGACGGTCAATAAGCGAGCGCCATGAAGAAGAAAGGACTTGAACTCAACGACCTGACGATGCAGGAACTGCAGGATAAGCTGCAGGAAGAGCGGGGCGCGCTCACCAAGCTGCGCTTCAGCCACACCGTCAGCCCCATCGAGAACCCCATGCAGTTGCGCTCCAAGCGAAAGGAAGTGGCGCGCATCCTCACCGAGCTCCGAAAGCGCGAACTCGTAAACACGGCCAGCAAATGAGCACCGAGACCACTTCAGCCGCCACTGCCCGCAACCTCCGCAAGGAGCGTGTCGGCGTGGTCACCAGCGATAAAATGAGCAAGAGCATAACGGTGACCGTTGAGCGTCGCGTGATGCACCCCAAGTACGGCAAGTTCGTGAAGCTCTCCAGCAAGTTCATGGCGCACGATGAGAAGGGCGAGGCCCATATCGGCGACACCGTGCGCATCATGGAGACCCGCCCGGTGAGCAAGCTGAAGCGCTGGCGCCTGGTGGAAGTGATCGAGCGCGCCAAGTAATCCCCGCACCCCCATGATCCAACAGGAATCCCGACTCAACGTGGCCGATAACAGCGGCGCCAAGGAGGTGCTCTGCATCCGCGTGCTCGGTGGCACCGCCCGCCGCTATGCGCGCATCGGCGACACCATCGTGGTCACCGTGAAGGACGCCATGCCCAACGGCCAAGCCAAGAAGGGCACCGTGCACAAGGCCGTGGTGGTCCGCACCAAGAAGGAGACCCGTCGCAAGGATGGCTCCTACATCCGCTTCGACGACAATGCGGTGGTGATCCTCGACGCTGCAGGCGAGATGAAGGGCACCCGCATCTTCGGTCCGGTCGCGAAGGAGCTGCGCGAGAAGAAGTTCATGAAGATCATCTCCCTGGCCCCCGAAGTACTCTAAGCCATGCAGAAGAAGACGCACATCAAGAAAGGCGATATGGTCGTGGTGCTCGCAGGCGAGGACCGCACCAAGCAAGGTCGCGTGCTCGAGGTGAACCGCGAGCGCATGACCGCCATCGTCGAGGGCCGCAACATCAAGAAGAAGCACAGCAAGCCTTCCACGGCCAGCCCTCAAGGCGGCATCGTGGACAAGGAAGGCCCCATCCATCTCAGCAACCTGATGCTGATCGATGCCAAGACCGGCGAACCCGGTCGTGTGGGCCGTCGATTGGACAAGGAAGGCAAGCTGGAGCGTTACGTGAAGACCAAGAAATCCAAGGCCTAAGCCATGACCTACGTTCCCCGGCTACGCGCCAAATACACGGCAGAGGTGACCCCGGCCCTCCAGAAGGAGTTCGGGTACAGCAGCCCCATGCAGGTGCCGCGCATCGTGAAGATCAGCCTCAATCAGGGCCTCGGCTCTGCTGTGGGCGATAAGAAAGTGGTGGAGAATGCCGTGGCCGAAATGACAAGCATCGCTGGTCAAAAGGCCGTGCCCACCGTATCCCGCAAGGACATCAGCAATTTCAAGCTCCGGAAAGGCATGCCCATCGGCGCTCGTGTCACCCTGCGGGGCGACCGGATGTATGAGTTCCTGGACCGCCTCATCTCGGTGAGCCTGCCCCGTACGCGCGACTTCCGAGGCGTGAAGGCCACCGGCTTCGACGGCCGCGGCAACTTCACATTCGGCGTGAAGGAGCAGATCATCTTCCCGGAGATTGACATCGACAAGGTGACTCGCATGCAAGGCATGGACATCACCGTGGTCACCACCGCCGGATCCGACGAGGAGGCCAAGAGCCTGCTCACCGCGTTCGGATTCCCATTCTCAGACAAGAAGTAAACGCAACAATCCAGAACATGGCCAAGGAATCCATGAAAGCCCGCGAGCGCAAGCGCGCACGCATGGTGGAGAAGTACGCCGCCAAGCGCGCTGCGCTGAAGAAGGCCGGCGAATGGGAGAAGCTCCAGCAGCTCCCTGCGAATGGCAGCAAGGTGCGCATGCACAACCGCTGCCAGATCACCGGGCGCCCTCGCGGTTACATCCGCCTGTTCGGCATCTCGCGCAACATGTTCCGGAACATGGCCCTCGAAGGCAAGATTCCCGGAGTAACCAAGTGCAGCTGGTAAGACAGATGCGAGGACGCGATTCCGGGTCGTGCCCGGAATGACAAGCCCAAAAAGAAACGACCATGACCACCGACCCCATCGCCGATTACCTCACCCGCCTGCGGAACGCCATTATGGCGCGCAAGAAGGTCGTGGTGGTGCCCGCGAGCAACCTGAAGAAGGATATCACGCGGATCCTCTACGATAAAGGCTACATCCTCTCCTGGAAGGCCGAAGATGACGGTAAGCAAGGCCTCATCAAGATCGCGCTCAAGTACGATCAGCAGACCCGCCAGAGCGCCATCCGCGAGCTGAGCCGCGTAAGCACGCCCGGCCTGCGCAAGTACGCCCATGTGGAGCAGCTGCCCCGCGTGCTCAACGGCCTCGGCGTGGCCATCATCTCCACCAGCAAAGGAGTGGTCACCGACAAGGAGGCGCGCGCGCTGAACGTGGGAGGCGAAGTCCTCTGCTACGTGAGCTAAGAACACACTACCATGAGCCGAATTGGAAAAGCGCCGATCAATCTGCCCAAAGGGGTGGAGGTCAGCATCAGCGATAAGAACCTGATCACCGTGAAGGGCCCCAAGGGAACCTTGGAGCAGGCTGTCGATCCCGTGATCAACATGAAGAAGGAGGGTTCGGTCGTGACCCTTGAGCGCCCGACGGACGCCAAGCCGCACCGCGCGAAGCATGGCCTGTACCGCGCGCTCATCGCCAACATGGTGAAGGGAGTGAGCGAGGGCTACGTGATCGAGCAGGAACTCGTGGGCGTGGGTTACCGTGCCACCGCCAAGGGCCAGCAATTGCAGCTCGCACTGGGCTATTCGCACGGCATCACCCTCGTGCTGCCCCCGCAGATCAAGGTGGCGGCAGCGCAGGAGAAAGGGAAGAATCCCATCATCCGCCTCGAGAGCCCGGATAAGCAACTCATCGGCCAGGTGGCCGCCAAGCTGCGTTCACTGCGCAAGCCTGAGCCATACAAGGGCAAGGGTGTGCGCTTCGTGGGCGAAGTGGTGCGTCGCAAGGCAGGTAAAGCGGCAGGCAAATAATCATTGAGCCATGGCATTCAGCAGGGAAGCACGCAGACAGAAGATCCAGCAACGGGTGCGCAAGACGGTGCAAGGCACCATCGAACGCCCGCGCCTGTCGGTCTATCGCAGCAACACGGGCATGTACGCCCAGATCATCGACGACGTGGCCGGCCGCACCTTGGTGAGCGCCTCTTCACTGAAGGACAAGAAGGCCAACGGAATCGCGAAGATCGAGCAGGCCAAGGTCGTGGGCCAGGCCATCGCCGAGAAGGCCAAGGCCGCCGGCATCGATAAAGTGGTGTTCGACCGTAATGGCTACCTGTACCATGGCCGCGTGAAGGCGCTGGCCGAAGCCGCCCGCGAAGCAGGCCTCAACTTCTGATCTCATCAGCACATGTCCGAACCGAACAACAAGAAGGTCAAGAGCAGCGACCTCGAGCTGAAGGATAAGCTCGTGGCCCTGAACCGTGTCACCAAGGTGACCAAGGGCGGCCGCACCTTCACCTTCGCCGCCATCGTGGTGGTGGGGAATGAGAATGGCGTGGTCGGCCATGGCCTGGGCAAGGCCAAGGAAGTGCAGGAGGCCATCGCCAAGGGCATCGACGACGCCAAGAAGAACCTGGTGAAGGTGCCTGTGATGAAAGGCACCATCCCGCACTCGCAAGAGGGCAAGTTCGCCGGGGCGCAGGTTTTCCTGAAGCCTGCAGCGCACGGTACGGGCGTGATCGCTGGCGGCGCCATGCGCGCTGTGCTCGAGAGTGTGGGCATCACCGACGTGCTTGCCAAGAGCAAGGGCAGCAGCAACCCGCACAATGTGGTGAAGGCCACCATCGAGGCGCTCACGAACATGCGCGATGCGATCCAGGTATCGCGCCAGCGCGGAGTGAAATTGGAACGCGTATTCAACGGATAACGACACCTAGCCGAACCAACGGCATATGGCCATGAGCAAGATCACCATCACACAGACCCGCAGCCAGATCAAATGCCCCCAGCGGCAGAAGGCCACCCTGAAGGCCCTCGGACTTGGACGCATCGGCAAGACGATCACGCATGAAGGCACCGCGCAGGTGCTCGGCATGGTGAACAAGGTGCAGCATCTGGTGAGCGTGAAAGCGGCCTGAACCCCTTAGAGCGAACGATCATGGACCTGAGCAAACTCCAGCCCGCCGAAGGGGCCACGAAGAAGAACAAGCGCATGGGTCGCGGCCAAGGCAGCGGCCGTGGCGGCACGTCCGGCAAAGGCCATAAGGGCCAGAAGGCCGGTACGGGCTACAATCGCAAGCGCGGATTCGAAGGCGGACAAATGCCTTTGGCGCGCCGCCTGCCCAAGTTCGGTTTCACCAACCCCACCCGCGTAGAGTACAAGGGCATCAACCTCGATGCCTTGCAGACGCTGGCCACCGAGAAGAACCTCTCGGTCATCGATCCAGCCGTGCTGCGCGCCAACGGCCTCATCGCCCGGAACGACCTGCTGAAGGTGCTTGGCCGCGGTGAGGTCACCAGCGCACTCAATATCACAGCGCACGCATTCAGCGCTTCCGCCAAGGCAGCCATCGAGGCCAAGGGCGGCAAAGCCGAAGTGATCGCCACCATCGCCCCCAAGACTGAGGCATGAAGAACCTGATCGACACGATCAAGAACATCTGGCGCATCGAGGAGCTGCGCACGCGCATCCTCATCACGCTGGGCCTGCTGCTGGTCTACCGCATCGGCAGCTTCATCATCCTGCCCGGTGTGGACAGCGTGGCCATGGCCCGCAACAGCGCAGGCGGCGGCGGCATCGCCGAGATCCTTGCCATCTTCACGGGAGGCGCCTTCACCCGCGCGAGCATCTTCGCTTTGGGCATCATGCCGTACATCAGCGCATCGATCATCATGCAGCTCGCAGGCATCGCCATCCCGGCGGTGCAGAAGAAGCAGAAGGAGGAGAGCGGCCGTCGCCAGCTGAACCAATGGACCCGCTACCTGACCATCGCCATCTGCATGGCGCAGGCCCCGGGATACCTGTACACGAGCATCGAGCAAGGAGCCGCTCCGCTCGATAACCTGGGCTGGGTCTGGGGAAGCGTGTTCATCCTTACGGCCAGCACGCTCTTCGTGATGTGGCTGGGTGAGCGGATCACCGAGCGCGGCTTGGGCAACGGCATCTCGTTGATCATCATGATCGGCATCCTCGCGCAATTGCCGCAGAGCTTCGCACAGGAAGTGGTGGGCCGCATGGGCCCTGGCGGCGGTGGCCTGGTGCTGCTGCTGGTCGAAGTGGTGCTCTGGGTGCTCATCATCGCTGGCTGCATCCTCCTGGTACAGGGCACGCGCCGCATCCCGGTTCAATTCGCCAAGCGCGTGGTGGGCAACAAGCAGTACGGCGGCGTGCGCAACTACATCCCGTTGAAGGTGAATGCCGCCGGTGTTATGCCCATCATCTTCGCACAGGCCATCGTGCTCATCCCCATGTACATCGCCCAGGCGCCTTTCCTGAGCGAGAGCGTGCGCAACTGGATGCAGACCGCCACCAACAGCCAGAGCTGGGGCTACAACATCGCCCTCTTCCTCATGGTGGTCGCCTTCACGTACTTCTATACCGCCATCACGGTGAATCCTAACCAGATGGCCGACGACATGAAGCGCAACGGAGGCTTCATCCCTGGCGTGAAGCCTGGCAAGGCCACGGCCTCGCACATTGATGAATTGCTATCGCGCATCACCCTGCCCGGCGCCATCTTCCTTGGCATGGTGGCGATCCTCCCGGCCTTCGCGGGCATGATGGGCATTAAGCAGGGCTTCGCGCAGTTCTTCGGTGGAACCTCATTGTTGATCATGGTGGGCGTGCTCTTGGACACGCTGCAGCAGATTGAAAGTCATCTCTTGATGCGCCATTACGACGGATTGATGAAGAGCGGGCGGATCAAGGGAAGGAATCAGGGAGCGGCCTACGGCATGGCTGGGTGAACCATGGGGAGCAAACCCCTGGTGAACCTGAGCGATGACGAGATCGCGGTGTTGAAGGAGAGTTCTTTGCTTGTTGGCAAGACCTTGGCGGAAGTGGCCAGGCGGATCGGCCCCGGTGTCACCACCGGAGAGCTCGATCGCATGGCCGAGGAATTCATCCGCGACAACGGCGCAGTGCCCGGATTCAAGGGGCTTTACGATTGCCCCAGCACCTTGCTGATCAGCGTGAACGAGCAAGTCGTTCACGGGCTGCCCGGTGATCGTGCCCTGAAAGAGGGTGATGTGGCCAGCGTGGACTGCGGTGTGCTGATGAACGGGTTCTATGGCGACAGCGCGTACACCTTCATGGTGGGCGAGGTGGCCGAACCGGTGAAGCGCCTGTTGCGCGTCACGCGCGAGTGCTTGGATCACGGCATCGCAGCGGCGGTCGAGGGCAATCGCACTGGCGATATCGGCTTCGCGATCCAGCACCATGCGGAGAGCAACGGCTACGGCGTGGTGCGGGAACTGGTCGGTCACGGCGTGGGGCGCAAGCTGCACGAGGCCCCCGAAGTGCCCAATTATGGACGGCGCGGGCATGGCGTGAAGCTGACGCGCGGGATGGTGCTCGCGATCGAGCCCATGATCAACATGGGCGTGAAGGAAGTGCGACAGCTCACCGACGGATGGACCGTGGTGTCACGCGATGGGAAGCCCAGCGCGCACTATGAGCACAACGTGGCCGTGAGGGCCGGGAAGGCCGAGGTATTGTCAACCTTCAGTTACATCGAGGATGTGCTGAAGAAGAAGGGTGAATCGATCACCGCATAGGGGCGAGCCATGGTTGGCCCAGCGCGGTGAACTGGAAGGATAGGGAACGAACAAGAAAAGGAACGAAAGGAAGGAGATGAGCAAGACGGGGACCATCGAGCAGGACGGCGTCATCAAAGAGGCGCTGAGCAATGCCATGTTCCGCGTGGAGCTCGAGAACGGTCACGTGATCATCGCCCACATATCGGGCAAGATGCGGATGCATTACATCCGGATCCTGCCCGGCGACAAGGTGAAAGTGGAGATGAGCCCGTACGACCTGAGCAAGGGCCGCATCACCTTCCGATACAAGAGCTAAAGAACCAGAGCACCATGAAGGTCAGGGCCTCCCTCAAACCACGCTCCGCGGACTGCAAGATCGTCCGTCGCAAAGGGCGTCTGTACATCATCAACAAGAAGAACCCCAAGTTCAAGCAGCGTCAAGGCTGAGAACACAACCGAACGAGCATGGCACGTATCGCAGGCATCGACCTACCCAAGACCAAGCGCGGGGCCATCGGCCTCACCTACATCTATGGCATCGGCCGCAGCAGGGCGCTGGAGATCCTCCAGGCAGCTGGTGTGGACCCCGACACCAAGGTGGACGACTGGACCGATGATGAGCAAGCGCGCATCCGTCAGCACATCAATGAGCAGGTGAAGGTGGAGGGCGCCCTTCGCAGCGAGGTCCAGCTCAGTATCAAGCGCCTGGTCGATATCGGCGCATGGAGGGGCCAGCGCCACCGCAGCGGCCTGCCCGTTCGCGGCCAGCGCACCCGCACCAACAGCCGCACCCGCAAGGGCAAGCGCAAGACCGTGGCCAACAAGAAGAAAGCGACCAAGTAGGGGGCATCATGATGCGCCCTCTCTTGGGCGCGCGTGAACCACCCCGACCAATCGAAACGACAATGGCAAAGCAGCAAGAAGGCAAAGGCGGCGCCGCCGCTGGCAAGAAGAAGAAGAAGAAAGTGGTCGTGGAGGCCTTTGGGCAAGCCCACATCCAAGCCACCTTCAACAACCTGATCATCAGCCTCACCAACAACAAGGGCGAGGTGATCAGCTGGTCCTCTTCAGGCAAGCAGGGCTTCCGCGGGAGCAAGAAGAATACCCCGTACGCGGGCCAAGTGAGCGCCGAAGAGGCCGCACGCGAGGCCTTCGAATTGGGCCTGCGCAAAGTGAAGGTGTTCGTGAAGGGGCCTGGCGGCGGACGCGAGAGCGCCATCCGCGCGCTGCACAACAACGGCGTGGAGGTCACCGAGATCGTCGACATCACCCCCATGCCCCATAACGGCTGCCGTCCACCTAAGAAGCGCCGCGTATAAAACCAATCAACCTGTAGGGGCGCGATGGACGCGCGCTCCGTTGTTGGTGCGGGAAAACCAAGGCCGCACCCAAATCGAAGATCAATGGCACGTTACACAGGACCCAAGACCCGCATCGCCCGCAAATTCGGCGAAGCCATCCTCGGCCCCACGAAATGGATGGAGCGCAAGCCCCATGCACCCGGCCAGCACGGCCTTACCAAGCGCCGCGGCAAGCAGAGTGAATACTCCACGCAGCTGAAGGAGAAGCAGAAGGCCAAGTACACCTATGGCATCCTCGAGCGCCAGTTCGAGAAGATGTTCCACACCGCGGCCAGCAAGAAGGGCATCACCGGTGAGGTATTGCTTCAGCTCTGCGAGGCGCGCCTCGATAACACCGTGTTCCGCTTGGGCATCGCCCCCACGCGCCGTGCCGCTCGCCAGCTAGTGAGCCACGGACATATCACCGTTGATGGTGGTGTGGTTACGATTCCGAGTTATTCGCTTCGCCCTGGCCAAAACGTGGCCGTGCGCGAGAAGAGCCGTGCGCTGGAAGCCATCACCAATAGCGTCTCGGTGAACAGCCGTCGCTTCGACTGGCTCGAATGGAACCCCAACAGCCTGAGCGGCAAGATGATCACCATGCCCGAGCGCGCGCAGATACCGGAGAACATCCGCGAGCAGCTCATCGTGGAATTGTACTCGAAGTAAGCGTGAGCCATCAGCGGTTGCCCGTTGTCAGGGAGCCGGTGATGCGTATGGACAAGCACTGACAACGGACAACGGACAACAGACAACAACAAGCAAACCCACATGCCCATCCTCGAATTCCAGCGCCCCGACAAGGTCACGATGATCGAATCCGACGAGAAGCGCGGCATCTTCGAGTTCCGCCCGCTCGAGCCCGGCTACGGCATCACCATCGGCAACTCGCTGCGTCGCATCCTGCTTTCCAGCCTTGAAGGCTATGCCATCACCAGCGTGCGCGTTGAAGGCGTTGACCATGAGTTCAGCACCATCAAGGGCGTGATCGAGGACATGACCGAGATCGTGCTCAACCTCAAGCAGGTGCGCTTCCGACGCCAGCTCGAGGACAGCAGCAGCGAGCGCGTGAGCATCACCATCAGCGGAAAGGACAGCTTCACTGCAGGCGATATCGGCCGCAGCACCACCGGCTTCCAGGTGCTCAACCCCGACCTGGTGATCTGCCACATGGAGCCGAACGTGAAATTGCACATCGATTTGGTCGTCGGCAAGGGCCGAGGCTACGTGCCCGCCGATGAGAACAAGGTGAACGCCCCCATCGGCACCATCTTCATCGACTCCATCTTCACGCCGATCAAGAACGTGAAGTACACCGTGGAGAATACCCGCGTGGAGGAGAAGACCGATTACGAGAAGCTCACCATCGAGGTGGTCACCGACGGCAGCATCAGCCCGAAGAACGCCTTGCAGGAGGCTGCCAAGATCCTCATCCACCACTTCATGCTCTTCAGCGACGAGCGCATCAGCCTCGATATGGAAGAGCGCGTGCAGGAAGAGAACTTCGACGAGGACAGCCTGCACATGCGCCAGCTCCTGAAGACCAAATTGGTGGACATGGACCTGAGCGTGCGCGCGCTGAACTGCCTCAAGGCGGCCGACATCGAGACCCTCGGCGACCTGGTGAGCTACAACAAGAACGACCTCTTGAAGTTCCGGAACTTCGGGAAGAAGAGCCTCACCGAGCTCGAGGATCTGGTGGAGAACAAGGGCCTGAGCTTCGGGATGAACCTCGGCAAATACAAGCTGGATAAAGAGTGATGTAAGTCGGCGTGAGGGGAGCCCTCGCACCATTGCAATCATGAAAAACCAACCCACAACCGAGATAGACGATGAGACACGGAAACAAGAACAACGCGCTCGGCCGCAAGAAGGCCCACCGCGACGCGCTGCTGAGCAACCTCGCTATCTCGCTCATCGAGCACAAGCGCATCGAGACCACCTTGGCCAAGGCCCGTGCCCTGCGCCGCTACGTGGAGCCGATCATCACCCGCAGCAAGGACGATAGCACCAGCAGCCGCCGCATGGTCTTCGCCGATCTTCAGAACAAATCGGCCACCGCCATTCTCTTCCGCGACGTAGCCCCCAAAGTGGCGCAACGCCCCGGTGGCTACACCCGCATCATCAAGCTTGGCAACCGCTTGGGCGATGCCGCGGAAATGGCCATGATCGAGCTGGTGGACTTCAACACGCTTTATGTGAAGGAGAAGGCCGGTGCTGACGCCAAGAAGACCCGTCGCAGCCGTCGCAGCCCCGCTGCCAAGAAGGCCGAAGGGGAAGCGAAGCCGGAAGCTGGCGCCGACGAGGCGAAAGCTGAATAAGTCCGAAACAAGGCTTGACCGAAGAGGCGCTCTCAGGGGCGCCTCTTCGCGTTGCAGACGGCGAGGGTCTACGCCGTCCTTTATTTGCGGCATGCGCTTCCTAATGGTGCTTGTGCTCTTGCTTCCCATGAAGGCGGTAGCACAAAAGGGCAAGCATCATCTGTACTTCATCCAAGGTCATGTCACCGACGGTTTCACCGGCGAGCCGATTCCATTCGCGAGGATCGATGTTGCGGGTAGCAAGGATGGGCCGGGCATGACCGATTTCGATGGGTTCTACTTGCTGCGGCCGAATGCGCCGCCGGGGAGATATGCGGTGCGCTTCAGTGCCGAAGGCTACGTGCCGCGCACGGACACAATTGAGATCCTAGTTGACCGAGCTCTGATCCACAATGTGAAACTGCCATCCTATCCGCGCTGAGCTTTTCAACACCTGTGGACGATCACTGCTTCCGTTGAGGGCAGGTCCGGGTATCTTCGCGGCCGCCCGTAATCATGCTCATCAGTCAGCGCCCCGAAGCCCTGCTGCTCCTAGCGGATGGAACGCTTTTCCGCGGACGCGCCATCGGGGCACAGGGCATCACTGTCGGGGAGATCTGCTTCAATACCGGCATGACCGGCTACCAAGAGATTTTCTCGGACCCGAGCTACACCGGCCAGATCATGACCATGGCCTCGCCGCATATCGGCAACTACGGCGTGAAGGCGGGGGAAGAGGAGAGCGGGGCGCCGACCATTGCAGGTCTGGTTGTCAAGAAGTACAGCGAAGTGTGGAGCCGCCCGGGCGGATCCGGCTCGCTCGATGATCACTTGAAGGGGCATGGCATCGTGGGCATCAGCGATATCGACACGCGCAAGCTCGTCCGGCACATCCGCGACCATGGTGCGCAGAATGCGTTGATCAGCAGCAGTGTCATGGACGTGGCGGTCCTGCGCGCACGTCTGGCCGCGGTCCCCAGCATGGAAGGCTTGGAGCTGAGCAGCACCGTGAGCACCAAGAAGGCCTATCAGATGGGCAGCGCCGATGCTGCTTTCCGCGTGGCGCTCATCGACTTCGGCGTGAAGCGCAACATCGAGCGTTGCCTTATTGAGCGCGGTTGCCAGGTGCGCGTGTTCCCGATGACCACGGTTCTCGAGGAGATTCATGCCTGGGAACCCGATGGCATCATGCTGAGCAATGGCCCCGGCGACCCTTCTGCAATGCCTGCCAGCGTTGAACAGGTGAAGGACTTGGTGGCCAGCGGACTTCCCGTCTTCGGAATCTGCCTCGGTCATCAGCTGTTGGCGGAGAGCATGGGCATGCGCACGGAGAAGATGCACCACGGGCATCGCGGCATCAACCACCCGATCAAGGACCTCACCACCGGCCGCGATGAGATCACCTCGCAGAATCACGGATTCGTCGTGAATCGCTCCGATGCGGAGGCGAACGCTGCTATTGAGATCACGCACGTCCACCTCAACGATGGAAGCGTAGCCGGCTTCCGCCTGAAGGGCCGGCCGGTGTTCAGCGTGCAATACCACCCGGAAGCAGGCCCCGGGCCGCTCGATAGCCGATACCTCTTCGACCGTTTCGTTGAACTGATGAAAGCCCGGGTGCGCACGAGCCGTTCAGTGCCGCAAAGCGCGTAGCCAGTCAACCCCAAACCTGTCATTGCGACCGCGAGGAACGAAGCGGGCCGCACGAACCTTCAACCCTCAACCACCGATGGGCCTGATCGCCAAGATCCACGCACGCGAGATCCTCGATTCACGGGGCAATCCCACCATTGAAGTCGATGTCTGGGCCGATAGCGGCCACATGGGACGGGCAGCCGTTCCGAGCGGAGCCAGCACCGGCGCTCACGAAGCCATGGAGCTGCGCGATGGCGACAAGAAGCGCTACCTCGGCAAGGGCGTGCGCAAGGCTGTGGAGCATGTGAACTCCACGCTGAATAACGAGCTGCACGGTGCGCTCATCACCGATCAAGCCATGATCGACAAGGCCCTCATCGGCCTCGATGGCACGCCGAACAAGGCCAACCTCGGCGCGAACGCCATCCTCGGCGTGAGCCTTGCGGTGGCCAAGGCGGCTGCAGCTGAATTGAACCTGCCGCTCTTCCGGTACGTCGGTGGCGTGAACGCCTGCACGCTGCCCGTGCCATTGATGAACATCCTCAATGGTGGCGCGCACGCCGACAATAAGGTGGATGTTCAGGAATTCATGATCATGCCCGTGGGTGCCAAGCGGTTCAGCGATGGCCTGCGCATGGGCGCTGAGGTCTTCCACGCGCTGAAGGCGGTCCTGAAGAAGAAAGGCCTCAGCACGAACGTGGGCGATGAGGGCGGCTTCGCGCCCGACTTGCCCAGCAACGAGGACGCCCTGAAGCTGGTGGTGCAGGCCATCGAAGCGGCGGGCTACACGCCCGGCGATGATATCGTGCTCGCGCTCGATTGCGCCAGCACCGAGTTCTACGATGCGAAGAAGAAGCGCTACGCGCTCGAGAGCACCGGTGATGTGCTCACCAGCGATGAGATGGTGGCGATGTGGGCGGATTGGGCGAAGCGTTATCCCATCGTGAGCATCGAGGACGGCATGGCCGAGGACGATTGGGCCGGCTGGAAGAAGCTCACCGAGGCCATCGGCGGTAAGGTGCAGCTCGTGGGCGATGATCTGTTCGTGACCAACACCGCACGACTAGCAGAAGGCATCGATAAGGGCATCGCGAACAGCATCCTCGTGAAGGTGAACCAGATCGGCACGCTCACCGAGACCATCCAGGCCGTGGAGATGGCGCATCGCGCGAAGTACACCAGCGTGATGAGCCACCGCAGCGGGGAGACCGAGGACAGCACCATCGCTGACCTGGCCGTGGCCCTGAATTGCGGCATGATCAAGACCGGCAGCGCCAGCCGCAGCGACCGGATCGCCAAGTACAACCAGCTGCTGCGCATCGAAGAGCAGCTGGGCCCTGCGGGGATCTATCCCGGCAAGAGCCTGCGGTACGTTAGCTGAAGCCGGATCCTCGAGGTGGACATCCTCGTGACGCACGAAGGGGTTGCCTTTCCGCGTTGCATGGTCAAACCCGCCTGCCATGCTTCGCGCCATCACCATGCTCTGTGCAGCGGCATTGCTGCACTCGGACACGCGTTCAGCAGATGTCGGCGCTGCGCTCCACGCCGGTGAAGCACGCATCACGGCCACCTCCCTGGGAGGCCATAGCGGTCATTGCCTGCGTGTCGAAGCCGAGAACCTCACCGCTCGACCGATCACGCTCCGGATTCCAACCGGTTGGCGTTTCGCCAGTTTGGATAGCACCCTGCAGGACCTCTTGGTGGTGGGCGATCAGGTCATCGCGCTGGCCCCGAATATGAGCGGGACGGTCACTTGCAGCGCCTTCTGCTGCGAAGCAGGTGACGCGAGCCCCGCCTTCGCCAATGCCTTCGACCAGGGCCGCATGGCCGATGAGCGCCTCGTGAAGCTCGCGCAGCACCTCGCTGCATCCAGCTATCCGGAGCACGCCATGCAGCAGGCCGTGTGGACCGTGAGCGACGACAATCCGATCAGCGCGGTCGATGCGGACGACGATGCCGCCACGCTTGCGCTGCGGCAATACCTCTCGGCGCTCACGGGCAGGCCCGTGCCCTGGTACACCACCGCTTTCGCACCACCGGCCGATGGACGCGCCTTCGACCCCACGCCGACGCGCATCACCGGACGGGTCGAATTCCAGCAACGGCATGCCGGTGTGCTCAGCATCGTGGTGAAGGATGCCGATGGCCGCACCCTGCGGGTGATCGACGAAGGCCGCGATCTGCGCCAAGGGCACTACAGCATCGATGTGGAAGTCACCGTGCGCGGTTGGCCGCCTGGGCATTACGCCATCTGCATCGCGGTTGATGGGGTGCTGCTGAAGAGGGAGGAGTTCGAGGTGTAGGCTATTCAATGAGCAGTTTCCCTGCCTTCTCACGGGTATCAAGCGTCGAAACGAAGCGTAGGTGATACGCTCCTCGTTTCACGCCCTGCACTTCGATCCGCGCCTGCTCACCGTTGATCGGCTCCCAGCGCACGAGGCGTCCGCGTGAATCGAGCAATTCGATCACCCCTTGCACGGGCCGGTCCGCGCGCGCGATGACGAAATCTTCTGCCGGGTTCGGCATCAAGGTCCATGCAATCGATTCAGCGCCGATCTCGCCGATGCCCACTGCGCTCTTACGCCACGCGAAGCAGTACTCGCCTGGGCGCAGGTCGTTGATATCGATGCGGCCCTGACGGTCGGTGAGGCTGCCCAATGCGGTGAGCGTTTGGTTCGGATGCAGGACCCACGGCCAATCAGGCCCTTCGCGATAGAGCATCACCAAGCTGTCCTCGCGGAACGGCAAGCCGCCGAAATCCTGCATCAAGCCACTGTCGAAGGCGATGGCCGGCGCGGGCCTTCCATCATAGTTGAAGCGTCCGCTGAGGCTGGCATCGGAGGGCAGGTCCGTGGCGGTGATGCGCCAATAGCGGTCGGGCGATACCACATAAGCGAAGGCCTCATCCACCTCATCGTCAGCGGCCACCCAGTATTCCTCGACCCGGATGGTGAAGGGTGCGGGCGTGCTGTTCACCGTGAGCCGCATATCGCTATTGGTGTATTGCCGCGTCGCCGGACCGCTGAAGGCCTCCATGTCGAAGGTGACGGCCTGGCTGATGCGCTCATCGGCATTCAGGAACACACCGTGCGGAATGAAAGGCACGGTGGCGGAGAAGGTGGTGAGCTCACCGCCGAGCAGAACGGGCTCCGGCAGCGTCCATAAGGCACCATCTGGCTGAACGAAGGAAACGCTCATGGGCACGTTGTGGTAGTGGTCTGCGGGGCCGCGATGCTTCTGTTGAACAGTGACATTGACCGTGCTCGTGCCATTCCCCAGGTCAGTCCAATCGAAAGCCTCCACTTCGAATGCGGCCCATCCTGGCTGCTGGATCCAATCGGTGAAATAGTCGGTGAGGTCGAGCCCGGTGACCTGATTCAAGTGGTCGCGCAGCATCTCCGTGTTCACATGCTCGAATTCGAAGGCGTCAAGGAAGCTCGTGAGTCCCACGCGGAAGAGGCTGTCGCCCATGTACGAGCGCAGGGTGTGCAGCACATCGGCGCCCTTATTGTACGTGTGCTCACCGTAGGTCCATTCCTGGGGCATCTCGCTCAGGGCCCACCAGCCACCGTCGTCGAGGTGCGCGCGCTGCAGCATGCGCCGATGGTTCAAGCGAACCGTGTTCATGTACGCGGACGCGCCGTTCACCTCTTCGATGAAGAGGTAGGCGAGGTACTCCGCGAATCCCTCGTTGAGGTACATCTCCTCCGCGCGCTCGCAGGTCACCAGGTTGCCGAACCAGTGGTGCGCGAGCTCATGCGCCATCACGTCCTGGTAGGAGAGCGAACCATTCGCGATGGACTGAGGATAGTGGATGCTTGTTGCGTGTTCCATGGCGCCTTGCGGGGTGAGAACATAGCCGACACGATTCCAACGGTAGGGGCCGAACCATTGCTCGAAACGGTCGAAGGCACCTTGCAGGTTGATGAAGGAGTTCTTCATCGCGGTGGTGTCGGGCGCGCGCGCCACCAGGGTGACCGGGATCTCTTCGGAAGTGATGCTCGTGAGCGTGTCGCGCACCACTGCATAGTTGGCGGCTGAAACCGAGGCGAGGTAGCTGGGTATCGATTCATCAAGCCTCCAATGCCGCGTGACGGTGGTGGCTGACGGCTGCGTTTCGCTGAGGAGCTCGCCATTGCACCAAGCGGTATAGGGCGCGGTGGTGGTCACGATGAACTCGTAGCTGCTGCGCTCCGTGAAATTGTCGGCGCAAGGGAACCAGGCACGCCCATAGGAGTGCGGCACGCTGGTGAAGGCCACGCCCAGGTTGTAGAGGTAGGCGCCCGTAGTGTAGAAGCCGCCGAAGCCGCTGGGGTCGAGCACGGGATCGCCGCTGTAGTGAACCGTGAAATCGATGGTGTCGGCGGGGGTGTATGCTTGCGGCAATTGCACGATGAGGTCGATGCCGATATGGGTGAATGGGAGGAGAGCGCCGGCCATCACCACAGAATCGACCGTGAGGTCGAGCAACTGCAAAGGCAAGGCAGAAGGGCCGGCATCCCTTGGCGCAGCAGTGATCGCGCAAGCGCCGCTGATCAAGTTCCCTTGAGTGAGGTCGAGCGTGATGCGCTGGTGCAGGATGTCCCACGGCCAGAGTGCGAGTCCACCGCCTTTGGCCGCTCCGTGCGCGGCATGCTTCGTGGTTTGGCAGTTTTGCTGGCCGGCAGCGGTAAGCGCCAGCACAACCGGGAGGAAAGCGGTGCAGCACCGAACCATCCGTGTCGGCCGGATGTTGGGAAGGGAAGGCATGGCCCAAATGTACCCCCGTCAGGCAAGGGAAGGCATCGGCGACTGCCCTGTTGGGATTCCTACATTTGAACGGCCTTCTCGGGCCTGGAGCACATGAAGCCGAGCACCGAACTGCACGACCTGATCAAGTCGCTCACCAAGTCAGAGAAGCGATTCTTCAAGTTGCACAGCGCTCTGCAGTCGGGTCCGAAGAATTACCTCAGGCTCTTCGAGGCCATCGATAAGCAACCGGTTTACGACGAGGATGCGCTGAAGCTCCAGTTCGCCAAGGAGATCTTCATCAAGCACCTGCCCTCGGAGAAGAATCACCTCTACAAGCTGATCCTGAAGGCTCTGCGGGCTTACCACGCCGAGGGCTCGGTGAGCGGAATCCTGAAGCAGGAGATCAAGAACATCGAGATCCTCTATCAGAAGGCCCTCTATGCCGAGTGCAACAAATTGCTGCACCGGGCCAAGCGCATCGCCAAGGAGAACGAGCGCTTCTACTACCTCTTCGAACTGCTCAACTGGGAGAAGATGCTCTTGGAGGAGGCCTATGAGAGCGGTGAGTTCACGAAGGACCTGGATGCCCTGATCGAGGAGGAGCGCGAGGTGATCGAGAAGCTGCGCAACCTGGCGGCCTACCACATCCTCTACAGCAAGATCAACTACGTGTTCCGCAGCGGCGGCTACGTGCGCACGGAGGAGGAGCACGCGATGGTGGAGGAGATAAGTGAGCACCAGCTCATCAAGGGCAAGAACACCGCGCTCTCGCGCCGTGCCGCCACCATCTGCTTCTATACCCAGGGATTCTGCCACTGGGCGAAGAGGGATTGGCGCACCAGCCTTGAGAAGTTCCTGCGCGTGAAGCAGATACTTGATGAGAATCCGCTGATCAAGGCCGACCTGCCCAAGCGCTACGTGCGCACGCTGCACTACATCATCAATGGGCAGATCGAACTGATGGAGCTCGATGCCGCACGGGCCAACATCGCGCTGATGCGCGCGCTGCCCGATGAACCTGGCTTCGGCGGGATCAGCATAGCGACGCAGGTCTATGTTGCAGGCACCATCTGCGAGCTGCGACTCCTCGATCGCTGCGGCGAGCACGCGCAGGCCGTTGAGATGGCGCCTGAGTTCATCGCGGGCATGGAGGCCTTGGGCGAGCGACTGCACAAGGAGTACGCGCTGGAGTTCCAATGGTGCATGGCTTGCGCCTACTTCGGCGCGGGGCAGGTGAACAAGTCCTTGGCCTGGCTCAACAAGGTGCTCAACGACAATGAGACCACCTTGCGACAGGACATCTTCACCTATGCCCGGCTCTTCAACCTGGTGGTCCACTACGAACTCGGCAACTATGACCTGCTGGCATACATCGTTCGGAGCACGCAGCGATTCCTGGATAAGCGGCAACGGGCCAATGGGGTGGAGGTCGTGCTCATCGATGGCATCAAGAAACTCGCGCGAACCACGGATGCCGCTCCGAAGCGTGAGCTTTTCAAGGCTCTCCACGCCCAGCTCGCTGAGCTCCTCCATGATCCGAATGAGCAGCTCGTGCTGAAGTACTTCGATGTGCTGGCATGGGCAGAGGCGCACGCCACTGGCGAAGCCTTCAGCGATGTGGTTCGCCGGCGCGCCTTGCGATCGGCCTGATCACTTGCGATCGCTCAGCATCGGCATCACTTTCACCACTTTGAATTCAGTGCGCCGGTTGGCCTGGTGCTCCTCCTCCGTGCATTCCACTTCGTCCGCGCAGCGGTTCACGAGCTTGCTCTCGCCGTAGCCGCGCGCGGTGATGCGTTCGGCCGGTACGCCCTTGCGGATCAGATAGTCCATGGCGCTGCTTGCGCGTGCATCGCTGAGCACCAGGTTGTACATGCCGCTCGCGCGGCTGTCGGTATGCGACCCCAGCTCGAAGCTCAGTGCGGGATTATCGATGAAGAGCTGCGCCACTTTGTCGAGCTCCACGGCCGCATCCGGTCGGATGTCCCACTTGTCATAGTCATAGTAGATGTTCTCGATCACGATCGGCTTGTCCACAACTACGCGCTGCATCCGGAATTCTTCCTTGAACTCATGGCTGATGCGCTGCCCCATGGTGCTCAGTTGGCGGCGCTCGGTGAACACGCCATCCTTGCTGGCGAGGACCTCATAGAGCTTGTCCACGGTGAGCGGGAAGCTCACATGACCATCATCGTTGGTGAAGAGGGTGAGCGGCTCCGGCTGGGTCGGCTCCAACAGGCGCACCTCGGCACCGGCCATTGGGGAGCCGTCCTCTTCGTCGAATACGGAGATGTTGAGCACGAGGGTGGGATCATTCTCCAGGATCCGGTAGATGCCATCTCGTCCTCCGCGGTTGCTGCTGAGGTAGCCTTTCCGGTCGGTGAGCATCACCAGGGCGAAGTCGTCGTGACGGGTGTTGATCGGGTAGTTGAGGTTCTCCGGTTGGCGCCATTCGCCGTCTTTCTGCACAGTGCGGAAGATGTCGAGGCCGCCCAGGGAGCGATGGCCGTTGCTGGCGAAGAAGAGCGTGTCGCCGCGCACGGTCGGGAACATCTCGCTGCCTGCCGTGTTCACGGTTGGCCCGAGGTTGCGCGGATGGGCCCAGCCCTCCGCGGTGCGTTCGCAGGCGTACAGATCGGTTCCGCCGAAGCCCCCGGGCATGTCGCTGATGTAGTAGAGCACGGACCCATCCGCGCTGAGGGCAGCATGCCCCGCACTGAAATCCTCGCCGTTGTAGGCGAAGGAGCTCACCTTGCCCCAGCGGCCATCGGGCTGAAGCTCGGCACGGAAGAGCATGAGATGACTCGTGCCCTGCTCGTCCTTGTTGAGCCGGAAACGGAAGTAATCGCTGCGCGTGAAATACATGGTGCGGCCATCGGCGCTCAGAACGGCTGGGCCATCGTGGAAGCGGCCGTTGACTTCCCCGAGCAGAGGTTGGGCGGAGCCCGCCATGATGCCTTCGCGCGCTTCCACGGTGCAGAGGTCGAGGAAGGCCTCCCCGTTCCAAGGGTTCGGTTTGCCCGCAGCCTGGGTGCGCTCTGCGGCGATGAGCAGCTTGCTGCCCATGGGCACTGCATTGAACGCGCTGCTCACGCCTTCAATGTGAACAGGAGTGATCGTGAAGAGCGTGGTGTCAGCGTAGAAGGCCTCCCGATCAGCGATGGCCATGCCCAGCTCGCGCACGAGAGGGTCCTCTGGCCGCTCGGCCATTATGCGTTCAAAGAGCTGGGCTGCCTCGACGGTGCGGTCCAAGGCGAGGAGCATTCGGCCAAGCGCGATGGCATCGTCGCCTTGCAGCGGTTGAAGGCGATCGGCAGCGCTGTACCAGGAGGCGGCTTTCGCGGGCTGGTTCAGCATGCGGTAGGTATCGGCTGCGCGCAGCATGGCATCGCGTTCGGCCAGGGTGCTCAGCGCGCGCTCATACCGCGGCGCAGCGTCGGCATAGGCCATGCGCTCCCGGGCCTTATCGGCCTGTGCGAGCTGTTGCTGCGCGCAGCCGGCCAGCAACGCGGAGGCGCTCAACAGGTAGGTCTTCATCGTTCGCATGTCCATCAGAAGTATCGCGGTGTCTTGATGCGCACCAGGTCCTTGCCGAAGTCGATTCCGAGCATCACCTCATGGCTGCCGCTGGTGTAGCTGCGAAGCTTCGAGGTGGTCATGTCGTAGGCATAGCCGACGCGCAATTGCGGGCTGATCTGGTATTCCACCATGGCCACCAGGGCATCACCGGAGCGGTAGCCCAGGCCGAGCCACACGCGCTCGCGGTAGAGCACGTTGCAGTTGATGTCCGCCTCCACCGGTGCGTTGGGGGTGTACTTCACCAAGGTGCTGGGCTTGATGTCGAGGCTCTCGCCCAGAGGGAGCACCTTGCCGGCGTGCAGGTAGTAGTGCTGCGTGAAGTAGTGGTCGAATCCGCCCGGCGCATCGAGCGTGATGCGGCCATCGGCAGCGTAGATCGTGGGCACGCTCAGCCCCAAGTAGCTGGTTCGGTCGTACCAGTACAGGCCGAATCCGAATTTGCCCAGCGGCGCATTCACAATGTCCTGCTGGTAGAGCGGGTCGGCGGCATCCCAATGGCGCAGTTCACTCACGCGGGCGCTGTAGATGGAGACGCCGGCGCGCAGTCCGAGCGCCAGTTTGCTGTGCTTGCCAACACGGAGGTGATAGGCGTAGTGACCGCTCAGGTCCAGGTCGCGGCTCACTCCGATCTGGTCATGCACAAGCGAGAAGCCAAGGCCCATCTTGTTGCTCATCAATGGACCATCGATGGCGAGCATGCTGGTGCGCGGTGCACCTTCCACCTGCATCCATTGGCTGCGGTGAAGCAGGCTGCTGCTCGCATAGCCATGGCTGCCCGCATAGGCGGGATTGAGGAAGAGCCCGTTGAACATGTACTGGCTCACCATCACCTCCTGCTGTGCGCTGGCGGCAATTGCCGCAGCGAGCGCTGCGAGGACCAGGTAAAGTCGTGCGTGCTTCATGAGCGTTGGCGTTAGCGGCGCAGGTCAACGTAGCCCTGCAGGGTGCGCTGTCCGTTGTTGATGCTGAGGATGACGAAGTAGGTTCCGTTGGGCAGCGGCTCTCCTTTGGCGTTGTCGCCGGCCCAGTCGTTCTTATAGTTCAGCTGCTCCATCACTACGTTGCCCCAGCGATTGAGCACGGTGAGCAGATTGCCCGGGTAAGCATCGAGGCCTTGCACCATGAAGAAATCGTTGTGCCCATCGCCATTCGGCGTGAAGCCCGTGGGCATCACCAGGTCGTTGGGCTCTTCAAGGGTGAAGGAGCGCGTGGCCGTGCAGCCGTTGGCATCGGTGATGGTCACGGTGTAGGTGCCCGCCGGGAGGCCGCTCTGGTTGCTGGCGGTGCTGCCATTCGACCACAGGTAGCTGTATGGTTGAGTTCCGCCGCTCGCCAGGAT
Source organism: Flavobacteriales bacterium (assembly GCA_016712535.1). Taxonomy (NCBI): domain Bacteria; kingdom Pseudomonadati; phylum Bacteroidota; class Flavobacteriia; order Flavobacteriales; species Flavobacteriales bacterium. The sequence continues at coordinate 924,471 of JADJQW010000002.1, forward strand.
GCCCACGCTGCCATCGCTTCCGCCGAAGGTGCTCACTTCGAAACCGCCAGTGTAGCTGCTCACGTTCGCCTCAATGGCGATCTCGGCGCCCTCGGTTACTGTCCATTGCCCGCTCCATGCGCAGCCGTTGGCATCGGTCACGGCGACGCTGTAACTGCCGCCGCTCGCGCCGATGAGGTCTTCGGCAGTGCTGCCGTTGCTCCAAGCGAAGCTGAGCGGGGAGGTGCCGCTGATCACTTCAAGGTCAATGGCTCCTGTAGCGGCGCCATTGCAGAGCACATTGCTCACCATGGCCTGCGCGGCCACTCCAGGCGTGTTCTCGATCATGGTGCTGGCCTGTGCGGTGCAGCCGTTGGCATCCGTTACGAGCACGTCGTACGTGCCGCTGTTCAGTCCGTCGAGGTCCTCCGCGATGCTGCCGTTGCTCCATGAGTAGGCATACGGAGCGGTTCCACCTGTTGCGCTCAGCGCGATCGCGCCGTTCGCGTTTCCGCACGAGGCCATCGTGGGCTGTGCATCAGCGACTAAGGACTGCGGCTCAGTGAGGGTGGTGCATGATTGCGCAGCGCACCCGTTCGTATCAGTGATGCTCAGGCAGTAGGAACCCGCAGCGAGCCCTTCGATCTGCGGGTCGTTGCTCGTGAATCCGCCGGGCCCTGCCCATTGCAGCGAGTAAGCGCCGAATCCGCCGGATATGCTTGCAGCAATGGCTCCATCGATCGCGCCTGCGCAGCTGATGCCGGCACCGTTGAAGTCCGATGGCGTGAGCGTTGCGGTGATCGGCGGTGGCGCCTCGATCACATGATTCTGCGTGATGGTGCAGCCGTTCATGTCGGTGATGGTCACGGTGTAGGTGCCGCTTGTCAGGCCGCTGAGGTCATCGTTGTTCGAGCTGAAGCCGTTCGGGCCGTTCCACAGGACAACGTATCCGCCATTGCCGCCGCCATAGCTCAGGTCGATGGATCCGTCGGCGCTTCCAGCGCAATTCACGCCATAGCCATTATAGGTGCTGAGCACCGCGCTGACCTGTAGTGCGCTGTCGGGCTGCGTCAGGGTCATCGTGGTCGCGAAAGCGCACTGGTTCGCATCCGTCACCACGAGCTCATAAGCGTAGGTCCCCGCTGGCAGATTGAAGATGTCCTCGCTGCTGAAGGCGAGGCTGTCCGGCCCGCGCCAATCGAAGACGTAAGGGCCGGTGCCGCCAGTGATCTCGGCATCGATCCATCCATCAGAAGCACCGAAGCAGCTCACATTGGTGCCGCTGGGGTATACGCTAGCGCTGAGTTGGGCATCGATTTGCGTGCTCGGCTCCGTGAGCGTCACGAGCGTGTCCATCATGCAGCCGTTCAGGTCGGTGATGGAGATCAGGTATTCACCGGCCACGAGCGCATTGTTGACCAGGGAGCTGGAGCTGAATCCGCCCGGACCGCTTATGTCCACGGTGAAGGGCGCGGACCCGCCAACGGGCGCGAGCTCGATCACGCCGCTGCTGTCGCCGAGGCATTGCAGGTTGTAGAGGCCATAGAAGGAAACGTAGGTGCCGCTATTGATCGGATCCGGACCGACGAGCACTGCTTCGAAACTGCCATTGCAGCCAAGTGCGTCGTTCACGCTCAACAGATACTCGCCCGCTGCCAGGTTGCCGAGATCCTCATCGGAGCTGAGGAAGCCATCGGGGCCGACCCAGTTGAAGCTGTACGGGGCTGCGCCGCCGCTGAGATCGAGGTCAATGCTGCCATTCGCATCGGTAGCGCAGGCGCTGCTCGTGTAGATGAATGAGGCCGCCATCGGCTCGGGTGCGGTCAGGGTGAAGGCCTCAGTGCTCACGCATCCGTTCGCGTCGGCCACGGTCAGTTCGTAGTCGCCCGCATCCAAGCCGGTGATCGAGGTCTGCGTGCTCGCGAACCCGTTCGGGCCCGTCCAGCCGACGGAATACGGTGCTTGCCCGCCGCTGATGAGCGCCGATGCGCTGCCATCGCTGCCGTTGCAGCTCACGGGGAATCCGCCCAGATCAGCGATATCGATGAGCACATCCAGCACTTGCGGTTCCACCATCTGCACGCTGGCGGATCCAGTGCACCCGTTGGTGTCCGTGGCGATTGCCGTATAAGCGCCGGCGCTGAGCCCGAAGATCTGCGCATCGTTGCTTGAGTATCCATCCGGACCGCTCCAGTCGAAGGTGTAGCCCGCCGTTCCGCCAGTGGCGCTGACTGTGGCGCTGCCGATGCTGAGACCCGCGCACGGAATGGTGTAGCCTCCGGTGAAGACCGTGGCCGTGATGCTCGCCATCACCGGCTGCGGCTCGATCAGGTCGATCAACGCGGTCGTGGTGCATCCATGGGCATCCGTTACCAGCACGCTGTAGGCTCCCGCGAGCAGCCCTGCCGGTGAAGCATCGTTCGAGGCGAATCCGTTCGGGCCGCTCCAGAGGAACGAATGAGGCGCTTCGCCGCCAGCAACGCTCAAGGCGATTGCGCCATCGGAAGCCCCGTTGCAGCTCGGCTGCTGTGAAGCGGCGGCATTGGCCAGGATGGCTTGTGGCTCATCCAAAGTGATGCTCGTAGTGGCCGTGCATCCATGGGCATCGGTTACGGTCACGCTATAGCTGCCGGCTCCGAGGCCTGTTAGGTCCTCGGTGCTGGCGCCATTGCTCCAGGCCATGGAGAAGGGCCCGGTGCCGCCGGTGGCGGCGAGGTCAACCGAACCGTCCATCGCGCCCTGGCAGCTCACGTTGCTGTTGTTGATCACCGCGGCTTGGGCGACCGCCAGCAGCGGCGCCGGGGCGGTGAGCACCGCAAGTGCATTCGCCGTGCAGCCGTTCGCATCGGTCACCACCGCTTGGTAGCCGCCTGGGAGCAGTCCGTTGATGTCTTCCGTCAATGCTGCGAACCCGAGCCCATCGCTCCAAACGATGCCGTATGGGCCAACGCCTCCGGTGATGCTCAGGTCAATGGAGCCATCGCTTGCCGAGGCGCATGAGATGTTCGTGCCATCGGGCCAGGCGAAGGCGGTCGCATTCGCGATCAATGCCGGCGGTTCCGTCAGCGTGATGCTCGCGCTGGTGCTGCATCCATTCGCGTCAGTGACGTTCACCGAGTAATCGCCAGCGGATAGCCCCGAGATGCTTGCAGCATTCGAGTTGAAGCCGTTTGGCCCTGACCAGGCTGTTGAGAAGGGTCCCGCTCCTCCGGTGAGGATCAGGTTGATCTCGCCATCGGATCCGCCGTTGCAGCTCAGGCCGAAGCCGTTCGCCGAGGAGGCCACTGTGCTGGCGGTGAGCGCATCCGGTGCGATGATGGTTGCTTGCTGCGTGAGGCTGCAGCCGTTGCCATCCGTGACCTGCACCGTGTAGGTTCCGGGCTCCAGGTTGCTGATGTCCTCGTCGGTGCTGGCGAAGCCGTTCGGACCGTTCCAGCTGAAGTTGTAGGCGCCGCTGCCGCCTTGTGCACTGAGGTTGATCGCGCCATCGCTGGCACCGGCGCATGTTGTGCCGAAACCGTTGTGGTCGGTCACGTCCAATCCGGCTTGAAGGCCGCCAGGCTGGGAAACGGTGTAGCCGTTCACGAACTGGCATCCATTGGCATCGATCACGATCACGATGTAGGTGCCTGCACCGATGCCGCTTATGTCCTGCGTGCTTGCACTGAAGCCGCTTGCCGAGCTCCAGATGTAGGAGTACGGCGCCGTGCCGCCAGTTACGGTGAGGTCGATGGCGCCGGTGAGGCTGCCTTGGCACGCGGCGGGCGATATGGTCACGGCAGCACTGATCGGCACAGGTTGCGTGATCACGATGCTTGCGCTCACCGCGCATCCCAGCGCATCGTTGGCCTGCAGGTGATACGTTCCGGGGCTCAGGTTGAAGAGGTCCTCGATGACATTGCTGTTGCCGAAGTCGTCCGACCACACCGGCGAGTAGGGCGGCAAGCCGCCGGTGAGCGTGAGGTTGATCGATCCGTTGTTCATGCCCGCGCAGGTGATCTGCGATGTGGCGAACTGTGCTTGCAGCGGCGCGGCAGCTCCAAGGATCTCAACGGGAACGTACTTCTCGTGGTCGCAGCCGTTGTTATCGACCACCAAGGCCAAGTACATTCCAGGGGCCAGGCCTGTGGCCGTGAGGCCCGTTTGCGGTGGCGTGGTGTTCCATGTGATCGTGTAGGAACCGCTGCCGCCGCTGACATCGAGGGTGGCCGATCCATCGTTGAGGCCGAAGCAGCTCTCGTGGGTCACGCTCTCGGCATATGCCCACACTTCGGACTGTGGGCCGCCGATCGAGGCATCGGCCTGCGCGGTGCAGCCGTTGGCATCGATTACCGAGACGGCATAGGTCCCTTGCGCCAGGCCAATGGCATTGCTGGCCAATTGCGCGGGCGAGGTGTTCCACGAATAGAAGTACGGTGCCGTGCCCCCGATCGCTTGGGCTTGGGCCGACCCTTGCAACCCATCATGGCACAGCACATCGGTGGTGGCTGTGATTTCGACGCCAAGTGCTTGAGCGGGCTCGCTGATGGTGACTTCGGCTTGGACCGTGCAGCCATAGCCATCAGTGATTGACACCGTGTAGATGCCTGCGCTCAGCCCATTGGCTGTTGCACTGCTTTGGAGGGGAGCGCTGTTCCAGCTGAAGCTGTATGGCGGCATCCCGCCCGCGATGCCGGCCGTGGCACTGCCATTGGTGCTGCCCACGCATGTGGCATGCTGAGCATCGCTGATCGATGGCACCAGTGGTGCGCTCTCCACCATCGTGAATCCGCCCGTGGCATTGCAGCCGTTGGCATCCGTTACACTGACCGTGTACGTCCCTGCGGCAAGCCCGGAGAGGTTCTGGCTGGAGCTGGTGAATCCATTCGGGCTGCTCCATTGCGTGGCATAGGGGCCTGTTCCGCCCGCGATGCTCAGGCCGATGGTGCCCGTGCTTCCACCGTTGCATGCGATGTTCTGGCCGAACGGCAGGATCGATGGGCTGAGCGTGAGTGCCAAGGGGGCGGGGCTTCCCATGCTGAACCCTTGTGCGCCCGCGCAGCCGAACGCATCGGTGACGGATACGGTGTAGCTGCCAGGGCCGATGTTCACCAGGTCCTCACTGCTGGCGCTGAATCCGTTCGGGCCGCTCCACAAGTAGGTGTATGGCGCGTATCCGCCATTCACGCTGATGTTGATGGCGCCGTTGGAGCTGCCATCGCAGAGCGGCTGGGTCACCGTGCCGGTGATGGCAGGATTGCTCACGCGCACCAAGCGGCTTACCGTGCGCGCGCAGGTCCCCTCGTTGATCACCACGGTGTAATTGGTGTTCGAAGCGGGAGATGCGACTGGGTTGGGGCAATCGGTGCAGCTCAGTCCGGTGCTCGGTGTCCATGAATAGGCCAGGCCGCCCTGGATGCTGAATTGCGTGCTGCCGCCATAGCAGATGGTCTGCGTGGCGCCAGGCGAGACAATGGCGATGAGCGTATCCTCAATGGCGAAGTCAATCGAGTCGATCACGAAGCCAGCGCAGTTCGGATTGCCAAGGAGTATCCGCAGGTGCTCGGCGGGCTCCATTACGGCGTCGGCGGTCGGGTCGACGTATTCTTCCGCGAAGGCCGCACCTCCCGGTATGGTGATGGTCTTGGCAGCATTGGGGTTCACGTTGCCGATGGGGGTGTAGTCCGTTCCGTTCGCGGCCGTGCCTTGCAGATAGTACGTGAGCGTGAGCGGGTCGGGAATTACAGGGTCGCGCGTGAATCGGATCCAGCCTGGGTTGCAGCCTTCCACCATGTTGGCAGTGCCGTTCACGGTGCGCGTGCTCAGCGAGACATCGGGGCTTTGGATGCGCTCGATGAACACCCAGCTATCGAATTTGCGATCGCTCGCATCGGCCACCACGAGCTTCAGGTGGTAGGTCTGGCAAGGCTGCACAAGGCTGTGGGCCACGAGGCCGGTGGTGTATCCGTCCATCTGCATCTGCTGGCCACCGGCGTTGTACTGGTAGTACGTGCTGTTCTGGCCTGCGTTCACGCTGTTGATCGCCACAGGAGCGCTCGTGCCCGGGATCAAGGCGATGTTGCGGTCATTCCCGATGCCGGGGTCACCCGTGATGCCCGGCCCGCTGATGAAGAACCCGAACACATCGTTGTACTGTGAGCCCACCCATTCGTTGTACTCTTCACTGCCGAACACGAACTGGAAGCTCAGGCTGTCGCCGCTCGGGATGATGTCGAACTCGAAGAGGCAGGCATCGCGCGTGCTCCTTCCGGTCACCGTGTTGAGCAGCGTGCTGCCCGAGGTCCCCTGCTGGAAGGTCTTGTTCTCCGCGTCGTTCGGGCCATAGGCATCGGAAATGCGCCCGCTGGTGAGGATCACGCCGCTCTCCAAGCCGAGCAGGCTTCCGGAGTAGCTGAATTCCCCGAATCCCTGCTCATGGCAGTTGATCGATGGGTTGCTGATCTGCACTCCTCGGCCACTGATGGACTCGGCCAGTTGCACCAGGTCCGTTTGTGGATTGACAGTGAGCTGTGCGCTTGCGGTTGACCCTGAAAGCGCGATGCCGGCAACGAGGCCGGGGCGGAGGTAGGGAAGGCTGCTCTTCATCGGCTTATCGATTGCGGGCTTGAGCGCATGCGGCTTCAGCAGCCGCTAATCCTCCCGCCAACTCTTCGCGATTCGATCGCAAGTGCTGCGCATCCAACAGGTGCATGGCGCGTTGTACCGCAGCGCTCTTCGGTTCACCCGGCTCTGGCTCGAAAACGAGCAAGCCGGCTGGGACGCAGGCGAAGACCAGCCGCAGATCCGTTCTGCCTTTGAGCATTGCTTGAAGGGCGTCGCGATCCTTGCTGGTAAGGCCTTCGATCCGCACAGTGCAGGCATTCGGTTCAGGTGATGATGATTGCGCCGCGCATGGGGCATCCACTAGGAAGAGGCACGCGATTGCTGCCGCGAAACCAAGGCCAGCTATTCTATTCATGGTCCTGTCGTTCAGGGTCTTGCGGATGAGCAGTCCGCAGCGACCGGGCGTTTTCCGGGCGACTTATACATAGAGGCGTTCAGGAAGGTTCCGGTCACGGATCGATGGATCCCCGGCAACAAGTCGCCGAGCTGGCGCGGAACAACGATGGATCCGGTCAGCCCTTTCGGGCAAGGAGCACGGCATGCAAAGCGATGCCGCCGGCTACGCTCACATTCAGCGAGCCGATTTCACCGGACATTGGGATGCGTGCCAAGGCATCGGCCATGCGCAGCACCGGGTCGGAGACGCCCTCGCCTTCATCGCCCAGCACCACGACCAAGGGTCCGCTCAGGTCGGTGGCATGCAGGTCCGCATTTCCTTTTTCGGTCAATGCCACGACGCGGAGCCCATGCGCGCGCGCGCGGTTCAATCCTTCGCTCAGCCGGGATACCCGGCACACCGGTTTGCGCATCAAGGCACCTGCGCTGCTCTTCACAGCATCGCTTCCCAAGCGCGCCGTTCCTTGCTTGGGCACCAGCAGCGCATGCGCGCCGAAGCACTCGGCACTGCGTGCGATGGCGCCCAGGTTGCGCACGTCGGTCACACCGTCGAGCGCCACGATCAAGGGCGTTTCGCCACGTTCATACGCCATCGTGATCACTTCATCCAGGTCCTGCTCATCGACAGGGCTGAGCAAGGCGATCACACCTTGGTGCTCGGTCTTGGTGAGCCGGTCGAGCTTCTCCACCGGTACGGGCTGCCAAGGAATGCCGCGATCCAGGGCCAAAGCGCGGATTTCACGGATCCCATCGCCGCCGGCCTCGCGGCGCAACAAGAGCTTCTCCACGTTCTTGCCAGCACGGATCGCCTCGATCACCGCGTGTGTCCCGCATACCAGATCCTTGTCGCGCATTCGTGTTGTCTGACCGTGATGATCTTGATCCGATTCAACTTGCCGATTGACGTCCGTCCCTTCCAGAGCGCAACCGCTTCGCCTCAGTTCTGGTAAACCCTTCCGTTCCTCCAGCTCTCCACGTTGCGGTACCAGGCTCCTTTCAACGTGGCATCGCGCTCCAGCCAGAGATCGTTTTCGGTGAACGCGCTCTTGCGGCGCACGAAGTTGAAGGTGAGGCTCATGATGTTGTTCTCCTCGCCGTAGGTCCAGGTCTCACCGCGATCGCTGCGGTAGATGGTGCTCGGCGTGCCGAAGATGATATGCACCAATCCCCGGTCGGTGCGCCAGCCCTCGGTGAGCGCGCTGAAGTGGCGATTGGCGTTCTCGGCGCGTCCGTAATAGATTCGAATGGCTTCGCGCGCACGCTCGCGGTCGCCGGAGGCATCGATCCAGAAGCGCTCCACGGCCTTTCGCGTATCCGCTTCCTTGCTGATACGCTCGAATTCCTGCATGCTGGTGATGAAGCGCAAGGGCTTCAAGAGGTCCTCGCCATGATCGACCCATGGAAAAGCCTTGTCGAGCAGGAATAGGGTATAGCCCGGGGCGATCCCCGAGGCGAGCGAATCCAATGCGAAGTGATAGATGCCGGCCTTCATCGCCGGGAGTTCCAGGCGGCCGCTTGGATCAAGCGCTACGCGGAAGCTGCTGTCAGGGGGCAGGATCGTTCCGCTCACGTGCCTCAGTACTGAACACCGGCGTGGGCATGCCTTGGGGCATGGGGTATCGGGTGGCGCGCAGCGTAGCGCCGGCCAGGGCCTCGTTACGCAGGGCAATGGGCGCTCCGGCGGGCTGATGGTCGCTGAAGAGCGGGAGGCCGTTGGCCGGGTCGATGGGCATGAAATGCTGGCGCGCCATGGCGTCGCTCCCATCCACGCGAATCAGCACGGCGCTCTCGTTGTCGCGGTGCAGGTCACGGGCCACCACCTTCACCACGAAGCTGGCACCGCTTTTCCGGTTCATCGGAATGCTGCCGATGAGCTCGCGTTCTTCGGTGGGAGCGCTGCTCGCGTCCTGGACCAGGGTGCTGGCGCTATCGAGCAGTTCCCGCGATTCCCAATTCGCGAAGCTCCCATAGGAGACGCGCGCACGAGCCTTGAATGGACCGCCACCATCGGCTTTGTAGAGCAGATCAGCGGTGTTCAATTTGAAGTAGAGCATCGACCGCTCCTCGTCCAGGTGATGCACGCGGGCGTCGAGGCGGATGCTGGCCGGTCCTTTCCCATAGACATGCACGAGGTTGTCGCGCTGCAGTATGGGAGCGCTGCCGCGGCATGAGGCAATCACGACGGCTGCGATGAGGTATGCTCGGGCTGGGTGTGTCATGGCTCTTCCCCGCTGGATCTCACGAGCAGCTTTTCGTTGAGGCCTTTGTTGGTCTTCGCACCGAGCGTCTTTAGCATCTCCACTTGGCGCACCAGGCTGCCGGGCCCGTCGCTCAGCTTGCTAAGGGCTTTCTCGTAGTTGTCGTTGGCTTCCTTCACGCTCTTGCCGATACGGCCGAGATCGACCGTGAAGCCTTCGAACTTGTCGTAAAGCCGGCCAGCACGTTCGGCGATTTCCAAGTGGTGGCGGGCAATGCGCTCATTCTTCCAGATGCCATGGATGGTGCGCAAGGTGGCCATCAGCGTGGTATGCGTCACCATGACCACCTGCCTGTCATACGCTTCCTGGAACACCTCGGGCCGTTCTCGCAGCGCGAGCAGGAATGCGGGCTCAATGGGCACGAACATCAGCACGAAGTCGACGCTCTGGACCCCGTAGAGCTTCGTGTAGTCCTTCTCGGCCAAGCCCTTCGCATGCGCACGGATGCTCTCGACGAAGAGCTTCATCATCCGGTCCCGTTCCGCATCATCCTCAGCCGATGCGAATCGCTCGTAATGCAGCAGGCTCACCTTGCTGTCGACGATCAAGTGCTTGCCTTCGGGCAGCATCACCACGGCGTCCGGCCGCAAGCGCGAGCCATCGGCCAGCGTGGTGCTCTCCTGCATGGTGTACTCCTGGCCCTTGACCAAGCCTGACGATTCGAGCAGCTTCTCCAAGAGCATCTCTCCCCAAGCACCTTGGGCCTGCGAGTCGCCTTTCAAGGCACGGGTAAGGTCGCTGGCATCCCGGCTCAGCTTCTGGTTCTGCTCCACCAGCCGGGCCACCTCGCTCTTCAATGCGAAGCGCTGCCGGCCTTCTTCGTCGTATGCTCTCTGCACCTTTTCCTCGAAGTCCTTGATGCGCTCCTGCAAGGGTTTCAGGATATCGGTGAGTCGGCCCTGATGCTGATCGTTGAGCTCCTTGCCGCGCTGGGCCAGCAAGCGGTTCGAGATCATCTCGAACTCGGTGGCCATGCGCTTCTGCATCTCATCCAGCTCGGCTTTCTGATGTTCAAGCCGTTCTTGCGCGTGCTTACCGCGCTCCTGCTCCGCTGCGAGCTGGGCGGCGAGGCTGGTCACTTCCTTGGCGCGGTCGTCGGCACGTCTGGTCTGCTCCGCGAGCTGTGCTTGCACCAGGGCGTTTTCCGCTTGATGCGCCGCGCGGAGCGAATCGAGTGCGCGGGCTTCGGCTTGATGCGCCCGCCAGGCGCTCAGCGCATAGCCCGCGATGATGCCGAGGAGGAGGCCGATGGCGATGCCGGGAAGCATGGCCCCGAAGGTAGTTCGGGTGGCGACCTCAATTGTCGAGGATCACCACGAGCGCGCCCACAGGCACTTCTGTGAAGAGGGCGATCACGTCAGCGTTGCGCATGCGCACGCAGCCGCGAGAGCTGGGCGTGCCTACCGATCGCTCGTTGGCAGTTCCGTGGATATAGATGTAACGGTCGTAGCTGTCGAGCCCTTGGCCCCTGTTGACGCCATGTTCCAGGCCATCGAGCCATAGGATCCGCGATGTGATCCAGTCCTTGTCCACGCCGCTGAAGTCGGGGTCGGCGAGCTGTCCGGTGAATTCGCGGTCCTTGAGTATGCCCAGCGGGGGAACGTCTGCGCCGTGCTTCTCTGCCACACGATGCAATCCCGTTGGCGTGCGGAAGCTGTCCTGGGAGCTACCGAGGCCATTGCTGCTGGTGGCAACAGGGAAATCCGCCAGCAGAAGGCCGTCGCGCACATGGAACAGCCGCTGGCGGCGCACGGAGATGTAGAGCAGGTCGCGTTGGCGGGGTGCATCGGGATAGCGCGCGGCCATGTACTCCAACAGCAGGTCCGCGATGCCTTGCTTGGGGTGCATGGCCGGCATGGGCGCTTGCGCAAGCAGGGTATCGGCCAGCAGGAGCAATGGGATCAATAGCAATGCGCGCACGGCGCGAAGTTCAGCCCGCGCCGGCGAGGAATCACTCCGGCCCCTTCTCATGCATCAGCTTCTCGATGTCCGCGATGAGGCGGTCGGTCTCTGCTGCGGTGGTACCATCGTAGAACCCGCGCAAGCGCCGCTGTTTGTCCACGAGCACGAGGTTCTCGGTATGCACGAAATCCTGAAGGCCGCCATCGCCTTCGTCGAGGCAGGCGAAGTAGCTGCGTCGCGCGAGCCGGTAGATCTGTTCCCGGTCGCCTGTGAGGAAATGCCATTGGTCGGGATCGGCCCCATGCAACGCGGCATAGGCGGCCAGCACGGGCACGCTGTCCGCTTCGGGCGTCACCGAGTGGGAGAGGATCATGAGCCGCGCATCACCGGGATAGGCCTGCTGCACGCGCGCGAGGTTCTTGGTCATCTTGGGGCAGATGGTCGGGCAGGTGGTGAAGAAGAAGTCAGCGACGATGATGCGTCCTTCCGCTGTGGCGAGGGTGATCGTGTCTCCTCGCTGATCGATCAGTTCGAAATCGCTGATGTGGTGGTCGCCCTCGGCCAAGCGCACGTCAGCATCCACCAGGCGCGGATTGATCTGCTTGGGGTGGAGCACAGGCAGCGTATCGCCGGGCCGTATGATGAAGTAGCCAGCGATGACGAGCCCTGCGGCGATGACCGAGAAGGCAGTGATGCGGAGCAGCAACGGGTTCAAGCGCTCAAAGGTCGCGCAGGTTCGCCGTATACGTGAATGAGCCGATCCATCGGTGCGTGGGCCACGCCTTGTCGCGCTCGCGGTCGTGAATGATGGATGCGCTGATCGAATGGCCTTTCGACAGCTTGTATTGCGTGCCGAACTGCCAGCGGGTGCCGAAGTAGGACCAGCCCTTGTAGCCGGCCCATGTGAAGAACTCGACGCTGAGCTCCGGATCGAATTTCCATTTCGGGATGTTGTAGCCAAGCTGGAAACGGTTGCGGAACACTTCGCGCTGCCCGCCCCATTCGATGAAGCTATGCTGATAGATGAAGCGGTACTCTGCCGTGGCGCGGCCGACCTCCTTCTGCAATTCGGCCTGCACGATGCTGCGGTTGCGCAATCCGGGAGATCCGGTGCGCCCGGCGAAGCGGTGCTCCACGGCCAGTGCCAGCCATTTCCTGGGCTTGAAGCGCAGGTTCACGTCGAGGTAGATCTGCCGGCCGGCGAAGAACACATCAGCGCTGCGGTACCCCAGCTCTCCGCGCACGCGGAAACGATCATAGCGCCTGCCTAACAGACCGTGCAACGATTCGGGCAGGCGCGTGCTCACCGCGCCGGAGACCCAGAGCTCCTGGCGCTGCACTGGGCGCAAGGGCTCTTGTGCTGCCGCAGCAAGGGCGACAAGCAGCGCCGCTGAGAGGACGGTCTTCCGGGCGCGGAATGTCCTCATCGCGCGCTCAGTAGTTGCGGATGGTGATCGTCCCAACGTTCACCACTTGCTTGCGGCCGGTGATGGTCGCATCGAGGTACACGCCTTCCTCACCGCTCGGGCAGCTCTGGCATTCACTGATCGCGTACAGCCGGTAATCGCCTTTGCGCAGCCAGGCGAAGCGGAACTCTCCGTTGGGACCGGTCCGGGTATCGTCATCGGCGTATTCACCATCTCCATAGATGATGGCCACGCGCGCATCAGCAACAGGATAAGGCTGCCCCTGCGCGGAGGAACCGTTGTAGAGCTGCTCGTAGAGCAAGCCGCGGATCTCAGCGCGGCCGCCCTCACCCGGCTCCTTGCTGCAGCTCACCAGCACGGTGGAGCTGATGAGCGCTACCAGCCATATGTTCTTCCTCATCGATTTCCTGTTAAGAAGCGGTAAAGGTAGAGGGTGATTCACTGCCGGTTCCGGGTTTCGCGAAAGCCCGGTCCAGGCCAGGCCGCATGAAGAACTGGTCGCGGGGAACGAGAAAGCCCTTCCTTGCGGAAGGGCTTCCGTCGTGCACGGCCAAATCCTTGATCAGCCAATGGGAACCTCCCTTCCAATCCTATCGGCCTGCGGCTTGGTCATGCAAACGTTCGCGCATAGCACGCCGGACGAGAGACCGATGTTCAACTTGGCCATGGGGGTGCGGGCATTCTCCCTGCGTGAGAAGCCGCGCATCGTCCTGAACTGGTGCTTCCGGGCGTTCATGAATCGGGTGCGATGATCCGGTCACGCGAAGTGAGCATCTCTGGCCGAAGCAGTTCATGATTGGCGTCAAGTGCTTGGCTGATGCCGAACAGGAGGGCGGTTGGCGGTTGAGATCCATTGTGGAAAAGAAAGGGAAGCGGCTTGGCCCATGACGCCGCAGTCTGATACTTTGCCCCACGAACAGCGAAAGAGCCCAAGACCGAAATGACCTTCACTGCACAGATTGACGACCTGACCACAGCCCTGCGCCACACGCGTTCTCGTTTGCTGGCACCAGTGGATCCCTTCCAGAACCAACTGCCGCGCGACCCGGAGATCTTCATCGAGGACACGCTCTATTACGTGATGGATCAATGGGCGGCGGACCTCCGTGCTCAAGGCATCGTTCTCGAAGAGGATACTGCTTGGGCCGATGCCAAGAGCCATTATCCGCGCTATGTGCTTCGCATGGCGGGCGGGAATGCGGTGCAGCTGCACTTCACCGGCGAATACCCGCAATCGCTCTTCTTGAGCATCAGCAAGGGATTCCGCAACGGCCAGCAGTTCAGCGATGCGCGGCACCTGCAGATCGAGCTGCCCATCACCACGGATGCGAATGCCCTGCTAGCCAGCTTGCTCGATGGCTTGAAGAGCGCGAACGTGTGATCGCTCGTCGGGATCATTCATCCCACACCTTCACGCGGCCGTCATCCGCCGCATTCGCCTTCGCACTGTGCAGCAGTGCACCAAGGCCTCGGCTTGGCGGCGGTGCCGGCGATCTGGCCAGCACGCCATCGTTGAGCAGGTAGAAAGCCGGCAGGCTCACGATGCGCCAATCGTCGCGTAATTGCTGCTCGGCTTCGGCGTGCAGCCAGATGAACGACATGCCGGGACGCTGCTCCGTATAGCGCCGAGCGGCATCGAGCTCGCTGTCCAAGGAGATCGCGATCACCGGCACGGCATCTCCGTATTCCTTGTGAAGGGACTCCAGTCCTTGGAGCTCCTGATCGCAGTAGGTGCACCATGCGGCAGTGACCACGACGCACACCGGTCCCTTCATCAGGCTATCGAGAGAAGCATGGCGCCCAGTGAGGTCTTGCACGCGCGCAGGTGGCAGGGCTTCGCCAACATGCATGGCTGTGAGGTCCCAGTAAGCATTGGCCGCGATGCGCCGATGCTCCAGGTGAAGCGAGCCTTCTGACAATCGCTTGAGGATCGCCAGCGCGCTTGCCCTCACCACGGATGGCCCATGGAACTGCTGATGCAGCAAATCGATGAGGACCAGCTCGCAGAGCCGATCGTCCTTGAGGAAATCGCTTCGTGCCAGCACGGCCTTCAGGCTGTCAGCATCGGCCAGTGCATAGGCGCGCATCAGCGCTGGGCCGTGCAGCCGATGAGCCATCGCGAGCTGCTCGGCGAAGAAGCTGCGGATGAAGCGTGCGTATTCCGGGTTGTCGTACTGGACCGGCTTCCCGCCGATGCAAGCCTTGAAAAGCTCCGCCTCGTTCACGCGCGGGCCGTGGCGCAATCCGGCGAAGCTGTAGGTGAGGTACTGATCGAACCAAGGGTCCTTCACATCGCGGTAGAAATTGCGGACCCGCAACTCAAAGCTGTCGATGCGCGCCTTGCTGAAAGCGGGCATCACGAAGAGCGTGGGCGGACGACGGACGGTATCCGTTTCCGTGGCCTCTTTCCTCATCACAGGTAGGGCCTGCATGCCGGCCGCCTCGTCCGTGGCAAGGTCCTCTGCGATGAACCCATCGATGCGCGAGTTGAGGTCGCTGGTGAGCGCGTTGATATCGAGCGGGTCAAGGTCGCTGAAGGAGAGCTCGGTGCGCATGGTGCCGCTGACCGTCCGAGCGGTGCGGGCATCCGGCGGATTGAACGTGACGATGTACCGCGCCCCGGACCTCGCATACAGGTCGCCATGGACATCGCCGATGCGGATCCGCAGGCGCGCTGTACCGATCACGTTCCCTTGGAGCTCTGCGTTCCCGCCAGCGTCCAACAGTGCACTGCCGATTCGCACCGCGCGCAGCGTGTAGAGGTCATCATAGCGGTACAACTGGGCCACCTGGCTGGCATAAGCTGGCGCCTGGAGCCGGATCACGGTTTCTTGCGCCCAGCCATTCATGACACCAAGGGCAAAGCAGATGGCGATGACCCTCTTCATGGCAGCTTCGTCATTACTCCCGGAGGCACTAACGCGGAAACATCGGCGCCATTGGCCAGCAGCTCCCGGACGATAGTGCTGCTGATGTGCGCGTGCTCAGGGGCAGACGGCAGGAAGATGGTCTCCACCTCAGAGAGATTCCGGTTCATCAAAGCGATGCTGCGCTCATAGCCATGGTCGGTGCTGTTGCGCAGGCCGCGGACGATGAAGCCGGCGCCAACGCGCTTGCAGAGGTCAACGGTGAGGCCGGTGAAGGAAACCACTTCCACTTTCGGCTCCGCGGTGAAGGCCAGGCGCGCCCAGGCTAGACGCTGTTCTTCCGAGAATAGCGTTCGCTTCGTGCTGTTCACCCCAACGCCGATCACCAGCTTCCTGAACAGCGGAAGCGCGCGATGCACGATGCTCACATGCCCGATGGTGATCGGGTCGAAGGTGCCGGGGAAGACGGCGATGGGGGCTGTCATGCTGAGGCGTCGTTGGCGGTTTCTTTTTGTCCGAAGAAGCTGAACTGCACCAGTCCGTAGCTCCGCTGTGATCGGAATCCGGGCAGGTGCACTAGGCTCACCCGTTCGGAATGCTCCACGATGAGGAGCCCTTCCGCGCCGAGCAGCCCTTGCTCCCGCACCAAGGTAGGCAGCCGCTCGATGCTCTCCATCGCGAAGGGGGGGTCAGCGAACACGATGTCGAACGGACCCATGGCCGAGCGCAGGTAGGTGAACACGTCAGCGCGCACCCGGTGCCAGCGCGATTCGCCGAGTTCTTCCGCCAAGCGGCCCATGTAATCGTGCAAGCGCCGATCGCTCTCCACGCTCACGACTTCATCTGCGCCTTGCGAGAGGAATTCCAGTGAGATGTTGCCCGTGCCGGCAAAGAGGTCGAGCACGCGCACGCCAACCAGCGGTACCTCATTCCGCAGCACATTGAAAAGGCCCTCCTTCGCATAGTCGGTGGTGGGCCGGGCATCGGTTCCCGGAGGAGGATGGATACGGCGATTGCGGTATTTGCCGCCTATGACGCGCATGCGAACTGCTCGAGAAGGGCCAGCCAACGCTGTGGCGTCGTGCCCGGGTCCTCGGCATGGCCGATCCATGGGGCTACGGCCGCACGTGAATGCTGGAAGTAACGCTGCAGCAGGTCCTGCTCGTGTTGCGTGAGGTGCGTGCCGCCGTAGCAGAGATCAAGGTCAGCTGGTCGGATGCCGCTGCCGTCGGCGGCGAGCAAGGCGTAGTACAGCACATCCTGAGAGCTGCGAGCAGGATACGAATTGCACAGCAGCAACCGGCCGCGATCGGCAAGGGCGCAATCAAGCCGGTCGTGTCCGCGGTGAATCAGCAGCACGGGGCCGTCGGATGAGCGAGCCAGTGCGCCGCGCGCCATCAACGATTGCATAGGCACTGGCCGGGCACTAGGGAAACGGTCGAGCACGGTGCGCTCAAGCTCGTCGTCGTGGAGGTAGACGCAAACGGCTCCCAGGCTCTCGACGGCTTCCGTGCGCATGGCACCGGTCGGAAGGCCGCCATGGACCAATCTCAAATGCTGAGCCTCCGTGCCCGGGGTCAGGGCCGATTCTGGAACGAAAGCGCTCCATTCCGGCAACGTCACGAAGCTGGTCGCTATCTGCTGCGCAGGCAGCGCATCCGCATCCAACGCCCCGTGCCCATCGGACCAATGCAGCGCCACGGGCACTCCAGTATCCACGTCGTGCACGCACCAAGCGCACTGGGCATGGTTGATCAAGATGCTCAAGTGCCAAGCCCGTTCGCGGGAAGGCGCATAGCGCGGCGCGCTCCAGCCACCGCTCTTCATGACCTCACTCGCGCCAGTTGCCGTCGTCGGTGGGCTTCTCCATGCTTCCGAACTGCAAGGTGTCGCCGGCCACCAAGGGACTCGGGTCTTTGCAGAGCAGCACCGGCGCATTTCGTCCGCTAACGGCCAGCATCCCGGCTTTCAGGATGAAGGGCTTGCGTGTGACGGGCGAGTAGATGAAGCTATCAGGGCTGAATGGGAAAACGCGCCCCTCCAGCGCCTTACGTGTTCGGAAGGTGCTGTCCAGCACGCTCACTTGGATGGTGTCACGAACGATCAAACCGAGCTCGAGCGCCCTCGCTTCCGTTAGCGTGTCAGGCACCTGGCCGATGGCACGGATCACCGGGTAGGTACCTTGCTTGACGAAGTCCCGAAGCACCTCAAGGTTCCCTGTATATGCTCCGTTCGCCAGCTTGTACTTCCGCTGCGCTTCCCGGACATCGGTCAGGGCTTGCTTGATCTTGTCGTCATAGGCGCGCTTGGCTTCGCGCGATTCGATCTCGCTGGCTACCGAACGGTAGTTGCGGAATGCGAGGAACAAGGCCGCGGCCGCGCAAAGCAGGCCGACCGCCACGCCGGCCTTACGCGAAAGGATGCCCATTTGGAGCAGCAATGCCATAGCTCCAGTAAGCAGCGTCAGGAAAGCGCCCAGCTTCACCCATACATTCTGCCCATCCATCACAGCCAGGATGAACACGATGCCGCCGAGGATGATCAACAAGACGGGAAATACGTAGCCGCCAATGCTCTTCATGGTTGTTAGGGGTCTGCGAGGCGGCCAAAAGTAGGATAATTTCACCCCATGCTACGGCGCGTTCGCTAGCTGCGGAGCGCCGTTTCCCGTGAAGATGCCGCACCAACGAAATGCCGGGCACTTGGCCATTACCGAGCGCGTCCGCGAAGGCTTGGGGCATGCGCCAACGGGGGGGCAGGAGCGTGCGATCGATGCGATCGCTCGCTTGATCGCAACGCCTCAGTCCATGGCGACACTGATCCTGAAGGGCTATGCCGGCACCGGAAAGACGACCCTGCTCGGAGCCACGGTGATCGCGCTGCGGAAGCAGCGCACACCAGTGGTGCTGCTCGCGCCCACGGGCCGTGCTGCCAAAGTGCTGGCGGCGCACGCGCTCAAGGATGCGAGCACGATTCACCGGCGCATCTACCGCGTGGGTGAAGAGGCGGATGGGTTATCCCTTGGCCTAGCACCGAACAAGGATGCAGGCGCGCTCTTCATCGTCGATGAGGCGAGCATGATCGGAGGGCCTTCCATGGATGAGGGCTTCGGTTCGCGCGACCTGCTCAGCGACCTGCTCGAGCACGTGTTCATGGCTCCTGGTTGCAAATTGCTGCTGGTCGGTGATCCAGCACAGCTGCCTCCGGTCGGGAGCGACCGCAGCCCTGCTCTTAGCGTTCAGGCCCTGAGGAGGATCGGTTTGATGGCTGGTGCGGTGGAGCTCACCGAGGTGGTTCGGCAAGAGGAGGCATCGGGCATCCTTCGCAATGCAACTGATCTGAGGGCACTGCTCACGAGCACTGCTCTTGCGCCAGCGTCGGTTCATCAGGAAGCAGGAAGTGCAATCCCGCGTTTCACCCCATTCGCGGATGTCATTCGAACAGATGGCCACGACTTGCAGGATGCGCTGGAGAGCGCCTATGCCCGAGACGGTGACGAGGAAGTGTGCGTGATCACGCGCAGCAATAAGCGTGCGTACCTCTACAATCAGCAGGTCCGTGCCCTTATCCACGGCTATGAAGAGGAGCTGAGCCCCGGTGACCGCCTCATGGTCGTGAAGAACAACTACCTGTGGGCCGGGGTCAACGGGAAACCTGAGCTCATCGCCAACGGTGAACCGATCACCGTGAAGCGGATGCATCGCACTGAGGAACGATACGGGCTGCGTTT
Source organism: Flavobacteriales bacterium (assembly GCA_016712535.1). Taxonomy (NCBI): domain Bacteria; kingdom Pseudomonadati; phylum Bacteroidota; class Flavobacteriia; order Flavobacteriales; species Flavobacteriales bacterium. The sequence continues at coordinate 943,633 of JADJQW010000002.1, forward strand.
CGCGGACCTTACCGTAGGCTGGTGGAGCGGCAAGGTGGATCGTGAGCTTGAGGTGAAAGTGATGCTCGACACGCTGGCTGCTGAATCACCGGCACTGCCTTCACCGCGCATGAAGCTCCTTCTGCAGAGCGTTCGGGCCGCCCATGTCGGCAAGCCGCGCCGTGAGCAGATGAGGCTGATGCGTGAGGACCCGTACGCGAATGCGCTCCAGGTGAAGTACGCCTATGCCGTCACCTGCCACAAGGCACAGGGCGGGCAATGGCGTACGGTGTTCGTGGATCAGGGCTACATCACGGAGGAGATGGTCGACAGCGAGTACCTGAGATGGCTCTACACCGCGGTAACGCGGGCCACCGACCGGTTGCATCTGCTCAACTTCCATCCTCGCTTCTGGGGCGATCAGGACTGAACGCGAGCTTCACCGAAGCCATATGGCATCGAGAGGCACGGGCGCTGCAAGGCTCACGATGTGCGCATCGCCTATCAGGAAGGTGCGCACGTGGTAAGCACTGGCGGCCATGCTCACGAACTCCGGGTGCGAAGCGCGCATGGAATTCGAGCCATCCTCGACCCGCATCTCCTTCAGGTCCTCCATGATCCCTACGCCGCTGGCCTTCAGCACGGCCTCCTTGCGCGTCCATAACTCAAGGAAGCGCCTCTTGCGCGCTGGCCCATCCAGCACTTGAAGGGCAACCACCTCTTCTTCTGTGAAGTAATGGCCGGCGACGGCATCGTGATCCACGCGACGGGTCATGGTCTCCAGATCGATGCCGAGGTCAGCTCGTTCGGTGAAGCCCACGAGCACGGCATCCTTGGTGTCACTGAAGTTGAACCGTGCCGAATGACCTTCGATGAACGGTTTCCCATGCGTGCTGCGGCCATAGCGGATCTCGCTTGGCGCTATTCCCATTGCAGCAGCCAGGGTTTCTCGCAGGAAGCCATGACCAAGCACGAAGCGCTCACGGTCGGCCTCGAACCGGAAGCGCTCAGCGCGTATGCGCTCATCCGGATCGAGCAGGGCCTTATAACGGTCGGAAGCGGCGCGCAGCTCCGCGATGGAAGCGAGCCAGAGCTTCGCTTCTCCGGTTCGCGGCTGGTCCGGTTTTCCGGCCTGCCGATCCATGCGTTCGGTACGGGAGCAATGGAGCATGATCTCCAGGGACGCCATGCTGCGAAGAAAGGCGTGGATCAGCACTCAAACTCCTCGAGCAGCTGGCGGATCAATGCCGTGAGCTCGCGAGACTTCGATTTCACGATGGATACGTGGTCGCAGTCCATTTCCCGTATCACGAAGCGGCCTTGGGCAAGCATGTACCAGCCAAGGTCGGTTGGGCCCCATCCATCCGCAGCGCGGATCAGTGCCAGATGGCCACCATAGGGCTTGGGCTGGTACAGTGAAATAGCATGACTGTATGTCCGGATGATGTGGAAGTGATTGAGCTTCCCTTTCAACGGAATCCCATGGCGCAGCCGGTGGTCAACGACTTGGGCGGCTATGAGGTCCTTGAGCACATTCAGGTAGTTGCGACCATGATCCATGGCATCCTGATGGAGGGCTGGGGCATATGCGTCAATGATGATCAGCAACGGAGGACGCTCGCCGGCTGCGGCCATTTGCTGTGCCATCTCATACGCTACCACGCCGCCGAAGGAATAACCGCAAATGATCGCAGGGCCGCTCGGAACAGCCGTTCGCAGGTCAGCCAGGTAGCGGCTAGCGATGGCCTCCACCGTTTTCAGCGGTATGCGTTGACCATCATCGCCTTGATGCTTGAGGGCGTAAACAGGACGGTCCGATTCAAGGAAAACCGGGACTTGCCGGCTGGCTTCGTCGCATAGCACGAGCACCAAAGGCGTTCGTGATCCCTGGGTCCTGAGTTTGAGCAGGTAGTTCCTAGGCAAGCAGGGTTCCGGGGTTTGCGGGCAAAGTAACCGTGCGGATCCCGGCAACGCACCTCATCGGATGGACCGCTTTCATGGTATGAGGGGAAGGTTGGGAAGGGGCTTCAGCCATGCGTGGCATTGACCGCAGCGGAAAAGGTTGAAGCGGACTCCAGCGCATACGCGAGTTCCTTCACATGGGGCTCCTTGATGATGCTATAGTGATCCCCAGGAAGCACCTTCACTTCCAGGCCGCCTTTCGCCAACGCACTCCATCCCATCTCCTTCGGTCCCCATGACCCTTCAGCTTTCAGCACGATCATCTTCCCTGCCCATGGCCTCGGCTGGTAGCCCAGCACGGCGCTGTCGTAGGTGTCGATGATGTGGAAGTTGCGGAATCGCGCCGGCACGGTACCTCCGTTGCGCAACGCACGACGCACGATCCAACGGTAGATCGCGTTCTTCAGTGGCGTGTAGAAGCGCTTGTCCGATTCGATCGCAGCGGCATGCAGGGCCGGCGAATACGTATCGATCAGCGCGAGCAATGGAACCTCATCACCGGCCGCAGCCAGCTGCTGCGCCATCTCAAAGGCCACTACGCCGCCGAAGGAGAAGCCAGTGAGCAGGTAGGGGCCCTTCGGCTTCGCTTGTTTCATCTCACGGATGAAATGAGAAGCGATGGATTCAACAGTCGTGTATTCAATGCGCTTGCCATCCTCGCCTTGGTGGAAGAAGGCAAAGAAGGGCCGGGTGCTGCCGAGGTATTTCGGGATGAAGTGGCTGGCCTCGTCGCCATGCACGCAGAAGAGGGGAAGGCCATCGCCTTCAGGCTGGATGAGCGAGAGGTTCTTCCAGTCGTGCGCGGCTCCTTCGCCCTTGAGCAGATCGGCGAATTGGGCGATCGTGGGCGCTTCGAAGAGCGTCTTCAGCGGCAGTGCCTTGCCGAATTGCTGTTCCACCTGGCCGAGCAATTGGATGCCGATGAGCGAGTGGCCGCCGAGGTCGAAGAAGTCGTCGTGGATGCCGATGTCCGATGCGTTGAGCACCTTGCTCCAGATCGCAGCGAGCGCGCGCTCGATGGTGTTGCGCGGCGCTACATGCTCGGCCTTCAAAGCGCTCGTCTGCGCGGCAGGCATTGGAAGCGCTCGACGGTCGATCTTGCCGTTCGCCGTCAGCGGCAGCTCATTCAGCACCATGAAGCCGGTGGGCACCATGTAAAGGGGAAGCTTGGCCCGCAGGTGCTCTCGTGCCGTGTTCAGCAGCTCATCGTGCGCGCCTGTATGCGTCTCTGAAGGCACGATATAGCAGGCGAGTTGCTTCTCGCCGGGCCCGTCCTGTCGCGCAGCAACGACCTTGTCCTTCACGCTCGGCAGGTCGTTGAGGGCGTTCTCGATCTCGCCCAGCTCGATGCGGAAGCCGCGGATCTTCACCTGCCCATCGGCACGGCCGATGAAGGCGATGCTGCCATCATTCTGCCACTTCACGATGTCACCTGTACGGTAGAGCTTGGCGCCGCTCTTCCCGCTGAATGGGTCGTCGATGAACTTCTCGGCCGTCAGGTCGTCACGCCTCCAATAGCCCAGCGCCACGCCGTCCCCGCCGGTGTAGAGCTCGCCTTTGCGGCCAACAGGCACGGGGTTGCGCTGCTCATCGAGCACATGCACCGTGGTGTTGTTCAGCGGGAAGCCGATGGGCACGCTGTCGGTGATGCTCGCTTCGTTGTTGATGGGGAAGCAGCAGGTGAACGTCGTGTTCTCCGTGGGGCCGTAACCATTGATGAGCACGTTGGGGCCGAGCGCTTTCAAGGCCTTCTTCACGTGGGGCACACTCAGCACATCGCCGCCGGTGAGGATGTGCTTCAGCCCGCGCAAACGATCGAGCTGCTCATCCACGAGCATGTTGAAGAGGCCTACGGTGAACCATACGCTGGTGACCTTGTGCTTCGCGATGGAGTCGCAGATCTCCGGCAGCGTCGGTTTCTGCTGTGCTTGCAGCACGAGCCTTCCGCCATTCAGCAGGGCGCCCCAGATCTCCAGGGTGCTCGCGTCGAAGCTGATGTTCGAGAGCTGCAGCCAGCAGAGGTCAGGGCCGAATGCCACGAAATTCTGCTCGCGAACGAGACGTACGATGGCCCGATGCGGCACCACCACGCCCTTCGGCGTTCCGGTGCTGCCGCTGGTGTACATGACGTACGCGGGCGCATCGGGCGAGACCTTCGGAACCGTTGTGTCGTCGCCAGCCTTCACCTCATCGAGGAAGATGTACCTCGCGCTGTGCTTCGGCAGGGCATTGGCCAAGTGGCGTTGCGTCAACATCACCTTCACAGCGGTATCGCTGAACATGAAGGCAAGGCGGTCGGCTGGGTACGCGGGGTCGAAAGGCACGAAGCAGCCTCCGGCGCGCAATGTCGCGAGCATGGCCACCACCATGTCGAAGCTGCGGTCCATGCACAGGCCCACCGGCTCGCCGGGCTTCACGCCCAGGTTGATGAGCGCGCTGCTGAGCGCATGCACGCGCTGCTGCAGTTCGCGGTAGTCCAGTTTCTGGTCGAGCAGTTCCACGGCGGTGCGATCGGCGTGCTTCGCAGCCACCTCATCGAAGAGGCTGCCGATGTCCACCTTCGGGAAAGCGGTGGCGCGGCCGTGCCATTCGGGCTTCGGCATCTGCTGCTCACCCACGATGGCCGCTTCACTGACCAGGTCGGCGATGGTGGCATTGGGCGCGGCGCTAACGCGCTTGATCAGCGTGTTGAGCTGGTCCATCCAGCCGCGCACCGTGGCCTCGTCGAAGAGGTCGGTGTTGTAGCTCCATTCCAACGTGAGATGGCCCTCGTTGCCGGTGGCATTCAGGAAGAGCTCGAAATTCTCGAAGGCGCGCGGGTTGCTGATGAAGCGGTGCTGAAGCCCGTCGAAGCCCACGCCATCGTCCATGTTCATGTCGATGTTGAACACCACGGGGCAGAGCGGGATGCGTCCCGGCTCGCGTGTCACATTCAGCTTCCGCAGCAGGGTGCCGAAGGTGTACTTCTGGTTGTCGAAGGCGTCGAGCACGCCGGTGCGACGCGCCTTCAGGTGCTCGATGAAGGCCTTGTCCTCGTCGATGCGGCTGCGCAGCGCAAGCAGGTTGACACAATGCCCCACCAGATGCTTCATACCCAGGTCGCTCTGGCCGGCGGCGGGCAATCCCACCACGATGTCGCTGTCGCCGGTGAGCTTGTGCAGCAACACCTCGAAGGTGGTCATCAAGGTGGTCACGAAGCTGGCGCCGCTTCGGGTGGCCACTTCCTTCAGCCCGCGTACCAGATCTTGCTGGAGCAGCAGGTCGACGCGGTTGCCCTTGTAGGTCTTCTGCTTCGGCCGCGGACGGTCGGTGGGCAGGTCCAGGCGTGGGATGGGGCCTTTGTAGAGGTCGAGCCAGTGGCGTTCCACCGACGCGTGCTCAGGGCTCTTCGCGAAGTCGATGGAGGCCAGGCTGTATTCGCTGAAGGTGTTCGCTTCGGGCAGCTTCGGCGCCCCGCCATTCTTCGCCGCATTGTACAGCGCGCTGATCTCGGCCATCATGATGCCGAGGCTCCAGCCATCGCAGACCACGTGATGCCCACAGAGGCGTAGCAGATGCGAATCGCTGGACACCCTGATCAGCTGCGCGCGGAAGAGGGGGCCGTTGCGCAGGTCGAAGGGCGTCGTCATGTCCTTCTGCGCGATGGCATCGAGTTGTTTGCCTCGCTCGGTATCGTTCAGCGAGGAGAGGTCGGTGAAGGGCAGTTCGAATTTCACTTCGTCCGTCACCAGCATGCGCGTGCCGCTGGCGTTGAGCGTCGAGCGGAGCGATTCGTGGCGCTTCACGAGTTCGTGCATCGCACGCTCCAGGGCGGGTCGGTCGAGCGTGCCCTTCAGCTCGAGCGATACGCTCTCGTTGTAGGCACAGCTCGCGTCCACGCCCATCTCGGATGCGGTGAGCACTTCGCGTTGCGCTTCCGTGGTGGGGATGGTGCGCTCGATCGACGGCCCGGTGAAGGGGTCGAAGTCAACGGCGACGAATCGGGGTTCTTGGATGAACTTCTCCATGTGGATCGCTCAGTTCTCTTCCGTTTCGATCATCAAGTACTTCCCTTGCCGCTTCGGATCCGGAACGAACCATGCAGGCTCACCCTTTGGTGTGCGGCCCAGTCGCGCGCCGGCTACTGGCGCCTCCATCGCGCTGATCACGCGTTCGCTCAGTTTGCGCAAGCTGCCGCCCAGCACGCTGTTCACCGTGGGGATCGGATAGGTGCGCTCCGGCATGAAGCCGCTCTCGCGCAGCTCCTTGCAGGTATTCTCCACCGCGTTGATGATGAACTCGATGTCCGCCGTGCTGTGCGCGGTGGTGATGAAGTGCGGGAAGTCCAGCACGTGCACGCCGTGGTAGCGCATCAGCATGAAGAAGAGCTCGGTGTAGTTGACGCTCTCGTCGTACTTCGTCTTGAAGGCGCTGCCGAAGTTCACCCAGCGGTAGGGGACCCGGTACTGGTCGAAGAGCCCGTTCACGCGGGCCACCATGTCCTCGGTTATCGTGTTGAGGCGCTCCTGCAGGGCCGGGCCTTCGTTCTTCATGTACACCAGCGCGGCCTTCATCGCGGCCAGCGTCAGGGGATGGCGCACGAAGGTGCCGGCGAAGTAGGTGACACCGGCGGGCGGCACGCTGTCGTCGCCGTACTGCCAGTAGCCGCCGTCGAGGGCGTCCATCCATTCGCTCTTGCCGATCATGGCGCCCACGGGCATGCCACCGCCGATCACCTTGCCGTAGGTGCCGATGTCGGCCTGGATGCCGAAGAGCGCCTGCGTGCCGTTGGGGTGCGTGCGGAAGCCGGTGATCACCTCATCGAAGATGAGCGCGGTGCCGTTCTCCTGGGTGATGCGGCGCACCTCGCGGAGGAAATCCACTGGGCGGAATTCCATGCGACGGCTCTGCACCGGCTCCACCAGCACAGCGGCTGCTTCGTGGCAACGCTGTTTGATGATTTCCAGGCTCTCAGGAGTGCCGTAATCGAGCACGAGCATGTTCTGCACGCTCTCGGGCATGATGCCGGGCGCGCCGGGATAGCTCTTCTTGCTCTTGCTGCCGCGGATGATCACCTCGTCGTTGATGCCGTGGTAGCTGCCGCTGAAGGAGATGATGAGGCTGCGACCGGTCACCGTGCGGGCCATGCGCATGGCGCCGAGCACCGCTTCGGAACCGGTGTTGCACACCGCGGCGCGTTCGGCACCGGTCAGTTCACACAAGAGCTTTGACACTTCCGCCGCGAGCGGGTGCATGGGGCCGATCTCGATGCCTTGCTCCAGCTGCTCGTGACAGGCCTTCTTGATGAAGTCGGGCATGTAGCCGAACATCGAGCTGCCGAAGCCGCTGAGGATGTCCACGTACTCGTTGCCGTCGATGTCCCAGAGGTGGCAGCCCACGCTCTTGTCCACCACCACCTGGTAGATGAGCTCCTTGGTCTGCGGCTTGAACCCGGTGACCACGCGGGGGTCGGCCATCGGCTTGCGGTTCTCCTGCGTGAAGGCCTTGCTCTTCGCGGTCTTGGCGATGTAGCGCTTGCTGAAAGCGTCGAACCACGCGCGTTGCTGCGGCGTCATGTCGTCCACCTTCTCCTTGCTGATGCGCGCTTGCGCACCGAAGACCTTCTTCAGTTCGGGGGCGTCTTCAAGCGCATTCACGGTCGCTGTCGTGGTCGCGGCGGGTCGACCATGGTCGACCCCTACGGCCGGGACACCGCCGTTCCAGTGTGGCAGAATGTAGTCCGCCAGCTTGTCCAGGTTCGGGACCTCTTCGTTCAGTTGGCGGAACGAGATCTTCACGCCGAACTTCTTGCTCAATGAGGTCGCCACCTGCGTGAGGAAGAGCGAATCGAGGCCCATCTCCAGGAAGGTCTCCTCGCTGCTGGCCTCCGCCAGTTCCAGGCCGGAGCTCTCTTCCAGCAGGTGCTTGATCTGCGCGATCAGCGCTTCCTTGGGAGACAGGTTCGCATCGCCGCTGTTGGGCACAGGCGCTTCGATCGTGGTGGAGGCAACTGCCCTTCCACCATCGGCCACCATCGCCACGGGATCCACCCAGTGACGGATGCGCTCGAAGGCGTAGGTCGGCATGGAGATGCGGCACCGCTCCTCGTGCTCGTAGAAGCTGTTCCAGTCGATGAGCACGCCGCTCTGCCACAGGCCACCCACGGCCTTCAGCAGTTGCGTGAGCTCGTTGCCGTTGCCGGCGGAATCGCCCAGCGAAGCCACCGCTACCTGCTTCTTGGTGTCCGCGCTCTGCTGGCGTGCGAGGGTGGTCGCGGTGGTGCGCGGACCCACTTCGAGCATCACGCGGTCGGCATTTCTCCAGGCGAACTTCACGGCCTGTGCGAAGCGCACCGTGGCGCGCAGGTGGTCGCTCCAGTACTTCGGTGAGGTGGCCTCGTCGTCCTTCAGCCATTCAGCGGTCACGGTGCTGACGATCGGGATGCGGGGCGCGCTCAGCTTCACACCCTCCACCACCTTCCGGTACGGATCCACGATGGCATCCATCATGGGGCTATGGAAGGCGTGGCTGGTCACCAGCAGCTTGCAGGTGATGCCGTCCTTCTCCAGTTCGCCCTGCAGCTTCGCGATCGCCTCGTGCGGACCGCTGGCCACGCAGAGCTGCGGGCCGTTGTTCGCGGCGATGCTGCAACCGGCGGGAAGTTTCTTCAGTACATCCTCTTCCGCCGCGCGGACGCTGAGCATGCTGCCACCGGGCAGTTCCTGCATCATGCGGCCGCGGTTGGCCACGAGCTTCACGGCATCCTCCAGCGAGAACACGCCGGCCAGGCAGGCCGCGGCGAACTCGCCGATGCTGTGGCCCATCATCGCATCCGGTACGATGCCCCAGTGCATCCACAGCTTCGCGAGGCTGTAGTGCATGGTGAAGAGCGAGGCCTGTGTGTAGATGGTTTGCTTCAGTTGCTCGGCGGCCTTTTCCTCTTCACCGGCCTTCGGGAAGATGATGGCCTTGAGGTCGGTGCCGAATTCCTTGGTGAAGAGATCGCAGCACTGGTCGAAGTGTTGCTTGAAGACGGGCTCGCTCTCGCAGAGGTCGTGGCCCATGTTCACATACTGCGAGCCCTGGCCGGGGAACATGAACACCACGCCGGGCGCGGCTTCGTGCAGTTCGCGCGTGCCGATCAGGTTGGTGTCCTTGTTGGCGATTGCCTCGATCACTTCACCGTGCGAGCCACCCACGATGAGGCGGCGGTGTTTGAAGTGGCGACGGCCCACCTGCAGGGTGTACGCGGCGTCCGCGAGCGATGCTTCCGGGTGTGCCTCGAGCCAGTTGCGGAGGTTCTCCGTCATGGCATCGAGGCTGGCCTTGCTCTTCGCGCTGAGCAGGAACAACTGCCTGTTGCGGGAAGCGCTGGAGGCCACGGCCACCGGTGGTTCCGCGAGGATCACGTGCGCGTTGGTGCCGCCCACGCCGAAGCTGCTGACGCCGGCGATGCGCGGTGTGCCCGGCACACGCGGCCAAGCGACATGGTCCTGCGCCACGCGGAACGGCGAATTCGCGAAGTCGATGGCGGGGTTCGGCTTCTCAAAGCCGATGCTCGCCGGGATCTGCTCCTGCTGAATGGCGAGCGCGGTCTTGATCACACCAGCCGCACCCGCTGCAGCCGTGAGGTGACCGATGTTCGATTTGATCGAACCGATGGCGCAGTGTTGGCCGTTGGTCTTTCCACCGAACGCGAGCGTCAACGCCTCGACCTCGATCGGATCACCGAGCGGGGTGGCCGTGCCATGCGTTTCCACGTAGGTGATCTCGCCGGGCGTCACGCCTGCATCGGCCTGTGCCATGGCGATCACCTCGGCCTGGCCACGCACGCTGGGCGCGGTGAAGCTGGCCTTGTCGCTGCCGTCGTTGTTGAGCGCGGCACCCTTGATCACCGCGTAGATGTGGTCCTTTTCGCGCACCGCATCGTCCAGTCGTTTCAGCACGATGATGCCGCAGCCGTCGCTGAACGAGGTGCCCTTGCCGTTGGCATCGAAGGTGCGCGTGCTGCCGTCAGGGCTGTACATGCCGCCCTCGTTGTACACGATGCCGCTGTTGATCGGCGCGGTGATCGCGATGCCACCGGCCAGCGCCATGTCGCACTCGCCGTCGCGCAGCGCCTTGAAGGCCTGGGCCATCGCCACGAGCGAAGTGCTGCACGCGGTGTGGATGCTCAATGCCGGACCGCGCAGGTCGAACTCGAAGGCGAGGCGCGTGGCGATGTAGTCCTTCTCGTTGGCCGTCATCACCGCGAAGTCGCCGACCTGTTCGATCAGTTCGGGATGGCCGATGACATTGCGGGTGAAGTAGGTGTTGTTGCCCATGCCGGCGTACACGCCGATGAGCCCGGCGAACTGCGCGGGGTCGTAGGCGGCATCCTCCAGTGCGGCCCACGCGGTCTCCAGGAACACGCGTTGCTGCGGGTCCATCAGCGCGGCCACCTTGGGGTTCACACCGAAGAAGCCGTGGTCGAACTTGTCGGCATCGGCGATCACGCCGCGGGCCTTCACGTAGTCGGGGTCGTTGCGCAGCTCGGCGGGGATGCTCGGGTCGAGCTCATCCGCCGTCCAGGTGCTGATGCTGTTCTTCTTCGCGAGCAGGTTCTTCCAGAGCTGCTCCACGTTCTCCGCGCCGGGGAAGCGGCCGCTCATGCCGATGATGGCGATGTCGCCTTTCTTGGACCCACCAGCCGCAGCCTTGCGGGCTTTGGCCATGTCGGCGGGTGAAACAGCGCTCGCATCACCCTCAAGGAAGGCTGCACATGCGCGGACCGTCGGATGCTGGTAGAGCTTCACGATCGGCAGCTTCAGGCCGTTGCCTTCGAGCTGCGCCACGCATTGGATACTGAGCAGCGAGTTGCCGCCGAGGTCGAAGAAGTTGTCGTCGATGCCCACACGGTCGATGCCGAGCAGGTCGGCCCACACGTTCGCCAGCGTCTTTTGCACAGCGCTCGTCGGTGCGGCGAAGGCCACGTCGAGGTCGGGGCGCTTCACATCCGGTGCGGGCAGGGCCTTGCGGTCGATCTTGCCGCTGGGTGTGCGGGGCAGCTCCTTCACGGCCACGAAGGCGGAAGGCTGCATGTAGTCGGGCAGGAGGGAGGCGAGGTGCTTGCGCAGGTCATTGGTGCTCAACTCGCTCTTCGCGACGTAGTAGCCGATCAGGCGCTTCAGGCCCGGACGGTCCTCGCGCACATTGGCCACAGCTTGCTCCACGGCCGGGTGCTTCTCCATGGCCACCTCCACCTCGCCGAGCTCGATGCGGTAGCCGCGGACCTTCACCTGGCCGTCGATGCGGCCCTTGTAGTCGATCTCGCCATTGGGGAGTTCCGCGGCGCGGTCACCGGTTTTGTAGACGCGTCCGCCGGGGTTGAACGGATCCGCGAGGAAGCGCTCGGCCGTGAGGTCGTCGCGACCGATGTAGCCTTTCGCCACGCAGGCGCCGCCGAGATACAGCTCACCTTCTTCGCCTTTCGCAACGGGCTTCATCTGCTCATCGAGCACATAGAGCTTCACATTGTCGATGGCGCTACCGATGTTGGGCAGCGCGGGCCAGGTGGAAGGATCTCCTTTGAGTTCAAGTTCGCTCACCACGTGGCCCTCGGTGGGGCCGTACTGGTTGCAGAAGCGGCAGCCGGGCAGTTGCTTGAACAGGTTCGCGATGGCGGGCGTGATCTTCAGTTGCTCGCCGCTGGTGAAGACCTCCTTCAGCGTGGACGGCACTTCGCCGGTGCGCTCCACCGCCTCGGCCAGGTATTGCAGCGCCACGAAGGGCACGATGATCCGGTTGATCTGCTGCGCGATGATCTTCCGCAGCAGCTGCGTGCTGTTCAGGCGGTCCTCGTCGGTGATCAGCACCAGCGTGCCGCCCTGGGCGAACGTGGTGAAGATCTCCTGGAAGCTGACGTCGAAGCTGATGGGTGCGAACTGCAGGGTCCGGTCACCCGCCTTGCACACGCTCGTGCGCAGCTGCCACTGGATCAGGTTGGTGAGCGGCGCGTGGTGCATGGCCACGCCCTTGGGCCGGCCGGTGCTTCCGCTGGTGAAGAGCACGTAGAGCAGGTCGTCCGGCGTGGCTGGGCAGGGGCCTTCGAACACGGGACCGTTCTCCAGGTCGATGTCCTCGATGAGGATGACCTTGGCCGAGGTGCCCTTGAAGAGGTGCTGGTGCGCCTTGCTGGTGATCACCACCGGAGGTTGGGCATCCTCCAGCATGCCGGCGATGCGCTCGGCCGGGTAGGTGGGGTCGATGGGCACATAGGCGGCGCCGGCCTGCACGATGCCGAGGACGGAAATGACGAGCTCGGGGGAGCGGTCGAGGCAGAGGCCGATGGTGCGGTTCGGAACAGCACTGGAGGCGTTGAGCAAGGCGGCTATGCGATTCGAACGCTCGAAAAGGCTGCTGTAGGTGAGTTCGTGGGTGCCATCAACCAGGGCGATTCGGGAGCCCTCGGGAGCTGCCATCAGGTTGAAGAGGTTATTGGGGCGATCTGCCATCAGTATGGATGCTTGTAATGCGAAGGCGCCCCTGCTCCTCGGATCGGTGGAGAGCAAGCGCGCCGCTGATTGTTGAACATCTGTTCCGGGGCCTTGGAACGCAGGGTGCGTGGCACGGGTTGCCGAGCGTGTATTGGCGCTGGCGAAAGTAGGTCGGTGGTGAAGCGGCCTGATGGCGGATATTCCTCGCCGCTCAACCGATAGGCGTTCACATGATCAGGGATCCGCGCTCCTTCCATGTCGTGATGGACGGTGCTACTCGTCCCTTCGAGATGACTTCCGGCTGAAGGCAATTGCAGGTCAATTTTCCAAGTGGTCGGGTTGTCAAGCCGGCGAATCCAGCAGCGTACTGATCGACTCCATGGCCGTGGTCTGATTCAAGCGAGGGCCATTGGTCGAAAGGCGCTGCCGAATGGTGGATGGCACCTGAAACCGAATCGGGTTTGCACCGGTACAAAGCCGCGGTTCAACGCATTGCCTTCGGGAGTCTCACGCGCTGCCTCGCGTGGATACCAGCCCTCCGGCAACGGAGCATGCCGCGGCCGATCCAACATCAACGAGCCATGAAGCGACTTCTTGCCTCCCTTCCTATCCTGTTCGCCGCCAGCCTATCACTGGGGCAGACCATGTCACAACGCGCCGCCGTTCAGGTGAGCGCCACGGTGCAGGCCTCTCCACCGCGCATCACATTGGCATGGCCCACCATTTCGGGCACCACGAGCATCACCATCTACCGGAAGCTGAAGACTGCGACCAGCTGGGGAAATGCGATCGCTGCACCATCTGCCAGCGATCTCAGCTGGCAGGACAACACGGTCGCGGTCGGCACCGTGTACGAGTATCGTTTGGTACGCGTGAGCAATGGCGCTACAGGCACCGGCTATGTCTGCACCGGCATTGATGTCCCACCGGTCGATTTCCGCGGGAAGGTGGTGCTGCTCGTTGATAACACCATCGCCTCGGCGTTGAACAGCGAACTGCTGCAATTGGAATCGGACTTGCGTGCCGATGGATGGGGCGTGCTGCGGAACGATGTCGCTCCATCCGCCACCGTTCCGAGCGTGCGCGGAATCATCGCAGGGCATTACAATGCCGATCCCGCGAACGTGAAGGCCGTGTACATCATTGGCCATGTGCCCGTGCCGTATTCCGGCAACCAGGCTCCCGACGGCCATGATGAGCACAGCGGAGCATGGCCCTGCGATGGCCACTACGGTGAGGTCAACGGCACCTGGACGGACAACAGCGTGAACAACGGCGGCGCCCAGCGCCCAGCCAACCGCAACATCCCGGGCGATGGCAAATTCGATCAGAACAACTTCCCGAACGAAGTGGAGCTGCAAGTCGGGCGCGTGGACCTATTCGATCTTCCGGCATACAGCCTGCCGTACGTGGAGCTGATGCGCAACTACCTGAACAAGGCGCACAACTACAAGCTGAAGGCGTGGACGCCGCAAGCGCGCGGGATCATGTTCGATAACCTGCAGTTCGTGAGCTATCCGCTGGCGGCCTCGGGTTGGCGAGCCATGGGACCGCTCGTCGGCCCGGCCAACATCACCACGGCCGCGCAATCGGCCACGCCCTTCTACATGCTGGTGAACAACAACAGCTACTTGTGGACCTACGCGAGCGGTGGCGGCGGGCAAGAGACCTACGATGGCGTGCTCACCTACCACGGTGCTGGTAACGTGGGCAGCATCCACGATTACGCCGCTACGAACATGAACGGCGTCTTCAACATGTCTTTCGGCAGCTACTTCGGCGACTGGGACAACAAGAACAATTTCTTGCGCTCCGCTTTGGCCAGCGGACAAGCCCTCACGAATGTGTGGTCGTCGATCCCCGGCTGGTACTTCCACCACATGGGCATGGGAGAGAACATCGGCTACAGCGCATGGGCCACCATGAATAACACCAGCCTGTATGCTCCATTGCACGACGGTTGGCAGGGCTCGATCGGCAAAGTGCACCTCGGCCTCATGGGCGACCCCACTTTGCGCATGAAGATGGTGGCGCCGCCGCAGGACCTCACGGTGAGCAACAGCGCTGGCGCAGCAGCTTTCAGTTGGACCGCCAGCACTGAGGCCGGACTAGCGGGCTACCATGTTTATGAGTTCGCGAGCAGCGGCGGCATCACGAGATTGACAACCGATCCAATCGCGGGAACGAGCTACACCAACGCGGCCATCCCGTACATAGCGGGGCGCCAATACATGGTGCGAGCGGTGAAGCTCGAAACCGGAACCAGCGGCAGCTATTACAACCTCTCCCTTGGCGCCATAGGCACGGCTGCAGGCGCCCCAGCACCTGATTGCGCAGGCATTGCCGGAGGCTCAGCGCTGCCGGGAACGCCTTGCAACGACAACAACCCATGCACCGTCAACGACTCCTGGAGCAGCGGTTGCCAATGCGCCGGGGTGCCGCTCGCAGCGCCCGTCATCAGCAGCCTCAGCAGCAATGGTCCTTTATGCGCGGGGACCACGCTGACGCTCTCGCTCTCGGCAAGCGGCTCGGGCACGCTCACGTACAGCTGGGCCGGTCCGAACAACTTCAGCGCGAGCGTGCAGAACCCGGCGATCGCATCGGTATCAGCAGCAGCTGCAGGAACGTACACGGCGACCGTTAGCAATGGTTGCACGAGCGCGCAGCAGAGCGTCAACGTAGCGGTGAGCCCGGCGCCCAGCGCGACGATCACCTATGGGGCCTCACCCGTATGCAGCACGGCCGGGAGCATTGCCGTGACACGCACGGGAACAGCGGGCGGCAGCTACACCGCCGCACCGGCAGGCATCAGCATCGACAGCAGCACCGGGGCCATCGCGACGGGCAGCAGCACAGCGGGCACATACACTGTCACGTACACTGTTGCTGCCAGCGGCGGCTGCCCAGCGTTCAGCACCACAGCAGGCATGACCATCACAGCAGCCACCACCTGGTATGCCGACGCGGATGGCGATGGAGCAGGCAATCCGGCAGTAACGATGCAGTCCTGCTCACAGCCCGGCGGCTACGTGGCCGTTAGCGGCGATGCATGCCCGAGTGATCCGTTGAAGACCGCGCCCGGGAACTGCGGTTGCGGGAACCTGGAGCCCGGCTCCGCGTGCGACGACGGGAACGCAGGCACCAGCGGCGATGTGATCAGCGGCAATTGCCAATGCACGGGCACGCCCGTGAATGTGGACTGCCTTGGCGCTCCCGATGGAACTGCACTGCCAGGGACGCCCTGCGATGACGACGATTCCGCGACCGGCAACGACCAGTGGAGCGCGAACTGCGAGTGCATCGGGCAGTTGATCGATTGCCTCGGCACGCCGGGCGGAAGCGCTCTGCCTGGCACGCCTTGCAATGATGCGAATCCGCTCACGGTGAACGATGCTTGGAACGCGCAGTGCTTCTGCTTGGGTGAGCAGGTCGTATTCGATTGCGCGGGAACGCCGAACGGCACGGCCTTCATTGATGCCTGCGGCCAATGCGCCGGCGGCACCACCGGCTTGGTGCCGAATCCCGATGCCGATGCTGATGGCGTGATCGATTGCGATGACAATTGCAGCAGCGCGTTCAATCCTGGTCAGGTGGATTCGGATGGTGATGGCATCGGTGACCTCTGCGATAACTGCGTGTTCACTTTCAATCCGGACCAAGCCGATGCGAACAGCGATGGCAGCGGTGATGCTTGCGAATTCAGCACCGGCACCGGCGATGAGGCCGCGGCAACAAGTCTCACTATCATGCCGAACCCTTCATGTGGCGGGCTCATCAGGGTGCATGGCGCCTCGCCGAACGCGCGGCGCATCAGCGTGCGCTCTTCAACGGGGGCGCTGGCGTTGGAGGCCGCTTGGCAACCTCTCTTCGACATAGACGCCCTCGCACAGGGCATTTACATCATCGTCGCGCATGATGCGGAAGGCAGACCGCTGGCGCACGCAAGGTTCGTCAAGCACTGACAGAACCGATGTTGGAAGGATGGGCCTCGGCATAGCCGGGGCCTTTCCCATTGAAGACGCTTGCGAATTCAGCGCACCAAGGTCACCGTGCCGATCAGGTCGGCCTTTTCCGGCGTGAACTGGTCCTTGGCTTTCAGGATCCATACGTACACATCCTGCGGAAGCAGATCGCCGGAATTGTTCAGCGCGCCGTTCCACCCCACCGCGGGATCATCGGTGCTGAACACCTCGAGTCCCCATCGGTCGAAGACCCGCAGTTGATACCATCCCTCTTCGACTCCAAGCACGGAAGGGCGCCACACCTCGTTCTTGTCGTCGCTGTTCGGCGTGAAGGCATTCGGCACCCAGATCGTCAGGTCATCGTCGATCAGGACGCGAAGGCAATCCGTGTTGGAGCAGCCCAGCGTATCCGTGGCTATGAGGCAGATCTCACGGTATCCCACATCAGGCGGGCTGAAAGTCCAGCGGAAATCGCCGATGGTGTCGAGCTCGGTGCCATCGATGGTCCAATGGTAGCTCGCCCCTGTTTGCGGGGATTGGAAGATCACCGTCGATGGGTCGTTCACGCTCACGCGCATGGGTTGCGCATAGAAGGAGGCCGATGGCCCGTTCGAGACGAGCACAGCGTTTTCGACCGTGATGCCGGCCGTGCAGCCGTTCACGTCGGTCACGATGAGCGTCACGTCACGTTGCCCCGCACCCATGTACAGGTGAGTCGCGCTCATTATCGTGCTGGCCAAACCGCCATCACCGAAGCTCCAACCGGCCGTGATCAGCGGCTCCGGTGTCGTATTGGTGAAGTTCACTTCCAAAGGAGCACAACCACGATTCACGTCCAAGGTGAAGGAGGGCTGCGGCAATGGATTCACCGTCACGGTCACCGTGCTCTGGTCAATCTCATTGGCACAGGCACCAGATCCAATCACCGAGTAGGTGTAAGCACCAGGTGCGGCTTGGCCGGGCGTGAATGTGCCGTTGAAGGCCCCTCCGGGACCAATCCAGCTTCCACCGGCTTGCGCACCGCTCAAGAAAGGCAGCAGGTTCGTGGAAGGTCCGTTCAAGCAGATGTTCAGGACGCCATCGGTGCCAGCATCAGGCAGCTGATCAACGGTGAGTTGAACGATCGCTTGCGCATTCGGGCAAGGAGCCACGCCGTTCAACGTATAGGTATAGTCGCCGCTCAACGCTGTGCTCGGGTTCACTTGCGTGATCGCACCGCCATCGGGCGCCGTCCAACTGCCACCCGTGTCGGGATCTCCGACGAGCCAGTTGAAGGGATCCGCTGGCGCCTCATTCGCGCAGAGCGAAACATCCGCTCCGATGCCTGCGGCAGGAGCCTGCACCACGCTGATGGTAATTGTGCTCGAGGCCGATGGACATGGGGACGCGCCGCTCACGGTGTAGGTATACTCACCGGGGGGATCGGATGCCGTGCTGAACGAAGCCCCGTGCGGTGCGCCGCTCGGATCTGTCCAGCTGCCGCCTGCCGCAGGCGCGCCACCAAGCGCAGCGATCAGATTGAACGGCGCCGGATTGCTGCTGCAGAGTGATTGGCTGCCGCTCGTGCCTGCGTTCACGGCTTGTGAGATGGAGACCGCCACCGACGCCGCAGCTGCTGGACAAGGTCCGTTCGCAGGCATCGTGTAGGTGTAGTCCCCCGGAGTCGCCGAGGCGGGGTTCAGGGTACCGTTCATCGCCCCACCGCCGGGCGCGGTCCAGCTACCACCCGCTGCCGGACTGCCACCAAGCGCAGTGAACAGAGCCGATGGAGCATCGGAGGAGCACGCCGCTAATGAGCCGTTGGTGCCGGGATTCGCAGCAGGGACGGTTGTCACCGTTACGGTTGCGCTGGCATCAGGGCATGGAGCTGCACCGGTGATGGTGTAGGTATAGATGCCATCAGTCGAGAGGCCCGGCGTGAAATTGCCTAAGCTGACTGCCCCGGTCGGGTCGATCCATGCGCCGCCAGGTTGCGCAGTGGCGCCTAAGGAAGGAAGCAGCGCCAAGGGTCCACCGCTGCTGCATACGCTCAAAGGAGCACTGACCCCGGCTGAAGGCTGTGCGCTCACGTTAACGGTGACCGTGGCCGATGCGTTCACGCAAGGCGGCGTTGCGACGATGGAATAGGTGTAGGTGCCTGGTGCGCTCAGCCCCGGGGTGAAGGTCGTGTTGCCCAAAGGTCCTCCCGGCCCGTTCCAGCTTCCGCCAGCTTCCGGAGCGCCACCGAGCGAAGCGAACAAGTCAATGGGGGCCGATGCAGTGCAGAGGTTCACCATGGCATTGCTGCCGGCGTCGGGTTGGCCATTGATCGTGAGGCTTAGCGTTGCCGCCGCGCTCGGGCACGGGGCGTTTCCGGCAACCGTATAGGTGTACGCTCCGCTTACTGCTGCTGATGGATTGATGCTGCCACCGATGGCCGCACCGCTCGGATCGGTCCATGCGCCGCCGGAATCGGGAGCGCCTGCCAACAATCCGATCAAGTTCGTCAGCGCTGCGGTCTCGCATAGCGTGGCGCTCGCGTTGTCCCCGGCATTCGGCAATGGATTCTCTGTGACCGCTACGATGGCCGTGCTATTCGGACATGGTGCAAGTCCAGCGACGGTGTACGTGTAGCTGCCTGGGGCGTCCATGGCTGGATCGTAGATGCCGCCCACGGCAGTGCCGACGGAGTTGGTCCATGCACCTCCGGGATCCGCGCCGATCAACGCGGTACTGAGTGCAATGGGCGGGCTGTTTGAGCATAGCACCAATGGTCCGCCAGTCCCAGCGGTCGGGCTGGGGTTCACGTTCACCGTTACTGTCGCGCTCGCGTCCGAGCATGGCGGTGTGCCAGTGACGGAATACGTGTATGCCCCAGCGGGATCGATTGCTGGATCGAAGGATCCCGTTGAAGCGCCTGCGGGGCCGTTCCAACTTCCTCCTGCCGTTGGTGCGCCGCCTAGCAGGCTGAACAGATTGAGGGGCGGATCGCTTGCGCACACGGTCGTGCTACCATCGCTGCCCGCGCTGGGTTGCTCGTTCACCGTTACGGCGACTACAGCCGACTGCGAGCAAGGCGGAGCATTCGAGCTCACTGTGTACGTGTAATTGCCCGAGGCATCCGCAGCAGGATCCAAGATGCCGGCGAATGGCGCGCCGCTCGGATCCATCCATGTGCCGCCAGGTTGCGGCGAGCCGCCCAATGCAACAAAGAGGTCGCTCGGCCCCGAGGTCGAGCAAACCGTGAGTGCGCTGTTGATGCCGGCATTCACCGCGCATGCCTGAACCACAGCTGGCAACGTGGGAATGGGATCGAGGCCGCAGGCCGCGCTGCCCCATGACCCGGTCTCACTATCGGAGAGGGTGTTGAAGCTTGCGTTAAGGCTCATGCCGCTCACGCATGCCGGCGGGCTCAGCACGCTGATCGTCCAGCAGAACTGCCAATTCACCGCGCCCACGCAGAAGTCGCCGAAGTTGTTGCCGGGGTTGCCGTCGGCGGGTGCTGTGTAATTGTAGAAGAATCCGGGGCCCTGCGGGCCGATGTTGGTGCCTGCGGTGCCCGTGACGCTCGGGTACCATGCCCATGTGCCATTGCCCGAGCACGATGCCGGGGGCGGGCCTGGCGTGAGCGTGCTCATGTCCCAGCCTGGGCCGAAGCTGGCCGTGATGCCGTGGAACCAATTGGCGTTGGTCGAGTTCCAGAAGGTGACGGTGAAGCAGAAGGTCACCGTTTCGCCGCAGGAATAAGTGCCGTTGGTGGGCAAAGGCGATTGCGTGAGCGTGTACCCGACCAAACAGGGCTGCGCGAAGCCGCTGGTGATGATCGCGATCGCGATGGCGAGGAGGAATGCGCGCATGCCGGGTCCGAGGAGTGACCAAGTTTAACGACAGGAACGATACCCCGCAGGTTGCCCGGCCTCAGGTTGCCAACACGGGCAGCAGGGCCAGCAGGTCGGCGGGCAATTCCTTGCGCACGCCGATGGCCTGTGCGAAGGGGGTGAGGCGCACATGCCCACTCACCTCGCCCAGCATGGCGTCATGCGCACCTTGCAGCAGATGATCAACGGCAGCTGCACCCAAGCGGCTGGCCAGCACACGGTCGAGCACGGTGGGCGAACCCCCGCGCTGCAGGTGACCAAGGACCGTTACGCGCATGTCGTATTGCGGCAAGCGCTCCTTCACCTTGTTCGCAATGGCGATGGCACCGCCTTCTTCATCGCCCTCGGCCACCACCACGATGCTGCTGCTCTTGCTCTGCTTGGCGCTTGAAAGGGCCGCGACAAGCTCATCGATGCGCTGCCGCACCTCGGGCAGCATCACGTACTCGGCGCCGGCTGCAATGGCGCAATTCAAGGCGATGAACCCTGAATCCCGGCCCATTACCTCTACGAAGAACAAGCGATCGTGCGAGGCGGCGGTATCGCGTAATTTGTCGATGGCCTCAACCGCTGTGTTCACGGCGGTGTCGAAGCCGATGGTGCGGTCAGTTCCGGAGAGGTCGTTGTCGATGGTGCCTGCAAGTCCGATGATGCGCGTGCCATGCTCCTGGAAGAGCAGCCTTGCACCGGTGAAGGTGCCGTCGCCACCGATGGCCACCAAGGCATCGATGCCATTTCTGCGCAGCGTGGCAGCGGCCTGCGCACGTCCTTCCTTCGTGCGGAAAGCCTCGCTCCGCGCCGATCGGAGCATGGTTCCGCCGCGCTGGATGATGTTGCTCACCTCGCGCGGCCCGAGCGGCACCGTGCGGTCGTTGATCAACCCATCGTAGCCGCTGATGATGCCCGTGCAGCGGATGCCCCGGTAAGCCGCCGCTCTTGCAACTGCGCGCAACGCCGCGTTCATGCCGGGGCTGTCACCGCCGGAGGTGAAAACGCCGATGTGCCCGATGGCCGGGCCTTGGCTCATTGCGCTACCAGCTTGCCGAGCGGGCGCAGTTCACCGGTGTTGCGATCGGCGAGCGCGGCGTGATAGGTCCCTGCACGGATATCGCCCCGCTCTATCCAATTGATGCCCGCTGAGCTCATCGATCGGCGCAAGGCCTCGCGGCCGTTGGCATCGAACAGCACGAGCGCGCTCCCAGCATGTTCAGCGCTGAGGTCGATGGAGAAGCCATCGGTGAAGAGCGACGGGTACGGAACAGGCAATGCGGAGCGATGCGCATCATCCAGGCCGAGGGTTGTTCCGGCATGGCTGTACAGGTTGCTGAAGCAGCCCAGATACAAGGAATTGCCGCTCGCGTGGAATGTGTTCTGCGAGATTACATCGGCGCCCTGCAGGCCGGTCTCGTACACGCTGAAGCTGGCGCCGTTGTCGGTGGATCTCAGCACGTCCATCGGACTTGCGGTGTTGATCGCCCAGTACTTCCCATCGTAAAGGATCAACTCGCCGCCCGAGGGCGCGCCGGGTGCGCCGGTGCTATTGGTCCAGGTCGAGCCGCCCGTAGTGCTGTACCGGTACCCGAGCGCGCTCACCACCACCAGTCGCGATGCCGTGCCCTGTACACCGTAACACGCGAAATTGGCCGTGGCGATCTGGTTCCAGGTGACGGCCAGGTTGTTCGAGCTGGCAAGTCCTGCCGTAGTGGCGGCGTAGATGAGGCTGCCCGCCTGTGCTGCCTGATTCACCACCATGTTCGCAGCGAGGCCGTTGTTGCCGCCGAACCATTGCACGCCTCCATCAGTGCTGCGGAATATCCCGCCTCCGCCACCGATGGTCGCGCTGTAGATGGCGAGCGTGGTGGTGCCGAATTGGAAGAACTTCTTGGCATAGTTGCCAGCGTTGGCGCTGGGCAGCCCTGTGTTCGAGATGGCCCAGCTGGTGCCGCCATTGGTGCTGCGGTACACGCCGCTCTCGGTGCCGCAAAGGAGAGCCCCATTCACGAAGTGCACCGAATGCACGGTGGTGCCGGCGGGCAGGCCCGTATTCACCGGGTTCCAGATATTCCCGCCATCGGTGCTCTTCACAACGCCGCTCGGGTAAGGCACCATGTACAAGGCGCCAGCGCCGCTGGTCACGCTCTTCACGGCTTGGTAACCGGGATGGTTGATGATGTTCCATTGCCCAAATGCGGGCAATGCGAGCAGGAATACCGAGGAGATCGCGGTGGTAAGGATCCGTGTCATGGTTTCGTTCAATGGGCTGCGAAAATAGGCGGCGGCAGCCGCTGCCTGCACCCCTGCATTACATTCGCAGCATGCGTGGCGTTTGTCACCGGTCCCTGTTGGCCCTCTTCTTGGCCGTGGCAGCCGTACCCTATTTCATCGGGCGCGCGCTTCCGCATGATTGCCGGGATGAATCGGGCGCTCAACATGGACATGGTGATGCGGCCGAATTGAACGGTGACTGCGCTTTCTGCGACCTGGCCTTGCCGGTTGCGGAGCACATGTCTTCCGCTCCGGAGCTCGCGGTGATGGTCCAACGGGCCGAGCTTGCTGTGCTTCCGGTGTCGATGGTGCCGCCCAGCACGCATGGGTGCATAGCCGCGCGCGGACCTCCACGGACCTGAGGCTCTCATTCCCGGTTGCCGTCTGGTGCGACCGAAGGCGCACGCCCTGACGCGCGTTTCTTCCCTTTCATTCATTCCTCGGTTTCCCGTGACCGTGCATATCAAGTCATTCCTTTCGTTGCTGCTCGTGTTTCCGATGCCGATCATGGCCTCGGCGCAGCCTGATTCCTGCACCATATCCCTAAGCGGCCGGGTGATCGATGAGCATGACGCTGAAGCATTGTCATTCGCGGAGGTCTTCATTCCATCTCTTGGCAAAGGCAGTGTGGCTGATGAACACGGCCGATACCGCATCGATGGGCTATGCATGGGAACGTACGTGGTACGGGTGGCCCATTTAGGTTGCGAGCCCATTACAAGTGAAGTTCGGGTCACCAAGGACCTGGTGGTCGACTTCAGGCTAGAGCATCATGTCGAGGAGCTGAAGGAGCTGGAGGTGATCCAAAGCAGGCCTGATGAGAACGTCGGGCATGCCCGTCAAGCACTGGGCCGCGAGGCCATGGTGCGTGCCGGTGGGCAGTCCATCGCCGAAATGCTCGTCGCGCTCCCGGGTGTCACGTTGCTCACCAGCGGACCGTCCATCGCCAAGCCGGTGATCCACGGCCTCAGCGGCAATCGGATACTGACGCTCAACCAAGGCATTCGGCAAGAGGATCAGCAATGGGGAACGGACCATGCGCCGAGCATCGATCCGCTCAGTAGCGACCGCCTCACCGTGGTGAAGGGAGCGGCGAGCGTGCAGTACGGAAGCGATGCGATCGGTGGCGTGGTGATCGCCGAACCGGTTGAGCTGCCCAGGAGGCCGGGTCTGAGCGGTGAGCTGCGAGGCATTGGCATCCTGAACGGGAAAGGCGGCGGCGGCAGCGCCATGCTCCAAGGCGGCGTGCCTGGCTTATCCGGTCTTGGATGGCGCGTGCAGGGCAGCGGTCGGGCCGTGGGCGACGGCGAGGCCGCGCGATATGACCTGAGCAACACCGGCGCGCGCGAATGGGCGGCATCTGCTTCCATCGGGTTCCGTGATCACCGGCGGAGCGCCGCGCTTTACTTCAGCAGATTCGAGCGGGAGATCGGCATCTTACGAGCGGCGCATATCGGGAGCACCACCGATCTGCAGCGAGCCATCGAGAGCGGCGTACCATGGTACGTGCAGGATTTCTCCTACGCCATCGATGCGCCGCGGCAGACCGTCACGCATCACCTGCTGAAAGCGTCTGCGGGGATCGCGCTCACCGATCGCAATCGCCTGGATGCGACCTATGCGTACCAGGGCAATGCGCGACAGGAATACGACATCCGCCGTGGCGGCCGCAGCGCGCGCCCTTCGTTGGACCTGTTCCTCGGCACGCACACCGGAGAGCTTATCCTGAAGCATTGGCTCGGCCCGCACGTGCACGGAAAGGCTGGGCTGACCGGCTTGCTTCAGGAGAACTACAACGTGCCGGGGACAGGGGTGCGGCCCTTGTTGCCCGATTACACGCGTTGGAATGCAGGCGCCTTCGTTCTGGAGCATTTCCCTTTCGGCGAGCGGTTGGAACTTGAAGCTGGTGCGCGTGCCGAGGCCACGGCCATCGATGTCGGCCTGGGCACGGGTGATTCACCGAACCGCCGGTACGATTTCTTCAACCATGCGCTCAGCGCCGGTGCCAACTGGCAACCGCGCGACAGCTTGCGGCTGCGGTTCAATGTCAGCTCAGCGTATCGACCTCCGCATGTCAGCGAACTGCATAGCCAAGGCTTGCACCACAGCGCAGCGGCCATTGAAGAAGGCGATGCCTCCCTCAGCAGCGAGCGCGCACTGAAGGCCGTGCTCGATGCCAGCGCCGCAACCCGCAATGGCAAGCTGCGCATCGACGCCACCCTGCACGCCGCGCGCATCGATGACTACATCTACCAACGTCCTGATGGCACGCGCCTTACCATCCGTGGCGCCTTCCCTGTGTTCCGTTACACGGCCACGGACGCCGTGATCTCGGGCGCTGACCTCAGCGTGCAGGCCCGCCTGGGCAAGGGATTCACCGCTGTGCTGAAGGGCAGCACAGTGAACGGGCGCGACATGGTGCAGGGCGATTGGCTCTTCCTGATGCCCGGCGATCGCATGGAATTCAACCTGCGCAAGCAGGTGATGCCGATCGGGCGTTGGAGCGAGTTGGAAGCTGTCGTTTCGTCGCTCGTGGTGCTGAAGCAGCTGCGGTACCAGGCCGACCTTGATTTCTCGGATCCTCCTGCTGACTACCATGTGTTGAGCGCCACGCTTTCTGCCGCCCGGCGCATGGGTAAGCATGAGTTGCGCATCGGCATGCGCGGCAGCAACCTGCTCAATGCGGCATACCGCGATTACCTCGACCGCTTCCGCTACTATGCCGACGCCCGCGGCATCGACATCCAGCTATGGCTGGCCTTCACATTCGG
This sequence comes from Flavobacteriales bacterium, assembly GCA_016712535.1. Taxonomy (NCBI): domain Bacteria; kingdom Pseudomonadati; phylum Bacteroidota; class Flavobacteriia; order Flavobacteriales; species Flavobacteriales bacterium. Next base: position 968,883 of record JADJQW010000002.1, read on the forward strand.
GAACAACTAGGCCTTCCCATCAGCCGGCGAACCTGAAACGGAACTACGTACGCAGACCACGAACAACCCAAACACCCGAAACATGAAAGCGAGAACCTTCACGGAAACCACGATCCTCAACCGGATGACCAGAGGAGCGCTGCTCCTGATCTCCATCTCCTTGCTCGCGTCGGCTTGCAAGCCAGATGAGGAAGAGGACCCCCATAATCACGGCGACCACGATCACAACGAAGAGGAGCTGATCACCACCGTCCGTGCGAGCTTCACTCAGGTGGGCGGCGGCCATTCGGCGGAGTTCAGCTGGATCGACATCGACGGCGATGGCGGCAACGCACCGGTGATCACCGGGGACACGCTGCTCGTGGGCACATCGTACAACGCCGCCCTCTTGCTGCTGAATGAATCCGTATCGCCAGCCGACACCGTGAGCAACGAAGTGGCTGATGAGGCGGAAGCGCATCAGTTCTTCTTCTCCACCACCGGCGGATCACTCACCTGGGCGTCCTATGGCGACACTGATGCCAACGGGCTTCCAATTGGCCTGCTGAGCACATGGGTGGCCATGGGCGCCGGCAGCGGGGGCATCACGATAACCCTGCGCCACGAGCCCAACAAGAGCGCTGCGGGCGTGAGCGGCGGTGACATCACCAACGCAGGCGGTGAGACCGATATCGAAGTGGAGATTCCGTACGTGGTGCAATAGGCGTTACGCGCGAGGCGGATGCGCATTGCGTTGTGCATGGAACGCACGATGCACTGCGCATTGCTTCTCCTATTGCCTGTGCTGGTCGAATGCCAAGCTCCGTTTGAGGATGCCGGTGCACCAGGGCCTGAGCGCATTGCAACGGCAGCCTTGCCGGAGCGGCCGCTCGCGTTCCTGATCGACTCCCTCGAATTGGACGCGGGCTCCATCCGCTTCCATGTTGACAAGAGTGAGCGGCGCTTTCGCGTGTACGTGCAGGACCGTTTGCTGAAGGCCTATCCCTGTGTGCTGGGCGAGAAGCCGGTGGGCGACAAGCACCATCAGGGCGACCGGAAGACGCCAGAGGGCACCTTCGGCTTCCGCAGCAAGCGCGTGCATGCGCAATGGCATAAGTTCATCTGGGTCGATTACCCTAATGCCGAGAGCTGGCGACGGTACAACGAACGGAAGGCGAATGGCCTTATCCCACATGCGAAGGGCATCGGCGGCGAGATCGGCATACATGGCGTGCCCGAGGGCATGGACCACTGGATTGAAGCAGGCGCTGATTGGACTTGGGGCTGCATCGCGCTGAAGAACGCCGATGTGGACGAGATCTATCCGTTCATCACAGTAGGAAAGACCGCGATGGAGGTGGTGCCGTGAAGGCCGTTAAGGCCTGATCTCTTCAGGGAAGAGCTCGTCATAACCCGTGCGCTCATCATGTCTGCGCACGAAGCGAAGGCCGCCGATCTCCTGGATGACCAATTCCAAGGTGGTGCGCACCGAAGAGCCCTGAAGCAGGTGACCTCCCGTCATGCGGCCATCGCCATCGGCGACTGCCAGGTGCACATGCATGCCGTGCTTGGACAGCAATCCGCTGAGGGAGCATGCTTCGAGGTCGCCCTCAACACGTACTCCATTGCTCTTGCCTCCGAATCGGACCTCGGCATGGCTCAAGCTGCCCACAGCGCTCACGATGGCGGCGGCTTCAATGCCGTTCTGCTCGCACCATGCAAGCAGGTTCACGCGCACATCGTCACCAGGGAGCATCCGCAGGGCATGCACGCGGTATGGCCTTCCTGAGGCTTGCATCATTGGTCGAAGCCGTTCGGGAATTGCTGCTTCAGCGTGGCTATGCCATCGCGCACCTTGTCCTCCTGCTCGCCTTTGAAGGCATCCAGCTTGGCGGCCAGCTTATCATCATGGATGGCCAGGATCTGCACTGCGAGCAGCCCGGCATTGCGTGCGCCATTCACCGCTACGGTGGCCACCGGCACGCCTGCGGGCATCTGCACGATGCTCAGCAACGAGTCCCAGCCATCGATGCTGTTGCGGCTCTTGATGGGCACGCCGATCACCGGCAAAGTCGTCAGTGATGCCACCATGCCCGGCAGGTGCGCCGCCCCGCCGGCACCCGCGATGATCACCTTCACCCCGCGAGCCGCAGCGCTCTTTGCATAGGCGAACATCCGATCCGGGGTGCGGTGCGCGCTCACCACGGTGAGCTCGTGCTCCACGCCGAATTCCTTCATCGTATCCAAGGCCTCGCGCATCACTTCCAGATCGCTGCGGCTGCCCATGATGATGCCTACCATGTTCGTTGCGGGTTAGTCCTCTCAGGTGAATTGATGCAAGGCCGAATGGGGAGCGCGCTGGACCTCATTTCCTTTCCAGGTTTCGTCTTTCCGTTATTCCCTAGGCTCCACCTTGCAGTGCACTTTCGTCACGGCAATGGCCTGGTCAAGCTCATCATGGTTCTGCGCGATCACCGCCACGTGGCCCATTTTCCTTCCGGCGCGTGTCTCGCGCTTGCCGTAAAGATGGAAGAAGCTGCCAGGCAGATGCAGCACGTCGTCGAGTCCTTTCACCACGGGAGCACCGCTGCCGCCCTCGCCCACGAGGTTGATCATGGCGGCATGCCCGCGCAAGCCGCTATCGCCGAGAGGCCAGTTCATGTACAGCCGGAGCAGCTGGTCGAACTGGCTGCTGGCGCATGCTTCGATGGTGTGGTGCCCGCTGTTGTGCGCGCGCGGAGCGGTCTCGTTCACAAGGAGCTCATTGTCCGTGGACAGGAACATCTCTACCGAGTAGAGGCCCGGTTGTCCGAAGGCTTCGGCCACGCGCTTGGCAAGCCGCTGGGCCGCCTCGTTCACCGGTTGAGGAATTCGCGCAGGCGCGCGCAGGTGGTCCACGAGATTGAATCGCGGATCGAAGACCATCTCCACGGGATCGTAGGTCACCATGGTGCCATTGGCCGCGCGGGCCACGATCACCGCCAGTTCCATGGCGACATCGGCGCGCTCTTCCAGGACGCAAGGAGCATCGAAGGCGCGCGCGGCATCGGCCGGGGAATCGATCGCCATCACTCCTTTGCCGTCGTAGCCGCCGGTGCGCGCCTTCAAGAACGCCGGAAGCAGGTGCACGTGGTCAGTGAGGTCGCGGCCGCTCTGCAGCAGCGCGAATGATGAGGAAGGGATGCCGTGGCCCGCATAGAATCGCTTTTGCAGTCCCTTGTCCTGGATGATCCGCAGCACGTCGGGATCGGGGATCACGCGCTTTCCCAGCCGTTTCAGTTCCTCCAGAGCCTCAACGTTGACCTGCTCGATCTCGATGCCCACCACATCGGCATCGGCAGCGAAGCGCAACACGGTTTCCCGGTCGCGGAAGTCCCCAACGGCGAAGCGAGTTGCGATTGCTGAGCAGGGAGCCAGCGGATCGGGATCGAGAACATGGATCCGGGCATCGTAGCGCAGTGCGTTCTCGATGAACATGCGACCGAGCTGACCCCCGCCCAGAAGGCCGATCACGGGCTGCGCCTAGCCGATTGACTTCGCCATGCGGCGCGAAGATACCCGGACGTTCGCGCGGGACTCAGTGGCGTTTGCGATTGAACTTGGGCGCACGCAAGCGGCCCATGCGATAGCCCAAGGACAAGGCCATGGAACGGTTGCGCGGGAAATAGGCCTGATCGTCGCTCAGCACCGGGCGGAGGCCGCTGTAATAGCGAAGGCCTAAGTCCACTCCGCTCACGAGGTCGGCGCCTGCACCGAGTATCACGCCATAGTCCCAGTGCTCATGGCTCGAAGTCACATCGCTCGATCCTTCAGGGCTGATCTGCTGGGCAAGCAAGAGCCTTCCCATCTGCGCCCCGGCTTGGAGATTAACAACATTGCTCAGGTACACCTTGAAGGATAGCGGGACCTGGGCGTAAAGCGTCCGCACCTTGCTCCGCTCGCCATCTGGCATGCTGTATCCAGCGCCTAAGGAGGTGAGGAGCAGTTCAGGCTGCAATTCCATGCGTGGACCAGCGCGGAGCGCGAAGTAGGCGCCGATGCTTGCTCCAGGGATCCAGTTCGCGGCAAGTGTGGCGGATTTGGTGCCGCTCATCAGCGGTCCGCCCTTGATGCCGATTCCGGAACGCTGCGCGAACAGCACCGGCGCAAGGTGCGAGAGCAAGGCGAGCAGAAGGAGGCGCATGGCCGTGGCGGGGATTCGCGTGGTAAACGTGAGCGCTGGCCGCTGGTGTTTCAAGCAAGCCGGGTTATTCGGCAAGTCCAGCAGTGGTCTCGTCGAATCGTTCTCGACGAACGACGGCATGGTGCAGGCTCAGGAAGACGCAAGCCTCGTGATCGCGGCCTTCGGGTCATCGGCCCCGAATACGCTGTTGCCTGCTACGAGCACGTCGGCGCCAGCAGCGGCGAGCTTGCCGGCATTATCCGGGCCCACGCCGCCGTCGATCTCGATCAACGCAGGTGAACCGGCCCTGGAGCGCATTGCCGCCAAGACGTCGATCTTCTCGTAGGTGCGCTCGATGAATTTCTGCCCACCGAAGCCCGGGTTCACGCTCATCACGCAAACGAGATCGATGTCGGCGAGAACATCTTCCAACAGGTGCGCCGGTGAATGCGGGTTGATGGCCACGCCGGCCTTCATCCCCGATGCCCTGATGGCTTGGATGCTGCGGTGCAGGTGAGGGCATGCTTCGAGATGCACCGTAAGGTGATCAGCGCCGGCATCGCGGAAGGCATTGATGTACTGGTCCGGACGAACGATCATCAGGTGCACATCGAAGGGCTTCTTCGCGTGCTTGCGGATGCTCTTGATCACAGGCAAGCCGAAACTGATGTTCGGCACGAAGACCCCGTCCATCACGTCGATATGGTGCCAAGCGGCCTCGCTCTCCTCAATCAGATCAACCGCCTTGCGCAATTCGGCGAAATCGGCGGATAGGAGCGAAGGGGCGAGGAGGTGCGGCATGGCCGCGAAACTATTCGCCTGACGGTTGGGGTTTGGAGGTTGGTGCGAAATGTTGCGGGTTGAGCGCTCTGCTCAACCCGCAACCACGGTCAACCCTCAGCAAAGGTCCACCTTCAACCTGTTCAGCCCAGGTAAGCCTGCAGCACGCTGCTTCGGCTCGTGTGTTTCATCCGGCGGATGGCCTTCTCCTTGATCTGGCGCACGCGCTCCCGGGTGAGGTCGAACTTCTGGCCGATCTCCTCCAAGGTGTGCGGTTGGTTGCCATTGAGGCCGAAATAGAGGCGGATGACATCGGCTTCGCGTCCGTGCAATGCGCGCAAGCTCCGCTCGATCTCATTGCGCAGGCTGTCGGTCATCAGGCTGTCCAGTGGGCTGGGCAGGTCCGGATTGCTCATCACGTCCATCATGGTGCCGCTGTCACCGTCGTCGCGCAGTGGCGCATCCATGCTCACATGGCGGCCAGTGTTGTTCAGGCTGGTCTTCACTTCTTCGAGGGTCATCTCCAGCACCTCGGCCAATTCGTGCGCGGTGGGCGGGCGCTCATGCTCCTGCTCCAGGCGCGCGAAAGCCTTATTGATCTTGTTGATGGATCCGATCTTGTTCAGCGGCAGGCGCACGATGCGGGCCTGCTCGGCGAGGCTCTGGAGTATCTGCTGGCGGATCCACCACACGGCGTAACTGATGAATTTGAAGCCGCGCGTCTCGTCGAATCGGGTTGCGGCCTTGATCAAGCCGAGGTTCCCCTCACTGATCAGGTCGGGCAAGCTTAGGCCCTGCCCCTGGTATTGCTTGGCCACTGATACCACGAAACGGAGGTTGGCCTTGGCCAGGGCTTCCAGGGCTTCCTGGTCGCCTTGCTTGATGCGACGCGCCAGCTCTACTTCTTCTTGGGCAGTAATGAGCTTCACGCGACCGATCTCCTGGAGGTATTTATCCAGGCTCGGCGTGTCGCGGTTCGTCACCTGCTTCACGATCTTCAACTGTCGCATGCGTGCCATCTGTGCTCTGTGGTGTTGTGAATGAGGCGCCTTGAACGCCGCCCCGCCCCATGCGGTTACCTGAACAGGCGCGCATCCGACGAATGGATGCGCTTGGGCCATGAATGGCGAAAGCCGCCCTTGCGGACGGCTTCCACCTTGCATTCCGAATGCGATCAGTTGTTGCTCGGCTCACCGCTGCCGCCATGGTCGCGGCGCGGGCGATCATCCCGGCGTGGACGGTCATCCCGGCGCGGCCGGTCCCCGCGGTCGCGGAAGGGGCGGTCGCCGCGACCGCCTTCCATGGCCGGTTCACGCTCAACGTAGCCTTCGGGCTTGGGCAGCAGCACGCGGCGGCTCAGCTTCAGCTTGCCGCTGCGGGGGTCCTTGCCCACCACTTGGAATTCAATCACCTCGCCTTCCTTGAGCACATCCTCCACACGCTCGATGCGCTTCCAGTCGAGTTCGCTCACGTGCAGCAGGCCATCCACGCCGGGCATCACTTCCACGAAGGCGCCGTAGGGCATGATGGTCTTCACCTTGCCTTTGTAGGTGGCGCCCACTTCGGCTTGCGGCGGGTTGGCGATAGCGTTCACGCGTGCCAGTGCGGCATCGATGCTCGCCTTGTTCTCGCTCATGATCTCCACTTGGCCCATGCCGTCCACCTCGTCGATGCTGATGTGCGCTCCAGTCTCGGCCTGAATCTCCTGGATCACGCGGCCACCGGGCCCGATCACTGCGCCGATGCTCTCTTTCGGGATCGTGATGGTGATGATGCGCGGTGCGTGGTCCTTGTAATCGGCACGCGGCGCATCGATCGTCTTGAGCATTTCGCCGAGGATGTGCAGGCGGCCCTGGCGCGCTTGCTCAAGGGCTTGCGCGAGCACTTCGTAAGGCAGGCCATCCACCTTCATGTCCATCTGCGTGGCGGTGATGCCTTTGGCGGTGCCGCAGATCTTGAAATCCATGTCGCCCAGGAAGTCCTCGTCGCCGAGGATGTCGCTGAGGATCGCATGGCGCTTGCCGTCGCTGATCATGCCCATGGCGATGCCGCTCACAGGGGCCTTGATCTTGACGCCGGCATCCATCAGGGCCAGCGTCCCGCTGCAAACCGTGGCCATCGAGCTGGAGCCGTTGCTCTCCAGGATGTCGCAGTTCAGGCGGATGGTGTAGGGGTTCTCGGGCGGAGCGGGGATCACTGGCTTCAACGCGCGCAGGGCGAGGTTGCCGTGGCCCACTTCACGGCGGCCAGGGCCGCGGATCGGCTTCACTTCGCCCGTGCTGAAGCTGGGGAAGTTGTAGTGGAGCATGAAGCGTTCGCTGCTCTTCATGGTCGCGCGGTCGATGGTCTGCTCGTCCATGCTGCTGCCCAAGGTGAGCAGGTTGATGGCCTGGGTCTCGCCACGCGTGAAGATGGCGCTGCCATGCGTGCCGGGCATCACATCCACTTCGCTCCAGATCGGGCGGATCTCGTTGGTCTTGCGCCCATCGAGGCGGTTGCCATGATCCAGGCACACGTTGCGCACGGCCTTTTTCTGGGTCTTCTTGAAGAAGCGCGCCAGCATCGGCTTATCAGCCTTCTCTTCGTCGGTCAGGGTGGCGAGGCAGGCCTCCTTGATGGCGGCGAACTGCTCGTTGCGAGCCTCCTTGGTGCTGGGCACCATGGCCAGGTCGTAGTACTTCTGGTAGCAGAAGTCGTGGATCTTCTGACCGATCTCGGCGATGTTGTTCTCGTGGTTGTAAGTGCGCTTCACCTGGCTCTTGGGCACCATGGCGCTCAACTCTTCCAAGGCCACGCACTGCATTTGGATGGACTGGTGGGCCAGTTTGATCGCTTCGATCATGTCGGCCTCCTGCACCTCGTTCATCTCGCCTTCCACCATCAGGATGTCGCCTTTGGTGCCGGCCACGATCAGGTCGAGGTCGACCCCAACCAGCTCGTCCACGGTAGGGTTGATGATGAACCGGCCGTTCACCCGGGCGACGCGCACCTCGCTCACGGGCCCGCCGAAGGGGATATCGCTCACGGCAAGGGCCGCCGCAGCGGCCAGGCAGGCGATGCCGTCAGCCTGGTTCTTCTTGTCAGAGCTCATCAGCGTCACCACCACCTGCGTATCGCCGTGGAAGTCATCGGGGAAGAGCGGTCGCAATGCGCGATCGATCAACCGGCTGGTGAGCACCTCATGGTCGCTGGGGCGCGCTTCGCGCTTGAAGAAACCGCCGGGGAAACGGCCGGCAGCACTGAATTTCTCGCGGTATTCCACCTGCAAAGGCAGGAAGTCGATGCCTTCGCGGGCCTCCTTGGTGGCCACCACGGTGGCGAGCAGGATGGTGTCTCCGAGGCGGACGGTCACTGCACCGTCGGCTTGTTTGGCCAGCACCCCGGTCTCGATGGTGATGACTTTGCCATCGCCCATGTCGATGGTCTTGACTATTCCTTGTGGTCTCATGTTCTTGGGCGCGCCTTTCGCGCCGGTTTTTGGTTGGTTGTCTTTTTTAGGGCGGGCCGGTGTTCATCGATCCCTTCATCCGCCGGAACGAAAAGGGGCGATCGCATTCACGATCGCCCCCTTCGATCAGGAATTATCCACCGGTGCCGCAGTAGCGGCGCATGCCCGGATCACTTGCGCAGGCCGAGCTTGCCGATGATGGCCCGGTAGCGTTCGATGTCGTGCGTCTTCAGGTAGTTGAGCAATTGCTTGCGCTTGCCCACCAGGTCCATCAGAGCCTTCTCGGTTCCATGGTCCTTCTTGTTGGTCTTCAGGTGGCCGGTGAGGTGGTCAATGCGGGTGGTGAAGAGCGCGATCTGGCTCTCGGCACCGCCAGTGTTCTTCTCAGACCCACCGTGCTCGGTGAAAATGGCCTTCTTGGCCTCGTTGGTCAGGTACATGGTAGTTCGTAACAGGCCGCGAATGTAGGGGAAGAACCCTTACCAGGCACTCGAGGGGGCAAAACCTGATCCTCAGCTCCTGAACATCTGAAAGGTCTTCGCCAGGAAGCCCTTCAGGTCCTTGCGCTCCACGATCTTGTCCAGGAAGCCATGCTCCAGCACGAACTCGCTGGTCTGGAAGCCTTCGGGCAGGTCGCGGCCGATGGTCTCCTTCACCACGCGCGGGCCGGCGAAAGCGATCAGGGCCTTGGGCTCGGCGATGTTCAGGTCGCCCAGCATGGCGAAGCTGGCCGTTACGCCGCCCGTGGTGGGATCGGTGAGGATGCTGATGTAGGGCAGCTTCTTCTTGGCGAGCAGGGTGAGCTTGGCGCTGGTCTTGGCCATCTGCATCAGGCTGAAGCCGGCCTCCATCATCCGGGCACCGCCGCTCTTGCTGATAACAATGAGCGGGCACTTGCGCTTGAGGGCCTGGTCCGCGGCCATGGCGATCTTCTCGCCTACCACGCTGCCCATGCTTCCGCCTATGAAGCGGAAGTCCATGCAGGCGATCACCGCGTAATGCTTGTCCAATTTGCCTTCCGCTGCGCGCAGGGCGTCGTTCAGGCCGCTCTCGGCCCGCGTCTTCGCCAAGCGGTCGGTGTACTTCTTGGTGTCCTCGAATTGCAGCGGGTCGCCGGCGATCAGTTCAGCGCCGATCTCCGTGTATTTGTGGTCGTCGAAGAGCAGGGCGAAGTACTCTTCGCTGCCGACCTTCTCATGGTAGTTGCACTTGGCGCAGACCCACAGGTTGTTCTCGTGGTCCTCGCTGGTCACGATCTCATCGCAGCTCGGGCATTTGTACCAGAGGCCTTCTGGCGTCTCCTTCTTCTCCTCGGTGGAGGTGGTGATGCCTTCCTTGGTGCGTGTGAACCAACCCATGAGTGCAAATGTGGAGTATGAAAGGTGAAATGGCCCTGTTTCAGCTTTCCTGTCTCCGCTTTCTTAAGCGATGGTGACCTTGTCGTCGAGGTATACGTCCTGGATCGCGTTGAGCAAACCTACGCCTTCATTCATGGGACGTTGAAAAGCCTTGCGGCCGCTGATCAGGCCCTGGCCGCCCGCACGCTTGTTGATCACGGCGGTCCTCACCGCTTCCGCCATGTCGCTGGCGCCGCTGCTTGCACCGCCGCTATTGATCAGTCCTATCCGCCCCATGTAGCAGTTGGCCACCTGGTAGCGGCACAGGTCGATCGGGTGCTCGCTTGTGAGGTCGCTGTAAACCTTCTTGTGCGATTTGCCATAGTTGGCGATGGCGTTGTAGCCGCCGTTGGTCTCCGGGAGTTTCTGCTTGATGATGTCCGCCTGAATGGTGACGCCCAAGTGGTTGGCCTGGCCGGTGAGGTCGGCAGCGGTGTGGTAATCCTTGCCGTCGACCTTGAAGCCGCTGTTGCGGATGTAGCACCAGAGGATGGTGGCCATGCCCAGCTCGTGCGCGTGCTGGAAGGCGTCGGCGATCTCGGTGATCTGCCGCGTGCTCTCATCGCTGCCGAAGTAGATGGTGGCGCCAACGGCCACTGCTCCCATGTCCCAGGCATCCTGCACGTTGCCGAAGAGCACCTGGTCGAACTTGTTCGGCAGGGTCATCAGCTCGTTGTGGTTGATCTTCACGATGAAGGGGATCCTGTGGGCGTATTTGCGCGCCACGCTGCCGAGCACGCCATAAGTGCTGGCCACGGCGTTGCAGCCGCCCTCGATCGCGAGCTTCACGATGTTCTCCCCATCGAAATAGATGGGGTTGGGGGCGAAGCTGGCGGCGGCACTGTGCTCGATGCCCTGGTCCACCGGCAGGATGCTCATGTAGCCAGTGTTGGCCAGGCGGCCGTTGCCATACAGGGCCTGCATGCTGCGCAGCACTTGCGGACTGCGGTTGCTCAATGCGAAGCAACGGTCCACGAAGTCGGGACCGGGCAGGTTAAGGCTGCCTTTGACGATGGTCTTGCTCTGGTGATTCAGCAGGCTCTGGGCATCGGCGCCGAGGAGCTCTTCGATCTTGCTCATGGTCAACGTGGGCATGCGTGCTCGATTTTCAGGGCGGCGAAGGTAGGCGTGCGGGCTCGGCGGGTCCAGCAGGTGGATTGTGCATGCGCGATATGGGCTGTTCCGGCGTTGGTGCGGGCAAGTACCTTCGCGCGCTTCGCATGAAACGCCTTCTGCCCGTCCTGGCCCCAGTTGTAGTGGCAGCGGCCCTGCTCTTGGTCGGTTGGGCCTGGTTGCGCGGCTACACGCGCCACAACGAGCTCATGCGCGTGCCCGACCTGGCGGGAGCAAACATGGCCGAGGCCGCAGCGCTCTTGGCCAAGCGTGACCTGAGTGCGGTGGTGATCGACAGCGTGTTCGTAGAGGACCGGCCCAAGGGCACTGTGGTGGAACAAGATCCGGACGCGGGCAAGGAGGTGAAGCCCGGCCGCAAGGTGTATCTGGTGCTGAATGCCAATCAGCCTAAAATGATCGATATGCCCAAGTTGGTGGATCTGAGCAAGCGTCAGGCGCTGAGCGTGCTTGACATCCTGGGCCTCAAGGTGAAAGAGATGCAGTACAAGCCGGATCCCTGCGTGGACTGCGTGATCGCGCAACTCCATAAGGGCAAGCCCATCGCTGCCGATGAGCGGATACGACGTGGGGAGGCCATCACCCTGGTTCTAGGGGCCGGAGAGAAGGGTGAGCGCGTGCCGGTCCCCGACCTGTCCGGGTTATCCATGGCCGACGTGCAGCTGTTGCTGAACATGGCCTCTTTGAACCTCGGGGTGCTGGTGGAGTGCCAGGGTTGCAATACCCGAGCGGATTCCGCGTTTGCGCGGGTGCGCAGGCAAAGTCCAGCCGCAGGCGCCAACAACCGCATTGCTTTGGGCAGTACCATCGACCTTTGGCTCACTTCCGATACTACCGGCCTGCGTCCCGCTGAAGGCTGGAATGACCCCTCCCGCTACACTAGCCCCGATAGCCTCAATGAACCGTAGCCGGATACTCTTCGTCGGCATCGCGTTGCTTGCAGCCATTGCGCTGTTCCTGCCCCGGCAGGCAAGCGCGCAAGGCGAAGTGCTTACGCCATTGCAGGCGCGTCCTGTGCCCGAAGCTGTCCGCGCCATGCAGAAGGCCGATGGGCTCAACGAGCACTTCATCTACCTCTACGACCCCCAGACCTTGCCCATCGTCGATGATTTCTCCATCGACCGCACCCGCAAGCGATGGGCACAGGCCACGGATCCCGGCGTCACGCTCGAAGAGACCATCTACCGTTTGGAAGTGGCCGGCGTGAGCACATGGGACATGGTCTTCAGCGACGACACCACCTTCACCTACCTCACCGATATGGATCCCGTGCCGCCGGTGACCACGCGCACACCGCTTGCGCCGACCACGGTCCTCGTGCGCGATGTCACGGTCTATCCGCCTACGGACCTCGTCGTGGAAGCCTGGCCGGCCTACAACATCTTCGATACGATCCAGAGCCCGTCGCCCGACATCCTCTTCCTCACCAGCCCGGAGCTGATCCAGGATTCGCTCCTGGTCTATGAGGTTCCCGCCGATACGCGCACCTACATCAACCCGGATAACAGCGTGCGCCCGCTGATCCTTTGGGAGGATGACGATGTTTACATCAACGGCAACTATCCCATTGAGCCCCCAACGATCGGCGTGGCCACCTTCGATGGATTGGCGCGCACGGGGTACCCGTACAACTACGATCAATTCACGGCTTACGGCATCGCTGATCACCTCACCTCGGTTGACATCGACCTCTCCGCCTTCGGACCAGAGGACTCCCTTTACGTGAGCTTCTTCTACCAGCCCCAGGGCCTCAGCGGCGACAATGCCGTGCAGCCGCTGGACAGCCTTGTGCTCGAGTTCTGGGCGCCCCAATTGCAGTACTGGAGCCGTGTTTGGAGCACGCCGTATGTTCCGTTTCAGGATTTCCAGCAAGTGCTGGTGCCCATCAAGCTCGCACAGTTCTTCCACGAAGGCTTCAAGTTCCGCTTCCTCAACTATGGCACCCTGAGCGGCTCCTATGACCACTGGCACCTCGATTACGTGCGCCTTGATCAACAGCGCAGCTTCGACGATACGCGCCTGATCGATGTGGCCTACATGTACCCGGAGACCAGTTTGCTGCAGACCTACACCAGCGTCACGTTCGAGAAGTTCGCTGAGGCGCCTTCGACCTACATGGCACAGAGCATCACCGCCTTGCAGCGGAACTTGGACACCGAGGACCGATTCATCACCTACGGCATGCTCGCCCGCGAGGAGAACGGCAATGGGCCGGTGGCATTCAGCAATGGGCTCAACTCCAGCGGCAACGCCAGTTCCATCTTCCCGAGCGACCATCCCATCGCAGCCGCACCGAACAACTTCGTGTACGACCCCACCCTCAGCACCGATGCCGCCTTCTGGCGCGTGAAGCTCTGGACCAACACCACGCCCGATATCTGCAAGTACAACGACACGGTCAACTTCGTGCAGGAGATCAGCAACTGCATGGCCTATGACGACGGCAGCGCGGAGATGGGCTATGGCATCACCGCAGCGGGTGCCGCCGCTGCCCTGCGCTTCGATATCAGCGGACAGGACAGCCTGCGCGCCGTGCGCATGTACTTCAATCCGCAAGCGAACGACCCGAACGACTCGCCCAACCCGGAAGAAGGCCGGTTCCTGATCACTGTTTGGAAGAGCCTCAGCCCGGAGGTGATCCAGCACCAGAACTTCACCTTCTCATCGCCCACCTATCGACTCGACGGCATCGACCATTTCGTGGAGATCCCGCTCGACAGCACGATCATGGTCGAGGGCACCATCTATGTGGGCTGGGTGCAGACCAACAACGTGAAGCTCAACGTCGGCTTCGACCGCAACCGCAACAACCAGGACAAGCTCTTCCGCAGGCTCACGCTCAACTTCGGACCGAGCACGCAACAGGGCTCCTTGATGCTGCGACCCGTATTCGTAGCGGCGGTGGATCCCTTCGCGAGCGTGCCGGAAGTTGCGGATGGCCCAGGCATGCTCCTGTTCCCGAACCCGGCCAATGAGGCGGTAATGGCACGGACCAGCTTCCCGGTTGAAGGCGCGCGGCTGCTGATCCATGATGCCATGGGCCGCACCGTGGCGGATGACCGCTTCACGGACGGCCGCTTCGTTGATGTGAGCGCGCTGGCCAGCGGCCTCTACGTGGTGCGGATCGCCCATGCCGATGGCTCACTGATCGCGCAAGAGCGTTTGCTGATCCAGCGCTGATGGATCAGGATCCGATCGAATCGCTCGGCGAAGAGCAAGAGCTGTACGAGCACCATCGCATCGTTTGCGATCCGAAGCAATCGCTGATCCGGCTCGATAAGTTCCTGTTCGATCGCTTGGCGAACACCTCGCGAAGCCGGATCCAGGCCGCTGCGAAGGCCGGCAATGTGCTCGTGAACGAGAAGCCCGCCAAGCCCAGCCAAAAGGTGAAGCCTGGGGATGCCATCAGCATCGTGCTGCCCTATCCGCAGCGCGAAGTGGAATTGCTGCCGGAGGACATTCCGCTCAAGACGCTCTTCGAGGATGAGCACTTGGTGGTGATCGACAAGCCCGCCGGCCTGGTGGTGCATCCGGGCCACGGCAATTGGACCGGCACGCTGGTGAATGCGCTGCTCTTCCACTTCGGCAAATTGCCACCGGTGCCCGGTGCGGAGATCCCGCGCCCAGGACTGGTGCACCGGCTCGACAAGGACACCAGTGGCGTGATGGTGGTGGGCAAGACCGAGGAAGCGCTCTCGCACCTGGCGCGGCAATTCTTCGACCGCACCAGCGACCGGCGGTACAACGCGCTCGTGTGGGGCGATTTCGCCGAGGACGAAGGTCTGATCGAGGGGCACATCGGCCGCAGCAACAAGGACCGCACGGTGATGCAGGTCTTCCCCGAAGGCGAGCATGGCAAAGCCGCCGTGACGCGCTGGCGCGTGATCGAGCGCTTCCGCTACGTGACGCTGGTGGAATGCAAGCTCGAGACGGGCCGCACGCACCAGATCCGCGCTCACATGCAATGGATCGGCCACCCGCTGTTCAACGATGCGGCCTATGGCGGCGACCGCATCCTGAAGGGCACCACCTTCACCAAGTACCGCCAATTCGTGGAGAACTGCTTCGCGCTGCTGCCGCGCCAGGCCCTGCACGCGCGCACGCTCGATTTCGACCACCCCGCCACGGGCAAGCGCATGCGCTTCGAGAGCCCCTTGCCCGCCGACATGCAGGCCGTGCTGGAGAAGTGGCGCACCTACACCCATGCGAAGCCGCTAACGGAACCGGACGTCGCGGATGACGCAGAGTGAGGCCCTCCTCAACTCGAAACGGCCTTCGCGCCTTCCACCCCCAAAGCGAAGAGCGCGATATCGTACTTCACGGGGTCGCTCGCATCGAATGAATGCAGCGCGTTGGTGAGTTCCTCCACCGCTTTCCAATCATCTTGCTTGCGGGTGAGCAGGCCCAGCTCGCGGGACACGCGGCCGGTGTGGACATCAAGCGGCACAATGAGGTCCGAAGGCTTGATGCGCTTCCAGAGGCCGAGGTCCACGCCGCGGTCATCGGGGCGCACCATCCAGCGCAGGTACATGTTGATGCGCTTGGCGTTGCTGCCCTTGGCGGGGTCGGCCACATGCTTGCGCGTGCGCGGCTGATGCCCCGGTTCGAAGAAGCGCTGCTTGAAGCGCGCGATGGCCAAGCCCATGTCCCCGACGGCGCCATTCTCAAGGAAGGCCTGCTCAATGCCACCATGGTTCGCGTAGAGATGCCGCAGGCCGATCACGAAGTGCTTGAGGTCGATGCCGTTGAAGGTGCGGTGCACGAAGCCGCTCACGTGCTTCAGGTCCGTGGCGTCGGCGTTCATGACGAACTCGTGGGGCCGCTCATCCATGAGGCGCGCCAGCTTCCACGCGTTGCTGATGATGGTCTTGCGCTGCCCCCAAGCGATGGTGGCGGTGAGGAAGCCGATCACCTCCGCATCTTCCCGCTTGCTGAAGGCGCGCGGCACCTGGATAGGGTCGTCGGCGATGAACGACGGACGCGCGAACCGGTCGTACGCTTCATCGAGGAGCGCTTTCAATCCATTCCGGTTCACCAGTCGCTTCGGCATCAGCCCAGATCCTTGCTTGCATGCGCCTTCACGGTCTGGCCATTCGCCCGGATGTTCTTTGCTGCCAGCTCCACGACGATCGCGATGCGTCTCGCGCGCGTCTCCTTGGTCCGTGCATCGAGCACCCAGGTGAGGATCTGCTTGCGCGCGCCGGGCGGGAAGGCTTCATAGTGGGAAAGTGCCTTCTTGTTCTTCTTCAAGGCGCGCTGGAGATCCGCCGGCATCTCGAAGGCCTCAGCCGCATCGATGCGCGTCCACGATCCGTTCTGCTTGGCGATTTCGATCTTCTTCAGCCCGGCGGCAGTCATGCGCTTCGTGGCGATGAGCTTCTCAATGCGCTCCTTGTTCAGCTTGCTCCAGACGCTCTTTGGCTTGCGCGGGGAGAGGTACAGCATGGTCCGTGATTCATCGAGCTTCCTCGGCAGGCTGTCGATCCATCCGAAGCAGAGCGCTTCCTCCACGATGGCATCGTAAGGCAGGTGCTTTTCCGGCGCAGCCTTCTTCCAGGTTACGAGCCAGATGCCGTCAGGGCGCTCATGGTTCTTCTTCAGCCACGAGCGCCATTGCGCGCGCCTGGTCACTTCCACTTGATCGAGCCCGTCGAGCTTGGTCGGCATTGGCAGCCGCTAGCGCTGCGGGATCGCGAAGCTGGGCATCTCCATCAGCTGGTACCCGCTGATGTCGAAGAGCGACTCATCCACCTTGCCAACGACGAGCTCCTTGATGTAGCAGACGACCCGCTCATCGCCTTGCGCGGGCACCCACTCAAACTCGAGCGGGAAGCCCTCCACATCGGTGCGGGCATGGCGATTCTGCTGGGCGGCCTGTCCGTCCATGCCGCGCGCCATGTCGATGAAGGCGTTGCGAAGGCCAGTGGCCACCCATGCCGTCCATGTCCCCTCTTTGCTGGTGGCGATCATCTTGGTGCAGGTGTGCCCTTCGATCACCTTCGTCTCCTTGGTCACGGTGACCACCGGCTGCTCGCCCTTCGCGCTGCCGTCGGCGGGGAGCTCGGGCCGCTTCATCTTCATGGCCATGCGGCTGCCTTGGCCGTTATCGATCAGGGTGTAGCTCCAATTGCCGCGCAGGTCGGTGAGCATGCGCATCTGCTGTGCCTGGTCGGGCATCATCAGTTCATAGAGGATCATGTCCGCGCGGCCCCAGAAACGGATGTTCACCGGGCTATGCTTGTCTTCCTTGTCGTTCTTGAAGGTGTGCATCTCCATACGGAAGCTGCCGATGAATGCATCATTGCCGGCAGGAGTCAGGGAGGCACTGGTGACAAGGCCAGCGGTGATCAGCAGGCAGAGGGATATGGCGCGCATCATGGCCGAGGGGATTTGGCCGAAAGGTAGAAGGGCTCAGGGCTGGATCACCCCATCCTATCACCAGCTTCCTATCCGCCATGTCGGCCAGTTCCTCGTTTTGCGCCGCGATCACGGCAGCTGCGCGTTCCGCGTGGCCGTTGGCGTGGAGCCGCCGACATTCAGCAGGATGGGGTCGCGGTCGTTGTTGGCTCCCACGTACTTCACCACGCCGTCCATGTTCACGTCTTCCGGCCAATAACCGCTTACGACGTTGGAGGGTGTGCTGCCGCCAACGCGCAACAGGATCGGGTCGCGGTCGTTGCCGTTGCCCACGTAACTCAACTCCTCGTTGAAGGTGGCATCGCCCGTAGCCAGCACCATCACACCACCCGCATCCTTGCGTGCATCGGCATCGTGTACCTGGGTAGCGGGCAGCGCGAAATCAACTGCGGTGGTCGAGGTGCCGTAGGCGAAAGGCGTTGAAGCTGAGAGCATCACGGGCAGGTGCGTGCGCGGCTTCACGGCCACGCAATAGTTGCCGTGCGCAAGGCCCGCGAAGCCCACGGTGCTCACGCCATCCAGGTCCACCACATCGCCATCGCGTTGCAGCAGCACGGCGCGTGAAGCGGCAACCACGTTGGGCGTTGCCGCAGGCCGCATCTCCACGATCACCCAATCCACGATGGCGTTGTTGCCGGTTGTGGTGAGCAGGCTTGGCGGGATCGAAGCACCTGGAACGAACGCGGTCTCCGCATAACCCATGGCCGTGAAGGGCTCGGTGAGCGGGAAGGAGGGGAGGCTGCGCAGCGCATCGGTCATCAGGCTGCCGTTGTAAGGGCCTTCGAGCAATACACGGATGGTTGTGCGAGCCGTGCCTATCAGTCGGGCGATGCGGTTGCGGCCGGTGCCATTGTACTGGGTGAGATCGCCGCCAACAAGGACCCTTCCATCGGGCTGCACTGCCAAAGCCTTCACCAAATCGTTGGCACCGGTCCCGGGGTCGAACGAGGGATCCACGCTGCCGTCAGGTTCCACCCTGCAGATGCGCTGGCGAACAACCCCGTCGTACTGGACAAAGTAACCGTTGATGTATGACCGGCCATCGGGCAGCAGCACGGTGGAATAGACCGTCCCGCCGATCGCGCCCAGCCCTGGATCGAAGGAAGCATCGAGCATGCCATCCGTAAGGATGCGCCCAAGGCGCTCTCGCGGTATGTCATTGTAGGTGGTGAAGGAACCTCCAATGATGATATCGCCATCAGGCTGCAGGCCGATCGCATCCACCCCGAGGTCCGTTCCAGTGCCCGGGAGGAAACCGGGGTCAATGGCACCGGAATGAATGACCCGCGCGATATGGATGCGTCCGTTGCCATTGTAGGTGGTGAACGAGCCTCCGATCAGGATGCGTCCATCGGGCTGTACTACCGCACAGAACACCGGAGCATTGGTACCAGTGCCGGGGTTGAAGCCCGTATCCAGTGTTCCGTTCGTGTTCAGGCGGGCCAGATGACCGCGCGCGAAGCCGCTGAAGGTGGAGAACCAGCCACCGATGATGGATCTGCCATCCGGCTGGAGCGCGATCGTCAGCACAGCACCGTTCGCTCCGACGCTCGTATCGAACCCTGTATCCAGGCTGCCGTCGTTGTGCAGTCGTGCTATGCGCCCCCGGTTCGATCCATTAACCGAAGTGAAGTAGCCACCGATGAGCACCTTGCCATCAGGTTGTATGACCAGCGCCCGAACGGAAGCTGACGCTCCCGTGCCGGTGTTGAAACCACTGTCCCAACTGCCATCAGCGTTCAACCTGGCCACACGGCCGCAGGCATTGCCATCGTAGCTCGAGAAATCCCCGGCGATGATGATCTTACCGTCCGATTGCACGGCTATCGCATGCACCGTGCCGTTCGCACCAGCGCCAATATCGAACGTGAGGTCAAGGGCGCCTTCCTGCGCCCGAGCTCCGCTCGGTGCCAATGCGCAGAATGCGATGAAGAATAAATGAGTCCGCATGTCGGCTGAATGGGTCTGGTCTCCGCTAGTATTGACGCACCACTGCGAAAATGGTGGCCTCACGCCACACCGGCAGAAACGCTCAGATCACCCCATCCCGCATCACCAGCTTCCGGTCGGCCATGTCGGCCAGTTCCTCGTTGTGGGTCACGATCACGAAGGTCTGGCCCATCTCCTTGCGCAGGTCGAAGAAGAGCTGGTGCAGCTCGCGGGCGTGCGCGCTATCGAGGTTGCCGCTGGGCTCGTCGGCCAGCACCACGCTGGGGCTGTTGAAGAGCGCACGCGCCACGGCCACTCTCTGCTGCTCGCCACCGCTCAGTTGGGCGGGCTTGTGTTCCTTACGAGGGAGCACGTTCAAGCGCTTCAGCAACTCCTCAGCGCGCGGCGCGCATTCGCTCTTGCTCTTGCCGGCGATCAGGCCCGGCATCATCACGTTCTCCAGTGCGGTGAACTCCGGCAGCAAATGGTGGAACTGGAACACGAAGCCGATGTGCGCGTTGCGGAAGGCTGAAAGCGCGCTCGGCGACATCCTCGAAACTTCCTGATCGTTGATGCGAAGGGTGCCCTCGTCGGATCGCTCCAAGGTGCCGAGGATCTGCAAGAGCGTGGTTTTTCCGGCTCCGCTGGCACCCACGATGCTCACCACTTCGCCCTTGGCCACGTGCAGGTCCACGCCTTTCAGCACTTCCAGCGCGCCGTAGCGCTTGCGGATCCCGGTGGCTTCGATCATGGCGTAAAGGAAGCCACGGGGCTTGAATCGGGCCGCGGGCTACTTTCGCCGCGCATCAGAAAAGCCCCGCATGAACCTCCACGAGTACCAAGGCAAGAGCATCCTCTCCCAATTCGGCGTGCGCGTGCAGCGCGGGCTGGTGGCCTACAACGCCGATGAAGCCGTTGACCAAGCCAAGCGACTGAGCCAGGAGACCGGCACCAAATGGTGGGTGGTGAAGGCGCAGATCCATGCGGGCGGCCGCGGCAAGGGCGGCGGGGTGAAGCTGGCGAAGACCATCGACGAGGTGCGCGAGAAGAGCGATGCCATCATCGGCATGATGCTGAAGAGCCCGCAGACGCCGCCTCAAGGCAAGAAGGTCCACAAAGTGCTGATCGCAGAGGATGTGTACTACCCCGGCGCCAGCGAGACCAAGGAATACTACATGAGCGTCCTGCTCGATCGCGCCAGCGGCAAGAACGTGATCGTGTACAGCACAGAGGGCGGCATGGACATCGAAGAAGTGGCCGAGCATCACCCGGACAAGATCAAGAAAGAGGTGGTCGATCCGCGCGTGGGCTTGCGTCCTTTCCAGTGCAACAAGATCGCGACCGAGCTCGGTGTGACCGGGGCTGCGAAGAAAGAGATGGGCAAATTCATCGCTTCCCTTTACAAGGCCTACGAGGGCAGCGATGCCGCCATGTTCGAGATCAACCCGGTGCTGAAGACCAGCGACGACAAGATCATCGCCGTGGACGCCAAGGTGCGGCTTGACGGCAATGCGCTCTACCGCCATCCGGACTATGCCGAGATGCGCGACAAGACCGAAGAGGATCCCATAGAGGTGGAGGCCGGCGAAGCGGGCCTCAACTACGTGCGCCTCGATGGCAACGTGGGCTGCATGGTGAACGGCGCGGGGCTCGCCATGGCCACCATGGACATCATCAAGCTCAGCGGCGGCGAGCCGGCCAACTTCCTCGATGTGGGCGGCACGGCCGATGCGGCGCGCGTGGAGAAGGCCTTCCGCATCATCCTGAAGGACGAGCGCGTGAAGGCCATCCTGGTGAACATCTTCGGCGGCATCGTGCGCTGCGATCGCGTCGCGCAGGGCATCGTGGATGCCTACAAGAACATCGGTGACATCCAGGTGCCCATCATCGTGCGCTTGCAGGGCACGAATGCGGTGGAAGCGAAGGAGCTCATTGACAAGAGCGGCTTGAAGGTGCTGAGCGCGGTGGCCCTGCAAGAGGCGGCGGACCGGGTGAAGGAGGTGCTGGCCTGAGCGATGGCCCTGCTCCTGTTGCACGGTGCCCTTGGCAGCGCGCGCCAATTGGCGGATCTCCAGCAACGCATCGGAGGAATCGCCATCGACCTCTCGGGCCACGGCGATCGCGGGATCCACTCCGAGGGCATCCGCTTCGAGCAATTCATCAGCGATATCGATCGCGCATTCGAGGAGCAGAAGTGGGACCGGGCGGATCTATTCGGCTACAGCATGGGCGGCTATGCAGCCATGCTCTATGCAGCGCAGCGCCCGGAGCGTGTTCGGTCGGTGGTCACGCTGGGCACCAAGTACCTCTGGACCGAAGAAGGCTTGCAGAAGGAGCTGCGCATGCTCGATCCCGATGCGATGCAGCAGAAGGTGCCGGTATTCGCACAGGCCTTGGCCGATGCGCATGGCGTCGAGCGCTGGAAGGATGTGGTGCGTGCCATTGCGCAGAGCATGAGCGAGCTCGCCCGGATGCCATTGCTCACGCCGGAAGTCTGTTCGCGGATCCAATGCCCGGCGCTCATCTGCGTGGGCGAGAACGACAATACGGCCGTCCCCGACGACACGCGCCTCTTCGCGCGAAGGGTGAAAGGCGCTGAGGTGCTCATCCTCCCCAACACGCCGCACCCCATGAGCAAGGTGGATCTGGACTTCCTCGTCCCGCGCTTGATGGGGTTCTGGGTCGCGATCCGCTAACGGAAGAAGAGCCAACGCCTTCTCTTCTTCCCTTCCTTCGGAGGCTTCGGCAGCCCCGGCAGATGCTCTTGCCCTGGCGCGACCTTCGTCTCCGTCCATCCTTCAACCACCACGAAGAGCTTGCGGTGCTCCGAGCTCATCTTGCTCTCTTCGGTGCGGATGCGCGCCACGGCCTTGTTGCGGTCGCCGAGGACCACCTGCACGATGTTCAGGTCAACGAGGCCATTCCAATCCGGCCATGCCTCTCCCTTGCTATATGTGCCGATGCGGATGGTATCGCCAGGAGCCATGGTCCACGTGCCACCGGGGAGTGCGGGCGAAGGCTCCTTCGGTGTGGCTGCAACACGTGCTGCGGCGTTCGTCGGGTTCACCACGAAGAGTTCGTTCACGAACATCCGCTGGCACACAACCACCTCTTGCTGCTTGGGCTGTTCCGGCTCCGGTGGCCACCGTTGCACATGTGTGCCCGGTCGTGGGATGATGCCATGGTCGTCGTGGCCCTGCTCAGAGAAGCCGGTCTTGTTCCCTTGGTCGTCGAATGTGGTGGTGCTCCGGTGCCACTGTATGCCGCCGTCCGGGGCATCGCTCGTCTCCGCCTTGCTCACGGCACCGTTCGCATGGTAGCTGAAGTGGACCGATGAATGGCCGGCAAAGCGCCTGGTCTGTCCTTCGAAGATCACTTCGCCGTTCTTCTTATAGGCCCAGCTGCGGCCCCAGCGGTCATCTTTGTCGCGCCATTCCTTGGTGCTCACCTGGCCACTGTTGAAGTAGCGCAGCACCAGGGTCCCGGTATCGGTCTTGAGGATCCGCTCATTTCGCTGGGCCGAAGAAGCCGCGGCGAGAGTGAGCAGGAGCAGGGAGGCAAGCAGTCGCATGGCGGATGGAAGCCAAAGTTCGGGCCAGCCCGTTGCATCTTCGCGCTCCCTCGATCGAGACCGATGGCCAAGACCAAGAAGATCCGGAAACTCCTCGTCGCCAACCGCGGCGAGATCGCCCTGCGCGTGATGCGCTCAGCCCGTGAGATGGGCATCAGCACCGTAGCCGTTCATAGCGAGGCGGATCGCAACGCACCGTTCGTGCGCTTCGCCGATGAGGCCGTGTGCATCGGTCCGCCCCCGAGCAAGGAGAGCTACCTGGTGATCGACAAGATCGTGAAGGTGTGCAAGGACCTGAAGGTCGACGCCGTCCATCCGGGCTACGGATTCCTCAGCGAGAACGGCGACTTCGCCCGAGCGCTGGAGAAGGCCGGCGTGGTCTTCGTGGGGCCATCGCCGAAGGCCATGAAAGTGATGGGCGATAAGCTCGCCGCCAAGGAGGCCGTGAAGGATCATGGGGTGCCGTTGGTGCCGGGCACCGAAGGAGCCGTGAGCGGCTTGGAGGAAGCGATTGAGGTCGCGAAGACCATCTCCTTCCCGATCCTGATCAAAGCCGCTGCTGGCGGCGGCGGCAAGGGCATGCGCATCGTGGAGAAGGAGAGCGAGCTGAAGGAAGGCTTGGAGCGCGCCATCAGCGAGGCGCAGAACGCTTTCGGCGATGGCAGCGTTTTCATAGAGAAGTACGTGGCAGGGCCTCGCCACATCGAGGTGCAGGTCATGGCCGATGCGCACGGCAACACCTGCTACCTCTTCGAGCGCGAATGCAGTATTCAGCGCAGGCACCAGAAGGTGGTGGAGGAAGCGCCGAGCGCGGTGCTCACGCCTGAACTGCGCAGGCGCATGGGCGAAGCTGCAGTGGCCGTGGCCAGGAGCGTGGATTACACTGGTGCGGGCACGGTTGAATTCCTCCTCGATGAGAGGATGAACTTCTACTTCATGGAGATGAACACGCGCTTGCAAGTGGAGCACCCCGTCACCGAGATGATCACGGGCCTCGACCTGGTGAAGCTCCAGATCCGCGTGGCGGAAGGGGAGGAGCTGCCTTTCAAGCAGGAAGACCTGAAGATCATCGGGCATGCCATCGAGGTGCGCGTGTACGCCGAGGACCCCATGAACAATTTCCTCCCCGACATCGGCACGCTCACCACCTATCGGCCGCCGCAAGGCCCAGGCGTCCGCGTCGACGACGGCTTCGAGGAGGGCATGGAGATCCCCATCCACTACGACCCCATGATCGCCAAGCTGATCACGCATGGCGCTACGCGCGAGGAGGCCATCACGCGCATGGAGCGCGCCATCGACGATTACGCCATCACCGGGGTTGAGACCACCCTCCCTTTCTGCCTCTATGTCATGGGCCACGAAGCCTTCCGCAGTGGTGAATACGACACGCATTTCGTGCGCGACCACTTCAAGCCGGAGATGCTCGAAGGCCTGGATGCAAGCGAAGCGCATGCAGCGGCGCTCGTGGCGGCGGCCGTGGATCGCGCGCAGGTGGGGGCAAGCGGGTCTGCCAGGCCGGTGGCCCCTCCGGCAAGTGCCTGGAAACTAAGGAGACGGTGAGCCGGTATAAGGCCGCGCGGTTTCTGCCGTTGTAGCTTCGTATCGCCATGCTTTCCAGCTTCATGCGCAGTCGTCATCGATGGGGCCTGGTTCCCGCAGGCGTGTTGGCTTGTGCAATGTGCTTCGGGCAAGGCGAGCAGGTCCCGCAGGTTTACCGTGCGGTGATCATCGATGGCGACACCGTGCCGATGGTCGACCTGGCCACCACTCACGTCGAGAGCCGCTGGACTGCCCGCAGCAGACGGCAGGCAGAACGCTACGACAGGCTCACGCGCAATGTGCTCCGGGTCTATCCTTATGCGCGCATCACCGGACATCTGCTGCGCGAATACGAGCACGACCTCGCCCAGATGGATCGCGGGAGCGATCAAGAGCTCTACCTGAAACTCGCTGAGGCCGAGCTCCGCGCCGAGTTCGAGGCCGAGGTGAAGGACCTCACCATCAGCCAGGGGAAAGTGCTCATCAAGCTCATTGACCGGGAGACGGGCCGCACCAGCTACGATCTGGTGAAGACCCTGCGCGGCTCGTTCACGGCCTTCATGTGGCAAGGCATGGCCCGCATGTTCGGGCACGACCTGCGTGGCACCTATGATCCCGACGGTGATGATAAGCTCGTGGAGCTGATCGTGCAGCGCGTGGAGCGAGGGGAGTTGGCCGTTGCCGACCGGGGCCCACGCACCGCCAAGGCGCAAGCGCGCCTGGATAAGAGGAAGGCGCGATTGTACAAGAAGTACGGGATCAGCGGCACGGCCCGTGCGAACTGATCGCTCCGGTCAAGCAAGATCCTTCACCATCACGTGGTCGTCCATCACGTGGCCTTGGCCGATGTCGAGAACCTCGTCGCGTTCGATCACGAAGCCCCGGCGCAGGTACCAGTCCTTGCTCGGATTGAAACGGTTCACATTGAGCTCGATGCGCTCATCGCCGGCTGAACGGGCCGTCGATTCTACCGCTCGGAGCAGCTCCGCACCGGCACCTGTTCCTTTCACCTCAGGGAGCACATAAAGCTTGTGCAATCGTGTTCGCTTCGTGCTGCGATAGCCATGCTCAAAGCCCGCGAAGCCGATGGCTGTTCCTTCCCGCTCGGCCAACAGGAAGCGATGGCCTTTCACTGAAACCTGCTCGAGCAGCGCTGCTTCGCTGTACATCAACTCCAGCATGTAAGCGAGCTGCTCCGATGAGAGGATGGCGGAGTAGGCGACCGGCCAAGCGGCGTGCGCGATGGCGCGAATTACCAAGATGTCATCCGATGTCGCTTGACGCAACCGGTGCATGGCCGATCAGGGGAAGTGATACTGTACGCCGGCCAGGAAACCAGCCTCCCAGAGGAAGCCTTCAATCGGTGTGTCTGCCAATGCACTGAGTTGGTAACGGCTTCGCATACCTGCGCGCATGGACCAAAGCTCGTTGAGGCGGAGCCTGGTGCACAACTCGACGCAAGCCGTTGCCCCGGCAAGGCGGAACTCCGTCAGATCGTCCTTCACCCGGCTCGTCTGCACGCTTCCATTGAAGTCGCGGCGCTGAACGGTGGTTTGACCGATGAAGAGATCCCCCCACAGTCCGGCACCCGGCTCGAAGCGCCACCTGCCGCCCACGGAGAAGTGCAGCATGAGCGGGAGGCTCAGATAGCGGTAATGGTCCCTGTAATCCAAACGAAGGGTGCTCCCGGGGATGGCAGGATCCAGCCCGTCCGTGCTGATGAGCACCAGTTCATCCTCGAACCGGTAGCCTCGGTCAGAGAACTGGAGTCCGGTTGATATCAGCCATCGCTCGCGGCTTGCGTCTAAAGCGTAGGTGACATCGACCCCGCCGCTGAATCCGATGCGATAGGTTTCGCGCTCATTCCGGAAGCGGATGATGCCCGCGCGGGTTTCATCCCCCGCTGCATTGATCAGCGTGCGGAAGCAACGGTCCACTGATGCGCTGGCGCCTATGGCCCAACGTGAGCCTTGAGTTCCGGCTTGACCGACCGCTGGTGCGTGCGCCGAAAGCAATCCGATCAGGATCTGCGCGCGCATTCGGTTCACTTCCTGAATGCCGCCGTTACCACCAGATCCTTGCTGCCGGCGGTGTACTGGTAGAAGCCTTCACCGCTCTTCACGCCCAGCTTGCCGGCGGTCACCATCTGCACCAGCAACGGGCAGGGGGCGTACTTCGGATCGCCGAGGCCCTCGTGCAGCACGCGCAGGATGGCAACGCAGGTATCGAGCCCGATGAAATCCGCGAGCTGCAAGGGGCCCATGGGATGCGCCATGCCCAATTTCATGATGGTGTCGATCTCCGCTACGCCGCCCACGCCTTGCCAGAGTGCCTGCACGGCCTCGTTGATCATGGGCATCAGGATGCGGTTGGCCACGAATCCGGCGTAGTCGTTCACGGTCACGGGCACTTTGCCGATCGCTGTGCTCAGGTCCACCACGGTCTTCGTCACGGCATCGGTGGTATCGTACCCGCGGATCACCTCCACGAGCTTCATCACCGGCACAGGGTTCATGAAGTGCATGCCGATCACCAGGCCGGGGCGTTTCGTCACCGCGGCGATGCGCGTGATGCTGATGCTGCTGGTGTTGGTGGCCAGGATCGCCGAAGCCGGAGCACTCGCATCGATGTCCTTGAAGATGCGGAGCTTCAGGTCGATGCTCTCCGTGGCGGCCTCGATCACCAGTTCGGCTTCCTTCACGCCTGCTGCCAGATCGGTGCTCGTGGCGATTGAGGCCAGAGCGGCTTTCTTCTGGTCTTCGGTGAGCGAGCCCTTCGCCACTTGGCGGTCCATGTTCTTGCCGATGGTGGCCAGTGCTTTGTCGAGGCTGGCCTGCGCGATGTCGATGAGGGTGACGGCGTGCCCGCTCTGCGCGAACACATGCGCGATGCCATTGCCCATCTGGCCGGCACCGATGACGGAGATCTTCATGTTCTTGGAATGGTGGACGGCGAATGTAGTTGCGTGATGCATTGAAGGTTGAGGGTTGGAGGCTGGGTGTGGTTGAGGGTTGGGCATGAACCTTCAACCTGCAACCTAGGCGGCCCCCAACCTGCAACCTGAACCAGCCCCCCTACTTGCCATCCCCCTTCAGGATGATGATGACGGTATAGGCCAGGATCTTCAGATCAACCGCCAGGCTCATGTTCTCGATATACAAGATGTCATACTTCAGCCTGCGCACCATCTGGTCGATGTTCTCGGCATACCCGAATTTCACCTGGCCCCAACTGGTGATGCCGGGCCGGACCTTGTTCAGATGCCGATAGTGCGGGGCCACTTCGGTGATGGCATCGATGTAATGCTGGCGCTCCGGTCGTGGCCCGACAAGGCTCATCTCGCCCTTCAGCACGTTCCAGAACTGCGGCAGCTCATCCATCCGTGTACGGCGCAGCCAGCGGCCGATCGGGGTGATGCGCGGATCATTGGCGCTGCTCAATTGCGGTCCGTCCTGCTCGGCATTGCTCACCATGCTGCGGAACTTCACGATGCGGAAGGGCTTGCCGTGCTTCCCGATGCGCTCCTGGGTGAAGAAGATGGGTCCGGGGCCTGAGAATCTCACGAGGACGGCGATCGTCAGCAGCATGGGCGTGAGCAAGAGCAGGGCGATCGCGCTCACCACGATGTCCAGGACCCGCTTCACGGAGAATTGCCAGGCCGGCATGATCTCCGGGTTCACCTCGATCAGGGGCGTGCCGAAGATGCTGGTCATCTTCACCGAGCCGGAGAGGATATCGTACATGTCCGGAATCACTTTGATCCGCACCCCTGTGCCCTCGAGCTCGTTCATGATGCGGTTCATGTGCTCATGCTCGGTGCTATCGACGGCGATGATGGCCTCTTCGACGCCATGCTG
This sequence comes from Flavobacteriales bacterium, assembly GCA_016712535.1. Lineage (NCBI taxonomy): Bacteria > Pseudomonadati > Bacteroidota > Flavobacteriia > Flavobacteriales > Flavobacteriales bacterium. The sequence goes on from JADJQW010000002.1 coordinate 997,096, forward strand.
CGGAATCACCTGCCGGAGCTCGTGCCACTTGCCCAGCCGCGGCAGCGTGCCCGCCAATTGCTGGTCGCCCCCGTTCACGTTCACGAAGCCCACGAATCGATTGCCCGGTGATTTGGGCATGGCCTCGATCTCCTGGTAAATGGCCAAGGCGCGCTCATTGCCGCCCACCAGCACGGTGTTGAAGCCGATGCGCCGCTGGTGAACCTTGCGCACGATGGCGCTCGTGATCAGGAAGCGCAGCGGGAAGGTGATGCCGAAGTGCAGGATGAAGAGCGCGAGGAACGAACGATAGTGGTAGCTCGGGCTGGGCACCTTGTCGTCGAGCAGCAGCACGAAGAAGATCACGAGCACGCCGATGGTAGTGACCAGCAAGGTCTGGCCGAGCTCCTTCGTGCGGAAGCGACGGAACACATCGCGGTAACCCCCGATGGCGGTGTATAAGCCGAACCAGAACAGCGGCACCAGGAAGAGTCCCTTGAAATAGTTCCCGTCGAGGTCAATGGGCACCTCCACGCCATACTTCATAGGCTCGAGAACGGCCTTGCGATAGAGGAAGAAGAGCGTCCATGCAAGAGCCGCCCCCGCCACATCGGCGATGACGTATTTGGCCACTTGCATTCGGCGGGAGCTCATCACGGTATGCGCAGCAGCTTGATGTTGTCCAGATAGATCTCAGCGCTGCTGCGGCCATCGGGCAGCGTGGCTTCGATGTACACGTCGCGTTCCGACACCGCGCTGTTGAAGAAGGCGCTCAGATCAAGGTACACCTTGTTCCAAGGCATGGTGCCATCGGAACGGTACGTGGGCGGCAGATAGACGAAGGGCTCATAGCGCTCGAGGCCATCGGCGAAGTACTTCACCCCGACCGTGACCAGCAGATCGCTGCGGTGGTCGAGTTCGATGAAGGCCGGGCCGCCGTAGCTCAGGAAATCCTCATCGGATTCGATCCTGATGTAGCGGTGCGAGGCATCGAGCCGGAAGCCGGCGCATGGACCGTTCTCCAGGTAGATCAGTTCAGGGTTCGTGATGGGGGTGAACCGGAGCAGTTGCGTGTCGCTGTTGGCGGTGATCGCGAATTGGCTGAAGGGGTCTTCGAAGCCCTCTTGCCAGACCAGCGTCTCCTCCGTATAGCTGGTGACTGGATTCAGGGCCGCGGTGCCCTCGCGCACCAGGTTCACGGTGGTGCTATATGGGGTGTAGAACGGATACCGGAGCCGATCATCGAAGGTGCCGTTGCGCTTGATCGCAGGCACAAGGCCGATCACATTCGGCCCTTCGGCCAGGACCGGGATCCGGGCAGGCAATTCCCAAACGCCCAAGAGTTCCTCATTCAGGGTTACCCACGCGTCGGTGACCTTGACCGTGGCCCCGCCTTGTCCCGAAGACGTGGTCATGGCCACTTCGCCGATGTCCACGAAAGCGGGCACTTTGTCACCCTTGGAGCAAGCGGTGGCCAAGATCAGGAACAGCAGCGTAAGCGCGTAGCGATTGTTCATGCAATGCCACGGGGCCAACGCAGTGCGGGACCGATCAGTATGCGTGTTCATGAATTCCGCGAATCCATGCTCTGAAGAACGGCCAGCGCGGTGCGCAGGGCCTCGGTGGCTTCCGCCAGGGTCACACTCGGCGGCTTGCCGCTATGGATGCTCCCGGCGAAAGATGCGAGTTCCTCGCGGATGGCATTGATGGACGGAACCGCAGGCTTCTCGAAGGAGATCTCTCGTTTGCCCTTGCCTTCACCAAGGTCGATGGTCACTGCGAAAGGATCGGCATCCCCATCAACCGGCCGCATCCGCACCACCTCAGCAACCTTGTCCAGCATATCCACCGAGATGTATGCGTCTCGCTGGAAGAACCGGCTCTTGCGCATGTTCTTCAGGCTGATGCGGCTGGCTGTAAGGTTGGCCACGCATCCATTGGCGAAGGCGATGCGCGCATTGCAGATGTCGGGCGTATCGCTCACAACGGCCACGCCGCTGGCCTGCACCGATCGCACAGGGCTCTTCACCACATGGAGGATGATGTCGATGTCATGGATCATCAGGTCCAAAACGACGCTCACGTCCGTGCCGCGCGGATTCCATTGCGCGAGCCGATGGCCTTCAATGAACATGGGCTCGCCGAAGAACGGCAGCGCTGCCTGGAAGGCTGGATTGAACCGCTCGACATGGCCGACCTGCACCACGCACCCGCGGGCTGCGGCGGTGCACAGCAGATCCTCCGCCTCCTCTACGGTGACGGTGACAGGCTTCTCGATGAACGCATGAAGCCCCATCTCGAGCGCTTGCTTGGCCAAGCGATGATGCGCTACCGTGGGCGTCACGATGTCGATCGCATCCACTTGAGCCAGGAGCTCCTCTGCCGAATCGAAGCCCGGCGTACCGAATTCACGGGTGATCGCCGCACGCTTCTCCGGATGCGGGTCGAAGGCCCCGACCACTTCAAAGGCAGGCACGTTCAGCAGTTGCTGCACATGGATGCGACCCAAGTGTCCTGAGCCCAGTACTCCGATGCGAATGCGTTCTGGACCCATGGAGCCGTTTTGGTGAAAAGCGCGCAAAAATAGCCGGATGCCCCGCCATCCCACCGGTACATTTGCAGGCTCCGCGCATGCACGCCAACGACGACTTCAGGCATCAGGGGATGCGCCGCAGGCTGGTTGCGCTCCTGCGGGATAAAGGCATCTCGAACGACGCTGTGCTCGCGGCCATCGGAAAGGTGCCCCGCCATCTCTTCATCGACGACAGCGCTTTCCAGATGCGCGCCTATGAGGATACCGCATTCCCCATCCCGTGCGGCCAGACCATTTCCCAGCCTTATACGGTTGCTTTCCAAACAGCCTTGCTCGATCCCAAGCCGGGGAACAGGATCTTGGAAGTGGGCACAGGCAGCGGATACCAAACGGCGGTGCTCAGCGCATTGGGCGCCCGCGTTTTCAGCATCGAGCGCCACAAACCGTTGTACTTGCAGACCAAGGAGCGCTTGGCTCGCTTGGGTTATTCCGCCTCGCTTTCCCATGGCGATGGCTTCGCCGGCCTCAAGCGCGAAGGTCCGTTCGACGGAATCCTGGTGACTTGTGGCGCTCCCTTCGTGCCCCAAGCCCTGGTTGAGCAATTGAAAGCCGGCGCCTCACTGGTAATCCCGGTTGGCGAAGGCGATGTGCAAGAGATGCAAGTGCTGAAGAAGTCGGGCGATGGAGCCGTCGAGGTGACTCATCGCGGCCGCTTCAAGTTCGTGCCGATGCTGGCCGAAAAGGTGAAATGACCTGCCCACCGGCGCCGGTTCCACGGGCCAGCGTTATGAACATTAAGCCCTCGGACCAACAACATTAGGTTGGTAATGCGACTCGGTCCACCTATGTTTGCGGCCGCTCGGACCTACTTTTGGCCGAGTTCAAAAGGCAAAAAAACCAAACTAAGCCCAATGAAAAAGACGCTACTGTCCTTCGCTTTGCTGGGTCTCTGCTCCGTGGCGAGCGCCCAGCTCTCTACCCGGGAGAACCAGGATACCCGGTACAAGTTCGGCGGTCGCCCTGTGGCCGGCGATATGGCCCTGGTGTTCGGTCTCACCCTGAACAACGCCTCCTTCGGCGACGGGTCGGATTCAACGGCCCGGAGCATTTCGACTTGGAATCGCCTGAGCAAAGGCAATCTGCTGACCTTCAAGAAGTTCATCCAGGATGACTTGGCGATCCGTGCAGGCTTCCGCTTGGCTCGTGATTCACGTTCCATCAAGGGCGAAGTTGATTCGACGCAGTTCATTCCTGCCACCTTGGCTGAGTTCGAATACAAGAAGAGCACCCGCGAATACATGCTGGTGCCCGGTATCGAGAAGCATTTCAGCAACTCGAACATCTTCGATGTGTACGCTGGTGCTGACCTGTACCTCGGTTTCGGCCGCGATCGGATGGTGGAATCCTACATCTTCCGCGATACCGACGACAACGACGTTCACACGATGACCACCCCCTACACCATCGTTGGCTTGGGCGGCATCGTCGGCTTCAACGTTTTCGTGCTTGACCTTCCCATCGCCCTTGGCGTTGAGTATGGCTGGAGCGCTTTCTGGCAGCTCGGCAACAAGACCAAGCATGAGGTGGAGCAGGGCACCGATTCATGGGAATACTACACCGTGGGCGGCGACCCCAACACTGCTGGCGGCGCAAACACGCAATACAGCAGCGTGAAGCAGAAGTACAACACCATGGACACCAACGATCAGGTGCGCTTGGTGCTCAACATCTACTTCAACTAAGAACCACTACGTAACCACACGCAGCAATGAAGAAGATCAAAGCCATCATCCTGCTGCCACTGGCCGTAGTGCTGCTGTTCTCCTCCTGCACCTTCTACACCAAGTCCATCGCTGGAACTTCGGTGCAGACGCAGATCCACTTCAAGATGGAGGACCTCGAGTACATCGGTGATGTGAGCGGCACAGCCACGCAGAGCTTCCTGTTCGGAGTGCTCCCGATCGGCGGTCGTCGTTTCCATGTGGCAACCATCGGCGGCGGCGGGCTCATCCCGCAGGACCGTATGACCAATAACGCCCTTTATGACGCTCTGATGCAGCGTGAGGATGCCGATTTCGTGCTCCCCATCAACTCCAGCAGCGTACGCGACCAGATGTTCCTGGGCAACCGCACCACCCTCACGGTGCGTGCTAAGGCCTTCCGCATCAAGTCAAAGTAATCGGCTCGAAATCCTGGCGAGAGCCGCGGCCAAGAGGTCGCGGCTCTCGTGCTTCCGGCCAATACCTTCGCACCCATGCGCACTTCATCCATCGGGGCCCTTGCCGCCCTCTGCTTCGCCCTTGCATTCAGCGCTTGCAAGCGCGGCAACGATATTCCGGTGCTCACGGTATCGCCTAGTTCACCAGTGATCGCCGTGACCTCAGGGAATGTTGTTGCTTTCCGGATCTTGGGCAGTTCAGACAAATCCTCGTTGAGCCGACTGACCATTACCTCGAAGCGCGACAACGATTTCACGGTCACGGTTGTCGATACCAGCCTATCGGGGAGTGCCTTCAGCTGGGATTGGGAATACGAAGTGCCGCACGCTGCAGCCGCTTACTCCACCAAGCTCACATTCGACCTCTACGAGGAGGATGGAGACCGGATGTCGGCGCGTCGAACACTCAGCGTGAGCTTGGGCGCCACGTTGCTCACGGAGACCACAGGGCATCAACTCTATTCCCGCAACTCCGCGATCCAAGGTGAATCGGCCTTCGACTTGGAAGAGCGCGTGCCCGTGCTCTACACGGTCGATAGCACACGCCGCGATATCCAGGATAACCCTGCCTCAGCCTCGGATACCCAACTCAGCCGTTCCTGGATCTCGCCCGCTGGCGGCCGCATGGTTCGGTTCAACGGCTTCGATTACGCCAATGCCACGAACGTGAGCGTGCGCAATGCCTTCAATTCGGGTGTGCCATTGGAGGAGATGAGCAGCATCGCGGTGAATGATATCATCATCGTCCGCTTGGGGAGCTTACCGGCGAATGTGAGCCATTACGCCCTCATCCGCATCACCGACATCCTGGATGTGGATGGAACGGCCGACAACGACCGCTACACCTTCAACCTGAAGTGGGCGGTCTTCACGGAGTAGCCCTGCGCCATGGTCCCCGTCCTCAGCCCGCAGGCCATCCGCGAGGCCGATGCATGGACCATAGCCAATGAGCCGATTTCATCGCAAGCGCTGATGCAGCGGGCCGCGGCCGCATGCGCGGATCGGTTGGTCAGCGCCTTAGCGAAAGGGCGATTCGGTACGGTGCGCTCCGTGCTTGTGGTGGCCGGAATGGGGAACAATGGGGGTGATGGACTGGCCCTTTCCGTCTTATTGAAGCGTGCGGGCTACGCGGTTGCAGTTGTGCGCATTGCCCATCGGGCGGAACCAGCCTCCGACAACCGCTTGGAGGCGATCAATTCCAAGGACGCCGGCGTGCAGCTGGTCGATTGCAGCGCTGCCGAGCATCTCCGGCGAATTGAGGAGGATCTGGTCATCGACGCTTTGTTCGGCACCGGCTTGAATGCCCCGCTGGATGGATTGGCCTTGGAAGCGGTGCAATGGATGAACGCGAGCCGCAAGCCCATCGTGTCCATTGATATGCCCTCGGGCCTATTCGCCGAATCGAACGCTCTGAATGGCCTGCAGGGAGTCACGCGGGCATCGCTTACGCTCACCCTCGAAGTGCCCAAACTGAGCCTGCTGCTCCCGGAGAACGATGAGTTCGTTGGGGATTGGGAGCTGGTACCGATCGGCTTGGATGCCGGGTTCGTTCGATCGAGGACCACGCCATACCATGTGCTCCAAGCCGCGGATGCACGGTCGTTGATCCGTCCTCGTCCGCGATTCGCGCACAAAGGCAGCTTCGGGCATGCACTGCTCATGGGCGGATCGCCAGGCAGGATGGGCGCGATGGTGCTGGCCACGCGGGCTGCATTGCGCAGCGGCGCCGGTCTGGTTACAGCCGCTGTTCCAGAAGCTGGCGTTCCCATCCTTCAAGCTGCGGCTCCGGAAGCAATGTGTGCTCTTGGCTGTGGTAGTGAATGGCTTGCTGAGCTACCAGACCTCACGGCTCATGCAGCGATCGGTGCTGGGCCGGGAATGGGCATGCATGCGGCCACGGCCTCGGCCCTGCGCCGATTGATTGAGCGAACTGCCGTGCCGCTGGTGCTCGATGCCGATGCGCTCAACCTGTTGGCCGCGCATCGTGAGCTGTTGAAGTCGATTCCGGACCGCGCCGTGCTCACGCCCCACACGAAGGAGTTCGAGCGGCTCGCCGGACGCGCATTCGCAACTGGTTACGATCGGCTTCAAGCTGCACGTGAGGCCGCCCAAGCCTGGCGTTGCACGATTGTGCTGAAGGGCGCTTTCACGGCCATTTGCTCGCCGGAGGGCCATGTGCGCTTCAATACCACCGGTAATCCGGGCATGGCCAAAGGCGGCAGCGGCGATGCGCTCACCGGGCTCCTCACCGGATTGCTCGCACAGGGCTATTCAACGATAGATGCGGCGACACTGGGGGTGTATCTGCATGGCCTCGCCGGTGACCTGGCTGCGAATCGGCTCGGGCAGCATGCAATGACCTCGATGGACCTGGTATTGGAGCTTCCAGCTGCTTGGTTAAGAGTACAAGGTGGATCGGTTGGAGTTGAGGCTTGATGGCGGCCCAGCTAAAGGCGAGAGCCCCACGGCTACCGTGGGGCTCTCGCTTGTAGAGGATGTGAGAATCAATTCCCCTTGCCCTCGAGCGCGCACTGGCTTTTAGCCTTGTCGAATGCTTCTTTGTAATCGTCGGAATCGGCATTCGCCAAATAGGCTTCCTTGAAAAGCGCCAAGGCTTCCTTGCACTGTCCCTGGGCAAGTAGGATAAGTCCATAGTTGTACGTGGCCTTGTGCTTTGCTGCAGGCTTGAGTTCACGGGCCTGCACCTCTTTGATGATGCGCACCGCCTCCTCCGGTTCATCGATATTGGCACGCGCCACAGCGCTCTCCAGGTCCTTCTTGAAGCTGGGGTCGCTCTTCAGCTTGATGATCTCCGTTGTTTCGCAAGGGTTCACCATGCAATCGAATTTCGCCGCCCAATCGTTCAAGGCGTTCATCTGCATCACTGAATGTTGGGGACTTCCGGGTGTGAAAGCCACACCGACTTTCGAATCCTTGATGCTGGTTTCAATCGGGAATTGATCGATGGTGGCGCCGGTTTTCGGGTCGATAAGCATTACGTTAACCGTTAGCACGTAGTATGTGGTGTTCACGGCGATTCGCATGCCGCTTGGCATCCTCGAGTTGTTGTTCGAGTTCGAGACCTGGTCCTGCTGCACGCGGCCAACAAGCATCAAGTCTGCTCCGATGAGCTTGCCCAATTGCACAGCCGTTGATTCATCGAAGGCGCCACTGTGCTGGATTTTCTGCTCCTTCATGATGCCCTCTAGCCGGTTCCGGTCAAAGACCGTGAACTGCGTGGGTTGCTTGAAGAATGCTTGACCGACTTTTTCAGAGATATCCAGCGCCCTAGGTGTGACGGTTCGGTCCTGCCCGACGAAGTCCCCGATCGCGATCTTGTGGTACTTCGACCAATCACGGGCCGCGTTCGTCTTGAGTTTGATCGGGAGCTCCAGCTCTTGCGCGGCTGCCGGTGATGCGAGCACCGCAAGGGATGCGGCAAAGGATGCGTGCAATAGGCGTTTCATGGCTAGGTTGGGTTTGGTTGGTGGTTCAAGGTGGCATTGCCAAGGGTCATGCCAAACATAAAAACACTGAACGATTGCACAAGTTGTGATTGCGGGATTCCCGCGCCGCTGTAGGCCCCGACGTGTTACCGTCGTCAGCCCTTGAGCACCTGCCGGCTGATCACCAGCTTCTGGATCTCACTGGTTCCTTCACCTATCGTGCAGAGCTTGCTGTCGCGGTAGAACTTCTCCACCGGGAAATCCTTCGTGTAGCCGTAGCCGCCGTGGATCTGCACGGCCTCATTGCTGGCCCACACGGCTACCTCGCTGGCATAGTACTTCGCCATGGCGCTCTCCTTGGTCATCTTCTTCCCGCGGTTCTTGAGGTCGGCGGCTTGCAGGGTGAGCAGCTCGGCGGCCTCAATGCGCGTGGCCATGTCGGCGAGCTTGAAGGCGATGGCTTGGAAGTTCGCGATGGGCTGTCCGAATTGCTCGCGCTCCTTGGCGTACTTCACGCTGGCCTCGTACGCCCCTTTCGCGATGCCGAGGCTGAGCGCTGCGATGCTGATGCGGCCGCCGTCGAGGATCTTCATGGCTTGCTGGAATCCTTCTCCCACATTGCCTAGCACGTTCGCCTCAGGAATGCGGCATTCCTCGAATATCACTTCAGCGGTCTCGCTGGCACGCATGCCCAGCTTGTTCTCCTTCTTGCCTGCCTTCAAGCCAGGCGTGCCGCGTTCCACCACGAAGGCGGTCATGCCCTTGCTGTCGAGCAGCTCGCCGGTGCGCGCGATCACAACCACCGCATCGCTGCTGATGCCATGCGTGATCCAGCATTTGGTGCCGTTGAGCACCCATTCGTTGCCTTCTTGCCGCGCCGTGCATTTCATGCGCATGGCGTCGCTGCCGGTGTTGGGCTCAGTGAGGGCCCAAGCGCCGATCCATTCGCCGGTGGCGAGCTTGGGCAGCCAGCGGCGCTTCTGCTCATCGTTAGCGAAATAGAGGATGTGACCCGTGCAGAGGCTGTTGTGCGCGGCCACGCTCAGGCCCACGCTGCCGCAGATCTTGGCGACCTCCACGATGGTGCTGATGTACTCGTAGTAGCCCAGGCCTGCACCACCGTATTCCTCCGGCACCAGCACGCCTAGCATGCCGGCAGGGCCGAAGTGGTTCCGGAAGAGGTCCTTGGGGAAGTGCTGGCTCTCGTCCCAATCCATCAGGTTCGGGCGCAGCTCGCGTTCGCACAAGTCGCGCACGGCTTGCGCGATCATGGTCTGGCTCTCGGTAGTGGCGAATTCCATCGGTGTCAGTAGGTGAGCAAGGTAACCACCTTGGTATTGTACGATTCGAGCTTCCGCATGCCGTGCAGGAAGCTCAGTTCGATCAAGAAGGAGAAACCGGCCAGGGTGCCCCCCTGCATGCGGACCAACTCAGCTGCTGCTGTAGCGGTGCCGCCTGTTGCCAAGAGATCATCATGCACCAGGACGCGCATGCCGGGCTTCACGCTATCGACGTGCATCTCCACTTCCGCGCTTCCATACTCCAGGTCATACTTGTGGCTCACGGTCTTCCAAGGGAGCTTGCCTTTCTTTCGAACGGTGAGGAAAGGAACGCCGAGGGAGAGGGCGAGTGGCATCCCGAAGAGGAAGCCGCGGCTCTCGATCCCGGCTATGGCATCGATGGGCACGTCCTGCAAACGCTCCCGGAAGCCTTCGGTGATGGCGCGGCAGAGCAGCGGGTCCTCGAGGACAGGAGTGATGTCTCGGAAGAGGATGCCGGGCTTCGGGAAATCGGGCACCGCCCGTATGGCGGCCTCGAGGCGTTGCTGCAGGGCGCTCACTCCACGCTGAGGTAGGGCGCAAGTTTACGGTAGAGGTCCTCATCGATCAGGTGCATGCCCTTGATTGCGGCCACTTCCGCGAACCGGCCGTGATGCTGGCGGTAGGCGATGATGGGTTTGGCCAGCTTCCATCGGATATAGGGATGCGCGGCGAGGTCCTCCACGGTGCATGTGTTCAATGGGATGCGACGGATCAGCAACGTGTCCACCGCGAGCAGCTCTTTCAGCCGTGCCACGGCGTCCGGCTTATCCTTCAGCACATAAACCTCTGAGAGCTGGTCGAGGGAATGGTAGCCCCCCAGGCTCTCGCGGTATTTGGTGATCCCCCGTGCGAATGCCGGCCCGATGCCGGGGAGTGCGATCAGTGCGTTGGTGTCCGCACTGTTCACCTCCAGCTTGACATGGGCACGTCGTGCCTCGCGCGATTCATTCTGACGGGGTGGGAAGGTCCTTGCGCTATCGCGCCCAGGCCACTCGTTTCGTGGCTGGTACCGCTCACGCTTCGGTGCACTGTCAGGCAGGAGGATGAAAGGCTTGAGGCGGTCATAGACATCGGGCTTGATGGTGTACATCCGGGCCACATCCGATTTGGTCCTGAAGCGGCCGCCTTTGGCCCGGTACCGTTCGATGGAAGCCGCTTGCTTCGGTGAGAGCCCGAGCCGCTGCCAGTCCTCCACGCTGATCGTATTCGGGTCGAAAGGGAATGTCTCGGAGGGAGCGGCTTCAGGCTCGTTGCGCGCTGAATCACGCGCGGCCATCCAAGCTTCCATCTCGTTGCGCAGCGGCTCGAGATCCGAAGCGTCGGGCTTGTAGTGAAGGCGGTAATAGTAGAATGCCCCTGCTGCGATCAGGAGCAGCACCATCATCATGGCGTTGCCGCGCCTCTCCGCCTTGTGCAGGTGCAGCAGATCCTTCAGCTGCTCCTTGAAGGGCCTGCTGGCGAACTCTTGCCGCTCCTGCTCACGTTCTTGAGGGGAGGCCATGGCAATGGCATCAGCGTGGGTCGTCGTCGTTCTCCGAGTAGCTGTCCGGCTCGGGCTTGGGCTTGGCGGTGAGCATGCGGAAGAAGAAATAGGCAGTGATGGCGGTGACGCTGCACACAGCGATGAGCATCAAGGTGAGCGCTTCGGTTTTCATGGGGTCACGCGGTCGAGTTGTGCCTTGCGTTTCAAGTAGGCCATGCGGACGAACCAAGCGATGGCAAGGAAGAGCGCGATCAGGATGGCACGGCCAACCCAGACCTGCCATGGTACAGGCTTGGTGAGGTTTTCCCAGATGGTGGGCATCGACTTGAAGAAGACGAAGCCCAGGAAGAGCGGCGTGACGAACTTGATGATGAACCTGAAGACAATGGGTATCTTGATATCAGCGCCATCGTTGATTTCCTTCCAACCCTTGTCCATCCCGAAGACCCAAGCGAAGAGGATGATCTCGAAGAGCGCGAACACCACCAGGCTCACGGTGCCTGCCCAGTAGTCGTACTCGTCGAACACCCCCTCTTCGAACCAGATCACGCAGGGTAGTCCGAGAAGCAGCACGAGCAGGCCGAAGAACCAAGCGGCTGGCCTGTGCTTCCAGCCGAACTCGTCCTTCAAGAAGCCCATCACGGGCGTGCCCATGGCGAGCGAAGAGGTGATGCCGGCGAAGAAGAGCAGTCCGAACCAGCAGATGCCGGCCACAGCTGCGAGCCCTGGGCCCCACTGCGTGAACAGGTAGGGCAGCGTTCGGAAGCCCAGGCCCAATCCACCGGTCTGGGTCAGCTCAACCACCTTCTCGATGCCCAGGTAGCCGATGCTGATCGGGATGATGATGGCAGCTCCGAGCACGACTTCCACGAACTCATTCATCCAGCCCGCGGTCATGGCGTTCAGGGCGATATCGTCCTTCTTGCGCACATAGCTGGCGTAACAATGGATCGAGCCCATGCCCACGCTCAGCGTGAAGAAGATCTGCCCAGCGGCGGCGAGCCAGACCTTGCCGCTCCAGATGCTGCTGTAATCAGGTGTCCAGAGGAAATTCAACCCGAGGGTGCCATCGTTCACCGCGCCATGCTCACCGGCTTGGAGCGTGATGCCGCGCACCGCGAGGAAGATGCCGAACAAGATCAGCAGGGGCATGCCCACCTTGGCCACCTTCTCCACCCCGCCCTGCAAGCCGCGAGCGAGTATCCATGTATTGAGCGCCAGGCAGAGAACCCAGAACAGGATGGCCTCATAGGGAATGCCCGTGGTGGTGGTGCTCACATCCACATAGTTGCCGAAAAAGGAAGCCACCTCCTCGGCACTCTGCCCTTGGAAGGTGCCCACCACGCTGTGCCAGATGTAGCTCAGCGTCCAGCTTTCCAGGTAGCAGTAGTAAGAGGCCACCGCGAGGTTGGTGAATATGCCGAACACGCCGATGTACTTCCATAGGGCGCGCTTCGGATCCATCTGGTGCAGGATGAAAGGCGTGCTGTGATGCCCATGGCGCCCGCCGAATCGGCCCATGCTCCATTCCACCCAGAGCAACGGAATGCCCATGAGCACGAAGCACACGAGGTAGGGGATGATGAAGGCGCCGCCGCCGTTCTGCACGGCCTGCACCGGGAATCGCAGGAAGTTGCCGAGGCCTACGGCATTGCCGGCCATGGCCAGGACCAAACCGACACGGGAGCCCCAAGCTTCTTTTTGTGCGATCGCCATGCAACTGGGTTGAGGCTGGCCAATGTAGTCGGACTGCTGATAGGTTGTTCGTTGCCGGCGTTTCGTTGTCCGGATGGAACTCAACGAGCCTCCGAGAACCGATGACTAACCGCGCGCCAACTGCGCTGCCACCAAAGCGAGCCCCTCCTCGAAGCTGCGCGGCTTCCAGCCCAATACGTTCCGCGCCTTGTCAATCACGAAGCCGGTCTTCGGCGGACGTGCGGCTGGTTGGCCCAAAGTGTCGCTCTTCACCGGTGTCACAACGGAGGTGTCGAGCTTGAAGTAGGCGCCAACGCGCTGCACGAGTTCCAAGATGCTCATGCCATCTGGGCCGCTCAGGTGGTAGATGCCGGTGGCGCCTTGCTTGGCGATGCGGATGCAGCCATCAGCGAGGTCCTCGGCCAGCGTTGGCATGCGCCATTGATCGTCCACCACCTTGATCGGTTGGCCTTTCTCCAGTGCGCCTTTCGCCCAGAGGATCACGTTGCTCCGGCTCAGTCCTGGGGCCACGCCGAACACGATGATGGTGCGCGCGATGCTCCACTTCGCGAGGCCTGATGTCATCACGAGGCGCTCGCCGTCCAGCTTGCTATGTCCATAGGCACTGAGCGGAGCTGGCGCATCCTCTTCGCGGTACGGGCCGTTCTTCCCATCAAAGATGAAGTCGGTGCTCAGGAAGATGAAGTGGCTGCCATGCAACTTGGCCGCTTCGATCAAGTTGTGCGTCGCGGTGATGTTCTGCAAGCGGCACGCTTCCGGGTCGGTCTCACAGGCATCTACGTTCGTCATCGCCGCGCCGTGGATCACCGCATCGGGACGTGTCGCCTCGAATACGCGATACACATCGGACTGGATGGTGTAATCAATGGCATGGTAGCGGTTGCCGAGCGGATCCGGTGTGCGGTCCGGCCCGCGTCCTGTGGCGATCAGCTCAACGCCCGCATCATCGCGCAAGGCGTCCACGAGTTTCTGCCCGAGCAGGCCGTTCGATCCAGTAACGAGGATGCGCATGGGGAAAGGATGAGCGGCGAAGCTACCCGCTCACCGCTTCAGAGCGCCGTACCATCGCCACGGCATATGCACAGGCGCCTTCCTCACGGCCCACGAATCCCATCCGTTCGTTGGTGGTGGCCTTTATGCTCACCGCGTCTTCAGCTACTTGGAGCAAGGGCGCAATGGCGGCGCGCATCGCAGGCACGTGGGGCATCACCTTCGGGCGCTCCATCACCAGCGTGCAGTCCACGTTGCCCACTCGCCAGCCACCTTCATGGAGTTGCTTCACCACTGCTTCGAGCAGGCGCTTGCTATCTGCCCCCTTCCAGGTGGCATCGGTGTTGGGGAAATGCTGGCCGATGTCGCCAAGGCCAACGGCGCCGAGCAACGCATCGCACAAGGCATGCAAGAGCACGTCCGCATCGCTGTGGCCATCGAGGCCGGTTCCATGATCGATCCGCACCCCGCCCAGCCAGAGCTCTCGGCCGGCTGCCAGTTGATGCGCGTCGTAACCGAGGCCGATGCGATAGGGGAGGCTGCCCAATGGGGCCATCAACCGGCTTTCTTCTTGGAGCCCTTGCCATCGAACACGAAGCCCAGCGTGAAGCGGAGCGTGTTGGCCAGCGGGCTGCGTTGCTGGTTGGCGATCAAGTAGCTCATGTCGAGCGCGAACTTGCTGTAACGCAGGCCCAATCCAACGGTGAAGTACTGCCGGTTGCCCTTGTTGAAGTGCTCGTGGAAGTAGCCTGCACGGAAGGCGAACTGCTTGTCGTACCAGTACTCGAGCCCGCCGGCCAGGTTGATCTCCTGCAGCTCCTCGCGGCGCTTGCTGCCTTCATACACGGTGAAAGCGGAGCTGTCCGCGTTCCATTCGCCGAATCCGGGAGCATCGCTGAAGCTGCCGAAGATGCCTTCGGCAACGCCCACGTTCGGGTTGCGACCGCTCGCCACGAGGAACTCGCCAGTGGCGGGGTCACGCTGCTTGGGGTCGTAGATCGGTGGTGTCGGCACCAGGAGCTTATTGGCATCGAGGTTCACGGTGAGGCTGTTGTACTCGTCGAGGTTCACGGTGAAGGCTGGGCCTAAGCGCAGGTTGATCGGGATGAAGTCCTTATTGGCCGATGAGGTGTAGCTCATCTTGGCGCCCACATTGCTCACATTGAGGCCAAAGGCGAAGGTGGCTTCCTTCTCGCCGATCTGCAGTTCCGGTTTCTGGTAGAAGAAGCTCACATCGGCCGCCACGCTCTGGCCCGCCTTGCTGTTGGCGCCCTGCACGCTGATGCCGCCAGTGAGGTTGCTGTTGATGTAGCGGATGGCGATGCCTCCGCTGAAGTTGTCGCTGAATTTCTGCGCGAAGGCCACATCAATGGCGAACTCGGCCGGCTTGAATTCGCGGATGGTGCTGCCGTTGATGTCCGTGAAGGTGATGCTGCCCAGATTGAAGTAGCGAAGGCTCCCGCCAATAGCGCTGCGATCGTTCGACAGCTTCTTGTAACCGGCGATGTAGGCCAAGCTCATGTCTGGCACCAGTTTGCGCAGCCATGGGCTGTAGCTGATGCTGAATTCGCCCTCTTTCTCAGCAAAGGCGAGCTTCGAAGGGTTCCAGTGAATCGAGTTGGCATCCGGTGAAACCGCCACCCCGGCATCGCCCATGCCGCCTGCGCGGCTGTCCACGCTGATCATCAGGAACGGCACCGCCGTGGTGATGGTGTTCATGTTCCCTTCCTTGCAGTCGCGACCGTTGATCTGGTTCACGCAGGCGTTATTCTGAGCCTTACCCGGCACCGCCATGAGAAGGAGCGGTGCAAGAAGGGGCAGGTGCGATCGGCGGCGAAGGGTCATCGTTCGGGTCGTGGAAAGGGGTGCGAATATACTGGCGGTCCGACGGTTGGGGTATTAGCGGAGGATCACGAGTTTCTCGAATTGCTCGGCCTTGGCGCCATCGGGAGCCGCCACGCTGAGGCGGTACACATAAACACCTCGACCGAGGTTGTCGCCGAAGTCGTCGCGCCCATCCCAAGCGAGCGGTTCGGTGCGGAAGCCGTCGCAGGTGAGCCGGCGGTTCAAGGTCTTCACCAATCGTCCGCTCACGGTGAACACCTGGACCTGGGCCTCGAGCGTGTTGCAGGGGCGATTGTGCTCGAAGTAGAACTCGGTGCGCGTGGTGAAGGGATTGGGGTAGTTGAGCACGTGCGCAAGTGCCAGCTCCGCGCTGGAGGCCACAACGAATTCGGTGCTCTTTTCACTGCTGTTGTTGTGCGTGTCCCAGGCCTTCACGGTGAGGGTGTGGGGGCCGTCAGCCAGCTTGCCGAAACGGTAGCGCACCTGACCGCTCTTGTAGGTGTCCACATCGGACTCGTAAAGGTCGTTCAGCACGATGGCCTACTCCGTGTTCTCATCCAGGGTGGCGAGCAGGTCGTGACCGATGCTGGAGCCCACGGTGTTGATGCCATTCTCGTCGAAGATCTTCGAGAAGAGCAAGGGCGTCTCGTTGGTGATGCCGCCGCGCACGAACTGCTCATCGTTCAGGTAAACCTCGATGCGCGGTCCGTCGTTGTCCAAGGGGACGTCGGTTGCTGTACCGCCGACGATCGGGTCGTTGTCGTAGCCGCTGGCGTTATCCGAGAGCGATTCCGCGTAGCACGCCACCCGCCCTTTGCCGAACTGATAGTTGATGTCCTTGGGCACCACGAAGGTGAAGCTGAAGCTGCCATTGGTCACGGTGGCTCGCCCGCGGTAGATCACGTTCTTGCGCACCTTGAAGTTGAAGGGCCCGCCTCCATCGTTGGCAAGTGTGCTCTGCGTCGTCTGCTTATCGTATACGATGGGCACCACCACGCCATTGAAATCCTGCATCGGCTGCCCATTGCCATCATCCACGAATCCGGAGATGCGCACTACACTCAAAGCCTTCAAAGTATCAACTTGTTGACCAAGAGTGTCCGTAAGTGCCGTGATCTGGATCGACTTGCGCGGCATCGCCAGGCGCATGCTTGGGTCGCCGAGGAGGCTGAAGTTGCGGTGGTTGCGCAGGGTGGACTGGGCATAGGCGATATCGAACTTGGTATAGAGGAAGGCATCGCCGATGCGGGCTTCCCGGTTGAGCGAATCGAGCGGCTGGAAGATGTGGTCATAGAAGAAATTGGCGAGCCTGAAGTTCTGGCTGGAATAAGCCAATCTGGTGGTGGTCATGAGCGCAACGCCACCACCGCTTGGATTGAGCAGCACGAATTCACCAGCAGAAGTGCGGCCTGGATCGTCCCAGCGACTGAATTCGCAGGTGGCGGTCATGAAGATCGGCAGGCGGTCCTTATTCGACCACTCTAGAATGGTCGTGTTATCGAGCAGTCGCTCATGCGCCCAACCCACCTCGCCGCCATGGCCGATGTAGTTCACCACCAAGGCACCCTTCTGCACCTTGTCGCGCAGCTCTATGGTGGCCTGCGGGTAGCGCTGCCCACCGGGCGTGGCGATCTGCTGGTAGGCATCGAGGTAGATCTTGTCCACGTTCAGGGTCGGGTACTCGCGGTCCACGCGTCGGGCCAACGAATCACTCTGATCCATGTGGATAACGCCCTCGAAGCCGTCCCCGGTCTGGTCATCGCTCACGAAGAGCACATGCGTGCGCCAATCCGCTATTCCACCATCCCCGTCATTTCCGCAGCTGCCCCCAGATGACGGGATCCCGCGCAGGGCGTCGTACCCCAGGATCTTGTCGACCACCTGCCTGGCCTGCTCGGTGGTATGGGCGATGATGCGCCCCACCCCGATATCGACCAGGTCGCCCGTGCCTTCGCCTTCATTCTCATCGAGCAGGCCGAAGTAGTCGTCGGAGGTGTAAGAGCGCGAGAAGTCGATAGCATCCGCAGTCTGGTAGCTCGGGATGAAGTTCTGATTGCTGGCGCTCAAGGATATGTTGTTGTACGAGCCGTCACCGAAGAGCAGCAAGTAGCGCGGGAGCAGCTCGGGGGCATCATCACCCGCACGGTCATAGAGCATTCGCATGTACCGTTTGATCGCAGTGGCGTCACGCAATCCGCCAGAGAATTCGTTGAATACCTCCTGCGGAGTAACGATACGCACGGTCAATCCCTCGTTCATCCGTCGGTCGGCCAAGCGTTGCGCCTGCGAGAGGAACGCCGGGTGAGAGACGATGACCAGGTCCGTGGGCAATGCCGTGGCGTGCAAGTCCTGATTCGGAACCCGGCCGATGCTGGTTGGCGTCAAGTAGTTGGCATCGCGGAAGGCAATGAACTCCCTGAGGCTCTCCGTGGGCAGTCTGAATGTCTTCTGGTTGCCCACCGTTGTGTATTGGACTGCCATGGGGCTCGTGGGGTCGGTGATGTCCCAGATCCGCTGTGCCTGCTGCGCTTGATCGATCACGAACTCGCTGATTTCGCCGGAGCCTGCCGATGCGAGCGACCGGAACTGCATCTGGTCTCCGCTCATCCGCAGTTCGCGAACGCAATTCAACCGTAGGTAGTTCATCCAGCCCGCTGAGCTCACCGGATCGAACTTATTGAAGGTCACGGTAATCGGCAGGTTGTTGCCCGCCGTGGTCCACGTATAGGTCTGACAGGCTTCCTTGGCCACAGCGCCCGTTGGACTGTTGGTGATGCTCGTCACCGGCAAGGTACCTTCGAATCCGTTGGTCGAGTTCAGGGTGAAGGTGCTCGTATTCTGGACAGTCCCACTGCTGTAGGTGCGGGCCGCAACACAGACTTCAAGCGTCACGGGCACATCGATGGCAAGGTTGGGCACATCGAAGCCGTAGGTATACGTGGTCACGAGGTCATAGACCTCGCCGAACCAGGTGCGGCCGCTCTTGATCAGGTTCACCAAGTCGCGGTCAATGACCTGCCGGTCGTTGAACCGGGTTACAGTCTGTGTGGGAGCATCCGTCGTTGACGCGATGGATGAGATGCGCACTGGGGGCTCCACGTCGATACCGATGAAGTAAGATGCCGAATCCGTGTAGACATGCTTCGTATGGCTGAACAAGTTCCCATTCAATGTCCACCTCAAGGAGCCGTTGGCTTGGAAGAGGAGATAGTCACCTGGGCCGAATACGCCGTCGCCGCCATCAACCATTTCGATCGCATGGGCCTTCAGGTCGGTAGGCACCGGCAGGTTATTCACGAAGGGAAGCAGGCCGTTGTTGTTCCCATACACGTTGATTCGGTCGCTGTTCAACCCCGAGGTGTTCACGCCCAACGAATTGAGGAAATCGTATGTGACCCGGTAAACGCCGTCCTTGGCCAAGGTCATGCGATACCAATCGCCGGTCTCCATCAGCGAATGGTCGGGGTAGTCCATCTTTCGGCTGCCTAGGTCTGAAGTTGCTGCCTCGACCCATTCATAGCGGTACCTCCTCAGTCGTTCGATCGCACCCGTAGCTGGATTTCGCCTGAACGGGAAAACGGAGACCAGCAGGAAGGGGCGCTTTCGAAGCAGCCTCACCTGAGCATGCACATCGGGCTCGGGACCAATGACAGCCAATGTCGGCCACGCGGAAAGCTCAGTTCGAGAAACCTCATCGTACTCGGCATCGACAACGCGCGCCCCTGCGATGCGCGAACCTCTATTGAGCGGAAGGACTTCAACATGCACGGGCAATCCGCCGCGTTCATGGTCCGGTTCGCCGCTCCTGAGCACGGGCGATGGAGGGGCCAGGACTGTTTTGCCCTCGGCCGGAGGCAATTTCCATTCTAGCGTCCGCCAAGGGTCCAATTGGGCAATAGCCGCGCTGAAAGCGGTTACCATCAAGGGAAGGGCGAAGATTCGCGAACTCGTTCTCATGAACCTCAATCAACAGGTTTTCAACAATTCGGATCGAAGTTACTACCTTCGACCCTTGGCTTTCGGGCAGGGGACCAACGGCCTCAGGCGAGCATTATTGCCAAGGGGTGGAGAACCGGTTCGGAAGGGATGCGTATAATTGGCGCTTGCAGTTGGGCTAGACCGCAATAGGAGCATGAAGAGAATCACTCTTTGGCGCGTGCGCGTAGTATTCGGATGGTCGATGCTGGTCGGGCTTGCCGCTCAGGCCCAGGATCCGCAGTTCACCCAATTCTACGCGAACCCGCTCTACCTGAATCCGGCTTTTGCCGGCACCGCTCGCTGCCCGCGGGTCGTGCTCAATTACCGCAACCAGTGGCCCGCCCTCACCGGCACCTTCGTCACTACCAGCGCCAGCTATGATCAGCATATCGATGCCATGCAGGGCGGATTGGGCTTCATTGTAACCAATGACCAGGCAGGCAAAGGCACCTTGAGCACCACGACGGTGAGCGGAATTTATTCATACCAGCAGCCGATATCGAGGAAGTTCTCGCTGAAGGCCGGGTTCCAGGCCACCTATTTCCAGAAGTCGCTCGATTGGAACAAGCTCACATTCGGTGACCAGATCGATCCTAGAAGAGGGTTCATTTACAACACCAATGATGTTCCACGGGGCGGCAGAGTTGGGAATGCCGACTTCAGCGCAGGCCTCCTCGGTTACACGGATATCTACTTTGTGGGATTCGCAGTGCACCACCTCACCCAGCCCAATGAGTCGCTCATTGTCGGCACCAGCCGGTTGCCGATGAAGATCACGGGCCATGCAGGAGCTGCCATCCCCATCGGCATGCGCGGCAAGTATGGGGATGCTCGAACGAAGATCTCACCGAACGTACTATACCAGCAACAAGCGGCGTTCCGTCAATTGAACCTCGGCATGTACGTGGACCACGGTCCGATAACCGCCGGGGTTTGGTACCGTACACGGGACTCGTTCATCATGCTTATCGGGTTCCATACCGAGAAGTTCAAGTTCGGATACAGCTACGACCTCACCACGAGCAAGCTCACCACACGGACCGCTGGATCTCATGAGGTGAGCATGCAGCTGCAGTTCAAGTGCAAACCCAAGAAGCGGAGATTCCGCGTGGTGGCGTGCCCCACGTTCTGAGCCTCTTCATCACCACCAAAAAAACCAAGCACATGAGCCTTGCAAGGAAGACAGGGATCCTGGTGCTGGCCAGCGCCTTCTTCTCGAGTTGCAATTTCGAGAAGAGCGGTGCCACTGGCTGGAACTACAACGACTCCAAGAACGGAGGGTTCGAGAAGGCCAGCTACGAGGACCAGGAGAATGGGCCCGGCTTGGTACTGATCGAGGGCGGTCAGTTCACCATGGGCCGGGTGTCTGATGACCTGCGCCATGAATGGGACCACATCCCGCGCACGGTCACGGTATCGTCCTTCTATATGGATGAGGCTGAAGTGACGAACTTCTACTGGCTCGAGTACTTGTATTGGCTCGACCGTGTCTTTGCGGCCGACTACCCGGAGATCTACAAGAAGGCCCTTCCTGACACCTTGGTGTGGCGCAACAAGCTCGCCTTCAATGAGCCCTATGTGGAATATTACCTGCGCCACCCGGCGTATCGTGATTACCCAGTGGTAGGCGTGAATTGGCTGCAAGCGAACGATTACTGTGCTTGGCGCACTGACCGCGTGAACGAGATTATCCTCATCCGTGAGGGCCTATTCGAGCACTACACCAACCAGATCAACGAAGACCACTTCACCACGGATTCGTACTTGGCTGGCCAGTACGAGAGCGGCAAGAAGGTCGATGGGGTGGTGGACTTCAATCCGAACAAGGACCGCCGGAACATCAAGATGGAGGACGGCGTGCTCCTCCCGCGCTATCGCCTGCCAACTGAGGCGGAATGGGAATATGCCGCCTATGGGATCATCGGTAACACGGTCGATGAGCGTGTGGTGGAGCGCCGGATCTACCCGTGGAACGGTCACTGGGTGCGTTATGATAGCCGCAAGAGCGGAGGTGCATTCTACGGTGACTTCCGGGGGAACTTCATGCGTGGCCGCGGCGATTACATGGGCGTTGCCGGCAGTTTGAATGACAATGCCGATATCACAGCCCCGGTCTTCAGCTACTGGCCGAATGATTACGGGCTGTATAACATGGCCGGCAATGTGAGCGAATGGGTGATGGATGTTTATCGCAACCTGAGCCCAGAGGACAAGGATGATTTCCGCGCCTTCCGCGGCAACGTGTTCAAGACGAAGGTGCTGAACAGCGATGGCGTTGTGCAGGACAAGCACGATCTGGTGATCTACGACGTGGATGGCATCAAGTACTACCTCACCGAGTTCCAGTTGGCGATGCAGGGCCGCGCCATTGATGAAGAAGCCGCGCTCATCGACGAGCTGCTCACTCAGATTGACCAGGCCATTGAATTCGTGAGCACCCGCAAGCACGATGCGGCCATGCAGCGTGTTCAGGACATGATCGACAACATCAAGGGCAAGGACCTGGAGATCTGCCCGAAACTGCTTTCCGGCATCAGCGATTACCAGAACGACCAGCCAGGCGAAGTGCGCATGCGGAATGTCACCGTCGAAGAGAATATCGATCGCCGGAACTATCGCCAGAGCGACAACATCGATTTCCGCGATGGTGATGTAGAGAGCAGCATCTATTACGAAACACCCGATTTCGAAGGCAATGCGATGTACGATTGGGGCAAGACCACTCTCGTGAACGACAGGAGCCGGGTGTATAAGGGAGCATCTTGGGCCGATCGCATCTATTGGGCTGGTCCTGCCACACGCCGCCATCTTGATGAACGGCAGAGCACTTCAACCATCGGATTCCGATGCGCCATGACGCGGGTTGGAAGTCCCAAGGGCCTCGGAGACGATAAGCGCCGCAAGAAGCTCGATCAAGCGAAGAAGCTCTGACCGCCTGCTCGTCCGCATACATTCGACCCCCGGCTGAGTCCGGGGGTCTTTCATTCAATGATAAACGCGAATACGCTGCATCGATGTTTCCTGGAATCAACCGGAGCATGCACTGATACCAGGGCCATTGCTCCTGGCTGCATGTTCTTCGCATTGAAGGGTCCGCGCTTCAACGCTAATGCGCTGGCGTCGGAAGCACTCGAGAAGGGCGCGCGTTTCGCAGTCGTTGACGAGCCGGAATTCGCCACGGACGAGCGTTGCATCCTGGTGCCTGACGTGCTGGCCGCGTTGCAGGAACTTGGTCGGTACCATAGAAGGCAGTTCGGTTTTCCCGTGCTCGCCATTACCGGCTCGAACGGGAAGACCACGACGAAAGAGCTGGTGCATGCTGTTCTTTCCACCGATCGATGCACCCTGGCCACAGAAGGCAATCTGAACAATCACATTGGTGTGCCCTTGACCCTGCTCCGCGCGAATAAGGACCATTCATTCGCCATCATCGAAATGGGCGCCAACAAGCCCGGTGACATCGCTGAGCTGATGTCAATAGCCGAACCCACCCACGGGGTCATCACCAACATCGGTAAAGCGCACCTGGAAGGATTCGGAGGCCTTGACGGCGTTGTACGCGCGAAGACGGAGCTTTTCCGCTGGTTGGCCGGACATGGCGGGGCCGTATTGGTCAATGCGGACGATGCATTGCTCATGCGGGAGGCTGGGGGCTTTGAGAAGTGCATCACCTACGGCAACGGTCAGGCCTGCCGAACGCAAGGCGGCTTGCTCGACTCCGGATCTTGTTTGTCGCTATGGTTTCGGGGGGTGAGTGGCGAACGTTTCGAAGCACGAACGCAGCTAATTGGGTCTTATAATCTGCCCAATGCACTGGCCGCCATTGCCGTTGGCCAGGCATTCGGAGTCCCGGACAGATTGATTGCGCGAGCCTTGGAGATGTATTCACCCGGGAATAACCGATCGCAGTGGAAGGATACCGGACGCAATCAGCTTATCATGGATGCCTACAATGCGAATCCTTCCAGTGTGGAGGTTGCATTGCGGAATTTCGCTTCCATGGAAACCGATCGGCCGAAGCTCGCCGTGCTCGGAGATATGCTCGAACTCGGGCCCGAGGGCAAAGGCGAGCATGTTCGAATGGCAGAATTGTGTGATTCACTGGCCCTGCCGGTTGTGTTCGTTGGGCCCCTTTACGCCGAAGCAGTCGGGGAAGGTGCTTTCAAGGACATCAATGCCCTGCTTGCGTCATGGGCTGGTTCTGCACCTAGGGACATGCTCATAATGCTCAAGGGTTCGCGCGGGATGCGATTGGAGCAGTTAGTTCCCTTGCTCTGAGCGCAAGGTTTGCAGGGCTCGCCGAAGGTCCAGGCACCAACGGACGAACCGAAGACCAGTAAACGATGATCGCCGGAAACCCTTGCTATTGCAAAGGCTCCGGCGATGCGGCGTAGCCCGTAGGGGAATCGAACCCCTGTTTCATCCGTGAAAGGGACGCGTCCTAACCCCTAGACGAACGGGCCATGATGAAAATTCCCCGGAGGGGGCGCAAATGTAAACAGACGGCTGAAACCGCAATGCACTTCAGGTCGGATCGTCCAAGTCGCTCTGGAAGCGGAAGCCGAGGCGCTTGCCCGTGCTGATGGTGAGGTTGGCATTGAGCTCGTTCATTTCGCTCACCGTAACCTGATTCACTTGATCGTAAGGCGGAGCGAGCAGATCGAATTCCAGCACATAGAGCACCACGGAGAGCAGTACATCCTTGATCCGGCTGCGCTCCAGGTCATTGGCTTCCAGGTCGTCGTAGAGGAAGCCGAGCTGGCGCTTGCCTTGCACGAAGAACTTGTTGTCCCGGTTGAGGAATAGGCGGGCCACGAGGTACCCTAGATCTCGCTCCCGATTGTATTTGAATGAGTCGCTCAGGAAATTGTACATGTTCACCACGCCGAAATAGCCGCGCAGTCATCCTCCTCCAGGTAGCTCGTCTTCCACAGGCTGTGGCTCTGGTCAAGCTTGAAGACGTTGGTGTGCATGTGGAAGATGACCACATCCCCAGCGACCCGCAGTTCGCACGCCGTTGCTCCCTTATCAGTGAAAGCCACGGCGAGTCGCTCGTCGTGGGCCTTCACCTGCGCTTCCAGGTCGCCCGCGATCTCTTGCAGGAGTTCCTTGACCAGCTCGAACAATTGGGCGGTGTTCCGATAGACATCCTGCTTCATGCAGGATTTGGTGCGCAGCAGGCCCAGGATCAGGTCACGCGCATCCGGTGCTGTCTTCTGCTTGCTCATGCTAGTAGGCTCTTGCGAAGATGACGCGGCGAGCGCTTGCCTTCCCGCTCACCATGCATGTGCCGGGAGCACCATCGCCGTCGAGCGGGATGCACCGGATGGTGGCCTTGGTCTCTTCCTTCACGCGGGCTTCCGTCTCCGGGGTGCCATCCCAGTGCGCGAGAAGGAACCCGCCCTTCTCGATCTCGACCTTGAATTCATCGTAGGAGTCCACTGCACGTGTGCCCGCCTCGCGCATGGCGAGTGCCTTCTGGTAAAGGTTGTCTTGGATATGGCCTAGCAGATGCTCCACCTTTTCCGCGAGATCGGTCATCTGCATCACCTGCTTTTCCAGCGTGTCGCGCCGGGCCACTTCAACGGTTCCGTTCTCCAAGTCACGGGGGCCGATGGCGATGCGGACAGGATAGCCCTTGAATTCGTACTCCGCGAATTTCCAGCCCGGCTTCTTCGTATCGTCATCGTCGAATTTCACTGAAATGCCCTTGGCTCGCAACGATTCCATCATGGGTGCGGCATAGGTGCGGATGGCATTGAACTGCTCCGGGTTCTTGGCAATGGGCACGATGGCCACTTGCACGGGTGCCAGCTTCGGGGGCAGCACCAGCCCGTGGTCGTCGCTGTGCGTGAGGATCAAGGCGCCCATCAGTCGGGTGCTCACCCCCCAGCTCGTCGCCCACACATGCTCTTGCTTGTTCTCCTTATTCGTGAAGAGCACATCGAATGCCTTGGCGAAATTCTGCCCAAGGAAGTGTGAGGTGCCGGCCTGCAGCGCTTTGCCATCCTGCATCAGCGCCTCTATGCAATAGGTCTCCTCAGCTCCGGCGAAGCGCTCGCTGGCGGTCTTGATGCCCTTGATCACCGGGATTGCCAGCCATTCCTCGGCGAAGCGCGCGTAAACTTCGAGCATGCGTTCGGTCTCGGCGATCGCCTCTTCCTTGGCGGCGTGGGCGGTGTGGCCCTCTTGCCAGAGGAATTCCGAGGTGCGCAGGAATAAGCGCGTGCGCATCTCCCAGCGAACCACGTTCGCCCATTGGTTGATCAGCAGCGGCAGGTCGCGGTAGCTGTTGATCCAGCCGCGATAGGTGTTCCAGATGATGGTCTCGCTCGTGGGCCGAACGATGAGCTCCTCTTCCAGTTTCGCGTCAGGGTCGACGATCACACCATGAACGGGATCGCTCTTGAGGCGGTAATGCGTAACCACGGCGCATTCCTTCGCGAAGCCTTCAACGTGGCTGGCCTCTTTGGCCAGATAGCTCTTGGGGATGAACAGCGGGAAGTAGGCATTCACATGCCCCGTGGCCTTGAACATGTCGTCGA
Source organism: Flavobacteriales bacterium (assembly GCA_016712535.1). NCBI lineage: Bacteria > Pseudomonadati > Bacteroidota > Flavobacteriia > Flavobacteriales > Flavobacteriales bacterium. The sequence continues at coordinate 1,023,151 of JADJQW010000002.1, forward strand.
GCGCGCGCTGCATCTTCTCCCAGATGGCATAGCCATGCGGCTTGATCACCATGCAACCGCGAACGTCGCTGTGCTCGGCCAGATCGGCTTTCAGAACGAGGTCATTGTACCACTGCGCGTAATCGTCGGCGCGCTTCGTTAACAGGTCGGCCATCGGTGCAGCCCGGTACTATTTTTGTTCCAGCCGGGACGCGCCGAAAGTACGTATCGCCATTCCGGCGCCTCATCGATCCGTTCACCCAAACCCGAAGGAACCATGGCAGTTCGCCCGATCACCCCACTCCTGGTCGCGTTCGCGTTGATCCTCGGGTCGTGCACAACGACCCAGCCATTGGTGCAGCACGACGACGACGTCTACTTCATGCCATCGACCGCCAAGGCTGCATCAAACGCCCAAGAGCCGGAACCATCAGCAAGCAAGCCTGAGGCAGAGGAACCCGCCAATGATGACTACTATGATCCGGATGCTGCTGCCGCATCAGGTGCCCAACGGGGTTATTATGACATGGCTTACAATGATCCGCATTATTACAACTACGGTCGCTTCGGTTTCGGCTCTGGCATGGGCTGGCAGAGCGGCTGGAACGGTCCGGGCTGGGGAATGGGGATGGGATGGGGCAATGGTGGCATGGGCATGAACAATGGCTGGAACGACCCTTGGAACCAGCCGTGGGGCATGAATAACCCGTGGGGCGGCTTTGGCGGCTGGAACTATGGCGGTAACATGAACTGGTACAATGGCGGATATGGTGGTTGGGGCTATCCGGGATATGGCGGATGGGGCACCGGTGGCTACAATGGCTGGGGTTATGGCGGCTATACGGGCTGGGGCTGGGGCAATTGGGACTACGGCTATGGTTCCTATTGGGGGCCATATGGCCCGTGCCGCACCTGCTATGTGCCGGTGGTCATTGGCGGAAGCAGCAATACCTACGTAGGCCATCGGCCACCCTCGAACCGATCGAGCAACACCGGCTCCAGTGGTTCGTTTCCACGCATGGCGCGCGACCCCATTGGGCTCGCACCAAATAAGCCTCTTTCAGAGCCATCCCGTTCTATAGGCGAGCAATCACGACCTGGACTGCGACCGGCGCAGCCATTGACAGAGCCTATCAGGGTCCGTGAGCCCAGGCCAGTGGAGCGCCCGATGGAGCGAAAACCATCGGTGGGACCGAACCGCGAGCGTCAGCCCGGAATCGAACGTCCGAATGAGCGCACCTTTGAGCGTTCGTCGCCTTCCCCCGCGCCATCCAGGGATGGGGGCGGAGGTTCATCACCGACTCGCCACCGCTCACGATGATCCATCGGGGGCGATACGGCTACTGTGCCTGCGTTTCGCTTCTCTTGGCGATTGCGCCGGACCCGGGCTTCGCGCAAAGCGAAGAGGACGCCTTGCGCACAGTCTCGCAACAACCCGGTGGCACGGCGCGGAGCAACGGCTTGGGCAATGCGTTCGGTGCCGTCGGTGCTGATCCGGTGTCAATCAGCATCAATCCGGCAGGGCTGGCGCTTTATCGCAGCAGCAGCTTGAGCATGAGCATCGGGCTGGAGGTCGGAAGCGATCGGAGCCAGCATTATGGCAGCACCTCCGGTACTACCAATGGCAAGGTGACCATTCCCAACATGGCGTTGGTGCTGCGCACCGTTGGGAAGGGACAAGGCAGTTACAAAGGCGCTGCCTACGGTTTGGTTTACGATCGCATCGCTTCGCACCACGTGCGCACCGATGCGTTGGCTGAGCGCGTGCCCGGCACCATGCTTACCCAATTCGTGAACCAGGCCAGCGGCACTCCGTCCTACTCCATCTACGACGCATTTCCTTTCGGGGCCGCACTAGCATGGGACCTCTTCGCGATCGATACTGTTCCAGGAGACACCCTCTCATACTTCAGTGGCCTGCCCGCGGATGGAGAGACCCGACAGCGCGACCTCATCGAATCGAGCGGCGCTGCCACGCGAACCGGCTTCTTCTACTCCGCCAATTTCGATGACCGCGTGTACATCGGAGGGTCGATGAACATCATTGGTCATCGGTACCGGCGAACGATCACCCACACCGAATACGGTCTTTCGCCCACGAATGATATCGAGCAGATCGAATTCCAGGAAACTCTGCAGACCGGGGCAAGCGGTTTCGAGCTTTCTCTGGGCGCTTTGTTCCGGATCACCGAGCGCCTTCGGGCCGGCGCGGCCTTTTTCAGCCCGCAATGGATTTCCCTCAACGATGTGTACAGTACCAGCATGCGTGCAGGCTACACGGGCGTAGGCGCGGCAGGCGATTTCGACCAGGAGTCCGCATCGCCTGATGGCAACTTCGCGTATCGGCTCACGGCACCGTGGCGTGCGGTGGTCAGCGCTGCCTATGTGGCCGGGTCGAATGGCTTGGTCAGCGTGGATTATGAGTATTCCGATGCCACGCGCATGCGGTATCGCCGCTCGGCGACCCTGGACGACCCGTATGACTTCGAGCTCGAGAACCTCGCGATACGCAGCCGTTTCGTTCCGCAGCACAGTGTTCGCGTTGGCACCGAGTGGCGATTCTCGAACTGGTACTATCGCGCGGGCTGGGGCTTCTTGTCCGATCCCTATCGCGCAGGTGACGTCCTTCGTGGCCAGGCTCGCCGCAATTACGCAGCGGGCTTAGGCTACCGCGGGGAGCACATCACCGTCGATTTCAGCGCGAACTACGCTGTGCAGGGTGTGCGCTATCAACCGTACGCCGCTGAGCTAGTCGATGCCGTGGTGATTGACCGCAGCCGCTTCGGGGCCATGATCACAGTTGCCTTGAGGCCTTAAGGACGAAGGCCCTTGCGGGCCTTCGGTCATTCAGCGGTTCCTATCGAGCGGGTCACGCCGCTCCGTTCACGCGGTCCACCACGTACTCATCCACCAGGATGCGGCCGCAGTGCTCGCAAACGATGATCTTCTTGTGGCTGCCGATGTCGAGCTGCCGCTGGGGCGGGATTGAATTGTAGCAGCCCCCGCAACTGCCTCGCTCAACAGGCACCACAGCGAGGCCATTCCGCGTATTGCTGCGAACACGGTGATAGGCGCTCAGCAGGCGCTCCTCGATGCTCTTGCTCGCAGCGGCGCTTCGCTTCGAAAGATCCTTCTCTTCCTTCTCGGTCTCCGCGACGATCTCGTCGAGTTCTTTCTTCTTCACATCAAGGTCCTTGCGGCGCTCATCATGCTTGGCCTTGCTCTCATCTACCACGCCCTTCTTGGCATCAATCTGTGCCTTGAATTCCTTGATGCGCTTCTCAGCCAATTGGATCTCCAGGTTCTGGAACTCGATTTCTTTGGTTAGCGAATCGTACTCTCGGTTGTTGCGCACCTTGGCCTGCTGGCCTTCGTACTTCTTGATCTGCGCTTTGGCTTCCTTGATCTGGTTCTGGCGGTCGGTCACCTGGCCTTCGATTTCGGCCAACTCATCCTGAAGTTTCTTCAGGCGCGTCTCCAAGCCGGCAACCTCGTCCTCCAGATCCTGCACTTCCAAGGGCAATTCGCCCCGTTGCACCTTGATGCGGTCCAATTCAGAGTCGATGGTCTGCAACCGGTACAGTTCGACCAGCTTCTCGGCAATGGTGATCTCGGCTTTGCCGAGCACAGGGGCTTTCTTGGCCTCCTTCTCTTTTGCCGGGGCCTTCACGTCGCTCTTCGCCATGTCAATAATGATGTATGGGGTCCGTGACGGTTTCCGTCAAACGGACGGCAAATGTAGGGAAATGTTCCCCTAACCTGCGTTGGATCAGGTGCATGGTGAATTGCTCGCTGCCGTAGTGCCCTATGTCGGCCAGGAGCAGGCGCCCATCGGCCTCAAAGAACTCATGGTACTTCACGTCGCCGGTGAGGTAGGCATCGGCCCCGGCGGCCTTGGCGGCGCCAATGAGGAAGGCCCCGGAGCCCCCGCAAAGGGCCACCCGGCGGATGGGCCCGCCGAGCAATCGGGTATGCCGGATGGCCTGCTGCCCGAATACCTGCTTCAGCTTGGCCAGGAAGGTGGTCTCGGTCATCGGCGCATCCCATTCGCCCAAGAGGCCACTGCCGATGCCGGGGTGGACGTTAACCATCGGATAGAGGTCGTAGGCCACCTCTTCATACGGGTGCGCGGCCACCATGGCAGCAAGGATGGCCTGTTCGCGCGGGGCGTGATAGATGAACTCGAGCCGGAATTCGGCATCGCTGCTGCGCACGCCATGCTCGCCTGAGTAGGGGTTGGTCCCGGGCCCGGGTCGGAAGGTGCCAATGCCGCCCACAGTGAAGCTGCATTCGTCGTAGTTGCCTACGTGCCCACCGCCGGCATTGAACACGGCATTGCGCACGGCATCGGCATGCTCCGTGGGCACAAAGACCACCAGCTTCCTCAATTGACCCGATTTCGGGACGAGGGCGCGCACTGGCTTCAGCCCGAGGCGCTCGGCGATCTCGCCGTTAACGCCGTGGATCACATTATCCAGGTTGGTATGGAAAGCGTACAGGGCGATGCCGCGCTTGATGGCCGCGAGCACCGTTCGCTCCACATGGCTCTTGGCCACCAGGCTCTTAAGCCCGCGGAAAATCACCGGGTGGTGGCTAATGATGAGGCCGCAGCCCTTGGCCGCTGCTTCTTCCACCACGGCTTCCGTGCAATCGATGCAGATCATCGCCGAATCGATCTCTGCCTCTGGTTCGCCCACTTGGAGGCCGCAATTGTCGTAATCCTCCTGAAGTGAGCGCGGCGCCCATGCTTCTAGCGGGGCGATGAGGTCTTTGATCTTCATCTTTGACGCTTCGCGCATCTCGCGCGGGTTCGCGGCAAAGTAATCATGGTCGTTCAACGCCTTGCACTTGCACCCCTCGCTTGGCTCTATGGCCTGGTGCTCCGGATGCGGCATGTGGTGTACGATGCTGGCTTGCGCCGCTCTATCCAGCCTGCCGTGCCCACCATCGCCATCGGCAATCTTGCTTTGGGCGGGACGGGCAAGACGCCGATGCTGGAACTGATGTTGCGCGCGCTGCATGGCACATCGCTCATTGCCACGCTGAGCCGTGGCTACGGCCGCAAAGGCAGCGACATCCACGAAGTGCAGGCCACTGATGCTGCCGAGCGCAGCGGCGACGAGCCGTTACAGGTGAAGCGTAAGTTCCCTGAAGCGCGTGTGTTCGTAGGCGCGGATAGGGTAGCAGCGATCGAACAGATCATCCGCGATTTGCCCGATGTGCAGGCCGTGCTCCTCGACGATGCTCTGCAGCACCGCCGTTTGGATGCGGACCTCAAGATCCTGCTCACCACTTGGCAGCGTCCTTGGTGCGATGATGCGCTATTGCCGGCTGGGCGCTTGCGCGACCTGCCATCGCGCCGCAGAGCAGCCGACATCGTGGTGGTAACGAAGTGCCCGGCCTTGCCTTCGGCCGAGGAGCAAGCTCGTTGGCGTGAGCGCTTGGGCCTGTCGGGGGCTCAAGGGTTGTTCTTCGCAGGAATTGAGCATGAGGAACTCAGGTTGAAGGTTGATGGTTGGGGGTTGAATGCTGGTAGCAATCCTCAGTCAGGCAAGAACCTGCAACCTTCGACCGGTCAGATTCTCCTCGTCACCGGCATCGCCGATCCGCAACCCCTCCTCGACCATCTGCGGAAGACCGCCATCGTAGAGCACCTCGCCTTTCCCGACCACCATGCGTTCACTCGTGCCGACATGGAACGCATCGCTGATCACTACGCTACTTTCGCGCCCGGCCCGAAAACGCTGGTCACCACGGAGAAGGATGCCGCCAGGCTGGGTTCGCTGCAAGGCACTCCGCTCCAAGGCATTCCGCTGGCGACCATCGGCATGCGGGCCGTCATCTTGAACGAACCGGAACGATTCGCCGACCTCATCCGCCGCCATGTTGGACCGCATCAAACGCATCGCTGACCATCTGAAGAAGGCCACCGGCGGTTTCGTGCCTGAGACCGGCATCATCCTCGGCACGGGGCTGAGCGGCTTGGGCAAGGAGATCGAAGTGAAGTTCGCTATTCCGTACAGCGCGATCCCCGAGTTCCCGGTGAGCACGGTTCAGGGCCATCCGGGCCGATTGCTATTCGGCCAGCTCGGCGGCAAGGCGGTGGTGGCCATGCAAGGCCGCTTCCATTTCTACGAGGGCTGGACCATGGACGAGGTGGTCCTTCCGGTGCGCGTCTTCAAGTTCCTCGGCATCCATCGGCTCTTTGTGAGCAACGCATGCGGTGGTGTCAACCCGGCTTTCGAGGTGGGCGACCTGATGATCATCAACGACCATATCTGCCTGTTCCCGAATCCGCTCATCGGCCGGAACATCGACGAGCTCGGTCCGCGCTTCCCGGACATGAGCGAGCCGTACGATCACGCGCTGATCGCCGATGCGAAGGGCATCGCATCGAGTGCATCGATCAAAGTGCAGGAAGGCTGCTACGTTGGGCTCACCGGCCCAACGTTGGAGACGCCTGCCGAGTACCATTACGTGCGCGTGATCGGGGGCGATGCCGTGGGCATGAGCACCGTGCCCGAAGTGATCGCCGCACGGCAGATGGGCATCCCTTGCTTCGCCATGAGTGTGATCACCGACATGGGCGTGAAAGGCCGGATCGAGAAGACCACGCACGAAATGGTGCAGCGCGTGGCGGAGAAGGCAGAGCCCAATCTCACGCACATCATGAAGGAACTCATCGCCAGCTGCTGAGATGAGCACGAAGAAGGAGGTGGTTACAGGTACCGGCGCGCCCCACTGGAGCGAGAAATACGAGCTGGTAGTGGGCTTGGAGGTGCATGCTCAACTGATCACCAGCAGCAAGGCCTACAGCAGCGATCCCAACGCATATGGTGATCATCCGAACACCAATGTGAGCGTGGTAACGCTAGGGCATCCGGGAACGCTCCCTGTGGCCAACAAGAAGGTGGTGGAGCTGGCCGTGCGCATGGGACTGGCCACCAACTGCACCATCGCACCTTGGATGCACTACGCGCGCAAGAACTACTTCTACCCCGACCTCCCGAAAGGCTACCAGATCACGCAGGACCAAACGCCGATCTGCACGAACGGGAAAGTCCTGATTCCGCATCCGGCAACGGGATTCAAGCCCATCGGCATCACCCGTATCCATATGGAAGAGGATGCCGGCAAGAGCATCCACGACGTGGATCCCTTCAACACGCTGGTTGATCTGAATCGCGCGGGTGTTCCGCTGATCGAGATCGTGAGCGAGCCGGATATCCGGAGCGGACAGGAGGCTTACGACTACTTGGTGGAGATCCGCCGCCTGGTCCGCTACCTAGACATCTGCGACGGTAACATGGAAGAGGGCAGCTTGCGATGCGATGCCAATATCAGCCTGAGGCCCATAGGCCAGGAGAAATTCGGCACTCGCTGCGAGGTGAAGAACATGAACAGCTTCCGCAACGTGACGCGTGCCATTGAATACGAGGCACAGCGTCAGAGCGAAGTGCTGGATTCAGGCGGAGCCATCCACATGGAGACGCGCACCTTCGATGCGGGCAAGGGCATCACCATCGGTATGCGCAGCAAGGAGCTCGCGCACGATTACCGCTACTTCCCCGAGCCCGACCTGCAGCCCATCACCGTGAGCGAGGCCATGAAGGAGGCCATACGTGAAGGAATGCCTCCGCTTCCGCGCGAGCTGCGCGCCAAGTACACGCAGGTGCTCGGCCTCAGCGATTACGATTCGAGCATCCTCACGGATGACAAGGGCACCGCGCTCTACTACGAAGCAGTGATCGCGAAGACCAGCAATTTCAAGGGCGCGGCTAACTGGGTGATGGGCGACGTGCGAGGTTGGCTGAATGAGCGTGGCCTTGAGATCAGCGAGTTCCCCATCAGCGCGGATAGGCTCGCGGGCCTCATCGCTTTGATTGACGCTGGCAAGGTGAGCCACACCGTGGCCAGTCAGAAGCTCTTCCCGCTGATGCTCGAAGATTCGAGCAGCACGGCGGAAGAGCTTGCCATCCAGCACGACTTGGTTCAGAGCACCGACGAAGGCCTCATTGAGCGCCTGGTGCACGACGTGATGGCCAAGTATCCGGACAAGGTGGCTGCATACCGCAATGGCAACAAAGGACTTCTCGGCCTCTTCATGGGCGAAGTGATGAAGGGAACGAAAGGCAAGGCCGACCCCAAGCGCGCCAATGAAGTGGTGCGCCGACTTCTCGAAAAGGAAAACGGTTGAACATGAATCACAGGTTCAGTACCATCGCTGCTGCGCTATTGATCGTAGCGTGCTCCGGTCCGGGTGGCGGCGGCCGCGCCATCTCGTTGAGCGTTGAGGGCGCCGGAGGTCAGATGGCCTTCTTCGACGAATTCCGGAATGGCCGGCCCTACCATGTCGATTCGGTGAAGCTCGATGGGTCCGGCAAGGGCATCATCTACGCCCCCAGCTTGCCGCTGGATTTCTACCGCATCACCGTGGGCAATGAGCAATTGATCGTGGTGCTCGACAGCACGGAGGAACTGAGCATCGATGCGCAAGCAGGGCTGTTCGCCACCCCGCGAGGGCTCAGCGGCTCGAAGCACACTGAGGCCATGCAACGGTTCCAGGCCGAATCGCAGGGCTATGAAGCCAAGGTGGCAGGACTTCGCGCCGCCCTCGCGCAGGACCCTCAGAACACCGCCAACCTCGATGAATTGAACGCCAGCAACGTGGCTTATTACGAGCGTTGCGTGCAGTTCGTGCGCGAGAACAAAGGATCGCCCGTGGCCATCAGCGTGCTGGGCCGCATGAATCTGCAGCAGGAGTTCGAGCTCTTCAAGGAGGTGCGTGACGAGTTGCGCAGAACGATGCCGCAATCCGGGTTCTTCCAGAGCTTCCGCGAGAATGTGGACCGTTACGAGCAGGAAATGGTGATGATGAAAGCGCAGGAAGAGGAGATGAAGCGCTTGGCCAATCTGCTGCCCATCGGCAGCGAAGCCCCCGAGATCCGGCAGAATACGCCAGATGGCGGTACCTTCGCCCTCAGCCAGTTGCGCGGGAAGGTGGTCCTGATTGATTTCTGGGCCAGCTGGTGCCGACCCTGCCGCATAGAGAATCCGAATGTGAAGCGGGTTTACGAGCGCTTCCACAAGAAGGGCTTTGAGATCCTTGGGGTCTCGCTCGACCGTGATCAAGCGGCGTGGGTAGAGGCAATCAAGGCCGATGGGCTGCCGTGGAAGCACATCAGCGACCTTCAATTCTGGAATAACGCGGCGGCGCAGGAATACGGGGTGAGCGGAATTCCCTACACCGTGCTGATTGACCGCGAGGGCAAGGTGCTGGACAAGGGGCTCCGCAGTGAAGCGCTCGAGGAACGGCTCGAGGAACTCCTGCCATAGGTTAAATCGTTTGCGACTTCCAACTGTGCATCTATATTTGCCGCCCCGATTGAAAAACGGACCACGACCATGCTGATCATCCCGGTCAAGGAAGGCGAGAGCATCGATAAGGCGCTCAAGAAGTTCAAGAAGAAGTTCGAGCGTACCGGCACCATGCGTAAGCTGCGCAAGCGCCAGAGCTTCACCAAGCCTTCCGTGGCGCGCCGCAAGGAGATCATCCGCGCCGCCTACAAGCTCAAGCTGCAGACCGACCAAGAGTAATCGTGATTCCACTTCCTGAAGGCGGGAGGGCTATGGCTCTTCCGCCTTCGTCTTTCCAGGCGCTTACCTTTCGCCTGCGCCGCATGTTAATCAACCGCTACTTGGAGCACCTCGCTCACGAACGCCGGTCGAGTCCGCACACCGTGGCAGCCTACAAGGCGGACTTGAACCTGTTCTTGGCCTATTTGAGCGAGAGCGGCATAACACGCTTAGAGCAGGCCGATGGCCAGTACCTGAGGTATTGGGTGATGGCGCGCATGGAGGCCGGTGAATCGGCGCGCACCCTGAACAGAAGGCTGAGCGCTGTTCGTGGCTTCTACCGCTTCGCCCGTCAAGTTGGGGCGGTGAATGAGGCACCTACGGACCTGATTGAAGCACCCAAGACATCGAAGCGGCTGCCTGAATTCGTTGAGGAAGGACGAATGGCGATGGTCTTTGCATCGGAAGCCTCGAGCGATGACCCCAAGCATGAGCTTGAATTGCTGGTACTTGAGCTGCTCTATGGAACGGGTATGCGCCTTGCCGAACTCATCGCGCTCAGAGTGGGTGATTTCGATGGGCGGTCGGGAACTTTGCGCTTATCAGGTAAGCGCAACAAGGAACGGATCGTGCCAATTCACCCGGGTCTGGCGGACCGCTTGCGCCGGCACATCGCCCTGAGGCCATCCAAAGCTGCAGCCTTGGGCGATCCAATGCTCCTGCAACCCAGCGGCAAGCCGTTGTCGCGAAGCGGTGTGCAGCGCCTGGTAAGGCGCCGCCTTGAGCAGGTCACCACCCAACAGAAGCGGAGCCCCCACGTGCTGAGGCACACCTTCGCCACGCACATGCTCGACCACGGCGCAGACCTTAATGCCGTGAAAGAGATCCTGGGCCACGCAGGGCTTGCCGCCACTCAGGTATATACCCATAACACCTCAGAGAGGCTCAAAAAGGCCCATGCTCAGGCACATCCGCGCGGAGGGCGCAGGGCCGGATAAACCAACTGAACTCGTGAACATGAAGCTCAACGTGCAGTCCATCCATTTCGACGCCGATTCCAAACTCATCGATTATGTCCGAGAGAAGCTCCTGAAGCTCACCCAGTTCACGGACGGCATCCACTCCGCGGATGTGTTCCTGCGCCTTGACCATGATGGGGAAGAGCGCCAGAACAAAGTGGTGGAAGTGCGCTTGGCGGTTCCTGGAAACGACCTCTTCGCGAAGCGCCAAGGCAAGACCTTCGAGGAGGCCACCAGCGATGTAACCGAGGCCTTGCGCAGCCAAATCCTGCGCAGCCGAGACCGCCAATAGCCCTTGCTGGGCCCCGCGAAAGCACCGCGCGCATCACGGCGCGTGCCAAAAGCGTCCGAATCGTTTGGGAGCGAACGGTTCTTTTCTACATTTGCCCGCCCAAATCGGAACCTTTTGGTGAAGAGGAGGGAAAGGAACCGTTCTTTTCCTTGTTGTACAGGCCAATGTAGCTCAGCTGGTAGAGCAGCTGATTTGTAATCAGCAGGTCGGGGGTTCGAATCCGTCCATTGGCTCCGTGATGCCGAACAGGGGAGATACCCAAGTGGCCAACGGGGGCAGACTGTAAATCTGCTGCTTCACAGCTTCGTAGGTTCGAATCCTGCTCTCCCCACCCACTTCACACGGAGCCACCGGTGCCGCTTCCAGGCACCTACGGACCGGAACCCCGCAGAGAATCGGAATGAACGCGGGAGTAGCTCAGTTGGTAGAGCATCAGCCTTCCAAGCTGAATGTCGCGGGTTCGAATCTCGTCTCCCGCTCAACCAAGAAAGAAGGAAGTCAGGCCTTTGTAGCTCAGGGGTAGAGCACTTCCTTGGTAAGGAAGAGGTCACGGGTTCAATTCCCGTCAAAGGCTCCGTCAGCGAGCAACTGGAGAGCAGCATTGACAACACCCCTCGCTTGCGCGGGATGGCCAGTACAGCAGAACGAAAGGACTGATCAGTAACGAACACTACAACGACCGAACGACCATGGCAAAGGAGACTTTCAAGCGGGATAAGCCCCACGTCAACATCGGCACCATCGGCCACGTTGACCACGGTAAGACCACCCTTACCGCAGCGATCACCACCGTGCTGGCCTCCAAGGGCCTCAGCGAAGTGCGCAGCTTCGATTCCATCGACAATGCGCCCGAAGAGAAAGAGCGCGGGATCACGATCAACACCGCGCACGTGGAGTACCAGACGGCCAACCGTCACTACGCGCACGTGGACTGCCCAGGCCACGCTGACTATGTGAAGAACATGGTTACCGGTGCCGCTCAGATGGACGGCGCCATCCTGGTGGTGGCCGCCACGGACGGCCCCATGCCCCAGACCCGCGAGCATATCCTGCTCGGCCGTCAGGTTGGCGTGCCCAAGATCGTCGTGTTCATGAACAAAGTGGACATGGTGGATGACCCTGAGCTGCTCGACCTCGTGGAAATGGAAATTCGCGAGCTGCTCACGTTCTACCAGTACGACGGCACCAACACTCCCGTGATCCGCGGCAGTGCCCTTGGCGGCCTGAATGGCGAGCCCAAGTGGGTGGATACCGTGATGGCTCTGATGGACGCCGTGGATAACTGGATCCCAGTGCCCCCGCGCGAGACCGAGAAGCCGTTCCTGATGAGCGTGGAAGATGTGTTCTCGATCACCGGCCGCGGCACGGTGGCCACCGGACGCATCGAGACCGGTGTGGTGAAGACCGGCGAGGAAGTGGAGATCATCGGCATGCAGGAGCAGAGCATGAAGAGCACCTGCACTGGTGTGGAGATGTTCCGCAAGCTTCTGGATCGCGGCGAGGCTGGTGATAACGTGGGCATCCTGCTCCGCGGCATCGAGAAGGACCAGATCCGCCGCGGCATGGTCATCGCCAAGCCCGGAAGCATCACTCCGCACACCGAATTCAAGGCGGAGATCTACGTGCTGAAGAAAGAAGAAGGTGGCCGACACACCCCCTTCCACAACAAGTATCGCCCGCAGTTCTACTTCCGCACCACGGACGTGACGGGCGAGATCACGATGGAGGCCGGACGCGAGATGATCATGCCCGGTGACAACGTGAGCATCACGGTGAAATTGATCGTCCCGATCGCCATGGACAAGGGCCTGCGTTTCGCCATCCGCGAGGGTGGTCGCACCGTGGGCGCTGGACAGGTTACCGAGATCATCAAGTAATCAAGCGAACCCAGGTGGAAAGGCCGGCTCGGGCAACCGGGCCGGCCTTCGCCGCCGAAATGAACGAAGCGACCTCACACACGGGTGTAGCTCAATTGGTAGAGCGAAGGTCTCCAAAACCTTAGGCTGCGGGTTCGATTCCTGCCACCCGTGCCCAAGCCGAACCACAACCTCCGATGGCAAGCTTCAAGACATACCTGAGCGAGAGCTACAACGAGCTCATGAATAAGGTGAGCTGGCCTACCTGGAAGGAGCTCCAGGGCAGTGCCATCGTGGTGCTCGTTTCCGCGCTCCTCCTTTCGCTCATCATCTTCCTCATGGATTTCGTGTTCGGCGCGCAGAACATGGGCGCCAACGACACGGGCTTCTGGAAGGGGATGCTCGGCTTCATCTACAAATTCCTCGCATCATAGGCCATGGCTGAGGCGATCACAAAGAAGTGGTACGTGGTGCGGGCCATCTCCGGCAAGGAGAAGAAGGTCAAGGAGCTCATCGACATGGAAGTGGGACGGACCAAGGGCATGAAGGACCGCATCGCGCAGGTTCTCATCCCCATGGAGAAGTTCTACCAGATCCGCGACGGCAAGAAGGTGAGCAAGGAGCGGAACTTCTTCCCTGGCTACGTGCTGATGGAGGCCGACCTCACCGGAGAGATCGCGCATAGCATCAAGAACCTGCCCAACGTGATCGGCTTCTTGGGATCGGAGAAAGGCGGTGACCCCGTTCCGCTTCGCCAATCCGAGGTGAACCGCATCCTGGGCACCGTGGATGATTTGGCTGATGCCGAGGCCACCAGCGTGAATCCTTACCATATCGGCGAGGGCGTGAAGGTGATTGATGGGCCGTTCAATGGCTTCAACGGCGTTGTGGAAGAGATCAACGAGGACAAGAAGAAGCTGAAAGTGATGGTGAAGATCTTTGGAAGGAAGACCCCGCTCGAACTGAGCTTCATGCAAGTGGAAAAGGAAGTCTGACGATCAATGCAAGGGCGCGGAATTTCTCGCCCCAACGAAAGCAAACCCGTCCGAGCCAACCGCAAGGAAGGCGCCAACAGGACACAAACCAAGAACAATGGCAAAGGAGATCGCAGCGCTGATCAAGCTGCAAGTAAAGGGGGGAGCGGCCAACCCGTCCCCACCCATCGGCCCAGCGCTCGGCGCCAAGGGCGTGAACATCATGGAGTTCTGCAAGCAGTTCAATGCGCGCACGCAGGACAAGGCTGGCAAGGTGCTGCCTGTGGTGATCACGGTATTCGCCGACAAGTCGTTCGACTTCATCATCAAGACACCCCCTGCGGCCGTGCAGATCATTGATGCTGCCAAGATCCAAGGTGGCAGCGGCACCCCTCATAGCAAGAAGGTGGGCAGCATCACTTGGGATCAGATCCGCGTGATCGCGCAGGACAAGATGCCCGACCTGAATTGCTTCAACATAGACAGCGCCATGAGCATGGTAGCCGGCACGGCCCGGAGCATGGGTGTCACGGTCACTGGCGAGAAACCCTTCTGATCACAGCGCCATGAGCACCATCACCAAGAAGCGTAAGACGGCGTTGAGCAAGTTCGACACCGCCAAGATCTACAGTCTCCCGGAGGCTGCGCAGATCGTGAAGCAAGTGAGCACCACCAAGTTCGACGCCACCGTGGATATCGCGGTGCGCTTGGGCGTGGACCCCAAGAAGAGCACCGAAATGGTGCGCGGAACCGTGAGCCTGCCTCATGGCACCGGCCGTACCGTGAACGTCCTGGTGCTGGCTGACCCCGCCAAGTGCGAGGAAGCCTTAGCTGCCGGCGCGGATATGGCTGGCCTCGATGATTATGTGGATAAGATCAAAGGCGGCTGGACCGCTGTTGATGTGATCATCTGCACCCCAGCCGTGATGGCGAAGGTGGGCGCGCTGGGCCGTGTGCTCGGTCCTCGCGGCCTGATGCCCAACCCCAAGACCGGCACCGTGACCATGGATGTGGCCAAGGCCGTGAAGGAGGTGAAGGCGGGCAAGATTGATTTCAAGGTGGACAAAGCCGGGATCATCCACGCGGTGATCGGCAAGGCCTCCTTTGATGCGGCCAAGCTCAGCGAGAACGCCCACGAGCTGTTGCAGACACTGGTGAAGCTGAAGCCCAGCACTGCGAAGGGCGCCTACATCAAGAGCATCACCGTGAGCAGCACCATGAGCCCAGGCGTGAAGGTTGATACACGAACCGTCCAAGTGGCTTAATCCCTGAACGACCATGGCAACCCGCATCCAGAAAGACGAGGCCATCGCTGAGCTCGTGACCGAGATCAAGGCCACCAATGTGCTCTACCTGACCGACGCCAGCGCCCTGAACGCTGAGACCACCAGCCAATTGCGACGAGCCTGCCATACGCAGGGCATCCGCATGAAGGTGGTGAAGAACACCCTTCTTCAGAAGGCGATGGAGCGCATCGAGGACAAGGACTACAGCGCATTGTTCCCCACCCTGGCCGGACAGACCGCTGTGATGTTCGCCGAGAAAGGCAACACGCCCGCCAAGCTGATCCAGGAATTCCGGAAGAAGAACCCCGGAGCGAAGGACTCGGTGCCCAAGCCTCAGCTCAAGAGCGCATGGATCGATGAAGCCGTCTTCATTGGCGACGATCAGGTGGCCATGCTGGCCAAGCTCAAGGGCAAGGATGAGCTCATCGGAGACATCATCGCTCTGCTCCAGAGCCCGATCAAGAATGTCATCGGCGGCCTGCAGGGCAGCGGTGGCCAGAAGATCGCCGGCTTGGTGAAGGCACTCGAAGAGCGCGCCCAGGCATAAGAGATACCGAGAGCGTTCGCCCGGCGGACGCTCCCACGAACGCGTTACGCACAGTCCGCTTCCACGAACTAACCGCAACAACCCCCGAACAATGGCAGACATCAAATCACTTGGCGACCAGCTCGTCAACCTCACCGTGAAAGAGGTGAACGAACTCGCCACTTACCTGAAGGACGAGTACAAGATCGAACCGGCTGCTGCAGCCGTAGCCGTGGCTGCTGGCCCCGCCGCTGGCGGTGGCGCTGCTGCTGAAGAGAAGACCAGCTTCGACGTGATCCTCAAGGCCGGCGGAGCTAACAAGCTCGCCGTGGTGAAGCTCGTGAAGGAGCTCACCGGCCTGGGCCTGAAAGAGGCCAAGGACCTGGTGGACGGCGCTCCCAAGCCGCTGAAGGAAGGCGTGTCCAAGGCGGACGCCGAGAGCCTGAAGCAGCAACTCACGGAAGCCGGCGCCGAAGTTGAGGTTAAGTAAGAACCTCAGCCTTTCCGCATCACTGCGGCGTGGGAGGGTCCCGCACGGGACCTTCCCCGCCGTGCTGTGATTACGCGGACCTATCACGGCGCCTAGCGCCGCCGCCGCCCGCGCCCAGATCCAGCGCGGTTCGGCCAGCATCAATGAGGATCAACGAAACGCACGTCTTCCATTCCCCGATCACCCCACATGGCCCAGGCGAAGACCACCAAGAAAGGCAAGCGCATCGACTTCGGCTCCAGCAAGTTCGGCATCGACTATCCCGACTTCCTGGAGATCCAGCTCAAGAGCTTCGAGGAATTCTTCCAGATCGATACGCTCCCGGAGCATCGCGAACAGGAAGGCCTCTTCAAGGTATTCAGCGAGAACTTCCCGATCACGGACACGCGCAACCAGTTCGTGCTCGAGTTCCTCGACTATTTCATCGACCCCCCCCGCTACGCCATCGACGAGTGCATCGAGCGCGGCCTTACCTATAGCGTGCCGCTGAAGGCCAAGCTGAAACTCTACTGCACCGATCCCGAGCACGAGGATTTCGAGACCATCGTGCAGGACGTGTACCTGGGCCAGATCCCTTACATGACCCCGCGCGGCAGCTTCGTGGTGAACGGGGCTGAGCGCGTGGTGGTGAGCCAGCTGCACCGCAGCCCCGGCGTGTTCTTCGGCCAGAGCCGCCACGCCAACGGTACCAAGCTGTACAGCGCCCGCGTGATCCCGTTCAAAGGCTCGTGGATCGAGTTCGCGACCGACATCAATGGCGTCATGTACGCCTACATCGACCGGAAGAAGAAACTGCCGGTCACCACCTTGCTCCGCGCCATCGGATTCGAGAGCGATAAGCAGATCCTGGAGATCTTCGGCCTGGCCGACGAGATCAAGGTCACCAAGGCGGCCATGAAAGAGGCCGTGGGCCGCAAGCTCGCTGCACGCGTGCTCAAGAGCTGGGTGGAGGACTTCGTGGATGAGGACACGGGTGAAGTGGTGAGCATCGAGCGGAATGAGGTGCTGATCGACCGCGAGACCGTGATCGAAGAGCACCACGTGGACCAGATCGTGGAGAGCGGTGCCAAGACCGTGATCCTGCACAAGCTGGGCATCAATGCGGCCGACTACGCGCTCATCTACAACACCCTGCAGAAGGATACCTCGAACTCCGAGAAGGAAGCCGTCGAGGTGATCTACCGCCAATTGCGCAATGCCGAGCCACCCGACCTGGAAACGGCCCGGGGCGTGATCGACAAGCTCTTCTTCAGCGAGCAGCGCTATGACCTTGGCGAGGTGGGCCGCTACCGCATCAACAAGAAGCTGGGCCTGCAAAGCGAGCTCAGCGTGCGCGTGCTCACCAAGGAGGACATCATCTTCATCATCAAGTACCTGATCGAGCTGGTGAACTCAAAGGCCGATGTGGACGACATCGACCACTTGAGCAACCGCCGGGTGCGCACCGTGGGCGAGCAGTTGCACGCGCAGTTCGGCGTGGGCCTGGCCCGCATGGCCCGCACCATCCGCGAGCGCATGAACGTGCGCGACAATGAGGTGTTCACGCCTACCGACCTGATCAACGCCAAGACCCTGAGCTCCGTGATCAATTCGTTCTTCGGAACGAACCAGCTGAGCCAGTTCATGGACCAGACCAACCCGCTCAGCGAAATCACCCACAAGCGCCGCATGTCGGCGCTTGGACCCGGTGGCCTGAGCCGTGAGCGCGCCGGCTTCGAAGTGCGAGACGTGCATTACACGCACTATGGCCGCCTCTGCACCATCGAGACGCCTGAAGGACCGAACATCGGACTGATCAGCTCGCTCTGCGTCTACAGCAAGATCAATAACCTCGGCTTCATCGAGACCCCTTACCGTTCCGTGAAGGATGGCCGCGTTGACATGAAGGGCGACGTGACCTACCTGAGCGCGGAAGAAGAGGACAACCTCATGATCGCCCAGGCCAATGCCGTGATCAACGAAAAGGGCGAGTTCGAGACCAAGCGCGTGAAAGCACGCCTCATGGGCGACTTCCCCGTGGTTGAGCCCAAGGAGCTGCATCTCATGGATGTGGGCCCCAACCAGATCGCCTCCATCGCCGCATCGCTCATCCCATTCCTGGAGCACAATGACGCCAACCGCGCGCTGATGGGCTCTAACATGATGCGCCAAGCCGTGCCGTTGCTGTTGCCCGAGGCGCCCATCGTGGGCACCGGGCTTGAGGAGCTCGTTGCGCGCGACAGCCGCGTGCTGATCACCGCCGAAGGTGAAGGAACCGTGAAGCATGTGGACAGCGACCGCATCGTGGTGGAATACAAGCGCAGCGACGAGGACCGCATCGTGAGCTTCGATGGCGACGAGAAGGAGTACCGCCTCACCAAGTTCCGCAAGACCAACCAGAGCACCTGCATGAACCTGCGCCCCACGGTGCGCAAAGGCGAAAAGGTGACCAAGGGACAGCCGCTCTGCGAAGGTTATGGCACCCAGGACGGGGAATTGGCCATCGGCCGCAACCTGCAGGTGGCCTTCATGCCTTGGAAGGGCTACAACTTCGAGGACGCGATCGTGATCAGTGAGCGCGTAGCCTCCGAGGACATCTTCACCTCCATCCACATCGATGAGTACATCATGGAGGTGCGCGACACCAAGCGCGGCCTTGAGGAGCTCACCAGCGACATCCCCAACGTTTCAGAAGAGGCCACCAAGGACCTCGATGAGAACGGCCTGATCCGCATCGGTGCCGAGATCAAGGAGGGCGACATCCTCATCGGCAAGATCACGCCCAAGGGCGAGACCGACCCCAGCCCTGAGGAGAAACTGCTCCGGGCCATCTTCGGCGATAAGGCCGGCGATGTGAAGGATGCCAGCATGAAATCGCCACCCGGCGCCAAGGGCATCGTCATCGACAAGCGCCTGTTCAGCCGGGCAGTGAAGGACAAGAAGGCCAAGGGCAATGAGAAGGGCATCCTCGAGCAGATCGATAAGGATGAGGAGAAGGAGCTCGGCAGCCTGAAGAACCTGCTCGTGGAGAAGCTCATGCAGCTCGTGGGCAACGAGACCAGCAACGGCGTCTTCAACAAGTACAAGGAAGAGCAGGTGAAGAAGGGCACCAAGTACGGCCCGAAGGTGCTAGCGGGCATCGACTTCATCACCGTTGACCCCACGGACTGGGTGGCAGACAAGCGCAAGAGCGAGCTCGTGCGCCAGCTCATCCACAACTACACCATCCGTTACAGCGACATCAGCGGCGCCTTCAAGCGCAAGAAGTTCACCGTGAGCATCGGCGACGAGTTGCCTGCAGGCATCGTTAAGCTGGCCAAGGTGTACGTGGCTGCCAAGCGCAAGCTCACCGTGGGTGATAAGATGGCCGGCCGCCACGGGAACAAAGGCATCGTGGCCAAGATCGTCCGCGACGCTGACATGCCCTTCCTCGAAGATGGCACTCCGGTCGATATCGTGCTGAACCCGCTGGGCGTGCCGAGCCGCATGAACCTGGGGCAGATCTACGAGACCGTGCTGGGCTGGGCCGGCAAGAAGCTGGGCCGCAAGTACGCCACGCCGATCTTCGATGGCGCCACCATCGATCAGATCAATGCAGAGACGGACGAGGCCGGCATTCCGCGCAGCGGCAAAGCCTACCTCACCGATGGCGGCACCGGCATGCGCTTCGATCAACCTGCCACGGTGGGCGTGATCTACATGATCAAGCTCGCGCACATGGTCGATGACAAGATGCACGCACGGTCAATCGGCCCCTACAGCCTCATCACGCAGCAGCCGTTGGGCGGTAAGGCCCAGTTCGGTGGCCAGCGCTTCGGTGAAATGGAAGTGTGGGCGCTCGAGGCCTTCGGCGCCGCCAACATCCTGCAGGAGATCCTCACCGTGAAGAGCGATGACGTCATGGGCCGCGCCAAGGCCTACGAAGCCATCGTGAAAGGCGAGCCCCTGCCCACACCGGGCATCCCGGAGTCGTTCAACGTGCTGCTCCACGAGCTCCGTGGCCTGGCCTTGAACGTGTCACTCGAGTGACCCCATCGGTAGCAGTTGTCCGAAAGAACGTAAGCACATCCGCGAGCACATGAAGAAGGACGTCAAGCTCAATAGCAACTTCAGCAAGATCGTCATCAACCTGGCCAGCCCCGAGCAGATCCTCGAGCGCAGCCATGGCGAGGTGATCAAGCCTGAGACCATCAACTACCGCACCTATAAGCCCGAGCGCGACGGCCTGTTCTGCGAGCGCATCTTCGGTCCGGTGAAGGATTTCGAGTGCCACTGCGGCAAGTACAAGCGCATCCGCTACAAAGGGATCGTGTGTGACCGCTGCGGTGTGGAGGTCACTGAGAAGAAGGTGCGCCGCGAGCGCATGGGGCATATCCAGCTCGTGGTCCCCGTGGCCCACATCTGGTACTTCCGCAGCCTGCCGAACAAGATCGGCTACCTGCTGGGCCTGCCCACCAAGAAGCTCGACCAGATCATCTACTACGAACGGTACGTGGTAATCAGCGCCGGTAAGGCCGTGAACAAGGAGGGCAATCCGGTGCAGTACCTCGACTTCCTCACTGAAGAGGAGTACCTGGACATCATCGAGCAGCTCGGCAAGGACAACCAGTACCTCGACGAGAACGATCCGAACAAGTTCATCGCCAAGATGGGCGCTGAGGCATTGCACGACCTGCTCAAGCGCCTCGACCTCGACAGCCTCAGCTACGACCTGCGCCACAAGGCCAACACCGAGACCAGCCAGCAGCGCAAGAACGAGGCCCTCAAGCGCTTGAATGTCGTGGAGGCCTTCCGCGATGCGAATACCCGCCGCCCGAACCATCCGGAATGGATGATCGTGAAGGTGGTGCCCGTGATCCCGCCCGAGCTGCGCCCCTTGGTGCCACTCGATGGCGGCCGCTTCGCCACCAGCGACCTCAACGACCTCTATCGCCGCGTGATCATCCGGAACAACCGCCTCAAGCGTTTGGTGGAGATCAAGGCCCCCGAGGTGATCCTGCGCAACGAGAAGCGCATGCTGCAGGAGGCCATCGACAGCCTCTTCGACAACAGCCGCAAGAGCAGCGCCGTGAAGAGCGAGAGCAACCGCCCGCTGAAGTCACTGAGCGATTCGCTCAAGGGCAAGCAGGGCCGCTTCCGCCAGAACCTGCTCGGCAAGCGCGTTGATTACAGCGCACGTTCCGTGATCGTGGTGGGCCCTGAGCTGAAGCTGCATGAGTGCGGCTTGCCTAAGGACATGGCTGCCGAGCTCTTCAAGCCCTTCATCATCCGCAAGCTCATCGAGCGGGGCATCGTGAAGACGGTGAAGAGCGCCAAGAAGATCGTGGACAAGAAGGAGCCTGTGGTGTGGGACATCCTGGAGAACGTGCTCAAGGGCCACCCGGTGCTCCTGAACCGTGCACCCACACTGCACCGCCTCGGTATCCAGGCCTTCCAGCCCAAGCTCATCGAAGGCAAGGCCATCCAGCTGCACCCGCTGGTCTGCACCGCGTTCAACGCCGACTTCGACGGTGACCAGATGGCCGTGCACGTGCCCTTGGGCAACTCGGCCATCCTCGAGGCCCAGCTGCTCATGCTCGCCAGCCATAATATCCTGAACCCGGCCAATGGCGCGCCCATCGCGGTGCCCAGCCAGGACATGGTGCTCGGCCTTTACTACATCACGAAAGGCCGCAAGACCGATAGCGAGCGCGCCATGAAGGGCGAAGGCATGACCTTCTACAGCCCGGAAGAGGTGATCATCGCTTACAACGAAGGCCGCCTTGACCTGCACACCTGGCTCAAGCTGCGCTGGCACAATCCGAAGACGGGCAAGTCGGAGATGATCGAGACTACCTGCGGGCGCACGCTCTTCAATGAAGTGGTGCCCGATGAGTGCGGCTTCATCAACGACGTGCTCACCAAGAAGGCTCTCCGGGACATCATCGGCATGGTGATGAAGGAGACCGGCGTTGCCCGTGCCGCGCAGTTCCTCGATGACATCAAGGACCTGGGCTTCATGAGCGCTTTCCGTGGCGGCCTGAGCTTCAACCTTGATGACGTGGTTGTCCCCGACAACAAGGAAGCGGTTGTGAAGGTGGCCCAGGCCGAAGTGGATGAGGTGACCAACAACTACGAGATGGGCCTCATCACCAACAACGAGCGGTACAACCAGACCATCGACATCTGGACGCATACCAACTCGAAGGTGACCTTCTCGCTGATGGAGCGCATCAAGAGCGACAAGCAAGGGTTCAACTCCATCTACATGATGATGGACAGCGGTGCCCGCGGCTCCAAAGAGCAGATCCGGCAGCTCAGCGGCATGCGTGGCCTGATGGCCAAGCCCCAGAAGAGCGGCGGCGGCGGCGGCCAGGACATCATCGAGAACCCCATCCTCTCGAACTTCAAGGAAGGACTTTCCATCCTGGAGTACTTCATCAGCACGCACGGCGCGCGTAAGGGCCTGGCCGATACGGCGCTGAAGACCGCTGACGCCGGCTACCTCACCCGCCGACTTGTCGATGTGGCGCAGGACGTGGTGATCACCAATCACGATTGCGGGACCTTGCGCGGCCTGATCGCCACGGCCCTCGTGAAGAACGAGGAAGTGGTGGAATCGCTCGCCGACCGGATCCTGGGCCGCGTGACGGTTCACGATGTGTACCACCCGCAGACCGGCGACCTGATCGTGCGCAGCGGCGAACTCATCAACGAGGACATCGCAGCCATCATCGGCAAGAGCCCGATCGAGGAGGTGGAGATCCGAAGCGTGCTCACCTGCGAGCAGAAGCAAGGCGTTTGCGCCAAGTGCTATGGCCGCAACCTGGCCACCGGCCGCAACGTGCAGCTGGGCGAGGCGGTCGGCGAGATCGCCGCCCAATCCATCGGCGAGCCCGGCACGCAGCTCACCCTGCGCACCTTCCACGTCGGCGGTGTGGCCGGCAAGATCACGGAGCAGAGCGAGATCCGCGCGAAGTACGACGGCATCCTCGAGCTCGATGAGCTGCGCACCGTGAAGAAGAAGGACCGCAAGGGCGAGGACGCCGAGGTGGTGATCAGCCGCAGCACCGAGATGCGCATCGTGGACGCAAACACCGGCATCGTGCTCACCACGAGCAACATGCCCTACGGCGCCTACTTCTACGCCAAGGGCGGCAAGGCGATCAAGAAGAACGACCTGATCTGCAACTGGGATCCGTACAACGCGGTGATCATCTCTGAACTGTCCGGTACGCTGGCGTTCGAGAGCATCGAGGAGAACGCAACCTATCGTGAAGAGATCGATGAGCAGACCGGCTTCGCTGAGAAGGTGATCATCGAGAGCCGCGATAAGCGCAAGAACCCCACGATCCGCATCATGGATCCCAAGGGCAAGGAGGAGCTGAAGACCTACAGCCTGCCTGTGGGCGCCCACATCATCGTGAAAGAGGGACAGAAGATCGAGGCGGGCGACGTGCTGGTGAAGATCCCGCGCACCGGAGGCAAGGGCGGTGATATCACCGGTGGCCTGCCGCGCGTCACGGAGCTGTTCGAGGCTCGTAACCCGAGCAACCCGGCCATCGTCAGCGAGATCGACGGCATCATCTCCTACGGCAAGATCAAGCGCGGCAACCGTGAGATCTTCGTGGAGAGCCGGACCGGCGAGCGCAAGACCTACATGGTGCCATTGAGCAAGCACATCCTGGTGCAGGAGAACGACTTCGTGAAAGCCGGACAGCCGCTCAGCGATGGTTCCATCAGCCCTGGTGACATCCTCGACATCCAAGGCCCCACCCGCGTCCAGGAGTACCTCGTGGACGAAGTGCAGGAGGTTTACCGAATGCAGGGCGTGAAGATCAACGACAAGCACTTCGAGGTGATCGTGCGCCAGATGATGCGCAAGGTGGAGATCGAGGATCCGGGCGATACCCGCTTCCTGGAGCGCCAGAGCGTGAACAAGATCGAGTTCATGGAGGAGAACGATTCCATCTATGATAAGATGGTCGTCTCCGATGCAGGTGATAGCACCACGCTGAAGGTGGGCCAGATGGTGAGCATGCGCAAGCTGCGCGATGAGAACAGCGGACTGAAGCGCCGCGACGCCAAGCTGGTGCAAGCCAACCCCGCGAAGCCCGCAACGGCGCGCACCATGCTCCAAGGCATAACCCGCGCCAGCTTGCAGACCGAGAGCTTCATCAGCGCGGCTTCCTTCCAGGAAACCACCAAGGTGCTGAATGAGGCCGCCGTGAATGCAAAGGAGGACCACCTGAAGGGCCTGAAGGAGAACGTGATCGTGGGCCACTTGATCCCCGCCGGTACCGGCGCCCGCGGCTACCAGAACACCTTCGTGGCCAACAAGGAAGAGTACCAGCGCCTTGTGTCAGAGCGCCTTGAGGAGCAGGAGATCGATGAGTAACCCAGGAGCGTTCAGTTAGCGAGTCAGCGAGCGGCGAGTCCTGGACTTGCCGCTCGCTGCTTGAACCTTGCCGCTCCATCAATGGAACATCATGGCTGACCAGAAAGACCAACCCCGCCCCAACCAGCTGAACATCGAGATCAGCGAAGAGGTGGCTGACGGCGTTTACAGCAATCTCGCGATCATCACCCACAGCAACTCCGAGTTCGTGCTCGATTTCGTGCGCGTGATGCCCGGTGTGCCCAAGGCCAAGGTGCGCTCGCGCATCCTGCTCACGCCGCAGCATGCGAAGCGCCTCATGCGCGCCCTCGCCGATAACATCGGCAAGTTCGAGCAGGTGCATGGCCCCATCCGCGATACCGAGATGCCCGAGATCCCGATGAACTTCGGCGGCCCGGCCGCTCAGGCGTGACCTGCGCATAGCCGGTCACGAAGCCCTCCTTCACCGAGGGCTTCTTCGTTCCGGTCAGAGCCGCATCGCTTTCATGCGCTGAGCAACGCCCGCATCGGCGCACAGCTTCCGCAGCTCGCGCTCCACGTGCTTCGCGTAACCATCGCTTGCATAGCCGTGCTCGATCAGATGCAGTTCGAGCACCAGGCCATCCACGGCTTCCCACAACGCTTCGTCCGGCCGAAGGCCCCAAGGGAGCAGCGTGTAATCGCCCTTCACGGATTCGTAAGCGTCGAGCAGGTCGTGCGTGATCATTCGTGCTGCCGCTGATTGAAGAGGATGTAGCCGAAGTTGAGGCTCCAGGCCCAAGGCTCCCGCAACTGGTCGAAGTAACTGAGGTTGAACCAGACCGGCCCGATCGGGCTCTGGTAGATGAGCGAGCCGGAACCGATGTAATAGCGCTCGGTGAAGGCAGGGGCGGTTGTGCCTTCATTGCCTTCGCCCCGCACGATGGGCTCGTAAGGCTGGAACACGTACGCTTCGAGCCGCAGGTCGAGGCGCTCACGCGCCACCGCGATGATCGACCGCAATCCGCCGGCGATGTACTTGGGGGCGCGGAACTGCTCCATGAAGTATGTGCGGCTCTCGGGAGTTGGCTCGAACGCAGGCGCCCGGATGATGCTGGCCGTGTAGTTCTGGAACATCGGCATGGTGCTGTACACGCCTTCGGCAAGCACGCCGAATCGCACCTTCCCGCGCGGAAGGAGATACTGGTCCCATTGCGCCTTCACCGAGAACCAATCATGCTGGTCAAGGAATCGCTGGCCCGGCTCCGTTTGCGTGCTCCCGGCAACCGTGCGCTCCTTCCCGGAGTAGCCGCGAATGCAGAGGCTCAAGGCCTCGCCGGCATTGGGGTGCTGCTTGCGGTTGAGCGAGTTGCGCGTTAGGAACAGGCCGCTCGTTCCGTAATCGAAGTAAGTGACGTCGCTCGTATCACGGCCGGTGAAGGCGTCGGTCTGGTAATAGCTGTCGCGCGTTTCGGCCACCTTGGCATCGAAGCGGATCAGTCCCTTGTTGCCCATGCCAATGCCTGCGTTCAGGCCGCCCCAGGTCTCCTTCATCACCACGAAGCTGGGCTGCACTTCATCGAAGAAGGTGCTGAAGCTGCTGAAGTAGTCCCAGCGCTGAAGGGCGAATACCGGCTCCAGGTACATGGGAACGCGCGTGGCCAGATCGCTGCGCACGCGCACATGGGCCGATTGGTAATACTTGCCGAAGTATGAACTGGCCTGAGCGTACATGCTCGCGCGGCTGAGGAGATTGTAGCGCAACGCGACCATGCCGGTGTTGATGGGGCGCGAGGAGAACATGCCCCCGAAGCGCACCTCCAGCCGCTTCTGGCGCTTCGCCGTGAGCGTGAGGTCGTAACGGCTGGTCGCGGCGTTGAAAGTGGCCCGCGGATGCATGAAGGCGATGTTGTTATCCGCGAGCAGGCGGAAGTACGCGCGCTTGAGATTCTCAGCCTCGAGAGGTTTTCCGGAGCGGTCCACCACGCGAGAGGCGTAGCGCGTGGCGGAGCGCCGCAGGCCGACGATGCTCACTTGGTCGAACAGCAGCTTGGGCATGCGCGCGCGGAAGGCCATGCGTCGTGCCCGCAATCGGTCCGGATCAGCACGTGCATGGATCTGCGCAAGGATCTCCGGCATGCGTTCCTGAGCTGCACGGTACCCATCGTCGATGGCTCGCCCGGGATCCGAGAAGTCGAAGAGCGAGACTTCGGTGCGGGGCTCGATGATCACGCCGTTCTCGCAGATCACGGAGAAATTGGTGGGCTCCTGCATCATGGCCCGCAACTGGCTCACCAGGTCGTCTTCGTCGGGGGGCGATGAATTGCTGCTCACGTTGCTCCCGATGATCAGGTCAGGGAAGAAATCAGAGTACATCACGTCGCTCGGGAAGTTGTTGTACAGCCCGCCGTCCATCATCAGGTGGCCGTCGACGCGGATGGGTTTGAAATAGAACGGATAGCTCATGCTCGCTCGCACGGCCAATGCCAGGTCCCCTTTTCGGAACACCACCGAACGTTGCGCGGTGATGTCGCTGGCCACGCACCGGAAAGGCACGAAGAGGCTGTCGAGGTTGTAGCCCGAGGCCGCCGCAGCAGGGGCGAAGCCGCGCATCTGTTCGAAATCGAGCAGGGCAGGGCTGCGCAGGTTGGTCGGCAAGGAGGTCTGGATCAGCGTATCCACATCGAAGCGCAGGTTGATCAGGGAGGCGTCTGGACGGTCCTGCTTGAAGTAGTACGTGTGCTTGGCCTCTGGGCCGCCCTCGGCCATGATGCGGTAGAGGTCGGTGCGGAAGAGCGAATCCATCTCCGCCGGTGAATAGCCTGATGCATACATGGCCCCTACCAACGCGCCCATGCTGCTGCCGGTGATGCAATCGATGGGAATGCCATTCTCTTCCAGCGCTTTCAGCACGCCGATGTGGGTCATGGCCGTGGCGCCGCCGCCGCTGAGCACCACGCCAACGCGCTGGCCCTGCATGCGCGCAACGGCGAGCAGGAGCAGGACGGCGGTCAAGAGGCGGTGCATGCGGCGGTACGCAAAAGTAGCCTTGCACCATTCGTGCCTTTGCCGCCGATGTGATCCTTTGGCCGTTGCCACTCAGGTCACGCACCCTTCGATCCGCAACGAGGCGATCAGCCCGCTGAAATAGGCTGGTGCTTTCAGTAAGCGGCTGCCGTACCAGCTGAAGGCCTCGCCATCGACCAGCCGCACCGGCGTGCCTGGGCAGATCATGTTGAGCTCAGCGATGTGCTTCTCCATGAAGGGGTATGGCTCTGATGAGAGCAGGATCACGTCCGGGTCGGCCTCCGCCACTTCCTGCGCGGTGATCTCCGGATAGCGGGCATCGCCTTCATCGAAGACATTGATCAACCCGCAGCGCTTGAGCATATCGTCCACGAAAGTGCCATGACCGGCCACCATGAAGGGCGCACGCCAGATGAAGAACGCCACCGTGCGAGGCTCTTCCAAAGGTCGAAGGGTGGCGAAAGCTTGCCTTATGCCAGCAGTGATGGACACGGCTCTGGCCGTTGTTCCGGTGAGTTCGCCCGCGCGAAGGATCATGTCCAGCGCGCCCTCAAGATCACGCACATCACTCATCCACACCGGGAATTCCTTCTCCAGTTCATGGATGTCCTTCCGCTCGTTCTCTTCCTTGTTGCCGATGATCAAGTCCGGCTTCAGTGCGCGCACCTTCTCGATGTCCACCTTCTTGGTGCCGCCCACACGGTGCTTGGTCTTGAACCAGGTTTCCGGATGCACGCAGAACTTGGTGATGCCGACGACGCGGTCACCCAGGCCGAGGTCGTAGAGCAGTTCGGTTTGTGAAGGGACGAGGGAGATGATGCGCCGTGGCATATCTGGTGCTTCGACCTGGCGATCCATTTGGTCGATTAAGCGTGCCATGTTCGCCGGACTATGGGTAAAGGAGGAAAGCCATCAGAGAGACAATCAATACGAGCTTAAGTAGGCCAAGCCAAGCGTTGTCACGTGAGCGCCATTCCCGATAGACAGTCGTCCGCATACCGCTTATGCCTTTCCGTGCGAAACCCCCAAGCATGTCCAACAAGGTCCAAGCCCCTTCAAAGACATCACCTAGATGGCTCCTCCGGTTACTTCAGCTTCCCGATGATATCCTGCTTCGTCAGGATCCCCAAGCCGTTCGGCATCTGCACGAGCACGGCCGGTGAGCCATTGCCCAATTTGCTGGCGATGTCCTCCAGAGTGGTATCCGCGCCGATCACGGGCAGGGCAGGGCCCATGACCACACGGGCCTTCTGCGTGCGCACATCGGCGTCCTCCAGGATCGCATCGAACAGCCGCGCATCGGTGATCGTACCCACCGGGTTACCGTTCTCCATCACCGGCAACTGGTCGATGTTGTGCTTGCGCATGCGATCGATGGCGTAGAGCACGGGCTCTTCGGCTTCCACTGAGATCAGCCCCAGGTCCTTGCCTTTGAGCAGGTCACCGGCGGTGGGCTTCTCTTCCACCAGGAAGCCGCGCTCCCGCATCCAGTCATCGTTGAACATCTTGCCCACGTAACGCGTGCCGTGGTCGTGGAAGATGATGACAACGACCTCCCCTTTCTTGAAGTTGTCCTTCAGTTGCAATAGGCCTGCCATGGCGCTGCCCGCGCTGTTGCCCACGAAGATGCCTTCGTCCTTCACGATCTTCCGGGTGAAGATCGCGGCGTCACGGTCGGTCACTTTCTCGAAGTGGTCGATGAGGTCCATGTCCACGTTCTTCGGCACGAAGTCCTCGCCGATGCCTTCGGTGATGTACGGGTAGATCTCGTTCTTGTCGAATATCCCGGTCTCCTTCAGCTTCTTGAAGACCGAACCGTAGGTATCGATGCCCCAGACCTTCAGCTTGGGGTTCTTTTCCTTCAGGAAGCGTGCAGTGCCGCAGATGGTGCCGCCGGTGCCCACGCCAACTACCAAGTGGTCCACCTTGCCGCCGGTCTGCTCCCAGATCTCAGGGCCAGTGCTCTCGTAGTGCGCCTGCGCATTGCTCGGATTGTCGTACTGGTTGGCCTTCCAGCTGTTCGGTGTCTCATTCACCAAGCGCGACGAGACCGAGTAATAGGAGCGGGGGTCTTCGGGATCCACGTTGGTGGGGCACACGATCACCTCGGCTCCGAAGGCGCGCAGGATATCGACTTTCTCCCGGCTCTGCTTATCGGTGGTGGTGAAGATGCACTTGTAGCCCTTGATGATGGCCGCAATGGCCAGGCCCATGCCCGTGTTGCCGCTGGTGCCTTCGATGATGGTGCCACCGGGCTTCAGCAGGCCTGCCTTTTCCGCATCCTCCACCATCTTGATGGCCATGCGGTCCTTGATGCTGTTGCCGGGGTTGAAGGTCTCCACCTTGGCCAGCACGGTTGCGGCGACGTCCTTGGTGATCTTGTTCAGGCGAACCATGGGCGTATTGCCGATGGTGGTGAGGATGTTCTCGTGGATCTTCATGGCGCTGGCGAAGGTAGGATCGCCCAGCCGGTCGCGTAGGTGTAACGTCACTCCGGAGCGCAGGAACTGCGGGGCCGTGGGCGACAGCGCATCCAGGGTCTCACGGAGCACGGAACGCAGTGATTGGTGGGATTCCGGGTCGCGCTGGCAGAGCCTCGCTTGCCTGGAGTGACGTGCGCTACGCGAACCGGATCGCCTTGGCCGGCGCGATGCGGGTTACCAGCATGCTGGGCAGGACCATCGCAAGCACGCATATGAACAAGGTGCCGACGTTGAGGGCGATGATCGGCATCAGGTCAAGGTCAACCACCACCCGGTCGACATAGTAGGTCTCCACGGGAAGCTTCACGATACCGAAGCGCTGCTGCACCAGTGCGAGACCGATGCCCAAGAGGTCGCCCAACAGGATGCCCATGCCGAGGATGTAGGAAGCGTTGACCAGGAAGATCCGCCGGATAGCTCCGTTGCTGGCGCCCATGGCCTTCAAGGTGCCGATCATCGGTGTGCGCTCAAGGATGATGATGAGCAAGGCGCTGGTCATGTTGATGATGGCAACGATCACCATGAGCACGATGATGACCACCACGTTCTTATCCAGCAGCTCCAACCAAGCGAATATCTCGGGGAAGCGATCGCGCACGCTGAGCGAGCGCAGGTTGCTGGGCAGGTACTCGGTGTACACGAGGTCGTCAAGGCGCGTGACATCCTCGAAGCGTTCGAGGATTACCTCGAAGCCGCCGCAGTACTTGCGGTAGCTGCCGCCGCTGCCACTGCGCTGCACGCTGATGCTGGTCACGATCATTTCCGTTCCGAGGCTGCTTATATGCGGCATGATCCGGTCCGGCGTGATGAGCACGATGGCCGTATCGGGGATGGTGCGGTCGGCATCG
Organism: Flavobacteriales bacterium; assembly: GCA_016712535.1. Classification (NCBI taxonomy): domain Bacteria; kingdom Pseudomonadati; phylum Bacteroidota; class Flavobacteriia; order Flavobacteriales; species Flavobacteriales bacterium. The sequence goes on from JADJQW010000002.1 coordinate 1,053,821, forward strand.
TGCACCACAAGGGTGAAGCTCGTATCGCGTGGCGCTCTTCCCATGGGCGCGTGCGGGAAATCGGGGACATGGCGCTCGTAGAGCTGCACGCGGTGCGGCCCAGGTCCTTTCAGGTCAGTGCCCGGCCATTCGTATTCGTAGATCCTATCGCCGCCGAATGCGTGCCCTTGAAGCACCACGAAGCTGCCGTACTCCAATTCGCCCACGCTGATCTCCGCCTTCAGTCCCCATTGCGCGAAGCGTTGCAAGTGGTCGATGTCGACGAAGGCGAGATTGTGGTCGATCTGCTCCAGGCCCGTCTGGTACACGCCGCACACCCGGAACTTCCGAGGGCGTATGTCGTCGCGCCCGCGCACGAGGTAAGTCGTGATGGTGTCGTTCGTGCCGATGCGCAACCGGTCGGCGTGGTGCTTCGAGAGAAGCAGATCGATGGGCCGCGCGCTATCGGCGATGGCCGGCAAGCTGCCGGATCTCAGGTGCGCGGACAGGAAGCTCGTGTCGTAATCGGCGCCGATGCCCTTGAGGACAACGCCTTCGATGTCGTTCTCCGTCTCGATGATGCCGGGGCGGGTGGCATAGACTTGGATATGCGCGATGCCCGGAACGGTATCGAGCCAGGGATAGAACGATTGCTCAATGGGAATTCGCAGGGTCTCCTTCGGATCGGTCTGGCCGATTGCCGCGATCTGCAGGTGCGCCGAGGCTCCGGTTACTTTCGCCCGCACCTCGCGCTGGAAGCCCCGCGTGATGCCCACAGTAAGGATCATGACCGCCATGCCCACCACGACGCCCCCTATGGCAATGGCCACGATCGGGCGCGAGAAGCTCGATGTGCCTGTGGAGCTGCCGCGCACGATGCGCCGGGCGATGAAGTGCGCGAAGGCCACTGCGGATGCGATGCGGCCGAAGATAGACCGTGCGTCATGGCTGGGCCTTGTGCTGCTCATCGGCAATGCCTTGGACGCCACGGCACAAGCGCCGAAGCTCGTGGCCAAGGGCGAACCTGAGGTGCGCGTTGGAGCAGAACGAACCGAGGAATACCTGCCGCTGCTGGCCAACCAGCGCATTGGTGTCGTAACCAATCATACGGGCCGGATTGGCCGCATCCACTTGGTCGATTCACTGGTGGCGCTCAAGGTGGAAGTGGTTAAGGTGTTCGCTCCGGAGCACGGCTTCCGTGGTGATGCCGATGCCGGTGAGCAGGTGAAGGACCACCGAGACCCGCGCACCGGCCTGTCCATCGTTTCGCTTTACGGCAAGAGCAAGAAACCGAGCGCCGCGCAGCTCGCGGATGTGGATGTACTGCTCTTCGACATTCAGGATGTGGGTGCGCGCTTCTACACCTACATCAGCACCCTGCACTATGCGATGGAGGCCGCGCTCGCTCACCAGAAGAAGGTGATCGTGCTCGATCGCCCTAACCCCAACGGTTTCTACGTCGATGGCCCTTTGCTCGATACCGCGTACCGCTCATTCGTAGGCATGCATCCGGTTCCGATCGTGCATGGCATGACCATCGGCGAGTATGCGCGCATGATCAACGGCGAGGGCTGGCTTCCCGATGGCATGCGCTGTGACCTGACGGTGATCGCGTGCGAGGGCTATGAGCACGACCTGTTCATCAAGCTGGATGAGCGCCCATCGCCGAATCTGCCGAACATGGCTTCTGTTTACCTGTATCCGTCGCTCTGTTTATTCGAAGGCACGGTGGTAAGTGTGGGCCGCGGCACGGAGAAGCCTTTTCAGTGCATCGGGTATCCAGGCAATCCCGTAGGTGATCACCGCTTCACGCCGCGTGCTATGCCCGGAGCGAAGGACCCGCCGCATAAGGGACATGAGTGCAAAGGACTGGACCTCGAGGCTTACGGTGGTTTCCAGAGCCGCATGGAGAAGCGCATCAACCTGCAGTGGCTCGTTGGGCTCCATGCCGAAGCACCGGAGAAGGCCGGCTTCTTCACGCCCTTCTTCGATAAGCTGGCCGGCAGCAAGGACTTGCGCGAGCGGATCCAGCGCGGCGATAGCGAAGAGGCGATCCGCGCGTCATGGAAGCCGGGCTTGGAGCGCTTCATGAGGATCCGCTCCAAGTATTTGCTGTATCCCGACTTCAAGCCTTGAACGAAAGAAGCCCCGGCCTCCCGCTGCACAGCGGCATGGCCGGGGCTTCTCTTCAATGCGTCTCGCTCGCGACTACTTCTGGATCACCAGGCGCTCGGTGTGGATCGCGCTGCCGGCCGCGATGCTCACCAGGTACATGCCGTTGGCCAGCTCCCCGTTCAGGGCGATGGCGGTGTTCACGTAGCCGTCCTGCACCCCGATGGTGCGCTGGGCCACGCGCTTGCCGAAGCTGTCGTAGATGTCCAGGTTGATGGACTCCACGCCCTCCTCAACGCTGCTCAGGCTCAAGAAGAGCTGATCGCCGCGGTTCGGGTTCGGGTACATCGCCACGCGGGCCTCGCTCGCCGTGGTGCTGCCGCCCTCTTCAGCCATGCCGAAGCTGCAGGTGGTGGTGAGCAGGCAGATGTCGCCGTAGGGGTCGCTGCTGTGGCACCAGGTGGAGCCATTGTTGAAGCTCGCGCGCACATCCACCTCATAGGTTTTGCCGCAGGTGAGGCCGTTGGTGTTCACCCAGTACTGCCCCGTGGCGCTGGTCTTCACGATGGTGATGTTCTCCGATGGGATGCGGAAGCGGAACTGGTAGCGGTTCGCGTTCTGCCAGAATGCGCTTGAGCAGGTGGGGCCTGGCTCCACCAAGCGCTTCACCGGACGCGCATGCACGAGCTGGGTGGAGCCGATCGTGCGGCTCTGGCCGCAGCTCAGGTACTGGTTGCCGGGCAGGTCCAGGAGCTTGGTGCGGGGGCACGATGCCAGAGCGTTGTTCAGCATCATGCGGCAAGCGGGGCCCCAGTTGTTGTACACCCCGCCGACGAGGGCGCGCACTTTCACGTTGTACAATACGCCTTGGGCAAGCGGGAGGGTGCTGAGCAAGCAGTGCGTGGAGGCTTGGGCGCGCTTGAAGCTGAGCCCCCGTTCGGATCATAGAACCAGAACTGGTAACCGGTCGCCAACGGATTGGCGTTGGCCACGATGAAGGCTTGGCCGCATGCGTATGGCGCCCAGTCGAGCTTATCGCAGCTGGTGTAGATCAGGCGGTCGGTGCCCACGGGCAGGCAGAAGCCCTCGTTGCCCGCGATCTGGCTGGTGGCTCCGCTGGTGAAGCCGCCGTTGCCGTACTGGTCGTGGAGGTTGTCGATCAGGCGCACGCTGCTGTTGACCTTAAGGAGGTAGCCGCCGTTCACGATGCCATCGCCGGCACCATCAGTGACCACGAGGTAGAAGCAGCCATCGGGCAGGCAAGTAGCCTCAGAACCATTGCCGACCAGGGCGCCGCCACCGCTCTGCACAAGGATGTTGGTGCCTTGCTCGAACAGTTGCCAAGTCAGGTCGTCATAGCCATCAGCCTGGTACACGAAGTCCAAATCGGTGGTGCAGGGAACGCCAGCGCAGCCGCAGGTTGGCCCTGTGCCGATCACATCGAGCACGGTCTGCGAGTCGCCATCATCGCAGGCATCACCCGGGTTGGTGTTCGCCGCGGTGGGGCACACGTCGCAGGCATCGCCGTCGCCGTCGCTGTCACCATCCTCTTGCAAAGGGTTGGGAACACTCACGCAGTTGTCATCGATATCGCAAACACCATCATTGTCGGCATCGGCAACGCAGGGCGCCTCAGGCGCAAGGGCCACACCACGGAACGCGGTATTCGCGGGCGCCGTGGCAATCGTGGCTCCTGTGCTGCCTGCGCCGGTATCCACGATGCGCACCAGTCGATTCGTTCCTTCCGTGGTGGTAGCGTAGATCACTGGATCCGCGCCGCTGAAATCCACCTCCAATCCGCGCGCTCCTGTTGTGCCATCAACCGCCAAGGTGTAGCTGAGCACCCAGTTGCCTGCGATGAAGTCCCAACGCTGCACGCCGCCACCGGAAGAGAATGCCCGGTCATCAGCGATGTAGCAGATGGTGGTGGCGGGGTTGAAGGTGAACTCATAAGGGCTAGCGCTTCCTCCAGCATTGATCACAACGGTGCTGGTCTGACCAGTCGTGGTGGGCAATCCGCTTCCAACGGCCCAAACCCCTCGGCTTGCGCCGGAGCCGGTTGAGAAATACAGTTGACCGTTGTGCACCTCCATCGCGCGGTTGTTGGTGAGCGTGGTGCTCACGGTAGCCGGTGCGCCAGGACCGAAGTAGGCGATTCCGGTGTTGGCGCCCGCGCTCCAGAAGTCGGTGCCTTGGCTGGCGGCGCCACGGACGCTGCCGCCGCTGAAGAAGCTCGCGCTCGTGGCTTCGCGCACGAAGGATGCGGCGTTATCCATGGAGCCGATCGCGCGATTCACGGAGGCCGAGGTGCTTGAGGTCAGGTTCCCTGCTCCAGGAAGCGTTTGCGCATAGCCAGCGAACACGAGCTTGGCCTTGTCAGCGGAGCGCGACAGAGCGCCTTCGGTGGTCGCGGTGCCGCTCACGACAAGCGGATCAGTTGCACCAGAGGGCAATTCGATGCTGATGGTGCTCGCGCCGGCGCCGGTGAATTCACGCAGCACGATCGGATTGCCCGTATTGGTGAGCGCGCCGCTGCCGTTGCCTGCTTGCAGCACCACGATGTTGCCATTCGTGAACTGCACTGGGACTCCGGTGCAGCTGCAATTGGGCTGATAGGTGTCGTTCGTGGTATTCGCCTGGCCATCGTTGCAGGGTGATCCGGGGATGGCCGATCCGCCTGGCACTCCAAGGCAGTCGAGCGGTTGTCCGATGCAGGCGCATCCGGCGCTCCATGTGTCGTTGCCGGTATTCGGGTCCAGGTCATCACAGGGTGAGCCCGGCAGATCGCTGCCACCGGGCACGTTGAGGCAGTCGATCAGCTGGCCGACGCACAGGCATGTTGGGCTCCATGTATCGTTGCCGGTGTTGGCGTCGTTGTCGTTGCAAGGCGTGCCGGGCAACGCGGGGCCGTTCGGAGTTCCTTCGCAATCCACGGTCTGGCCCAGGCAGCTGCAATCGCCTTGCAGCACGTCATTGATCGTGCTGTTGTTGCCATCATCGCAGGAAGAGCCCACGGTGCCTGCCACCGCAGGGCAGAGGTCGGTGTTGTCCGCGACGTAGCCGACTGGCTGCACGCAGGCAATTTGGCTGTCATTGGGATCGCCAAGGTTATCGCCTTCAGTATCAGCGTACCAAGTGGTGGGCGCATCGAAGTTGGCATCGCTCGTCGTGAACACGATGGGCGTGGTGCCCGAGGCCGGGTTCACGGTGCTGCCTGCTCCGGACCACGTGCCGTTGCTGCTTAGGCCGGGGCAGTTCACCAGCGCCGCGGTTGCCACATCGCGCTGCTCGATCCGGCGGATGCCATCAGGAAGGGTGGTGGGCAGGTAGGCGCCCCAACGGCCGACCTGGCCATCAACACCTGCATCATGCCAAGTGGTGTATGTCTGGTCGATGCCGTCACTCTCCGCCCAAGTGCCCCAGACGGGGCGGCCCGTGCCGGCCTCATTGTCGTAGAGGAACACCATGTTCTCGGCAGCAGCGCTCGATTCGCCGCGCGCCGCGCGAGCGGTGCCTGTCGGCACGATCATGCGGATGGTGTTCGTGGTCCGCACCGAATTGGTGATCGCGAGCCCGCCGAAGCCGTTGTTGAGCTGCACGTAGAAGTACACGTCGTTGCCATCATTGAACACCGCGTTGCCAGTTGGCACCATGCTGAACCAGCCCGTGTAGCTGCCGGTACCATCGGTGGTGAGTTCGGCGCTGCGCGTGTTCGTGGTGAACTCATCCCCGTCGAGCACAGGGGCGTTCACGCCCTTGCTCGAGGTCTGGCCGGTGATATGCCCGAAGGCGCCAGCCGTATTGTTGATCGCGTACATGTTGCCCGCTGATGAGGCCAGGCCCAGGCTCGCATTCGTGCTTGCACCCACGATGTAGCGATAATTCGCGTTCGGAACCAGGTTGTCCAGTTGCAGCCTGCAGAGGTATGGGAGGCGCGTGCCTGAGGTGCTTCCGTTCACGGCATACTGAGGGAGGATGATCTCCGTGAGCGTCGGCTCATCGGTGATAACGATCGCCGGGCTGTTGCCGTCATTCAAGCCGGTTGCTGTCGCGGTGAGCACATAGGTGCCGGGCGCATCGAAGCTGATGTCGTTGAAGGTGGCCGTGCCGTTCACCGCAGTCTGGGTGAGCGTTCCGGCGATGTTGCCGGGGCCGATGAAAACGCTGATCGTTACCGCGCCGCCGAATTCGGTAGCCACGGTGGCATCCCCGCGGAGCGCATCAACCTGGAAGGCTGCGACCACCTGATTGGTGAGGCCGCTGGGCGGCATGTTGCTGAAGCTCAGATCCTGCGCGGCTCCCAACACATCGAACGGCGCGCTGAGGCCGTCGGTGAGCGCATCACCGGTCGTTACCTCAGCATTCAGCACGACGCCGGCGTCGGTGATATCATAGAGCAAGCCTGTGATCACGACGGTGTGCGTGCCTGCCAGGATCGTTCCTGTCAAAGTGCCGCTGAGCGAGCCAGCGCCTTGATCAACCGTAATGAGCACGTTGGTATTAGCCGCAACGTTCTGCGGATTGTTGCTTCCGTCCTGCGCTTGCACCGTCACGCTGAACCCCGTGTTCTCAATCACGTTGCCGCCGCCATTGATGCTGGTGATCGCCAATTGCGTAGGACCAGAGACCGCAATGCCCGTTCCGGTCACTGGCACCGGTTGGTTCGATGCACCCGTGCTCGAGCAGGTCACATCGGCGCCGTAAGCGATGGCTGCAGCAGGGCTGAAGCGCACATGGATCGTGGTGGCGCTCACGGTGCCGCTGGTCGGTGTGATGGCTACGGGGTTATTGCTCCAATCGCTTCCGTCAAGCGAGACTTCGAATCCAGCCGGGGCCAGCACTTCGAGGTCATCAGTCAGGTTGCTTCCGCTCACCAGGAAGGTCTGCGCAGTGCTATTGCTGCCCACGTTCACGTTGCCGAAAGCGCCTGTGAAGCCCGTAAGGTTGGTGCTGATGGCAGGTGCGGCCGTCGCGGTGAGCGAGAAATCATCCACGCCCATGCCATCGTCGGCTCCAGATGCGTTGAAATCGGTCCAGCGGATGAAGAGCGTGGCACCATTGGCGATGCTCAGTCCGGTCAGCGTGTGGCTGATGGCCGCGCTGTGCAGCATGCTGCCGCTGGCGGTGGCCAAGGCGGCCACGTTCGCGTAGTCCAATGCATCAATATCATTCCAAGTGCCCGTGGTCAGGCTCGTGGCATTCGTGCTGTACTGGAAGTCGAGCCGATCGAAGCGGTTGATAGCCCCGATGCGCCAAGTTTCGCCGGTATACGCGATGGCCACGTTGGTGATGGTGGAGCCGGTATTGTTAACCAGGAAGAAACCGATCGTCGGAATGTTGCTTCCGCTCTGAAGGCCGCCGATCGCACGCTCCGTATTGCCGCTCAGGCCGAAGTGGAATGAATTACCCCCGTTAGAGCTCCCGGTGCCAGCGTCCATCTGGGTATTGCCGCTCGATTCGAGGAAATACCAGCCGTTCACAGCGCTGCTGTGCAGGTTGAGGTCGCCACCGGCCACGGAGATGTTCGCGGTGCCCAAGGCACTGAAATCCTGCGTGTAGGGTGAGCCGAGCGTGGTGTAGCTGTGCTGCGCGGATGCTGATGCGATGAGGATGACGAAGGCCGAAAGGGCCCAAGCAGCGCGAAGCCGATGCGGTGTAGGGTTGAAGAGTCTCATGGTCGGGGAGTTGGGTTTCACGGGCCGAAATTGATGGTGCAGCGTCAACTGCAGGTAAAGGGGATCCGAAGGTGCAATGAATCCGCTCAACCGCGAATCGGGGAGCACAACTTGTTGATAAATGAAATGCGGAGCGCCTCAGTCGCGCAGCAGGCGCAGCGTCCATGAACGCTCACCTTGAATGACATGGAGCTGGTAGGCCCCAGCGCGAAGGCCACCAAGGGGCCATTCGAACCGGTCGCCATCCCCTTCTTTGCGCGCCTGGGCCACCAACCGGCCGGTTGCGTCAACGATGCGCAGGTCGGTCCGGCCGGCAGGAAGGCCTTGGATGAAGGCCATCTCCCGCACCGGATTCGGGTAGAGCGCTGGTTCCGGGCCATCGGCTTCGAACCGGACCGGCACCGCATGGCTATCGGACCAGCGGCCATCCGTATCGAATTGGCGCAACTTGTAATAGCTCAGGCCAGGCCACGGGGCACGGTCGAAGGCGCGATAGGTGAGTTGCGATTGGCTCGTGCCTGCCCCGGGAACGGTCGTCACGGATTCATAGGCCACGCCATCACGGCTCCTTAGGATTTCATAATGGTCATTGTTCAATTCGGAAGCGATGGTCCAGTCGAGCCGGACCAGGCTGTTGTCGGCCATGGCATCGAAACGGAGCAACTCAACCGGCAGCGGGCTCAGGATGTGCGTGAGGGTAAAAGGGCCGAAGGCGCTCACATTGTTCGCCGTTGCCCAATAGGAGCCATTGCCCACTGATTCCAATTGGTCTTCCCAATAAGGCACTGCGCTATTGTATCGTTGGGCGCGCAGGCTCAGCGGATCGGCCAAAGGAGCGCTCGGCAGCTCACTGGCCATGTACGAGAAGGTAAGCAGCGTGTTCGGAGTGCCGGTCACATCGATCTGCCAGAACCGATCGACGGTGGCTTCGGCGTTATCAGGCAGCAACCCGTAGCCACTGGGCAAAGCGGTGACCAAGGTGGGCGTAACAGGCAAAGGCATGTTATCCGGGGGCGTGCCGTAGGTCGCCATGGTTACACTGCCGGCATCGCCACTGAGCAGGTCGAAGGTGAAAGGGATGTACGCCGTGGCCGTGCCGAAGGGGACCAGATGCGCACCGGTAGTTGTGCCGATGGCCCAGCGAACGCGGCTGGCGTTGTCGGTGCGCTCGCTGCGGATATGCCGCGTGGTGCCGAATGTGCTGTTCGATGCGATGGCGCCGACGGATGAATTCAGCAAGGTGAGCATCCGCCCATTCAGATCGAGGATCGCTGCCGTAGTGTTCAGGTTGAGCACCTGCGCCACACGTACATCTGAGTTCATCTGCACCAAGGGCTGCCCTGCGGTCTTGGCGATGCGCCAATTGAAGAAGTCCTCGCCACCTGCGGTGTTGATCACTTGTGTGCTTGTGGTGCCACTGAAGAGCACCAGCCCGGTGCGTTCGTTGAAGCCGGTTGTACCATAGTTCGTCCAATTCCCGTACACGGTCACCTGGAAATTAGAGATGGTGACATCGAGCTCCGGCGTGCCCGTGGCATTGAGGATATCCAGGTTGCCCTTGATCAGCAGCGTGCCGAGGATGGTCTTGGTGCCCGTGCCGGTGATTCGCAAGTTGCCATATCCCCCTACGACATTCGGAACATTCTGGATGCCTGCCCCGGAGTAGATCGTGAGGCTCGCAGCGTCGAAGGCGTACTGATTGTTGTTCACGATGTACGCTGGCCAAGCTACCGGGGTGCCGGTGATCTCGAGCGTGGCGCCAGCGTTCACGAACATCCGGTGCCAGGCCGTCCCAGAACCAGCCGCGTGCACTTGGGTGGCGCGCACGTAACCACCGGGGCCGATAGTGATGCGGCACTCGTTCGCCACGAGCGTGTTATTCGTGGTCGCGTAAAGGATGCCGGGAATGATCAAGCTGCCGTTCACCGTGATAGACCCCCCCAATTGTGCGGCATCGGCGCCTGCCAATCCATCGATGCTCACGTTGCCTGTGCCGGCGGCACCCACCAGCGCCAGGGTGCTGCCCGCGTTGATGGTCACATGGAAATTGCTCGCCGCAGTGCAGCCATTGTATAGCATGGTGGTGCTGCCCGCGCTGAAGCGCAGGTTCACGTTCATGCCGATGGTGAAATTCGTGGTGCCGAGCGCTGCGCCGCTGATGGGATGCGTGGTCACCGTTTTCCTGATCCGGGCTGCATTGGCTGCCCCGGTTCCGCTCATGGTGATGTTCGCTCCATCGATGCTCAGGCTGATGCCATCCAATGTGGCGCCATTGCCCAAGTTGCCGTTCACCAGGATCTGGCCGGTGTGCGCCGGAGCCACACCGTACACGTGCACATAGCTCAGGTTGGTTGCGCCGGTGTTGTTGTTGTAGAGCCGCCCCGTGGGTTCAATGAACAGCTCTGCGCAATGGTAGGTGCTGCCGAATGCAGCAGTGACGGTGGTGCCGGTCCTGATCCAGACCCGGTTATTGGCATTCGGAACGGCGGACGCCGCTGGCGAACTTGCCCAACTGACCCCGTCATAGACCCTCCAAGTGGCGACGGTGTTCCAAGCTCCCGTCACCCACGAGCCATAATCGCCTGCTGTCTGCCCATGAGCCAAGGCGCAGGCACAGGTCAACAGGAACCCCAACGAGGAACGGAGCGCAACAGTGCGAAGGCTCATTTGGGTCCTCACGAGGGGCAATGAAAACAGATCCATGGAACGAGCGCGACAAATATAAGACGCCAAACCGGCGCCCAGGTGGCTGAATGCCCTGTTACGCTTAGATTACCAGTGGGTTGCGTGAGCTTGACGTTATTGAGGCTATTCCGCGTATATGCTCTCGACAAGCGCTTGGTTCTTGGCCATTATCGGCTTTCTCTTGAGCTTCAAGGATGGTGTGAGATCGCCGCCGTCAATCGTGAGTTCGGCCGAAAGCAGAGCAATCTTCTTCACGCGCTCCCAATTGCCCATATCGGCATTGGCGGCTTCCACATCCCGGAAGATCCGATCAACGATCCTCTTATCGGCGATTACCTGCTCACGGCTCTCGAAGGGGATGCCCTTCAGCGCGCAATAGTCCTTCAGGAAAGCGAAATCAGGCACGATGAGCGCAGCCGGGAACTTCCGGTTCTCTCCGATCACCATGGCCTGTTCAATGAAGCGTGATTGCTTGAGTCGGTTCTCCAGCACTTGTGGTGCCACGTACTTACCGCCGCTGGTCTTGAAGATCTCCTTCTTGCGGTCCGTGATTCGCAGGAACCCTTCAGCGGTCAGTTCGCCGATATCGCCGGTATGCAGCCATCCATCGGCGTCCAGCGCCTCCTTGGTCAATTCGGGCTCGTTGTAATAGCCCACCATGATGTTGGGCCCGCGCGCCAAGATCTCACCATCAGGCGCGATGCGCACTTCCACCCCGGGAATAGGCCGCCCCACGGTACCGAATCGGAGTCCATCGTTGCGCAAGTCGTTCACGCTGATCACGGGGCTGCTCTCGGTGAGGCCATAGCCTTCCATCACGGGCACGCCTGCCGCATTGAAGACGCGCGCCAACCGCTCCTGCAAGGCAGCACTGCCGCTTGCCACAACGCGGCATCTGCCGCCGAGCGCCGCCTGCCACTTGCTGAAGATGAGCTTCCGGGCGATGGCGAGCTGCACGTTGTACCACCAGCTGCGGCCATGCACGTCATACTTGAAGCCCAATTCCAGCGCCCAGAAGAAGAGCTTGCGCTTGATTCCCGAGAGCGCCTCGCCCTTCGCGATGATCTTGTCGAAGATCTTCTCCAGCAGGCGCGGCACTGCGGTGAACACATCGGGCTGCACTTCGCGGATGCGATCGCCCAGGTCCTCGAGCGATTCCTGGAAGTAGATGCTCACGCCCACGTACAGGTACATGTACATGAGCATGCGCTCATAGATGTGCGAGAGCGGCAGGAAGCTGATGCAGCGCGCATTGCTGTCAACCGGGAAGCGCTCGATGCTGGCCAGCAGGTTGCTGATCACGTTGGAGTGCGTGAGCATCACCCCTTTGGGCTTGCCCGTCGTACCGCTGGTGTAGATGATGGTGGCCAGGTCGCCGCCCTTCACGCCGGCCTCATAGGCGCGCAGCGTGCCGGCTTGCGCGGCATCGCCAAGGTCGAGCACCTCGCTCCAATGCCGCGCTCCACCGATGCGGTCGAAGGTGAAGCAATGCGATGCGATCCCTCCACCGGCTGCTTTCGCATGCACATCACTGTTGCTGCTGAAGCACACGTTCACGGAGGCATGCTTCAGGATGAAAGCGTAATCGTCCTTGCTGCTCGTGGGGTAGATGGGCACGGTGACTGCGCCGATGCGCAGGATGGCCTGGTCCACTAGGGCCCACTCACTGCGATTGCCGCTGCAGATGGCCACTTTATGGCCTGGCGCAACGCCCAAGGCCATCAGTCCGAGCGCCAGCCGCTCACTGATGTCGATCAGCTCTTGGGTGGAGTAGGGCCGCCATTGGCCGTTCTCTTTCGTGGCGATGGCGTCGGCCTTCGGGTAGTGGGCGAGTTGGTGGCGCGGGATGTCGAAAAGGCGTTCGATGGGCATGCGACGAAGATAGCAGCGCGCTCATTGCGCGTGCCCGTGCATCATGCGCCTCGCTGATGCGCTACCGGGAGCGCGGCCGCCGAACCGATTGGACCTAATAACTCATGGTGCCAACCCCTCGTGGCCGGGCGCCGCCGCTCCCGGATTGCACGACCTGGCCGGAGCCAGAGATGCTGCTGTCCATTTCGCCGCTGCAGTTCACGATCACGTCACCCGAACCGGAGATCCGCACTTTGCAGGTGCCGGATTCAAGATCACCCGCGGATACATTGCCCGAACCGGATATGCCGATGTCAAGGCTGCCCGTTCGGCCGGCTGCGCGCACATCACCGCTGCCGGCGATGCGGATGGTGGTGGCGCCCGATACGTTCACTTCGCCAAGCACGATATCGCCAGAACCTGCGATGTTCATGCGAAGCGATCGGGCTTCGCCCATGGCCGCCACGATCATATCGCCGGAGCCGGCCAATCCGAGCGTGAGCTCTTCCGCCCGCTTGAACTCACCCACAGCGAGGTTCCCGGATCCAAGCACCTCGAACCGATCGATCACGGGCATTCGGATGGACACGCTGACCGAGCTCTCACAGTTCAGTTTCGACCACTTCTCATGGTCCTTGTCGATCCGCAACAGACCTTTCTCGACGGAAATCCTCAGTCGATCCAGGGCTTGCTGATCGCCCATTGCGGTCACGGAGAATTCGCCTTCGCTTACCGTCACGTCGATGCTGGTCGCGAGCTGCACTCCGGTGAATCCCTTCAGATCATAACTACGGCTGTTCCGGTCGATAGTGAGCACTACGGCAGGGAAGCCCCCGGCGGTCTCGGTGTTCAGGCTTGCCAGAAGAACAACTCCTCCTTCCTGGGATTCGGATTCCAATGGAGGCGCTATTGGCTCGGCTTTCATTGGAGCGGGCGGTGCCTTGGTGGGCTCAGGCTCCTTGGCGGGGAGCGCATTGACCTTAGGCAGATCGAGCACAACGGCTGCGGCCTCCTCTGCCATTGGCTCAGTGATCGGAAGTTCTGCAGGTGCGGTTTCCGGCATTGCGGCTTCGGCTCTGGGCATGGCCGATTCGCTTGGTGAAGCGAGGTAAAGGCCGCCGGCCAGGATGATCGATCCAGTGGTTGTCATGGCTATGGAGTTCATGTGGAGTTTGCACCAAGCGAGCCAGCCCGCACCAGCGCCTGCCAGCGGGAAGGCGAGCACCATGAGCCCCACCTGATCCAAGGAGAGCTCCGCCGGCAACTCGCGCAGCGGCTTCAGAACGGGCGCTTCATCGATGGGGCCTTTCATAGCATCAGGGTCTTGAATGCGTCGAGCGCAGCGTCCGTCTTCTGGTGAGTTCCGTGACCGAGCATTTCGCGGACAGCCGCACGCGCTCGGCTCACGCGGGTCTTCATCGCATTCTCGTTGGTGCCTTGTATCGCAGCGATCTCTGCCATGGACAATCCGCTGACCTCGAAGAGCACGAGGGCGTCACGCTGTTCGGTGGGAAGGCGCTCAAGCGTGGCGTAGAGGATCTCCACATCGAGGAGCATCTCGGCATTGGCGCCCCGCGCCTGCAAGCGTGCCGTTTGCTTCTCAAAGAGATCGGAGCTGCGCTTGTTCGTTCGCCAGGCACTTGCCGCCCGGTTCTTCGCCGCGCGGATCAGGTAATGCAGCAGCTCATGCTTCTTGCGGATGGAATCGAATCGCTGGAACGCGCTGAGCAGCACGTCCTGCACGAGGTCCTGAGCGTCCATCTTTCCATGGGCCAGCGCCGAGCAATACCGGACGAAGGGCTCGTGGCAAGGCTGGTATGCCTGCATGAATGCGCTGCGCTTGTCTTCGGGCACGGTGGCGGGTTCGGTGCAAGGAATGTCGCCGAAGCAAAGGAGAGGTTACGGGCCTGGGACGAATAGTTGGCCCTGGCATTCACGCATCCTGGAGCGCATCAAGGTAACTCGCCACGTATCGCTCCACGCTCTTCGCCTTGTATTGCATGATGAAGCGCGGATGGTCCAAAGGCGTGATGCGCTTGAATAGCCCGAGCTCAACCAGGAACCGGAAGTTCTCACGCTTGCCCAGGCAGAGCGCATGGTCGCTCCGGCAACCGGCGGCGATCAATCCCTTCAGCCATTCGGCGGCCATTGGACGAACAGCAGTTGAGAGGTCCATCCGGTCATAGTAGTTCAGGTTCACCATGTTTCCATTCTTGCCTGCGGCGATGAATCCGAACGGGAACACTGAATGCACATACGCCCGACCGTAGAACTGATGAGGCCCGCCAGCGGCAAGAACGAGTTGCTTGAAGAAGCGGCTGCTGGTTTCCGGTCGAGAGTCGGGCAGGTCATGTGCGATGCCGAGCACCTCGCGCACGTCATTCGGATCGGTGAATGCAATGCCGGTGAGGCCTGCTCCGAAGCGCCCGGGATTGATGCCCAGCAGCAGCGTTCGCGGATTGTTGTCGTCGAAGTAGCTGCGGTGGAAAGCGGTGACGAGGCGTTGCACCTCGAAGCCATGCCCACCAACGAAAGGATCCAGCAGGCTTACGCCAAGGGGCAGTCGCACGCGCTCGGGTTTGAAGCTGAAAGTGAGGTCGAGCAATCGGTCGGCGAGCGTGGTCATCCGGTCAGGGCGTGAGCGGGCATGCGACGAAGCTCGGCATTCGTTGCCATTACCTTCGGACCATGCGCGCGCTCTCGTTGTTCCTCGCCTTGGCGGCCTGCATGGCCAGCCGCGCTCAGGATGGCGAGCATCCGTTCATCCAATCCTTCACGCTCACGGTGCTCGATGGCCGGATCCATGTGGAGTGGGTGATGACCGGCGGGAGCACTTGCGATGGCTCACAGGTGGAGCGCTCCACGGATGGGGTCGATTTCAGCGTTGTGCATCGCATCGATGGCCTTTGCGGCGACCCCGCGGTCCCTGTGCTCTACGATTGGTACGACGAGGCACCGCCTGAATTGAGCACGGTGCACTTCCGCATCGCCTTCTCCGGACAAGGTCGCAGCTCGGCGAAGGCGGTTGAGTTCCGCCAGCTGATTGAATCGGACTTCCGCTTGTTCCCATCGCCGACACTTGGCTCAAGCACCGTGCTGCTGCGTGTTCCCTTGAGCGCCCTGGTCGATCTCGCCATCAGTGATCCGCAGGGCAGGGTGGTCCTGTTGCGGAACGGCTTGGTTGGCCGTGAGCATCCGCTCGACTTGAGTTCGCTCCCTGGCGGGGTTTACACGGTAACGGCTATGGCCGATGGCCGGAGCTTCGCAAGCCGTGTAGTGAAGCAATGATCAGCAACGCAGCGGGGCCTCCTTGCGGAAGCCCCGTCGCCGCCCGGGGGTCCATCCGGGCTGTCGGCACAGGAAGGCCGGTTATTCGCAGTAGATGAGCAGCATCTCTTCCACGCTGAGGTTGCCTAGGTCATGGGCCTGATGCAGAGCGGCGCAAGCTTCTTGTTTGCGGTCCATGCGCAGCAGGACGATGGCGCGTTGCACGTGGGCCTGGTCCAGGTCGGGGTCGATTTCCACAGCATGGTCGAGGTCGTTCAGTGCGAGGTCGTCCTCGTGCATGGCAGCCAGTGCGATACCGCGGTCGCACCACCCCAGCGCGTTGTACGGCGCGATGCGCACCAGCTGGTCGTAGTGAGCCTTGGCGCCCATGTAGTCGTTGCTGCTCATGGCGAAGTGGCCCAGTTGCAGCAGGGCGTGCTCGGCGGCGGGTCCTGTGGGCCTTACGCTGAGGATCTTCGTCAGGTCGGCCAGGGCGCTGTGATCAGCACCAAGGCGGCTCTTCACTTCAGCGCGACGCAGAAGGGCATGGGCATCGTCGGGGCTAAGCGCGAGGGCTTGGTCCAGGTCCTTCAAGGCACCGCCGAGGTCGTTCATGCCGATCCGGTTCACCGCGCGGTAGTACCAGGCTTTCATGTCAGCCGGCGCCTCCGATACGGCCTTGGTGAAGGAAGCTTCGGCTTCGTTATGCATCTGGGCGCGCATGGCGCTCATGCCTGCGAGCATGTCTGAATTCTGCTGGGCGAGCAAGGGCGCGGTTACGGCAAGCAGGAAGGATGTGGTCAAGGTCTTCATGGCGGGGCGTGCAACGGACGGCGCAGTGAAAGGTTCCCAACGCCTCGTGGAAAACTGCATGCTCTGAGCGAGCGAGCCCTCAATCCGGAGGGCCACCTTCGGCGCGCAATGCAGCTGTGGCTGCTCACCGCCCAACCTCTGCTCCGACCATGCTCCTCAACAGTCAACCCATTTCCGAAGACCTTGGTTACTTGCTGATGCGCCTCGGTTTCGGAGGCACCATGCTCTGGCAGCACGGCTGGCCCAAGCTCATGAGATTCGGAGAGCGCATGGACAGCTTCGCGGACCCCATCGGGCTGGGCAGTCCGGTGAGCCTGGCACTGATCGTATTCGCGGAGGTGATCTGCTCGGCACTGGTCGTGCTCGGCCTGTGGACGCGTGTTTCATTGGTCCCGCTGATCATCGCCATGGGCGTGATCATCTTCGTGGTTGATCGCGGCCAGCCATTCGGCGAGAGCGAATTGGCGCTGGTTTACCTCATGGGCTACCTCGCGCTGCTCTTCACGGGCAGCGGCCGCTTCGCCATGGACCGCATCTCGTTCAAGTAAGCATCGGCCGAGGCGCTTTCCTTTGCGGGCAATCCCGCACGCATGCCCGCACCAGACGATTTCATCCGCGCCATCACAGAAGGCAACACGTTCAAAGGAAGCGCCATCGAGCTGGGCGGTGCGCTCTACAACGGCGAAGTGCCCGCAGGCTGCGCCGTGAAGGTGCCCCTCCGCACGATGAACCGCCATGGCCTCATCTGCGGCGCCACGGGCAGCGGCAAGACCAAGACGCTTCAGGTGCTCGCTGAGCAATTGTCACTTAACGGCGTGCCTTCCCTATTGATGGATGTGAAGGGAGACCTCAGCGGGATCGCGGCGCCCGGCGCCAGCAATGAGAAGATCGAAGCGCGTCATGCCAAGCTCGGGATCCCCTATGAGCCGCAAGGCCTGCCGGTGGAATTGCTGAGCCTGAGCAAGGAGCCGGGAGCCCGCCTCCGCGCCACGGTGAGCGAGTTCGGACCTGTGCTCCTTGGCCGCATCCTCGAATTGAACGACACCCAGCAGAGCGTGCTGGCGCTCGTATTCAAGTACTGCGATGACCACGGCCTGCCCCTGCTCGACCTGAAGGACCTGCGCCGCATGCTGCAGTTCGTGAGCGATGAGGGCAAGGACGAGATCAAGAAGGTCTACGGCCAGGTGAGCGGCGCCACGGTGAACATCATCCTGCGCAAGCTCATCGAGATCGAACAGCAAGGCGCCGACCGCTTCTTCGGGGAGCGCAGCTTCGATGTGAACGACCTGCTCGAATCGCGCGATGGCAAAGGCGTGGTGCATATCGTGCGCCTCACCGATATCCAGGACCGGCCGCGCCTCTTCAGCACCTTCATGCTCTGCCTGCTGGCGGAGATCTACAGCACGTTCCCGGAGGTCGGCGATCCGGAGAAACCCAAGCTCGTGCTCTTCATCGATGAGGCGCACCTGATCTTCAGCACCGCCACCAAGGCGCTGCTCGAGCAGATCGAGACCATCATCAAGCTGATCCGCTCCAAGGGCGTGGGCGTTTATTTCTGCACCCAGGATCCCAGCGATGTGCCGGAGGGCGTGCTCGGTCAACTGGGTCTGAAGGTGCAGCATGCCCTGCGCGCCTTCACGGCGAAGGACCGCACCGCCATCAAGAAGACCGCGCAGAACTATCCGCTCACTCCCTTCTACGATGTCGAGGAGCTGATCACCTCGCTCGGCATCGGTGAAGCACTGGTCACCGCGCTGAGCGAGAAGGGCACGCCTACGCCGCTCGCGCACGCCTTGCTGCGTGCGCCCATCAGCCGCATGGATGTGCTGAGCCCACTGGAGATCGATGGATTGGTGGCGCGCAGCGAGCTTGTGAGGACCTATAACGAAGCGATCGACCGGGAGAGCGCGTTCGAGATCCTGGAGAAGCGGATGAAGGGCAGGGAGGAGGATGATGCGAAGGAGGAGAAAGGGGTGGAGGAGCCGAGGCCGGAGCGCGAAGAGCCGAGCACCTTGGAGAGAATGACGAAGAACCCGATGGCGCGCCAGGTCGGCAACACCATCGTGCGGGAACTCACGCGGGGCTTGCTCGGCGTGCTGGGCATCCGCACCACCGCGCGACGCAGGCGTTATTGAACACGGAGCCCCGGCATCGCCGGGGCTCTCATGCGCCGATCCAAACGGTCAGCGCCTGCGGTTCATGAAGATCATGATGTAGTAGAGCAAGGTGGCCAGGGATCCGATCGCCGCCACCACATAGGTGCGCGCGGCCCACTTCAGCGCATCGGCGCTCATTTCGTACTCGCCTTGGGTGACGATGCCGGTGCGCTGGATCCACGCCAAGGCACGGTTGCTCGCATCGTATTCCACTGGCAGGGTGATGAAGCTGAAGAGCGTGGTGGCGCCGAAGAGCACGATGCCTGCCAGCAGCACCGGCTCACCGAGCGGTGAGGCTGCCGACAGCAGCAGGATTCCGCCGAGGATCACCCATTGCATGAAGCGCGAGGCCACGCTCACCACAGGCACCAGCTTGCTGCGCATGTTGAGCCATTGGTAGGCCGTGGCATGCTGCACGGCGTGGCCGCATTCGTGAGCGGCCACCGCTGCGGCGGCGGCATTGCGCGCATGGTATACGGGTTCGCTCAGGTTCACGGTGCGGTTCGCCGGGTTGTAATGATCGGTGAGCGCGCCGGGCACGCTCACCACCTTCACATTGGCGATCCCGTGGTCGCGCAGCATCTGCTCCGCGATCTCCCGCCCGCTCATGTTGTTGCGCAACGGCGTTCGGCTGTATTTCTCGAAGCGCGATTTGAGCTGATTGCTCACCAGCCAGCTCACCAGCATCATCACGATGCCGATCACATACGCGCCCATCATCGGATTGCCTCCCATCAGCATGGCCTGTTCTGTTTGGCGCCCGGAGCGGCAATTCCACTGCCGCGTCCGGTTTCCTGACGATACGGCAGCCCGTCCCGCCGAACCTTCTGCCGCGAATGTTGTTCAGTCAGCACAACTTTGCTCCATGAGCTCCAGGACGCTCCTCCATTCCTCCGCTTTGCTGATCCTGCTGCTCACCGGCTGCACCGTTGCCAATCCAGCCAGATACTACAGCAGGGCGGAAGCGAAGATGCCCTACGACGCGCTGATAGTGCCGGGAATGCCGTACACCGACGAAGGCGGTGTGCATATCGGACTGAAGGCACGTCTGGTGTGGGCCGTTCATCTTTACAGGAAGGGCTTCGCCAAGCGCTTGATCATGTCGGGCGCTGCGGTATACACGCCTTACAGCGAAGCTCGGATCATGCGCGAGTACGCCGTGGCCATGGGCGTTCCGCGCGAGCATATCATCTTGGATGAGTGCGCTGAGCATAGCACGGAGAACATGTATTACGGCTATCAGATGGCCTGTGCTGCAGGGCTGAGGGATGTGGCTCTTGCCAGCGATGAGTTCCAAGTGAAGATGCTGAAGCCCATGCGTCGGCGGATGAAGCGCGAATTGGGGGTCCACATCGATCTTCTGCCGCTGGTTCGCGATAGCGTTTCCGACCTTTTCGCGGCCACCAACCCCGACTTCGATCCGAAAGTCGCGCTTGTGCCCGATTTCGTTTCCATCGTGGAGCGCGAGTCGTTCTGGAGGCGATTCCGCGGCACATTGGGCAGGCATATCCCATGGGAGGATGCCGATCAATGCACTCCGGCTCAAGCCGTGCGCTGACGGACGGTGCGCGCGTGCGATCTTGCGCGGCCTGACACCATGAGCCAAGCCCTCCGCGCAGCAACCTTGCTGACCATCGTTTCCGCTTCATTCCTCGCTCACGCGCAATGCGACCGCTGGCAGCAGCGCGTGAAATATGACATGGATGTCGCCCTCGATGCGAGCACGCACCGGTTCACCGGCAAGGCCTCGCTGGCCTACACGAACAACAGCCCCGATACGCTTCGCGAGCTGTTCTTCCACCTCTACTTCAACGCCTTCAGGCCCGGCAGCGAAATGGATGTGCGGTCACGCACCATCGCCGACCCCGACGCGCGCGTGGCGGACCGTATTGCCGCACTGAAGCCGGATGAAGTGGGCGAATTGCGCGTGCAGCGCATGGCTCAGTGCGGCAAGGACATGCAGCTCGAGCATCTCGGGACGGTGCTTCGCGCGACGCTCGCGCAACCCTTGCTCCCGGGCAAGAGCACCACGCTGGCGTATGCGTTCGCGGGCCAGGTGCCGGTGCAGATCCGCCGCAGCGGCCGCGACAACGCTGAGGGCGTGGCGTACAGCATGACGCAGTGGTACCCGAAGCTCGCGGAGTACGATCACCGCGGCTGGCATGCCATACCGTACGTCGGCCGCGAGTTCCATGGGGTGTGGGGCGATTTCGACGTGCGCCTCACGCTCGATAGCGCCTACACCGTGGCCGCCACAGGCGTGCTGCAGAATCCGGAGCAGGTGGGCCACGGCTATCCTTCGAAGAAGACCTTGAAGCGACCTGCGGGCAATACCCTTACCTGGCGCTTCAGCGCGAAGGATGTGCACGACTTCGCTTGGGCAGCGGACAAGGACTACAAGCATGTGGTGCGCCCAATGAATGACGGACCCGAGCTGCATTTCTTCTACAAGGACACGCCAGAGCTTGAAGCAGTCTGGCGCCAGCTGCCTGATTACATGGAGAAGAACTTCCGGTTCATGAATGAGCGATTCGGGCGGTATCCATGGCCGCAGTACAGCTTCGTGCAAGGCGGCGATGGCGGCATGGAATACCCGATGCTCACGCTCATCACCGGCAACCGGCGCATCGGGAGCCTCGTGGGCGTGAGCGTTCATGAGAGCGTGCACAGCTGGTACTATGGCGTGCTGGCCAGCAACGAGGGCCGCTTCGCGTGGATGGATGAAGGCATGACCGAATACGCGAGCAGCAAGGTGATGCAGCACCTCTTCGGCGGCGATGGCGATCCGCATGCATCGTCCATCGATGGCTACCTCGGCCTTGCTGAGAGCGGGAAGCACGAGCCCGCGAGCATCCATGCCGATCACTTCATCACCAATGCAGCTTATGGCGCCACGGCCTACAGCTTCGGTGAGATGCTCATCCACCAGCTCGGCTCGGTAGTGGGTGAGAAGGACCTGGCGCAAGGATTGAAGCGGTACTACGCCGCGTGCCGGTTCAAGCACCCCGAGCCCATTGATCTGGAGCGCGCCTTCGAGAAGCAGAGCGGCCTGGAGCTCGATTGGTACTTCGATGAATGGGTTGGCACCACGCGTGCGCTCGACTACGCCATCGCCGAGGTGATGCAGGCAGGCGACTCCATCCGGATCACCCTGCACCGCAAGGGAGAGATGCTGATGCCGGTGGATGTGATGCTTGTCGGGCGCGACGGTGGCCAGCAGCTCTTCCATGTGCCGCTCTCCCTGGCACGCGGAGCTAAGCGGCCTGATCGCGACCGTGCGCCATTCATTCAATTGCCTTCCTGGCAATGGACCGATCCGCGCTACACCTTCAGCGTGAAGGGCGATATCGCATCGCTCGCGGGCATCACCCTCGATCCTTTCGAGCGCACCGCCGACCGTGAACGTGAGAATGATGCCGTGATTTTCCCGGAAGGCGTGCGGGGCGTGGCGCGTCCTTGAACGCCATCTGAAATCGGCCGACCTCCGACCACCCGCAGCGCATGGCACCGAAACGCGTCCTAGTCATCCACTACAGCCAGACGGGCCAGCTCACCGAGCTGCTGCAGCGGATCACCGGCCCGCTCGTGGATGCGGGGATGCAGGTTGATCACATGCCGATTGAGCCGCTGGTGCCCTTTCCATTTCCGTGGTCGCGCGTGGCCTTCTTCAACACCTTCCCGGAATCCACGGGCAGGGAGCCCATGCCCTTGCGTCCGTTCAGTGCTGCGGAGGGCCCTTACGACCTGATCATCCTCGGCTACACCATCTGGTACCTGAATCCTTCGATCCCGATCACATCCTTCCTGCTCCATCCGCAGGCGCGCGAGATCATCCAGGGCAGACCGGTGCTCACGGTGATCGGATCGCGCAATATGTGGGTGATGGCGCAGGAGTACGTGCGTGAGCGCATCGCCGCTCTCGGCGGGTCATTGGTGGGCAACATCGCCGTGGTGGATCGCAGCGGCAACCTCACCAGCGTGATCACGATCATCCGGTGGATGTTCTGGGGCCGCAAGGATCCCTTCCTCGTGTTCCCGCATGCAGGCATCCGCGCTGCGGACATCGAAGGCGCCTCGCGCTTCGGGGACCTGATCGCCGAGCGCTTGGAGCGCGGTTCACTCGAAGGCATCAACGAGGGGTTGCTGAGGCTGGGATCGGCGCGGATCAAGCCCACCTTGTTGGTCCTTGAGCGCAGGGCCACTTTCGTCTTCGGCAAATGGCGCCGGTTCATCCTGGCGCGCGCCCGCACCGATCCCCAGAGCCGCATCCGCCGGGTGAAGTTCTTCTCCATCGCATTGCCCGTGCTCATCTTCCTGGTGGCCCCATTGAGCGCGCTCTCCGTGAGGATCCTCGGGGCACTGAAAGGCCGCGCCTTGCGCCAGGAGATCGACGCGCTGTTGCGCTACTGAGCTGCGCACGCTCCATCAGAAACGCCCGCCGGTATTGGTCGTGCGCTACTTTTGGCGCCCTTCGTCTTCGCACCGATTTCCAGTCGCCTTGCAAGAAGCATTCATCACACGCGTCTCGGGCTATCTGCCGAACGATCCCATCGGCAATGACGAGATGACCGATTTCCTGGGGATGATCGACGGGAAGCCATCGCGCGCCCGGTCCATCGTGCTGCGCAACAATGGCATCCTGAAGCGGCACTATGCGCTCGATCGCCAGGGCCGCATCACGCACACCAACGCACAGCTCGTGGCGCGCGCGGTGGAGGGACTTGCTGGCGATGGCATCGACCTGCAGGCGATGCAGGTGCTCGCTTGCGGCACCTCCTCACCGGATCAGTTCCTGCCCTCGCATGCCAGCCAGGTGCACGGAGAGCTCGGCCACGCCATGGAGGTGGTGTCGCCCAGCGGCGCCTGCTGCTCGGGCATGCATGCGCTCAAGTACGCGTGGATGAGCGTGGCCAGCGGCAATTCGGCCAATGCCATAGCCGCCGGCAGCGAGCTCGTGGGGCCGATGATGCGCGCTTCCAATTTCGAGCGCGAGACGGAACGCTTCCGTCAATTGGAGGCCGACCCGATCATCGGCTTCGAAAAGGAATTCCTGCGGTGGATGCTGTCAGATGGGGCTGCCGCCGTGCTGGTGGAGAATGCCCCGCGGGGGCCGATGAGCCTGAAGGTGGATTGGATAAGGTCGCGGTCCTTCGCCCATGAGCTCGATGTCTGCATGTATTCAGGAGGAGATAAGGATGAGCAAGGGGCATTCCTCGGCTGGAAGCGATTCGCACCAGAGGAACTGGCGGGCCGATCGGTCTTCAGCATGAAGCAGGACGTGAAGCTCTTGGGCCGCCACATCATCGAAGTGGGTTCACGCTATGTGAGTGAGGTGGTTCGTGAGAATGGGTTGAGCGCGAAGGACATCGATCATATCCTCCCGCACATCAGTTCCATGTACTTCCGTGACAAGCTCGCCCTGGGGCTGGCAGAGCAAGGCCTCGACATTCCGCAGGACCGGTGGTTCATCAACCTCGCCGAGGTGGGCAACGTGGGCGCGGCGTCGGCCTTCCTCATGCTCGATGGCCTACTGCGTTCAGGCAAGGTGCGCAAGGGCCAGCGTATCCTGCTGGCGGTGCCCGAGAGCGCGCGCTTTTCGTATGCAGTCGCGCTGTTCACGGCGGTGTGATCCGCCACGTCCTTAGGCCCCGATTACCTTCGCCAGCACTTCGCCGCATCCATCGGCACAAACCGCGATTTCATGAAGAAGGAGGAAGTGCCCCAGGACGATGCCAACCTGCTGGAGGGCAAGTTCAAGGTGGTGAAGTACGCCGTGAATGAGAACGGCGAGTACGAGAAGGTGCCGAGCGTGGGCTGGGAGCCGGAGAACGTCGCCCTCGGACAGGCCTGGGAGGTGGTGAACGAGCGCGTGGAAGAGGCCCGGCAGCAAGTGCTTCGCGGCGCAGCCTCATCGCTGGCCTACCACATGGAGAAGAACATGATGGATGCGGCCCTGCTCGCCAAGCACGTGGGCATCCCGGCACGCAAGGTGAAGCGCCATCTGGAGCCTGAAGGCTTCAACGCCTTGGACCAATCGACCTTGGAGCATTATGCAGAAGCCTTGTTGGTGAGCGTGGCTGAGTTGAAACAGGTGCCGCGATGAGCAAGGACCTCATCATCCCCTTCGAGCATCAGCAGAGCGCGCACTGCGAGACCGGCGTGATCAGCAACCTGATGCGCTTCCACGGGCTGCGCGTCTCTGAGCCGATGGCCTTCGGCATTGGATCAGGGCTTTTCTACAGCCACATGCCTTTCATCAAGATGAACGGCATCCCCGTCACCAGCTACCGGATCCTGCCCGGCCACATCTTCAAGCGGTTCTCGCGCAGCGTGGGCGTGGAGATGCGGAGGATGCGCTTCCGCGATCCGGCCACGGCGATGGATGCCCTGGACCGCGTGCTCGACCAAGGGCTCCCGGTGGGCATGCTCACCAGCGTCTTCTACCTGCCTTACCTCCCCAAGGCCTTCCGCTTCCATTTCAATGCGCACAACATCGTGGTCTTCGGCCGTGAGGGCGATGAATACCTGGTGAGCGACCCGGTGATGGACGCCACCACGCGCATCCATCGGAATGCGCTGGTGCGCGCGCGCTTCGCCAAGGGCATGCCCAACACCAGCGGCCGCATGTACTACCCGGTGCGCGTGCCCACCGATGCCGATCTGCGCACTGCTGCCGCCAAGGGATTGCGGCGCACCGCCCGCGATATGGTGAATACGCCGCTGCCCATGTTCGGCGCGAAGGGCATTCCCTACCTCGCCGGCAAGCTGCGCAACTACGAGCGCCGCTTGGGTGAACGCGATGCACGCCTCGCACTGGGAAACCTCATCCGCATGCAGGAGGAGATCGGCACCGGCGGCGCAGGCTTCCGGTTCATGTTCGCGGCATTCCTGCAGGAGGCGGCTGCGCTGCTCGATCGGCCCTCGCTCCGCGAGCAAGCGCAAGCCATGACACGCATCGGTGATCAGTGGCGCGAGTTCGCCTTCGAGGCTGGCCGCATGTGCAAGGGCCGCGCAGAAGCGGGCAGCACCTACGATACGCTGGCCGATAGGCTCGTGGAGCTCGGCAAGATGGAGACCGCGCTGTTCCGTGAACTGGCCCGCTCCGGCAAGGCATGAGCGATCCGATCATCCGAGTCGAAGGCTTGGTGAAGCGCTACAGGAAGAGCGCGGAGCCTGCGTTGAATGGCGTTGACCTGCGCGTAGGCGCTGGTGAGTTCCTTGGCTTGCTCGGTCCGAATGGGGCGGGCAAGACCACGCTCATCTCGATCCTCACCGGTGTGATGCGCGCCACGGCAGGCAGCGTTGCGATCAACGGCATGGACCTCTTCACCGATCCTGGGCGGGTGCACCGGATCATCGGACTGGTGCCGCAGGAGCCCGCACTGTACGAGTCGCTCAGCGCTTGGGAGAACCTGGCCTTCTTCGGTGCGCTGCAAGGATTGGATGGACGAGCGGTGCAGGAGCGCGGAGCCGAATTGCTCGAACGCGCGGGGCTGAGCGCACGCGCGCATGATCAAGTCAAGGAATGGTCGGGCGGCATGAAGCGCCGCTTGAACCTGATGGTGGCGCTGTTGCATCAACCGTCGATCCTCATTTTGGATGAACCGACCGTGGGCATCGATGTGCAGTCGCGGTCGGCCATCTGGGACCTGTTGCAGGAGATCCATGCGGCGGGCACCACCATCGTGTACACCTCGCACCATCTCGAAGAAGCTGAGCGGCTCTGCTCGCGCGTGGTGATCATGGACCGCGGTCGCTTGGTAGGCGAGGTGGCCGATCCGCGCGCCCTCACCGGTCACGAACGATTGGAGGAGGCCTTCCTCCGCATCACGGGCAAAGCCCTTCGCGATTGACCGATGCTGCAACGGCTGCGCGCGCATATCACCAAGGAGCTGCTGCTCTTGCTG
The DNA here is from genome assembly GCA_016712535.1 of Flavobacteriales bacterium. Lineage (NCBI taxonomy): Bacteria > Pseudomonadati > Bacteroidota > Flavobacteriia > Flavobacteriales > Flavobacteriales bacterium. The sequence goes on from JADJQW010000002.1 coordinate 1,080,266, forward strand.
CGCGATCGCGCCGGACTTGCGCTGCTCTTCCTGATGCCCGTGGCACTGGTGATGATCATGGCGGTGGTGCAGGATGCGCCGTTCCGCGATTTCAGCGAGCACCGCATCAAGGTGCTGCTGCTCGATCAGGACGGCGGCCCTGTTGGGAAGCGGTTGCGCGATCGCCTCGATTCTTCATCGTTCATCGTGACCGATGCGCAAGGCCTTTCCAGAGGCGCATTCCGCGATGCCGTACGACGCGGCGATCAGCAGGTGGGCATCATCGTGCCGCGCGAGGCCTCCGCAGCGCTTGAGTCCCGGTCCACGTCAGCGATCATGGAGCTCTTCCCGGCGGCGCCCCTCGATTCGCTGCCGGAGCGGAGTCCTGCAGACAGCACAGCCATCACACTGCTCATCGATCCCACGGTGAAGCACGCTTTCCGCCAGCTGGTGCAGGCGTCGGTTGGCGCGATCATCACCGAACTGAGCGCGGAGCGGTTATTGGACGAGATCCGGAACAGCCTTGAATCGGCGACAGGGAATCCCTTGCCCCGCATCGCCTTGGGTGATCCGTTCATCACGATCCGGCAAGAGATCGCGGCGGGCGAATTGATCGGCGTCGGCGTGGCGCAGGATTCCACGCAGCACAATGTCCCGGCGTGGACGGTCTTCGCGATGTTCTTCACGGTGGTTCTGCTCGGCGGCAACCTGGTGAAGGAGCGCCAATCGGGATGCATGGTGCGCCTGCTCACCATGCCGGGTGCCACCGCCGAACGGATCGCGAGCCGGATCATGGCCTACCTGCTGGTCTGCCTGATGCAAGCCGTCCTCTTGGGCATCGTCGGACGATGGGTGCTCCCCTTGCTCGGGCTCCCACAGCTGTGGATCGAAGGCCCGGGAATGCTGGCGCTGCTCCTGATGATATCGGGCGTGGTTGCTCTTGCGGCCACCTCCTTCGGCGTGCTGGTGGGCGCGCTCAGCCGTTCACAGCAGCAGAGCGCGGTGCTCGGTTCCACCTGCGTGGTGATCCTCTCGGCCATCGGCGGCATCTGGGTGCCCTTGTACATCATGCCGGCCGGGATGCAAGTGGTTGGCCGGTTGTCGCCATTGCACTGGGGCATGGAAGCATACAACGCCGTGCTGCTGCGCGGGGGCGGCATCAGCGATCTGCTGCCGTTGTTCTTGCCGCTGGTGCTCTTTGCCGCCGTGTGCATTGGGTTGGCCATTGCCTCCGAACGGATAGCTTCATCGCGATGAGCCAGGATCGGGTCTGCATCACGGGCATGGGCATCGTATCCGCGATCGGGCTCGATGCGCCCAGCAATCTGCGCGCGCTTATGGAAGAGCGTTCAGGCATCGGTCCCATCACACGCCTGAACACGCGCTTCCGCGGCGAGATCCCCGCTGGTGAGGTCCTATTGACCGACGATGCATTGGGTGAATCGGCTGCGCCATCGTCCATGCGCGGCTGGACCCGGACCGCGCTGCTCGGCCTGGCCGCCATCAAGGAGGCGCTCGGACAATCAGGCATCGATCACCGGTCTCCGCGTGTGGGACTGATCTCCGCCACAACGGCTGGCGGCATCGACAAGAGCGAGCCGATCTACACGCGCTTCTTCGAGGAGGACCCGCCCGACGAGGTGCGGCAATACATCGGCACGCATGACCCCGGCGAGCATGCTGAGCGGATCGCGCGCGAATTGCGCATGAGCGGCATGGTCACAACCATCAGCACGGCGTGCTCCTCCTCGGCGAATGCCATGATTCTCGGGACCCGGCTCATCCGCGCTGGCCTGTTGGATGCAGCCATCGTGGGCGGAGCCGATGCATTGTGCCGCTTCACCGTCAACGGCTTCAACAGCCTCATGATCCTGGATCGCGGGCCGTGCCGTCCATTCGATCGCAGGCGCGCGGGGCTCAATCTGGGCGAGGCGGGCGCCTACCTCGTGCTCGAGCGTGAAGACCTCGCACGGGCTCGAGCTGCGCGGCCCTTGGCCGTCGTCTCGGGCTTCGCGAACACGAACGAGGCTTTTCATGCCACGGCTTCTTCACCGGATGGCGAGGGTGCGCTCCTCGCCATGACCCGGGCCATTCATCAGGCCGGGCTCACCGCCAAGGACATTGATCATGTGAACGTGCATGGCACCGGCACGCACAACAACGATTCTTCGGAAGGGAAAGCCATGGTGCGCCTCTTCGGCGATGCGGTGCCGCCCTTCACCAGCACCAAGTCCTTCACCGGGCATACGCTCGGCGCCGCCGGCGCGGTGGAGGCCATCTACAGCGTGCTCGCGCTGATGGAAGGCGCGCACTTCGCCACGCTGCGCTTCGGTGAGCCGCTGGAAGAGGCCCCGCTCACCCCGGTGCTTCGCTCATCCAGCGGCCATCGCATCCGGCACGTGCTCTCGAATTCCTTCGGCTTCGGCGGCAACAACACGGCACTGGTCCTCTCTGCTCCATGAAAGAGCCTGTGTACATCACCGGAGCGAGCATGATCGGTCCGCAGCCCGGTTTCGATCGTGACTGCTTGGAGCGCGTGGTGCGCTACGATGCGCATCCGCTCAAGGCCATCGAGCCTGATCTGAAGCGCTACATCGATCCCATGCGCGGGCGCCGCATGGCCAAGGTGGCCAGGATCGGGATAGGCTGCGGCTTGAATGCACTGGAGCGGGCCGGCGTGAAGGTGCCGGAGGCCATCATCGTGGGCACCGGGCTTGGCTGCATGGAGAGCACCGAGCGATTCTTCGGATCCATGATCCAGCAGGACGAGATGCTGCCGAATCCCACGGCCTTCATCCAGAGCACGCACAACAATGTGGCGGGGCAGCTGGCGCTGGCCGTGAAATGCACCGGTGCCAACTTCACCTACCTGCACCGCGGGCTCTCGTTCACCAGCGCGCTGCTCGACGGGCTGGTGCAGGTGGGCCTGGAAGGCGCGCGCCATGTGCTGGTGGGGGGCGCCGAAGTGATCACGGAGGATTACTTCATCACGCAGCGCCATTCCGGCATCTGGAAACAGGGCAGCGTCACGAATCTCGAAGTGCTCGGCAGCATGGACCGTGGAGCACTCTGCGGCGAAGGTGCGGCCTTCTTCGTGCTCGATGCGGAGCCGAAGGGCGAGCGGCCGGTGCGCTTAGCCGATGCGGATATCGCGTATCGCGGCGGCGCTGAAGGGATGACGGATCGGATCGAGGGATTCCTGCAGCGCAACGGGTTGCGATCAGCGGACATCGATCTCCTGATGGTCGGTCGCGGAGGCGATGCGGAGTTGGATCAGGCCTACGTGCCCGTTGAGGCGCTCTTCCCGGATGCCACCGTGGCGGCTTTCAAGCACTTATGCGGGGAGTTCTACGCGGCCAATGCCTTCGGGACCTGGTTGGCGTGGAGCGCGCTCACCACAGGATCATTACCATCGGAGGCTTTGCTGCGAAGCGTTCCGGATAGGCCGTTCCGCACGGCGCTGCTCTGCGATCACTTCCAACTGAAGGATCATTCACTGGTGCTGCTGAGGAGCTGATCCTGTGCGTTGCACGAGAACCGCGGATCCGGCTTCAGGACAGGCGCCGGTCACTCTTCCAAGGCCACGTACATCTTCTTGATCCGCATCATCGGCCCCGGGCAATGCGTGGTGTGGCAGTTCGCGCAGCTCAGCACCAATGCATTGTAGGCGCGGGTCCGGTCCTTCCGGGCGGCCTTGTAAAGAGCGCTCACCTTGGCCTGGTAGTCCGTGCCGAAAGTGGGGAAGGTGATGGGGTCGATGTGCATGTCCTTGGTGGGTGTGGCCGTGAGCAGCTTCTTGATGGCAGCGGGGTAGGGCGGCAGCTTCCTATCGCCGCGCGCGAGCCCGGCCTTCACGCTATCGGCGTGCGCGGCCATGGTGCGCATCAGCAACGCCAGCTCACTGGGCGGCGTAAGGTCCTGGTCGCCGCTGACCACATCCTCTTGGGCGTTCCGTGCCCCGCAAGCCACAATGGCGATAACGGACAAGGCGATGAGTGCGTTGCGCATGGGCTTGGTGCTGATTGGCTTCAGCCGCAAAGAAAGCCCGCACGAGGGCATGGGTCCATGACAGGCCGCAGGTGCCGTTCCGTCAGGCCGCCGCTCCGGGCGCAATGCTTGCCACCTTCGCTGCATGGCCGATGACCTGATCCCTGAAGCGCCCGTGAAGCGAAACCGCATGGCCACGGCCTTGGTGCTTCCCGCGCTGGCGGCGCTGTTGATCTGGTGCATCTGGCTGCTCGATCAGGGCCTCGACCTGCAATTGCGCCAATTCGGATTGTACCCGCGCGAGGTGAAGGGCCTCATCGGCATCGCGGCGTCGCCGCTGCTGCACGGCGATTGGGAGCACATCTTCAACAACAGCACCGCGGTGGTCATGCTCGGCTGGTGCCTGATGTATTTCTACCCGCGCATGGCGGGCCGCGTGGTGCTGCTCACATGGATCCTCGGCGGCATCGGCGTTTGGCTCATTGGCCGGGGAGGTGCGCCGCACGTGGGCGCCAGCGGCGTGATCTACGGCATGGCGGCCTTCCTCTTCACCAGCGGCATGCTGCGCGGGCAGCGCACGCTCATGGCCCTCTCGCTGCTCGTGGTCTTCCTTTACGGCAGCTTGGTATGGGGGATTTTCCCCATACTTGTGGACATGAGCTGGGAGGGCCACCTGTGCGGCGCCTTCGTTGGATCGGTGCTCGCATTCGTTCACCGCCAGGTGCCGCCAGCGGTGAGCGATCCGCGCCCGGCCTTCCTTGATGAAGAGGAGGATGAGCCGCCCGCGCCCTACCTCGAGGACGATGCCGGTGATGCCGTGGACGAGCACGAACTAGCGTGGAAGCGCAAGCTGGCCGAGCGTGCAGAGCGGCCCGGGAACGTGAGCACTACTTGGGATCAGGACTGAGCCGCTACTCCCCGCGCAGCGCCGCCAATTCCTTGCCGATTGCCCTCACCGCAGTTTCAAGAGCTTGCGGGTAACGGTTCTGCCGGCGGTCGTGATTGTTACGGTAAGGATACCTGATGGTACATCGCGCAAATCCACTTCAGCGGGGAATGCACCGATTGCATGTGTTCTAAGCAACCGCCCGTTGGAATCTGACAACTCGATCAGCGCAGGTCCCTGCCAAGGCAAATTCAGGACTACGTGGTCGAATGCCGGATTTGGCTGCAGCGTTGGCAGTGGCTTTTCATGTTCCACCTCACCGACAGGATGCGCGTGATCGTATGCGGCTGCGAAAAAATCCATCGAGCTCAGCGAATCGAGAAGCGCCAAGCCAGACCCTGGATCGGCGTCCACAATGCCTCGTTTCCTGCCGACAACCCACAGTCGGCCAGTCGTTGTTAATGCCATGCTCTCGATATCATCAATGCCGGTGCCGCCGATATCGAACGCATCCACGAAGGTGCCATCCGTGTCGAACTGCGTGATGAAGATGTCATTCTCGGAGGCTGAACTGCTGCTGAGCAATACCTGGCCTGCACCAGGGTCGAAATCCACATTGATGTCACCGAAGACTCCAGCGATGAAGAGGTGGTCCTCAGAGTCGATTGCAATAGTGTTGCCTCTATCGTTCGCTTCACCACCGATTCGCATGCCCCAGACATAGTCGCCATCTGAGTCGAGTTTCACTACCACGATATCTCCACTCGAGCCGCTGAAGGCTTGGACACCGGGTCCGGGGTCCAAATCGATGGTCGCGCTATTGCTCGATCCACACAGGTAGACGTTTTCGTTGCTATCAGTCGTAACGCCATAGCCGATATCGGTGTCGATGTCACCAATCCTCTTGGCCCATAGCAGATCACCATTCGCGTCCAAGCGCTGCACGAAGATGTCATGTGCGCCAGCCGAGTTGAATGTGAAGGTGTCGGGCCCTGGGTCGAAATCCACGACGGCACCACCGAATTGGCCTGTAACCAGAAGGCCGCTGCTCACCGGGCGATGAAGCGCTCGTGCTACAGCAGACTCCGTTGATATGTTTCCGCCAATCCCTTGCGCGAAAAGGAGCTCATTGCTCGCATTGTATTTCAGGACGAAGGCGTTAAGACTGTTGGCCGGAGGGAGCACCGTGCTCCCGCTCCCCGGATCTGCGTCGAAGTCGTTGCTATGGTAGCTGCCGCAAATGGCAACGTCTCCATTCGGGTAGAGTACCAGGTCATGGCTGAAATCAACCTCGATGCCGCCTACCGAGAACGACGATAGGAAATTGCCATCGAGGTCATAGCGCGCTACGAACGGATCGACGTAGCCAGAGGATGCATTGGTAACGCCAGGTCCGGGGTCTAGGTCGAAGCTTAGAGGACTGTTCGTTGTGCCGAGGATGCACACCTGCGAACTATTGACGGCGATGCCAACAGCACTTTGTTGGCCTAAGTCGCCCAGCTTGAAAGCCCATATCAAGGTGCCAGTGTCCGCGTATTTGGCTACAAAGAGGTCGGGGCCCGTTCCGCCAGTCTGAGTGAGGGTATGGACGCCTGGTCCTGGGTCAACATCGAAACTGCCTTCGAAAGAGCTCGCCACATAAATGTTCCCGCTCCCGTCTACGGCCACATAAGGATAATAAGCCCCACTGCTCAAAGCGAATGCATGGTGATAGGTGAATTGGGCGCTCGAGACCGCCGCTGAAAAGGCGAATGAAAGGGCAAGACCTGTTTTCATGGCGCCGAGGTCGTCACAACCCCAAGGGATTGCATCAAAAGTATACGGATTCTGGCGGTTACGCTCCCAGCCTGGGGGCGGCGTGAGGCCCAGAAGCATGGGCATAGATTAATCAGATCGCCTGTTGCCGCGCCACCACACGGATTGCCAGAATTCACCCCTGGGATCACTCCCCGCGAAGCGCAGCCAATTCCTTTCCACCGCCGAGCAGGCGCAGCTGATCGCCATCGAGCTTGAAGCTGTCCACTTTGCCGAGCATCTCCTTCACCGCATTCTCGGTGGGCTGGATGCCTTCGCAGTACTTCTTGGTGCTGCCGATGCCGGAGAAGCTCAGCTTCCCGCCGTCGAGCACATAGCTGCCCATGAGGTTGTTGCACCCGCCGAATCCCTGCAGCTGATCGCCTGCAAGCTTCAGCCACGGCCGTTCAGCGCCATCGGGCAATTCGGGCCGCAAGCCGTTCAGCGTTTCCACCACCCACTTCTTCTCTTTCATGGCAGCGAGGTCGGGTCCTGCCTTCTTCACGCATTTGTTGGCGCTGAGGGTGATGAGGAGGAGCAGGGCGATGGAAGCGGTTTTCATGTCAACGGATGAGTTGGGCACGAAGTAACCAAGTTCAGTGCCGGGAGCGAACGGTGCTGCGCCGGAGCGGTCCGAAAGGGCGTTGATGATCTCGGCTGCTCGAGCCGCGCAGGTCCTTATGCCTCACGCCATGCCTACCTGCCGCAGGTGCCGCAGGTGGCTCAGCAGAGCGCTGCGCATGGTGGGGAATTCTCGATAGGCCACATCGAATTCGGCGCAGACCTGCTTCAGGCGCTTGCTCAGCTCGGGATAATGCACATGGCTGATGCGCGGGAACAGGTGGTGCTCGATCTGGAAGTTGAGGCCGCCGAAGAGCCAGTTCCACACTTTGTTGCGCGTTGCGAAGTTGACGGTGGTCTCCACTTGATGCACCGCCCATTCCGCCTCGATGGTGCTTCCGTCCGTGGGCGGGTGCACGAACTCCGCCGGCTCCACCACATGCGCCAATTGGAACACCACGCTGATGACCACGCCCGCCACGAAGACCATGACGCCGTAGCCCGCGAGCACGGGGAGCACGCCTGCCATGAGCATGGGCAGCACCAGGAAGAGGCCGATGTAGAAGACCTTCGACCCCCAGAAGAGGATGTGCTCCTTGCGGTTCATGGGCCTGAGCGGCGTGTGGTCGGCGATCTTGCCGCCGAAGTACTTGCGCAGGTCGTTGTAGAAGATCCAGAACAGGTAGGTGCTGCCGTAGAGCACCAGGCTATAGATGTGCTGGAAGCGGTGGAACCAGTAGCGCTTCTGGCCGGGATGCACGCGGATGAAGGGCTTGATGTCGATGTCATCGTCCATGCCCTCCACGTTGGTGAAGGTGTGGTGGTTCTCGTTGTGCTTGAGCTTCCAGAGGTACACGTTGCCGCCGAGGAAGTTGAGGCTGTGCGCCATGGTCTCATTCACCCATTTGCGGCGGCTGTAGCTGCCGTGCGCGCCATCGTGCATCACGTTGAAGCCGATGCTGGCCACCACCAGGCCCATGACCGCGCAAAGGCCCAGTGCGAGCCAGGCGCTGGCCGGAGTGAAGAACACGAGCACCACGTAGAGGGACACCAGTGCTGCTGCGAGCACGGCCGTCTTGGTGTAGAGGCGCAGATCGCCGGTCTTGCGGATGTTGTTCTCCTTGAAGTAGGCCTCTGTGACCTCACGGAGGCGCTGGAAGAAGACCGGGGCGGTCTTGGCGAAGGTGGCTGGTTGCATGGCGCGGCGAATTTACCCCTGCGGCCAGAACCCGCCGACCCCGCCATTTCGATCTTGTTCACAACGATTCCTAAGGCTTCCATACCAAGTGAAGCCCCGCCCCGTTGCAGGCATCGGTTACTTCGCCGCTGAGCATCCGCAATCCTGGTCCCATGATCCCTTCGCCACGCGATCGCCGCGCAACGATGGCCCTTGCCATCTTGCTCGTGGGGGCCGCCTTTGCGCTGAAGTGGTGGTACCGCAGTGCCACCGCCGAAGACCTGACCTTTGTGCTGGAGCCGGTGAGTATCCTGGTCTCAGCGCTCACGGGTGCTTCCTCGATGCCCGAAGCCGATGGGAGCTACCTCTTCCCTGAGCTGGCCATCCGGATCGACCGCTCGTGCTCGGGCATCAATTTCCTGGCGATCGCCACGGCCTGCTTCGCACTGGTGATCCTCAAGCGGTCCGATGGAGGTTGCGCGCGCCCATTGCTGGCCGTGCTCGCGGCGGGCGGAGCCTACTTGCTCACCATCGCCGTGAACAGCGGGCGCATCGCCGTCATGGCCTTCGCGAAACAGGGCGGCCTGCACTTGGCTCCACGAGCGCATGAGGCGGTGGGCGCCTTCTTCTTCCTGGGCGCCTTGCTGGTGGCCGTGCTGCTGCTCAACCGCCTCATGCACCGCACCGATCCGGCCTGATCAGTCACCTCCATCATCCGCATGCGCGCACTTCTTCACCCCGTCGGCATCTTCATCGCGCACACGTTGCCTTCGCTGGTGCTGACCATGCTCTACGCCGATGCGCTGGGCGTGATCCATCCGCTGTTGAATGCGGAGAGCATCGAGGCTTGGCGCTTGCTCGGCTTTAGCCTCGGGGGCGTGGTGCTGGCTTCAACGGCATATGCGGCATTGGCCTGGTGGAAGCGCGGCCAGGTGCATGCGGCTTACAGTGCGCTGATCTTCATCGCATACGTGCCGCTGCTGTGGATGATCGGCGAGAACATGAGCGTCCTGTTCCCGTGGGACATCCCGCGCTGGATGGTGCCTGAGGACGCTGAGCTCTACGCCTTCCGCCTGCTGAGCATCCCGCTCGTGCATGCGCTCTTCGTGATGGTGGCGCGCTCGCTGCCCGAGGGCGAACGCAGCAGGCCGGTGCGCGATATGCTCATCGCGGCGGCGATCCCGCTCGCGGTCTTCCTCTTCGTGCAAGTGGTGGAGCCCTTCCGCGGCGCAAGCGATTTCGAGGAGCACGCCTGGGCGGTGGTGATGGTTTGCCTCACCATCGGGTTCCTCTTCCTTCTGTTCCGGGGCGTGACGGCCTTGGTGCTGCGCGTGGGCGGCGGATCGGCACTTGCGCATGCGGCCCGGGTGCTGGTGGCACTGGTGCTCCCGCTCTGGGGACTTGCCCTCAACAACGGGCTCTTCGGCGGATTCACGCGCGAGGCCGTCGGCATCTTCGGCGACCTCTCCCATCCGGCCTTCTACATCATCTGCGTGATGAATGCGGCAGCGGTGATCTGGCCATCGAGCACGGACCATACGGTGCGGCTTGTGCAATTCGGATTGCGCGCCGCCTTCTTCCCGTACGTTATCTACTTCTTCGTGCTCTTCGTGCCCTTGCTGCCGCTGAGCATCGTGGCCATCATAGCGGTAGGCATGGGCTTCCTGCTCCTGGCGCCGGTGCTGCTCTTCGCTCTCCAGGGCGCCATGCTGTTCCAGGATGCGCGCTTCCTGATGGGGCATCGGTCATGGCGATTCGTGGCGGGCCTTTTCGCGGTGGCCATGAGCGTGCTCCCGGCATCGATCGTGATCAGCTACCTCGGTCACCGATCCACGCTGCACGGCGCCATGCGGTATCTGTACGAGAGCGACCCCCACGAGCCGATGAAGCCGCTCGATGCGGAAGCGCTCGCGCAGGTGCTGGAGCGGGTCGATGCCAACCGGTCGCGCAACCGTTGGCGCGGGAACGGCGACCTTCCCGGGAACACGCCCTTCCTCACGCCGCTGTACAACCGCATCGTCCTGGACCACTTGACGCTGAGCGATGAGAAGGCCGGGCTGCTGAGCGAGGTGGTGCTTGGCAAGCCGGCCGAGCACAGCGATCGCTGGCGCACGCGCATGCCGTCAAGCGTGCACACGGTGCTGGACAGCGCCTGGTCCGAGAGCCGTTTCGATGAGCAGCAGCAGGCTTGGAGGTCTTGGGTCCATATGAGCATCCGCAACACATCGCAATCCCAGGAGGAGTACGTGACCGAGATCGGGCTGCCCGATGGCGCGTGGATCAGTGACCATTACCTGGTGATCGAAGGCGATACGGCCAAGGGCATCCTTGCTGAGAAGAAGGCCGCGCTGTGGGTGTACAACAACATCGTCACCTACCGGCGCGATCCGAGCATCCTGCGTTACACGGGCCACAATCGCGTGCAGCTAAGGGTGTTCCCCTTCGAGGCGGAGCAGGTCCGGCAAACGGGCTTCGAGCTCTTGCACCGCGAAGCGTTGCCGATGCGCTTCGGTGAGCGCGTCGTGCAACTGGGCGATGCTTCGCGCGAACCCGCGCCTGAGCCCATCGGGAGCGGTGAGCCCGGAGTTGTCTTCATGCCTGCTGCACTGAAGCAGCGGCTGGATGCCATCCGCAGGGTGCCGCACGTGCATCTCATTGTTGATGCCACGGAAGCGCAGCGCGGGATGCGCGAAGAAGTGATCGAGCGGGTGCATCGGTTCGCGGCAACGCATGGGTTGGATACGGGCAATGCCACGCTGCACATCACGGATGGATATGGAAGCAGCATGCCTTACGGTGATGATGCCCTGGATGCCTTCGCCCACCACGCAGGCCACGGCGGCTTCTTCACCGACCGCCCCATCAGGCGCGTGATCGCCGACGCACTGACCGAGCCGGGCCCGGCAGCGCCTTTCATCGTTGTGGTGCCGAGTTGGCCGCCGCACGACGAGCGTTCACGGGGCATCTGGCTCGCAGGCCTCGCCGACCTCGCCGCGCTGATGCCCGAAGGCGATCGGTTCTTCATGCTCTATGATACCGGCATGCTCGAGGAGCGCCGCTTCAGCGACCCGGTGCGCAGCGTGAACGTGGAGCCGGTGGTGCTTGAGCATCCGCAAGTGCGTGTGTGGCCCGAAGCCAGCAAGCCCTTGGCGTACCTGCCCGATACGCCGCACGGAAGCGTGTCGGTCGATTACGCGCATCTGGGTGGCCATAGCCCTCCGCGAGAGCGCGATTGGAGGCATGCACTGGCGCTCGAGGGGCGTCAGCGCGCGCTGGCCTTACGGGCGCTGCACAGCGGCGTGAGCTGGCGCGATGTGGTGCGCGGCAGCTTCCGATCCCAAGTGCTCACACCGCAGACGGCTTGGGTGTGCCTGGAGGACGAAGCGCAGCGCAACGCCTTGCTCAAGAAGCAGGAAGAGGTGCTCAGCAGCAACCAGGGCCTTGATACCATGGACCAGGAGATCAGCAACATGAGCGAGCCCGCTATCTGGTGGCTGCTGCCCGCTGTGCTGCTGGTGCTCTGGTGGCGGCGCCGGTGATGCAGCGGGCAAGTGCTCGATCAGCGTTGCGCGATGGAGCGATCACTTCGCGGCCCCGCCTCATTCGTTGTTGGCGGTTTCGAGTTACGCCGATACCAGCTCGATGATCCGTGCGATCAGTTCCTCCGGCTTGAAGGGCTTCGCCGCATGGCCGTTCATGCCTGCTTCCCGGCAGCGATCGATCTCTTCCTGCATCGGGTTGGCCGTCATGGCCAGGATGGGCACGCGCGACCGTTGCCCGCTGAGCGCGCGGATGGCCTGCGCCACTTCGTAGCCGTTCAGCTCGGGCATCTGCACATCGAGCAGGATCACGTCGTACGGATTCGCCGTGGCCATGCGCAGCGCAGCGCGACCGTCGCGCGCTACGTCGATCAAAGCCCCAGGGATCGCCTCGCGTAGCGCGTCCTGCGCCACGATGATGTTCGCTTCGTTGTCCTCGGCGAGCAGGATGCGGAGGTCGCGGAGCACCGCCATCGGACGACCATCCGCGGGAATACCGCTGACGGTGGGCAGTGCGATCCCATACGGTATCCGTACGGTGAAGGTGCTGCCTTCGCCCCGCGCGCTCTTCACGCTGATGCTGCCGCCCTGCTGCTCGGCCAGGCGCTTGCTGATGGTGAGGCCGAGGCCCGTGCCGCCGTACTTGCGCGTGGTGTCGCTGTACGCCTGCGTGAATTCCTCGAAGATCTTCCCCTGCCGGTCCTCGGGGATGCCGATGCCGGTGTCGGTGACGTCGATGATGAGTCCGGCAGGTCGGCCTTCCCGGCTCGAGGCCGGGATGATGGGATCGACGGTGCAGGTGCAATGGATCATGACACTGCCCTGTTCCGTGAATTTCACCGCATTGCCTGCGAGGTTCAGCACGATCTGGCTCAGGCGCGTTGGGTCGCCGATCAGTTGCAGGGGCACGCTATCGTCCACCTGCGCGCTCAGCGACAGGCCTTTCTCATCGGCCTTGAAGCGCATGATGCGCTCCACGTTGGCGATCACCTCGCGGGGCGCGAAAGGCACTTGCTCGAAGGTGATGCGGTCCGCTTCGATCTTGCTCAGGTCGAGGATGTCGTTGATGATCACCAGGAGGTTCTCACTGCTCTGGGCGATCGCATCGAGGTAGGGCTTCTGCTCTTCGTTGTGGGGCTTGCGCCTGAGGATGCCGCTCATGCCCATGATCGCGTTCATCGGCGTGCGGATCTCGTGGCTCATGTTCGCGAGGAAGCGCTGCTTCACCTGCTCGCTCTCCTCAGCGCGCTCCTTGGCAGCGATCAGTTCCGCTGTCCGCTCCTTCACGGTGGCCTCGAGCTTCTCCTTCTGTTCCGTGAGCGCTGCGGTGCGGCGCCGCACGAAGGCGAGGATCGCTGCAGCCGACCCCACGATGTAAACGAGCAGCATCCACCACGTGCGGTACCAAGGCGGCAGCACGTTGAAGCCGTACGTGAGCTCCGGCCCCCAATCCCCGTCGCGCGTGCGCGCCTTCACCCGGAAGGTGTAATCGCCCTCACGGATGTTGCCGTAGGTGACGTTCGTGTTCAGCGTGGGCGGATTCCACTGCCCATCGTAGCCATCGAGCTGGTACTGGTACTCGAGCAGCTCAGGTTGCGCGGCTCCGCTGCCCATGTAGCTGAAGGTGATCTGCCGGTGCGCGTGATCGACCGTGAGTCCTTCGGGCACCGCGAAGCCCGCCGACACTCCCGTGATCGACACGCCTTCCATGGAAGCGACGAGGGCGCGTCGTTCTTCCTCAGAGAGCGCTTTGCCATACAGGCCCGACTCCTGCTGCGCCAGCGTGAGGCTGTCCGTCGCGCCTCCCATCAGCGCGTACCAGCAGATGCGTTCGCTATTCACAGCGATGTCCTGCATGCGCACGGTGGGCTTCAAAGTGTCGGGATGGAGAGCGCTGCGGTCGAAGCGGACGAGGCCCGTGCGCGTGGAGCCGTTGGCGATCCAGAGCACGCCCTCGCGATCCTCGAAAAGGCCGTTCTGGCCCACTTCCACATCCTTGACCGGATATCCCGTGGCGCTGTTGTACATGGCGAAGACCGGGATGCGGGCATGCAGCTGCTCATTGGATAGGCGTGCGGCCTCGCCATCGAAAGGGATGGAGCGGCCGTCGGCGTCCTTCCAACCCGTAAGGGCGGCAAGGCCTTGCAGCGTGCCGACCAATAGCTCCTTTCGGCCCTCGCTGCCGGCGAGCAGCAATTGCGTCACGGTGTTCTCCGGGAGCCCGTCACCGGAATCGAGCGTAAGGAAGGAGCGGCCATCGAAGCGGCACACGCCCTTGAAGGTGCTGCACCAGATGTTGCCGCCCGCATCCTCCACGATGCTCCAGACCACGGCGTTCGGCAGGCCGTCGCGCTCATCGTAGGTGGTGAAGGTTGTTCCATCGTAGCGGGCGATGCCCCCTCCATCCGTACCGAACCAGAGGTTGCCCTTGCTGTCCTCGAGCATGCCGAGCACGATGGGATTCGGCAGCCCCGTCTTCTCCGTGAACTTCACCCGACGCGTGAACTTGCCCGAGGCATCGCGCTCGAATCGGCAGGCGCCGCCATTGCCCGCCTTCCAGACGTGGCCCTTGCTGTCCTCCATCACCCAGAACACATAGCTGAAGTTGTCATCGGGGGCGGAGTGGACGGTCGTGCACGTTGCGTTCTCCACCATCGCGAACCCTGTGCCTTTCGGATCGAAGGGGTCATCACCGAAGAGCATGCGCCCATGCCGATCCGTGCTCACTGCGTAAGCAACGTTCGTATTCCTCGCTGTTGCGCCCACCGTGCTCAAGGTGCTGCCATCCCAATGCTGATACCCCTTCTCCGCCGCCAACCACAGTCCTTGGTCCGTAGCGCCTGCAATGCCGTAGACGTGAAGCCCAGGCGTGGTGGTGAAGGAACGCCCCCGGTAGTGGCAAACGCCGCCGCCACTGGTGACGAACCAACAATCGCCATAGGCGTCGGTGATGACGTCCTCAACCGCATCGATCGGCAATCCATTCGCGGTGGACCAGCGCGTGGCCTTCGGGGCAGCGCTCTGCAACTCGCTGGCTTCGATCATGGCGACGCCTGCGCCTTCGGTGGCGAACCACAGGTCGCCATCCGGGCTTTGAGCGATGCGGTTCATCCTGCGCGCGCCATCGCCCAGGTCGAGCACCTCTTCGAATACGGGCGCATCGGTCGTGCTCTGGGGCATGCGGGCGCGCACCACCTTGCCGTCCCAGGCGCCGAGCCAGAGGTCGCCGTTGGCCGTGAAGCACAGCACCCGCGCGCCGTTGAACGGTCCGCCCTTTTCCCTGCCATAAGTGGTGAAGCGTATGCCATCGTAGCGCATCAAGCCCTTCTCCGTGCCCAGCCACAGCAGGCCATGCCGGTCGATGCCCATCGAATACACATGCTCTGCCGCGCAGCCATCGGCTTCGGTGAAGGTGCGGAAGGCCTTGCCGTCCCAACGGCTGAGCCCCTTGCCGCGCGTGCCGATCCAGATCACGCCGCGCGGATCCTCGAGCAGGCTGTGGATGCCCTTGTTCGGCAGTCCGTTCTCGCTGCCATATGTGCGGAAGGCACGGCCATCGTAGCGGCACAATCCGCCCATGCTGGTGCCGATCCAGAGCTCGCCGTTACGCGCCGCGCAGAGGCTGAGGATCACGTTGTCGCTCAGGCCATGCTCGAGTCCGAAGGTGGTGAAGCTGCGCCCATCGAAGCGCACGAGTCCGCCGCCATTGCTTCCGAACCAGCGCAAGCCGTCGCGATCCACAGCGCCGCTCCAGAAGGCATCCACGGGCAGGCCGTCATCGGCGGTGTAAGTGCGCAGGAAAGGGCGCGGCGCGATCGCCTCCCTGCTGCTATTCGCCTGCGCGGGAAGAAGCGCGGGCCATTGACGCACGGTTGGGGGCGGAAGATGTGCGATGTCGAGCATCGACGTGTCCACGACCTCGGTGCGACCCTTCGCTTGAATGAGAGCGGGCCTGGTTGGTGCCGATGGCGTGGGCGGTGCGGTGCAGGAAGCCAGGGTGATGGCACAAGCGGCGATCCATCGGATCGGAGTGAACCGGCTTGACGGGTCAACCGGGCCTTGCATGTTTGCCAAAGTAGAACGCCGGCTCGGTTCGAAGGTGAGCAGAGCTAGCCCACCACCCTCCCGATCTCACCCACGAGATCCTCTTTCTTGAACGGTTTCGGGATGAAGCCGTCCATGCCGGCATCGAAGCAGCGCTGGCGTTCGGCGGCCATGACGTTCGCGGTCATGGCAAGGATGGGGGTGTTGGCCTTGTCGCCGGAGAGCGCGCGGATGGCGCGGGTCGCGTCGTATCCATCCATCACGGGCATCTGGATATCCATGAGCACCACGTTGTAGCGGTTGCCCTTCACCGATTCCACCGCCTGAGCGCCGTTCATGGCATGATCCACTTTCGCGCCAGGGAACCATTCCTCCAATTCGGTGCGCGCCACAAGGGCATTGAACTCGTTGTCCTCCACGAGCAGTATGCGCATGCTCTTGGGAGGCATCGATGCTGGAGCCTTGCGGGTTGATTGACGCGGCGCGATCGACTTCGTCGGAGGTGCTACCGGAGCGCCGCTGGCCGCAACGATGCGTTCCACGCGGCGGCGGGCCAGGGATCCCCCATCCCTTGAAGTGAACGACGGCAAGGCCGTGAAGGTGAGGCCGGACGCGCCCTTGACCTGTTCGTAGGTGGTGGCGCTGATGGTGACCTGATCCACTTCGCTGCTGGCTTCTAATTCGTTCGCGGTATCCACGGTGCTGCCCCAGATGTCGTACTGGAATTTCCGCTGGCCCACCACGCCGGCCACCAGCGGACCGGAATGCACAGCGGCGCGCATGGCGAAGGCCACCTGCCCTTGAGCGATCCGTTCGGCCCGGCGCTCGGCGATGGTCTCCTGCATCTCCAGAGCGGCATGCACCCCATGGAGCGCGGCATCCGGCATGGGTTGCGGCAAGCCACCCACGGCGAGGTAGGCATCGCCGATGGTCTTGATCTTCTCCAGGCCGTGCTTCTCCATGATCCGGTCGAATGCGGAAAAGCAAATGTTGAGTTCGCTCACCAGTTCATCGGCGCTCATCTGCTCGCTCATGCCCGTGAAGTCCTTGAAGTCGGTGAAGATCACTGTGGACTGTTCCACGAATGTGGTCTCCGTGGTGCCCTTCTGCTTCAGCTCGATGGCGACTTCGCGTGGCAGGATGTTGTTCAGCAGATCCTCACTGCGGTCCTTCTCGCGGCGCAACTGGCTGGTGCGGATTCGCACCGTGCGCCTCAAGCTGCCGGTGTATGCGAGCACGCCGCCGATCACGACGATGCCGCACAGTGTGAAGAACCACCAGGTCTGCCACCACGGCGGATGAACCACGAGGGTGAACGAGGTCCCTTGCTCGTCCCAATAGCCATCGCGGTTGCTTCCGCGCACACGGAAAGCGTAAGTGCCGGGATCGAGGTTGGTGTAGATGGCGCTGTGGATGCCCTGCGTGGCGATCCAATCGGCGTCGAAGCCTTCCAGCTTGTATTGATACCGGTGCGTGCCGGGCGACGAGTACTCCATGGTGGCGAACTCGAACGTGACCATGTTGTCGCTGTAGGGGATCTCCATCCCGGTACTGCGGAATGGCGGCTCCGCGAGCGGGGATCCCTCGGCTCTGAGCGTGATGGATTCATTGCGCAGCTTGATGTCGGTGATGCGCACGATGGCCGGCCGCGTGTCGTCCTGCAGCTCCTTAGGGTCGAAGGTGTTGAGTCCACCGACCCCTGCGAAGCAGAATGTGCCATCGGGCAGCTTGCAGTAACCGTAGCGATTGAACTCGTCGTTCTGCAAGCCATCGCCGGCGGTGAATAGCCGGAAGGTCTCCGCGATGGGATCGAAGCGCGCGATGCCCTTGTTGGTGCTCATCCACAATTGGCCGTCGTCATCGGCGAGCACGCCATACACCACATCGTTGGGCAGGCCTTCCTTGGTGGTGTAGCGTTTCACCTTGCCGGTACGCGTGTCGAAGCGGTTGAGGCCGCCACCGTTGGTGCCGATCCAGAGGTAATGGTCCGGTTCTTCGGGATCGCCGATGATGGAGAAGAGGATGTCCACGCTGAGCGATTCCGGATCATCGGGATCGTTCCGGTAATGCTCCCACTTGCCCGATGCGCGATGGAAGCGGAAGAGGCCCTTCACCGAGGCAAGCCAGAAGACGCCCTGCGGATCGCGGTGGATGTCCTGAACGAAGAGGTAGGGGTTGTTCACCGGTGTTACCGGATAGGGCCAGCGCGCGTAGCGCTCACTCACCGGGTCGAACCAGAACAGGCCGCTGTCCACGCCGAACCAGATGGTGTCGTCGATGAGCTTCAGCGGGAAGCAACTGCTGATTGCGGGCAGCGCGGGATCGCTTCCATCCTTGGGGATCACGCGGCGCAAGGCGGCCTTGCCGTGATCATAGCGGACCAGTCCGCCTTTGCCGGCCCAATAGGCGCCGCTGCGGTCCTGCAGTACGGCATCGTTGCCGAAGAAGCCCTCGGTGAAACCCGTTCGCGCCCGCACTTCCTGGATGCCGATGCGCCAATCGTACGCGCGCTGCTTCGGATCGTACTGGCTCATGAAGTTGCCTTCGCAGAGCACCAGCTTGCCGTTGTTGCCGGGCACCATGTAACGCACGCTGGGTCCGGGCATCACGTTGAAGCGCTCGATCCGCGGGTCGTAGGTGAGGAGGCCGTAGCCCGAGAGACCCAGCCAGATCAAGCCGTTGCGGTCGCGGTACACGCACTTCACATAGGGCATGAAGGGACGTTGCTCGGGCGCTTCTGCTTGAATGCTATGGACCTTGCCCGTTGCGGGGTCGATGCGCGTGAGGTTGCCCGCGCGCGTGGGCAGCCAGAGCGCGCCGTTGGCATCCACCGATGCGCCGTGGCCGGTGACAATGCCCGCCTCATGCGAGAGCTCGAACAGGGTGCGCAGCTCGTTCGTGGCGCGATCCACCTCCATCACGCCCCGGTTGTGCACGTTGTAGAGCCGGCCGCGCACGGTGTCCTCCAGCGCCGAATTGCCCGGACGACCTTCTTCGCGCGCATTCGGATCAGTCTTCGCTCCGACTTCGACCATGGCGTGCACGCGGAGTTCGGGATCCTGGGTGTCTATCGCATAGGGCATGTCGTCGGTCGCGCTACGCAGCCAACCGCGCGAATCGACCATCACGGCTTGGATCGCCTGCACCGAATGCACGTAGGTGAAGCCCCACGGGCCATCGAGCGGCTCGTTCGGCGCTTTGGCCGCGATGCGCGTGATGCCGTGGTTGGTGGAGACCCAGATGTTGTTGAGCGCATCGCAGGCCAGATGATTCACCGTATGACCCTGCAGCACGGGCACCGGCGTGGCTCCCAGTACCTGCGCGAACACATCGGTGCTTGGCAGGTGGTGGAAGGTCTCGGTGGCTCGGTCGAAGACATCCAGGCCCGTGGGCGTGCCCACCCAGAGGCGCCCGGCGCGATCCTCGAGGATGGTGTTGATGAAGCTGTTGCGCACGGTGGTGCTGTCCGTGGCACCGTGGCGGTACACCTTGAAGGAATAGCCGTCATAGCGGTTCAGCCCATCCTTCGTAGCGAACCACATGAAGCCGTAACGGTCCTGCGTGATGGCGTGCACCATGCCTTGCGAGAGGCCGTCCTTGATGGAGATATGACGGAATTGGATGGTGACGGTGTCTCGAAGGAGGGCTTGGGCGGAGGTGCCGAACGGAACCATGCACGAAAGCACGATGAGCGATACGGCTATGGTAACGTGCGCTCTCATCCCCTCTCCACGAAGTACATCCCTATTTCCCCTTTGCCTTTCACGGGCAAGCGGCCGCGCGGGGTGAAATGGAGCGCAGGCCCTGTTGGGTGTTGACGGATCGCGGGTTGCGGGTTGGGTCCGTTCCCACCATCCTGCGCGACTTTCACCAGCGCATAGGTCTCTTCACTGATATTCACCTTGCCTGCTTCGCCGGTGCTTTCCATGCGGCTGGCCACGTTCACGGCATCGCCCCAGATGTCGTACTGGAATTTCTTCACGCCTACGATTCCTGCCACGATGGGGCCGGTGTGGATGCCGATGCGCAGGCCGATGGCGGGCTTGCCCTCGGTGGCACGCTGCGCGGCGCGCGCGGTCATGAAGTCCTGCATCTCCAGCGCGGCCTTCACCACCTCGATGGGCGAACCGCGATCAGGGTCAGGGAGGCCTCCCGCGCACAGGTAGGAGTGGCCGATGGTCTTGATCTTCTCGACGCCATGGGCGGCGACGATGCCATCGAAGGCGATGAAGCAGGTGTTCAGTTCCTGAACCAGTTCGCGCGCGCTCATCTGGTCGCTGGCCTGCGCAAGGCCTTCGAGGTGGGCGAAGAGGATCGTAGCGCGATCGAAGTGGCGCGCGGCGGCGTTGCCGGTGTCCTTCAGCTCGTTGGCGACATCGGCGGGCAGGATGTTGCGGAGCAGGGCTTCGCTGCGCTCCTTCTCCTGTTCCAGTTCGAGCGAGCGCAGGCGCACGGTGCGCTCCAGGCTCACGATGTAGAAGACGACACCACCGATGACGAAGGCCGCGCAGAGCGTGTAGAACCACCAGGTCTTCCACCAGGGTGGCAGCACTTCGAGCGTGAAGGATGTGCCCACGGTGTCCCACACACCGTCCCGATTGTCGCCGCGCACGCGGAAGGTGTAGGTGCCGGGATCGAGGTTGGTGTACACAGCGGAGCGCGCGTTGCCGGCCATGACCCAATCGGGATCGAATCCTTCGAGCATGTACTGGTAGCGGTGCTCCTCGGGCGCTGCGAATTCGAGCGTGGCGAACTCGAAGGTGACCATGTTGGCAGCGTACGGGATGCGCATGCCGCTGCTCATGTACGGCGGCGTGCTCAAGGGCGCGCCGGCTGCGCGGAAGTCGATGTCGCGGTTGAGGAGCTTGACAGCCGTGATGCGGATGACGTGCGCAGTGCTGTCCTCCTTGAGCTCACGCGGATCGAAGACGTTGAAGCCGTTGATGCCGCCGAAGCAGAGCGTGCCATCGGCCAGGCGCGCGAAGGCGTTGCGGTTGAACTCATCGTCCTGCAAGCCGTCGCCGGACACGAAGTTGCGAAAGGCCTGTGTTCGCGGATCGAAGCGCGCGATGCCCTTGTTGGTGCTCATCCACAGGCGGCCATCGTCGTCGGGGAGGATGCCGTACACCACGTTGTTCGGCAGGCCCTCGGCCGTGGTGAATCGCTTGACGATGCCGGTGCTCTTCTCGAAGCGGCAGAGGCCGCCGCCCATGGTGCCGATCCAGAGGTAGCGGTCCGGTTCGTTGGGATCGGCCGCGATGCAGAAGAGGATGTCGGCTGCGAGCGTCTCGGCATTCTTCGGCTCGTGCGTGAAGTGCTTCCAGGCGCGAGCCTCCAGGTCGAAACGCAGGAGTCCCTTCAAGGTGCCGAGCCAGAGGATGCCCTGCGCATCACGGTGGATCGCCTGCAGGAAGTTGTAGGGTTCGTTGACCGGCGGGATGGGGTAGGCGGCGAGACCGAATTCGCGTGTGCGCAGATCGAACCAATGGAATGCCGCCGCGCCGAACCAGAGCGTGTCGCCGGTGACCTCGAACGGGAAGCAGGTTTGCGAAGGCGGGGCGAGCTGGCCCGACGGCAACGGAGGAATGAACTGCTCCGCGACGCGCCTTTCGGGATCGTAGCGCCCCAATCCACCGGCAGTGAACCAGATCGCGCCAGCTGCATCCGGCGCCAGGGCCTCGGTGCCCGGATACAACCTGAAGTTCACCGTTTCGGCCCTGAGGTCGGCCAGGCTGAACACACGGCGATGCCTGACCGGATCATAGATGGTGAGGAAGTTCGATTCGTTCAGGAGCAGGCGCCCATCGCGCATGGGGGCCATGTAGCGCACGCTGTTGCCGGTCACCGGGTTGAAACGGTCCACGCGCGGGTCGTACGTGAGCAGGCCATAGCCGGTGGTGCCGAGCCAGATGAGCCCATTGCGGTCGCGGTAGCTGCACTTCACGAACTCGAGAACGGGCCGGATGTCCGAGGCCTCGGTGCTGATCCTTGTGATGGAGCTGTCGGCGGGGTCGAATCGGAGCATCAGGCCCCCTTGGGCCGGAAGCCATATCCTTCCGTCGGCATCGAGGGCGATGCGATAGGGAATGACGAGGATGCGCAGCTCGGGGAACTCGCGCAGGGTGGTGCTGCGGTTGGTTGCGGGATCGATCTGCGTGACGCCGTACGGATTCACGCCATAGAGCTTGTTGTGTACGGTGTCCTCAACCACGAGGATGTCGGTGCGCGGGAACTCCGAACCATCGAACTCGTACTTGTCCGGCCGGTCGAGGCGGATGGTGTCGAGACGCAGCGCCTTGTCGCGCGTGTCGATGGCGAACGCGAATTGGTCGCGAACGTGGCCCCGCAAAACTCCCGCGCGATCGATGGTGGCACGCGTCCAATCGCTTGCGGGGAGGACCGTACGCATGGTCACGCGCTCGGGATCCAGCGGACCACTGGCGGGCACTTCGACGCGCGTGAGGCCACGGTTGGTGGTGACCCAGATATTGCCCGCCGGATCCTCCTGCACATCCGTGCATCCGCAGCCGCTCATCACCTCTTCGGTGCGCGTGGTTCTCAGGATGGCTCCGGCTTCCAGGCACGGCAGGTGGATGAACTCCTCGCGCTGGCGATCGAACAGGTCGAGGCCCGAGCTGGTGCCCACCCAGAGGCGGCCCTTGCTGTCCTCGAGCAGCACGTTGGTGTAGCTGTTGCGCACGGTGGTGCTGTCCGAGGGGTCGTGGCGGTACACGGTGAAGGTGTAGCCGTCGTAACGGTTCAGGCCATCCTTGGTGGCGAACCACATGAACCCGTAGTTGTCCTGCATGATCCAATTGACCATGCCCTGCGAGAGGCCGTCCTTGATGGAGCGGTGGCGGAACTGGAGGGCGACGGTGTCGATCTGGGCAGCACCAGTCAACGCCGAACCCCACACGCCGAGCGCGAGCAACAGACGCAAAAGGAGGTGCTGTGTACGCGGCGGCATGGCCTGCCCGGCTTAAGTGCAGAGGTGCAGAGCCGAAAGTAGGGGACACCCAGTGAACGGACGAGCCGCGCAGGGTCAAGCGCGCTCCACGAAGTACATCTCCAATTCCCCCTTGCCCTTCGCCTGCACTTTGCCGCGCGGGGTGAACGTGAGACCGGTCTCGCCCTTCACGAGTTCATAAGTCGCCTCGCTGATGTTGATGTGTCCGGCCTCACCGCTGCTCTCCATGCGGCTCGCGGTGTTCACCGTATCGCCCCAGATGTCGTACTGGAACTTCTTCACACCCACGATGCCGGCCACGACGGGGCCGGTGTGCAGGCCCACGCGCATTTCGAAAGCGGGCTTGCCTCGTGCATCGCGTTCCTGCTTTCGTGCGCGCATGAACGCTTGCATCTCCAGCGCCGCGTGCACGACGTCAGCAGGTGATGAGGTATTCGGGTCCGGCACACCGCCGGCGCACATGTACGCATCGCCGATTGTCTTGATCTTCTCGATGCCATGGGCGGTGATGATGTGGTCGAAGGCCTTGAAGCACGTGTTCAGCTCTTCCACCAGTTCAGCAGGCGTGAGCTGCTCCGCAACGGAAGTGAAGCCTTTGAAATCGGTGAAGAGTATGGTGACGTTTTCGAAGTGCCGGGCATCCGCGTGGCCTTTGGACTTCAGCTCGTCGGCGACTTCCTCCGGCAGGATGTTCAGCAGCAGTTCATCGCTGCGGTGAAGGGCTCGTTGGGTGCGTCTCCGCTGGCGGTAGCTCACGCTGCCGAACACCACTGCCACCAGTCCGGCGGCTAGCAGTAGGTTGCGCCGGGAGCGTTCTTTGGCGATGGTGACCTCCGCATCGTTCTGGCGTTGCACGGCCAGCAGGCTGTCGGCCAGTTGCCGTTTCTCGAAGTCGAGCGTCAACGCTGCATCGCTGAGGCTCCGGGCGGACTCGGTGTTGATGGTGGAATCGAGGAGGGCATGGTAGCGCTTGAAGTAGCGCAACGCTTCGCGCGTGTCCCCCAGGCCTTCGTGCGCTTCCGCCAGCGGGAAAAGGTTGTCCAGTTCCTCCTTGCGCAGGTGATGTTCCTCGGCCAAGGCCAGGCCGGCCATGGCCCATTCCCTGGCCGCGCGGAAATCCTTCGCGCACACGCATGCCATGGCCATGCGGGACCGGATCCAGCTTCTGCCCGGCGGGTTGTAGGGATCTGCATCGATGGCGGCCAACGACAAGCGGAATTCGGCCAATGCACCGGCACAATCACCGCGGTCCATCATCAGGTCGCCGCGCATCCAATTGATCATCCGCTCGCGATCCACGCCCCCATCAAGCTCAATGACGCGCGTGGCACTGTCCAACCAGGCCATGGCCGCAGGCAGGTCCTCCATGGCTTTGTATTGGTCGGCGATGCGCAACATCACATCCACCTCGTGCTCGGGCCGGCGATGACGTACCAAGGCGAGGTTGCGCTCATAGTAGGCGATTGACCGGTCGTTGATGCCCTGGGTGGAGAAGGAGAAGGCCAACGCGTTGTTCATCGAGATCTGACCGAAGGTGTCCTGTGCTTGCTCGTAAGCGTGAAGCGCAGCCAATTGGTGTCGCACCGCCTGGCCCTCGGCCCCCACATCGCCGAATTGCCGCCCCAGGTAGGTGTGGATGAGGGCCACGTCCAGCGCCGGCCCTGAGCGCTCCGAGATCCTCAAGGCCTGCTTCGCGGTCGCGATGGCTTCGTTGTATCGCCTGCGATAGCCATAGGTGGAGGATAGCGCAAGGGTGGCGAGCCCCAGCTGGCGTGCGTATGCCGCAGCGCTTGTGTCCATGCGCTCACCGACCGCGATGCGGACGGCTTGCTCAACGGTCATCGTGCTGTCGGAGTCCAGCCATTGCGCCAGCGCCGGTACGCGTTGGCGTATGGAGAGCGTGGTGTCCGCCCAAGTCGCGCGCAAAGAGTCCCGGGTGATCTCCTGGGCAACGGTGAGGTTCGTCAGAACAAGCGTGCAGAGCATCAGGGGGGAGCGCTGAATGGACATCAGTTCAGGGCTTTTTTGCGAGCGAAGTACATCTCCATCTCCCCCTTGCCCTTCGCCTGCACTTTCCCGCGCGGGGTGAATGTCAGGTCCGGCTCGTTCCTGACCAGTTCATAAGTAGCCCCGCTGATGTTCACCTGCCCCACCTCGCCGCTGCTCTCCATGCGGCTGGCCGTGTTCACCGTATCGCCCCAGATGTCGTACTGGAACTTCTTCACGCCCACGATGCCGGCCACCACCGGGCCGGTGTGGATACCGATGCGGATCTCGAAGTAGGGCAGCCCCGCCGCGATCTTCCGCGCCTTGCCCTCAGCGATGAAGTCGCGCATCTCGAAGGCGGCCTTGATCACATTGGTGGCGTGCGTGGTGTTCGGCGTTGGCAATCCACCGGCCGCCATGTACGCATCCCCGATGGTCTTGATCTTCTCGATGCCGTGCTTCTCGGTGATGCGGTCGAAGGCGCTGAAGCACTCGTGAATGTCGCGTATCAGTTCCTTCGGGCTGAGTTGTTCGCTCATGGCCGTGAAGCCTTTGAAGTCGGTGAAGAGTACGGTGGTGTCTTCGTAATGCCGGGCATCGGCGTGGCCTCTGGTCTTCAGCTCTTCTGCGACCTCTGCTGGAAGGATATTCAGCAACAGTCTTTCGCTGATGGCTTTCTCCTTGGCAATCACACGGTGTGAGCGGATCGTGGCGCGCAGCTGGGAGAAGATGCCCAATGCGACCAACAGAAGGAAGGCCCCACTATACCCCAAAGTGCGCTTGCGTTCGTGCTCCCTGGCCAATTCATAGGCATTCGAACGTTCCCGGTCCGCTCGGTCCGATTCCTGTAGCAGGCTATCCGCCAGCTGCTGCTGGTGGAAATCAGCGGTCATCAACTCCTTCCGAATGCCCACTGCGCTCAAACTATCACGTGCCGCAGAAGCCAGGTCCAACAGATCCATGGCATCGGCGTACCGGCCTTGCTGGGCATAAATGATCGCCAAGGTACTGGCAGCCACCTTCTGTACTTCCGCAGCACCCAATACGGTAGCCAGTTCAATGGCTTGTTCGAGCTCGCGTGCAGCCTGTGTTGTTCTGCCCTGTTCGGCATGTATGACACCCGTTACCAGCACCCCCTGAAGTTGTTGGTCCGGTCGGTCGTACCGCTTGGCCATCGACATGCGCTCCTCCTCGATGGCAAGCGCCTGCGGGAGGCTGTCGCACTCCCGGTACAATTTCGAGAGTCCATCGATCACTATGAAGTGCATTCCATTAATGTCGGAGTCGATGCGCGACCGGGTAAGGGTATACAACTCTTTGAATAGTGCTACCGCTTCCGGTCGCCTGCGCAAAAGCGCATAGACCTCGGCCTTGGTGAGTATCAGGTATACCTTGAGGGTATCCTGACCCCGCCCTAGTTCAGTAGTCAGATCCGCATAGGCCAGCGCGCTGTCCGCCACACCCTGATCAGCGTAGGTCCTGGCCATGTAGCATGCAAGGGAGAGCAGCGAGTACTTGTCGCTCGTGTCGGTCAACTGCATCGATCTTCGGAAGTGCTTCACGGCAAGCTCAGCGTCCACCGCAGTTCTACAGAGTAACCCCATGTTGTTGTATGTAAGCGCCATGCCTGCTGTATCCCCGTCCACCTCCTGCATGCGCAGTAGTTCCTTGTAAGACCGTAGTCCGGCGGTGAACCGGGAGGCTCTCCAATGCGCCACGCCCTTGTTGTTCAAATAGATCTTATAGCGTCTCCGCGCTACTTTGCGTACGGGCTCCCGCGGGTCATTCAACAGTTCTTTCGCAAGAGCGCCCATTTGGTCCAATCGCACATCCCCCACAGGGGTTTTCCAGAGATAGTCCTGCAGAGAATACAGCAGTTGCAACTGGACCGTGTCCTTCCTCGTGGTATCCAGTAAGGCGGTGAGCGAGTCGGTATAGGCCTTGTAGGCTTGCGCCTTGCAACCCAGCACCACCAGCACAAGCACACCGATCAAGAGAGTCTGCTTCATGACCGTTGGACGAAGTACATGTCCAATTCCCCCTTGCCCTTGGCCTGCACTTTGCCGCGCGGGGTGAACGTGAGCCGGTTCTCGCCCTTCACCAAGGCATAGGTGGCCTCGCTGATGTTCACCTGGCCCACCTCACCACTGCTCTCCATCCTGCTCGCCGTGTTCACCGTATCGCCCCAGATGTCATAGGCGAACTTCTTCACGCCCACGATCCCAGCGACCACTGGGCCGGTATGGATACCCAAGCGCATTTCGAACGTGGCTCCTCCTTCGGCCTCACGCTCTGCTTTGTGCTTCTTCATGAAGTCCTGCATCTCCAATGCTGCAAGGATCACATCCAGCGGCGTGGAAGAGGCCGGATCGGGCAATCCACCCGCGCACATGTACGCATCGTCGATGGTCTTGATCTTCTCGATGCCCCGGGCGGTGACGATGCCATCGAACGTTTTGAAACAGATGTTCAATTCCTCGACCAGTTCCTCAGGGGTGAGCTCCTCCGACAGTGCTGTGAACCCTTTGAAGTCGCTGAAGAGGATGGTGGCCTGTTCGAAGAGCTTCGCATCGGCATGGCCTTTCACTTTCAACTCGTCCGCGATCTCCTGCGGCAGGATATTGAGAAGCAGATCTTCGCTCACCTTTCGTTCAAGCCGGATCGCCTCACGTGATCGTTTCGCGGAACGCAGACCGAACCAAAGGCCACCGGTCATGAACAGGACACCGATCCCGCCGAACATGAACAGGTTGCGCTGGTTGCGTTCCGCGCGTATCACCTGGGCGTGCTTGAAGGCCTCCGATCGCTTCGCTTGTTCATTCGCCACACTGTCAGCCAACTGCTCCTTTTGGAAGGCACGGCGGTCCTGCCGGTTCAAGGCTTCGCGATTGTCCATACTGTCACGCATCCGCAGTTGGTGCGTGTACATCGAGAATGCCTCTTTCAGGTCTCCTTGGCCTTGGTATGCCTCTTTCAAGTCGGCGGCCAATTGCTGTGCCATAGCGAACTCCCTCGCCTGTTCTGCGGCATGCAACTTCCATTTCAAGGAATCGATCCGAAGTGCTGTTCGCGCGAAAGCACCGCTCGCGAGAACGGAGAGAAGGACGAGGATGGCTTTGCGCATTTCCGAAGATCAGCGTTTTGACGCTACGAAGTACATCTCCATCTCCCCCTTGCCCTTCGCCTGCACTTTTCCGCGCGGCGTGAACGTGAGACCGGGTTCATCCTTCACTAGTGCATAGGTCGCTTCACTGATGTTCACCTGTCCCACTTCGCCGCTGCTCTCCATGCGGCTGGCGGTGTTCACCGTATCCCCCCAGATGTCGTACTGGAATTTCTTAACGCCCACGATGCCGGCGACGACGGGCCCGGTGTGTATGCCGATGCGGACCTCGAAGTAGGGGAGGCCTGCCGTTGCTTTCCGCGCCTTGCCTTCGGCGATGAAGTCGCGCATCTCGAACGCGGCCTGGATCACATCGGTGGCGTGTGTAGTGTTCGGCGTAGGCAATCCGCCAGCGGCCATGTACGCATCGCCGATGGTCTTGATCTTCTCGATGCCGTGCTTCGCCATGATGCGATCGAAGGCGCTGAAGCATTCGTGCAGGTCGTGCACCAGTTCCTTCGGGGTCACCTTCTCGCTCATGGCGGTGAAGCCTTTGAAGTCGGTGAAGAGCACCGTGACCTGATCGATCAGTTTCGCGTCGGCTTCCCCCTTCGCCTTCAATTCCTCCGCGACCTCCTCGGGAAGGATGTTCAGCAGCAATTCCTCGCTGCGCTGCTTCTCCCTCCGCAATTCCTCGGTGCGCATGAGCACCTCGCGCTCCAGTTCCTTGTTGCGCGCATGGATGTTGCCATGGGTGATGTACTCGCCTTCGCGCAGCCGATAGTCCGGGTCGCTCCCGTGCACATGGGCCACCCACCATTTCCCATTGATGCGCTTCAGGATCGTGGTCTGCCGCACGATGTCGCGCGTGGATGCGCCCCCCTGGCCCATGATCCAGAATGTATCGCCTTCCACCCAGGCGACGTCGCCCCACAGCCGCACTTCGAGCCAGATATGGTCGATTGTGAACGCGTCCGGATACTGCTCCACCCCTTTCTCGTTCATCGCCCGGTACTGCGCCTTACCCACGGCGCGCTCATGCAGGCCGGTCCCGAAGAAGGTGATGTCGTCGGCGCAGACCGAGAAACGCGAATCAAGGTCACGGCGCGCATAGCTCTGCCAGAAATGCTCATGCACCAGCAGTATTTCAGCTTCTTCGGTGGTGGTCTCACGTCCCGATGAACCGCCCTTGGTATCCATGCGGTAGCCCGATGCGCCCATGCCACAAGTTTCCGTCGAAGGGGGGATAGGCGAACCCCCACGAACAGGGGGGAATCGCCTTCCTCCCTGTGCCACTTACTTTGCAGGAGCATGATCCGGGTCCTCCTCTTCGAAGACAACACCGACCTCGCCGAAAGCCTCGGTGAGCTGATGAAGGACACCGACGATATCCGGCTCATCGCCCATTACACCAACGCGCAGAAGGCCGAACGCCATGTCGCCTTCCACCACCCGGACGTGGTGCTCATGGACATTGATATGCCCGTGGAGAACGGCCTGCAGGGCCTGCGCGCCATCCGTGCGGCGGGCAGCGGGGTGATGGTGCTCATGTTCACCGTCATGGAGGACAACGAGAACGTGTTCCAGTCCATCTGCCACGGCGCCAGCGGCTACCTGCTGAAACAGACCGCGCCGGATAAGATCCTGGAAGGTATCCGCGAGGCCATGGGCGGCGGTGCGCCCATGACCCCGAGCATCGCGCGCAAGGTGCTCACCCTCTTCGCGCAGCCGTTCAAGAAGAGCGACGACCTGCAGAAGCTCACCGCCCGCGAGCATGACGTGCTTTCGCTGCTGGTGCGCGGCCATAGCTACAAGATGGCCGCCGCGCAATTGGACATCGGCGTGGAGACCCTTCGCTTCCACATCAAGAACATCTACGCCAAGCTGCACGTGAACAGCAAGAGCGAGGCGGTGGCCAAGGCCTTGCAGAACAGGGTGGTGTGACGTGCTACGATACCTTGGGACGATGCGCTTGACCGGGCCCGGGACCTTCCTTGTATCGCTCCTGTTCGTCATGGGCTGTGAACGGTCGACAAGCTTGGATGACGACCAGGCACCCCGCTCACCCGCGTTCGACAGCACCTTCCATGCGAGGACCCTGGCCGCGCTGCACCCGGCCGCCATGCGCAGCGACACCATCTTCTGCGATAGCATCCTGAAGGTGTACGACGATACGGCGCTCGCGCGCATGCATCCGGGCCGTGTGAACGACGCCTTCGTGTACGCGATCATTTCGCACGACGGCTATCCCACGGCCTCGATGGAGCGCTTCTATCGGCTGGCGCGATACGCGGACAGCGACCGCATGCTCGCCTGGCACGACTTCCTGATCGCCCGATGGCGGATGATGAACGGCGATCATGTGGAGGCGGTGCGCCTCTATCAGAACCTGCTTACGCGATTCGAACGCGTGCAGGACGGAGCCGGGATATCCTCCGCCTGCCGTCGGCTGGGCCAGATCTACCGTCTATTGGGCGATTTCGAGGTCGCCTTGCCCTACCTCCATCGCGCCCTTCCCGGTGAGCCGCGGGCGGAATTCCGTTGCAACATGCTCTACGCCATGGGTGAGTGCCATGCGCATGCGCATCGCGCTGATTCGGTGCGCTGGTGCCGTGACCGGATCGCTGAGATGGCCGGCGATAGCATGCTGCTGCAGCGTGGCGATGACCGCGTGCTGCTGTATACCATGCGCCTGGGGCTCGATGCGGCGACCATCGAAGCGCGTCGCACGGGTCGAGGCGATGCCATGGCCCTGGTGCGGGACATGGCGCGGTTGGACAGCTTGCTGGAGCATCGTGACCCTTGGCTCGGGTTCATCGAAGCCCATGATGCCGCATCGCACATCGAATTGGCCGAAGAGGTGGTACGTGCCCTTACCGCCTTGAACCGGACGGATCTCGCGCGCGAGCTCGTACTGGAGGCCGAAGAGCGAGCCCGGGACTGCACCGACTGCACGTTGGAGGAGGTGGCTCTTTATGCCGCCGTGGCCGATATGCACATCGCGTTGGGCGACCGGTCCGAGGCGCTGCGCTACCAAACCCTGCGCGCCGATGCGCTCACGCGCAACGAGGTGGGCAAGGCCCGGCTTGCCGTGGAGCAGGCGCGCCAACGCGAGGAGTACCAACAGCAACGATCCGGGATGGCGCAAGCGCTCGAGCAAGAACGTCAGCAGGCCCGCGCCATGGACATCGAATACCGCATGCAGCGCATCAGCCTGGTGGTGATGATCGGCTTCGTGGTCCTGTTCGCCGGGGTGCTTTTCGTTCACTTGCGCATCAGACGACGCATGCAATTGGAGGAGGTGCGCACGCGCCTCAGCCGCGACCTGCATGATGATATCGGCAGCACGCTCAGCAGCATCAACATCCTCACCAGTGTGGCACGCAAGAAGGCCGAAGCGGGTGACGTGGAAGGAGCGGCGGCTTCGTTGACCGGGATCAGCGAGCGCAGCCAGCGCCTGCAACGCAACATGAGCGACATCGTGTGGAGCGTGGACCCGGACCGCGACAGCTTGGAGGAGCTGCTGGTGCGCATGCGCGAATTCGGGGCATCGGTGCTGGAGCCGAAGGAGATCACCTACCGCTTCGATGCGCAAGGCGATCACAGTACGGCCTTGCAGCCGATGGTGAAGAGCAACCTCTACCTCATCTTCAAGGAAGCGTTGAACAACGCGGCGAAGCATGCGAACGCCAGCAACGTGGAGGTGCGGATCCGAAAGGATGCTGACGGGCTGCACATGACGATCACCGACGATGGTATCGGCCTGTCCTCTGACCGATCAGTGGACAATGGCGGGGGCAACGGCATGCGCAACATGCGCCAACGCGCCGCCGAGATGAACGCCGTGCTGGATATCGGACCCGCGAAGGAAGGTGGGGTCGTCATCGATCTCTTCATACGCACATGAGCGCAGGCACCACCCGGTCCATTCGCTGCATGCTTCGGAAGGCATGCTCGGCCGCGCTCGCCGTCCTGCTGCCTCTGCTGGTCCACGCGCAGCCAAAGGAGGATGCGGCATGCCGCTCTGTGTTGCTCAGCGCCAACGCGACCGACGAGGAGCGCATGAGCTGCTACAAGCACATGGGGCCGGATGCGTTCGACCATTGGAGCGCATCGCTGCCCACGGAACCCACGACCTGTGAACTCCTTCACCGCATCGCAGGGGCGTTCCATGATGCCGATCCAGCCATCTCGCTGCGCATTGCGGAGCGTGCGTTGGACATGGCGGACCGCTCGCACGTGGACCCACGATCGCGAGCGGTGCTTGAACAGGACGTGGCGTACGCCTGCCAGGCGCTCGAACACTACGCGCGGGCGCTGAGACACTTCCGCTCTGCCGCCGTGCTGTACGAACAAGCCGGTGATACGAC
This sequence comes from Flavobacteriales bacterium, assembly GCA_016712535.1. Lineage (NCBI taxonomy): Bacteria > Pseudomonadati > Bacteroidota > Flavobacteriia > Flavobacteriales > Flavobacteriales bacterium. Next base: position 1,112,659 of record JADJQW010000002.1, read on the forward strand.
GAATGCTGCGGAATGCCTTTTCTACACGGGCGATATCCTGACCGATCTTGGTGATACCACACGCGCGCTGGCATGCATGCGGAACTATGTGGAGCTGAGCGATCGCAACGGACTTGCCGCGGACCGCGTGGAAGCGTTGCGCGCACTGGCCCGTACCCTCCATCACTTCGGCCGCACCGATAGCGCGCTCGCGCTTCTGGTCACCTCGTATCGCTTGGCCGAACAGGCGCAGGACACCACGGAAATGGGATTGAGCCTGCTGGACGCCGGGGAGACCCATCGCGCCAACGGGGATCTCGCTCTGGCCGAGGACGAACTGCGGCTAAGCATCACCATGCTCAACCACGGGGCACGACGCTTGTTCCAGCACCTGGCCTACCAATGCCTTGCTTCCGTGTTTGCGGAACGGGGCTCCATTCCGGAAGCCATCAGCGCGCAAAACCGCGTGCTCGCCTTGGCCCAGGCCTCCTCGCTGCAACGACCGGAAGCGGAAGCACACATCGAACTGGCCACGCTCCTTGATCGCACGGGGCAGGGCGCGCAGGCGCTGCAACACGCACGGCTCGGCCTGGACGTGGCCACCACTGCCGGCTTGCTGAAGTTGCGCGTACGTGCACTACAGCAGCTCGTCGATCTCCATCGGGCCGCCAAGCGCTATGCGGTTGCGATCACCTATCAGGACAGTCTTCGGGCCAGTGAGGACTCCTTGCGACACGCACAGGGAAAGGCGGAAGCCGCGAGCGAATCGGCACGCAGCGAGTACGAAAAGGCACTGGCGGTGGAGCAAGCACAGTCCGCTCAACAGCTTGAACAGGAACGGGCCACGACGCACGCCCGCGAGTTGGAGCATCGCATGCAGCGCATCAGCCTGGTGGTGATGATTGGCTTCGTGGTCCTGTTCGCCGGCGTGCTCTTCGTGCGCCTGCGCATCAACCGGCGCATGCAATTGGAGGAGGTGCGCACGCGCCTCAGCCGCGACCTGCATGATGATATCGGCAGCACGCTCAGCAGCATCAACATCCTCACCAGTGTGGCACGCAGGAAGGCCGAAGCGGGTGACGTGGAAGGAGCGGCGGCTTCGTTGACGGGGATCAGCGAGCGCAGCCAGCGCCTGCAACGCAACATGAGCGACATCGTGTGGAGCGTGGACCCGGACCGCGACAGCTTGGAGGAGCTGCTGGTGCGCATGCGCGAATTCGGGGCATCGGTGCTGGAGCCGAAGGAGATCACCTACCGCTTCGATGCGCAAGGCGATCACAGTACGGCCTTGCAGCCGATGGTGAAGAGCAACCTCTACCTCATCTTCAAGGAAGCGGTGAACAACGCGGCGAAGCATGCCCAGGCCACGGTGGTCAACGTGGCCATCAACTACCGGAATAACCGGTTGAAGATGACCATCGCAGACAACGGCAGCGGTTTGCCGGATACGAACGGCCCATCGCGCGCGCACGGGGGCAACGGCCTGCGGAACATGCGCACCCGCGCAGAAGAAATGAACGCGGAACTGAACATGGACAGCACACCGGAGAAGGGCACCACGATCGACCTCACGATCCCGTTATGACGGGTATCAATGGGGTTTGCCCGCGAAGAGTTCCCATAGGGCGAAGGCCAACCCGCCCAGGACCAGGCACCGGACAAGGAGTCCATCGAGGTAGATGTCCAAGCGCGGACTTCTGTAGCGCAGAACCAAGCCCACGATCAGCGCAACCGCGCAGGCGATCGCTCCGGCCAGCATCAACACCGCGCTGTGAGGCCATCGCTGCATGAAGGCGATCAAGCCACTGAGCGCGATACTCAGCGCAACACCTCCGAATACGGTCATTCCCAGGATCTGATCGGTGGGCTTGGGTGCGGCCAGGGTGCGGAAACCGAAGGGGAAATAGAACAGCGCGAGCCCGCATCCTCCAGTGACATAGAGGACACCGGCCCCGGGCCAGTGCTGGATCTTGAAGATGCAGCCCAGGACGACCAGGGCGGCCAGCACGAGCTCCGTGGTCCTCATGGCTCGGTGGGCAAGCCCGCATCCTGCCAGCCGGTGATGCCCGCGTGCATGCAGCGCACGTCGGTGTAACCCAGCTTCACGGCGCTTTCGGCGGCCATGCCGGCGGCAGGGCATTCCGGGCTCCAGCAGTAGAACACCAGCTTGCTCGACTTGTCGGCGGGCAGTACGTCCGGGGTGATGGCGTCGTAAGCGATGAGCCGGGCCCCGGGCACATGGGCGAAGGCATAGTTGTCCGCTTCGTTCACGTCGATCAAAGTAACACCTCCCTTCTGGATCTCAACCGAGAGTTCCTGAGGGGTAATGTCCTTCACGAGAACGGCATCGGGGCCGGACTGAGCCGCGCACGGCACCACCAACAAGAGGAGCGTGGACAAGATCAGCGCCTTCTGCATGAGTGTTCAATTGGGTTGGACAAAGTACATCTCCAGTTCCCCTTTGCCCTTGGCCTGCACCTTTCCGCGCGGGGTGAAGACCCAGCCAGGCTGCGCGGCGATCTCGCGGTAGGTGCTCTCACTGATGTTCACGCGGCCCACTTCGCCGGAGGATTCCATGCGGCTGGCCGTGTTCACGGTATCGCCCCAGATGTCGTACTGGAACTTCTTCACGCCCACGATGCCGGCGACCACCGGGCCGGTGTGCACGCCCACCCGCATGTCGAACGCGGGCCTCCCCAGCGCAGTGCGTTCGGCCTTCCGCTTCAGCATGAACGCCTGCATGTCGAGCGCGGCCTGCACCACATCCCCCACGCCGCTGGTCACTTTGCGGGGCAGGCCACCGGCCGCCATGTACGCATCACCGATTGTCTTGATCTTCTCGATCCCGCGCGCGGTGATGATGGCGTCGAAGGCCTTGAAGCAGGTGTCCAGCTCTTCCACCAGCTCCTGCGGCGTGAGCAGCTCGCTGGCTTCGGTGAAGCCTTTGAAATCGGTGAAGAGGATGGTGGCCTGTTCGATGTGGCGCGCGGCGCTGGCCCCGGTCGCCTTCAGTTCCTTCGCGACCTCCGCCGGAAGGATGTTGAGCAGCAATTCATCCGAGCGCTTCTTGCCCTTGTACACGGACCAGGCGAGCGCCGCAAGGAGCAGCAGCACGACGGCAATGCCGAGCAACACCACGCGTTGTTGCTTCACCCGCGCTTGTTGGCGCTGGATCTCCAGGGCGCTCTCCCGTTCCTTCACCAGCCCTTCGTAAGCCGCCACGGCATCGGCGTTGGCCACGGCTTGCAGGGAGTCGTTCATGCGCACATACAACGCGGCCTCCCGCGCCGATCCGGCCGCATCACCGGACGTCCAAAGCCGTTCCATCAAGGCCTTGCGGTACCTGAGCACCAGTGGCAGATCGTTGATCCGAAGCGCCTTGGTCAGCGCCTCGCGCAAACTACTATCGGCTTGTGCGAGGCGGCCTGTCGCGCTGTAGAGGATGTACCCGCAGTAGTCCGGCTCGCAAGCGCCATTGAACGAGTTCAATGGCACCTCTTCGCGCTGGCATTCCTGGATCATCCGCGCATACTGGATCCCCGCCTCTTCGATCCGGCCCAGTTGTACGAGCATGGGAATGTACTTGGACCGGAACAACGGGTTGGAACTGTCCAAGTTGGCCAGGAGGGACCTCGAGCGCTCAAGATCGCGCAGCGCACCCAGCGTATCGCCCAAGGCCAACCGATCGGTGGCCAGGCGCATGTGGCAGTCCGCCAGCAAGCCGGTATCGCCCTGTGCGGTCAGGCATGGCAGCGCCTCCTGGATGAAGGGTATCGCACGCGCGGGATTGCCCCATTGCTCGTAGGCCCAGCCGATCACCATGGTCTCGTTGCATGCGATATCCGGCCGCGTTGGAAAGCACTCGCGGGCGCGGATGTAGTGTTCGATGGCCGCACCATACTGCCGGATGCGCATGTAGTATCCGGCCAGCGCGTGGTAGCTGGTGCCCAGGCTCATGCGCAGCGGTCCCTTCCGGTAGCGATCCACGGCATCGGTGTAGTAGCGCAAACGCTCATGTTGCATGCCGGCTGAACTGTACACCTCGCGCAGCCATCCCAGCGCTGAATGGAAATCCTGGTCCACGCCGAGGACATCGAGGCGAGCGATGCACGTCTTCATGCTGTCGATCGCAGCGGCATGTTCGCCAGCATGCCAGCGCTCAACGGCCGGCCCCATGGGCGCGTATGCCAGGCCGCGTTCATACTTCAGCTCTTCGGCCAACTGATGCGCTTCCTTCCAAATGGGGCTCACGTCCAACTCCGGGTCATTGATGTGCTGCATGGCCTTGCGGATGAGCAGGTCCACGCGCGTTGTGGTGCGGCCCTCGGTGCGCAAGCGCGCCTCCACGCTGTCGATCGTTCCGCTGAACGCTGCGCGGACCATGAGGAGGCATCCGATGGTGGCGAGGGTGCGCGGAATCCGCATGCGTGATGGAGGGAATGATCGACCGATGCAAGGATCGGGCGCTGTGACCTCAGGGAAAACCCCATGATCGGGTGGCCCCCTCTTTATGGGGTTTCCGCACGGCGCAGCCGTGAGAACGTTTGCAGCCGACAGTCCCAACCCATGCGCCATCTCATCTCCATCCTCCTGTTCTGCGCCGCGATCCAGCTCCTCGCGCAACGACCCGCCCGATCGCCCTATGATGCACCCGTCGTGCGCCCTTCCAACGACAGGGTTGAGCGCGGTGCGCCACCCGCCAACGATGATTGCGCCAATGCCACGCCGATCACACTCTTGGGTGATTGCGCAGGAGCGGTCTCCGGCAGCAACGCAGGCGCCACCATGGACGGCGTCGTGCCATCCTGCGATGATCCCGGATCCACGGAACCCGATGTATGGTACACGTTCACCACCGGCACGGCCGATACCGTGATCATCACGTTGACACCGGAGGCCAACATGACGGATTGGGCCTATGTGCTCCTCGAAGGCGCATGCGATGGCAACGAAGTGGCCTGTCGGATCCAACCTTCGACTCCTACGGCTGAATACCTCACGCCTTCCACCACCTACTACCTGCGGGTGCTCTCGAATCCGGATTATGGCACCGAAGGCGATTTCACGCTCTGCGTGCAGGACCTTGATCTGGTGAACGTGCCCGCGAACGATCTGTGCATGAACGCGCCGATGCTAGCCCTGCCCATGGGCTCCACCATCACCTTCACCGGCAATTCAACCAACGCGCAGAACACCGAGGGCCTACCGTTGCCTTCGGTGTGGCATGCCTTCACCTTGAGCGAGGCGGCCGATGTGACGATCGACCTCTGCGGGAGCGCGGCCTTCTTCCCGAACTTCTTCCGCGCACTGTACTTCACCTGTCCTCCGGATCTGGCCCAGCGCCGCTACGCGGGTTACGAGAACATCACCGACTGCACGGGGAACAGGCCCACGTTGTGCTATCCGGCTTTGCCGGCGGGCACCTACTACTATGCCGTGGCCAACGGCGATGCGCCCGGGACTTACACCCTGCATGTGAAGGCCGATCCGGTCGGCTCACATCAACCGGCGAACGACGACTGTGCGGGAGCCATCGCGGTGCCGGTCTCTGCGACTTGCGCTCCCGTGGCCTTCTCGCCCACCTGCGCATCGGCCTCCACCATACAACCGGGTTGTGCCGATGGGCTTGGTGATGCCTCCGACGACGTCTGGTACTCCTTCGTCGCCACCCAGTCGTTGATGACCATCGGCGTGTTCCCGAACAGCACGCAGTTCGGCGCCGTCATGGAATTGTACGCGGGCGTTTGCGGCGCCTTGGTCTCCACGGCCTGCGCGAATGGTTTCGATGGTGATCCCGTGCAACTCCCCTTGAACGGGATGGTGCCGGGGAACACCTACTACGTGCGGGTGTACAATGGCTACTCCAACACGCCCTACGATGATGCCGGTTATTCTCTTTGTGTGGCCGAGGGCTTCGGCATCGCGATCGGGATCGAGGAAGCCGCTGGGGGCCTGCCCGCGCTCAATGTGTTCCCCAATCCGGCAGCGGGATCGTTCAGCATCCGAACTGGATCGCCCGGTTCCACCTTCTCGCTGGCGGTGATCGATGCCGCAGGAAGGACCGTGATCAACACGACCGGGCGTGCCGATGCCAGTGGGACCGTGCAACTGGCGGAAGGGGGGATGCTGGCGAAAGGTCTTTACACGGTGAAGGTGAGCGATCCACGGAGCGCTCGTACGGCCCGTTTGATGATTTACTGAACCACAGCATCCGATGCCCATGCAGCGCTTCCTGTCACTGGTTCTCATCGCGCTTCCCCTGCATGTGCTGGCACAGCCGCGCATGTCGGCCACCACGCAGCGCGCGATCGCGGTGCTGGAGCAGCTCGCCAAGGAGCAACCTGATGCCCGCAAGCTCACCGAACAGGCGCAGGCCCGGTTTCCGGTGATGTACATCGCTGGACGTTGCATGGTCGGTTTCCTCGGCCGTGCCACGGATGCGGAGACCATCGCGGACGAGCATATCAGCGTAGGCGCGCGCGCTGGCGAGATCGTCTCCTTCCGGGTGGATGCGCATCACCTGGCCAGCGTGCGTTCGATCATCGCGTTCGATCAGGTGGAGATCGCGCAGCGCAGGCGTCCGGCCCTCAACCAGGTGATCCCGGACATCCGTGCCGATAGCGTGCATTGGGGCATCGCTCTGCCGCAGGGCTACACCGGCCAGGATGTGCTGCTGGGGATCAGCGATGTCGGCTTCGACTTCACCCACCCGGCGTTCTATGACACGGCCATGAGCGCCACGCGCATCGTCGCCGCGTGGGACCAGTTCAAGCAGAGCGGTCCGCCGCCGGCTGGCTACGGCTATGGCGCGGCCTACACCACAGCGGCCGAGCTCATCGCCGCCGAAGGGGATACCGCCACCTACGGTGGGCGCTGGACACACGGCACGCATGTGGCCGGTATCGCCGGAGGGGCCGGCGCAGGCACGCCGCACCGGGGCGTCGCGTACGGCGCGGGCTTGCTGTTCGTCACACTGAACGATGATGCCGGCATCCTCGATGGCTTCGCTTGGATGAACGAGGTCGCACAGCAGCAGCAGAAGCGGCTCGTGATCAACATGAGCTGGTCATCGATGGACCTGCAGGACGGCACTTCCCTGTTCGTTCAGGCCATCGATGCGTTCGCGGACCAGGGCATTGTCTTCTGCGCTGCCAACGGCAACAACGGTGGCGTTCCTTTCCACATCCAGCGCGCGTTCGTGGGCGATACGTTGCGCACGCGCATCGCCTTCCCGGTGTTCAGCGACCCCGGCTTCGACTGGCGCGGCATCATCCTCTTGGGACAGCCGGGGGCGCCGTTCGAAGGGCGCATCCTTATCCGCGATGCGAGCAATGCCATCATCGGTCAAACGCCCTGGATGTCCACGGCCACGCAAGCCGCATACGCCGATACGCTCATGGTCTTCGGGACGGATACCGTGGAGCTGCGCATACTCGCTGATGCCGCACATCCGCAGAACCAACGGCCGCACCTGCGGGTGCATGCGCGCAAGACGAGCGCGCTCTTGCGCGTGGACCTGAACGTGACCGCGCCGGGCGGCACGGTGCACGGATGGAACGCCGAGTCCACCGGCGACTTCGTGGGCATCTGGGGCGAGCCCTTCCAAGCGGCGATGCCCGGTTACGCAGCAGGCGACCTCGACTACGGTGTGGGCGAACCGGCTTGTGGCAACGGTGTGCTTGCCGTGGGCGCGTATCGTGCAGCCTATCAAGTCGGCGGCAATTGGCAAGGTGGCGAGATCGGCGACTTCTCGGTGAAAGGGCCCACGCTGGATGGGCGCTTGAAGCCCGACATCACCGCGCCCGGCGTGCACGTGGTGTCCTGCGTGAGCTCGTATACCACGGAGTCGGTGACACCTGTTGCCGTGCTCGTCTTTCAAGGCCGTGGCTACATGTTCGCGAGTTGGGAGGGCACCAGCATGAGCAGCCCTGTGGGAGCGGGAGTGGCGGCTTTGCTGTTGGAGGCGTTCCCCTATGCCACTCCGGCGCAGGTGCGATCGGCCATCATGGAGAACGCGCGCACCGACGCCTTCACCGGACCGATACCGCCCAGCGGGAGCACGCTCTGGGGCATGGGCAAGATCAACGCCTACCAGGCGGTCACCGCGTTGATGCCCTTCGCCGGGGTCTCGGACATCGTGAATGATGGCGCACGGATATGGCCCAATCCGGCCGACGATGCGCTTCATGTAGCGCTCAATGGTGCATCGAACGGCGCCGGGTTCGCGGTGCTGGACCTGACCGGTCGGCTGGTGAGCGAAGGGAACTTGAACCAGGCGCGCCCGACCATCGATGTGCGAAGGCTCACATCCGGGACTTACCTGTTGCGGATCACCATCGGGAACGAACACACGGCGCACCGCTTCGTGAGGCAGTGAGCCCCCCATTCATGGGGTTTCGCCACCATCCGGATCGTCGAACGTTTGCCATACCCAAGTACCGAACATCACCGACACCATGAAGCACATCGTACTCCTCATCACTACCCTGCTCATCGCGCTGCACGGTAACGCTCAGCAAAGGGGCGCCTGGACGCGTCTCACCGCTCCCGCCAAGCCGATGCACCTCGCGGCGCACGGTCCCGACCGCGGCAACGCACCCGCGAACGATGATTGCGCCAACGCCGAAGCGATCACCGTGGCCGTGGATTGTACGACACCAATTGCAGGGAACAACGCCGACGCCACCAACGACGGTGCGGATGCCTCGTGCGATGACCCCGGTGCTGACCTGCTCGATGTGTGGTACACGTTCAATTCCGGTCCGGAAGACACCGTAGCGGTCACACTGACGCCCGGGCCTGACATGGAAGACTGGGCCTTCGCGCTCTACGATGGATGCGGCGGTGCTGAAGTCGCCTGTGTGATCGTTCCGTTCGCCGCATTGAACGTGGCTGTTTCACCGAACACGGACTATTGGCTCAGGGTCTACTCCAATCCGACCTATGGCGTGGGCGGTGCTTTCACGGTATGCGTGACCGGTCCGGTCGTAGTGGCACCTCCTCCTGCGAACGACGAGTGCACTGGTGCTGTCCCGCAAGCACTCGCGATCGGGGGCACGGTGACCTTCCAAGGAGACAATACCGGCGCTACGGATACCGAGGCGTTGGGCCAAGGAAGCGCCTGGGAAGCATTCACGCTGGCCGGGTCAGCCGATATCACCATCGACTATTGCGGTACCGCTCCGACTTTCTCCGAGTACTTCGTCGTGGTGTTCGCCAGCTGCCCCTTGTCCGGTCCGGTCTACCCTGGTTCGTACGACACGACCGCTTGCGGCGATGGCAACGGTTCGATGTGTTTCTCCGGGCTCCCCGCTGGCACCTACTACTATCCGGTGATGGCTGGTGCCTCATCCACGGGCCCCTATGTGCTGAACGTCACGGCGGAACCGCTCGGAACCAATGCGGTGAGCAACGATGCGTGCACCGGTGCCATCCCCGTTATGGCCACCACCTCCTGCACGCCGCAGATCTTCAGCAACGGATGCGCCTCGCAATCGCTACCGGCGACGGATTGCGGAAACGGAGCCGGAGAGGCGAACGATGATGTCTGGTACAGCTTCATGGCCACCAGCAGCGACATGAGCATCGGTGTGCTGCCGAGCGCCAGCGGTAACATGGATCCGGTGATCGAACTCTTCAACGGCAGCTGCGGTTCGCTGGTGTTCTTGACGTGCGCCGATGCGGGCGCTCAGAACGCCCCGGAGGATCTGCAGGCCAGTGGACTTACCGTGGGCGCCACGTACTATTTCCGCGTGTATGACCACAGGCTTCAGTACTCCTGGATCGATCCCACCTATGAACTGTGCGTGGTGGAAGGCCTGGGCAGCGGCCTTGGGCTCGCGGAGACCCCTTCGTCAGCCGGGCAAGCGGTGATCTACCCGAACCCTACGGACGGTGTCTTCACGCTGCTGACGAACGGCAGCTCCTCTGTTGCGATCACCGTGCTCGATGCCTCTGGACGCTCCGTGTTGAACACCACGCGCAATGCCAACGCAGGACTGGTGCAGGTGGATGCCACATCGCTCCAGCCCGGTGCGTACGTGGTGCGCTGCACGAGCGGCGGCGTGGTGGCGAACGAGCGTTTGGTCATCCGCTAATCCCGAAAGATCATGAACCGATACATCACATCCTGTTTCCTGCTCCTCGCTGCGATGAGCGCCAACGCCACCGACCGCGTGGTGAGCCCGAACAGCACCTACAACACCATCAGCAGCGCCATCGCGGCGAGCAGCGATGGTGATCGGATACTGGTGGAGCCTGCCACCTATACCGAGGACGTACTTCTCGGAAAGAGCCTGACCCTGATGTGCAACCAGGAAGGTGGGCGCTACGCATTGAACGGCAGCCTCAGGCTCGACAACGCGAGCGGTAAGGACATCGTTGTGTCAGGCATCAGAGCGCTGGGCGGCATCAGCCTGCTGGGCAGCAACACGGCGCCCACCAGCTTTCGGATGTTCGATTCATTCGCGTCGTACTGCAACCTCGAAGATCCCTTCCTGCATGTGGAACTGTATCGTGACACCATCGCTGTTTCGGTCTTCTTCTCGGCCGGCTCCGTGGTCGGGAACATCATCCCTGGCACTGCCAGCGGAGGAGGCGCCATCGTACTGAGCGGGGCCAGTCAGTTGAATGAGGAATCCTGGATCATCGGCAACGCGATCAGTTATGCGTTCAACGGATTCGGCGTGAACATTACTTCCGATGGGGTCTTCCATGTGGAGAACAACTTCATGCGCCGCTTCCCCGGCGCTGTTGGCATGACCATCAGCCGGAGCAACGAGCCGTCGGCGCTCACCTCGACCATCATCAACAACACCTTCTACATGCCCTCTGGTGCGCCTACCGTGGCCATCAACAACCCCAACTTCGCCCTCTTCAATTTGTTGGTGAAGAACAACGTGTTGGTCGGTTATAATGCGGTGACCAGCACGGACCCCAGCTGGACGCAGTTGGTGCAGTCGCACAACCCGTTCGGAGCTCCATCCTGGATCGATACGACAACGGGGAAGGCGCTCCCCGGCACCCCGCTGATCGACGCCGGCGATCCCGATCCGCGCTACCTGGACCTCGACCTCACGGTGAACGATGCGGGCTGCTACGGCGGCAGCAACAGCCGAGAGAACTTCACCACGCCCATGGGCAGCGCTGTGGTGGGCTTCATGCAAGCGCCGCGCGTGGTGGCGCAGGGCGAACCGGTGAACATCTCGGTCACGGGCTTCGATCGCTGAGCTGTACCATGCTTCGCGCGCTCCTTGTCGGTGCGGCCCTTGCCGCGTGCATGGTGGCCCATGCACAGACCCCGCGTGTCGCCCAGGCGGAATGGTTCATCGGCAATGATCCCGGTGAAGGGCTGGGCACCGCCATGCAAGTGACCGATGGCCAATGGGACCAGGCTTTGGAACAGGTCATCGGCACAGTATTCAATGCCGCGCTCGGCGACCAGGTGATCAGCGTGCGTGTGAAAGGCGCGAACGGTTACTGGAGCAATGTGTTCCGCGCAGCGCTGCACGTGAACGCACCGATCACCGCGCGACAGGTCCTGGTGCAGCAAGGCGAATACTTCTGGGACAACGATCCCGGGCTGGGCAGTGGCACCGTGTTACTGGCCTTCGATGGCGACTTCAACGATGCGTTGGAACAGGCCATCGCGTCGGACAATGCCATCACCCCCGGTGCGCATCGCCTCTTCGTGCGGCTGAAAGGAGCGGACAACGGATGGAGCGCCCTCTTCACACAAGTCGTGCACGTGAACACGGCGAACCCGACACGCGACATCCGCGTGCAACAGGGCGAGTTCTTCTTCGACAGCGACCCCGGCGAAGGGAACGGCACACCACTGCTGGCCTTCGATGGTGATTGGAACGCAGCGTTGGAAAGCGGTATCGCCAGTGTCGCGTCACCTGCGGTCGGCGATCACCTGCTCTACGTGCGCGTGAGAGCGGCCGATGGGCCGTGGAGCAACGCGTACAAGACCGTGCTGCACGTATCGCCGAACATTCCGGTGCGCGCTGTGGCCGTGCAGGCCGCGGAGTACTTCTGGGGCACCGATCCCGGTGAAGGCGCGGGCCTTCCGATGCTCGCCTTCGATGGTGACTTCGACAGCGCGCTCGAACAAGCGGACATCACTTCCAATGGTGCCACGCTCGGTGACAACGTGCTCGGCGTGCGCGTGCGCGGCGCGGACAACAACTGGAGCGCCACCTACCGCAGCATCGTCCATGTGGGTCCCGCGCTCACCCTGAGCGATGTGCATGTGCAGCAGGGCGAGTTCTTCTTCGACAGCGACCCCGGAGAAGGCAACGGCACCGTGCTCACCGCCTTCAACGGCGCATGGGACGAGGCACTGGAGCAGGGTCTGGCCGATGGTCCTTCGCCCGCAGTGGGCGATCACCTGCTCTACGTGCGCATGCGCGGCGCCGATGGGCAGTGGAGCAATGAATACAAGACCGTGCTTCATGTGAGCGCCGCCCTGGCCGCACGACCGGTCGCGGTGCAAAGCGGCGAGTACTATTGGGATACGGATCCGGGCGCAGGCAATGGGCTGCCGCTGTACGCCGAGGACGGTGCCTTCGATGAGGCGCTGGAAACGGCGATGCGCGGCATCACGGACGAGTTGGCCGCCGGCCCGCACCTGCTCGGCGTGCGCATGCTCGGCAGCGACGGGGGCTGGAGCGCACCCTTCCGGCAAGTCGTTCACGTAACGGCACCGGTCGCGCAGAACCTGCCCATCGCGCTCAGCGCCTTCCTGCAAGGACCGATGACGAGTTCCACAACGATGAGCGATGCGCTCCGAACCAACGGACTGATCCCGCTGACCGAGCCCTTCACCGCCCTGGGCTACGGCCATGTGGGCAGCGGTGGGGAAACGATCGATCCCATGGTCCTCACCCTGCTCTACGGTCAAGTCGTGGACTGGGTATTCGTGGAGCTGCGCGAGAAGGATGATCCTTCCGTTGTCATCCAGACCCGATGCGGGCTGCTCAAGCACAATGGATCCATCGTCAGCACGAACGGGGCCTCGGACATCACCTTCAGCACGGTACCCGGTGACTATCATATCGCCCTGAAACACCGGAACCACCTGGGGGTGATGACGGCTGCTCCGGTGGCGTTCGGACCGGGCGGTGCCTCACTGGACCTCCGTGCGGCAAGCACCCGCACCTACGGCACCAACGCACGCGCTGCGGCCTTCGGGCGGGCGCCCTTGTGGGCCGGGGATGTGAACGCTGATGAGGTATTGAAATACACCGGCTCGGGCAATGATCGCGACCCCATACTCGTGGCCATCGGTGGCACCACGCCCAATAACACCATTTCCGGCTACCGCGGCGAAGACGTCAACATGGACGGGGTGGTGAAATACACAGGCGCGAACAACGACCGCGATCCCATCCTGGTGAACATCGGGGGTACAACGCCGAACAATGTGCGCAATGCACAACTACCCTGAGCCTGCGACACTGGCCGGAGCGGGCATGGCCGGATTCCGAATTGGCCGTGCCCGGGGGCACCCCGGAGGAACAGGCCGTGCAAGCCGTACACGACCAGTTCTGGCTGAGCTCCGCGCGCCGGGACCTCGATGGCCGCTGCAAGGTGAATTCTGATGGAGCGCTACCCCCGGGATCTACACGCTCATCGTTCATGAGGCGGACCGGATGGCGCAGCACCGATCGATCGTGGAATAGCACTGTTCGAATAGCGCTTCGTGCGGCCGAAGCCTTCGTCCACACGTTGTTCTGTTCGCCGGTAGAGCATCATCGGCGAATGAAGTCAACCAACGCTCCTTCGGAGCATCGGCCGGCGAAATACATCGCCATCTCCCCCTTGCCCTTCGCTTGCACTTTGCCGCGGGGTGTGAAGGTGAGACCGATCTCGTTCTTCACCAGTGCATAGGTCGCCTCGCTGATGTTCACCTGCCCCACCTCGCCGCTGCTCTCCATCCGGCTGGCGGTGTTCACGGTATCGCCCCATATGTCGTAGGCGAATTTCTTCACGCCCACGATGCCCGCCACCACCGGGCCTGTGTGGATTCCGATGCGGATCTCGAAGTAGGGCAGCCCCGCCGCGATCTTCCGGGCCTTGCCTTCGGCGATGAAGTCGCGCATCTCGAAGGCGGCTTGTATGACATCGATGGCGTGAGTCGTGTTCGGCGTGGGCAATCCACCAGCGGCCATGTACGCATCGCCGATGGTCTTGATCTTCTCGATGCCGTGCTTCTCCGTGATCCGGTCGAAGGCGCTGAAGCACTCGTGGAGGTCCTTCACCAGATCACGCGGGGAGAGCACCTCGCTCATGGCCGTGAAGCCTTTGAAGTCCGTGAAAAGCACCGTGACCTGGTCGAGATGAACGGCTTCTGCTTCGCCCTTCGCCTTCAGCTCCAAGGCGACTTCCTCCGGAAGGATGTTGAGCAAAAGCTCTTCGCTGCGCCGCTTCTCCTTGTTGATGCGGTTGCGCTGGAACAGGAAGGTGCCGGCCAGCGCAAGCATCAGCACGAAACCGCCGATGAACGCATTGCGCTGCATGTCCTTGCGCCTCATCTCTTCGGCGGCCAACGCATCCTTCTTCTCCTGCTCGGCGGTGAGCAGGGCTTCCTTCTTGTCGAACTCGTACTGGAACTTCTGGCTCATCATCGCCGCCGCGTTCTCATCGCTCTTGATGCTGTCGCGCAAGGCGATGTAGAGCTCATGCATCGCCAAGGCAGCGTGGTCGTTCCCGCGCGCCTTCTCCACCTTGAATAGCATCAATGCCGCATCCCTTCGCAGATTCATATCACCGCTGGCATCGGCCATCCGAAGGGATCGTGCACCAGCGTCGTTGGCTTTCGTGAGATCGCCTAATGCCAAATGGGCGTCTGCCAATGCCGCCAGTGCCGCGGTCTCCATGGCCACATCACCGATCTCCTGCGCCAGGGCCAATTCCTCGAGGTTCAGTTCAAGCGCTTGCTTCGGTTGCCCCAGCTTCAGATGCACATTGGCCATGTTGTGCATCGCGCTCGCTATCATGCCCGAATATCCGATGTCGCGCGCCAGCCCCATCGCGCGTTCATAGCCGCTGAGTGCTGTTGCCAGCTCACCTCGCGTTTCGTGGATGATGGCGATGTTGCCGACCACCTCACTGAGGATATCCTTCTGGCCGATGGCCTCGGCGATGACAAGCCGACGCTGGTAATATTCCAATGCGTTCTCCAGGTCGTCCTGCATGTGATAGAGCGCGCCGATGTTCCCCAGAAGGCGCGCCTCCATGGAACTGTCCTTCAGGGTCTCTGCGATAGGCAGGGCCCTGGTGAGGGCTGCGATGGCGCGCGCGAAATCACCCTTGTTGGCATTCGCGTTTCCCATGAGGTTCAACGCCGACATCAGGTGCTTGTCTTCCCCGGCCTCACTGAGGATCGCGATCGCACTGTCCACATATGCGATGGTGGCATCCGATTCACCCTTACGGAGAAAGCCCATCGCACGCAGCAGCTGGGAACGGCCGATGTGGACCGCGGTGCCCTTCTCGGCCGCCAATTCACGCATGCGCTGGGCGCAGATGATCAGGCTGTCAGGGTCCGTTCCACCGTACTTCATCCTCGCAAAGGCCTCCATGGCAGTCATGCGATCCTCGACAGACATGGAGGTGTTCGACCACACTGACCAAAGTGAGTCGAGGTTATCCTGTGCAGTTGCACCCTGGATCGAAGTGATGACCATTGCCGCGCATAGCATGAACGACCGCGTTGGCGCGGAGAAGCTTCGCAAGCGCTGGCATGTCCAAGTCATTGCAAGTGTTCAGCTGGCTGGGTTAGCGCATCAACCAGTCCAATCAAATGTGCGAATCCATTCTGGATTCCACGAAGTACATCTCCATCTCTCCCTTGCCCTTCGCCTGCACTTTGCCGCGCGAGGTGAACATGAGTCCCGGCTCATTCTTCACCAGCGCATACGTCGCCTCGCTGATGTTCACCTGGCCCACTGCGCCAGATGATTCCATTCGGCTCGCGGTGTTCACCGTATCCCCCCAGATGTCGTACTGGAATTTCTTCACGCCGACGATGCCTGCCACGACGGGGCCGGTGTGGATGCCGATGCGGATCTCGAAGTAGGGGAGGCCCGCCGCGACTTTTCGCGTCTTGCCCTCGGCGATGAAGTCGCGGATCTCGAGTGCGGCCTTCACGACATCCGGCGCGTGCGTGGTGTTGGGTGTGGGCAATCCACCCGCTGCCATGTAGGCATCGCCGATGGTCTTGATCTTCTCGATGCCGTGCTTCTGCATGATGCGATCGAAGGCCGAGAAGCATTCGTGGATGTCGCGCACAAGCTCCTTCGGGCTGAGCTGTTCGCTCATTGCCGTGAAGCCCTTGAAGTCGGTGAACAGCACGGTGACATGATCGATCTGCTTGGCATCGGCCTCGCCCTTCGCCTTCAGCTCCAAGGCGACCTCCTCCGGAAGGATGTTGAGCAAAAGCTCTTCGCTGCGCCGCTTCTCCTTGTTGATGCGGTTACGCTGGAACAGGAAGGTGCCGGCCAGCGCAAGCATCAGCACGAAACCGCCGATGAACGCATTGCGCTGCATGTCCTTGCGCCTCATCTCTTCGGCGGCCAACGCATCCTTTTTCTCTTGCTCTGCGGCGAGCAGGGCTTCCTTCTTATCAAAATCGTACTGGAACCGCTGTTGCATCAGCTTGCCTTTGTTCTCTTCACTGGCCACGCTTTCGCGGCTTGCGACCATTGTCTCGTGCATCGCGAGCGCTTCACTGTAGTTGCCCAGCCGTTTGTGCACCATGAAAAGTACTTCCGCAGCATCTCCCTTGTTCACCAGGAGCCCCGCGCCCATGGCCATTTTCATGGCCTCTTGGGCAAGCGGCAATGCCTTGGAATGTTCATTCGCATCGATGTACGTCCAAGCCAATGAGATGAGCAGCTCGGATATGTGTTCGGGTGAATCCATTTCGCGCGCGAGGCCAAGGGATTCATGCAACCGGCTTCGGGCGCTCGCGTAAAGACCCTTCGCACTCTCGATGTCACCGATATTATGCAGGCAGTTGATGATCATTGCCTTGTAGCCGATCCCGCGGGCGATCTCCAAGCCACGACCATATTCAGCGAGCGCCAATGCCGTATCACCTGACTCGACGTGGATAAGGGCCATATTGTTGAGCACCTCGCAGAGGATGTCCTTCTGACCGATCCGTTCGGCGATCACCAGCCGGGCCTTATAGTTCAACATGGCATTCGCGGTGTCGCCACCCAAGTAGTACATGATGCCCATGTTTCCTCGAATGCGTGCGATCAACGAAGAATCGCGCTCGGCCTCCACGATACGAAGTGCCTTGGACAGGCGGTCTATCGCATTTGCGAGATCACCCTTTTCCGAATAGACCTGCGCCACACTGTTGAGCACGGCGACCTGGTCCTTGAGCGCACCCTGCTTCACGAACAGTAGATAAGCGTGCTCCATGAACCGGATAGCCGTATCCGGTTCGCCTATCTGGTAGCGGAGCCTACCCATGGTGGACAATGCTCTACCCTCGCGTACCTGATCCTCAGCCGATCGGGAGAGCACCAGAAGTTCGCGCAACACGCTCAGCGCGGAATCGGGATCGCCGTTCTGGATCGCGCCAGTGACCTTGAGCAAACGCAAGCCTGCATCGAAACGGGAAGTGTCGTGAAACGACACGTCCTGCCACACAACACGGAGCGAGTCGATGTTGGCTCGGCTCAGGCATGGGTATTCCAGTTGTAAGAATGCATTGATCAGGAGACCGATGGTTCGAATGTTCATTGTCGATCTATGATAGGAATGGATCGTCCGTGCGAGCTGACTAAACTAGGTGTCCGACATGACTTCCAACCGCACCAATGTACCCCCATGCGGTTCACTCGCGACCACCAGCCTGCCGCCGATCCGTTCCGCACGCTCCTTCAGGTTGCGCAGGCCGCGCCCTTTGCGCATGGCGCTCGCCACCTTGAAACCCACGCCATCATCCTTCACCTCCAAGCGGCTTCTGGTGCTGACGGCTCCTTCTTTCCCGGTTCCTGACCGAATTCCGGTGGCTTCGCGATGGAGTGCCATGGTTGTTCTTGCTGATCAAGTGCGCTGAACGTAGGCGCATGCCCTGAGCCGGACGGTCCTGGACAGGCAACGGCGCGCGCCGCCCGGATACCGCCCGCTATCTTGGCCCGCGCTAGCATGCTCGCGCTCATCCGCAAAGAGTTCCGGGGCTTCCTCGGGTCGCTCATCGGCCACATCGTCATCGCGGTCTTCCTGCTGCTCACGGGCCTTTTCCTGTGGGTCTTCCCCGGCAACCTGCTCGATAGCGGCTTCGCCGACCTCGGCCCGCTCTTCTTCATCGCGCCGTGGGTCTTCCTCTTCCTGGTGCCTGCCGTGACCATGCGAACCTTCAGTGAGGAACGGCGCACCGGCACCATCGAGGTGCTGCTCACCAAGCCGATCACCGAACTGCAGATCGTGCTGGCCAAGTACATCGCGGCCGTGGCGCTCATCGCTCTCGCGCTGGCCCCTACGCTCGTTTATGTCTGGGCGGCCGATCGCCTGAGCACCTCCGTGACCGCCGTGCCGGCAAGCGCGGTGCAATGGCGCAGCAACCTGCACCTGGCCCTCACCGCCGTGAATGCGATCGCCTGCTTCATCTGGCTCTTCTGGCGCCGGCGCACAGCGGGTTGGGATGCGCGCGGCTTCGGGGTGCGCATGCTCGTGTTGCTTGCGTGGACCGTGCTCTTCGGCGCTGTGCTGCACTGGATGCTCTTCATCGGCGGCGTGGATGCCGGTGCCACCTGGGGCGCATACATCGGCCTCTTCCTGCTGGCCGCCTGCTTCGCCAGCATCGGCGTGCTGGCCTCGGCCCTTACCGACAGCCAGATCGTGGCCTTCCTCATCGCCGTCTTCCTCAGCTTCTTCCTCTACATGGGCTTCGACCTGATCGCCACCTTCGACCTGCTCGGCGGGCTCGAAGGGCCCATCAAGTCGATCGGCATCCAAGCGCACTACCAGAGCCTCGGCCGCGGCGTGCTCGACCTTGGTGATGTCCTCTACCACGTGGGAGTGATCGCGATCTTCCTATTGCTCACGCGCGCTGCGCTTCAAAGCCGCACCTGGTAGCATGAGCACCCTCCGCAGCAAGCGCATCACCGACCTCACCGAGCTGCTCGTCGGCATCGGCATCGTGGGGCTGCTGCTCTTCATCGCCTCCTTCGCTCGTGTGCGGCTCGACCTCACAAGCGAGCAGCGCTACACGCTCACCCCCGCTACGCAGGAATTGGTGCGCGGACTCGAGGACATCCTTTATGTGAAGGTGTACCTCGCCGGTGAGCTGCCCGCGGACCTGAAGCAATTGGAGCGCGCCACGCGCGATGTGCTCGACGAGATGCGCGCCGTGAGCCCGGAGCATGTGCAGTACAGCTTCATCGACCCCAGCGCGGAGGCCGACGATAAGGTGCGGCGCGCGCAGTACGATCAATTGCAGGATGCTGGCCTCGTTTACAGCAGCATCCGCGTGAAGGAGAAGGGCGGGTTCAGCGAGAAGATCGTCTTCCCCGGCGCGCTGGTCACCTTCCGCGAGAAGACCGTGCCCGTGCAATTGCTGAAGACGCAGCTGCGCACCCCCGATGCGGAGATCGTCGCCCGGTCCATCACCAACGCCGAGTACGAGCTGGCCAGCGCCATCCGCCAAGCCACCACGCGGCAGAAGGCGCGCATCGCATTCCTCGAAGGCCACGGCGAACTGCAAGAGATGGAGACCGCCGACATCGCGAATGCCTTGAGCGCGCAGTACGACGTGAGCCGCGTGCGCATCGATGGCCGCGTTGATGCGTTGAGCACCAAGAATGAAGGCATGCGGTACCGCGTGAACAACTTCGAGGCGCTCATCATCGCGGGCCCCGATAGCACCTTCAGCGACCGCGACCGTTACGTGATCGACCAGTTCGTGATGAATGGCGGTCGCATCCTCTGGTGCATCGATGCCATGGACCCGCACCTCGATAGCCTTCGGCAGCGCCAATTCAGCATGGCCACGGCACGCGAGCTGGGCATCGAGGAATTGCTCTTCGCTTATGGCGCTCGGCTGAACAAGGACCTGGTGCTCGACAAGAGCTGCGCGCCGATCGAGATCTTCACGCAGCCCTACGGCAATCAGCGCAAGCTCGAGCGCTTCCCGTGGTACTTCGAGCCGGTGAGCGTGCCGCAGAGCGCGCATCCCATCGTGGCCAACATCGATCCGGTGCATTTCAAGTTCGCGGGCACCATCGATACCATCGGCGTCGATAGCGTGCGCAAGACCGTGCTGCTCACGAGCTCGCCGCTGAGCTTCGCCCAGAAGAACCCCGTGCGCGTGAGCCTGAGCATCGTGGAGATGGATCAAGGCTTCGAGCGGCGCAGCACGCCGCACCTGCCCATGGCCGTGCTCCTTGAAGGCTCATTCAGGAGCGCTTACTACGATCGGTTGCCCGGCGCCATCCGAAGCGATAAGGACGTGGCCTTCCGGGAGCGCAGTCCTCGCACCGCGCAGCTGGTGATCGCCGATGGCCAGGTGATCGCCAACCGCGTGGATGCCGCCAAGGGCATGTACTACATGCTGGGATTCGACCGCTACGCCAATGCCAAGCTCTACGGCAACCGAGAGCTGATCCTCAATGCCATGAACTACCTGCTCGATGACCGCGCGCTGATCAGCATCCGCTCGCGCGCCATCACCTTGCGGCCGCTGGATGCCGACCAGGTGGAGCAGCGCCGCGCGTATTGGCAGGCCATGGGCATCGGAGCGCCGCTCGCCATCAGCCTGCTGCTGGGCCTCGCTTACCAGGCGCATAGGCGCAGCGCGAACCTTCGCCCCAAGACCGCAACAGCCGAACGCTGATGAACCGCCGACTGATTCTCCTTGTGCTCGTGCTCGCCGGACTCGCCTTGGCCGCATGGTGGCTGAAGAAGCGCAGCACCGGAAGCACGCTCGATCCCGCGCTCTCCGACTTCGCCATCGCCGACACGGCGCGCGTCACCCGAATCCACATCGCCGATCGCACCGGGAAGCAGGTCGATCTGGTGCGCACCATGGAAGGCTGGATGGTGAACGGCGTCTTCAAGGCGAGGCAGCCCGAGGTCAGCACGGCGCTGAAGACCTTCAAGCGCATCGAAGTGAAGAGCCCGGTGCCCAAGAGCGCAGAGGCTATGACCTTGCGGACCATGGCCGCATACAGCACCAAGGTCGAGATCTACACCGGCGGCAGCGAGCCCGAGAAGACCTGGATCGTGGGCCATGCCACCAAGGACCACTTTGGGACCTATATGGTGCTGGAAAAGCCCGGTCTGGGCAGGAGCAGTTCACCATTCGTGATGGGCATGCCGGCTTTCACGGGCGTGCTCAATACGCGCTTCCCAACGAATCCCGACCAGTGGCGCAGCCCAGCGGTCTTCCGCTACGCCGACCTGCACTCGCTGGCCGAGGTTGAAGTGCAGCATACGGGTCGCCGTGACGCGTCGTACCGTATCCTGAACACGGGCGATGGCCCCCCGCAACTGGCCGCTCTGGATGGAACCGTGCTGCCGATGGACACCGTGCTGGTGATGGCCGCGCTGCTTCCTTTCAAGGAGTTCAACTACGAGGATATCGTGCGCACCATGGTGCCTGCCCGCCGCGATTCGCTGTTGAGCGCACCGCCCAATTTCACCGTAACGGCGAAACCGCGGAAGGGCGCTGCACAGGCCATGAAGCTCTGGTACATGCCCTTCATGGGAGATGCAAGCGCCTATGATGGGGCCCTGCCCCTGCACGAGCCGCTCCGGATGTGGGCCTTGGTGGAGGATACCTTGCTGGTTACGGTTCAGCGCCAGTATGTTGACCAGATGACCCAGCCTGCAGCGGCCTTCAGGCCCTAGGCCAGGAGCGCTGTGGAAAACGGTGATTTCGTGTTGAAAACCTCTGGTGCGGGCCGGATACATTTGCGCGGCCCGAAAAAACCCATTCCCTTCCAATGAAGTTCATAGTCTCCAGCACCGCCCTGCTCAAGCAATTGCAGAACCTGCAAGGCGTGCTCGCCAGCAGCAACACCCTGCCCATACTCGACAACTTCCTCTTCGAGATCGATGGCAAGCAGCTCACCGTCACCGCGAGCGACCTGGAGACCACCATCACGGCCACGATGCCCGTGGAAGCCAAGGAGAAGGGCAGCGTGGCCATTCCGGCTCGTTTGCTGCTCGATACGCTCAAGGCCTTTCCGGAGCAGCCGCTCACATTCAGCATCGACCCCAAGCATCACGGTGTGGAGCTGAGCAGCGAACAGGGCAAGTACAAGATGACCGGCTTCAATGGGGCCGAGTTCCCCAAGAGCCCGGCATTGGAAGGCGCCACCAGCCTTAGCCTGCCCGCCGGGACCCTGGCCAAAGCCATCAACAAGGCGATCTTCGCCACAGGTAACGACGACCTGCGGCCCGTGATGAGCGGCATCTTCTTCGAGCTCACGGAAGACGATATCCGCTTCGTGGCCACCGATGCGCATAAGCTGGTCCGGTACAAGCGCACCGATGTGCAAGCCCCGAAATCCGCCAGCTTCATCGTGCCGAAGAAGCCCTTGAACCTGCTGAAGGCCGCGCTGCTGGGAAGCAATGCCGACCTCAGCATCGAGTTCAACGAGAGCAACGCCGCCTTCCGCTTCGACAACACCCTGCTGGTGTGCCGCCTGATCGATGGCAAGTACCCCAACTACGAGGCGGTGATCCCGAAGACCAATCCCAACAAGCTCACCATCGACCGTGGCACCTTCCTGAGCACCGTGCGCCGCGTGAGCATCTTCGCCAACAAGACCACCCACCAGGTGCGGCTGCACATCAATGGGAGTCAGCTCACGGTGAGCGCTGAGGACCTTGATTACGCCAACGAGGCGCGCGAGCAGCTCACGTGCTCCTACGAGGGCGAGGAGATCACCATCGGCTTCAACTCCCGCTTCCTGATGGACATGCTCAACAACATGGAGAGCGAGCATGTCACCTTGGAGATGAGCGCGCCCAATCGCGCGGGCATCCTGCTGCCCGGTGAGCCCGGAGAACCCGGCGAGGACATCCTCATGCTGGTGATGCCGGTGATGCTCAACAACTGAGCGTCGGGCTTCTTCTTGCATCTGGCCGGTGGACCTTTGCCTCACGGCTGAGCCTTCAATATGGCCTTGCCACAGCGAAGGCCGATGGATTTGCTTGAGCCGGTTCAGAACAGGCTCGTGAACCCGAAGTGGACCTTGCCGCCGCGCAAGCCGATGGGGTTGCCGAACTGCTGGCCCAGTGCGTAGGTGAGGCCGAATAGCCCAGCCTTGGTCTCGAAGGTGGTGCCCAGGCCGAAGCCGCGCGGCGCATCGGTGAGCAACTGCGCGCGGGCAGCATCCTCCCACCAGCCCTGGTCGATGAACGCGAAGAAGTTGGCGTTCTCTTCGTAAACGAATCGGTATTCGAGCGTGGCGATGGCGAAGGCCGATGCGTAGATGGAGGCTTCATCGGCACCCCGCAGGGTCCTTAGGCCACCGATCCGGTAGAGCTCGTTCCTGTACAGGTTGTCATTGATCATCCATCCGCCTTGCGCAGCGAAGCGGAGCGTGCTCCGCCTCTTGATCGGCAAGTGGGCAACGGCCTGGCCTTCGATTTCATATTGCAGGCTGCGAACAGTGGGTGCGGGCACCTCTTCGCCGATCACTGCTGTTGTGGTGCGCTTGCGGCCCACTGAGGCATCGAGCTTGAGGCTGTGGCCGCGTCGCGGGTTGAACCGGTAATCAAAGCGTTCGCGCGCGATGCCCAGGCCGTAGGCGGTGATCCTCACATCGCCAAGGCCCGCGGCGCTGGCCAGATCCCGGCCCAAGCGCTCGCTGCTCTTGCTGCTCACGAAGGCGCTCACCTTGTCCCCGCGGTTCATGAGGTACTCCAGTGCGCCCCGAGCGGTGACTTCCAGGAAGGTGCTGTCGCGCTTGAAGAGCTTCAGGCTGCCGTCCACGCCAAAGGGCGTGTTGAGCGCGTAAGGCAGGTTGAGGCGCACGCGGAGGTCCTGCGTGGCGTCGGCGAGGCTGCGCCAATTGAGGTCGATGGCTTCGCCGCGGCGGAGCGCGCTGCGCAGCCGGAGGTCGAGGTCACCGGTGAGCTTCACTTTGCCTGTGATGGCATCGGGCTGCACGCCGAGCACGCCGTTCACGGAGCTGGCGCGCTTGGTGTCGAGGAAGAGGACGAGTTTGGTGCGTTCCTCGGAGAACTGCACGTAAGGCCGACCGCGCTGTATCACGAAGGGCAGCTCGCGTATCCGGCGGTCGAGCGCACGGATCAGGCCTTCGTTGTACCGGTCGCCTTCGCGGATGCCGATATGCGCTTGCAGGTAGCGCGGGGTGATGCGTGCCGTGCCCTTCACCAGCACGCTGTCGATCCGCACGGCACGGCCGCGATCGAGGCGAACGGTGGCGCGCAGGCCATCGGTGTCATGCCGCAGGCTATCGAGCCGCACCCAAGCGAATGGATGGCCATCGTCCTCGCAGAGCTTCAGGAGTCCTTCAATCAGTTTTCGGATGGCCGCCGGCGAGACGGGTTTCCCGTTGTACAGCTGCTCGCGGAAGCGCGCTTCGCTGGAGATCTCCATGGGGATGCCTGCGCCGCTGAGCCTTGCCCAAGCGTAAAGCCGGCCCGCATGAAGGGCGCATGATGTCGTGTCCTTGTTGCCCGTGCAGCCATCGATGCTGGCTTCGAGGTAGCCTTTGCCATGAAGGAAGGCGAGTTGCTCGCTCAGCGCGCGTGGCACAGCATCGGCCGCCGACAATTCGATGGGCCGTATCCAGCGGGCGGGCAAAGTGTCCGACGTGGTCAGCACCAGCCGATGCCGCTGGCCATGCGCGATCGCGGCGACCAGCACCGCGATCATGGTCAACGCTTGGCGCAGCAATCCGGTCATAGCCGCCAATCAATGGGTGCCTGGCCCTGAGCCACCAGCAGGTCATTCACCTGCCCGAAGTGTCCACAGCCGATGAAGCCACGATGCGCCGATAGGGGGGAGGGATGCGGCGCTTTCAGCACATAATGCCGCCCATTGTCGATCAATGCTTCCTTCTGCTGCGCGAACCGTCCCCAAAGCAGGAAGATCAGTCCTTCGCGCCTCGCCGATAGTTGTGCGATGGCGGCATCGGTGAAGCGCTCCCAGCCCTTGCCTTGGTGCGAACCGGCCTCATGGGCACGCACAGTCAAGGTCGCGTTCAGCAGAAGCACGCCCTGCTTCGCCCAAGCTGTGAGGTCACCTTGGGCAGGCACAGGCAACCCGAGGTCGCGCTTCAGCTCTGTGAAGATGTTCGCCAAGGAGGGCGGGAAGGGAACGCCCACGGGCACCGAGAAGCACAGGCCATGTGCTTGCCCGGGGCCATGGTAGGGGTCCTGACCGAGGATCACTACCCGCACTTGTTCAAAGGGTGTGAGATCGAAGGCGTTGAAGATCGTGCTGCCCTTTGGGAATATCGGGTGCTGGGAACGCTCGGCCAGGAGGAATGCCTTCAATTCGGCGAAATAGGGCGCCGTGAACTGTTCGGCCAGGGCTTCGTGCCAGCCGCCGCCAATAACAGGTTGGGCACTGGCGTTAGGCATGCTGACGGTTCCAGTGAACAGATTGAATGGCTGGCTGTTGAAACATTGTATCGGGCAAACCGTTTGACGGGCTAATTTTGGGCGCGACCCCGCGTTCAAAGGTCCAACCAAAGGACACAAAACTCGCAACGATGAAAAAGGCACTTCTTGTACTGGTGGTCTTCGCAATGAGCGGCATGCTGCTCAGCTCCTGCGGCAGCACCCACGGTTGCCCTGCCTACGGCAAAGTGGCGAAGCCCGTCACGGAGCAGCCCTGCTGAGTCGCGGGTTTCCTTCCTCGGCGCATCGAGCCCGGGCCTATGGTCCGGGCTTACCTCTTTCAATAGGGCCTTGCTGGAAGAAAGTGGAAGGCTTCAACGGTAGCTGAAGCGCAGGTCCTGCAACAAGCCGGGGTGGAGGCTCAGCGCTACCGGGCAGTTGTGCGCGGTATGCTCCATCAAGGAGCGGTCATCGCTCGAAAGGCCCTCACCATCCAGTTCAATCGCTACTTCCACCCGGCTCACGCGGCGGGGTTCCGCAGCCATGTGCTTCACTACGCTGGCCCGCATGTTCCGCAGTACGATGCCCTTCGCCCGGGCCTTGATGTCCATTGTGGTTAGCATGCAAGCGGCCAAGGACGCAGCAAGCATGTCGGTGGGGGAGATCGCCTCGCCTCGGCCCTGATTGTCCAAGGGCGCATCGGTAAGGAAGCGCTGCTGGCTGCGGACGTGGATGACCTCAGTGCGCAGTTCACCTAGATGAGTGACGTGGGCAGTATCCATGGGTGCGATTATGGCGGCCAAGTTACCGGCGCAGCAGGCCCTGTAGGGCCTTAGATTTGGGCGCCATGGCCCGTGTGCTCTTCAGCCTCCAGCTCCTTTGCCTGTTCGTGACGTCCGGGCAGGCACAGCAGACCATCTATGACGAAGCGCGTGTGCCATTCCGGCGCGAGATGTACGGTGGGGCCCTGCTCCATGGCGATGGGTGGGGCATCCACTTCCACCATGCCAAGCACCGCACCGCAACGGACCGGCGCCTGCTGAGCATCGAGCTCGTGAGCATGCGCCATCCCAAGGAAGTGAAGAGCTTCAATCCTTACTACGAGGACTCACGTGGGTATTACTACGGCAAGCTCAACGCGCTCACGATCCTTCGGCCAACCTACGGTCGCAAGGTGCAGCTCACCGACAAGATCAGGCAGAGCGGCGTTGAGATCAATTGGGTCTGGGGGCTGGGGCCTTCCTTCGGATTGCTGAAGCCCGTGTACCTCGAGATCGGGAAACCGGATAACATCCCCTACGAGACCTATGTGATCGAACGCTATGACCCGGCCGTGCATAATGTGCAGAACATCTATGGCCGTGCATCCTGGCTGAATGGCATCGGGGAGATCCAGCCCTATCTCGGCGGCTTCGGTCGCATGGCGCTGAATTTCGAGTATTCCGGCCGCACCACCGGGATCAAGGCGATTGAGACAGGGATCACGCTGGATGCCTATCCGGTGGAAGTGCCGATCATGGCGCAGTTCGAAGGCGTCACCAACAAGCGCTTCTTCTTCGAGTTCTACATCGCCGCACAGTTCGGCAAGCGATTCCTTCAATGAGCGATGAGGTCGTGGAAATGAATGAGCCCGCCGTGCCTGACGGCAGGCAAGTGCGCAAGCCCGATTGGCTGCGCGTTAAGCTGCCCACCGGAGAGGGCTTCAAGAAGGTCGCCGGTATCGTTGGCGAGCATAAGCTGCACACCATCTGCCAGAGCGGCAATTGCCCCAACATGGGCGAATGCTGGGGCGCGGGCACCGCTACCTTCATGATCCTGGGCAATGTGTGCACGCGCAGTTGCGGTTTCTGCTCGGTAGCCACAGGAAGGCCCGAGGCTGTGGATCCCTTCGAGCCTGCCCGTGTTGCACGTAGCGTGGAATTGATGGGCGTGAAGCATTGCGTGATCACCTGCGTGGACCGCGATGACCTCGACGATGGCGGCGCGGACATCTGGGCGAAGACCATCCGCTCGGTGCGCCGTCGTTCCCCGCAGACCAAATTGGAAACACTGATCGGCGACTTCCAGGGCAAATGGGAGAACCTGCAGGTGGTGTTGGACGCCGCGCCCGACGTGCTCAGCCACAACATGGAAACCGTCAGGCGCCTCACGAAGCAAGTGCGCGTGCAGGCCAAGTACGACCGCAGCTTGGAATTGCTCCTTCGGGCCAAACGGGCGGGCTTGCGCACCAAGAGCGGCATCATGCTGGGCCTCGGTGAGACCGATGCTGAGGTGATCGAGACCATGGACGACCTGCGCTCGGTGGGTTGCGATGTGATGACCATGGGCCAGTACCTGCAGCCCACGAAGAAGCACCTGCCCGTGTCGGAGTTCGTTACGCCCGAGCGCTTCGCCAGGTACCGCGAAGAAGGCCTTGCGCGCGGCTTCCGCTTCGTGGAGAGCGCCCCGCTGGTGCGCAGCAGCTACCACGCCGAGAAGCATGTGCTTTGAATCGCAGGTTGGAGAATGCGGATTGCTGGTTGCAGGTTGCGCCAACCCTCGGCTTTCGTCAACCTTCATCAACCTTCAACCTTCAACTGAAGAATGAAAGTAGCCATCAACGGATTCGGACGCATCGGACGTGTGACAGCACGTCTTCTGTTGCAGCGGAACGATGCGGAACTCGTTGCTGTGAACGACCTCGCGGATACGCGCACTATGGCGCACCTGTTCAAGTACGACAGCGTGCATGGCGTGTTCGGTGGAGAGGTATCGCATGACGAGGCGCACCTCATCCTCGACGGCAAGAAGATCAGGTCCTACGCGGCGAAGGATCCCTCCGCGTTGCCATGGAAGGAGCTCGGCATCGACATCGTGATCGAGGGCACGGGCCACTTCCTCACCCGCGAATCGGCCTCGGCGCATTTGAAGGCTGGCGCCAAGCGCGTGATCCTCTCCGCGCCCGCGAAGGATGCCGACATCCCCAGCGTGGTGCTAGGCGTGAATGACCACATCCTGAAAGGCGATGAGCCCATCATCAGCAACGCGAGCTGCACCACCAACTGCGCCGCGCCCATGATCAAGGGCATCCATGAACTCTGCCGCATCGAGGACGGATTCATCACCACCGTGCACAGTTTCACCGGCGACCAGCGCTTGCACGATGCGCCGCACAAGGACCTGCGCCGCGCGCGTGCCGCCACCGTGAGCATGGTGCCCACCACCACCGGCGCGGCCAAGGCCATCACGCGCATCTTCCCCGAGCTCGATGGTCGTCTCGGTGGCGGCGGCATCCGCGTACCCGTGCCCGATGGATCCATCACCGACATCACCTGCCGCGTGAAGGACCTGAAGACCGCCGACGAGATCAATGCATACTTCAGATCGCTCGCGGAGGGCAAGCTGAAAGGCATCCTGCGCTACACAGAGGATCCCATCGTGAGCGTGGACATCGTAGGCGATCCGCACAGCTGCATCTTCGACGCGCAGCTCACCAGCGTGGTGGGCAACATGGTGAAGGTGATGGGCTGGTACGACAATGAGTATGGCTACAGCAGCCGCTTGGTGGACCTGGTGTTGAGGCTGGGGGGCTCAACGAAGTAGGCAGACAGCAGCAGTCAGTCGGCTGTGCATCCCACTACCTGCTGCCAACTGCCAATTTGCAGCTCAAACAGCCGGCCCGCCCGTTATCCGCGCATCCCCGCTCAACGGGCCATCACTGGTGCGCTTCATCAGCTTCAGTTCCTGCCCATCGAAGGTGGCGTAGGTGAAGTAGCTGATCCAGTCACCGAGGTTCACGTAGCGTGAGCCGGGCCCGACCTCCATGTCGATGGGCAGGTGCCGGTGGCCGAATATCATGAAGTCATAGTGCTGCCTCTTCAGCTCGTCCTTGCAGTACTGCACGAGCCACTCCTTGTCGCCGCCGAGCCATTCCCGGTCGTTCTCATAGCTCTTCTTCCGGCTGCGGCCGCTGAGGGAATCACCCAGCCATAAGGCGAAGTTGGGGTGCAGGCGCGCGAAGAGCCATTGGCACATGCGATTGCGGAACACGCTCTTGATGAGCTTGTAGCCGTGGTCTCCCGGACCGAGGCCATCGCCATGGCCGATGCAGAAGCGCTTGCCCGCGATCTCGCGCACGATAGGCTCGCGATGCACGATCACGCCCGTCTCCTTCGGCACGTAATCGAAGATCCACATGTCGTGGTTGCCGATGAAGAGGTGCACGGGAATGCCACGGTCGGAGAGATCGGCCATTCTTCCCAGGAGCCGCACATGTCCGCGCGGCACAGCGCGCTTCCACTCGAACCAGAAGTCGAATAGGTCGCCGAGCAAGCAGATCTCCGTGGCATCCTTGGCGGCTTCGTCGAGGAAGGCGCAGATTCGCATCTCCCGCGCCAAGCTGCTCGCTGCATCGGGCACGCCGAGGTGGAAGTCGCTGAGGAAGTAGATCCGCTGGCCTGTGCTCACGGGCGCGAAGGTCGCAGTCACGGGTTGATCGCCCGCACGATCCGTGTGGGATCGAGTTTCTCCAGTGCGAACACGAAACGGATCCGATCGCCGAAGGTGCGCCCGGCGAAGTCCTCTTCATCGAAGATCCGGTCGGAGACGTAGATCGGCATCCACGCCTCGAGGATGTCCTTCACCAAGGTGAGGCCGATGCCCGCTTCCGCGTAGGTGGCGGTCTCCAGCGAGCGTGTGCCGTCGGCGTTCACCTGGGTGTAGGGCGCCCAGCCGATGCTCCCGAAGAGCGCGAGCGGCAGCTTGAAGGGCATGTCGAGCTCGGCATTCACGCTGGCGATCCAGCTGTCGCTCCCGCCGCCCCGGAAGGGCGTCTTGAAGGCCCCTTGCTGCTTGGTGAATTGCCTGCCGAAGAGGTGCGTGCCGTATGCGCCCCGATCGAAGTAGGCGTGATCGTAGAGCAGGTCCTGCGGCCCCCAGCTCAGGTTCAAGGCTTCCAGGCCGAATGCGTTCTCGCCGCCCGTGAGGAAGCTACCTCCGAAGGCCCGCAGCCGGAGCTGCTTGCCGCGGGCGTTGTACGCGAAGGCTTGCTTCATTTCGAGCGTGCCGCGCAGCCAATCCTCTCCAGCGGTCAGCGTGGTGCTGATCATCGATGGGCGGAGCTTGCGCTCGTCCGCAGCGGTGTGCGTGAGTTCCAGGTAATCGTCGAAGGAGCGATAGCGGTACACGATTTCGTCGTTGCCGACGAACTCATCCGTGGTGTAGATGCGCGCTCCACGCAGGTTGACGCTGTGCGCCCAGGGCTTTGCGAGCGGACGTTTCACATCGAAGCGCACGCTGGGTGAGTACTTCTCGTACCACGATTGCGCCTTGTGATCCTGGAAGAGACCGGAGGAGCGCACGCCGAATCCGAGATGGATGTTCCGGAACCACGAGCTGCGCAGGCGGTCGAAGTGGTGCTCGATGCGCGCGGTGCCGGCCACGCGGTTGTTCAGGAAGGAGTAGAGCGGCGCCACCACCCATTCGGTGCGCTGGTTGGGAAAGGTGGTGTTGCGCACCGAGAGCCCTGCCTGCCAGCCATCGTGCTGGTTCCAATTGGGCAATAGGCTCCAGTAGAGGCTCTTGCGGTCGTTGCGCTCGATGCCGAAAAGGTGCTCGAAGCGCGGTGCCGTGCAGCGCTTGAATAGCCCTTGCGCGCGCACGGTGTTGTTGCGGCGGTCGATGTCGAGCGTGCGGTTGCCGGCATCGATGCGCACGCGATCCACGTTGGGCCACGGCAAGCCTGCATACTCGGTCCGCCCTTGGTGGCCGAAGCCGTGATTCCAGGCCCACACGGTGCCGAGGCTGTCCTTCCCGAGATAACCGGTGATGGCGAATGGCACCTTCGATGGGCCTTTCGCGCGATGCCCAAGTTGCCAACGCTCTGCCGCGCCTTCCCACGTGCGCTTGTCCAGAGAGATGGCCTTCACGCGGTACTTTCATCGGTCCTCAGCAGGCCCTCGAAGACCCAATTCAGGTCTTGTCCGCTCTCCCGCTCGAACACGGCCTTCATGTCCTCCGGCCGTGGATGCTTGAATCTCCACTCCTTGAAGTAGGCGAGCAGGCACTTGTCCATGATCTCCTCGCCGAGGTAGGCCATCAGGTGATCCATCACCAGCGCGGTCTTCATGTACACGCCAGTGCCGTAGTTCATGCTGGTGAAGTCGTCGCTGCTGAGCGAGAGCGGTTGGTCGAGGTTGCGGCGCGCGTTCAAGCGGTAGGCGAGCTCGCTCTGCGAACGGTGCGGGTCGCTCAGGTGGGCCGCAGTTTTCTTCAAGCCCGGTACGCCGATGCTGAATCCGCTGCCGGGATAGCGCTCCCGCATGTAGCGCAGCTCAAGGAAGCTGTTCATGCCCTCGTCCATCCAGGCATGGTCGCGCTCGTTGCTGCCCAGGATGCCATAGAACCAGTTGTGCCCCACCTCGTGCGCGATCACGTTGTCGAGGCCCTGCTTGTCCGGCATGTTGCCGATCACGGTGATCGTGGGGTACTCCATGCCGCCGCCTGCACTGATGGTGCCATCGATGGCGGTGCAGGCGTCGTATGGGTAGTCGCCTACGTGCTCGCTGTAGAAGCGCACGCTCTCGTTCACGTACGTGATGGCCTCGTCCCAGACCTTCGCGTTCTTCGGGGTGTACATCACCCAGGTGGTCACTTCTTCGCCGCTGCGCGGGAGCTGCACGCTGCCCTTGCGCACGATGAATCGCTTATCGGCGAACCATGCGAAGTCGTGCACGCGGTCCTGCACGAAGCGGATTGTCTTGGTGCGGGACGATGAGGGTGGAATGGCATTCAGCTTAATCCGCTGCTTGTCGAGGTAGAACTTCTGCGTTTCCACGTACGGCGCGGCCGCGAGGGAGTCCATCCATGCGCGTTCTTCTTCGCTTTGAAGCAAACCCGTGGCGCCCACCACATAGTTCGCGGGCAATGTGATGCTCACATCGAAGCTGCCGAACTCGCTGTAGAATTCGCCTTGCGTGAGGTAGGGCATGGGGTGCCAGCCGGTGGCATCGTACACCGCTGGCTTCGGGTACCATTGGGTGATGTAATAGGCCTGATCCGAATGCCCCAGCCTTGAGAATCTGCCGTCAGGGATCTTGACGCGGAAGGGCGTGCTGACGGTGATCCTGGCTCCCGGCTGCACTGGCGTTGGCAGTTTCAACCAGCCGATGTCGATGTGTCGCGCATGGAAGCCCCATTGCGTTTTCACGCCATCCACCATGAAATCGAGGCTGTCAATGGCTCCGCAATTGCCATCCTTGGCGAAGTGGAGGGAGAGGTCGCCCGTGCGGTTCATCTGCTCGCAGAGAGCCGTTCCCCGCGTCTTGTAAGCGTTGGGCCAGAGATGGATCCAGAGCGTATCGAGTGCCTGCGGGCTGTTGTTGGAGTACGCGAACGATTCCTGCCCATGGAGGATGTGCCGCTCGTCATCGAGGCGGACGCTGATGGTGAAGTCAACCTGCTGCTGGAAGTATTGGGCGGTGAGCGCGCACGGAAGCAGGAATAGCTGGAAGGCCAGTGCTTTCATGCCACGATGTTAGCCACCAACCTTGTATTGCGCTCTTGTGCCGTTCGGATGTTAGTTGACCGATGGCTGGCCCGAAGCCGCCAAACACTGTTAAGGCCTGATCGGCGCGGCAACCCGGCCTTTTGGGGCGGCGTCTTCCCATCAAACGACTCTTACCATGTCCTCCTTCATCCGCAGAACACCGCCAGCCGCGCTGGTGGCCTGCCTCTATCTGGCTCTGCTGGCCTTCGCGCTGGTAGCGGTGAGCATCCGCATGTGAGCGGCCTCAGGCTCTGAATGCGAGCTTGCTGAGCAGCGCCTCGCTGGGTCGCAACCCGTGTGCATCAGCGCTGAATCCAGGTTTCAGCCGCACCGCGAAGTACATCTGCACCTCGCCTTTCCCTTTCACCTTGATCGGCCCGCGCGGCACGGCCTCGATAGCGTGCATCACCTGTGCGTAAACCGGTCCACTGATGTTGATGCGGCCGGCATCGCTATTGGCCTCCATGCGGCTGGCCAGGTTCACCGCATCGCCCCAGATGTCGTAAGCGAATTTGCGCGTGCCCACCACGCCCGCTACGACTGGGCCGCTGTGCAGGCCGATGCGGATCGGCCATTCCTGCAGGCCCTTTGATCGCCGTTCCGCATTGCTCCGCTCCACGGCATCGAGCATCGCGAAGGCCATGAGCAAGGCCTCGAGCGCATGCGTGGCTGATGGCGATGGCAATCCGGCGGCGCACATGTACGCATCGCCGATGGTCTTGATCTTCTCCACCCCGAATCGCCCGCAGAGTTCATCGAACTGACCGAAGTAGTGCTGCAATTCGGCCACAAGGGTGTCGCTGTCCATGCGGCTGCTGAAGGTCGTGAAACCCTTGAAGTCGCTGAAGAGCACGGTGCAGTGCTCATGCCGGCGCGCATCGGCGCGGCCCTTGGCTTTGAGCTCTTCGGCTGTGGATGCGGGCAGGATGTTGCGCAGGAGCTCATTGCTCCGGTCCTTTTCAGTCTCAAGTTCCCGGGTCCGCTGCTGCACGGTGCGCTCGAGCCGCTCACGGTCGCGGCGGAGCTTGCGCGTCCGAAGGCGGGTGAATCCGAGGAACCCGATGAGCAAGGCGGCGCCTGAACCGATGCGGAACGGAAGGGTCTGCCAGTAAGGCGGCGCAATGCGGAATGCGAAGGTCACAGGCGGATCGCTCCATGCACCGCCGGCGCTTCCGGCACGGACCTGGAAGCTGTAATCGCCGGGCAGCAGGCCGCTGTACGTGACCTGATCGGTGGCCGTGACCGGTGACCAGCCTTGGTCGTGCCCCTCAAGGAAGTACTCATAGCGCACCTTTTCCGGATACGCGAGGGAGATGCCGTTGAATTGGAAGGTGAGATGGTTCTTGGTGTGCGGCAGGCACAGGTCGCGCGGCAGGTTGCGCCCATCGAATCCATCGCACCAAGGCGACCAATCGGGCCGTTCGAAGAAGAGCTGCAGGCCCGTGATGTGCACCTTCGGCTCGCGCGATTCACCTGCTGCGAGGCGCGGGTCATGCCGTGTGGCGCCGCGCACGGTCCCGAACCAGAGCGCACTGTCGTTGTCGAGCAGGCATGCATTGCGGAAGCACTCGATGCCGATGAAGCCGTCACTGGCCCCATGGTGGACGATGCGCAGCACCCGGTCCTGCATCTCATCCAGCTCAACGAGGTCAACGCCCTGGCGCGTTCCTACCCACACGTTCTCCACCGCATCGAGGAGGACCTGCTCCACGCCATTGCCGGCAAGCCCCTGATCCACGGTGATACTATCCGATCGCTGGCCATGAAGCCGGTAGAGGCCTTGCGATTCAGTGCCGATCCACAGATTGCCGTGACTGTCCCGCGCGATCGCCGACATGGGCACTGGAGGTAGCCACGGGCTGTGCCGCATGCGCCAAGGCATGATCCGGGTAGGCAGCACGAAGAGGCCTTGGGAGGTGGCCGCCCAGAGCGTGTCGCCGTTGCAGGCCAGAGAGGAAACGGCGGCATCGCAGCCGTTCACGCGCAAGAAGCGGCCATCGCCGGGATCCACGAAAAGGCCGCGCTCCGTGCCCACCCAGCAACGGGTCTCGTTGTCGAGCATGATGCCGAGGATGCGAGACGCGTTGACGCCTTCCGCCTCGCGGACGAACCGCTGGCCGTCGAAACGGAAGAGGCCTTGTGAAGCAGTGCCGGCGAGCAAGTAGCCGTTGGCGTCTTCGCCCAAGGCCAGCACGAAGGGGTCAGTGAGTCCCTCCTGCGGGCCGAAATGCCGCAATCCAGATCCAGCCCAGAGCGAAACGCCTCCGCCAGCGGTACCCAGCCAAAGGCTGCCTTCCGGGGTGCGGTGCAATGCGCTCACCGTCCGCGAGCCCAAGCCATCGCGATCCGTGAAGTGCATGAAGGCATCGGTGGTATGCTTGGTGATGCCGCCGAAGCCGGTGCCGGCCCAGATGGCGCTGCTGCGGTCCTGGATCAGGCAGCGCACCAGGTCGTGGCCAAGACCATTGCCTTCACGGATCACGCGCAGGTTCGGGTAACCGCCATGCCGAGTCAGGTGCAGCAGGCCAGTCGCAGTGCCAAGCCAGAGATCGCCATCGGCGGCTCGCAGCACAGCGGTCAGGTCGGGGTCTGGGAGCGCCAGTGGTTGCATGCCGAGGAAGCGGCGATCCAAGGCAAGCGGTGCGAGCGAGGCATCAAGTTCAGCGAAGCCGTTGGCGGTGCCCACGAGAAGGCCTTGGGCATCGGCGTGCAGGGCTCGGATGCGCAGGTGGGGCAGTCCGCCTTCGGCCACGGCCTGCCACTTCGCGTCTCTCAAGAGGAAAAGGCCACTGTCCGTGCCTGCGATCAGCCGTTCATGCTGGTCCACGCAAAGCGCGTTCACCTGTTCACTGCGCAGGCCATGGTTCCGTCCGTGGCGCACTTCGCCGCCGGGTCGCAGGAGCACGATGCCTTGTCCGGTCGTGGCGCACCAGACCTCATCACCGCGAAGTGCTATCGCTCTTATGGTGGCGCCCGCACCTGCGCGCATCACAGCGATCCGGCTGTTGTCCCATTTGGCCACGGCTCCATTGGCGAAGCCGAGCCAGACCGCACCCGAGTCGTCGGCCGCTATGGCGGTCACAGCATCATGCGGCAGTCCTTGCTTGCGACCTATGTGCTCGAAGTGGAGACCGTTGGTGCGAGCAGCGCCCTGGGCAGTACCGATCCACAGGTAGCCATCGCCATCCTCGGCCATGGCGAACACGGCGCTGCTCGGCAACCCATGCTCAACGGAATAGGTGCGCAGGCCGTATTGCTGCGCCGAACCGCTGAAGGGAAGCGTGATGGCCGCACAGGCCGAAACGAGCGCACGGCGCATGGCGGGGAAGATAGGAGCAGCTGGTTCCCGGGATTTCGCGGCCCCCACAGACCATGCCGTTGACCGTTTGGAAATGCGTGGTTCACATTCCTACCTTCAGCCTCACCAACCAACACCCTTCCCATCATGAACATCACCTTCAACGAGTTGCGTCGGATCAAGGACAGCCTGCCTGATGGGAGCATCCACCGGATAGCGCGTGAACTCGATGTCAGCGTGGAGACGGTTTGGAACTACTTCGGCGGCTACACGCATCCGAACGGCAAACCGATGGGCGTGCATCTGGAGCCGGGACCCGATGGAGGCGTGGTATCGCTTGATGATACCCGCATCCTGGAGATCGCGCAACGGATGCTTACGGAGGATCACGCGCATGCCTGATCATCCCCGATTCTGGTCCCTGCACCCGTGCAGGGAAAGTGAGCGGCCCGATGAGGGCCGCTTTCTTTTCGAGCTAACGGTTCGGTCAGGGCTTGCGCGGCCCCTTGCGATGCGGCTTGGGCTCGAAGTAGCCCTTCTTGGCAAAGCCGCCTCGGTCGTTCCGTTCGGCTGGCCCGCGATAGCTGCTCTGGTGCGGGCGTTCACCCCCGCGATCGTCGCGTGGGCCCTTATGGAATCCTCCTCCGCCTTTGTATCCGCCGCTCCCCTTGTACCCGCCACCTTCTTGCGGGCGATCGCTGTGAGGGCGCGCGGGACCTTGGCCCGGGCCCTGTGCTTCGTCCACGCGCACTTTGCGGCCCTTGTAATTGGCGCCCTTGAAAGCGTTGAAGACCTGCTCGAAGTGGTCAGGCTCCACGTCGACGAATGAATACACATCCTTGATGAGCATGCGCCCGATCACATCGCCCTGCACGCCGCTCACGCCGCACACGTAACCGAGCATCTTGCCCTTGTCGAAGCCATCGGCGCTGCCCAGGTTGATGAACATCTGGCGGCCGGTGCTGAAGCGCTCGCGCGAGGAGGGGCGCTCCGCGCGTGCCGTATGGTCCTTGCGGCTCATGTCCACGTTCAGGTCCCCGAGGTCGCGGAACTGGGTGATGAGGCGATTGAACGCCACGCTCATGAAGCGCTCGATCAGCTCCTCCTTGCTGAAGGCCGATAACTCCGCATGGGCCGTAGGCAGGATGGAAGCGAGGGCATCATGATCCACTTCCACGTTCTTCAGCTTGTGCATGTAGGCCACCACCTGCGCGGTGCCGATATCGCCGCCGCCGGGCACGCGCACATAGGTGAAGTGGGTCTTCAACGAGCGTTCGAGCTGGCGGACCTTGCTCACATCGCGCAGGCCGATGATGCTGAGCGAGATGCCGGTCTTTCCCGCGCGCGCGGTGCGGCCGCTGCGATGGGTGTAGCTCTCAGCCTCACCGGGAAGGTCGAAGTGGATCACGTGCGTCACCTCGTTCACGTCGATGCCGCGGGCAGCCACGTCCGTGGCAATGAGCAGTTGCAAGGTGCGCGCCCGATAGCGCCCCATCACATGGTCCCGTTGCGCTTGGCTCAGGTCGCCGTGGATGGCGTCCGCGCTGAAGCCGTCCTTGATCAGGGCTGAAGCGAGTTCCTGCGTCTCATGCTTGGTTCGGCAGAACACGATGGCGAAGAGCTCGGGCTCCGCATCGATGAAGCGCTTGAGCGCGGCGAAGCGGTCGCGCGCATGCACCACGCAGTACTGGTGGCGGATGGCTGATGCGGTGGTGTTGCGCTCGCCGATCTGCAGTTCCTGGGTCTCGCGCATGTAGCGCTTGGCGATGTGCCGGACCTCACTGCCCATGGTGGCGCTGAAGAGCCAGGTGCGCTTGTCTGCGGGCGTGGTCTGCAGGATCTCGGTGAGGTCCTCCTGGAAGCCCATGTTGAGCATCTCATCGGCTTCGTCCAGTACCACGGTCTGCACGCCGCCGAGGTCAACCGCTTTTCGGCCGAGCAGATCGAGCAGGCGCCCGGGCGTGGCCACCACGATGTTGGCGCCCCGGCTGATGGTGCGCATCTGGTCGCGGATGCTGGCGCCGCCGTATACGGCCACGGGCTTCACGCCGGGCAGGTGCTGCGCGAAGCGCTCCAGGTCGCCGGTGATCTGCACGCAGAGCTCGCGCGTGGGCGCCAGGATCAGGGCCTGAACGCAGCGCTCGCCCGGATCGATGTCCATGAGCAGGGGCAGGCCGAAGGCGCCGGTCTTGCCGGTTCCGGTCTGGGCCAGCACCACCACATCGTTCTCGCTGCCGAGCAGGTGCGGGATGGCCTTCTCCTGGACCGGTGTGGGCTGGTCCCAGCCAAGTTGCTGAAGGGAGCGGAGGATCTCCTCGCGGAGACCGAGCGAATCGAATGACGCCATGTGCGGTGGGATTGCGCCTTCACGCAACGGGCGCGACGCGGTTCTCGGGCGGCGAAGGTAGGCGATGCCGGCTTGGCGGGCTTGCGCGGAATGCCCGGCCATTGCGGGGCTTCCACGCGCTTGCCTTGGCCAAGTACCTTCGCCCGGCTCCGTGCGGGAGCACGTTCCATGAGCGACAAGCAGCACACCCTGAAGGCCAGCGCCACCATCAAAGGCGTGGGCCTTCACACCGGCGAACCAGTGACCCTCACCTTGCGGCCGGCTCCCATCGGGCATGGCTACAAGTTCCAGCGCACCGATCTGGAAGGTGAGCCCATCATCGATGCCGATGCCGAACTGGTGACCAGCACGGCGCGCGGCACCACCTTGGGCAAGGGCGAAGCCGTGGTGAACACCACTGAGCATGTGCTCAGCGCCTTGTATGCCCTGAACGTGGACAATTGCCTCTTGCAGCTATCCGGCCCTGAAGTGCCCATCATGGATGGCAGCGCCAAGGCCTTCGTGGATGCGATTGAAGCCGTTGGACTTCAGGAGCAGGATGCGCCGCGCAATTGGTACGAGCTCAAGGAACCGATCTGGTTCGAGACCAAGGAGCGCGGCACGGAGATGCTCGGCGTGCCAACCCCCGGCGGTGAGTTCCGCATCACCGTGATGGTCGATTACAATAGTCCGGTTCTCGGCACCCAGCACGCCAGCATGTACCGCGCAGAGGAATTCAAGACCGAGATCGCTCCGTGCCGCACCTTCGTGTTCCTGCGCGAACTGGAGCAACTCGCCAAGGCCGGCTTGATCAAGGGCGGCGATCTGGACAATGCCATCGTGATGGAGGACCGAGAGGGAACCACGAAGGAGCAGCTGATGGAACTGGCGAAGCTCCTGGGCAAGGAGTACCGCGAAGTGGAGATACGCCGCAACGGGGTGCTCAACACCACGGACCTCAAATTCTACAACGAGCCCGCGCGCCACAAGCTGCTCGATATCGTGGGCGACCTGGCGCTGGTGGGCCGCCCCATCAAGGGCCACATCCTCGCTGCACGGCCCGGGCATTTCGGCAACACGAGCTTCGCGAAGCGCATCAAGGAGCTGATCCGCGAGGAAGAGAAGACCGCTGGGGTGCGCTTCGACCTTGCGAAGACCGTCTTCGACATCAACGACATCGAGCGGCTGCTCCCGCACCGCTATCCTTTCCTCTTGATCGACCGCATCGTTGCCATGACGGAGGACACGATCACCGGCTTCAAGAACGTCACCTTCAACGAGCCCTTCTTCACCGGCCATTTCCCCGGGAATCCCGTGATGCCAGGCGTGCTCCAGATCGAGGCGATGGCGCAGGTGGGCGGCATCTTCGCCCTGAGCCAGGTGCCGGATCCGGAGAATTACACCACCTATTTCCTGAAGATCGACAGTGTGCGCTACCGCCGGAAGGTGATTCCGGGTGACACGCTTGTGTTCCACCTCACGCTGCTCTCGCCGATCAGGCGCGGCATCGTGCACATGAAGGGCCTTGGTTATGTGAATGGCCAGGTAGTCGTGGAAGCCGAGATGATGGCGCAGATCGCCCGGGACAAGGCGCCCGCCGCCACTTCCAAAGCCACCGACACCCCTGCGCCGAAGGCCACGGCGATCAAAGCATGAGCATCTCACCCCTTGCCTCCGTGCACCCCGATGCCAGGCTCGGCTCGCGGGTCACCATCGAGCCATTCGCCACCATCTATGCCGACGTGGAGATCGGCGATGGCACATGGATCGGTCCCAATGCCGTGCTCATGGATGGCGCGCGCATCGGGAAGAACTGCAGGATCTTCCCCGGCGCCGTGATCGGCGCCATCCCGCAGGACCTGAAATTCGCCGGAGAGGTCACCACGGCCGAAGTGGGCGATGGCACCACCATCCGCGAATGCGTCACCATCAACCGCGGCACGGCCGACCGGCTGAAGACCGCCGTGGGCAGCAATTGCCTGCTGATGGCCTACGTGCACCTGGCGCATGATTGCATCGTGGGCAGTAACGTGGTGATCGCCAACAGCGTGAACCTCGCGGGGCATGTGACGATCGACGACTGGGCCATCCTCGAGGGCAATGTGGCCGTGCAGCAGTTCATCCACATCGGCGCGCACAGCTTCATCGCCGGCGCCTCGCTGGTGCGCAAGAACGTGCCGCCCTTCGTGAAGGCCGCGCGCGAGCCGCTGAGCTACGTGGGCGTGAACGTGGTGGGCCTTCGCCGCCGCGGCTTCACCGATGAGCAGATCACCCGCATCGAGGACATCTACCGCGAGATCTTCGTGCGCAACAGCAACGTGGAGCGCGCCGTGCTGAACGTGATGCAGGGCATGCCGCGCAGCCATGAACGCGGGGTGATCCTTGATTTCATCAACAACAGCCCCAAGGGCATCATGCGCGGGCTGGCTGAGTAGCCGCATCGCATCGGCTCCCCGTTCAGCATGGATCTCCAGCGCCGCCTCACGCTTTATCTATTCGGCCTCATTATCGGCGGCGGAGCCGCCTACTGGTTCTATGGCGAGCGCCTCACGAGCGGCGCTTGGATGCCGGAGGCGAAACTGAAGCAGCGCCTAGCCAGCACCTTGCTGAAGGCGACGCCCAGCGCACAGGTGCAACTCGATGCTCGGAGCATCACGCTCTCCGGGATCCGCCATCGCATGGACAGCGCGCAGATCGATTTCAGCGCGTCGCGACGCGGGCCCGACAGCTTGATCTATGCGGTGAGCGCGCCGTTCAATGGCCAGTATTTGCGGCTCCGCATCAGCGCAATGCGCGATTTCGACCGCGATAGCACGGCCACGCTGCTGGACTTGCGCTAAGCCGGCATCGGCTGAATACCGGCGTAGTGCGCCTGCACCTCATCGTTGAGCAGCACCACGAGGGTGAAGATGCCCAGCGCCATGCCGATGGGGAAGTTGAGGCAGCAGAGACCTGCCACTACGAGCGAGCCGGTACGGTTGCGGCGCTGCGCGATCCAGCGGCCGCTGAAAATGATGAGCAGGCCCCAGACCTCGATCAGCGCAAAGAGCACCCAGCCCAGGCCTTGGAAGATGCCGCCCACGACGGCGGGCGCTGGATCGTTGTGCTCGCCGGCCGCGAGGTCGCTGCTGAGGAAAAGGCCCATGCCCACCAACGCGAGCACGGCGATGCCGCCCACGCAGGTGAGGATGCCATACACGTAGTGCAGCACGGAAAGGGTAGGGAGGTGGCGGTTCATGATGGGTTGGTTGTGGAGCGAACCTAGCTGCCCTGGTCATCAAGGGACGCTTTGTTGCATCTGCGGCGATGCGCATGGATGAGCGGCTGATGGGCTGCGTTCATCATCGGCATCGAGCACCAAGGTTCCTATCCGGTTCGTAATTGGTGCATAACTCGAAGTTCGGTTTCTGGGATCTTGAAGTATAACTTGTGTGCACCTACCGAGCTATGAGCCGCATGGTGACACTAAACACCCCAGATCATTCGCTTGTATGCGGGTCAGCTGCGGTGTTGCACGCGGCTTCCGCGAGGCGGCCAGGCCGACTGGCCGACTGGCCGACTGGCCGACTGGCCGACTGGCCGACTGGCTTAGTTTTTCAACCGACCAAAGTACCGCGAGACCTGCATCTCTGGGTTGCGGTTGCGGGCAGCGCCGTACCTTCTTCGCTTCAAACCACATGGTCATGAAGCACGCCCGCATTTCGCTGCTTACGCTGGTTGCCCTCGCCTTGAGCGCTACGCGTTCACCAGCCCAGAACCTGGTTCCGAACGGGAGTTTTGAGGAGTACATCACTTGCCCATGGGCTCTGGCGCAGGTCGATTCTTGTGTAGGCTGGAAAACATGGTACCGTACACCTGACTACTTCCATTCGTGCAGTAAAACGAATCTCAATAGTGTTCCGCAGAACATAGTTGTGAACCAATTGGCTTCTCATGGCGACGCATATTGTGGATTTATTGCCGCACTTCCATTTCAAGACGCCATTGAGATCCTTGGCGCGCAACTTGACCAAGAACTTGATGTAGGCGTCCCCGTTTACGTTTCGCTGAAACTCTCTGTTGGAGTTGGAGGGACACAAATTGACTATCGCCATACCAGCGACAAGGTGGGTGTACGGTTCACGACCACCGAGCAGCAATGGCTGGTAACTACGGATCCCCCGAATTATGCCCATCTGGTGCTTTCCGAGCCGCTGCCGAACGTGGGGGAGTGGACGACGCTCAATGGCACGTTCGTTCCGGATTCGGCGTACCGATTCATCTCAATCGGGCGCTTTCACACCTGGGATTCATTGCAATTCGTTGAGGTGAACCCCGGCGGCATGAACCCGGGTGCATACTTCCTTGTGGATGAAGTGTGCGTAGCCTACGACCAGGAGGATTGCAGTTTCCCTCAAGGCATTGAAGAATGGGCAGGAACCGAAGTGGTTGTTTTCCCGAATCCATGCGCATCGGGTTTTTGGGTTCGGCTGCGCGGTGCTGGATTTACGCCCAATCGGGCTGTAATATCTAATGCTCTTGGGCAAGTAGTGCTCGACCAGAGGCTCGCGGCAAGTGCTGAGTGGTTCGTGAACATGGAGGAGTTCCCAACTGGCCTATATGCTGTTGAGATTATGTCCGGTGGCCGAGCGATGCCGCCAATCAGAGTAGTCAAGCAAAACCCCTAACCCCATTTCCCATGAATTACAGATTCCTTCGAGGAGGTGCTAATTGCCTAGTCGGTTGCTTTGCGTTTTCATCGGTGGTGGCGCAGAACGATGGTGATCATCCTGTAACAGACCCAATTCTGAACATCACTTACCTAGCTCCGGATGCGCAAATAAACCTGGGTGCCACTCAGCCCGCTGGCCTCACCGTTGGCACCGCGCCGAACACTGCCGCCGCTCTTGTGGTGGATGGCGCGCAACTGGGCCATTTGAACACGTTTTGGACGCATGCCACGCAACCAAACCTGATTGACTGGCAGCGTTGGCAGATGACGAAGACGATTGCGGGTCTGCCGAACATTGGTATCGGAAGGATCTTCAGCCGGGGCGGCACGGACCATAGCTTCAACATCGATGCATCTTCCGGCGATCTGAAGCTCTTCACGAACGGACTTCCCCGTGCGTCTCTGTATTACCGCCAAGGCAATACCACGATCAATGGCGCCGCGTTCAACCAGACCGGGTACTTCGCGCTTGCGGGACGGCAGCAGTTCTTCGATTGGACAAGTGCGTCCGGTTCCCCCGGACCGTTCAGCCGGCTGCATCTGGTTGATGGCACGGGTTCCAATACACCAGGCATTTATGCCCCCACGCTTGGCTTCAGGGGCTGGCACCGCAACGGCATCACGATCACAGGGAACAGCGACCACATGTACTTCGGCCACAAGTACGGCGCAAGCAACGGGCAGGGCCAGGCGGTGCTGCAATGGAGCGAGGGAACGCTCGA
The DNA here is from genome assembly GCA_016712535.1 of Flavobacteriales bacterium. Classification (NCBI taxonomy): domain Bacteria; kingdom Pseudomonadati; phylum Bacteroidota; class Flavobacteriia; order Flavobacteriales; species Flavobacteriales bacterium. The sequence goes on from JADJQW010000002.1 coordinate 1,156,786, forward strand.
TGCGGACCGGCAATCGCTGAGCTTCCGTTTTGCGACCACGCCGGGTGCAGGCGGTGGCGCTGAGAGCGATGAGGGCCTCGAGGTCATGCGCCTCTGGCCGGAGAGCAACACCTCCGGCTACGTGGGCGTCGGCGATTTCGTTGGTGCCGCGCAGAACCCCAGCGAGCGGTTGGACCTGCTTGACCGGACCATCCGTTTGCGCAACTTCACGGACAACACCTACCTGAACAACACCTACGACCGCGTGCTGGTGGTGAACCCCTCCGATGGCCGTGTGCATTGGCGTGCGGCCAACACCCTAGGCATCGGCGATTGCGAATGGACGCTTCAAGGCTCAGCGGGCACCAACAGCGATGTGGCCACGGCCTATCTGGGCAATACGGGTTGCCCCCAGGAGGACCGTGCGGTCGGCATCGGCATCCAGCAACCGGCCTACAAGCTCGACGTGGACCACTCGGATGAGTATTTCCAACGGCCGGGCGGGCTGCGCGTGCGCGTGAAGACAGATAATGCAGGTTGGCGCTATGGCATCGATAGCTACGTAGAACCGATGGTGGGAGGGGCTGAATTGGAGTTCGCCGCCGGAGTGCTGTCCAACCTGAAGAACGTTGGTCGGTCAAGTGATGGTATAGCGGATGGCTATGCCGTATTCGCCCGGCACACCACCGATCAGAACCTGTTCGTGCGCAAGACTCATGGTGTGCATGGCGATGCATGGGCAGCAGCGGGCACCATCACTCTGGCGCATGGGGGTCTCTTCACTGCGCGCGTCACCGACGATGGCAACGTGTCGCGGAACTACGGCGTTTACGGCAGCGCCACGGGCGGCGCGGCGAACTTCAGCGTTTACGGGGCCTACCCAGGCGCAGGTGCGAATAATTGGGCGGGGTACTTCGATGGAGATGTCACGGTCAACGGCGCAGGTTATATCCCAGGAGGCACTTGGAACCCCTCTGATGAGTCGTTAAAGACGAATTTGGAGCCCATCATCGGTGCTTCAGACGTGATTGCAGCACTGAATCCGATGAGCTACGAGTTCTTAGTGGATGAGCATCCCAATGCAGGTCTGCCGGACGGCTATCAAGCTGGCCTTATGATCCAGGATGTCGAACCCCTGCTCCCGCACCTCGTGCGGGATGTCGCTGTGCCTGCTTTGCTCGATTCAATGGGGAACCAGCTTGCTCCGGCGGAGACCATCAAGGCGATGAACTACACTGGTTTGATCCCCTATCTCATCGGGGCCATCAAGGAGCAGCAAGCCACCATTTCGGCTATGCAGGAGCAACTCGCAGCCACGCAACAACTTGTTGCGAATTGCTGCGCCAACCCTGACGGTAGCGATCAGCGCTCCAGTACCGAGGTGGACGCCGAGAAACTCACCCCAACCCAAGAGCGCATGCTCCGCATCGCGCCCAACCCGTTCACGGACCGCACCACATTGTTCTGCACCCTCGAACGCTCGGGCCGCATGCAGTTGCTGGCCAACAGCGCCGATGGCCGCAGCCTCCTGGTGCTGAGCGAGGGCCAGCGCGAGGCCGGTGAGTTCCAGCACGAGTGGAGCACCGAGAACCTGGCACCCGGCGTGTATTACATCACCCTCTTGCTCGATGGCGAGCCGGTGGTGAAGCGCGCCGTGAAGGTGGGGCGGTAGCTGTTTCGGATGCCTGTAATCGGCAGGTTCCGATAGCGGCATTCAAAAGGTCGGAAGGGGAGCGGGTGCAATCGTTCAGCGCCCGCTCCTTTTTCTTGGATAGTCTGATAGGGGGCACGCCTCGCCCCGTCACCCCTAATTCCCGGTCCGTCAGGTCCTTGGGGTGGTTTTTCCACCATCGGACACTAGCTTTATGCTCCAAGGCAACCAATGGCGCATGTCCCTTGTCATTGAACAGCCCTTCAGACCGATTCCCATGATCCGATTCCCCTCCCTTGCACGAGCAGCTTTCGTGAGCGCGTCGGCGCTCCTCGGCACCGCCGCCTTCGGGCAACGCAGCGACCATCATGGCCACGAGCACGGCCCCAGCGCCAATGAGCCCGTGCTGCATGGCGAGTACGTGGAGAACAAAGGCCAATGGGCGGCCCCGATCCTTTACCGCGCCGACTTCGGCTTGGTGGCGCTATTCGCGGAACGCGATCGATTGGTATTCTCCAAGCTCGACGAAGCCGTGCCTGATCGTGTGCATGATGCGCAGCACGAAGGCCCGGATGCCATGGAGAACGTCCGCATCAATGGCCATGCGTGGTACGCGTGGTTCGAGGGCGCGAATGTGAATGCTGAAGTGGTGCGCGAAGGGCGCTCCACGGATTACTTCAACTACTTCATCGGCAACGATGCGAGCCAATGGGCCAGTGAGGTGAGGCACTTCGAGGAAGTGCGCTACCGGGAGCTTTGGCCGGGCGTGGACCTGCGCCTTCACGAGGACCAAGGCGGCTTCAAGTACGATGCGCTGGTAGCCAACGCTGCAGCAGCGAGTCAAGTAAAGTTCCGGTACGAGGGCCTCGACGGCATCCGCATAAATTCGGAGGGTGAATTGGAGCTGATCACCTCAGTCGGCGAGCTGCATGAGCTCGCCCCGGTGGCTTGGTACGCCGATGGCGCGAAGGAGAAGGTCGATTGCCGCTTCACCCTGAGTGGGAGCACCGTGGGTTTCGCCTTCGGCAAGGGCGTGCAGGCCGATCGGCCCATCGTGATCGATCCCACGCTGATCGCCAGCACGCTGAGCGGCACGGGCAACATCGGCACCACGCAGAACTACGGGCACACCGCCACCTACGACAACCTAGGGAACATCTACACCGGCGCCATCTGTTTCGGGCAGGGCTATCCCACCACGCCGGGCGCCTTCGATGGCACCAACAACGGCGGCATCGACATCGCCGTGAGCAAATTGAACCCGACTGGCACCACCTTGCTCTTCGCGACCTACCTGGGCGGCAGCAGCGGCGACTACCCGCACAGCCTGGTGGTGACGAACGCCGGTGAGCTCACGGTCTACGGGTCCTCGCCATCATCGAACTACCCTGTAACACCCACCGGCTACGACCAGACCTTCAATGGCGGCAACTCCGATATCGTGATCAGCAAGCTGAACCCCACGGGCACGGCGCTGATCGGCAGCACGTACATGGGCACCAGCGGCAACGACGGCCGCAACAGCTTCACTACCAACTATGGCGACAGCTACCGCGGTGAGGTGATCTGCGATGCTGCGGGCCGCATTTACGTGGCCAGTTGCTCCGATGCAGCCGGCTTCCCGGTGAGCGGCGGCGCGGTGCAGCCCAACCATGCCGGCGCGCAGGATGGCGTGGCCTTCTGCTTGAGCCAGGACTTGAGCACCTTGATATTCGGCACCTACTTCGGCACGGCGCAGGCCGATATGTGCTTCGGCATCAAGCTCGATAGCTCCGGTCAGCCAGTGGTGTGCGGCGGCACCTCGGGCACCACCTTGCCCACTACGGCCGGAGCCCATCAGCCAGCCAGCGCAGGAGGCCGCGAAGCCTTCATCGTGAAATTCAATGACAATGCCACCAGCGTGCTCGCTTGCACCTACTTCGGCGGAACCACGGACGATGTCGCCTTCTTCCTGCAAGTGGATCTCGATGACAACGCCTACATCTTCGGTCAGGCGCCCGGCAGCACCTTGGGCATCGCGCCGGCTGGCACATACGGACAAGCTGGCTCAGGCATCTTCGTCGCGGAGTTCGACGCCGAGCTGCAGAACCAGGTGTTCCGCACGCAGCTGGGTCCGGCAGGCGGCTTCGGGGCCGGCATGGTGCCGGTCGCCTTCCTGGTTGACGTGTGCCGCAACATCTACATCAGCGGCTACAGCGTGGGCACCGGATGGCCCATTGCCGGAACGCCGCTTTACGCCAACGGCGGTTTCTACCTGGCCACCTTCGAGCCGGACATGACCAACATCATCTACGGCACCTATTACACCGGCGCGGGCCACGTGGATGGCGGCACCAGCCGCTTCGACGCCAATGGCAAGGTGTACCAGGCCGTTTGCACCAGTGGCGGCTTCCCCACCACGCCCGGCGCATACAGCAACGTGCAGCCATCGGGTTGGGACATCGGGGTGTTCAAGATCGACTTCAACGTGAGCGGCGTGAACGCTGCGGGGGCCAGCACGCTCAATCAAGGCTGCGCGCCCATCGTGATCGACTTCAGCAATGCCAGCACCGGCGATACCTGGTTCTGGGATTTCGGTGATGGCAGCCCCGTGGTCGAAGGCTTCGAGCCTAGCCACTCCTACACGACCCCCGGCGCATACATCGTCACGCTCATCGCCATGGATTCGCTCTCGTGCAACCTGGCTGATACCACCTATCTGCCCATCACCATCGGTGCGCAGCAGCCGATCGATGCCGACTTCACGTGGACGCAGACCATCGATTGCACGCAGATGGAGATCAGCACCACCAACCAGAGCACTGGCGATCCGCTCACCTGGTACTGGGACATGGGCGATGGCACGCAATACGTGGACACCAATGTGGTGCATCAGTTCCCGGGGCCCGGCAGTTACCTGGTGCAGTTGATCGCAGAGGACCCCACGGGTTGCAGCGGTGCGGATACCGTGCAGGTGCTCGTGGACATCGGACCGCCAGCGCAGGTGGCCGCTGCGTTCAGCACAGTGGAATCGCCCGGATGCGAGGAACTCGGCGTGACCTGCACGAACCTCAGCACGGGGATCGACATGACCTACCAATGGGACATGGGCGACGGCACCACCTACACCACCACGGATGTGAACCACCTCTTCCAAGGCGTTGGCACCTACACCATCACGTTGATCGTGAATGATGCGAGCAGCTGCAACGTGGCCGATACCGTGACCATGGATGTGACGGTGACGCCGAGCGAGCCGATCACCGCCGCCTTCACGGCCGATCAGGTATTCGACTGCGACAACTTGATCCTGACCACGGCGAATGCGAGCACAGGCACGAACGCCGCTTACCTCTGGCAGCTGAGCGATGGATCCTCGTACAGCACTTTCGACATCACGCACGTTTTCAGCGGGCCGGGCACCTACACCGTTACCCTCACCGCGACGGATACCCTGGGCTGCTCCCCCAGCCAGACCGCATCGCTCGATGTGCAGATCGACCCCTTGGAACCGGTGCTGGCCGCCTTCACTGCCGAGCAAGTGGGCGATTGCACCACGCTCACCTTGAGCACGGATAACCAGAGCACCGGCGACCTGCTCGCCTTCACTTGGGACATGGGCGATGGCACGATCCTCACGGACACGAACGTCACGCATCTGTACACCTCGCCCGGCGTTTACACCGTGACGCTCACCATCACCGACCTCGGCTGCGGGCAGGACGATTCCACGAGCATGCAGGTGATCCTGAACAATGTGCTGCCGATCTGGTTCGTGGGCGATACCATCATCTGCCCCGATGATGTGGCGGTGCTGAATGTGATCCTGCCCGGCACCGACCTGAGCAATGCCAGCTTCGTGTGGAGCACCGGAGAGACCACGCCCACCATCGCGGTGGATATGGCCGGCGCGTATTCCGTGACCGTTTCGGATGGACTTTGCGAAGGCACCGTGGATGTGGTGATCCCCGCTGCTCCGCGCCATGCCCTGTATGACTCGGTGCAGGTCTGCCCCGGCGCGATCGCCGAGCTGCGCGTACCGATCGATGGCCTGGCTTTCCATTGGAGCACGGGCGCCTACACGCGCGACATCCGGGCCTTCGCGCCGGGCATGTACACCTATGACATGATCGACCTGCAAGGATGCCCGCACACCGATAGCTTGAAGGTCGTGATGCTTGATTCCATTCCTCAGGTGTTCGCACCGAATGCATTCACGCCCGATGGCGACGACATCAATGATGTTTTCCGGATCGCGGGCTTCGGTGAGAAGACCGTGAAGATGTCCATCTTCAACCGTTGGGGCGAGCAGCTCTGGGTGAATGAAGGAATGGAGCCCTTCTGGGATGGCTATTACAACGGCGGCGTCGTCCAGGACGGCGTGTACGTTTATGTGCTCAAGTACACCGGCGTCTGCCACAACGAGGAGATCGAAACCGTTGGCCATGTGACTGTTGTCCGATAGGACGGAAAACCAGTGAAGAAGATGAAGATTCAGAACCGAAGCGCCCTCAAGAAGGGCTTGGGCCGCGCTGCGCTAGCGCTCTCGATCACCACCATCGGCACGATGGCCATGGCGCATGGGCACGACCACGCCCCGGGCGCAGCCGGCAAGGTGCAATTCGTGCCCAACCTAGGCCAGTGGGAAGCAGCCGTGCGCTTCAAAGCTTCATTCCAAGGCAGCGCGATGTTCCTCGGCGCTGACGGCATCACCTGGTCGCGCTATCAATCCGACGCTTCGGAACTGGTGCATGACTACATCCAGTGGGAGCCCGAACGGCAAGCCGGCTTCAGTCTGCGCGGCCATGCCTGGCGCATGCGCTTCGTAGGCGCTGATCCCTCCGCACTGGCGCACGGCGAAGCGGCACGCAAGGAGTACCACAACTATTACCTCGGGAACGATCCGTCGAAGTGGGCCACGCGCGTGCCCGTCTATGAAGCAGTCCACTACGAGCGATTGTGGCCGGGCATCGATATGCGCTGGCACAGTGAGGGCGGACAGGCCAAGTACGACTTGCTGGTGGAAGCTGGCGCTGATCCATCGTCGATCGCGTTCCGCTATGAGGGCCTCGATCGGTTGGCCATCACGGAGAAGGGGGACTTGTTGCTGGGAACAAGCGTCGGCGAGCTGCATGAGCTGAAGCCCGTTGCTTGGTACGCCGATGACAACAGCCCATTGCCGTGCGCCTTCGCACTTGACGGCTCGACGGTGACCTTCAGTTTCCCGCAAGGGATCGAGAAGGGCAGGCCCATCGTGATTGACCCGGTGCTCGTGGGAGCCACCTTCAGCGGCCAGACCGGAGCGAGCAATTACGGCCACTGCAGCACCTTCGACAACGACGGCAACATCTACGGTGGCGCCCAGAATTTCGGCAACACCTTCCCTTCCACGGTAGGCGCGTTCCAGACGTCGCCTGCTGGCGGCGCCGGCACCGACATCGTCGTGAACAAATTCAATCCTGATGCGACCCAGTTGCTGTTCGCGACCTTCATCGGCGGGACCGGCGATGACAAGCCGCACAGCATGATCGTGAACAGCGCGGGCGGACTCTGCGTGCTGGGCAGCAGCCTCAGCGGCAACTATCCGGTCTCCGCTACGGCGTACGATGCAACGAACAACGGCGCAAGCGATATCGTGATCACCCATCTGAACAGCGATGGCACCGCGTTGATCGGCAGCACCTATCTGGGCGGGTCCGATGATGATGGCCGCCAGAACATGACCAACAATTACGGCGACACCTACCGCGGGGAGATCGTCACTGACGCGGCTGGCAACATCTACATCGCATCGTCCACGTGGAGCCCGGAGTACCCGGTGACTGCCGGCGCGTTGCAGGCCGCCATCGGAGGCACCCAGGATGCCGTGCTCACCTCGCTGTCGGCAGATTGCTCAACATTGCTGGCAAGCACTTACCTCGGCGGCGCATTGAATGATGCCGGGCTTGGATTGCGCGTTGAAGGCAGCAGCGTGTTCTTGTGCGGCACAACGGCCAGCGCCGATTTCCCCATGTCGGCCGGTGGCTATCAGTCGGCTTACCAAGGGGGCTCGAAGGATGGCTTCGTAGTGCGCTTGGCCACGGATGGCTCGTCCATGACCGCCGGCACCTTCTTCGGCACCGCGCAGGCCGATGCGGCCTACTTCATCGACCTGGACAACGATGGCGACGTGCATATCTATGGCCAGAGCGGCGGCGGAATCCCGATTTCGCCGTCCGGCACCTATGGGCAACCGGGATCGCAGATCTTCCTGGCCAGCCTCGGTCCGGATCTCACCTCCACGATCTACACCACCACGATCGGCGGCACCAACATGGCGCCCGTGGCCTTCCTGGTTGATGTGTGCGACCGCATCTACATCAGCGGCTACAACCCGAGCGGCACCTTCGAGACCTCGCCCGATGCGCTCTACGGTCCAGGCGGCAGCCGCTTCTACCTGGCATGCTACGAAGCCGACCTCACGAGCATGCTCTTCGGCACCTACTATGGTGGCAGCCATGTGGATGGCGGCACCAGCCGTTTCGACAAGCGCGGGGTGATCTACCAAGGCGTGTGCAGCGGTGGCCAGAGCATGCCCACCACGCCTGGGGCCTATGCGCCCACCAATAATGTCGGCTGGGACCTGGGCGTCTTCAAGATCGATTTCGAGCAGAGCGGCGTGAACGTGAACATGAGCGCCACGGCCACCACGGGCTGCGCGCCTGCCACGATCACCTTCACCGGCAACGGGAACGCGCCGCAGGTGATCTGGGATTTCGGCAACGGCAACACCGTGGTCGGTGGCAATACCCAGCAATTCACCTACACCACGGCGGGCACCTACTCGGTGATGCTCATCGGCTTGGACAGCACCACCTGCAACGTGGCCGATACGGCGTTCATCACGGTCACCATCAGCGACCCGGCGCAATTGGAGGCGCTGTTCACCGGTGATCCCATCAGCTCCTGCACGGAGTACGCGGTGCAGCTCACCAACCAGAGCACCGGCAGCAACGTGGTGCTTTGGGACTTGAATGGAACGCCGAGCAACGTGCCCAATCCTTATGTGACGGTGCCGGGTCCGGGCACCTATAGCTACACCATCACGGTGATCGACCAGTTCTGCCAGATCAGCGACAGTTTCTCGATGAGCATCGAAGTGCCGCCTGCATCGCTCACGATCGACCTCCCCTCGCCCGTTTATCTGTGCCCGGAGGCAACCGTGCTGCTCAACGCCGGCGCTGGCTATGACGGCTACCAGTGGAGCACCGGCGAGACTGCTCAAGTCATCACCGTGAGTGAGCCCGGCCTTTACGACATCGCGGTTGCGTTGGGCTTCTGCGATGCTTCTGACCAGATCCAAGTGCTGCAGGTTGCCACGCCTCCGGGCATGGCCGATGTGCAGACCTGCCCGGGCCGCGATGTGAATCTGGCTCCGGCGTTCACCGCACAGAGCATCCTTTGGAGCACTGGCTGGCAGGAGACCACCCTGAGCGTCACGGAGGCTGGCCAATACTCATTCGTCGCCACGGATGCTTACGGCTGCGTGTTCGCGGATACGGTCGAAGTCGTTCACCTGGCCACGTCTGACGGCGAAGCCATCATCCCCAATGTCTTCACGCCGAACGGCGACAAGCACAACGATGAATTCGTGGTTGCGGGCCTGGATGTGCAGCAGTTCAGCATGGAGGTGTATAACCGTTGGGGCCAGAAGATGTTCCAGAGCGCCGACCCCAAGCGCGGCTGGAAGGGCAGCGTGGACAACGAGAGCGACCTGCCCGTGCCCGATGGCACCTACTTCTACATCGTGAGCTATAAGGACCTGTGCGCGAAGGAGCCCGAGGTGAGCAAAGCGGGTCACGTTACCTTGCTGCGTTGACGATTCCGGCTTCCGCGCCGAACACTACTTTCGGAGCATGCGAAGCACCCTACTTCTGACCGCCGCATTCGCGGTGCCGATTTGCCTTGCCGCTCACGATCATGCGCATGATCACGGCGGGCACCGCGGATTGGAGTTCCATGAGAACAAGGGCCAATGGCCGCAGCAGGTCCTCTTCCGGGCCATGACACCTGGTGGTGCCGTGTTCGTGGAGCCATCGGCCTTCACGTACGTGCTGCGCAGCGGCGGTCCTCAGCATGCCATGCCGAAGGACACGCCGTACGAACCGTACCGTGAGCATGCGTTCCGCGTCCACTTCGAGGGGGGGCGTGCTGCCGCGCACCGCGCAGAGGACCGGCAGCCGCATTACGTCAATTACTTTCTGGGCAACGATCGAGCGAATTGGGCCGGTGGGGTAGGGGTCTTCGGCGGAGCGGAATTGAATGCTGTGTACCCCGGCATCGACTTGCACGTGCATGGCCACGAAGGGCTGAAGTACGATTGGGTGGTGGCGGCAGGCGCCGATGCTGCGGCGATCGTCATGCGCTACGAAGGCCAGGACAAGCTTGAGGTGCGCGATGGCATGACCTACGTGAAGACCACTGCAGGCACCCTTATCGAGCAGCGTCCCGTAGCGTGGACCGAGCGAGATGGGTCGAAGTCCCCGGTGCGTTGCGAATTCGTGCAGCGCGGCGATCAAGTGTCGTTCAGCTTTCCAGATGGCTACGACCGCACGGCGACGCTGGTGATCGACCCGGTAGTGACCTTCAGCAGCTACGTGGGCAGCTTCGCTGATAACTTCGGATGCACGGCGACTTATGATGACGAGGGCCACCTCTATGGCGCGGGCAGCGCGTTCGGCGTGGGTTATCCGCTCACCGTGGGCGTGGTGCAGAACGCGTTCGCCGGCGGCACCATTGATATGGGCGTGAGCAAGTTCGCGCCTGATGGAACGAGCCTGATCTGGAGCACCTACATCGGCGGCAGCGAGAACGATCTGCCGCACAGCATGGTGGTGAACAGCGCCAATGAGCTCTTCATCCTCGGCACCACGGGATCGAGCAACTTCCCGGTCACCAGCGGCTGCTATGACAACACCCTCGGGGGCGGCACCCTTCCGCCCTTCGGCGGCTCCTATGGCTTCAACTACAGCTTCGGCAGCGACATCGCGGTGGTGCATCTGAATGCGGACGCGGATGCGCTGCTGGGATCGACCTACGTGGGCGGCAGCGCTAACGATGGCCTCAACCAGTTCACACCGCTGTTGCGCAACTACGGTGATCCCTTCCGTGGCGAGATCATCATGGATGCCGATGAGAATCCGATCATCGCGAGCTGTACGGCCAGCAGCGGCCTCTTCACCACGCCGGGCGCATCGCAAGCGGTCTTCGGCGGGAGCCTTGACGGCTACATCTTCCGCATGGACCCCGTGCTCAGCAACATGCTCTGGGCCACTTACCATGGCGGTTCGGGCAACGATGCGGCCTATGGAGTGCAGGTGTCCACCACCGGCGATGTGTACGTGACCGGCGGCACCTTGAGCACTGATCTGCCTGCTGCGGGCTCGCCGTTCCAAGCGGCCAATGCCGGAGGCGGCGATGGCTGGCTGGCGCGGTACAGCGGTACCGGCGCGCTGCTCGGTACCACCTACTTCGGAACAACGGGCTTCGATCAGGCTTACTTCGTGCAGCTCGATCCGCAGAACAATGTGTATGTGGTGGGGCAGACCACCGGAGCTTATCCGGTCAGTGGCGGCGTCTACGCGAACCCAACGGGCTCGCAGTTCATCCATAAGTTCAACAGCGCGCTCTCAGCATCGTCGTGGAGCACCCGCATCGGCACCAACGGAACGGAGAACATCAGTCCATCCGCATTCCTGGTGAGCGATTGCGGCCAGATCTACTTCAGTGGCTGGGGCGGGACCGTGAATCCGGCCGGCGGCGGCGTTACCACCAGCAGCACGCTAGGGTTGCCCGTTACTGCCGATGCCTATCAACCCGGCACCGATGGCAGCGACTTCTATCTGATGGTGCTCAATGCTGATGCGGCATCACTCGCCTACGCCACCTTCTTCGGAGGCACCGCCACGGAGCATGTCGATGGTGGCACCAGCCGATTCGACAAGGATGGTATCGTTTACCAGGCCGTATGCGCGGGCTGCGGATTCGGGACCACCACCTTCCCGACGACGCCCGGCGCCTGGAGCAGCACCGACAACGGCATGAACTGCAACCTCGGCGTGTTCAAGATCGACTTCGAGCAGAACGTGCAGGTGAACATCGATGCGAGCATCAGCGACCTGGTGCTCTGCCTCGATGATCCTGTCGTGCTCAATGCGGTGGGCACCGCTGACGCCTGGCTGTGGGACCTGGGCGATGGGTCGCCAACGAGCACGGTGGTGACACTGGCGCACCAGTACGCCGAACCCGGCGTGTACACCATCACGCTGGTGGGAACGGCGATCGGATTGTGCGTGGCCGTGGATACGGCAACCGTGCAGATCACGGTGGTGGCGCCTGTGGATCTTCAACCGGCCTTCGAAGCGGTGCCTTCCGGCAATTGCGACGCCGTGGAGGTGGATCTCTTCAACACCAGCCTGGGCAGCAGCATATTCCTCTGGAGCTTCGGCGATGGCAGCGGTTCCACCCTGACCAATCCTTCCCATGCTTATGCTGCTCCGGGCCAATACACGATCACCCTCGGCATTGTTGATCCCGTGTGCGCTGATACCGCGTTCGCATCGCAGACCATCGATGTGGGCATCCCCGGTCTCACGCTCGACCTGGAGTCGCCTGTGGGATTGTGCGATGGGGCCAGCGTGCTGCTGGATGCAGGAGCCGGTTACGATACGTACGCCTGGAGCACGGGCGCGCAGACCGCCACCATCAGTGCAAGTGAGCCTGGCGCGTACATCGTGGTGGTGACCGACGGATTCTGCACGGGCACGGACACGATCATCGTGCTGGAACCGACCACGCATGAGCCGCTCGCCGACCGCCAGATCTGCCCTGGACAGGATGCCACGCTCGCCCCGCCGTTCACGCCGTTAAGCATCACTTGGAGCAATGGCCTGAGCACGCCATCCATCACCGTGGAGGATGATGGCTCCTATTGGTTCACGGCAATCGATCCTGCCGGCTGTCCGGTGACGGACACGGTGAATGTGGTCTTCTTCCTGATCGGTGACAGTGAGGCGATCGTGCCGAACGTGTTCACTCCGAACGGGGACAAGATCAACGACCTGTACCTGGTTGAGGGCGTTGACCCTGCTGCTGATTTCCAGATGGACATCTACAACCGCTGGGGACAGCGCGTGTTCGAGACCACATCAGGGAACTACGGGTGGAACGGCAAGCTGCGGAACGACGGCGAGACCGTGCCCGATGGCACCTACTTCGTGATCGTCACCTACAAGGAATTCTGCAAGGGCACCGATCCGGTCACGATCACCACGCACGTCACGCTGCTGCGCTAACGCTGCCAGGCCTTCGCCATCGCGCGCCCCGTGTGCGAATCCTCCCGCGCCAATTCCTCGGGCGTGCCGGCGAAGAGCAATCCTCCTCCGCCATCCCCGCCTTCAGGGCCGAGGTCGATCACCTGGTCCGCGCACTTGATCACTTCGGTGTTGTGCTCGATGCAGATCACGCTATGCCCGTTGGCGATGAGCATGCCGAGCGCCGCAAGCAGCTTCGCGATGTCGTGGAAGTGAAGTCCGGTGGTCGGCTCGTCGAAGATGAAGAGGGTTGGCCGCTCGTCCTGCCCCTTGGTGAGGAAGCTGGCCAGCTTGATGCGCTGCGCCTCGCCGCCCGATAGCGTGCTGCTGCTCTGGCCGAGTTTCACGTATCCCATGCCGGTCTGCTGGAGCGGAAGGAGCTTCTGCACGATGCGCGCGCACGCGCCTAGGCTCTGGTGCGGGGAGAAGAAGGCGATCGCGTCATCCACCGTCATGGCGAGCAGGTCGGAGACATCGATGCCCTGGAACTTCACGTCGAGCACTTCGTCCCGGAAGCGCCGGCCCTTGCATGCCTCGCAGGTGAGGCTGATATCCGCCATGAACTGCATCTCGATGCGGACCTCGCCTTCACCCTGGCAGACCTCACAGCGCCCGCCATCGACATTGAAGCTGAAATGACTCGGCTTGTAGCCGCGCACCTTGGCCACTTCCTGCTCGCTGAACAATTGCCGCACCTCGTCCCACGCCTTCACGTACGTCACCGGGTTGCTGCGGCTGCTGCGGCCGATGGGATTCTGATCCACCAGCTCAACGGCCTCGATGCGAGCGAGGTCGCCTTCGATCGCGGTGTGCTCGCCAGGCCGCTCGCTGAAGCCTTCGAGGTGGCGCTTGATGGCCGGGTAGAGGATGCGCTTCACGAGCGTGGTCTTGCCGCTTCCGCTCACGCCCGTGACCACGGTGAGCATGTGGAGAGGGAAGGCCACGTCGATGTCCTTGAGATTGTGCTCGCGTGCGCCGCGAAGCAGGAGTCTATCGCGCACAGGACGATGTTTCTCTGGCGGCGATATGCGCTCGCGTCCGGTGAGGTAGCGCGCGGTGAGTCCATCGCTCGACGCCAGCGCCTCGAATGGCCCGCTGAATACCACTTCACCGCCGTGGCTGCCCGCCATGGGGCCCATGTCGATGAGGTGGTCCGCTGCGCGCATCACTTCCTCGTCGTGCTCCACCACGATCACCGTGTTGCCCAGATCGCGCAGTTTCTTCAGCACGCCGATGAGGCGCTCGGTGTCGCGCGGGTGCAGGCCGATGCTGGGCTCGTCGAGGATGTACATGCTCCCGACAAGGCTGCTGCCAAGCGATGTGGCCAGGTCGATGCGCTGGGTCTCGCCGCCGCTGAGGGTGTTGCTTCGCCGATCGAGCGTGAGGTAGCCTACGCCAACATCGGACAGGTAGCGCAGGCGATTGCCGATCTCCTTGAGCAGCCGCGCGGCGATGCGGTGCTGGGCATCGTTCAGCTCCAGCTCCTCGAAGAAGCGCAGGCATTCCGCGATGGGCATGCTCGTGAGCTCGGTGATGTCCTTACCGCCCAACTTCACATAGCGCGCTTCCTTCCGCAGGCGAGTGCCTTCGCATTCAGTGCAAGTGGTCTTGCCGCGGTAGCGGCTGGCCAGCACGCGGTACTGGATCTTGTAGCTCTTCTCCTCCACGTACTTGAAGAAGGCGTCGATGCCATGCAGGCCCTTGGCACCATTCCACAGGAGCTTCCGATGCTCGGCTGAGAGTTCGCGGTAGGGGCGGTGGATGGGGAAGTCGTGCTTCGAGCTATCGCGGATGAAATCGCGCTTCCACTCGCTGAGCACCTCACCGCGCCAGGGAGCCACGCAATCGTCGTAGAGGCTCAGGCGCTTGTCGGGGATCACCAGTTCGGCATCGATGCCGATGATGCTTCCATAGCCTTCGCACTTCGGGCAGGCGCCTACGGGGTCGTTGAAGCTGAAGAGGTTCGGGCTGGGCTCCTCGAAGGTGATGCCGTCGAGCTCGAACTTGTCGCTGAAGCCCATTTGCCTGCCATCCTCTCCCAAGAGGATGAGCTCGCCGTGTCCTTCGAAGAAGGCGGTCTCCGCGCTGTCGGCCGTGCGGCTCTCGTTCTCCTGATCGCCAGGCACGGCGCTGAGGCGATCAACCACGAGGAAGTAGGTGCCCTTCAGCGTTTTCCTGTCCGACAGGAGATCCTCAATGCGGTGCACATCGGATCCGTCGTGCACACGCGCATAGCCTTGTTGCTGCAGGACGTCGAGGTGCTCCTTGATGCTGCGGCCCTTTGGGATGGCCAGCGGTGAAAGCATCAGCACCGTGCTGCCGTATGGGTAGCTGTTCACGCCCGCCACGACATCCTCGATGGTATGCCGCTTCACAAGCTGACCGCTCGTGGGCGAGATGGTCTCGCCGGCGCGCGCGAAGAGCAGCTTGAGGTGGTCGTACACCTCGGTGCTGGTGCCCACGGTGCTGCGCGGGTTGCTGCTCTGCACCTTCTGCTCGATGGCGATGGCGGGACTGATGCCGATGATGCGGTCCACATCGGGCTTCTCCAAGCGGCCCATGAACTGCCGAGCGTAGCTGCTGAGGCTCTCCACATAGCGGCGCTGGCCTTCGGCATAGAGCGTATCGAACGCCAAACTGCTCTTTCCGCTGCCGCTGAGCCCGGTGACCACCACCAGCTTGCCGCGCGGGATCTCTACGCTGATGTTCTTCAGGTTATGGACCCGTGCACCTTCAACACGGATGGAGCCGTGGCGCAGCTTGCGCAGGAGCTCTGGTGCCGGAGCGGCGGACTTTGCAGGCAAGGGGCGGTAGGGCTGGGGAAAGGGGCGACGAAATTAGCCTCCGGTCCAGCGGTGGGCAGGAGTGGGCCTATATTTGGGTCCGCAGGAAGACAATTTTCAGGGTTCGAGCAATAACCACAAGTAGGCAACGTTCCTCCCCCGTTAGGCGTCTATCCCTCGTACATCCGAAGCCCTGTCCGGGCCACATCAACCAAACCGCCACAGCCGATAGCCAGACCTCTACCCTGACGTTCTCGATCCATCACGGACCAAAACGGGTAAGGCCATGCTATCCAAGCGCACGTTCGCCAAGGCGGCGGTTTCCATCGACGACCAAGAGCTCGTCCAGCTATACCTCAACGGCCAGGAATCGGCCTTCGAGACGCTCCTGCACCGCCACAAGCGGAAGGTGTGGTCGCACATCTACCTGCTGGTGCGCGACCGGGAGCTCACCGAGGACCTCTTCCAAGAGACCTTCATCAAGGTGGTGAACACCCTGAAGGGCGGCAAGTACAATGAGGAGGGCAAGTTCCTGCCATGGGTGCTGCGCATCGCCCACAACCTGGTCATCGATCATTTCCGCCGGAACAAGAAGATGCCGCTCGTGCGCAGCAAGGACGACCACGACGTCTTCGCCGCCATGCAGCAGCCGGGCAAGAATGCCGAACAGAGCCTGGTGAACGTGCAGGTCGATGCCGATGTGCGGAAGCTCATCGACCATTTGCCCGATGAGCAGCGTGAGGTGGTGATCATGCGCACCTACTTGAATATGAGCTTCAAGGAGATCGCTGAGCACACGGATGTGAGCATCAATACCGCGCTGGGCCGCATGCGCTATGCCCTGATCAACATGCGCAAGATGATCGACAAGCACGAGATCGCCTTGGAGCGGGCTTAGGATGCCCAGCGGGTCCGGCCAGACCGGATCCCGATTCACCGGCGGACTCCGAAGGGGGCCCGCCGCACTTTTTCCGGGCCGATGCAATACGGCGGGCGATCCTCCGTTCAGACAGCATCGAAACCACCTACACCGAGCCGATGGCCAACACTACTCTACGCCGCAAGTACGCCCGACACCGACCGATGCCCCCCGCAACCCTAGGCCCCAAGGAATCCACGATCCAGTTGATCCTGAGCTATTCCAAGGCTGTTCAGGCGGTGGAGGCGCCGCCGCTGGGCACCGTTCAGCTGGTTCTGAACTGAGCCGCCACGCAAGAATCGGAGAGGCCCCGTGAAGGGGCCTCTTCCATTTCAGCGGCTGAGCTGGTGCCTCAGCTCCTGGCGGGACACCATGCGCTGCAAGGCCGGGTCCCAAGCCTTCAGTCGGAAGCACGCAACGATATCCCAAGGCCAAAGGCTCGTGCGCTTGGCCTTTTCGCGCAGTTCTGGGATGGCCCGGTGGGCCTCCGGCAGCCGATAGAAGGGGATGTGGGCGTTGAGGTGATGAACGTGGTGGAAGCCGATGTTGCCCGTGAACCACTGCAGCACCGGGTTCATCTTCATATAGCTGCTGCTATCGAGCGCGGCCTTCACATAGCTCCACCCATCCTTGTCAGCGAAAACGGTCCCGGGGAAATTGTGCTGCGCGTAAAAGAGGTAGCTCCCGAGCGCGAAGGTGACCAGGTAGGGGAGGAAGAAGGCGAAGACCAGGTTCTCCCAGCCCAGGAACCACCAGGTGGTGAAGCCGAGCGCACTGTGGAAGACCAAGGTGATGAGGCTGTCCCAATGCCTTCCGCGATTGCTGATGAAGCTGTTGAGGCACATGCCGATGATGAAGACGAACACGTAACCGAGCCCGATGGCGAAGGGGCTCCGGATGAAGTTGTAGGCGAAGCGCTCGCTGCGCGTCAGGCTCTTGTACTTCTCCACGGTCACCACGGGGAAGGAGCCGATGCTGCTCGTGTAAAGCTTGCAGTTGTGCTTGTGATGGTGATCGTGGCTGCGCTTCCAGATGCTGGGCGGACTGAGCATCCACATGCCGAAGAACCAGAAGAAGGCATCGGCCGGCTTGCTGCGGTTGAGGATGCTCTTGTGCTGGTGGTCGTGGTACAGGATGAAGAGGCGCACCAGCGCTAGACCCGTGAGCACACCGAATGCGGCCTTGCTCCAGAGCGGGTCGAAATAGACGGTGCCGAAGTAGCAGCCCGCAGTGACGACCACTGAGACGAAGAGGTGCATCCAACTCCTGGCGCGTTGCTCCAGCGCAAAGGGCCGTGTGGCAAGGATCAGATCCTTGCGCTCGCCGGTGTGCTTCACGGTTACGCGTGGGGGCGCTGGTGCTTCCATCTGCGGTGTGTCCAGAGCCAAAGGTCGGGCTTCTGGCGGATGTCCCGTTGCAAACGATCGGTATGGAGCTGATTGATGTCATTCCCCGACATCGATTTCGGATCAGGAACCAGCACTTCGGCGTGCATATCGTAATGCCCGCGCCTGGCTTGCTGGATGCTGAGGTAGATGACAGGATACCCCAACTTCTTGGCAATCACGCCAGTTCCGGTGAATACGGGGGTGTCCTGGTTGAGGAAGGTTGTCCAATAGGCCCGCTCCGGTGACGGCGTCTGGTCGGCGATGAAGGCCGTGGCTGTGAGCAGCTGCCGGTCTCGCACCATGCCTTTGAAGGTCTCTTGCATGGCATAGAGCCGGTTGCCCAGCCGGGTGCGCATGCGCACGATGAGCTGCTCGAAGTGCGGGTTCTGCAGCGGATGGTAGATGACGTACAGCTGGTGAAGCCCGGGCTCTGCGGCGAAGCGCGCGCCGGCCAGCTCCCAATTGCCGTAATGGCCCATAACGATGATCACGCTCTGATTCCGCTCAACGAATGGCCTGAACACATCGGCGCCAGGGAAACTCACGCGCCGCCGCACCTCTTCGGGCGAGATGGTGAGCGTCTTCAGCGTCTCCAGCGTGAGGTCGCAGAACCAGCGGTAGAAGCGCTTCGCGATGGCCCTGATCTCTGCTTCGTTCTTTTCCGGGAAGCTCTTGCGAAGGTTCGTGAGCACCACGCCCTTGCGGTAACCGATCACGCCGAAGAGGAGGAATCGGGTGCAGTCGCTCAGGAAATAGAGCAACGGGAACGGGAGGAGCGCGATGCCGTAGAGGAAGGGCAGGGCCAGATAGTAGCCGATCGCGCTCATCGGCCGCGAAGATCAGTCGAAGAGCTCCTTCCGCCCCACCACGGAGCAGATCGGGCACGTTCGCGGATCGTGCCCCTTGGCCGGGCAGTGCTCCCGGCCGAAGTAGATGATGCGGAGATGGAGGTCGGCCCATTCCTCCTTGGGGAAGAGCTTCTTCAGGTCGGCTTCGGTGTGCTCCACGCTCTTGCCCGTGCTCAGGGTCCAGCGCCAAGCGAGGCGATGGATGTGGGTGTCCACCGGGAAGGCCGGCACGCCGAAGGCTTGCACCATCACTACGCTGGCGGTCTTGTGACCCACGGATGGAAGCGCTTCCAGTTCTTCCAAGGTGCTTGGCACTTGGCCGCCGTGCTTCTCAAGAACGATCTTTGAAAGGCCGTGTATGCCTTTCGCTTTCGCCGGCGCCAGGCCGCAAGGCCGGATGATGTCCTCGATCTGCTGCACGCTCAGCTTCACCATCTGCTGCGGCGTGCGCGCCTTGGCGAAGAGCAAGGGCGTGATCTCGTTCACCTTCTTGTCTGTGCATTGCGCGCTGAGCACCACCGCTACCAGTAGGGTGTAGGGATCCTCGTGGTCGAGCGGAATGCGCGTGCGCGGGTAGAGTTCGGCAAGCTTGCGGGAGACGAAGGCGGCCTTCTCGGAGCGGGTCATGGATAGCAGCGAGGGCTATAGAATGCCGTGCTTCTCAATGTGTTTGACCATCGCCTCAGGTGAAAGTACCTGATCGTATGTGCTCAGAATCTTGCGCGTCTTGCTATCGTTGGTGATGTTCTGCAAGAATGCCTCGAATTCAGGGTTATCGCGCGCAAGCTTGTCCATTGCATCGAGATCCAGTTGCGCTTTCTGTTTCGCTGGGATCAATATCTCCGATTGTTCGACCTGTTCAGGTTGAAGTTGGATGAGCCCAATGCCGAACGTATCTGCCAAGCTGCGCACTTCCTCAACCACTGAGTCTCCAATCTTGACAGCCACCAAGTATCCTTCGTGTGCCCAGCTTGAATTTGACACCGCTTGGAAGTAGTGCCTTCGCAAGTTGCCCATGTCAAGATCCTTCTTCAACTCGAAGGAGTACAACTTGATCGCTGAAACCGAGATCGAAGCAATGAGGTCCAATAGTTCGTTCTTGTACTCCTTGAAAGGCAGATACACACCAACGATGTCGGGATGGATCCATTCGTTAACCCCTTTCTTTCGCTTTATTGAGTGCTGATCATAAATGGTCTTCAGCTTCGCACCGCGGAAATGTGGCGACGAGTCGGCGTAGTACACCAGCATTGGGTGCAAATCGCGCTCGGAGTAGTTGTTCTTGTCATCGATAGTCGTCGCCTCAACTGTTGGAGAGATGAGCTCCAGGGATGAGCCCTTCAGTCCGAAACGGGTCGGTCGCTTTCCCACCGCGACGAACCTGCTCGCTGTATTGTCGCGTACTTCTACATACAGCCTTGCGCCTAACGTCGCCCACGGTGTCTTGCCCCTCGTCTTGAGCTTCTTGTCCAATCCTCTCTGGACGGCGAGTTCCCAGATCTCGTTTCCAGTCAGTGGTCGATCAACGGCTTTTATAGTTGCTTCAGCAAGTTCTAAGAATGTCATTCTCGTTCTCTTGTATACGTCGCTCTGTTACCATGTGAAGGTATGGGGCGAACTCCCTTTGATGAACGTATGCGACCGCGTCGGCCGAAGTTGTTTGTTCCCAAGGCCTAGTTCACACCATACAGGCGTCATCCATGAACTCCTGATCCACTGCGCGTTCTACTCTTTCCCGAAGCCAGCGGCTTTCACCGCATCAATCACGCCCTGATTGTTCGAGTTGCGCGCGAAGCCCATGGTGAACATGACCGAGAACATCGGGCAGAACTTGTCGGCTTTGAATTGCTTGATCTTCACAGCATCACCTCTGCCAGCTCCTTTGGAGATCAGGTAGTTCACGATATCGAGATTGCCTTTGTCCGCAGCCACCATGAGCAGGTTGATCCCCTCGGCATTGTAATTCGTTCCGCCGGGGAGGCCGGAGCAATTCTGCTTGCCGCTCCCTTCGTAGATCTTCGACACGTACTTGGGGTACTTCTCGACCATCAGTTTCACGAATTCGAGATTGTTGGTGAGGACGGCCGCGAGAACGAAGTCGCCGTTCGTGTAAGTGAAGTTCGGCAGCTTGGCTGCATCACCTGTGCGATCCTTTACGTTGAATCCTTTCTTCTCGTCGAAGTCAGCGTTCGCCCCGTGCTCGATCAGCGCTCTGGCGACCCCGGTCTTGCCGAAGTCGAGCGATTGCATCAAGATGTTCCCCCAAGTGCCGGCAACAACCTGGTTGGGGTCGGCTCCTTTCTCAAGAGGTAAACGGCCATCTGTTCCAAGGTGCTGAACTGGCTCGCTTGCGCATTCGTAATGCGTGTGGGTAGTGTGACGCCCATCTTGGACATGGGTTCCACCAGTCCGGCCAGGTAAGCCACGCGCTCCTCACCTTCCTTGACGCTGATCAGTGCGTTCATCACGGTCTGACCGGTCAAAGGGCCAATGGAGTATTTCTCCAGCGGGTCAGCGCCTGCATCCACCAGCATCTTGATGATCTCCAGATCGCATCCGGTGATGGCCTGGGAAAGCAGGGTTTGCCCGATCTTGGTTTTGACCTTGATGTCAGCACCTGCTGCCAGCAACAATTTCACCGCATCTTCATTGCCCCAGTAGGCCGCGTTGATCAGCGGGGTGAATCCGTTCGCTGGATGAACGAAGTTCAACTCGGACTTGCTATCGATCAGGACTTTCACCACTTCAGCATCTGCCCAGCAAGCAGCCAGGTTCAGTGGCGTGCCGAACGCAGGGTCCAAGCTGTTCACATCTGCACCTGCGGCAATGGCCGTGAGGGCATTCGGATAGTTCGCTCCTTTCAGGGCAGTCCAAAGGTCTTCCGTGGCGCCTGCGAATGAGTGAGGGATGACAATAAGAAACGCAGCGGACGTCATCAGGGTTTTGAGTCGTTGTGACATGGTTCGAGAGTTTGTTGTACTTACGCTGTGGGCTGCGCCGAAAGTAGCTCGGCACACACAACAGTAGACAATAATCGCATGCCGCACGTCTGCGCCGCGCAAGAGTGAAAGAGCTTACCAGGCAGCGCCTCTATCGATCAAGGATCGCTTCGTCAGAAAAGCCTTCAAACTGGAACTACCGCGTTACCAGGTGAATGTATGCGGCGAGGCTTCCCGAACGAAGGTGTGCGACCGCGTCGGCATCTTCTCCCCCTCCACATGCACCAGGTTCTGCTGCTCCGCGAAGACATCCTGTAAGAGCGTATTGGAGACCATCAGTCCGTTCGGTGAGGCGATACCCTCTACCTGCAAGTAGCAGTACAGCGTTTCGCCATCGAGCTCTTTGCCAATCCAGTTCCAAGCGAGCTGTTTCTCCTGGAAGAGCGTTAAGTGCTCCATGAAGTATCGGTTCAGCAAGCTGTCGGCCTTAGGGTGCTCCTTGTCCGAGCCGAGCTTCAACTCGCCTCGTGCGCTCAGCGCGTGTTCGATGTCGTGCGCGGTCATCCGCCAGGTGAGGTCAAGGGTCTTCGTCTCCGGCTTGTGACGGATCGTGAGGATTGACACGAAGAAGTCGTGGGCGGTGAGTGCCACGCTGAATGTGAGTGCAAGTAGAGAGAGCTTCATACCGCGCAAAGATGGGATGGCTTCGGGCCGCGGGCTTCGGGCTGGGCAGTGCTTCGGTTCAACGCCTTGCCCAGCCCGAAGCGCGTGGCCCGCAGCCACTACTTTCGCCAACATGTCCTCGAAGCTCTACCTCACCATTTGCACATCGATCCTTACGAGCACTGCCCTCGCCCAGGATTCCCCGCGTTACGGCCGCGACAAGTTCCGCCAGCTCGATCAGGAACTGCCCACGCCCAACGAGCAGCGGACGGCCAGCGGCGCGCCCGGCCACGCCTACTGGCAGATGAAGGCGGATTACGACATCCATGTGGAGATCACGGAGCCGAAGGCGAGTGAAGGCGTGCTGCCGAAGCTCACCGGCTACGAGACCATCACCTATCACAACCAGAGCCCCGACAAGCTCGAGTACCTCTGGCTGCAGTTGGATCAGAACATCTTCGAGCCGAACAGCGATGCGAACACCACGCGCACCGGCACCCTTGGCGATAGCGTGAGCCTCTCGCAGATCGACAAGTGGGTGAATCCCTTCGAGGGTGGATACAAGATCACCTCGGTGACCGATGCCAATGGGGGCAAGCTGAAGCACACGATCAACAAGACCATGATGCGCGTCGACCTCCCGAAGCCGCTCGCGCCGGGCGCGACGTTCGTCTTCAAGGTGCAGTGGTGGAACTGGATCAACGACCGCTTCAAGTGGGGCGGACGCGCTGGCTACGAGTACTTCCCCGAAGAGGACAACTACCTCTTCACCATCGCGCACTTCTACCCGCGCATGGCCGCGTACATGGATTACAGCGGCTGGATGCATAAGCAGTTCCTGGGCCAGGGCGAGTTCACCCTCGACTTCGGCGACTACACCCTCAGCATCACGGCGCCCAGCGACCACGTCGTTGCGGCCACGGGCGAATGGGCGAATGCATCAGCGGTGCTCACGTCCGCGCAGCAGAAGCGCCTCGCGCAGGCGCGCACGAGCGACAAGCCCGTTATGATCGTCACGCCGCAGGAGGCGCTCGAGAACGAGAAGGAGCGCAGCAGCGGCACCAAGACCTGGGTGTACAAGAGCAAGAACGTGCGCGACGTCGCCTTCGCCAGCAGCCGCAAGTTCATCTGGGATGCGATGAACCAGCCGGTGAAGACCAACAACGTGCTCTGCATGAGTTACTATCCCAAGGAGGGCAACCCGCTGTGGGAACAGTACAGCACCAAGGTGGTGGCGCACACCATCAAGACCTACAGCAAGTTCACGGCCGACTACATCTACCCCGTGGCCATCAGCGTGCACACCGACCGCATCGGCATGGAGTACCCGATGATCTGCTTCAACGGCGGGCGGCCGGAGAAGGACGGAACTTACAGCGAGCGCACGAAGTATGGCATGATCGGCGTGATCACGCACGAGGTGGGGCACAATTTCTTCCCCATGATCATCAACTCCGATGAGCGGCAGTGGACCTGGATGGACGAGGGCCTCAACACCTTCGTGCAATACCTCACCGAGCAGGAGTGGGACAAGGATTACCCCAGCTGGCGCGGCAAGCCCCGCAACATCGTGGACTACATGAAGGGCGACCCCAACGCCGCGCCTGACAAAATGAAGGCGCGCATCGAGCCGATCATGACCAACAGCGAGAGCATCACGCAGTTCGGCAACAACGCCTACGGCAAGCCCTGCACGGCCCTCAACATCCTGCGCGAGACGGTGATGGGCCGCGAGCTCTTCGACCACGCTTTCAAGACCTATTGCGAGCGCTGGAAGTTCAAGCACCCCACGCCGGCCGACTTCTTCCGCTCCATGGAGGACGCGAGCGGGGTGGACCTCGACTGGTTCTGGCGCGGCTGGTTCTACACCACCGACCACGTGGACATCAGTCTGGAGAACATGCGCTACAAGCGCCTATCACCGCGCGATCCATTACTGGCCGAGAAGACGAAGCGCGAGGAGAGGGCGCGCGAAGTGCCCGACCTCAGCCGCCAGCGCAACATTGATGCGAAGCTCGACTTCGTGGTGGATCGCGACCCTGCCACGCGCGACTTCTACAACAGCTACGACCCGCTCACCGCCACGGAGCGCGACATCGCGGCCTATGAGAAGTGGAAGAAGGGCCTGAAGCCCGAGGAGCTCACGCTGCTCAACGAGGAGATTCACCTCTATGAGCTCTCCTTCAAGAACATCGGCGGGCTCGTGATGCCCGTCATCCTGGAGTGGGAGTACACCGATGGCACCAAGGAAGTGGAGCGTATCCCCGCTGAGATCTGGAAGACCAGCGACGAGGTGAGCAAGGTCTTCGTGAAGCGCAAGGAGGTGACACGCGTCACCCTCGATCCCTTCTTGGAGACGGCGGATTGCGACCTCAACAACAACAGCTGGCCGCCGCGCATGGTGCCCACGCGCTTCGATGTGTTCAAGGAGCAGCAGTGGCGCCAGCCGAACCCCATGCAGCTGGAGCGGAACCGGATGACGGGCGGGGAGATGAAGGGGCAGTGATTGCAGGAGCTGGAACCGAGCCCTAGGCTCAATTGCCCGGACCGAATGCCTTCCGCGGATCTGCGCGGTTTCGCCTATTGCTTCACGAAGCGCGCTGATCGCACGCCATCCGTTCCCAGCACCTGCAGCACATACGCCCCGGGGCTGAGTGACTGCACCCCCACCTTTCCATTCACCGCGCGTCCCGCGAGCACCGTCCGTCCGCTCGCATCGGTCACGGCGTAGTTGCAGTTCGGCTCGGTTCCGGCAATCGTGAGCGCCTCGGCAGCGGGATTAGGCGAGATGGAGAAGTTCCCTCCAGCAGGCTCCATGATCGTGGTCACGGTGCTCTGCACGATCACGTGCGTGGTGTTGATCGCCGGGTTCTCGAAGGACTCCACCGTGCCATCGGGCCACTGGATGCTCACTTCCTCCACTTCGGTGTCGGGACCCAGGCCGAAGTGCGCCCCGATGAAGCTCATGTGCGAGAAGCCGTCTCCGCTCCGGATGTCGCGGATCTGCGTGCCCAGCGCGCTGGTGACGGTCACGCGCGCTCCGATGGCGTCGCGGTTGCTGATAGTGCCCTGCGGGTTGATCCGGATCCAATTGTTGCTGTTGCCGTTGTTGCGCTGATAGCCGCCTCCATTGCAGATGTCCAGGAAGCCATCGTTATTCAGGTCGCCGATGGGCCCGTTCCCGGGTGCGTTGGGATCATGGCTGAAAGTGCCGTCGCCGTTGTTGTAGTGCAGCGCACCACCGCCCAGGATGTCGATCCAGCCATCGTTGTTGAAGTCGTGCGCGGTCCACTCGATGCTCAGGCCGGTCCAGAGATCCATGCCGTTCCCTGGAGGCGCATCCGTGAAGGTGCCATCGCCGTTGTTGAATAGCAGCTTGTGCACCGCGCCGCTGCTGGCACCGATCAACGCGTCCATGTCGCCATCGTTGTCGAAGTCGCCCCAGGCGCTGCTCCAGCTCTGGTGGCCATCGGCAAGGCCCAATGAGGGCGCCACATTGGTGAACGCCCCGTTGCCGTTGTTCAGCATGAGCAGGTCCGTGGGATCGCAGCCGCACTTGGCCACGAAGAGGTCCACAACGCCGTCGTTGTCTATATCCGTGAAGATGCTGCCGTAGTTGCCGCAGGTGGTGCCGTAGCCGCCCTGGGTATGCACCAGCTGCCCTGCGCCGTCATTGATGAAAGCCACGTTGGCATCCACATCATGGCAGGAGAAGGCATCGAGGTGCCCATCATTGTTGAGGTCGACGAAGTTGGTGCGCTGGCAGAAGATGTACTGGGGCGGGCTCCATTGGGTGTAGGCCGTGCCATCGCCGTTGGCGGACATGAAGGTGGCGCCGCTGCCCCCGCCGTACAGCAGGTCGCGATGGCCGTTGCTGTCCCAATCGCCCACGGCGAAGCTCCAGGATGCCGTATTCACCGCGTTGGTGGTAGGGAAGTTGGTGACGCTGTACGCGCCGGCATCGCCCTGATAGGCCACGTTGAAGCTGGAATATCCGGGGGACACCATGTCGTCCTTGCCGTCATCGTTCATATCCACAGCGCCTTGAGCGCCACTGACTCCTGGCACGACTGTGTTGGAGAAGAGAACAGCATTATCGGGCACCCACGATTCAAGCACAGAGAAGGTGAATGCGTTGCTCGACCAGTAGCTGTCCCAGGCGATGATGTACGTGGTGCCCGCTGTGGCGCTGAAGGTGGCGATGGAGGTGTAGCCGGGTCCTTCGTCGTCGCCGCCGGAATAGCACGCCAAGGAAGCGCACGTGCCGGTATACACATGCATGCGCGTGTCCACGTACGGGAATCCCGTCACATAGCTGCTCACCGTCACGAGCATGTCGTTCGCAGGGGTGAATGCGTACCAGAGGCCCGCGGCGCCAGGGGCGGCAGGTCCGGCGCAGAGCTGCGTTGGAGCCGTTCCGGTTACCTGCGGCGCGGTGTGCGTGCCCAAGCCGATGGGCACTGCGGTTTCGCAGGTGTTCTGTGCATGAGCGCCAAAGGTTGCCAGCACGAGCAACATGGCAGGGGTACGCAACGCCATCATGTTCCTTGGATTTTCGACGGCAAGGTAGATGGCCGCGCAACATGGGCGCGAACGATCCTGAGCGACTTTGGAAACACACGAGCAGAAGGGCAGGTCATTCTCCTCGTGCTCGGGAATCGCTCTGTTGTGGGGGACACGGTCCAGGTCATTGCAGGAATCACAGCGTCTGCTTTCCTTCGTTCCATGAACCCACACAGGCCATGAAGCACATCATTCTCGCTATTCCAGCCGTGCTGCTCAGCACGGTCATGCACGCCCAAGCCCTCCTTTCGCAGGCGCGACCTGCAGACAGTGAGTTCTGGGGCTACGTCGACAACACGGGCAACATGGTCATTCCGCCGAAGTACAAGCACTGCTTTCCTTTCGGGGAGAGCGGCTACGCTGCGGTGAAGGATGCGGTCACGGACAAGCCCGGCTTCATCAACGTGAAGGGTGAAGCCTTGAAGACGGACCCCGCCGATTTCGTGCTCATCAGCGGCCTTTTCGGAGGCAAGGATGCGCAAGGCTTCAGCTGCGGGCGGGCCCCTGTGCGCATCGGCGATCTCTGGGGCTTCATGGGAACCGACGGGAAGATGGCCATCCCGGCCAAGTATGATAAAGTGGAACCCTTCGAGAGCTGCCTTGCCCTGGTGATGCTCGGCAAGAAGCAGTACATCCTCACCGCCGATGGGAAGGAGACCGCCATCAGCGATGCGAACATCGTGGATGTGAAGGGCTTCAAGAACGGCCTCTCGCCATTCAAGCAGAAGGACAAGATGCACGGCTTCATGGATGGCGATCAAACCATCGTCATCCCCGCGCAGTTCCTGAGCGTGGGCTATTTCACCGGTGAACTGGCCTGGGCCAAGACGAAGGAGGGGAAGGTCGGATTCATCAACCGGAAGGGGGAGTGGGCGATCACAGCGCAATTCGACGCAGCAGAGGATTTCGATGAGGCGAGCGGAATGGCCCGGGTGAAGCAGGCCGATGCCTGGATGTATGTGTCGCGCGATGGCAGCATCATGCGGATGACGGACACCCAGGTCTGGGGCGATTTCTCCGATGGCCTGGCCAAGGGCAAGAAGGGCGAGCTCTTCGGGTTCTTCGACAAGAGCGGGGCTTGGGCGATCACCCCTCAATTCCAAGGTGTCCGTGATTTCAAGAACGGTTACGCGGCAGCCAAGCAGGGCGAGAAATGGGGCTTCATCGACAAGACCGGTAAGTGGGCGGTAGAGCCCAAGTTCGAGGTCGTGAAGGATATGGAACGGCCATCGAAGTAGCCGTCAGTTGGTAAAACAGAAAGGGACCGCTTGCGCGATCCCTTCTGAGCCTCCTGTCAGATTTGAACTGACGACCTGCTCATTACGAATAACTACCGGGGTACTTTTCAAGGGTATCCCTTCCCTACTCCAGCCCTTGCCGTTCGTGGTAAATGTAGGCCCGACGGGGAAAGTAGATGCACCGTTCGTTTTCCTTCCCCTTGCCCCTACATTTACCCCATCGTTTACCCCGATACCGATGGCAGGTGCAAGTATCAACCTCAACCCGAAGGCGAAAGCGCAAGGCTTCAGCGCCCGGTTCGTATGCCTCTCTGGAAAGACCTTGACCGGTGGAAGTCACCCCATCCGGCTCCAGTTGATCCACAACGGCAAGATCAAACGCTACTCCACGAAGGAGGCTTGCACACTGGAGCAATGGGACGAAGGCACGGGCCGGGTGAAAGCCCGCGTGAAGGGTGCGGCCTACACGAACGGGATCCTGAGCGCGATCGAAGCCCAAGTTTCCGGCATGGTGGACAGCTTGGTGGTGAGCAAGGCGCTTTCGCTGGAGAACTTCGATGCACGCTACCGGAACCCCAAAGCCGCCGAGGATGTGCTGGCATACTTGGAGCACTTGGAAAAGACGTTCCGGGCCGAGGGCCGCATCGGGTACGCGATCACTTACCGCAACGCTGCAAGCGCCCTTCGGCGCTTCAGTGGTGGCAAGCCCGTTCGGTTCGCTGACCTCACCGCGCGGAAACTGGAGGGGCTGGAGCAATACCTGAAGGGCGTTGGATGCACGAACGGCGGCATCGCTACCTATATGCGTGTGCTTCGCGTTGCGGTGAACATGGCGATCAAAGAGGGCTTGCTCCACCGCGACCAATACCCCTTTGAAACCGCACGATCACGGGGCTACTCCATGAAGCGGCTCAAAAGCAAGTCCAACCCGCGTTCCCTCACTGAGTTGGACATGGACAAGCTGAAGCGGTTCCCGTTCGCCGATCACCCGCACCTCGGCGAAAGCGTTCGCCTCTTCCTGTTCAGCTACTACGCCCGTGGGATGAACTTCGCGGACATTGCCCAACTGAAGCGCGCGGACGTGTACGATGGGCGGATCTTCTACCGCCGCCGGAAAACGAACGACGCTTTCAGCATCCCGGTGAGCGATGCGCTGGCCGAGCTACTGGCCGTATTCGATGGCCACGAAAGCCCCTACCTCTTCCCCATCCTGAGCGAAGAGCATGGAACCGAAAGGCAGCAATGGAACCGGATCCAAAAGTGCCTGAAGCGGCTCAACCTCGAATTGAAGGAAGCCGCCGAGGTGGTGGGCATCACGGTCCCCCTCACCTCCTACGTTGCCCGGCACACGTTCGCCACCACGCTAAAGCGGAAGGGCGTTGACGTTGCCGTGATATCGGAAAGCATGGGACACGAAAGTGTGAACACGACCCGCGCCTATCTGAAGCGGTTCGGTAGTGAGGTGTTGGACGCCGCCGATCAATTGCTCTGAGCGATGGAAGGGAAAAGGAAGATCCACCCCTACACCGAGAAACATTCGGAAGTTCTAAAGAGGCTCGGCTACTTGGCACCGCGCCTTTGGGATCGCGAAGAGGCGAGCAAGGAACATCTGTTGGCGATCGAACAATGGGCCGAAATGCTCCGGCTCCACATTCCCGGCCTGTGCATTTCGGACATGCCGAGAATGTTTGAACTGCCCGCGACCATGCCGGACGGGAAAAACGGGTTCACATGGTCAAGCCTCAATAATCGGGAGTTCGATCAAAGTCGATGGAACGAGATCCCGGCCCACCTCAAAGAAGCAATTGAAAGTTGGGGCAACGCGACTACGGAAATTCTCGAAGGTTGGACCTACGAAAGCGTGCTCCCGCCGAACGCAGTGCCACGCACCCACGATGAACCCAACCCAAGGGTGTACATGCTCAGTGGGAAGATGGTGCGAAGCGGATGGAAGGGTGATGATCTTCGGAAAAGAGTTTGTGATTTATTCGAGATCCGGCTCCTGGAATTGTTCCGGCTATCGCCGAACAACGTGCGCAAGCAGAACGTGGCCGCACGGCTTCAGCACCATTGGGAACACGGCGGAAACGCCGATGCCTTCCTTGACTACACCGAAGGGGTGTGCGACAAATGGGAAGGCGAAGCACCTACCTATTTCGACATGCCGCGAATGGAGCGAATGCAGGTTGAGGATGCGGCTATTCTCATGCGAACGATGCGCAAGTGGGTAGAGGAAAAGCTAAAGGCCGCGACGCCGAAGGGTAAAGCCAAAGCATCGCAGCCCACGGCCCTGACCATCCCGATAGTTGCGCGCCTTTGTTGGTGCATGGAAAAGGCCGGGCATTCGGATCACGGCATCGTGAACGCGACGGCGGCAATTCGCTTGGCGAAGCAATATGGGCAACTACACGATCGCGCCGGGGAGAAATTGAAGCAGGAACGGGATCGCTTCGATGGGGCCGACGGCAAGCCCTTTTTGAGAGGCGGTTCCCGATCGCGTGAAGCCTACGGCAGAAAGACGTGGGCAGCGGTAAAAGTCGAACTGGAGCGACTTGGATACTCCGAGGCCGTCGCACATGCTGAGGCAATACTGAGCGACCTGTAAAGCACTGAAGGAAATTCCTACACATGGATCACATGTGTATTCCCGGTGGAGGGCAAAACGTGGGGATAGTGTTGCGATCGCTTCGGCACAAGCCGGGCATCGCAAATGACAACGAACCCCTTTGAAGAGATCACGGCGCGCTTGGATGCGTTGGCCGTGGATGTGCGAGCACTGAAGAGCCGCACGATGAACGAAAAGCCCGAGCGCAAACGCCGGGTCGGACTACCCGAAGCTGCCCAATACTGTGGGTTGGCCCACCGGACCATGTACAAAAAGACGCATCGCCGGGAGGTGCCACATAGCAAGGTGGGTGGTCGCTTGTTCTTTGACCTGGACGAACTGGATGCTTGGATCGACGCGGGCCGCCGTCGCACGGTGGCCGAGGTCGCGGTGGAACGCATGGCAGGAAACAAGTGAGCGGGCAGCGCGCCAACGCTTACCCGCTCAAATACTGACTTCCATGCCAAATGTAACACCGAACGCGATCAACACCGACTTGGTGAACGCGATACAAGCCGAAGCCGCTCACCTCACCGTGCTACCGACGGAAGATGATCGGCCCAAGGCACAAGGCTTCCCGGTCCATGTGCTGCCTGAAGGCTTGCAATGGATCACCTCACACCTCCACGAAACGATCGGCTTCCCTGTGGACTACACGGCGGCCGCGATCCTCTTCGCCGCATCGGTAGCGGTCGGCACCTCGGCACGCATCACACCCAAACGTGGATGGACGGAACCCGCGATCCTTTGGCTGGCCTTGGTAGGCAGGCCGGGCGCGAACAAAACGCATCCGCTCACCATGATGCTCCGACCCTTGACGGTGCGGGATCGTGAAAGCGCCCGGCGTTATGAGAATGAGCTGAGGGAATACGAACGCGCCGCGAAGCAAGCCCGGAAGGAAGAGGGAGGCGAAGCGCCGCACGAACCCGAATGCGATCAACACTTGGTGAGCGATACCACCCCGGAGGCGTTGGTGGAAGCCCTCAACCGGAACCCGCGCGGGGTCGGCTTGCATCGCGATGAGCTGGCCGGATGGGTGGAGGACTTCGGACGGTATAGCAAGGGCGGGGACGTGGAAAAGTTCCTCTCCATGTGGAGCGCCCAACCCGTGCGCGTGAACAGGGTGAAGAGCAAGCGGCCGCTCTATGTCGAACGTCCGTTCGTGTCCGTGTGCGGTACGATCCAACCCGGCGTATTGGGAAGGTTGATCGCGGACGGCCGAGGGGCCAACGGCTTCGTGGATCGGATCCTCTTCGCCTATCCCGAAGCCCAGGAAGTACCGGCATGGAGCGAAGCGGAGCCGGATGCACAAGTCGCGGAATACTGGCAAGCATTCATCCACAAGCTCCTTTCGATACCACCACCGGACGAAGGTGCCGACCCGCTACTCTTCACGTTCACCCCGGACGCGAAACGCCTTTGGGCGAAGCATCACGCCGCGCTGAAAGCAGAGATCGACGGTTTCAACCGGGATGGGGACGAAGCACGCGCCGGGCATCGGACCAAGATGCTCAGTTACACGTTGCGGTTGGCAGTGATAGACACGCTGGCACGATGGGCCGAGAGCAACGAACACGCGATCCCCTCACACGTTGACGCCCCATCGTTGGCCGCTGCGATCGCCCTTGTGGACTACTTCACCTCCACGGCTGACAAAGTGCTGTTCAGCCTTCACGATAGCACCCCGGTGGATGAACTGAGCGGCCCCAAGCTGAAGCTCTACCGCGCACTGCCCACAACGTTCGCCACGGCCAAGGCGATCGTGATCGCCGAGGGCATGGGTATCAAACGACGCACCGCCGAGCGATACCTCGGCGATAGGAAGCTCTTCCAACGTCACCGCGACGGGGGCCAATACACGAAGGTCCATGAAGGTTGATCGCTACCCCTTGGCGGGCTTGTCGGTTGGCGGCCCTTGGTCTGAAAGCCGCGCCCGTGTTGAGGTTCCCGGAGTTCACACGGTGGCGGGGCCGTGGCGTAGTGGCGGAAGCACTTGCCCACCGCCACACCGCCAAGCGACCGCCACACCCCGAAACGCGGGGAATGCTTGTCCCCGTAGGTGTCCAGCGCATCACCCGCCACCCGCCACGCCCGCCACGTACTTCCAAAGAGCAACACGATGAACGCGCCCCATCGTTTCATCCTGGAGCCGTACAAGGGTCCATCCACCCGGCACACCTGCCCGCAATGCAGCAAGCCGAGAGAGTTCGCGCGGTACGTGGATACCACCACCGGGGAACTACTACCTGAGCACGTCGGCAAGTGCAACCGATCGGACGCATGTGCATACCACTACCCACCACGCGACTACTTCCGCGACAATGGCACCCACCCCACCGAAGCCGATGGCAGCGCATGGTCGCCGAAACCTGAGCCGCTCCCACTTCCACCTCATTTGCATAAGCGCGCCGAGGTAGCCGCGTTGCGAGCACACCCTGAGCGGAACAACTTGGCCGCTTATTGGCGCGATCGCATCGGCGCGGATAGTTGGGACACTGTGGCCCGTGCCTATGCGCTGGGAACGTGGCCGAGCGGATCACTGGCCGGGGCTGCGATCTACTGGCAAGTGGACCAACACGGCAACGTGAAGGCTGGGAAGGTGATGCAATACGATCCCAGCACGGGGAAGCGTGTGCATGGTGCTCAGAGTTGGGTTCACGCATTGACGGGCGGCATTCCTGAAGGTTCGCGTTTGGAGCAATGCCTCTACGGTGAGCACCTACTGAAAAGCTGGCCGATGGATGCGCCGGTCGCGGTGGTGGAGAGTGAAAAGACGGCCATGATAGCCGCCGCGTTGGTGCCTTCTATCTTGTGGGTTGCGGTCGGGGCCGTGGGAGCCTTCACGTTGGCCAAGCTGCAAGCCCTCACCGGGCGGAAGGTGCTGGCATTCCCTGACCTGAGCCGCGACGGTAGCGCCTTCACTAAGTGGAGGGAGAAAGCCGTGGAGATCGGCCACCTCTTCGACGCGGTGCATGTTTCCGACTTGCTGGAGCACATGGCCACGGATGCCGATCGTGAGGCGGGGCTGGATATTGGGGACTACCTGTTGAGGTCGGGCGATGAGATCGCCACCACCGAAACGCCGAACACCTCGGCACCGGTGAACGTCCCGGCCATGATCCTATCCGAAGCGGAAACCGTGATGCAACGATGGGCCGAGCGAAACCCCGCGATCAACACGCTTGTGGACGTGCTCGGCCTGGACCTGAAGAGCGCCAAGATCACCAAGCTGGTCCCCGCGAAGTGATGAGAGCGGAACAAGCACGAAAGGACATGGAGAACCTGGCCGAAGGGATCCGCGAAGAGTTGGACAACGCGACACGGGCTGAAGCCTTGGCCGATCGCATGGACGCACTGGAACGCATCGCCGAGCTATCGAAGCGCCTTCGGTCGAAGTGCAACCGCGAACTGATGGAATTGCAACGCCTGAACGACGGCACACCTGAACGAACAAACCCAAGTCAACAATGAGCAAGCGGAAAACTGGAGCGGCCGAGGCTGCGATACACACGAACAACGAACACTGGAACGGCTACGCCTTGGCCTTTCTGTGCAAGGTGAAGGAAGGCGGCAAGTTCCCCGACGTGGACAAGGCTATGGACCTCTATTCCCAGGTGCTTGACATCCTGCAAGCCTCCCACGATGAACCCCTGAAGGGGGACCGCGCGGCTGAGGCACTACTGGCCAAGGCAGGGATGAACGAAGAGCAATGCGTGGAGATCAACCTTGCCGCCTACACCTACCTGAAGGGAAGTGAGTTCGACGTGGACCTATCGGTGGGCATCGCATTACTGAAAGGCCGCACCAAGGCGAAGGAAGCCGAACCGTGGACCAAGGGCACACGGGAAGGGCTTCAGGAATTGGTGAGGCGCGAACTGGCCGAGCTGCCCGAAACGCTGAAGGCACTGGAGCCAAAGGACCGGATCGCCACACTGTGCAAGCTCCTGCCCTACGTGTTCCCGAAGTTGAACAACGTGGAGGGCAAGGAAGAGCAACCTACCGGCTGGGGTTTCTGAGCACTGCGATGGGACGCCCGTACACTGGAGCCGCCACGGTTTACTCTTCCCCGCGCTTGGAATTGTCGCGGTTGCTGAAGGTGGGCTACTTCACCAAGGGTGCCGAGGTGAGCGGATCATGGACGTGGACCAACGGTGACGCCGTGCGGATCTTCACCAAGCGCAAAGGGGCCGAGGTCTACATGGAACTGAGCTACACCTGGACCCATCCGCACACCGGGGCGGCTGAAGATGTGCGGCAACGGTTCGACATGGTGAGCAAGCCGAGCAACCTCGGCCGGGGTGAAGTGCTCTACTTCCGTTGTCCGCAAACCGGCCGCGCTTGTCGGATGCTCTACCGGGCCTATCATGCCCGCACCTTCCGAAGTAGGTGGGGCTTCAGCTATCGGCTCTACTACCCTTCCCAAACATGCGGCAAGCTCAACCGCTGGGATGAAACCTACTGGAACGCCGAGCGGCACTTAGAACGAAGCAAGGGCAAAAGGAAGCCCGGAACCTATCGCGGCAAGCCCACGAAGCGATCAAAGAGGCGGGAACGGTTGCTGGAGCAACTGACCCGCGCCGATGAAGCACGTTGGTCCCCGGCTTGCTGGCCGATCCGTCTACGCGGGGCGTTCTTGGACTTGCGCTAATTCCAAAGGAGTTCGGTTATCGGAGCGCCCGCGAATTGATCCGGGCAGGGCTGGCAAGGCTTCCGAGCGATACACCGGGAAAGGCTCCAGCGGTCGCAAACTTGCCCCCTTATTTACCCCTGCCCAAATAAACAAGCCCCCCAACTTGCGCTGGAGGGCTTGCGGCTCTAAGAGAGCCTCCTTTCGGATTTGAACCGAAGACCTGCTCATTACGAATGAGCTGCTCTACCGCTGAGCTAAGGAGGCCTTTGCAGCCAGCCGGTGGTCGCGGTGGGCGGCAAATGTAGGATCCCGAGCCGATCACTGTTTCGTGAAGCGCGAATAGCTCCCGCCTTCGAGCTTGACTGCGTATGAGCCCGGCGCCAGGCTGCTCACGTCAAGCTGAAGCGTTCCATTGCTGGACAAGCGCTCCCGCAGCACAGCACGGCCCATGGCATCCACCACCTCCAAGCCCATCGGGGAAGCCATGCCGGGCAACCCGATGAAGACCCGATCCTCGGCGGGGTTCGGGAAAACGGTAAGCACAGGCGCGACCGCGTGGCTGACTCCTGTGGTCAATCGGATGTCCAAGGCCATCTTCCCGGCTGAGACACCAACTGCTTCGTCACTGAGCACGTTGCCATCCGGCTCCATCACATAGAGCGTACCCGTGCTCGTGAAGTCCGTGGTGGTCACGTAAAGAACGCCGTTGATCGGGTCGCTGGCGATGCCATAGGCACTGAGTCCGTTCGTGAGCGTATCCTGGACTTGGTCATTGACGAGGTCATATCGAGCGATCTGATCCACTGCGTACTCCAGGTAATAGATCTTATCCGCCGCCGCCGCCGATGTGCCGCAGCCGGAGTTGTTCGCCACGTTGATGGTGCTGATCAGCGCGCTCGCGACCGGGTCGATTCGGCTGATGCTGCTGCCCGTGTAGTCCTTGTTGTTGAAGGCGTAGAGGCCGCCGTTCCAGGACATCAGATGCTCAGGGTTGTCGCCATCCGGGCCGAGGTCGATCACGCCTTCGTAGCTCTGCGATGCGAGGTCGATGACCGCGACCAGGTTCATGTAATTCGGCCAATCGAAGCCGTTCGGGAGCGATACGAAAGCCTGGTCGCCCACGATCTCCACGGCTTCAGCGTGGTAGGGGATCTCTGCGGCGTCGATCGTGTACAAGAGGTCAAGGGAGCCCTTGTCGCGCACTTCCACGTAATGCGGCAATCCGCCGAACTCGCCGCGGGTGATCACCAACTGATCGTTCCAGATGCCGATCCGCCGGATGCCGCGGACCACCTCCATGTCCAGCAAGGCGAAGGTGTTCGCGTCGTACTTGAGCAGCATGGTATCCGCGCTCACAAACACGATCTCGTCCTCCACCTTTACATCGTTGCCGAACCGGGCGTTGGGGATCACGGCGACTTCGGTGTATTGGCCGGTGGCCGGATCGTAGCTCCCGAGCGAGGGCGGGAGGACGACCACCTGGTTCACATAATCGAACCAGCCTTCATTGAGCAGTACGACCTGGTGCACATACTGCTGGGCATTGGCAGCCGTCGCAAGGACTCCGGCAACCAACAGGGCGGGAAATGAACGGAACATGGAATTTGGGGTTTGCTTGCCGCGTTCACCGCGCGGCGTTCATGATGGTGAAACCCCGGCAACGGAAGGATGGCCACCGCCAGCCAACCCGCCCTTGCCCGGGGCCATTGTCTTGCGCAGCGCGGCAGGTCTTCTGGCTCATCGCCCTCATCCATCGCGCCTTCCCCGTTGCCGAGTGGCGTGTGCGTTGGACCTCAGCGATTCACAGCTGCGGGAACAGCTCCCGGTTCGCACGGGATTCCCTTTTCATCCGCCGAATGGCGGAACCGCAATGCGGGGCCGAATGTAGGCGCGGCTCAATTCCCTCCGAAGCGCACGCAGAAAGAAAGCTGCAGGAGCACGCCGCCGGTGGTGAGCTTGGCTTCGAAGTTGTCAAGGTCGATGCTGCTTCCGTTCTGCTCAGCCGCCCGCAACGGCATGCTGGTGCTCACGTAACGCAGCATGAAGCGCATGCCCAGATGGTTGCCGAAGCCCACGGCCATGCCGGTGCCCAGGCCCCACTGGAACCCGAGGTAGCGTGAATCGCTGTCGTTGATCGTTCCGGCCTCATCGCGCACGATGTTCAGTGCTGAAACACCCAGTTGCAGCGAGGCGAGCAGGGCGAAGCGATCCTTGTTCAGCAGGTAGAAGCGCGGCTGGATGCCGGCCATCATCAGGTTGTTCGATTCGGTGGCGCTGGAATCGAGGTAGGCCCCTGGTTCCAGGTAAAGGCCGAGGCTCATGAACTTGGCGAGTCCGAAATCCAATTCAATGGGCAGGGTATAGGTGGCCGCGCCATCGGTCGTGGTGGTATCAACGCTTACTGGGGTCCCGAAGAAATTGAAGGTGAACTTCTGATAGTACTTCGTGGCGTGAAAGCCAACGGCACCGCCGATAGAGGCGTGGAAGCGGCCTGCCTCATTGAACTGAGCGTAGGAACCAATGGAGCAGACCAGGAAGGAAAGGATCAGGAGCTTGCGCATGATGGGTGCGGGAGTTGGTGCGGTAAAGATGGGCCAGCGCCCAATGTCGGGATTCCCATGATGGGCCGATCCGTGAACAAGGACTATTTACACGCGGAGGCCATCGCGTTACATTCGCCCCGCTCCGCTGAACAAGTCCGCTCCTGGCGTGTTCCCCTGAGCCAAAAGGAAGGACCCGTGATGCAGAACGCGAGCGAAGCCCAGCCGAATGGCGAGGGCACCCCGGCAGAGCACCAGAAGCCCGTCGAGACGATCGGCTACCAGCAGAGTGAGGACCTGGCCTTCTGTCCGCAGAAGGAGCTGAACCTGCCCGCCAACTATGATGAGGTCGTGGAGCGGTTCAAGCGGCTTCAGGCCGGACGGGCCATGGAGTCCTTGAATTAGCCCGGCGCATCCGATTTGCAGAAAGCCCGCGCGAGCGGGCTTTCTGCATTGGGACTGACCCTTGCCTTGGAATTGTCCGGGGCAGCGGGCTAATTTCAGCCCAAGCCTCGCGCGTCGCCCCAGGCGACCTCCACGAATGGCGGAAGCCCCATTCATCCCTAACCCCTTCCATGCCATGAAAACCTTCGATGCGAAACACATTAAGAACGTCGTCCTCCTGGGCTCCCACGGATGCGGCAAGACCACGCTGGCCGAAACCATGCTCTTCGAAGCGGGTCTGATCCAACGCCGCGGCCGAGTCGAGGACAAGAACACCATCAGCGACTACCACGAACTGGAGCACGAGCGCGGCAGCAGCGTATACAGCACCGTGCTGCACACCGAGTGGCAGGGCTACAAGATCAACATCATCGACACCCCGGGCCTCGATGACCTCCTGGGCGAGACGATCCCCGCGCTCCGCGTGGCGGACACCTGCATACTGCTGCTGAACGCGCACCATGGTGTGGAAGTGGGCACCGACCTGGTGTGGGAACACATGCAACGCTATGACCGCCCGGTGCTCATCGGCGTGAACCAGTTGGACCACCCCAACGCGGACTTCGATCAAACCGTGGCGCAGGCGAAGGAGCACTTCGGCAGCGCGGTGACCGTGATGCAGTACCCCGTGGAGCAAGGCGACGGCTTCCACCGCATCATCGACCTGCTGAAGATGACCATGTATGTCTTCAAGGATGCCGGTGGCAAGCCGGAGAAGCAGCCCATCCCGGAGAACGAGATGGAGCGCGCCACCGCCCTGCACAAGGAACTGGTGGAGAAGGCCGCTGAGAACGACGAGACGCTCATGGAGCACTACTTCGAGAAGGGCGAGCTCGATGAGGACGAGATGCGCATCGGCCTGAAGCAGGGCATGATGAAACGGACCTGCTTCCCGGTCTTCTGCCTGAGCGCGCTGCGCAACATGGGCAGCGGCCGCCTGATGGGCTTCATCGACAATGTGGCCCCAGCCGCGCTGGAGATGCCTGCGGAGGAACTCGTCGGCGGCGGCAAGCTGGAATGCGCTGCTGAAGGCCCTGCTGTGCTCTTCACCTTCAAGACCATGATCGAGCCCAAGGCCGGGCACATCACGCTCTTCAAGGTCATGAGCGGCGAGGTGAAGGAGGGCACCGATCTGGTGAACGACAATACAGGAGCCACCGAGCGTATCGGGCAGCTCTTCATCGTGGACGGCAAGGAGCGCAAGCACGTGGAGAGACTTGTCGCCGGCGATATCGGCGGCACCATGAAGCTGAAGGACACCGCCACGGCCCACACGCTGCACGCGCCAGGCAAGAGCGTCAAATTGCAACCCATCGCCTTCCCTGAGCCGCGCCTGCGGCAGGTGATCAAGGCCACCGACCAGAAATTGGAGGAGAAGCTACACGCGGCGCTCGTGGAGATCCAGAAGGAGGACCCCACCATTGTGCTGATGTACAGCCGAGAGACCGCACAACAACTGGTGGGTGCCCAAGGCGAACTGCACCTCAACCTGCTGAAGTGGAAGCTCAACCACCACTACAAGGTTGATTGCGCCTTCAGCAGCCCGCGCATCCCCTATCGAGAGACCATTCGCAAACCCGCTGAGGCCAGCTACCGGCACAAGAAGCAGACGGGCGGCAGCGGCCAATTCGGCGAGGTGCACCTGAAGATCGAGCCGTGGCACGAAGGCATGCCCGAGCCGCACGGCCACAGCGTGCGCGGCAAGGAGGAGCACGAGTTGCCCACCGGCGGCAAGCTGGTGTTCTACAACTGCATCGTCGGCGGCGTGATCGACAACAAGTTCATGCCGAGCATACTCAAGGGCGTGATGGAGAAGATGGAGCGCGGCCCGCTCACCGGATCGCCGGCGCGCGACATCCGCGTGCTTGTGCATGACGGCAAGATGCACCCGGTGGACAGCAACGACATCAGCTTCAAGATCGCTGGCCTGCAGGCCTTCCGCGAGGCATTCACCAACGCCGACCCGCAGTTGATGGAGCCGATCCAGGAGCTGGAGGTGCGCGTGCCCGCCGACCTCATGGGCGATGTGATGACCGATCTGCAAGGACGGCGTAGCATCGTGATGGGTGTCGACAGCAGCGGCCGCTACCAGATCATCAAGACCCATACGCCACTGGCCGAGTTGGACCGCTACAGCACCACCCTCCGCAGTCTGACCCAGGGGCGCGGCACCTACACGGAGAAATTCCACGCGTACCAGCAAGTGCCCAGCGAATTGCAGCACAAGCTGGTGAGCAGCCACAAGGAAGAGGAAGTGGCGGCGTGAACAGAATGTAGTCCGACAAGCGCGCCCTGCGGGAGACCGTGGGGCGTGCTCGTAGTGGTAGATTTCGATCCCAGACTATGATGCTCATGAACCGCCTGGGTCTATCCGTGCCGGTCTTGCTGTTGGCCTCAGCAGTTGATTCCGTCGACCTGCTGCAAAAAAGTGCTCAGCCTGAAGGAGTCGAAGGTTGTTCCGAGGAAGCGAGCCTTCATGCATCATGCCCGCCGATCGCGAGGGCTGTCTTCCGGTGGAAGGACCGCGATTGTCAAGTAGGCGCAGTGAATCGTGATCTACGCTTCACATTCGCCGTGGACGATGATGAGATGATGGCTTTCCCTGAGAACAATGCTCTTCTTGACTCTGTCCTTGGTTTCATGAATGCAGTGCCGTCGGTTGAACTGGAGGTAGGACAGCACATGGGCGGGTACACCCGGTTGCGCAAGTCGCAGGAAATCCAGCTTTCACAGCTACGTGCGCAGGCAATCGTTACCGCACTGGCCGATAGAGGCATAGAACAGGGCCGCCTTTCCCCAGTTGGCTATGGAACGTCAAAGCCTCTTATCAGTCGAGACTCCATAGCGGTCATGGACCAGGAAGGGAAGGAACGTGCACATGGCGTCAACCGCCGCACGGAGTTCAAGATCCTGCGCTGCGAGTAGAGCTGCACGCCACAACGGAATGATGGTTCACGGCTCCGGTATGTTCTCCAAATCATCCAGGTCCCGGTGCCTGCCACTCGCTTTCTTGTTCTTCACCAGATCGTGGTACCCAATGAAGTTCATGCGCAGGCCATCAAAGGTCTCTTCCTTCCGGTTCGCGTAGCACTCATCGAAGCGCACGCCGTCAATTGACATCAACAGGTCGATGCGCAAGGGAGGCTGTCCGAGCTGGATGACGTTGTCCTCCTTGGTCAAGTCGCCAACGGTGATGTTCAGGCCACCGAAGCCAAAACCGTGCAGTGCCTTCAGCACACGCTCAGCGTTCGAAGTCGTCGGTTTCAGCCAGATATCGAGGTCGCCGGTGTAGCGCGGGTAGCCATGCATGCCCACCGCGTAACCGCCCACGATCATGTACTCAGCGCCGTGCTCTTTGAGCAATGCGACAAACTCTTTGAAGTCTTTGCTCAGCATGGATGTGTGCCATGAATTGCGCCCGAAGGAACTCGACGGCCGCCAATCGTTCTTCCACGCTGCGGCCAGCCCAGAAGAGCTTGTCCGGCGGGGTCTTTCCTTGCTCGCTGATGAGCGCTTCTTTTCGCACGTTGCAATATACAGCGCTTGCCATCTCGGTGACGGATAGTTGAACGCGGGCTGCAATGAACGCAACCCGAGGGACTGGCGAATCAAGCGCATGGAACCGAGCGCGACCTTTGCGCCTCAATGCGCCTCTTCCTGCCTATCCTACTGATCCCTTCGCTCGGCGCAAGCGCCCAGGACACCACCCTGGTCTGCAAGAACCTAACGGCCTCGCGGGCCAAGGA
Source organism: Flavobacteriales bacterium (assembly GCA_016712535.1). NCBI lineage: Bacteria > Pseudomonadati > Bacteroidota > Flavobacteriia > Flavobacteriales > Flavobacteriales bacterium. The sequence continues at coordinate 1,199,052 of JADJQW010000002.1, forward strand.
GCGCATCGTGGTGGATGGCGTGCTGGATGAGCCCTCGTGGGCCACGGCCGACATCGGCAATGAATTCGTGCAGAACGAGCCGATACCGAACGAGCCCAGCAAGTACCGCAGCGAGGTGCGCGTGCTCTTCAGCGATCATGCCATCCACGTAGGTGCGGTGCTTCACGACAAGCCCGACAGCGTAATGATGCGCCTCAGCGGCCGCGACGACATCGGTATCACGGACTGGTTCGGCGTCACGCTCGATCCATACCAGAGCGGGCGCAACGGATTCGAATTCGTGGTCACGGCAGCAGGCGTGCAATTGGATGCGATCGTGGCCAACGAAGCGGAAGATGACAACTGGCATGCGGTCTGGCACAGCGCCACCAAAGTGACTGAACAGGGCTGGGTGGCGGAGATGAGCATCCCCTACTCCGCTTTCCGCTTCCCAAAGGCGGAGGAGCACGTCTGGTCCATTCAGCTGATGCGGCTTGTAGGCCGAACGAGAGAGAAGAGCTTCTGGAACCCGATCGATCCATTGAAGGAAGGCTGGCTGCGGCAATGCGGTGTGCTCACGGGCATCCACGGGATCGATGCACCGCTGCGCCTGATGCTCCTTCCCTATGCATCGGCCTACGCCCAGCACTTTCCTCAGGAGGACCCGACAGCGAAAGACTGGACCAGCAGCTTCAACGGTGGCATGGATGTGAAACTTGGACTGAGCGATGCGTACACCCTCGACATGACGCTGATACCGGACTTCGGGCAGGTAGTGAGCGACAACGTGGTGCTGAACCTCTCTCCCTTCGAGGTGCAGTTCAACGAGAACCGGCAGTTCTTCACCGAGGGTACCGAGCTGTTCCAGCGCGGTGACGTGTTCTACAGTCGACGGATCGGCGGGGTGCCGTTGCTGCGCGACGATCTGTATTCATCCTTGCAGCCGGGAGAGACCGTGTCCGATGATCCC